>CAWDSI010000024.1:0-107489 GCA_963804915.1 uncultured Acidobacteriota bacterium
CCGTTCTCCTTCTCGGCGGCGCCGGCTGTGCCGAAGCCTGCAAGAAGAAGGACGAGGGCCGTGGCGGAACTGATGAACCTCAGTTTTCGCATTCGGAAACCTCCCTTTCGAACAAAAAAAGTTCGACTACCCTGTCGCGTATTGGCGCTTTATAGCCGATGAACGGACAGTTTGGAGAGGTAATCTTGGAAAATTATTGGGCGGGCAGCGGAAGGGTACGGAGAGAGGTCGAGGAGGACGATCCGAAAACCTGAAACATCCGATTCTCCGGATTCGGACGCGGATCCCGTTTCGAGATCGATTGTGACGGGCTTCCCATCGCGCGGCGTGACTTCCAGGCGAACCACAGCCTTGCCGGCCGTGATGCACTGTTCCCCTTTGGGACAGCGAGAGTCCTGAGGCACCGCGACGAAGCGTCACGTCGAGTTCGCCGCCGACCGACACCTTCTCGCCGGCCCGGAGCTCAAACGCTTCTCCCGAGTTTCACTTGCGCGGATTCACCGCAGTGAAAACCGGCCGAGAGCAGGCCGAGAGCGGCGATCCCGAGGAATTGCGCCGCACGTCCGATCCTCCGTCTCATGACGTCCGATTACCGACGAAGCGCGCGAGGTCCGGGAGAACGCCACCGCCGCCGGGGAGCGCCGAGACGGTCTCGACGGCCGCGGAAACGTTCTCGGCCAGTAGCTGCCGGGACTTTTCGACGCCCCAGACGCCCGGGAAACGTCGCCTTGCCCGCCGCCGCGTCCTTTCCCGACGCCTTCCCGAGGGTCGCGGCGTCCGACTCGACGTCGAGGAGGTCGTCCTTGATCTGGAAGGCCAGGCCGATCCGCTCGCCGTAGCGGTCCACGAGCAGAGAGCGTCTTCTCGTCGGCGCCGGCGAGGATCGCGCCGACCAGGAGAGACGCCCGGATGAGCCGGCCGGTCTTGTTCTCGTGGATCTTCGCGACGAGCTCCGCCGTCGGGGCGGTCTCCTTCTCGGCCTCGAGGTCCGCGGCCTGCCCGCCGATCATGCCTTTGGTGCCGATCGCCTCCACGACCGTCTCGAGCACCCGGACCTTCGCGGCGGCGAACCGCTCCCCTTTGGGATGGGACGCGAAGATGCCGAGGCCGTGCGTCAGCAGCGAATCCCCGGCGAGGATCGCGGTGGCTTCGCCGAAGACGACGTGGCAGGTCGGCACGCCCCGCCGCAGGTCGTCGTTGTCGAGCGCCGGAAGGTCGTCGTGGATCAGCGAGTAGGTGTGGATCATCTCCAGGCCGCAGGCCGGCGCGATCAGATCCTCAGTGCGCGCTCCCAGCACCTCGCCGGCCGCGAGGCAGAGGATCGGCCTCAGCCGCTTGCCGCCGGCGAAGACCGAGTGCCGGATGGCCCGGTGGAGGTTTGTCGGCCACTCCTCGCCGGAGGGCAATAGCCGCTCGAGCTCCCGGTCCACGTCCGCGCGGCGGCGCGCCAGAAACCCGGCGACGTCCCGCGCCTCGGTCTCAGTCCCGCTCGTCATCGTCATTGGCCTCGGACCCTTCCGCCGGATCGAACGGCGCCGTCTTCCACTCCTCGGTGGACTCCTTCAGGACGATCTCGACCGATTTCTCGACCTCCGAGAGCTTTTTCTCGCAGAAGCGCGCCAGGTCCATTCCCTCCTGGAAGAGGGCGAACTGCTTTTCGAGGCCGCGGTCCTCGCCCTCGAGCTCGGCCACGATGGATTCCAGCCGGCCGAGCGCCTCCTCGAAGCTCTTCTCCTTGCGAACGCGCAATGTCACTTCTTCTCCCCTTCTTCGTCGGTTCGAAAGAGCGGCCCGGGATCGAAGATCCGCCCACCGCCGCGGACGAGCGCCGAGAGCTCGCCGGAGGACAGGCGCACGCGGATCTTCGCGCCGTCTTCGACCTCTGCCGCCGAGAGCAGCGGCCGCTTCGCCCCTTCCCGATACGCCACGGCATAGCCCCGGGCGAGCACCGCGAGGGGGCTCAGCGACTGCAGGCGCGCGGCGCATCCCGCGAGCTGCGAGCGCCGGCGCTCGGCGGCGCGGGCGAACTTCTCCTGCAGCATCGAACGGAGGCCGCGGACCGCGTCGCCGCGCCGACGGAGCTCGGCCACGCGGGGGAAGTCTTCGAGCACGCGGAAGGCCGCCGCGATCCGCGCCGCGTACTCCGCGGGCCTCCGGCCCAGCAGGGACGTCAGGGCCTGCCGCCCCTGCGCGATCCGGTTCGACAGCTCGGCGAGCCGCCGCGGGAATCCCGCGAGCGCGTCGGCGCGCGAGAGGCCGTCGAGGCGGGCCCGCGAGAGCTCGATCCGGCCCCGCATCCCCCGCAGCAGCTGGGTGCGGTCCTTCGCGACCCGCCGCGCGATCTCGTCCTTCCTCTCGCACACGAGCTCGGCCGCGGCGGACGGAGTCGGGGCGCGCAGGTCCGCGACCAGGTCGCAGATGGTCCAGTCCGTTTCGTGGCCCACGCCCGAGATCGTCGGGATCCCCGAGGCGGCGAGCGCGCGGGCGACCCGTTCGTCGTTGAACGGGGCGAGGTCCTCGGGCGAGCCGCCGCCCCGCGCCACGATGAGGACGTCGAACCCGCCGCGCCGGTTGAGGTGCCGGATCGCCGCCACGATTTCCGCGGCTGCGAGCTCACCCTGGACGCGGACCGGATAGACGGTGACCGCGAGGCCGTCGTAGCGGCGGGAGAGAACGTGGAGGATGTCCCGGATCACGGCGCCCGTGGGAGACGTCAGGACGGCGATCGAGCGTGGCAGCCTCGGGATCGGCCGTTTCCTCTCGGCGCCGAAGAGCCCCTCCGCCGCGAGCCTCGCCTTGAGCTGCTCGAACGCGAGCTGGAGGGCTCCGCGGCCGACGGGCTCGATCGCATGGACCTTGATCTGGAATTTCCCCTGCGGCGCGTAGAGGTCCAGGGCTCCGCGCGCCACGACTTCGAGCCCGGGCTCGAGCTGGAAGGGCACGCGCCGGAGGTCGGAGGCGAAGATGATCGCCGAGACCGCCGCGGTCTTGTCTTTCAGCGTGAAGTAGCCGTGCCCCCCGCGCAGGTCGAATCGCCCGATCTCCCCCACCACCGACACGTCGCGCCAGGCGGTGCGGAGCGTCGCTTCCGACCTCCGCGAGGAGCTCCGACACGGTGTACGGGCGGGGCGGCGCGGGGACCGGCACGGGGCTCGGCAGCATCGGAAGGATTCTAATCGCCGGCGCCGCCGGCGGCTCGCGAAAACGGCAGCGCGAACACGAGAAGCGTCGCCATTTCCACCTCGGTGTCCCCGAAGTTGTATTCGAAGAGGCCCGCGACGCAGATCGCCGCTCCGGCGAGGAGCGCGCCCGCCCAGAGCGCTCGGAGGTCGGGACGCGTCTCGCGCCGCAGGCCGGCGACGGCGCGCGCCAGAAAGAGCCCGATCCAGGCCAGGTAGATCGCCGCGGCGAACACTCCGCTCGCCGCCGCGATCTGGACGACGTTGTTGTGCAGATGCGGCACCGTCCAGCGCGGCGCGTCGGGGTCCCGGTACAGCGGGTAGTAGAGCTTGACCATGTCGGGTCCGAGGCCGAAGACCGGATAGTCGCCGACGATGCGCATGCCCGCGCGAGCCATCGCGACGCGGTCGCGGTTGGTCCGGTCGGAGAGGTCCCCGATCGAGCGAATGCGCTGACGGATGTCCGGCGGGGACAGCAGGAACACGGCGAGGATGGCCGGAGCGAGGACGAGGAGACCCTTCGGACGCCTCACGGCCACGTAGAGAAGCAGCGCCGCGAGGATGCCGACGTAGGAGCCGCGCGTGAAGGTGAAGAGGACCGCGGCGAGCGGCACGACACAGGCGAGCCCGGCCAGCCTCCAGCGGCCCCGGCCCTCGAGCGCCAGGCCGAGCAGGAGCCCCGCGGCAATGGTCGCGAGGCCCGAGAAACGTCATGTAGTGCGAGAGCGTCGCGCGGATCCGGTTCCCGAGATCGTCGCCGCCATGGAGGAACTGCCAGACGCCGAGCAGTGCGAGCGCCGTCCCGGAGGCGGCGAGCGTCAGCACGAGCGTTCGCGCCTTCCGCGGGCCGTCGACGAGATCCATCGTGATGGGAATCAGCAGGAGCAGCGAGAGCCCCGGAAGGTGCCTCGCGCTGACCGCCGGCTCACGGGAGAAGACCGCCGACGCGGCCGTCAGGATCGCCAGGCCGCCCGCCAGCAGACAGAACGGCGAGCGCAGGCTCGCGGGGAAACGGCGCTCGCGGATGAGCGAAGCGATCCAGACGGCGGCGAGCAGACCGAAGACCGCGTAGGCGACCGAGATGAGGGGGGTCAGAAACGCGAAAAGAAGCAGGAGGGCAAACGCGGCCTTGCGGTACGCCACGCCTGTCACTCTCGACGAATTCTCAGCGGCCGGCCGCCTCCGAGCCGGGGAGGGCCTCGTCGATCAGCATCACCGGGATGTCCGAGACGATCGGATACACGAGATCGGCCTGCTTCGAGTACAGACCCTGCGTGACGACGGGCTCCTCGTCGCGGAACTTCTCCCGATATTTCTCGACGAGAGCCTTGCGCGTGGCGTCCCGGAGCTCGACGAGCTCGAGGGGCCCCTTCGTCTTCGGACACACCAGAATCGCGAGGAGCTCGGGATCCACGGCCATGCGGCGCCTCCGCGCGAGAGTCTATCTCCGAAGTC
Organism: uncultured Acidobacteriota bacterium; assembly: GCA_963804915.1. Lineage (GTDB taxonomy): Bacteria > Acidobacteriota > Thermoanaerobaculia > UBA5066 > Gp7-AA6 > DAHUXD01. The sequence goes on from CAWDSI010000024.1 coordinate 4,635, forward strand.
GGCGCGGACGCTTAATGGTGGAAAGCGGACAGCTGATAGCTTCTTTTCGTGCGGATCCTCCACGTCGTGGCCGGCGAAAAGTGGACCGGCATCGCCGCCGTCGTCCACGACTGGACGCGCGCTCTGGTCGAGGCCGGCGTGGAGGCGCAGTTCGCATTCGTCGGCGGGAGTCCTCTCGCGAGGAGGATCGCGGGGCCCGGCTGGGTGCGCCCGCTCCTGTCCCGCCCTCACGGCATCCGTGGAACGTTGCAGGACCTCCCGGCGCTCCGCCGGACGCTGGCGCGCGAGCGGTTCGACCTCGTCCACGCGCATTCCTCGCACGACCACGCCCTCGCCGTCGCGGCCGCCGCCTCGCTGAAGGGGCACGTGCGGCCGCGAGTCGTCCGGACGCTCCATCATCTTCGCCACGCGCGGCCCGACCGCTTCATGCGCGCCGTCTTTCGCCGAACCGCCGCGTTCACGTTCGCCAATCGAGAGATCGCCGAGGTCTCGGGCGTTCCCGGACTGGTGCAGCTCCCCGTCGTCGATCCGGTTCTCTTCTCGCCTCGAACCGGGCCGAGGCCGGCGGGCCCCGGGGCGCTCCTGCCGGCCGGCGGTCTCGTCGTCGGCACCGTCGGAAAGCTCGCTCGCGGACGCGGCCACGAAGAAGCGATCGCCGCGGCGGCGCCGCTCGCGGACGGCGCGGTCCTGCTGCACGTCGGGAAGGGCGAGCGGCTCCCGGAGCTTCGCGCGGCGGCCGAGCGGCTCGGCAGCGCGGCACGGAACGTCTGGGCCGGTTATCAGGACGAGGCGCTTCCCGACTTCTACCGGAGCATGGACGTCTTTCTCTTTACGGCCTCGGGGTCGCAGCAGGGCCAGCGCGCGATCCTGGAGGCGATGGCGACGGGGCTTCCCGTCGTCGCGCTTCCGGTGCCGGGCGTGCGCGACCTGGTGGCCGACGGCGTCGAAGGTTTCGTGGCGGAAGACGTTCCGAGCGCCACCGCCGCGCTGCGCCGCCTGGCGGCGGAGCCGGAGCTGCGAGCGCGCATGGCCGAAGCGGCCCGGCGGCGCGCGCTGGGCTTCGGAGGCGCCGGCTTCGCGTCGGCCGCGCGGGACTTCTATGGCAGAGTGCGGAGCGCATGAAGGGCGCGTTCCGCCGAATCGCCGGGGCCGCCGTTCTGTTCGCCGCTGCGACCGCAGCGTTCGCCCAGGCCCCGGGGACTCTTCTCCAGGCCGTGATCGTGAGCCGCCACGGCGTGCGCACTCCGACGATGTCCAACGAGGTTCTCGCGAACTGGGCCCGGCAGCCCTGGCCGACGTGGAAGGAGCCGCTCGGATCCCTCACGCCGAAAGGCCGGCGTCTCGCGACGCTGATGGGAAGCTATTACCGCTCCGCGTTCGCGGCGGAGAACCTCCTCGCCGAGAACGCCATGGCTGTCCCGCGCCCGGCAGCATCTATGTCTACGCCGACGTCGCCGAGCGTACCGAGCAGACGGCGCAGGGCCTTCTCGACGGGCTCGCTCCGGGTTGCGGCATCCCGATCCGCTCGCGCGCCCCCGCGAAGGTGGACGGCGTCTTCCATCCGGTCGCTGCCGGCGTGTGCCGCATCGACCCGCTCGAGGCCCAGTCGGCCGTCCTGGCCCGCGTGGGAGGCGACTTTTCGGCGCTGGTCGCGAAGCATCGCGCTGCGTTCGACACGCTCCAGTCCATCTCCGGCTGCTGCGCGCCGGCCCTCTGCGCCGCGTACGGGCGACCGGCCGGTTGCACGCTGCCCGAGGTCCCGACCGCCCTGGTCGGCCTCTCCAACGGACAGGGAATCTCGCTGATCGGCGGCCTCTCCTTCGCGTCGACCGCTTCCGAGCTCTTTCTGCTCCAGTACGCGGACGGTAAGCCGCTGCCCGAAGTCGGCTGGGGCCGGGCGGGACCGGCCGAAATTCGAGAGGTTCTTCCCCTCCACGATGCGCTCTTCGACCTGCTCTTTCGCACGCCGTACCTCGCGCGACGCGAAGGCTCGTCGCTTCTCGCCCGCGCCGCCGGCGCAGTCACCGGAACGGCGATCGGCGGCCTCCCCGAGCCCGAGCCCGCCGTGCGCGATGCCCGCGTCGTCGCCTATGTCGGCCACGACGACAACCTCGCAAACCTCGGCGGCCTTCTCGGCGCGAAGTGGTCGCTGCCGGGCTATCCCGAGAACGAGACGCCCCCGGCCGGAGCCCTCCTGCTCGAGAGACGCCGCGCGGCGGACGGCGCGCGCGACGGCGCCGGGGACGACATCTTCGTGTCCTACGTCTCCCAGACGCTCGACCAAATGCGCGACGCCGCGCCGCTCACGCCGGCGTCGCCGCCGCTCCGGACGCCCATCCGGATCCCCGGCTGCAGCCGCGACGAGCCCGGCTACCCCTGCCGGGTCGCGGATTTCGCGCGGCTCGTGTCGCGCGCGATCGACGCCGACTGCGTCGACCGAACGCCCTGAGACCTAAAGCGACCCCAGAACCTCGCTCGGGTGCGACTTGGGAGAGACCTTCGGGTGCGCCTGCGCGATCTTCCCCTCGGGATCGATGACGTAGGTGATCCGGCTGGCGTACTCGGCTTTCGGGTCATCGGTCGCGCCGTAGGACATCCCGATCTCGCGCTTCACGTCGCAGAGAAGCGGGAACGGATAGTCGAACTTCTTCGCGAAGGCGGCGTTCTCCTCGACCGTGTCGAAGGACGCGCCGAGGATCTCGGTGTTCTTCTTCTGGAATTCCGGGTAGAGGTCGCGGAACCCGCAACCCTCGAGCGTTCAACCGGGTGTGTCGGCCTTCGGATAGAACCAGAGGACGATGTTCTTGCCTCGATAGTCCGAGAGCGAGCGCGTGGCGCCGGTGTGGTCCTTCACCGTGAAGCTCGGAGCGGGGTCTCCCACTTTCAGCATGGTCGGTCTCCTCCACAACAACTTGAACAGACCCCGGATTTTCACTGCGACTCCCGCCAGATCTCGGGCGATTCATCGTATGCCGGAAGCTCGACCGGCCAACCGAGGCGGCGGAACCGATCCCACTCCCAGACCCGGGCCCACTTGAGAAAGACGCTCCACGCCTGGAGCCCGCAGAGCACCAGGCCGTGGCGGCCGTCCAGAAACCCGGCCTGGACGACGTACATGCGAAAGAAGCGCCAGGCCGGCCGGAAGAGAAGCTCGATCGGGCCGGCACGACGCCCGGCTCGAAACGCGTCGGCCGCGCCCCAGGCCGCGTACCGATGCAGCTTGTCGATGTACTGGGGCAGCGAACGGCAGGTGTAGTGGCGCATCGGCGTGAGCAGTGTCGGCGCGGGGCCGTCCGGCTCGAGATCGGCGTGAACGCGGCGCTTCGGATAGCGGGCCGCGTCCCGCTCCATGAGGCGCACGACCTTGTCCGTCGACCAGCCGGAGTGACGGATGACCCGGTCGAGAAACACATTCTCGCGGCGGATGTAATAGGCCCTGGCCTCGGGACCCTTTTCGAGCAGCCCGAGGATCTCGCGCGCGAGCGTCTCCGGCACCCGCTCGTCGGCGTCGACGATGAGGAGCCAGGGCGTCGTGACCTGATCCATCGCCCAGTTCTTCTGCGCGGCCGATCCGAAGTACTGCCGCTGGACGACTTTCACCCTGGGGAAGGACCGGGCGATCGCCACGGTCCCGTCGGTCGAGAAGGAATCGACCAGCATGATCTCGTCGGCGAATTCGAGGCTCTCGAGACACTCGCGGAGGTTGACCTCCTCGTTGAGGGTGGTGACGATCGCGGTCAAGCCGGGACGAGTCATGAATCGAGAGTTGGACGTGGAAGGTGGCCTAATCCACCCTCACCTGTACGCGCTCGATCTTCCTCGCCTTCCCCGTCGCCTCGTCGACGTCGATCACGGCGCCGGAAAGTCGAATGTCCTTCTTGGCGGTCTCGAAGGAGCGGGGCGTCTGCGAGAGGAACTTCTCGATGATGCGGTCCTTCGAGAAGCCGATGATGCCCTCGTACGCGCCGGTCATGCCGGCGTCCGACAGAAACGCCGTGCCGCCCGGCCGGATCGTCTCGTCGGCGGTCGGGACGTGGGTGTGCGTGCCGACGACGGCCGAGACGCGCCCGTCGAGGTACCAGCCCAGCGCGGCCTTCTCCGAGGTCGCCTCGGCGTGCACGTCGACGAAGATGACCTTGAGCTCGCCGGCGCGCGCGAGCTCCTCGTCCGCCACGCGGAAGGGCGAGTCGGCGTTGGCAGGCATGAAGACCTGGCCCTGGAGGTTCAGGACGCCGACCGGAATCCCGGCCGCCGTCGTCTGCACGGTCCAGCCGCGCCCGGGGTTGCCCGGCGGATAGTTCGCGGGCCGCAGGAGACGATCCGACCCGTTGAGCGTGTCGTAGATCTCCTTCTTGTCCCAGATGTGGTTGCCCGACGAGAAGACGTCGATCGGCATCTTCGAGAGCTCCTCGAAAAGCTCGACGGTCAGGCCGAAGCCTCCCGCCGCGTTCTCGACGTTGACGATCGTGAAGTCGACCCGGTGCCGGTCGATCACGCCCTCGAGGGCTTCGACGAGCGCCCGGCGCCCCGGCGCGCCGACCACATCGCCGACGAACAGAATGTTCATGAAGAGGGAGGCTTCTTCCTACCGCGCATACTCGACCGCCCGCGTTTCGCGGATCACCGTGACCTTGATCTGGCCGGGGTACTGCAGCTCGGCCTCGATCTTCTTGGCGACGTCGCGCGAGAGCCACAGGGCCTCGTCGTCGGTGACCCGGTTGGCCTCGACGACGATCCGCAGCTCGCGGCCGGCCTGGATGGCGAACGCCTTCTGGACGCCCTTGAACCCGTCGGCGATGTGCTCGAGCTTCTCGAGGCGCTTGACGTAGGTCTCGAGGATCTCGCGCCGGGCCCCCGGCCGCGCGGCCGACAGCGCGTCGGCGCCGTTGACGAGAACGGCCTCGAGCGAGCGGGGCTCGTAGTCGCCGTGGTGGCACTCCATCGCGTGGATGACCTCGTTCGACTCGCCGAACTTCTTGAGGACCTCGCGGCCGAGCTCGAGGTGCGTGCCCTCCATCTCGCGGTCGATGGCCTTGCCGATGTCGTGCAGCAGACCCGCGCGCCGGACGACTTCGACCTTGGCGCCGAGCTCGGCGGCCATGTTCATGGCCAGCCAGCCGACCTCCTTCGAGTGCTGGAGGACGTTCTGGCCGTAGGACGTGCGGTACTTCAGCCGGCCGAGCATCTTCACGAGCTCCGGGTGCAGGTCCGGAATCCCGAACTCGAGAGCCGTGGCCTCGCCTTCCTGGCGGATCTTTTCCCAGAGCTCCGAGCGCACCTTCTCGACGATCTCCTCGATGCGCGCGGGGTGGATGCGTCCGTCGACGATGAGCTTCTCGAGCGCTGCCCGGGCGACCTCGCGGCGGATCGGCTCGAAGGCCGAGATGACGATGGCTTCCGGGGTGTCGTCGATGATCAGGTCGACTCCGGTCGCCGCCTCGAGCGCCCGGATGTTGCGACCCTCGCGGCCGATGATCCGGCCCTTGAGGTCGTCCGAGGGCAGCTCGACGACCGAGACCGTGGCCTCGACGACGGTGTCGGAGGCGAGCCGCTGGATGGCCATCCCGATGATCCGGCGGGCCTTCTGGGTCGCCTGCTCGTTGGCTTCCTCTTCGATCCGGCGAATGAGGCCGGCCGACTCCAGCCGGGCCTCGTTCTCGACCGATTTGACCAGGTCGCGCTTGGCGTCGACGGCGGTCAGCCCGGAGATCTGCTCGAGCCGCTTCCGCTGCTCATCGACGACGGTCTGGACCTCCGCCTCTTTGTCCTCCAGGCGCTTCTGCTGGTCGGCGACGGCCTTCTCCTTCTTGCCGTAGTCCTCCTCGCGCCGCTCGAGCTGGGCGATCTTGCGGTCCAGGTTCTCTTCCTTCTGCTGGACCCGCTTCTCCAGGGCCCCGATCTCCTGTCGGCTGGCCTGGACCGTCTTCTCGAACTCGGCCCGAGCCGCGAGGACCTTCTCTTTGGCCTCGATGTCGGCTTCGCGGATCCGCGATTCGGCCTGACGCCGGGCGTCGGCCAGAGCCTTTTCGGCCTCGTTACGAATGCCTGCCCGCTCTCCTTCGACCTTGCGTCGAAGCAGGGCATAAGCGACGCCAATCACGACCACGGCGGCCACGAAGGCCACCGCGGCGATGACCGCGATCGATGTGTTCATTTCCGGCCCCCCAAATCGCCAGGGGGCGCCGCCGGAGGACGATGCTCGGCTACACGAGAAGGCGGAAGGGACCCTTCCGACGAGGGTTAGTCATAATCAAACCGGAACCAACCGGGCCACCACGTCCCACTCGTTTCCTTCGTGTTGATCCCCGATGCCACATTCGGCTCGGGGTGCCGACGCTTCGCCTAAGAGGCGCCCAGGGCGTCGTCCAGTTTTCGGATCAGGCGCTCCGCACGGGCTTTCGCATCCGTCGGATCGCCCTGCCGACGTTTGTCCGCCTGGTAAAGATCGTCCGAAATATTCAGAGCGGCGAGTATGGCGATTTTCGTCGTATCGACGGTCGCCGTTCTCTCCGCCACTTCCTTCATCCGTGAGTCTACGAAACGGGCCAGGTCGTGAATGTAGCCGCTGTCCCCTTCGGCGCGGACGCTGTACGTCTGTCCGAAGATCTCGACTTGAGTCACGCTGCCCCGCTTATCCAGACACAGACTCCTTTCCGCGGCGAGTCTAGTGCGTTTGATCCTGCGCAGTCAACGGTTTAGGCGTAAGTGTCGGCCTGTCTACGACTTCTTTTCCTCGGCCGATTCAAGCGCGTGGATCAGCTTCTCGAGCCGCTCGCGGACGTGGTCCTGTTCTTTCTCGAGCCTCTCGATCTGGGGACGGGAGTCCCCGGCCTCCTTGGCGGCCTTACGGGAGGCCGCGAGGTCGGACTTGAGCGTTTCGTTCTCGGTCTCGAGCGACTTCAGGCGCGAGACCATACGCTCGATCTTGCGGTCCAGCGCGTCGAAAACTTTGGTCGTGTCCATTCTCGTCGTTCCTTTTCGAGGACGGACTCTACTTCAGCCGCAATGAGAAGCGGCGCCGAAATCGGCGCCGCTTCAGAAAACCGCTTCGCGGAAAGGGCTTTACTTCGCCAGTTCGATCTCGCTCGGGCGCCAGCTCTTGTCGAAGAACGCCGGGAGCGGGCTGTAAAGGCGAAGGATCGTGAACCATCCCTTGCCGGGCATCGTCTGGATCCAGTTTCCGCGGTCGATTCCCGCGGGCTGAGTCGGCGAGAAATACACGGTCGTCGATCCGTCGGGGCTGGCCTTCGCCGCCGGCGAGGGATAGCTCTGGCTGCCCGCGCGCGGGTAACGCTGCGGCGTGTCGAGCAGCGAGCGCGACTGGTTGTCGTACGCCGTGAACGACCAGAACGCCCTCGCGGGGATGTCCTTGGGAAGATTGACCCTGTAGGTCTTGCCTCCGTCGAAGGGGTTGCCGGCTGCGTCCAGGAAGCCCATGAGGTACTGCGAGCCGATGTCGGGAATCGTCATGATCATGCCGGGCGAGTCCATCGTGTACGCGTAGTAGAACGCCGTGCGAGAGTCGAGCGTGCGGGCCCCGGTCGGGGGCAGCGGCTTGAACATGCCTTCTTTGAACGGCGGCGGCGGGGTCTCGAAGAACGCGCCGCCTTCCCATAGCATGCCGCCCCACTTCGAGCCCGGGTAGTACGCCCAGTCCGGATGGGAGACGGCGTAGCGCCAGTTGAGCATCCGACCCGCAGCGTTGCCCACGGCGGCGGCATCGCTGAGGATTTTCTTCATGCGGGCATCGGGATTGAACGGTTTGCCCTTGACGATGCCGATGGCGGCCAGCTGGCCGGCAAGCTCCACGTCGTAGCTGGTCGCCGGCTCCTGCTGGACGTTCTCATTGATCATCTCGAAGAAGCCGTAGTCGCCGGGGGGAACCGTGTTGAACGCCTTGCCGGTGCCCTCGACGAACTTCGTCGCGGGAATCTCAGGGTTCCTCGCCATCCGAACCTTGCCTTCGAGAGCCGTCCCGATGCTCGTGCCGTAGCCGCCGGGCGTGTACGGATAGATCTTGAGGTTCTTCTTGATGTTCTCGACGGCCGGCTTTGGATCGTTGTTCACGAGGAACGCGCGAAACGCGTAGAGCACGCGATTCGTGTTCGACTTGGCGACGAAGAAGCCGCCGTCCGGCAGCGGACCCTCGTAGCCCGGCGGCACGAGAAGGTACTTGCCCCCGGCACCGCGATCGGGGCCCGGGAAGCCGCCGTCGATGATCCAGCTGAACCACATGTCGTTGAAGGTGCCGAGGCTTCCCGGCGGCTGCTCGACCACCAGCGGACCCTTCGACAGGTTCAGGACGCCGATGAAGTACACGGTGTCGGCGTTCGCCGTCAGGAACAGGGACTTGGCGTCCATCAACTCCGAGAAGATGACGATCGTGTTGTCCTCGGCCCCGATGCTCTGGAAGCCCTTGCCGATGGCATAGGCCGACGCGCCGCGGAAACTGTTGTTGTAGACATTCAATGCGCGAGTGAAGTCGAGAGTGTCGCGGACCTTCTCCGCCGTTTCGACGGTGGGCGCGCCGTCTTTGAACTCGAGACGGCCGATGCGTGTGTCGACGCGGTCGGGAGTCATGATCGACGGGGGGATCTGGGCCGACGCGTTGCGAGGCGAGGCGAGAACGGCGAGGCTCGCGAGCAGAAGCGACAGGGTGCCCTTCATGGGTTCGTCTCCTCCGGTTTGTGTGCGGGCGTAGATATCACGAGCCTCGGAAGTCGGGGCGTCGGGCGAGGGTCCTAACCTTCGAAGCGGATATCGAGCTTTCGCTGGAGCTCGTCCGCGAGCCGGCGCATCTCGCGGTTGACCTCTTCCTGAGACAGCGTCCGTTCCGCCGAGCGGAACGTGAGCCGGATGGTCGTCTTGACGAATCCGCCGGGGACTTTCTCGCCCTCGTATCGATCGACGCACCGCAGCGACTCCAGATCGGCGAGGCCGAGCCCGCGCACGCACTCCTCGACCTTCGCCCACGGAAGATCCCGGGGCTGCAGGAAGGAGAGATCCGCGGTGATCGCCGGCAGCGACGAGAACGGCTCGAAGACGAAGGGACGGCCGTCCACGGGCAGCGCGTCGACCAGGATCTCGGCGGCGAAGACGGACGTGGCGAGGCCGTGCCGCTCGCGCTCGGACTCCGAGAGGAGGCCGACGACGGCGAGGATTTCGCCGGCGCGCGTGTGGGCGATGGCGGACGCACGGGGCGTGAAGGCCTGGATCTCCGCGGGCTTCCAGACGATCTCCTCCGCCGGGATCCACGGCGCGACGAGCCGCTCCACGAGACCCTTGACGTCGAAGAAATCCGCCGGCCGCAGCGGCGGCGGCACGCTCCAGTGGCCCCGCCTCTCGCCGGCGAGCGCAAAGGCGAAGCGGCGCGATTCGTAGGATTCCGGCCGGTCGGACTCGCCCTGCGACCCGAAAGCGCGTCCGATCTCGAAGAGACCGACCGAAGGCGCCCCGTGACGGAGGTTGCGCGACACGGCGTCGAGCAGCCCGGGCAGCAGCGTCGCGCGCAGGTGGTGTCGGGATGCGTCCAGGGGATTGAGAATCGCAAGCGGCTCGAGAGCCGTCTCCGTCAGCCGCAGCCAGTCTCCCAATGCCGACTCGTGGGCGTCGCGGTCGACGAAGGGATAGTTCACCGTCTCGAAAAGCCCGGCGGCCGCGGCCGCGTCGGCCAGCCGCTCCTCGATGGGCCGGCGAGGCTCCTTGTGCCCGCCGGGCGAAGCCGCCGGCGGGAGACGCGAGGGCAGCCGGTCGTAGCCGTAGACCCGCAGCACTTCTTCGACCAGGTCGTCCTCGCGCCGCACGTCGCCGCGGAAGAGCGGGATCGAGACGGCGAGGTGCTTGCCCCGCCGCTCCGTCGAGAATCCCAGCCGTCGGAGGGCGTCTTCGGCGAAGTCCAGGTTCAGCCGCCCGTCGCCGGAAAGCAGGCGGAGCCGCGCCAGGCGCAGCGCGGTCTTCCGGACCCGCAGGACCGCGCCGAGCGCGTCGAGGAATCCCGGCGCCATCGTTCCGCCCGCGGCCTCGACGAGGAGGCGCGCCGCGTAGGCGAGCGCATCGGGAATGGCTTCGGGGTCGGCGCCGCGCTCGAAGCGGTGCGAGGCGTCCGTGTGCATGCCGAGGCGCCGCGCGGTCTTCCGCACGGTGACCGGATCCCACCAGGCCGCCTCGAGCAGGACGTTCTTCGTGCTCGCCGTGACGGCGGTGTCGAGCCCGCCCATGATGCCGGCGAGGGAGACGGCCCGCTCGGCGTCCGCGACGACGACGTCCGAGGGCTCGAGCACGCGCTGGATTCCGTCGAGCGTGACGAGCTTCTCGCCTCGCTGGGCTTTGCGGATGATGAGCAGGCCCCCGGCGAGCTTGTCGAAGTCGAAGGCGTGGAGGGGCTGGCTCGTCGCCCAGAGCACGTAGTTCGTGGCGTCGACCGCGGCCGAGATCGACTTCGCGCCAATGGCCGCGAGCCGCCGGCGCACGCGCTCCGGCGCCGGCGCCGGGCCGATGCCGCGCACGAGCCGCGCGCCGAACCGGCGACAGAGCCGGGGCACCTGGATCACGATCGAGGCCAGCTGCTCGGTCGCGTCGCCTTTGGTCGCGGGCTCGGCGTACCGGGCCGCGGGGTCCCGCATGGACTGGCCGGACATCGCTGCGATCTCGCGCGCGAGGCCGCGGTGGCCCATGGCGTCCGGGCGATTGGGCGTGATCTCGGCGTCGAGGATCACGTCCTCGCCGGCCGTCGAGACCGACTCGACCGGGATGCCCGCCTGATCCAGGCACCGGCGCGCCCCCTCGGCGCCGCCCACCGCGGCGACGTCGACGTAATCGGACAGCCACTCGAGCGAGAACTTCACGACTTTACGTCCGCCCCGAGAACTGCCGCAGGAAGCGCTCGTCGCCCTCGAAGAGAAGGCGGAGGTCGGGGAAGCCGTACTTCAGCAGGGCCACGCGGTCGATGCCGAGGCCGAACGCAAAGCCCGTGAACTCCTCGGGATCGATCGCGACGCCCTGGAGGACGCGCGGGTGCACCATGCCCGCTCCCATGATCTCGATCCACCCCGAGCCCTTGCACTTTCCGCAGCCCGCGCCCTTGCAGAAGATGCAGCTCATGGAAACGTCCACGCCGGGCTCGACGAAGGGGAAGAACGTGGGGATGAAACGGGTCCGCGTTCCCTTGCCGAAGAGCTCCTCCACGAACGTCGAGACCGTCCCCTTGAGGTCGGCCATCGAGATGCCCTTGTCGACGACGAGCCCCTCGACCTGGTGGAAGACCGGCGAGTGCGTGGCGTCGACTTCGTCCTTGCGGTACACGCGTCCGGGCACGAGGATCCGGAGCGGTGCGCCGTGGCGCCGCATCTCGCGGATCTGCACGGGCGAGGTGTGCGTCCGCAGGAGCAGCGGCGAGACCGCCTTGCGGTCCAGCAGCAGGGTGTCCTGCGAGTCGCGCGCCGGATGGTCGGGAGGGAAGTTGAGGGCCTCGAAGTTGTGGAAGTCGTTTTCGACCTCGGGGCCGTCGGCGATCGAATAGCCCATCCGCAGGAAGATCCCCTCGATCTGGCGCCGGACGATCGTGAGGGGATGCAGCCCCCCGGGCCGCGTGGCGCGTCCGGGAAGCGTGACGTCCACGGCCGCCGCGTCGTCGCGCGAGGCGGCCTCGCGGGCGGCGAGCGCGTTCGCGAGCCGAGCGAGGGTCTCCTCGATCTCGACCTTCGCGGCGTTGAGCTTCTTGCCGAAGGCGCCTCGCTCCTCGGGAGGCTGATCCTTCAGCTTCGCGAAGAGCGCCGGCAGCAGCCCTTTCTCGCGGCCGAGGTAGCGCCCCTTGAGGCGCTCGAACTCCGCCCGAGCGGGCGCGGCTCCGCCCGTCTCCCTGCGAAAGGAGTCGAGCAGCTCCGCGAGCGGATCGTTCGAGGCGTTCAGGCGGTCTTCAGCGCCTGCTTCGCGACGCCCACCAGGTGCCCGAAGGCCGCGGGATCGGAAACGGCGAGCTCGGCCAGCATCTTGCGATTGATCTCGCTGCCGGCTTTCTTCAGGCCGTCGACCAGTTTGCTGTACGAGATCTCGTGCTCACGCGCGGCCGCGTTGATCCGGATGATCCACAGGCCGCGGAAGTCGCGCTTCTTGGCCTTGCGGTCGCGGTAGGCGTAGACGAGCGACTTCTCGACCTGGAGCTTCGCCATCCGGTACGACTTGGACTTGGTCCCGTAGTACCCCTTGGCGAGCGCCAGCGTCTTCGACCGCTTGTTCTTGCGCTTGGGTCCTCTTTTGACTCGAGGCATGGCTCTCTCTCCTCTAGGTGATTGGTATTTCGGTCCGGCGGGGGCCTACGCGTAGGGCAGCATCTCCCGCACCCGTCCCATGTCGGACTTCGAAACCGTGGTCGACTGGGCGAGGCCGCGCTTCCGCCCGGCGGCCTTCTTGGTCAGGATGTGGCTCTTGAACGCCTTCGCGCGTTTGAACTTGCCGGTGGCGGTCTTCTTGAACCGCTTCGCGGCTCCCCGATGGGTCTTCAGCTTGGGCATCGTGTTCTCCGTTCGGCCGCCTCAGACGGCGGCCTTGGTTCCCTTCTCGTGCTTGACCGGCGCCAGGATCTGGTAGAGCCGGTTGCCGAGCATCTCCGACCGCGACTCGGCGATCGCGTGACCCGTCAGGTCGATCAGGAGCCGGTCCAGCACTTTCTGACCGTTCTCGCGCCGGGCCATCTCGCGGCCCCGGAACTGCACCGTGGCCTTGACCTTGTCGCCGTGCGAGAGGAACTTGATGATGTTCTTCATCTTGAAGTCGTAGTCATGGTCGTCGATGTTCGGCCGGAACTTCACTTCCTTGACCTGCGTGGTCTTCTGTTTCTTCTTCGAGTCCTGCTGCTTCTTCTTCTGCTGGTAGATGAACTTCCCGAAGTTCATGATCCGGCAGACGGGAGGTTGCGCGGTCGGCGCGATCTCGACGAGGTCGAGTCCCGCCTCCCGGGCCTTCTGGAGAGCGTCGGACATGACGACGACGCCGAGCGCCTCCCCATCCGCTCCGATCAGCCGGACTTCCTTCCAGCGGATCTGTTCGTTGACGCGAATGCTCTTCTTATCGATCTTTCACCTCCGAAAGAAACTCCGACTGCCTCGACGCGACCGCGGATTGCGCGGCCGAAATGAAATCCTGGATGGAGAGCGTACCCGCATCGCCGCCGTGCCGGAGGCGGACGGCGACGGACCCGCTGGCCGCCTCCTTCTCGCCCACGACCAGCATGCACGGGACCTTCATCAGCTCGGCCCGGCGGATGCGGGCGCCCAGCTTCTCGTTCTTGTCGTCGAGCTCGACGCGCAGTCCGGCGGCCGAAAGCCGCGCGGCCGTCTCGCGGGCCTTCTCGGCGAAGCGGTCGGAGACGGGCAGGACGGCCACCTGCACCGGCGCGATCCAGAACGGGAAGTTCCCGCCGGTGTGCTCGATGAGGATGCCGATGAACCTCTCGAACGACCCCAGGATCGCCCGATGCATGATCACCGGCCGGTGCTCGCGCCCGTCCTCGCCGATGTAGTTCAGGTCGAAGCTCTCGGCATGCTCGAAGTCGCACTGGATCGTGCCGAGCTGCCACGGGCGGCCGATCGCGTCCTTGACGCGGAAGTCGATCTTGGGGCCGTAGAAGGCGCCGTCGCCGGGCGTCACGACGTGCGGGCGCTTCGCCTTCTCGAGCGCCGTCGCGAGGGCCCGCTCTCCCTGATCCCACTGCTCGTCGGAACCGATCCGCTTCTCCGGGCGCAGGCCGAGCGAGACTTCCACGTCCGTGAAGCCGAACGCTCCGTAGACCGCGTCCGTGAACTCGAGGAAGCGGAAGATCTCGTCCTCGACCTTCTCGAAGGGCGTGAAGATGTGGGCATCGTCCTGCGAAAAGGACCGGACGCGCGTCAGCCCGGCGGTCACGCCCGAGAGCTCGAACCGGTGCAGCCGGCCGAAGTCGGCGAGGCGCACGGGCAGGTCGCGGTACGACCAGTGCTGCATCTTGAAGAGCAGGAAGTGGCCGGGGCAGTTCATCGGCTTGATGCCGAACTCCCGCTCGTCGATCTCCGTCCAGTACATGTTCTCGTAGTAGTTCTGGTAGTGGCCGGAGAGCTTGAAGAGCTCCGCGTCGAAGATCTGCGGCGTCATGACCTCCTGGTAGCCCCGCCGCGCATATTCCTCGCGCAGGTACTCGAGCAGGCCGTTGTAGATCGCGGCGCCCTTCGGGAGGAAGAAGGGAGAGGCCGGCGCCCAGGGGTGGAACGCGACGAGATCGAGCTCCTTGCCGAGCTTGCGGTGGTCGCGAGCGCGAGCCTCCTCCTGCTGCTTCAGGTAATCGTCGAGGTCCTTCTGCGTCAGGAAGCAGGCCGCGTAGATGCGCTGGAGCATCGGGTTCTTCTCGTCGCCCTTCCAGTACGCGCCGGCCGTGTGCGTCAGCTTGAAGACGCCGAGCCGGCCGGTCGAAGGGACGTGGGGACCCCGGCAGAGATCGATGAAATCCTTCTGGCGGTAGCAGGACACCTTATCGTCGGGGATGCCCCGGATGATCTCGACTTTCAACGCGTCGTTCTGGCCCTCGAAAATCCGGACCGCCTCGTCCTTCGACATCTCGAGCCGCTCGACCGGGTTGTTCTCGGCCACGATCTTCCGCATCTCGGCCTCGATCGCGGCGAGATCGTCGGGCGTGAACGGGCGTTCCGGCGAAAAGTCGTAGTAGTACCCGTTCTCGATCGCCGGTCCGATCCCGATCTGGACCGTCGGGAAGAGCCGCTTGACGGCGTTCGCCGTGAGGTGCGCGGTGGAGTGGCGGTAGAGGTCCAGCGCTTCCGCCGACTTCGCCGTGACGATCTCGATCTTCGCGTCCGCGCGCAGGGGCGTCGCCAGGTCGACGAGCTTCCCGTCGATCTTGCCGGCGAGCGCGTCCTTCGCGAGGCGCGGGCCGATCCCGGCCGCCACCTGGGCGAGCGTGGTCCCCGACGCGACGGTCTTCGTCGAGCCGTCGGGCAACGTGATCGTGATGTCTTGTGCCAGGGCTTCCATAGGTATTGATTCCACTACTTCGATCGGGGGTTCGGGGCACCCCCCGAACTCCCGAAAAAACAAAAACGCGGGGCACCCCGCGTTGTCTGGACGTTTGGTAGGCGCTAACGGGATCGAACCGTTGACCTCTTCCGTGTGAAGGAAGCGCTCTCCCAGCTGAGCTAAGCGCCTGCGTTTTCGAAGAAATTGGTAGGCTCGAGCGGATTTGAACCGCTGACCCCCACAGTGTCAATGTGGTGCTCTCCCCCTGAGCTACGAGCCTGTGGGTTTCTTCGAATCCCGGTTTCCCGGGGGGCTACCGGCCGGAAGCCCGCGAAGGCATTTTCATCCCGGCCATCGTCCCTGATTGTAAAAGAGCCGTCCCGGTTCTGACCGGGACCGGCGACTTTACCAGACGAGGCGCGGAAGCGGCAAACACGACGCCCGCTTCGGGGCTGAGGGCTCACGGGTTACGCCAAAACGCGCCATGTCCTGCTACACTGGATCGAGTCTCCCAATAATGTCGTCTGCCATCCGCGATTCGCTCGCCTCCTTCGCGCGGAGATGGAGCGCCGTGAGGGCCTCGCGCGCCGAAGCGGCCGCCGCCCGGGAGTTCTGGGACGCCGGCGCCCCGGGCGAGCCCGAGGACCGCTACTGGGGCTCCCAGCCGCTGGTCCGCCGGGCCATCAACCGCCGGGTCACGGGCGACCCCAACCGCTGGCCGATGGAGTGGTTCGCGGCGAAGTACGCCCCGGCGCCCCTGCCGCTCGGGCTGTCGGTCGGCTGCGGGACCGGCCTCCTGGAGCGGGACATCCTGGCCAAGGGCCTCTGTGCCCGGGTCGAAGGCGTCGACTTCTCCCCCGAGTCCATCTCCGAGGCCGAGCGGGCCGCCGAGGAAGCGGGCCTCGCCCGCCGCCTCGCCTACCGGGTCGAGGACATCAATGCGATCCGCCTCCCGGCCCGCCGCTACGACGCGGTTTTCTTTCATGGCTCGCTCCATCACCTCCGGAACATCGAACGGGTCCTCGAAGAGGTCCGGTCGGCCATGAAGCCCGGCGGGCTCGTCTTCGTCGACGAGTACATGGGGCCCGCGCGGACCGAGTGGACCGACGAGAAATGGGGCTTCGCGCGCAGCGCCTTCGATGCTCTTCCCGAGGAGATCAAGAACCGGCCGGAGCTCGCGATCCCGCTCCCCATGGACGATCCGTCCGAGTCGGTGCGCTCGTCCGCCATCCTCCCCGCCTGCCGCCGGCTCTTCGAAGTGCTGGAGGATCGGCCGTACGGCGGCAACATCCTGTGGTTCGTCTTCCCGTGCCTCGACGTCGCACGCCTGACGGAGGACCGGACGGGGGCCCTCTCGCGGCTGATCGCCCTCGAGGACCACCTGCTCGAGAAGGGATGGGTCGAGTCCTACTTCCGAGTGTTCGTGGGTCGAGCCGCTTAGTGTCGGGGTCGAGGCGCGGGAACGCCTCGCGAATGTCGAGGCGCGGAAACGCCTCGCTAATGGCGTCGAGGCGCTTCGCCTTCGCGACGCTCCTCGCCTTCGACCTCGTCCTCTTCGCCCCCCTGCTCGTCACGGGCGGCGTTTTTTCCTCCCACGACTTCGTGCGCGCGCATCACCCCTGGCGGCAGGGCCCGCACGGGATCCTCGAGGCGGAGAATCGTCTTCTCTCGGATCCGGCGGCCTCGGGTCAGACGACTCTGGTGCGATACCGGAGCTTCCCCGACGGTCTCTTCTGGAACTCCTGGGTTTCCTCCGGGAGCATGGGCCCGTTCCAGCTGGCCCAGGGATTCCTTTCGCCGTTCGTGGCCCTCCCGGCCTTCCTCCTGCCCGAAGCCGGGATCGAGACGGGCATTCTCTTTCTCAAGTTCAACTTTGCGTTTGTCGCGGCCTACGCCTTCCTGCGGAGCCGCCGCTTCTCGGATCTCGCGGCCGCCGCGGGAGCCGCAGCCTGGGCGTTCGCGACCGGGCAGACGGTGTGGGGGCTCTGGATGCATAGCTCCGTCTCGGTGACGTATCCCCTGCTGCTGATGTCGGTCGACCGGGCCTTCGACGAGGCGAGCACGGCTCGGGCCCTGCGATTCGCGACGCTTTCGATCCTCCTGTGTCTCGCGGGCGGCTTCCCGCACTGGATCCTCTTCGGGGCCGTGGCGGCCGGGTTGTATCTGCTGGTGCGCACGGTCTCGCGGCGGGGACGCGGAGTCCTCCGCGCGCTCGGGCGGCTCACGGCGTCCCTCGCGGTGGCCGTCGCGATCCTCGTTCCCTCGATCCTCGCGACCGCGCGCTTTCTCGGAGCCTCGGAATACGGGGCCATTCGCCGCGGGATGGGCGGGTCCTACGCGCTTCCCCTCCGCCACCTCCGTCTCTACTTCGTACCGGACTACGCCGGGACGCCGCGTCGCGACGACTACACCGGCGTCGGCTGGATCCCGGGCGACAACTACATCGAGACGGCGGCGGGCGTGGGACTGGCCGCGGCGGCCCTGGCCTTCATCGGGCTGGCTTCGGTGAAACGCCGTACGGAGGGTCTCTTCGCGATCCTCCTGGGCGCCGCGGTCGCGATTCCGCTCTACGCGGGAGGACCTTTGCTCGCGGCGGTCGGAGGCCTGCCCCTTCTCGAGATCGGACTGTTCGCGCGCGCGAAGATCCTGATCCTTCTGGCCGTCGGAATCCTCGCGGCGTGCGGCGTCGAGGCGCTCGAACGCCTCGCGAACGGTGTCGCGCTGGAACGCCTCGCCTCCGCCTCGACGTCGTCATGGCGCCTGCTCGCCCTGAGAGTGGCGCCGTTTCTGGTGGCGGTGCCGCTGGCGTTCCAGGCTCTCGATTTCTACCCGGAGAGCCGTCCCGAGGAGGCTGTCTTCGAAGACACGCCCGGAATTCGGAAGCTTCGCGAGCTGACCTCCGATGGCTCGCGCTTCGCGGCCGCGGGCTGGACGCTGATTCCCAACGTCGCCGAGGCCGTCGGCCTCGAGGACGCGCGCGGCCACTTTCTGTTGGACGCGCGATATCGCCAGCTCCTCGCCGGGGCCGATCCGAACTCCTACGGCACCTACGGCACGTATCTGGTCTTCGATCCCGTCTCGCTGGATCCCGCGGCGCGAGCCCTGGATCTCGCGAGCGTGCGCTACCTCGCGGCGCCGCCGGGCGTGTCGGCCCCGGTCGGCCCCGAGGTCGAGGCGCACGACGCCGCGCCGTTTCACCCGAAGGGAGCGATTGCGAGGACGCCGCGCGATGTGGGGAACGCCTCCTACCCGCGCGTGTACGCGGGGCCGGACCTCACCGTGTTCGAGCGATCGAGCGCGCGGCCCCGGTTCCGGCTCGAGGGGGCAGGCTCGGTGCGCACGCTCGAGCTGCGTCCCGAGCGCTTCGCCGTGGAGACCGAAACGGAGGAGCCCGCGCGCCTCGCGACCTCGCAGAAGACGTTCGCGCCCTACTGGAAGGTCTTCCTCGACGGGACGGACGTCACGCGAGAAGCCTCGGACGGCCTCTTCTTCGAGCTCGCCGTGCCGGCGGGGCGCCACCGGGTCGAGGGCCGCTTCCAGGTGCCGCGCGCGGAGGCCGCGGTCAGCGGCCTCGGGCTGCTCGCGCTCGCCGCGATTATCATCACGGCGGCTCGCAGTCGCGCGGAACCGATCCAGCCCTGAACCGCTCCCGCGAAGAACCGATGAGGCGATGAAGCTCGTCATTCAGATTCCGGCGTTCAACGAGGAGGCCACGATCGAACGGGCGCTCGCCGCGCTGCCGCGCCGCGTCCCGGGCTTCTCCGAGTTGGAGAGGCTCGTGATCGACGACGGCTCCACGGACGCGACCTCGGAGCGGGCCCGCGCGGCGGGGGCCGACCGCGTCCTGCGCCTCGTGACGAACCGGGGGCTCGCCGAGGCCTTCTCGGCGGGACTCACGGAGTCGCTCGCCATGGGCGCCGACGTCATCGTCAACTTCGACGCCGACATGCAGTACGACGCCGCGGACATTCCGGCCCTGGTCCAGCCGATCCTCGACGGGCGCGCCGACTTCGTCGTCGGGGATCGGGGGCCGGGCGAGCTCGCGCACTTCTCGCCCGCCAAGCGCCTGCTCCAGCGGATCGGGACCTGGGTCGTGCGCCAGGCCGCCGGAATCGAGATCGCCGACGCCGTCTCCGGTTTCCGGGCGCTCTCTCGCGACGCCGCGCGGAGGATCAACGTCTTCTCGAAGCTCACCTACACGCTCGAGACGCTCATCCAGGCGGGTTACAAGGGGTTGCGCGTGGCCTCGGTGCCGGTGAAGGCGCATCCCCCCGTGCGGCCCTCTCGCCTCTTCGCCTCGACCGCCAAGTACGTCCTGCTGCAGGGGGCGAACGTTCTGCGGATCACGGCGCTCTACAAGCCGCTGAAGATCTTCTCGATCGTCGCCGGAGTCTTTCTCGGCGCGGGCGCGGTGCTCGGACTCCGCTTCCTGGGTTTCTACCTCTTCGGGACGAATCCCGGAGGCCACATCCAGTCGCTCATCCTGGCCGCCATCCTCATCGTGATCGGGTTCCAGACCCTGCTGATCGCGCTGCTCGCGGACCTCGTCGCGATCAATCGGAGGCTGCTGGAGGAAATGAAGCTGTCGGACTCTCAGCTCGCAGCTTTCCGCGTCCGAGAGCCGAAGCCGGCAACCGCTGAGCGGCTGACGGCTCCTAGGCCCAGTCCCCCGCTTTTCGCGACATCACCGGCGCCCCTTCGAGAAACGTCAGGATCGCCTTCGTGTTCTCGGCGACGCCGAAGAGGATGCGGTCCTCGGTGCGGGCGAACTTGTGCTGGATGGCCACGTCGAACTGCTGCAGCAGCGGCTGGAAGTAGCCGGCGATGTTGGCGAGGACGATCGGCTTGCCGTGGATGCCCATCTGCTTCCAGGTGATCATCTCGATGATCTCTTCCATGGTCCCGAAACCGCCGGGAAACGCCACGAAGGCGTCGGACAGGTCGAAGAGCAGCTGCTCGCGCTCGTGCATCGAGTTCACGACTCGGAGATCGGTGAGCCCCCGGTGCGCCGCCTCGCGCCCTTCGAGGGCCTTGGGAATGACGCCGGTGACCTGGCCGCCGGCGGCCAGCACCTCATCGGCGATCGCACCCATCAAGCCGCGGGAGGACCCGCCGTAGATGAGGCGGATGCCGCGCTGCGCGAGCTCCCGTCCGAAGGTGCGGATTTCGGTTTCGATCTCGGTGTTCTGGGTCGGGCTCGAAGCGCAGTAGACGCAAACGGACCGCAATTCCATAGATTCTCGATCTTACAGTGTCGGGCCCCCATAGAATCGCCGAGTCCCGGGAACGCGAGGAGGTCCACGTGATCACGAACGCGGAAAGCGGCACCAACGTCCAGGAGATCGCCGACGGCATCTATCGCATCAACACGCCCTTGTCTGTGGTGCCGGGCGGCTTCTCCTTCAATCAGTACCTCGTCCTGGACGAGGAGCCGCTCCTCTTTCACACGGGACTCCGGCGGCTCTTCCCGGTCGTCCGCGAGGCCATCGACCGCGTGATCCCCGTGGAGCGTCTGCGTCACGTCGCCTTCTCGCACTTCGAATCCGACGAGTGCGGGGCGCTGAACGACTTCCTGGCGGTCGCGCCCCACGCGTCGCCTGTTTGCGGAGCCGTCGCGGCGATGGTCTCGGTCGAGGATTTTGCGGTCCGCGCGCCCCGTCCCGTGGCGGACGGCGAGACGCTCGTGCTCGGACGCCGACGCATGCGCTGGTTCGACACGCCCCACCTCCCCCACGGCTGGGAGACCGGCTACTTCTTCGAGGAGACGACGAAGACGCTTCTCTGCGGCGACCTCTTCACGCAGGGCGGGACCGGCGATGCCGCCGTGACGGAGTCGGACATCCTCGGACCGAGCGAGGCCTTCCGTCAGCCGATGGACTACTTCTCCCACTCGAAAAACGCGGGCACACTGCTGGAGCGGCTCGCGGCCACGCAACCCGAGACGCTCGCCGTCATGCACGGCAGCTGCTGGCGCGGGGACGGCGCGTCGCTTCTGCGGGCGCTCGCCCGCTCGCTCGACAGCTAGCGGTTCAGCGCGTCGCGCCCGCGGCGAAACGGCTGCCGGGCGCTTCCACCGGTCGGCCTTCGCGGCAGAGCGGACACTCGGCCTCCGGCCAGGACGGCACGGAGAGCGCGAGGAGGGATCGAGACGGAACCGAGAACGCGTTCGGCGGCAGCCCCCGGTCCACGATCGAACCGACGGCGACGACGCGTCCGCCCGCGGCTTCGACCGCGGCCGCCGCCTCGCGCGTGGACTTGCCGGTCGTGAAGACGTCCTCGACGACGACGATCGGCTGGCCCGGCTCGAGCGAGAAGCCGCGGCGGAGGGCGAAGGCGCCGTCCTTGCGCTCGACGAACATCGCCGGCAGCTTCAGGGCGCGCGCCGTCTCGTGGCCGATGACCACGCCCCCGAGGGCGGGCGAGATCACGGCCGCGGGCGAAAACTCGGCAAGCTTCGCGGCGAGCTCGGCGCCCGCCAGCTCCGCGCGCTCCGGCCACATCAGCAGCCGCGCGCACTGGAGGTAGCGGTCGGAGTGGAGTCCGGACGAGAGCCGGAAGTGGCCTGTGAGGAGCGCGCCGGTCTCCTCGAAATCCTTGAGTGAGATCACGGCGCGGATTGTATTCTAGTCGAGGTCAAATGTCGATGTCGAAAGAGCCCTTCGACCTTCGACTCCTAGGCGTCGCCCTCCCGGAAATCTTGTGATGCTCGATCTTCTTGTAGAGATTCGACCGCGGCGTCTGGATGACCTCGGCGGTGCGGCTGATGTTCCAGCCGTTCTCGCGGAGCTTCGCGACGAGGAACTCCCGCTCGGCGAACTCCTTGAATTCCGAGAGCGTCTCGAGCCCGAGGCCTCGGGTGGAGATCTCGCTCGGGGCGACCCGCGCCTCCGGCGGGAGATCCTTCGCCTCGATCGGGTCGGCGTCGGTCATGATGAGGACGCGCTCGATCAGGTTCTTCAGCTCCCGGACGTTGCCCGGCCAGCTCCGCGCGGCGAGCAGCGAGAGCGCGCTCTGGGCGAAGCGGCGGGGCTTGCGGTGATCGCGCTCCTCCGCGATCTTCCCGAAGTGGGAAGTGAGCGCGGGGATGTCCTGCGGCCTCTCCCGCAGCGGCGGCGTCGTCAGAGGCACGACGTTCAGGCGGAAGAAGAGGTCCTCGCGGAACTTGCCGGCCTTGATCGACTCGGTCAGGTCGCGGTTGGTCGCCGCGATCACGCGCACGTCGACCCGGCCCACGCGGGCCGCGCCCACGGGCTCGACTTCGCCGGCTTCCAGGACGCGGAGGACCTTGGCCTGGGCGCGGGCCGACATGTCGCCGACCTCGTCGAGAAAAATGGTCCCGCCGTCGGCCTCGACGAACTTGCCGGTCTGCTTCCGGACCGCGCCCGTGAAGGAACCCTTCTCATGGCCGAACAGCTCGGATTCGATCAATTCCTCCGGGATGGCCGCGCAGTTGACCTGGATGAATGGACCCGAGGCGACCTTGGACGCCCCGTGAATCTCGCGCGCCACGAGCTCCTTGCCCGTGCCGCTTTCGCCGAGGATGAGCACCGTCGCGCCGGTCGGCGCGGCGCGGGCGACCTCCGCGCGCAGCTTCTTCATGGGCTCGCTCTCGCCGACGAGCACCGTCTCTTCCTCGACCCGTTTCCGCAGGCGCTCGTTTTCGGCCCGGAGCCGGTTGCCCGAGAGGGCGTTGCGCACGGACACGAGCACGCGCTCGCGCTGGAGGGGTTTCTCCAGGAAGTCCGCGGCGCCCCGGCGCGTGCACTCCACCGCCGTCGCGATGTCGCCGTGGCCCGAGATCATGAGCACCGGCGGGGCCGAGGGGCGGGCGACGATGCGGTCGAGCGTCTCGAGCCCGTCCATGCCGGGCATCTTGATGTCGAGCAGGATCGCGTCGACCGGACCCGCGTCGAGCTCGGTGAGCGCGGCTCGGCCGTCGCCGGCCGTCAGCACTTCGTAGCCCTCGTATTCGAGAACCATCCGGAGCGTGTCGCGGATCGCGGCTTCGTCGTCGACGATGAGAACTTTCTGAGCCATCGTTCCTTTTTACAGGATCCGGGGGATGGTTATTCCCTCGGATTCTCCTGAAAAGGACAGCGCCCGCCGAAGCGGGCGCTGAAGAGAGTCGTTTTCGAAACCGGGCGGGATCGGCGTATCAGTCCTCGATCTTGACGAGCGCGAAGCGCGAGTTGTCGGCGCGCGGGCTGTAGACGTAGAGCTTGAGGTAGTCGCCCTTCCTGGCCTTTCCGACGATCTTGCCGAACTCGTCGGTCGTCGTGACCTTCTCGCCGTTGACCGAAGTGATGACGTCGCCTTCCTGGATCTGGGCGTCGGCCGCCGGAGAGACCTCCTTCACGCGGACGACGAGCAGGCCCTCGACCCCCGTCTTGACGCGCTGCATCTGGCGGAGCTGGGGCGTGAGCTCCTGCACCGTCATGCCGATCTTGCCGGGCGTGTCGTCGGAGGCGAGGTTGTCGGTCTCACCCTCGTCGGCCGGCTCGTCCTTGCGCTCGGCGAGCGTCGCCGTGACGGTCGTGTCCTTGCCGTCGCGCACGAGCCCGAGCTGGACCTTGCTTCCGGGAGTCTTGCTCGAGACGTAACCGATGAGATCGCGGGTGTCCTTGACCGGGACGCTGTCGACCTTGACGATCGTGTCCCCCGGGCGCACGCCCGCCTTCTCGGCCGGCTTGCCGGTCTCGACGGACTCGACGAAAGCGCCTTCCTGGGCCTTCAGATCGAAAGCCGCGGCGCGGTCGGCGTCGACGTTGACGATGTTGATCCCGAGGAAGCCGCGGACGACCTTCCCCTTGTCGCGGAGCTGGGGCAGGATCGTCTTGAGCGTGTTGATCGGGACGGCGAAACCGATGTTCTGGGCCGGGCGGAAGATGGCGGTGTTGATGCCGACGACCTCGCCGTTGGTGTTGAGCAGCGGCCCGCCGGAGTTGCCGAAGTTGATCGCGGCGTCGGTCTGGATGTAGTTCTCGAAGCTCCGCGTGGCCGCATCGGCGGTCAGACCCGAACGGTCCTTGGCGGAGACGACGCCCACCGTGACGGTCTTGTCGAAGTTGAGGGGATCGCCGATGGCCATGACCCACTCGCCGACGCGGACGCGATCCGAGTCTCCCAGCGGCAGCGGCGTCAGGCGCTGCTTGACGTCGATCTTCAGCAGGGCGAGATCCGTCGCCGGATCCTTCCCGACGAGCTTGGCGGCGTACTTTTCCTTGTTGTTGATCCGGACCTCGATCTTGTCGGCGCCCTCGATGACGTGGTTGTTCGTCACGACGTAGCCGTCTTCCGAGATGATGAAGCCGGTGCCTCCCTGGACTTCCTTGTGCTCCTCGTCATCGGGACGCTGGCCGCGGCGGTTGGGACCGCCACCGCCCGGGGGGCCGAAAAAGAACTCGAACGGATCGCCTTCGCCGAAGGGATTCTGATAGCGGCGTCCGCGGTTGCCCTTGACGATGTCGGTCGAGGTGATCGAGACGACCGAGGGCATCGCCTCCTGGGCCGTATCGGCGAACGAAGGGAGCAGGACCGCGCCGTTGCGGGGATGGGCGGCCGGGGTGGCTTCCCGCTGCGCCTCGGAGCGGGGGGTGACGTTGACCGAGCCGGCGACCACCATCCCGAAGACGACGGCGGCTCCGATCAAAGCCGAAAAAGACAGGGCGCGTTTGGTGGTTCTCTCCATAAGAAAACGTTTACTCCTCAAAGGGTCCCGAATCGGGACATTCACGGAACGCGGCCCGGCGGCCTTGCATTCCTCGATTTCGGAGGGATTCCCAGCCGCTCGTGCTCGACCAGAATGCAGCGGTCCATGGCCACGCCGATCCCCCGTTCCTCGAGCCTCCGGGCCGAATCCGCGTCGACGACCCCGAGCTGGAGGAACACGAAGGGCACGCCCCGGGCGATCGCTTCGTCGGCGACGGGGGCCACGTGCTCGGAACGGCGGAACACGTCCACGATGTCGACCCGGACGTCCGCCGGGATCGCCGAGACGGAGGGGTAGCAGGGCTCTCCGAGGATCTCGCCGTGGTGGGGATTCACGGGAACGACGCGATAGCCCTCCCCCTTCAGGTACCGGGAGATTGCGTGCGAGGCCCGGGAGGGATCCGGGGAACAGCCGACGACCGCGATCGTTTCAGCGTCCTCGAGCGCGCGGCGGATCTTCTCGGGGTCGTTCACTGGCCGGGATCACTGTCGTCGTGCCGGCCGTCCATCTCTTCGGGCGTCGGAAAGTAGATGAAATGGATGACGATCCGCTCGCGATCCTTTCCGGGAACGAGCTGGAGCAGGTCCTTGGGGAGCGGCCGGAACGGGTCGGAATCGACGATGGCCTTCGCCGCCGCGTGCGTGTAGGGCGGGATCGTCGAAGGCCGCACGACCTTGACGTCGGCCACGCTGCCGTCGGCCATGATCGAAAAGGAGATCCGCACGGTTCCGCGCTGCTGCAGGATGAGGAGGTCCCGCGAGATCTTCCAGTGCAGCTTGATCCGCCGGAGCATCTCCGCGGCGTAGGGTCCCCAGTCGTACCAGCTCGTCTCGAACGACACCCCGCCCACGTCCACGAAGCCGCCATCCTCGTTGGAGATGGGGGCGCCGCCCTCGCCGCCGCCGGCGCTGCCCAGCGTGCCTCGCGCCGCGTCGCGGATGGCGGCGTCGAGCTCGTTGCGAGTCAGCTTGACGACCTCCTTGGGCCCGCTGCCGAGCTGCGGACGCATGTCCGTCGGAAACTCCGAGGGCTTCGTTTCGGAAGTCGCGTCTTTCTGCGTGTTCGCGGCGCGCTGGTCGGCTTGCTTCTGCGGCTGCGACTGCGCCGGCCGCCTCGGAGCCGCCGCCGCTCCGCCCGCGACGCGCGGCGCGCGCGGCCCCGGAGCGAGGCCCTCGATCCCGCGTCCGCGCGGGATGAACGGGGTGTCCGCCTTGGGCTTCGAGCGGTCGCCTCCTCCCGCCAGTCGGTCCGCGTCGGAGAGCGGCGAGCGGTTCGGGTTGGGCCGCGGCGCCCCCGGCGCTTCGCTGAAGAAAGCCGGGATCGGAGTGTCGTCCTTGGGCGTCCGCATCGCGGCGGCCAGGTTGTCGATCAGATTGCCCTCCGGCACCGCAGAGCGGCCCCGAGCCAGGAGCATGAGAATGACGAGCAGGAAGTGCGCCACGAGCGAGATCAGGATGGCGCGCTCGATCGGAAACGCCCGGCTGACGTGCTCCTCGAGGCCCGCGAGCTCGGCGATGGTGCTGTGCTGCGTGAGGGGCACCGGCACGCCGTCGTCCGTTCCCGCGGGTCGCGCGACGGCGGTCACACGCGCGTGGGCGATGGATCGCGCAATGTCGAAGCGCGGGGCGGCGGCGGAGGGCGCAACGACGATGGCTTGCGGGTCGACGGCGGATTTCGGGGCGGCCATGGATTTCGGGGCCGACGGCAGATTGCGGGACGACAGTCGTCCGCGGGGCGGCGGCCGTCCGCGCGACGGCGGCCGCTCGCGCGAGGGCGGCGGCCTGCTCGGCGGCCCCGTCCAGCGACAGCATCGAGTGCCGGGGCTCGTCGTCATCGGATGCACACGGCCGCCCGCGCCGCTTCGGCTTCCGCCGCGCTGCCGGCGCGACTGGCAAGATCTCCGAGCATGCTGTGGAAGATCTGGGGAGAGTCTCCGTTCGCCGAGGCCGGCTTTTCGTCTCGGACCTCGGCCGCTTCGGCGTCCGCGGGTTTGCCCGAGCGGCTGGCGAGGTCCCCGAGCATGCTGTGGAAGATCTGGGGAGAGTCTCCGTTGGCGGAGGTGACGGGTTCCTCGGCGCTCTCCGTCGACCGCCCGAAGAACCAGAAGCGGCGCGATCCCATCGAAACGAGCGTGCTCCGCTCGCTCCCGAAAGGCGCGCTTTCATCCGGATCGGACACGCAACTCTCCCCTGGCGGCTCGCCGCCTTAGGTACCTAACACGCTCCCGGCCGCCGGGATTCTCCCGATTGTAGACTTTGCAAAGGCTTTGAACATGTCCTCGAGCGCAGGCGTCCCCTCCGGAATCGACGCGTCGGAACGGACGCGGCGCATTCAAGCCATCGTCCACACGGCCTTGTTTGCCGGAGTCGGGATCTACGCGGTGCTCCTGATCTTTCTGCGGACCGAGATCACCACGGTCGCCTCGGCGCGTCCGCCGGGCAACGGGCTCTTCCTGGTCCTCGCCGGCCTGGGCGTGGCTCAGTACGCCGTCGCCTCGGTGGTCGGGCGCGCGATGCTTCGAGCGCGCCGGTCCCGTCCGCTCGACCGCGTCCGCCTCTCTTTCCTTCTGCGCGGCGCCGCGGCGGAAGCCATCGCCCTCTATGGTCTGGTTCTTGGATTCGTGGGCGGACGGACCCTGCACGTGGCGGCTCTTCTGGCGCTGGCGGTGGTGGCGCTCCTCGCCTGCTTCCCGGGAAAAGTCGCCTGGGCGGAGGCGCTGCGCCGGGCGCAGAGCTGACGAACGTCGGAAGCCTGGCCACGCCGCCCTAAACTCCCGCCTTCGAGTCGGTTACCCCGACCGCCCGGCCGTGGCGGCCCTCCCGAGGGCTCGGAATGCCACTTTTTGATATAAAGGCGCCGTCTGAAGTAGTGCGGGCTAGGCCCGCTTTTTTGTTCGATGAAAACGCCCGTGAGTGACAAGACAACACGAGAGATCGGCGCAATCGCCGAGGAAAGAGGGTGCCGCCTGCTGGCCGTAGAGTCGGCCGGAGCGGGACGTTTCTCCGTCCTCCGGCTGGTGCTCGAGCGCCTCGACGGCAGCGCCGTGTCGGTCGAAGACTGCGAAAGCGTTTCACGCGAGGCCTCGGCCGTCCTCGACGCCACCGATGAGATCCCCCACCGCTACACCCTGGAGGTCTCCTCGGCGGGCCTCGACCGCAGGCTCTATTCGCTCGAGGATGCGGAGCGTTTCGTGGGCCACCGCGTCCGAGTGAAGACGGAGAGCCCGGTGACGCCGGCCCCGCTGCCGCTCCCGGAGTCGGGAAAGCGGACCGGAGCGATCTCTCCCGCCCGCAATTTCGGCGGCCGACTCGAGCGCGTCGACGGCGACGTCCTCACCGTCGTTGATGAGGCCGATCGCAGAATCTATAATGTCCGTTTCGGCGATATTCGCCTCGCCCGGCTGGACTTCGAGTGGCCGGAGCGGGGTTCGGGGCGATAGGAGAGCGGGTTTCCCATGATCATCGATCCGTCGGTCATCCGACAGGTTTCGCGCGAGAAGGACATCGATCCGGAGAAGATGTTCGGCGCGCTCGAGGAAGCCATGTCCTCGGCGGCGCGCAAGTACTACCACGACCGGGCCATGGTCACGCTCATCGACCGCCAGACCGGAGCGATGACCGTGTACTCGCCGCGCACCGTCGTTACCGAGCTCGACACCGAGTCCGAGGAGCCGCCGCCGCAGGTTCTCCTGGATGAGGCGACCACGCTGGTCGCGGAGAAGGGAACGCGGGGCGAGGTCCGGGTGCTGCGCCCCAACGGCGAGGGCGAGGCGCCGAGCGAAGTCCACGAGGTCGCCCTGGGCGACGAAGTCCGCATCTATCGCGAGACCGTCGGCCTCGGCCGCATCGCCGCGCAGACCGCGAAGCAGGTGCTCTACCAGAAGGTCCGCGAGGCCGAGCGCGACAACGTCTACAACGAGTACTTCCCGAAGGTCGGGGAGCTCATGAACGGGACCGTCAAGCGGTTCGAGCGCGGCGACATGATCGTCGACCTCGGCAAGTCCGAGGCGATCATCCCGCGCGACCAGCAGTCGCGCGCCGAGCGCTACGGCCAGGGAGAGCGCATCCGGGCGATCCTCTTCGACGTGCACCGCAACCCCAAGGGGCCGCAGCTCGTCCTCTCGCGCACGGATCCGCGCCTGCTGATCCGGCTCTTCGAGATGGAGGTCCCCGAGATCTACGACGGCACGGTCGTCATCAAGGGCGCGGTGCGCCAGCCCGGCGAACGCGCGAAGGTCGCCGTGCGGTCCCGCGAGCGCGACGTCGACCCGGTCGGCGCGTGCGTCGGCATGCGCGGCAGCCGCGTGCAGTCGATCATGCGCGAGCTCCACGGAGAGAAGATCGACGTCATCCTCTACTCCGACGACCTCATCACGTTCGCGCAGAATGCCCTGGCGCCGGCCAAGATCACGCGCGTCTCGCCGATCCACCACGAGGACGGCACCATGAGCCTCGACTGCGTCGTCGAGGACGACCAGCTCTCGCTGGCGATCGGCAAGAAGGGCCAGAACGTCCGGCTCGCCTCGGCGCTGATCGGCATGAAGATCGAGATCAAGGGCGAGACCGAGGTCAAGGGAGAGGTCGCGCAGGCGCTCTCGCGTATGCTCGAGAACTCGCGCCGGCGGCAGACGCCGGTCGCCGAGATCGACGGCGTCGGCGGGAAAACCGCCGAGAAGCTGGCCGAGGCCGGCATCACGACGCTCGGCGATCTGCTCGACAAGTCGGCCGAGGAGCTGGCCCAGGTTCCGGGGATCGGCGAGAAGTCCGCCGAGAAGCTCCTCGAATCGGCCCGCGAGATGGAGGCGAGCCTCGTGGCCGCCGACGAAGAGAGCGAACAGGAAGAGGGCGAAGAGCCCGAAGAAGAAGCCAGCGAAGCGCCCGAAACTACAGGCGTGAGGGAGTAGACCGAACCGCATGGGAAAGATCCGAGTCGAAGAGCTGGCCGCCCAGATGGGGATCGGCAGCAAGGAAGTCCTGTTTCTCCTGCAATCGATCGGCGTGGACGTCAAGTCGCCGCAGGCGGCGCTCGACGAGTCCACGGTGATGGCGATCCTGCAGGGCAAGACGCACGCCCCCAAGCAGCTGATCGTGCGCGACGCCGAGGCCCGCACGGCCCGGCCGCAGAAGAGCGCGCTCAACCGCATCAAGATCATCGACAAGCCCCCGGGAGGCGAAGGATCGACCGGCCCGCGGACGCTGAGGCTCCCGAGGCGCCGGCTTCGGCCGCTTCGGCCACTTCGGCCACTTCGGCCGCGGCCGCCGCTACGGGCTCAGCTCCGCCGGCGGCCATCTCCCCTGCGGCCCGGCGCGCCCAGGCCGCCGCGGAAGCGAAGGCCGCGGCGAAAGCCGCGGAGCCCGCGCGCACGGCGGTCCTCACGGCCGAGCCCGAGGCCGAAGCGCCTCCGGCGAAGCCCGCCGCGCCGCCGGTTCCACGCAAGATCGTTCTGCCCCCGCGCCCCGTGGTTCCGCCGCGCCCCCCCGTGGGCTCTCCGGTCGCGCGGACCGGCGCTCCGATGAGCCGTCCCATGGGCCCCTCCGGCGGAGTCAGCCGACCGATGGGACCCTCCGGCGGCGTCAGCCGACCGATGGGCCCCTCCGGCGGCCTCGGCCGACCGATGGGTCCGCGTCCGACCGGCCCGTCGGTCTACCGTCCCACTCCGGGAGGTCCCGGCGCCCGTCCGCTCGGCGGTCCCCCGCGCCCCGGCGCGGCCGTCGGCCGCACGGCCCCGGCGCCCGGCGAGCGCGGCCCCTCCGTCAAGCGCAAGAAGGATGAGGACGCGAAGAAGACGGCCGCCGGCAAGCGGAGCGCGCGTCCGAAGATCACGGTCGCGGATGAGGTCGATCTGCGCGAGTTCGTCGGGACCTACAAGGAAGACACGTACTCCGACATCTCGCTGCCGCTGATCGAAAAGACCGGCGCCGAGGACGAAGCCGCGGCCGGCCCGCGCCCCGTCTCGAAGTCCGCGATCCGGCGCGCCGCGAAGGAGACCCGCACCCACGACTCGGGCAAGCTTCTCGAATTCAAGAAGCCCGCGCCGACGGGCCCGGTGTTCTTCACCGAGGGCGTCACCGTGAAGGAGCTCTCCGAGAAGCTCGGCGTCCTCACCCGCGACATCCAGCGGCTCCTGATGCAGAAGGGCGTCCTGGCCACGGTCAATCAGACTCTCGACGCGTCCACGGCGGTCCAGATCGCCAAGGAGATCGGCGTCGAGGCCGCGGTGGTTTCGTTCGAGGAAGAGCTCGAGCTCACGCGCACGGGCAAGGAAAGCGCCGAGCCGGACTCGGCGGTCCCGCGCGTGCCCCGAGCTCCCGTCGTCACGGTCATGGGACACGTCGACCACGGCAAGACGTCGCTTCTCGACGCGATCCGCGAGACCAAAGTCGCCGCCGGCGAGGCCGGCGGGATCACGCAGCACATCGGCGCCTACCGCGTCGAGGTGAAGGGCAAGCCGATCGTCTTCCTCGACACGCCCGGCCACGAGGCTTTCACCTCGATGCGGGCGCGGGGTGCACGGGCCACGGACATCGTCGTCCTGGTCGTGGCCGCGGACGATGCCGTCATGCCGCAGACGATCGAAGCGATCAACCACGCCCGCGCCGCCAAGGTGCCGATCGTCGTGGCGATCAACAAGATCGACAAGCCCAACGCCAACGTCGACCGGGTCAAGAAGGAGCTCGCCGACCAGAACGTGCTCCTCGAGGCCTGGGGCGGCGATACGCCTGCGGCCGAGATCTCGGCGACGAAGAAGCAGGGCATCGACCACCTGCTCGAGCTGACCCTCCTCGTCGCCGAGATGGGCGAGCTCACCGCGCCGGACGTCGGCGAGGCTCGGGGCGTGGTGCTCGAGGCGCGCCGCGAGGCCGGCCGGGGCAACGTGGCCACCGTCCTCGTCCAGGCGGGCAAGCTGCAGGTCGGGGACGTGTTCTTCGCCGGATCGGTCTTCGGGCGCGTTCGCTCGATGCAGGACGACCGCGGAGCGAAGATCGACGTCGCCGGGCCCGCGACGCCGGTCGAGGTCACGGGGTTCGAGGACCTCCCCCAGGCGGGAGACACGTTCCAGGTCGTCGAGGACGAAGCCAAGGCCCGCTCCATCGTGTCGTTCCGCCAGCTGAAGGAACGCGAGAAGACGATGGCGGCCTCCTCGCGCCTCTCGCTCGAGCAGCTGTTCAGCAAGATCCAGGAAGGCAAGATCAAGGATCTCCCCCTCATCCTGAAGGCCGACGTCTCCGGCTCGATGGAGGTCCTTTCGCAGGCCCTCACGCGCCTCTCCAACGACAAGGTCAAGATCTCGCTCCTCCATGCGGGCGTCGGCGCGATCAACATCAACGACGTGCTGCTCGCCTCCGCGTCCGGCGCGATCATCGTGGGCTTCAACGTCCGCCCCGAGAAGAAGGCCGCCGAAGAAGCCGAGAAGGCCGGCGTCGAGATCCGTCTCCACACCGTGATCTACAACGTGACCGACGAGATCAAGAAGGCCATGGAGGGCCTGCTCGATCCGACGCTCAAGGAAGTCGCCCGCGGACGCGCCGAGGTCCGGAACACGTTCAAGGTTCCCAAGTTCGGCATCGTCGCCGGCTGCTACGTCACGGAGGGCGTCATCCCGCGCTCGGCGCAGGTGCGACTGCTCCGCGACAACCGCGTCATCTACGAGGGCAAGATCGGCTCTCTGCGGCGCTTCAAGGACGACGTGTCCGAGGTCAAGCAGAACTTCGAGTGCGGCATCGGACTCGACCGGTACCAGGACGTGAAGGTCGGAGACATCATCGAAGCCTTCGCGGTGGAGAAGGTCGCCGGGGTCATGGGGTAGCTGTCCGCTCTCCGCTGTCCGCCTGGTCAGCCAGACGCGGATCAGGCGGTGCCCAGCTGAGAGCTGAACGCTGACAGCTGAAAGCTCTCATGGTTCTCGCCTACGCCGTCTTCGATCTTCACCTGCCGGGCTGCCGGGGCCTCAAGGAAAAGCGGATGATCGTCAAGAGCCTGAAGGCCCGCATCCGGAACGAGTTCGAAATCTCGGCGGCCGAGGTCGGAAATCAGGACCTCCTGCAGAGGGCGGCGCTCGGGGTCGCGGCGGTCGGACCCGACCAGCCCCCGCTCGACGCGCTTCTCCAGGACGTGCTCTCGTTCGTCGAGTCCAACCTCGACGGCGAAGTGCTCGAGTATCGCAACGAGTTCATCCACGTATGACGGAACGTCCATGAAACAAGAAACCCGCAGAAGCCAGCGCGTCGCCGATCTCGTCCGCTCGGAGCTCTCGCTCCTGGTCCTCACCGAGGCCCATGACCCGGAGCTCCGCAAGGTCACGATCACCGACGTCGAGATGCCCCCGGATCTGAGGTCGGCGAAAGTGTTTTTCTCCTGCCTCGGCGGAGACGAGGAGCGGTCCAAGGCCGCCGACGCGTTGCGCCGCGCCGCCGGATACCTTCGGCGGGAGGTCGGCCAGCGCTGCCGGCTCCGCTACGCGCCCGAGCTCCACTTCGTGTCCGACCACTCGCTCGAGCGGGGCGCCCGGATCGAGGAGCTCCTCCAGCAGGTCCTGCCTCCCGACGAAGACGAGCCCAAGGACGACAGCGAATCGTGACGGCCCCGGATTCCCTCAGGAAGGGCTTCCTCTTTCTCCTCGACAAGCCCGAGAAGCTGACCTCGCACGACGTCGTGGAGCGCGTTCGCGCGGCGACCGGCGTCTCCCGCATCGGCCACAGCGGCACGCTCGACCCCATGGCCACCGGCCTCCTGCTTCTCTGCGCCGGGGGCGCCGCGCGCCTCCAGAGCTTCTTCACGCTGATGGACAAGTCGTACGAGGGCGCGATCCGTCTCGGCCGGGCGACGACGACGTACGACCGCGAGGGCGAGCGCGTCGGCGAGGACCGGGACGCCTCCACGGTGACACGCGAGGCGATCGAGCGGGAGGCCGAAGCGTTCCGGGGCGAGTTCCTCCAGGCCCCGCCGCCGTATTCGGCGAAGAAGGTCGGCGGGCGGAAGTTCTACGAGATGGCGCGCCGCGGCGAGAGCGTGCCCTCGATTCCGAAGAAGGTCCGGGTGTCGCACCTGGATTTCGGCGCGCTGGAGGCCGGCCGGCTCTCGTTTTCGATCGCCTGCTCCTCCGGGACATACATCCGTTCCATCGCGAGCGACCTCGGCGAGAAGCTGGGCTGCGGCGCCCACCTCGAGACGCTGCGCCGTACCCGCATCGGAGTCTTCTCCGCCTCCGACGCGGTGAGCCTCGAAGCCTTCGAATCCATGGGTCCTCAGGAAAGGCTCGCGGCGCCCCACGCCGTTCCGCTGGCCCGGGTCCCTTTCCCGTTTCCCCGCGTCCAGCTGGCATCGCTGGAGGCCTGGAAGATCCGCCGGGGGCAGGCCGTCCCGGCCCGGGGCGTCGCCGCCCGGGAAGGCGACTGGGTGACCCTCGTCGGACCGACCAACGACATGCTGGCCCTGGGACAGGTCAATCCGATCGGGGACCGGGGCGTGGCGCTGATCAAGCCGAGGATCGTGCTGGAGTGACCGGTTGGATTGTTAAAGGTTGAGGGTTAAAGGTTAAGAGGGGTTCGGCCCTCGACCTTCCACTTTCAACCTTCGACTCGACCTGTGGTATTCTCCGCCGCTTATAAGAAAAGTGTGAGTGTTTAGAGTCATTTGGAGGCTGAGTTGAACGTCACGGAATTCGAGTCGGCCAAGCCCGACATCATCGAAAAGTATCGGACGCACGGCACCGACACGGGGTCCCCGGAGGTTCAGGTCGCGCTGCTCACGACACGGATCACGTACCTGACCCAGCACTTTCAGTCGAACGCCAAGGATCACCACTCCCGCCGCGGCCTTCTCCAGATGGTCGGGCGCCGGCGTCGGCTGCTCGAGTATCTCCGGAAAGAGGATGCCGGTCGCTACCACAAGCTGATCGAGCGTCTCGGCCTCCGGAAGTAGTTCGTCCCGGCGCCGAACCAAGGTCGTCGCGCCGCGGGGGAGCGAACTCCGTCGCAGCGCACCTCGCCCCTGAACGCTCCGCAGAAGACGGCCGAGCTCCGACGCCTTTTTGAAAAAAGGGCTCCACTATGATCGACCAGATCTCCATCCCCCTCGGGTCCAAATCCCTCGACATCCAGATCGGCAAGCTCGCCAAGCAGGCGGACGGCGCCGCCGTGGTCCGCTTCGGCGACACGGTCGTGCTCGCCACGGCCGTCTTCAACAAGGAGCCGAAGGAGAACGCCGAGTTCTTTCCCCTGACCGTCGACTACCGGGAGCCGACCTACGCCGCGGGCCGGATCCCCGGCGGCTGGTTCAAGCGTGAAGGACGGCCCACGGAAAAAGAGATCCTGACCTCGCGCCTGATCGACCGGCCCATGCGGCCGCTGTTTCCGAAGGGCTTCAACCACGAGACCCAGATCGTCGCTTTCGTCCTCTCCTCCGACGGCCAGAACGACGCCGACATCCTCGCGATCAACGGGGCCTCCGTGGCCCTGACCTGCTCGGCCGTCCCGTTCCACACGCCGGTCGGCGCCGTCCGCGTCGGGCGTCTCGACGGCAAGTTCATCCTCAACCCCACCAACGCCGAGCGCGACAAGGCGGACCTCGACCTGATCGTGTGCGGCTCGGACGACGCCGTCGTCATGGTCGAAGGCGGCGCCCGCGAGGTCTCCGAGCAGACCCTGATCGACGCGATCCTCTTCGGCCACGAGGCCGTCCGGCAGATCGTCGGCGCCCAGGTCACCCTCCAGCGCCGCGGCGGGTTCCAGAAGCCCTTCTGGCAGACTCCCGAGGCTTACCCGGCGAGCGTCTTCGCCGAAGTCCGCCGGGCCTGGGAGGCGCCCGATGATGGCCGCGATGACGCTGCCGAACAAGATCGCCTCCTACGCCGAGATCAAGGCGGTCAAGAAGGCCGCCGTTTCGATGGTGCCCGAGACCGAGCTCGACAAGCGCAAGCAGGTGGCCAAGGCTGCGGACGACCTCGTCAAGGTCCTGACGCGCGAGACGATCCTCGCCGGCAAGCGCCTCGACGGCCGCGAGTTCGCCCAGATCCGCCCGATCACCTCCGAGGTCGGCATCCTCCCCCGCACCCACGGCTCAGCCCTCTTCACCCGGGGCGAGACCCAGGCCCTCGTGACCGCGACCCTCGGCACCTCCGACGACACGCAGATCATCGAGGAGTACGAGGGCGAGAGCGAGCACACGTTCCTCCTCCACTACAACTTCCCGCCCTTCTCCGTCGGCGAGACGAAGTTCATGCGCGGCCCATCCCGCCGCGACATCGGTCACGGCAACCTCGCGCGCCGGTCGCTCTCCCCCATGCTGCCGAGCGACGACGTCTTCCCCTACACCGTGCGCGTCGTGTCGGACATCCTCGAGTCCAACGGCTCCTCGTCCATGGCGACGGTCTGCGGCGGAACCCTCGCCCTCATGGACGCGGGCGTCCCGATCAAGGCCCCGGTCGCGGGCGTCGCGATGGGCCTCGTCTCTGACGGCGACCGCTTCGCGGTCCTGACTGACATCGCCGGCCAGGAAGACCACTACGGCGACATGGACTTCAAGGTCGCGGGATCGCGCGAGGGCATCACGGCCCTCCAGATGGACATCAAGATCAAGGGCCTGCGTCGCGACATCCTCGAGAAGGCTCTCGAGCAGGCGCGGGTCGGACGGCTCCACATCCTCGACAAGATGGCCGAGGCGCTGCCGTCGCCCCGTCCCAACATCTCCCGCTTCGCCCCGCGCATCTTCACGATCCAGATTCCGAAAGACCGGATCCGCGACGTGATCGGCTCGGGCGGCAAGACCATCCGCGCGATCATCGAGTCGACCGGCTGCAAGATCGACGTGGAGGACTCCGGCAAGGTCTCCATCGCGTCCTCCGACGAGGCGGCCGCGATGAAGGCCATCGAGATCATCGAGTCCCTGACCCAGGAGCCCGAGATCGGCAAGGTCTACACGGGCAAGGTCCGACGCGTCGAGGCCTACGGGGCCTTCGTCGAGATCCTGCCGGGCCAGGACGGCCTCGTGCACATCTCGGAGCTCGCGCCTTACCGCGTGCGCCAGACGACCGACGTCGTCAAGGAAGGCGACGAGGTGACAGTCAAGATCATCGCCGTCGATCCGATGGGCAAGATCAAGCTCTCGCGCAAGCAGGCGATGACCAAGGAGCAGCTCGACGCCGAGATGGCGCTCGCCCCGGTGGGCGCGCCCGGCGAGGACGAGGGCCGCGACGAGTTTCCGCGAGGCGGACGGGGTCCGGGCGAGCACCGCGGCCACTTCAACCGGGATCACCGCGGCGGTCCGGGCGGCGGCGGTCCCCGGGGCCCGCGCCGTAAGAAGAGTCGAGAGTCGCAGATCGAGAACGGCGCGGCGAAAGCCGCGCCGTTCTATTTGAGCCGCACCTCGACGTTCACCCACCAGGAGGGCTGCGGCGGGCGCGGGTAGGTCGCGTCGCGGAAGTCCGGAGCGACGCACCGCGCGACGGCCGTCTCCGGCCGGAAGAGAATCTCCTCGGCCTTCCCCTCGGCGCCGACACGCACCAGGGCGTCGAAGGAGACGAGCTCCTCCTTGGCCTCGTCCTTCGCGCAGCGCTGCAGGGACGACCGCAGCCAGTCGTCGATCTTCCCGACGAGCACCCCCTCGTAGCGCTTCCCCGCCGGCGTCTTCGCGTTGGATTCGGCCTCGCTCCGGGCCACCTCGGCGGGAGTGGCGGCGGAGGCGAGCAGGACAAGAAGGGCGACGGCGATTCGCATGGGGGAAGCCTAGTACGGCATCTCCCCGTCCTCGAGGCCCAGCATGTGGCCGATCTCGTGGACGACGGTGTCGCGG
The DNA here is from genome assembly GCA_963804915.1 of uncultured Acidobacteriota bacterium. Taxonomy (GTDB): domain Bacteria; phylum Acidobacteriota; class Thermoanaerobaculia; order UBA5066; family Gp7-AA6; genus DAHUXD01. The sequence goes on from CAWDSI010000024.1 coordinate 42,130, forward strand.
ATCTCCCGGACCGCCTCGCCCCGCGTGGCGCACTCGCGCAGGATCGGGCCGCGGAAGATGGCGATCTGGGCCGGGAGGCTCGAGACCATGGCGTCGCGCTCGAAGTAGCCGGCGCCGCGGAAGATGCCGAAGAGATCCTCGTCGTCGGGGGTGTCCGTCTCGTCGTAGTCCTCGTCGGTCGGCTCGTCCTCGACGGCCACGACGACGTTGTCGAGGTACTTGCGGAAGACGGAGGGCACGGAGGCCAGAGCCTCCTCGACGTAGGTCTCGAACTCGCGCTCGGAGATGCGCCCGGACACGACGCCGATTCTACGTTCCTGTTCCGGCGGCCGTCCTCCCGGCCGCGCGGGCGAAGAGACGGTCGAAGTTGGCGGTGGTCGCCGCGGCCACGGCCTCGAGGCTCGTGCCCTTGACCTCGGCGAGCTTCTTCGCCGTCTCGACGACGTAGGCCGGCTCGCACGGCTTGCCGCGGTGGGGGACGGGCGCGAGAAAGGGCGTATCGGTCTCGACGAGCATCGCCTCGAGCGGCAGCCCGGCCGCGGCGGAGCGGATGTTCTCGGCGGCGCGGAACGTGATCATGCCCGAGAACGAGACGCGGTAGCCGAGGCCGATCGCCTTCGCGCCATAGGCGGCGTTCTCCGTGAAGGAGTGGAAGACGCCCGCGTTCTCGCGCGCGCTCCGCGCCGCTCGAGCGCCGCCAGGATCTCTGCCCCGCTCTCGCGGTTGTGGAGCAGCACCGGCAGCCCGAGGCGGGCGGCGCAGTCGAGCATCCACTCGAGGACCTCGATCTGTTTCTGGACGCGGCGAGTGGTCGTAGTGGAAATCGAGGCCGATCTCGCCGATCGCGACGACACCGGGCCGGCGGGCGAGCGCCTCGAAGCGGGCGCCGTCCCGCGCGGGCTCGAAGTCCTTCGCCTCGTGGGGATGGACGCCGACGGCGGCGAAGATCCCGGCCGCCGGATCCGCGAGCGCGGCCGCAGCCTCGGAATCGGCGAGCGTCGTGCCCGGCACGAGAAATCGCGTCACGCCCGCCGCACGCGCGCGCGCCACCAGCGCGGCGCTATCTGCCCCCATTTGCAAGTGACAATGGCTATCCGCGAGCCCCGGTCCGCTCAACCCTCAACCCTCAACCCTCGACTTCTCACTTGACCTTGCTCCCGGCGGGCACGTCGGCGGGAACGTCGAGCAGCACCGGAGCTCCGCCCTCCCCGATCGAGGCCGCGAGGACCATCCCGTTGGACTCGACCCCCATGAGCTTCGCGGGCTTCAGGTTCGCGACAACCACGATGTTGCGGCCGACGAGGGCTTCGGGCTCGTACTGCGCGGCGATGCCGGCGACGATCTGACGGCGTTCGTCTCCGAGATCGACCTCCAGGCGCATGAGCTTGTTGGACTTCGGGACCCGTTCGGCCACGAGAATTTTCGCCGTCCGCAGCCGCACCTTCTGGAAGTCTTCGATGGCGATGCGGTCATCGGGGGCGGGAGCGGCCGGCGCCCCGGCCGGATCGGTGCTGGTCGTCGTCACGTCCTTCTCCTTGAAGTATTCCGCGGCGTCCGCGCGCGGGAAGAGCGCCGGCATCTCGGGCATCGGCTGCGAGACGGGGAGCCTCCCCCAGTCGAGGTCGGCCGCGGACGGGTCGCGGCCCTCCATACCGAAGGCCTCGAAAATCTTCCGGCTGGTCTTCGGAAGGAAGGGCGAGAGCATGACGGCCGAAAGGCGCACGCCTTCGGCGGCCGCCGAGAGCACGCGATGGAGGCGGGCGGAGTCGGTCCCTTCGGCCTTCCGGATCTTCCACGGCTCCTTCGTCACGACGTAGGAATTGATCTCGGCGAGGTACTTCCAGACGGCCTCGAGAGCCCGATTGAACTGGCAGTCGGTCATGGCGGCCTGCCACTCGGCCCTCGCCGCGCCCCAGACGCGCATGACGTCGTTGTCGGTGCAGACCTCGTTCGGCGTCTTGCCGAAGGACTGTCGGCAGAGCGCCGCGACGCGCGAGACCGTGTTGCCCAGGTCGTTCGCGAGATCCGCGTTGTAGCGCGTCAGGAAGGCTTCGTCCGAGAACGACGCATCCTGCCCGAACGCCATTTCGCGCATCAGGAAGTAGCGCAGAGCGTCGGGGCCGAAGTCGGCCACGAGGTGGTCGGGGCGCACGATGTTGCCCACGGACTTGGAGACTTTTTTGGAGTCGCGGAGCCACCAGCCGTGCGCCCGGACGGTGGTCGGCAGGGGCAGGCCCGCCGACATCAGGAACGCCGGCCAGTACACCGCGTGGAACCGGAGGATGTCCTTTCCGATGACGTGCACGCGCTCGGCGCCGGGGTGATCCCAGAACTCGCGATACCTCCGGTCGTCCTCGGAGCCGAACCCGAGCGCGGTGATGTAGTTGGCGAGGGCGTCCAGCCACACGTAGACGACGTGGCCGGGCCGGTTCGGAAACGGAATCCCCCACTTCACCTTGGAGCGCGAGACCGAAAGATCGTTGAGACCCGACTTCACGAAAGACACGACCTCGGCGAGACGGCTCTCGGGCTGCACGAATTCAGGATGTTTTTCGTAGTGGGCCAGGAGCCGCTCGCCGTAGTTCGACAGGCGGAAGAACACGTTCTCTTCGGATTCCCAGGTGGTCGCCTTGCCGTGGACGGGACATCGCTTCTCGGCGTCGAGCTCCTTCTCGGTGTAGAAGGCCTCGCAGCTCGAGCAGTACCAGCCCTCGTGCTTCGCGGTGTAGAAATCCTCCGCCGCGGCGATGCGGGCGATGAGGGCCTCCACCCCGCGCCGGTGGCGCGCCTCCGTCGTCCGGATGAAGTCGTCGTTGGCGATCTCGAAGGTCCGGTAGAGCTCGCGGTACCGCTCGACGACCCGGTCGGCCAGGGCGATCGGCGTCACGCCCTGGGCCGCGGCCGCCTTCTCGATGTTCTGGCCGTGCTCGTCGGTCCCGGTCAGAAACCAGGTCTTCTCGCCGATCAGCCGGTGGAAGCGGGTGATCACGTCGGTGACGACCGTCGAGTAGATGTGCCCGATGTGGGGCAGGTCGTTGACGTAGTAGATCGGCGTCGTCGCGTAGAAGGTCTTCATGGAGACGGCGAAAGATACCTCAAAGGAGCCCGGCTTCCCGGAACGAGACGCATCCCTCCCGTCCCACGACGATGTGATCGAGCAGCCGCACGCCGACGGCCTCCGCGGCCGAGGCGAGGCGGCGCGTGAACTCCCGGTCTTCGCGCGAAGGCGTCGGGTCGCCCGAGGGATGGTTGTGGTACAGGATCACCGCGGCGGCCTTCCCGACGAGCGCGCGCCGCAGGATCTCGCGCGGCTCGACGACCGCGCGGTCGAGCGTGCCTCGATAGATGTCGGGGTCGTTCTTGAGCAGCCGGTTGCGGGCGTTGAGGTACAGCGCCCCCGTCCGCTCCTGCGAATCGTCGGCCTGCGTGGCGCGGAGGTAGTCCTTGACGAGCCTCGGGTCGTTGAGCAGGTCGCGGCCGGCCAGCGATTCCGAGGGCAGCCGGCGCGCGAGCTCGATGGCCGCCGCGATGGCGGAGGCCCGGGCGGGACCGACGCCGCGCTCGCCCGAGAGCTCCTCGGTCGAGACGCCGGCGAGGCCGACGAGGCCGCCGCGCGTCGCGAGCAGGCTGCGCGCGCGGTCGAGGGCGCTTTCGCCCGGGATGCCGGTGCGCAGGAGCAGAGCGACGAGCTCCTCGTTCGAGAGGGCGCCGGGACCGAGGCGGAGCATGCGCTCCCGCGGACGCTCCTCGGAGGGCAGGTCGTGGATACGGAAGACACGGCGGGCGGATGCGGACTGTTCGGTCATGGGTGTTCGCCGACGAGAAGCGCCGGACGGTCCAGAGGCCGAGCCGGAAGCGGACCTGGACCCTGAGGCGGGATGAGGACGACCCGGGAAGATATTCTCACGAAATGCCGGGGCCGTTCCAGATGCCGTGGCGGTCGCTTCTGATCGCCCTCGGCGTGCTGTTTCTCGTGGCCGGGCTTCTCTGGCCCTTCCTGTCGCGCTACGTGGGGCGGCTGCCGGGGGACATCGTGGTGAGGCGGGGAGGCTGGACTCTCGCCTTTCCGATCGTCACGTGCCTGCTGCTGTCGCTTCTGATCTCCCTGCTTCTCTCGATCTTCCGCCGCTGACGTTCAGCCGCTCACCGCTCGTCGCTGGTCGTTTCGTCCGGCGGGCCAGCGCCTCGGCGATCCAGGCGGCGTCCGCGACGATCAGCAGGTCGCACAGAGCGTGGTACGCATACAGCGACCGCGAGAGGTCCGTCGGCGCCTGCGCGAACGCGCACACGGCGAACGCGAGCGTCGCCATCAGGACCAGGGTGAGCATCCCTTCCCGAAAGAGTCGGCCCCGGAGCGAGGCACGGCGGTAGGTCGCCACCGCGGCGATCAGGTTGCCTCCGAGAAGGGCCACGATCGCGAGGAGCGAATGCGCTCCGAGCCGTTCGCGGAACCCGCTCCACAGTGAAAACCGCGTGGCGAGCGTCTTGGTCGGATGTTCGGCGGACCGCTCGAAGTTGCCGAACTCCGGCCGCAGCGACCAGGCCTGGAGGGAGGCACGCGAGACACGTTGCGCGAACCGTTTCGGGTGGCGCAGGTAGAACGCGACGATCTGGCGGTGCCCGATTTGATGCAGAAACCGAATCCGGAACTCCGACCCCAGGAGCGGGGAGTCCGGCGCATACGGGTTGGTTCCGACGTACTGCAGCCATTCGGGATCCAGCCGAAGCTCGGCGGCGTCCGCGGCGGGCGACGGCGAATGGGCCAGCAGGTCGTCGAAGACGAACTGGTAGAGCGTCGCTTCGCGAAGCGTGTAGGGCGTGTGGCGCCCGTACCAGACGGAGAACGCGACCAATCCGGCGGCGAGCCAGACGGCTCCTTCCTGCCAGAACCGTCGCCAGGGCCGCCGCCAGGCGCCGCGCCGCAGGACTCCCGCGAGCCGCAGGCCGAAGAGGGCAAGGAGCGGCGCCGCGAGCTTCTCCTGAGGCTTCGAGCCGACGAAGAGGAGCGCGGCGCCGAAGTAGGCGAAGAGCCACACGCCGGAGAGCCGCCCTCGCCGGATCGCCTCCGCCGCGATCGCCGCCGTCAGCATCAGGAAGACGAACGATGCCGTCTGGCTGTAGAACGAGTTGAACGGGGCGACGTAGCCGACGTCCGTGAAGAAGAACACCAGCAGGACCGCCGCGACGGCCCGCGCGGCCAGCGTCAGGTCCCGGCAGGCCCGGATCAGCCCCGCGAGCGCCAGGAGAAACAGGACCGCGTGGATCGCGCCCATCAGCCGAATGTCGAAGAGGGCCCGCCCCGCGAAGAGCAAATGCACCCCGCGCGCGACGAAGGCGAGGAGCGTCTCCGAGGAGTGGTAGCCCCCCCGGAACCACCCGGGGTCGACGACGGCGTACTTCGACCGCAGAAAGGAAAAGTAGCGCTCGGCGGGCACGGGAGTGGTGTGCTGAAACCCCGCGTAGCCCATCACGCGCTCGTAGTCGCGGTTGTCCGCCATGCCGACGATCGGAGGCACGAAGAGCTGGAGCGAGAGAACGGTGGCGGCGACCGCGAGAGCGGCCGCGACCAACGCGGCGTCGACGGAATTTCCTGGGAGCGCGCCGGAGCCCGATCGGGCGCCGGAATCAGGCGACATCGGATTGGCTCAGCGCTTCGACGACGACCGCAGGCCACCCCAGCTCCTCCAGCCGCTGAGAGTCGTCGGCCTGGTGGACCTCGGTCCATGCCGCGATCGGCTCGCGTCCGCCCGCCTTGCGGATCAGGGCGGCCCCGACCTCGCCGTGGAGGAAATAGAGCCCGAGACGCCGCTTCGTCTTCCCCCGCGAGCCCATCCAGCGACGGGCCCGGTCGACCGTCATCATCCGGGTCGCGACCGTCGCGACGACGCGTTCCAGCAGCGTCAGATCGGCTTCGCCCTTGCCGATGTCGTGCATCAGGGCGGCGGCCGGCCACAGCGTGTCGCCGGCATATGCCGTCGAGGCCAGCCGGTGCTCGACCCTCCGCGCGACCTGGATCGTGTGGCGCCGGTCGTGCGCCGACAGCCCCGACCAGAGATCGAACTCGGCCGGCGTCAGGATGGATCTCGCCCAGTCCCGATCGGCCGCTTCGCCGCGGGCCTCGCGGCTCCGCATCGCGCCGAACGCGCGCGCGACGAGGTCCGGCCACTTCGCCCGCGGCAGGGGGTTGCGGCCGCCCGGGCTCATGCCGTATCGGCTCGCCGGGAGTCGATCAGCCTCCGCACGCAATCCTTCCCGAACCGGAGCTGGTCATGAAGGTGGCTGTAGACAAAACGGCCCGCGCGGCCGAGCGTCTCCAGGTTGCCGACGGATGCGAGGGCCTCCCGGATGACGCCGACATCGTGAGCGTAGCCGTTCGCGCACACCGGATACGCGTTGGGAATGAAATGCGCTCGCGTCTCCAGGACCTCCTTCGGTTCCACGAGGCCGAGGACCGACAGCTCGGCGACGACCTTCCCGGTGAACTCCTCATCGGAAAGCCGCTCGACCGCGTCGCCGCGGAAGCACGGCGCCTCCACGATGAGCGAGGTCTCGTTCTCCGGCGTCATCGCCGAGGAGCGGTTCTTGGGCTCGCAGATGCGACTGACGCAGAAGGCCGGATCCGGGATGTAGATCGACGCGCGCTCCGAGACGCGCGGTTTCGCGAGCCGGAGGAACAGCAGGCGGACGTGCCGGAAGCGCAGCCGGGACGCGGCCTCCCGGGCCGGCTCCGGCAGGGCGTCGCCGAGGAGACCGACCAGAAACGGCAGCGGAAGCGTGGAGACGAGGCGATCCTCGACCTCCCGGGTTCGACCCCCGGAGAAGTGGATCCGCCTCACGGCACCGTCGCCGCTGCACTCCAGGCGCTCGACCGCGAAGCCCGTATGGATCGACTCCGGGGGCAGGGTTCCGGCGAGGGCATCGGTGATTCGGCCGTAGCCGCCGCGGGGATACAGGAAGCTGCCGTCGATGTGCTCCGTCTTGCCGCCCGGAAACACCAGCTCGTAGAGGAGGGACCGCAGCGTCATCCCCTGGAGCCGGCGCGTCGCGATGTCGGGGGAAAGCTGATCCGTCGGAAGTCCCCAGAGCTTGGCGGAATAGTTGAGGAGAATCCGCCGCGCGAGCGTCTTGCCGAAGCGGCGAACCGCGAAGTCCTCGAAGGTGACCGCCGTCGCGTGCCGCCGCCATCCCGCGCGCACCAGATCCAGGCAGATGCGTCCGGCCTCTCGAATCCGTACGCGAACATGACGTTGAGGGGCGTGGGAGGAAAGTCGATGTAGCGTCCGCCGTCGAGGATCGCGCTCGCCCGCCACGACCCGAACGAGCTCGTCGCCCATCAGCTCGGCGACGTCGCGCGTGATCTCCGGGTCGCGGTCGTGGAACCGGTGGGCGCCGCGATCGTAGAGATGGTCGCCGCTGCGCAGCGTGCGGCACATGCCGCCGAGCTCGGGTGAGCCCTCGTAGAGCTCGAAGGGAAGGCCGGCCCGATGGGCGTAGAAGGCGACGCCCAGCCCCGCCGGCCCTCCTCCCAGGATCGTGAGATGCGTCATTCGAACCTAGTCCCCGTCCGGCCAGGCCCTTCCCGCGCCGTCCGGCACGAGAACGATCTTGCCGTGATGCGATCCCTCTTCCATGGATCGGTACGCTTCCGCGGCCTGGGAGAGAGGATAGACGCGATCGACGCGCGGCCGGATCTTTCCCGAGGCCACGGCGGCGTAGAGCGCCCGGAACTCGTGGTCGTTGGCCATCGTGGAGCCCAGGATCGAGAGCTGCTTCCAGAAGATCAGCCGGATCTCCTCTTTGGGATTCGGGCCCGACGTCGCGCCGCACGTGACGATCCGGCCGCCGCGGGCGGCCGACTTGAGCGACGTCATCCACGTCGCTTCGCCGACGGTATCGACGATGACGTCGGCGCCCCGCTTGCCGGTGTGCGCCTTCACGGCCTGCCCGACGTCCTCGCGGGAGTAGTCGATGACGAGCTCCGCCCGCGTCTCGCGCAGGCGCGCCGTCTTTTCCGGCCCCGAAGTCGTGGCAATGGCACGCGCGCCGCAGAAGAGCGCGATTTCCAGGGCGGCGCCGGCGACGCCTCCGCCGGCCCCGTGGATCAGAACCGTCTCGCCCGCGCGCACTCCGGCGCGGCCGACGAGCATCCGCCAGGCCGTCTGGTAGGCCAGGGGAAAGGCGGCCGCCTCCTCGAAGGACAGCCGTTCCGGAACCGGGAACAGGTTGCGCGCCGGAACGACGACGTATTCGGCGAAGGTTCCCCGTGTGTGCTCGCCCAGGATCCGGTAGGTCGCGCACAGGCTTTGCTCGCCGGAGTGGCACATCTCGCAAGCGCCGCAGAAGAGGCCGGGCTGGACGAGCACGCGATCGCCCGGCGTGAAGCCTGTGACGCCCTCGCCGAGAGTGTCGACGATGCCCGCGGCATCCGCGCCCGGAATCTGCGGCAACTTCACGTGCGGAATGCCGTTGCGCACGAAGACATCGAGGCGATTGAGAGCCGCCGCGCGCACGGCGACGCGCACTTCGCCGGGCCCGGGCTCCGGCGACGGCATTTCGCCGTACTGCAGCACGTCGTTGCCGCCGTGCTTTTCGAAGAAGATCGCTTTCATGAATGAAAGTTGAAGGTTGAAAGTTGAAGGTTGAGAGTCGGTCGGCGCAGTCTACCCTCTACCTTGAACCTTCAACCTTCGACTCGTTTTCAACTCACTGCAGATACCCCAGACTCCTCAACTTCTCCAGATACTCCTGGTCTCGTTCGGGCGCCGTGGACGCGGGGGGCGCGACCCGCGGGCCGTAGCTCGCGACGGTCGCCGTCTCGAGCGTTCCCGGCGCGAACAGGGAGGCGACGGGCCGGCCGGCGAGGTCTCGCGCCGGCGGGATCCCGACGCGGGCCAGGATCGACGGTGCGGCGTCCACCGGAAGGATCTGGACGCTTTTCTGGCCGGAACCGCTCGCGGCGCTTTTCTGGCCGGAACCGCTGGCGGCGCTTTTCTGGCCGGAACCGCTGTCGGCGCTCTTTCCATTCAGTGCGGCCGAGCCGTCGAAGACGACCATGCGGCCCAGAGCGCCCGCGCCGGGGTGCGAGTCGGCGGCGAGAACGACGAGGGCGATCTCTCCCGCGCCGGCCCGACCGACCTCCCTGCGCAGAAGCTCGGCGATCCGCTCCTGCGCCGCCGTGCGCGCCGCCGGATCTTCGCGCGCAATGTCGCAGCCGGGAAGGTAGACCGTCGCGAGGGCGAAGCCTTTCCGGGAATCCGATTCGAACACGCGAATGGCCTCGCGGTCGGCACCGGGACCGTCCGCCGCGCGGGCGAACACCTCCCGGTTTTCGACGACCACGGCGCCGGGCCAGGGTCCGGCGGACCACCATCCCACCGAGAGGCTCGAGATTCCGGCCGAGGCCGCGACCTCCCAGAAATCGAGGCTCCTCCGGTCGGAGTGCGAGACCGGAGCGTTCGCCACGAGTCCCAGTCTCGGCCCGATCCCGCCCAGGTACCACCGGGTCCCCCACGGCGGACGCAGCGACAGCGGCGAGCCGAGCGGCCGCACGCGGGTGAGCGCCCGGACCCTGTGGATGGCCGGGTCCACGCCGGTCGCGAGCGTGGTCCAGATCTCCGGCGGCGAGCCGCGCTCCGCCGGCCACCATCCCGTGGCGCCGCGGGCGAGGATCTCGGCTGCCGGACCGTTCTTGCCGGCGCCGTCGAGGTCGAGCCCGTCCACGGCCAGGACGACGAGGGGCGCGGACCGCGGCGAGGGCTGGGGCGAGGGGGCGGGGGGCCGCTCGCGCCTGGAAAAGAGAAGCAGGATCGCGACCAGCAACCCGAGGGCCGCGGCCGCGGCGAAGACGCGGCGGAGCGAGCGCCGCGGCAGCATGCCCGCGCGCGCGAACGCGAGCGCCAGGAATCCGAGACGCACGGCGGCCGCGAGGAAGAGCGCGACCACGCCGATGGGGATCGCCCAGAGCAGGGCCCGGGCCGAAACCTCGCGGTCCAGGCTGTAAGTCCCCCCGATCCACAGCGCGAAGACGAGGAGGGCCGAGGCCATGCCGGCCATCGTCGCGGCGACGCCCGGCGTGCGAGCGCGCGACGCGAACGCGGCCAGGGCCAGCGCGAGGAGGGCGGCCGGCAGGAGATCCGCGGCAAAGACGTGCGCGAGGAGAGCGGCCGAGGCGGCCGCCGAGAGGGCGAACCCCGGCTCCGAGGACTCCACGGCCGCCAGCGCCGCGAGTGCCGCGGAAAACGCTCCGAGCAGGATCGCGATGAGGAACGCCCCTCCCCGCCACTCGAAGACCGGCCGGAAGAGCAGCCGGTCGACTCCGGCGTCGAGGTACCCCAGCTCGCGCAGCCGGGACCGGGCTTCGTCGAGCGTCGGACGGCTCGAAGCGGTCAAGAGCGGCGATCCCGCACGACACGCGCGAGGTCCGCCAGCACTTCGCTCCGCCGGCCGATCGGCTGGAGAGCCTCCACGGCCGACGCGAGCAGCTCGTCCACGAGGCGGTGCGCGGAGTCGATCCCGAGCACCGAGGCGAAGTTCGCGCGATGGCCCTCCCGTGCGGGGTTCTTTCCCATCGACTCCGGATCTCCTTCGTGGTCGAGAAGGTCGTCGGTGATCTGGAAGGCGAGGCCGAGGTTGCGGGCGTAGAGCGTGAGGGCCGAGAGCGTGCGCTCCCCCGCTCCGCCCGCCAGCGCGCCGCCCCGCACGGCGGCGACGAAGAGCGCCCCCGTCTTGCGGGCATGGATGGACTCGAGGTCGTCGAGCGCCAGGCGCGTCGGATCGGCCGCGAGGTCGGCCGCCTGGCCGGCGCAGCAGCCCTCGGCGCCCACGGCCCGGGCGAGCTCTCCGAGGATCCGCGAAGCGAGGGCGCGAGAGAGCGTCTCGTCCGACGCGACGACCTCGAAGGCGCGGGCGAGGAGGGACACCGAGGCCAGCTCCGCCGTCGCGACGCCCCAGCTCATGTGCAGCGCCGGCAACCCTCGCCGCCGCGGAGCGTCGTCCATCGACGGCAGGTCGTCGAGCACGAGCGAAGCGGCGTGCAGGAATTCGACGGCCACGGCGACGGGCATCGCGGCCGCCCGCGACGCCTTCGCGATGTCGCCCGCGGCCAGCGCGGCCAGCGGCCGCAGGCGCTTCCCGGGCGACAGGGCCGCGTCGGCGATCGCCTGCGTGAGATTCTCGGCCCGCGGCGCCGGGGACGGAAGGTGGGCCGCGAGCGCCTCCTCCAGCCCGGGGCGGGCCTCGGCCGCGAAGCGATCAAAGGCGAACGCGCCGGCCGCCCCGGCGGGGACCGTCAGAAGAGGTGTCCCCGCTTCCTAGCTCTTGAAGCTGGCCAGCGCCTCCGACTCCGATTCGTAGACGTCGAAGACGGTGATCAGCTGCGTCACCGTGAGCACGTCGTTGATCTTCGGAGGGAGATGGAGAAGCTTCAACTTTCCGCCCTTGTTCGTCACGGAGGTGTAGCAGCCGACGAGCTCGCCGATGCCCGACGAGTCGATGGTCGTCACGTCCTTCATGTCGACGAGGATGTTCTTCTTGCCCGAGTCGACGAGCTTGTTGATCGTTTCGCGCAATTGCACGTCGCCGGAGCCGATGGTGATCTTGCCCTTGAGCTCGACGACCTGCACGCCGCCGGACTCTCGCACGTTCGTCTTCATGCTGGGTTCTCCTCCTTCTCTTTTATCGTGCCCAGATTCTTTTTCAAAACGATTTCCATCCCGCCCCGGGGGTGCCGCTGGAACCGCACGTCGTCCATGAACGTCCTCATGTAGAAGATTCCCCGGCCCGAAGTCTTGAGCCGGTTCTCGGGAGCCAGGGGATCTTCGACGGCCCCGGGATCGAACCCCTCGCCCTCATCCCGGATCGAGATCACCAGCGTGTCGGCGACGACGTCCATCTCGAGGTGCACGTGCTTGGAGAGATCCTGGTGATTCCCGTGCTTGATGGCGTTGGCGACGGCTTCGCGCACGGCCATGAGGATCCAGTGCCGCGTCTCCTCCGGCACCTCGCGGCCCTCCAGGAGCCGGCCACAAAGGTGCTGCACCATTTCGATGTTCTCGAAACGGCTGGAAAGCGACATCCGGATCGGGCCGGCTTTGGCGGATGGTCGAGGCGCGTTCATTCACGAGCTTCAAAAGCCCGGCGGATCTTATCGAAAAGCCGGCGTCGAAAGGAACCAAACACGGCGTGCTACCCTCGGCCATGCTTCGAAAACGCCTGTTCCGCGTGGCCGGAATCGCGTTTCTGGCCGCCGCAGCCGCCGGTTTCGCCGACCTCCTGCCCGACCGGATGGCCGAGGTGTCCCGGAGCGTCGAGGAGGTCCGGGGACGCAAGTTCTCCCGTCCCGTCCCGGCCACGAAGCTGGACAAGGCCGAGGCGCGCCGCATCCTCCGCGAAAAGATCGTCGAGGGACTGCCGGTGCCCCCCGAAGAGGCGTTCGCGTCGTATGCCGCGCTCGGGTTCATCGAGAACTCTCCGAAGATGCTCGACACGCTGCTCGATTTCTACGCCGGCCAGGTCGTGGCCTTCTACGACCCCCTGCCCCGGCGGTTCTTCGTCGTCGAGGGCGCCGAGGAGCTCGCCGGAGGGGATTCCGAGGGGGTCGCGAGCAACCTCATCTTCTCCCACGAGCTCACGCACGCCCTGCAGGACGAGACCCTGAGGCTCGCCGATCGGGTCCAGGCCCTCCGGGAAGACTCGGATCGCGGGCTCGCGCTCCAGAGCCTTCTCGAGGGGGAGGCCACCCTCGTCATGATCCGCGTCGCGCTCCAGGAGATCCCGGGGGCGACGGACGAAGTCGAGGAGCAGATGGCCCCGCTGCTCACCGCCGGAGCTCTCGAGCGCGGCAATGTTCCGGCCGGCATTCCGGAGTTCTTCGTCGACCAGCTGTTCTTCCCGTACGCGGAAGGGCTCCGGTTCGTCCGGGCCGCGGTGAAGAAGGGCGGCTGGGCCGAAATCGACCGGATGTGGCGCAATCCTCCCGAATCGACGGCGGAGATCCTCCACGGGTCTCCGTATCCGCCACCGGCGCCGAACCTGCTCCCGGCGAATCTCGCGGCCATCGCGCCGGGACAGCGGCTCATCTACACCGACACGATCGGAGAGTGGGCGATCCGCTTCCTCCTGGCCCGCGCATTGCCGGCGGAAGAGGCCGCAGCCGCGGCCAGCGGGTGGCGAGGAGATCGCGTCGCGTACTACGTGCCGGGCTCGCGTCCGATGAGTTACTTCTGGCGCGTGCGGTTCGACGGCCCCGCAGCCGCGATGCGCTTCGAGGCGGCGCTCCGGAAGGCGCGGGAGAAACGGCCGGTCGCCACGCCCGAGACGATCCAGCGGGAGGGCGCCGACGTCGTCATCAAGGCCGGACTGCCCGAGAAGGTGGCAAGCGCCAGGTGATGGGTCCCCGGTAACCCTTCGACCCTTCGACCCTTCGACCCTTCGACCCCAAAAAAAACCGGGAGGCCGTCGCCAGCCTCCCGGTCTCCAGAAAAAGCGAAATCCGTTCTAGCGCTGTTTCCGCCGAAGTGTGAGCGCCGCGCCGAGCCCCAGGCAGAGGACGCCGAGAGCGCCCGCCATCGGAGCCTGGCTCGCGGTCTTCGGGAGGCTCGCCGCCATGGCCTGCTGGGCCGCCGCCGCGTCGGCCGCCGCCTTCGCCGCCGCCGCTTCCGCATCCGCCCGGGCCTTCGCGTCGGCCGCGGCCTTGTCCGCCGCCGCCTTGGCCGCCGCTCGATCCGCGGCCGCCTTGTCCGCCGCCGCCTTCGCCGCCGCCGCCTTGGCGGCTTCGTCGGTCGCGGCTCGCGCCCGCGAGCTCCTGCGACGTGCCCGTCGCCGTGCCCGTGTGCACGATGGTGGCGTTCAGCTTCATGTTCGTCTGGAGGTCATCCGGACGAAGCGGAGCATTGTTGATCCAGAACCGGAAACCGGCCGGCGTGTTGTAGGAGTGGATGCCGTCGGCTTCCTTGACGTAGACCAGGGCGCCGGCGTGCTTGATGTACGTCGCGTCGCGGAGCTCCTTGCTCTGGACCACGACCGGCGTGTTCACGGTCCGGACGGCGGCCGTGATGTGCATCCCGGGCCGCAGCTCCTTGACCGAGACGCTCTTGCCGTCGACGTCGACCTTGAAATCCGGCGACACGTCGAACTGGCGGGACACGCCGTTCGAGTCGCGGATGACGAGAGTGTTGTCCCAGACCCCGACCACCGTGCCGTTCTGGATGTTGAGAGTGGTCTGCGCCGAAGCCGCGGGCGCGACGAGCGCCACGGCGGCGACGAGGACCACCATGGTGAGAATCGATCGCTTCGTCATTCTGATCCTCCTCCTTCGAAAAACATGACAAGGCCCCTGCGGGCAAGATCGCGTACGCGATGGATGGATGTCGTCCCTCCCGGGTCTAGGGCGCCGGCATCCTCCTTTCTGCGACCTTCGGGTCGCCGGATTGGTCCAGCGCCGCGCGCACGATGTAGCGCTTCGGCGCGCTGCCGATGTAGTAGAACGGATAGCAGGTCACCAGTGTCAGCGTCGGGACCTCCGTCGGCGCCAGGACGTCCACGCGGTCGGGGGACACGATCGTGATGCTCTCGATCCGATAGCGGTCGGTCCGCTCCAGCGACTCGAGCTCGAGGACGTCGCCCGCGGAGACGTCCTTGAGACCGCGAAAGAATCCGTCGCGGTGGCCGGCGATGCCCACGTTGCCGGAGAAGCCCGGCCGGGGCGTGCCTTCGATGTGCCCGACGCCGCGATTGAGCGAAAGCTCGTCGGTGCCCGCGAGCACGGGCACTTCGAGCTCGATCCTCGGGATGCGCAGGATGGCGAGCGGCGCCGCCGCGAATTGCTGCGAAAAGCTGTCGTCGAATCCGCGGACGCGCTCCGGGGACCACAGCGTCCGGTCCGGCGAGCCGACGGCGGAGAGCACATGCGGGGCGGCACCCCCGTCGACGGCCGGGCCGCCGACGTCGGAGAGCGCGAGGGGCGTCACCGGGAGAGGCGGCGCGACCGAAGGAGCGACCCGCGCTCTCGCAGCCTGGAAATCAGAGAGCGCGGCCTTCCGGCCGAGGGCCGCGTCGACGCGGACGCCCAGGAACAGGGCGATCAAGGCGACGCCCGCGCAATACAGAGCGATCTCGAGGCGGCGCATCGCCCGACTACCCCCGGCCTTTGCCTGTCCGGAAGGCGATGGGTCAACCATGCTGCGTGTTCGGGATTTAAATATCGCTGGCGGAAGGGTCTGTCAACCGACGGTCGATCCCAGGCCGCCCAGGGCCCCGTTGCCCGGCTCGCTCACGACGCGGTTCCGGCCCGCCCGCTTCGCCCGGTACAGGGCGCCATCCGCCTCGGCGACCAGCGCCTCCGGTGACGAGACGGACCCCGGGGAGGCCGTCGCCACTCCCAGGCTGATCGTCACCACCCCTTTCGGAGCTTTCGGATGCCGGGTCGCCATCGACTCCACCCGGGCCCGCAGGACCTCGGCCACCGCCTCGGCCCCCCGAAGGGGCGTCGAAGGCAGGATCGCCGCGAACTCTTCTCCGCCGTACCGGGCCAGCAGGTCGCCCGGCCGGGTCAACGCGCCGCGGATCTCGTGCGCGACCCGCCGGAGGCACTGGTCTCCGACCTGGTGCCCGTAGGCGTCGTTGAAGTCCTTGAAGTAGTCGATGTCGATCATCACGAGGGAGAGCGGCAACCCGTCGCGGGATGCACGCCTCCACTCCCGCGCCAGTGTTTCTTCGAAGCGCCGGCGGTTGGCGATGCCCGTGAGGGCGTCGAGCTCCGAGAGGTTCTGGAGCTTGGCGTTCGCCTCCTCGAGCTGCAGCGTGCGCTCCCCCACCTGCCGCTCGAGCTCGCCCTCCCGCGCTCGCGCCCGCGCGGCGCGCACCCGCGAGGCGCCGTAGCCCGAGAGCGCGAGACCCACGGCGCAGAGACCATAGAACCATGGCGTGTCGCGAAACCGCGGCCGCAGTCGAAAATGGGCGCTCGCGCCGGTCTCGTTCCAGACACCGTCGTTGTTGCACGCGATGACGCGAAACGTGTACCAGCCCGGAGGGATGTTCGTATAGAACGCCGTGCGCCGCGTGCCGGCGTCGATCCACTCGGGATCGAACCCTTCGAGGACGTAACGGAAGCGGACGCGCTCGGGATCCACGAAAGACAGTCCCGTGTAGTGGAATTCGAGATCGCCGCGGCCGGGCGACAGCTCCACCGGACCCGACGTCGAGACGATTCCCCGATCCACCCGCATCTCCTCGATGACGACGGGCGGCGGCGCCGCGTTGCTCTTGATGCGGTCGGGGTCGATCACGACCGCGCCCTCGATCGTCGGGAACCACAGGCGTCCATCGCGCGTCTTCCAGCCGGCCGGCTGCGTGAAGCCGCTGCACTCGGCCGACCGCATGCCGTCCGCCCGTCCGTAGGAGATCGACGTCACGGAGTCGCGAGTCCCCCCGGCGAACTCTTCCAGCTGCCGGCGCGGCACCTCGAAGATCCCGCGGCTGCAGCTCATCCACAGGCTGCCCCGGCCGTCCTCGAGGATCTGGTACTGCACGTCGTCGAAGAGCCCGTCCCGGCGAGTGACGTGCGTGAACTTTCCGTCACGGAGCCGGTTGAGGCCGCCGCCGTCGGTTCCGATCCAGAGGCAGCCGTCGGAGTCTTCGTACAGGGCGAGGACGGTGTCGTCGGAGAGTCCGTCCTTGCGCGTCAGCGCCGTGAATTTTCCGTCGGCGAATCGGTTGAGGCCGCCGTTTTCGGTTCCGATCCACAGCGTGCCCGCCCGGTCTTCGGAGATCGCCAGCACGGTGTCCGAAGAGAGACCCTCGGAGCGGCCGTAGACCTGGAACTTCCCGTCGCGCACGGCCACGAGGCCGCCGCCGTCCGTGCCGACCCAGAGCGTTCCGGCGCGGTCCCGATACATGCAGCGGACGATGTCGCTCGGAAGGCCGTCCTTCTTGCGAAAGACGCGGAACTTTCCGCCGTCCTGCATGCTGAGGCCGTCTCCCCAGGTGCCGACCCAGAGCCGGTCGTGCCCGTCCTCGAAGATGGAGCGGACGAAATCGCCCGAGAGCCCGTCCTTGGTCGTAAAGGAGGAGAACTTGCCGTCCTCGAATCGATTGATCCCCGCTCCCCGCGTGCCCAGCCAGATCGCCCCCTGCCGGTCCTCGTAGATCGTGCGGACGCGGTCGCTCGAAAGGCCTTCCTTGTGTGTGTAGGACGTGAACTTGCCGTCCTTGAGACGGTTGAGGCCCCCGGTCACCGTGCCGATCCAGAGACTGCCCTCGGCGTCCTCCCGAATGGCGAGGACGGTGTCGTCGGACAGGCCCTCGGCCGGCGTGAACGCCGAGAAACGGCCCTCGGAATAACGCGCGAGGCCTCCGCCCCGCGTGCCGATCCAGAGGTTGCCGTCGCGATCCTCCTGAAGCGTCTCGATCGTGTCGCTCGAGAGGCCGTCTTTCCGCGTGAACGCTTCGAAGCGGTTCCGGCGTCGCCGCACGAGACCGCCGCCGTCGGTCCCGATCCAGAGATCGCCGTTCGCGTCGACCAGAAGCGCCTGGACGATGTCCGCCGGAAACCCGTTGGCCGTGCCGTACTGCTCGAACTTCCCGTCGCGGAGCCGATGGAGTCCGCCTCCGTCGGTCGCGATCCAGAGGCTGCCTTCGCGATCCTCCTGGATCGCCCAGATGCTCCCGCGCGCGAGGCCGTCGGCCGGTCCGTAGGCCGTGAGCTTGCCGCCCTCGAGCCGGTTCAGACCGGCGCCCGTGCCGACCCAGATCGCGCCGGTCCGGTCCTGTGCGATCGAAAGCACCCGGTTGTTCGAAAGCCCCTCTCGCGTGGTCCACGATTTGACCCGGCCCTCGCGGAACTGGTGAAGGCCGCCCCAGGTGCCGACCCAGAAGTCCCCCGCGCGGTCCTGGAAGAGGACCTGGACGTTGCTGTTCTGCAGGCCCGGCGTGTTGCCCTTGTCGAAGACGGTGAACTGCACGCCGTCGAACCGCACGAGGCCGCGCTCGGTGCCCAGCCAGAGATAGCCGTCGCGTGTCTGGAGGATCGACTGGACCGAGTTCTGTGGAAGGCCGGCGTCCGTCTTCCAGACCTGGTGCGCGTACTGGGTGATCGACTTCGAGGGATCGAGGGCGGCCAGCGGCGCCGCGGACACCGCGACGGCGACGGCACAGGCCACGGCCAGGCCGGCTCCACGCACGCGATGCATGCGCGATTTTACCAGCCCGGCGTTTTCGTCCCTTAGAAGCCGGGAATCGAGCGGAGGGCCAGGGGGATGATCACGAACATCTGGATGGCGTCGAAGACGCCGTGCGCCATGACGCAGGGCAGGACGTTGCGGTAGACGGCGAACGTGACCGCGAGCACAGCGGCGATCACGAGAATGCCGACGAGCACGATGGGCTGGCCGTAAGCCCCGTGGGCGGCCGTGAACATGAGGGTCGCCGCGACCGGCCCCACGCGAGGCTGGAGGAACCCCCGGAAAAAGAGCTCCTCGACCACCATCGCGGAGACAACGATCATCGCCTTGACCCAGACGGGCTGGGCGACGAGCCAGATGATCATGGGAGAGACCGTCGCCTCCGGCGACCCGACCCGTTCCTTCGGCGACAGCAGGTAGCCGATGCCGAGAATCACGGCCGCCGTCACGATCGTCAGGACCCAGCCCACGACCCCGATTCCGGCCCCGACGGCGAGATCGTGGGCGGGCCGGTCGCTGCGGAGGCTCAGGAAATCCGAGATGGACCGGCGGCCCGAGAGCGCGTAGTAGCAGATCAGGAAGACCACGAGCGTCGCGTGGACGGCAAAGACCGACACGACCGACAGCTCCCGGGTCTCGGCCTCCGCGCCCACGAGCGCGCCGGCAAACGGGATCGCGACCACCAGCACCAGGACCGCGCCGAGCAGGCCCATCGCGAGCGCACGCCGGCCGGGCTCGGCGAAGCCGTCTTCGGCGAAGACCGCGCGCGAGCGCGCCTGCACGAAGCACAGCAGGATGCCGAGGCTTCCGGCCACGACCAGGAGCACGAAGTTGACGGAGGTCATCGTTTCACCGCGACAAGGGACGAGGGACTTGATGAGTGAGCGGCGCAGGATAGCGTAACCGGCTTCTCCGGGAAAGCCGGGGACGATTTCGACTGGACGACGGCCGACATCCGGGGGAGGATCCCCGACGTGCCCCCCGCTGTCGAACGAACTTCCGGACCTTCCGCTCTATCGATCCGCGACCTGTCGAAGAGCTTCGGCGACCGCCGGGCCCTGGACGGCGTCTCGCTGGAGCTCTCCGCGGGAGAGGTGCTCGGCCTCCTCGGCCCGAACGGAGCCGGGAAGACGACCGTGGTCCGCTCCGTCGCCGGCCGCGCCGAGCCGGACGGGGGCCGCGTCTCCATCCTGGGGTTTTCACCCTCCGACGACGGGGCGCGTTCGGCGCGGGGGTGGGTCCCGCAGGAAATCGCCCTCTATCCCCTGCTCTCTCCCCGCGAGAACCTCTGGACCTTCGGGCGCTACCAGGGTCTCGCCGGTGCGGCCCTTCAGACCGCCATCGGCGACAGCCTGTCGTGGATCGGCCTCTCCGACCGCGCCAACGAGAAGACCGACCGGCTGTCCGGCGGAATGAAGCGCCGCCTCAACATCGCCGCCGGCACGATCCACGGGCCCCGCGTGCTCCTGCTCGACGAGCCGACCGTCGGCGTCGACCCGCAGTCGCGCGAGCGCATCTACGGCATGATCGGAGAGCTCAAGTCGCGCGGCGTGGCCCTCCTCTACACGACGCATTACATGGAGGAGGCCGAGCGCCTCTGCGACCGCATCGCGATCATCGACCACGGAAAGATCATCGCGGAGGGAACCAAAGACGAGCTCGTGCGACGGACGCTCGGCGCGGGTCAGGCTCTCGCGATCGACGCGGCCGCCCCGATCCCGGCGGCGCTCAAGGCCGAGCTCGAGGCCCGGAAGGCGCGCGTGGAGGGCGAGCGCGTCCTGCTGACGGTGACCGAACCGGCCGAGGAGATCCGCCGCATCCTCGAGTCCTTCCACGCCCACCGCATCGCCGTGCGCGACCTCACGCTGAAGAGCCCGACGCTCGAGCAGGTGTTCCTGCTGCTGACCGGGCGGGAGCTGCGGGAATGAGCACGATCCTGGCCGTCGCGAAGAACCGGCTTTTCAACCTCCGGCGCGATCGCGCGGCGTTCGTGCTGGCTTTCGTCCTTCCGGTCGCGTTCTTCTCGATCTTCGCGGGCATTTTCTCGGGCTCGAGCCGGGCCGCCACGCGCCGGATCGTCGTCCTCGTCGTGGACGAGGACGGAACCGAGGGCTCGGGACGGTTCGTCGAGGGGCTCAAGCGCGAAACCGGGCTGGACGTGAAGACCGCGGCCCCGGCGGAGAAGGGGCAGGCCGCCGGCGCGCCCGCGCCTTTCACGGCCGCGACCGCCGAGGCGGCCGTCCGCCGCGGCGATGCCCCCGTCGCCGTCATCGTTCCGAAGGGCTTCGGCGCGCGGCCCATCGCGTTCGGCCCGTGGCGTCGAACCTCCGAAAGTCTCCGTGCTCGCCGACAGCGCCGATCCCATCGCTCCGCAGGTGCTCGGGGGACTCATCCAGAAAGTCGTGATGACCGCGATGCCGCAGTCGATGGCGCGCGCGGGGATGGACGAGGTCGACAAGTGGAGCGGCGGCCTGACTCCCGACCAGAAGGCGCGCATGGAGGAGGCGTTGCGCTCGATCGGCGCGCCGCCCCCTCCCGGCCAGCCGGCGCCTCCGGAAACCGCCGGCGGGCTCGTGCGCGTCGAAACCCGCGACGTGGTCGGAGAGACGAAGTCGAATCCGACCGTGGCCTTCTACGCCGCCGGGTTCGGCGTGATGTTCCTGCTCTTCTCGGCCGCCGGCGCGGGCGGCGCGCTCATCGAGGAGGCCGAGAGCGGCACGCTCGACCGCATCCTCTCGACGAAGGTCGACATGACGCGACTGCTCCTCGGGAAGCTCGTGTACCTGGCCGGCGTCGGCGTCGTGCAGCTCACTCTCATGTTCGTGTGGGGCGCGCTGGTCTTCGGCATCGACCTCGCGGGCCACTGGCAGGGCTTCCTCGTCATGACCCTCGCGACCGCGGTCGCGTCCTCGACGTTCGGGCTCATGCTCGCTTCGGTGTCGCGCTCGCGCATGCAGCTCGTGGCCATCTCGAACCTCGCGATCCTGCTCATGTCGGCGCTCGGCGGCAGCATGTATCCCCGCTTCCTGATGCCCGAGAAGATGCAGAAGGTCGGCCTCCTGACCCTCAATGCCTGGGCCATCGACGGCTTTCAGAAGATCTTCTGGCGCGACGAGCCCGTTCGGGCGGTTCTGCCCCAGGTGGCTGTCCTCATTGGTGTGGGTGTCGTCTTCTTCCTCATCGCCCGGAAGATGGCCGAGAGGTGGGAAGCGGCTTGACCCGGAGGATGGGTGCGGTCGTGCGGCTGAGGCGACAGCGAGGTTCTCGTTACTCGTACATCCGCGTTCCCACCGTGAGCCTCTCGAGGTAGATCGTCTCGCACGAGTTCGGCCCCTCGTCCGCGCGCGAGGTGCTGGTGCCCCAGTGGAATCCGGAGTCGTCGACGCCGTCGATGTCGACGAGAGCGCCCTGGAGGCGGACGAGGTCGCCCTTCCTCACCGCGCGGACGGCGCGCTTCAGGCGGCCGGTGCGCGGGAAGACGTGGACGTTGGCGGTGTGGGAGACGATCGTGCCGCGGTCGAGCGAGAGGTCCTTCGTCCTCCAGAAGAAGAAGCGCGAGAACTGCGAGAACGACAGCCGCCCCGCGTAGGGCGGAGCGAGGACGGGCCCCCAGGCGAGAGCGAGATCCTCGGGCAGGAGCGCGCCTTCGCGGCCCCACCGGTAGGCCCGCGCGGACATGACGCGCGCCGATTGATCGAACGCGAACCGGGGCGTGACCCGATAGAGGCGGCCGCTCACGCGCCGATCGAACGGGCGTTCGTCCGTCGGCGTCTGGACGGGCTCACCCGCCGGGTCGGGGATCGGCGCGGGGCGATGCCGCAGGAGCGCCAGCGACAGCGGGTTCCGAAATAGAAACAGCGCAAGAAGGACCGCCCCCAGAAGAGCCGCTGTCCGGCTTCGCATGCTGCGACAAATTGTCCCCGACCGGGTTCCGTTTCCCAAGCCCTTGCCGCCGGGGCTGGGTCATAATTCGCGCTTTCCCGACTCGTCGTTCGACCGCGACAAAGAAGATGAAGGAGACACGGATGCGAAAGCCGTTGTCCATACTCGCGTCGATCCTCACCCTCGGCCTGGGGATCGGACTCACGTCGTCCGCCGCCGCCCAGGACTCCGCGAAGGACGCGAAGAAGAAGGACTCGAAGAAGACCGACCCGGCCGCCGACATCAACAAGCCGCGGCCCGACGCCCGGCGGCTCGCCTTCACGACGAGCGAGGCGACCTGGTCTTCGGTCGACGTTTCTCCCGACGGGCAGACGCTCGTCTGCGACATCCTCGGCGACATCTACACGCTCCCGATCTCGGGAGGCGCGGCGAAGGCGATCTCTTCCGGGCCCGCGTACGACACGCAGCCGCGCTTCTCCCCCGACGGGAAGACGATCGCGTTCACGAGCGACCGCAGCGGGATCGAGAACATCTGGCTGATGGATCCCGACGGCAAGAACCCGCAGGCCCTCACGACGGAGAAGGACTCCTACGTGCGCAGTCCGTCCTGGACTCCGGATGGGCGCTACGTCCTGGCGCGGAAAGAGGACGGCAAGCGCGCGGGAATCCCGCCCGTGGAGCTCTGGATGTTCCACCGGGAAGGAGGCGGCGCCGGCATCAAGCTGACGGCGGGAGACGATCTGTCGAACGCCGGCGGCGCCGTCGTCTCGCGCGACGGCAAGTCCGTCTATTTCTCGGCGCGCCTGCGCAAGTTCAACTACACGCCCAATCTCAGCGACGGCCTCTGGCAGATCTGGCGCTACGACCGCGATCTCGCGGAGACCTTCCCGGTCGCCGGCGGTTTCGGCGGCGCCGCGCGCCCCGCGCTTTCGCCCGACGGAAAGACGCTGACCTTCGTCTCGCGCCGGGACGACGATACCTGTCTCGTCGCCCGGGACCTCGCGTCGGGAAGCGAGCGGATCCTGGCGCGCGGCGTGACGCGGGACGAGATGGAAGGCTTCGCGCAGATGGACCTCTGGCCCGGCTACGCCTTCACGCCCGACGGCAAATCCCTCGTCTTCTCGAACCACGGAAAACTGGCGCGGCTCGAGGTCGCCACGGGAACGCCTCGGAGACATCCCGTTCACGGCCGAGGTGGCGCAGTTCGCCGCTCCCCGCGTGACCTGGCAGGAAAAGATGGACATGGGGCCCGTGAAGGCGAAGATCCTGCGGTGGCCGAGCCAGTCGCCGGACGGCCGCTGGATCGCGTTCGAGGCCTTCGGCCGGGTCTGGCTGCAGGAGGTCTCCGGCGGAAAGGCCTCCGGGGCGCCGCGCCGGCTGACGCGCGACGACGCCTCGCTGCCGAAGCGCGAGTACGCGCCGACCTTCAGTGCCGACGGCCGCTCGATCGCCTACGTCTCCTGGAGCGACGCCGAGGGCGGGCACGTCTGGAAGGCGGAGGCCGCGCCGGGCGTCGCACCGGTGCGGATCACGAAGTCTCCCGGCCACTACGCCAATCCGGCGTGGTCGCCCGGCGGAGACCGGCTGGCGCTGCTCAAGGGCTCCGGGCTGGAGTTCCGCGGCCGACAGCCCGAGGAAGAAGAGTTCTTCGAGATCGTCCTCCTCGATCCGGTGAGCGGCGAGCTCACCCCGGTGACGACGGTCAAGCTCGCGCAGTCGCTCAAGTTCCACCCGGAGGTCTTCTGGAACGCCGACGGCACGCGCCTCTACTTCCGCAGCCCCGTCGAAGCGAAGAAGCCCACCGACGACCCCAAGAACGATCTCGTGGCGGTTCGGCTGGACGGCACGGACGCGCGGCGGCTGCTCCGGTTTCCGGCGGTCGCCGACATCGTTCCCTCCCCCGACGGCACCTGGGTCGCTTTCACGTCGCGCGACAACGTCTACGTCACGGCGCTCCCGGGAGTCCTCACGAAGGAACCGCCGGAAGTCGGCCTGAAGGAAGGCGCCGTGCCGGTCTATCGCCTCTCGGACGACGCCGGCGGCTACGTGCTCTGGGCCGACGGCGGCAAGACGCTGACCTGGGCGCTCGGCCCCACGTTCTACCGGCTCCCGCTCGCGAGCGCGATCGAGTTCGCGCGCGCCGAACGGAAGAAGGCCGAGGACAAGGCGAAGAAGGAAACCGCGGCGAAGGCCGGCACGGCCGCCGAGAAGCCCGCCGAAAAGGAAGACAAGGAGCAGGAGAAGCTCGAGC
This sequence comes from uncultured Acidobacteriota bacterium, assembly GCA_963804915.1. Taxonomy (GTDB): domain Bacteria; phylum Acidobacteriota; class Thermoanaerobaculia; order UBA5066; family Gp7-AA6; genus DAHUXD01. Next base: position 66,439 of record CAWDSI010000024.1, read on the forward strand.
AGGCCCGCGTGCCGAAGGCCGAGACGATCGCGATCGCTCTCTCCATGCCGCGGCCGGCGCCTCAGGGCTCGTGGCTCCTCCGGGGCGCCCGCGTCGTCACGATGAAGGGCGACGAGGTCCTCGAGAACGCCGACGTCTTCGTCACCGGCAATCGGATCACGGCCATCGGCCCTTCGGGCAAAGTGGCCGTTCCCGCCGGGACGCGTTCGTTCGACGGCGCCGGCAAGACCGTGATCCCCGGCCTGATCGATACGCACGCGCACCTCCACTACTCGGCGTTCGAGCTCTTTCCCGAGGCCAAGTGGGAGTACGTCGCGAACCTCGCCTACGGCGTGACCACGGTCTACGACCCGTCGGCGCCGTCGCTCGACGTCTTCGCCCAGGGCGAGCAGGTCGAGGCGGGGCTGATGGTCGGGCCGCGCATCTACTCCTCGGGCGACGTGCTGTACGGCGGCCAGCAGGAGGACATCTTCGCCGAGGTCAACAACCTCCTGGACGCGAAGCACCAGGTGCGGCGCATGAAGGCCTACGGCGCGCGCATGATCAAGGTCTACCAGCAGCCGCGCCGCTCGCAGCGCATCTACTTCGCCGAGGCCTGCCGCGACGAGCACATGCTGCTGACGGCCGAAGGCGCCGGCGAGCTCCAGACCGACATGACGATGGCGCTCGACGGCTTCACGGCGTTCGAGCACGCCCTGCCCGTGCGTCTCTACAAAGACATCGTGGACTTCACCGCGAAGTCGCAGACCTTCTACACGCCGACGCTTCTCGTCGCCTACGGCGGGCCCTGGGGCGAGGAGTACTACTGGCAGACCGCGAATCCGCACGACGATCCCAAGCTCAATCGCTTCGTGCCGCACGACCTCATCGACGCGAAGGCGCGGCGCTACCCGTGGATCTGGCCCTCCGAGTATCACTTCCCCACGGTCGCGGAGGGCGCCGCGGCGGTTCTGCGCGCCGGCGGAAACGTCTCGCTCGGAGCGCACGGCCAGCTCCAGGGCCTCGGTCCGCACTGGGAGCTCTGGGCCATGGCGGGCGAGGGCGGCTCGAAGAAGGGCGCCGCCATGACGCCGATGGAGGCGCTTCGCGCCTCGACGATCCTGGCCGCGGACAAGCTCGGCTTCTCGCCCGACCTGGGCTCGCTCGAGGCCGGCAAGCTCGCCGACTTCATGGTCCTCGACGCGAATCCACTCGACGACATCCACAACTCGGTGAAGATCCGCTGGGTCGTGAAAAACGGCGAGGTCTGGGAGGCCGAGACGATGAAGAAGCTCTGGCCACGCGAGGAGCCGCCGCCGTCGTTTTTCTGGAAGGCGAAAGAGTCGAAACCGGCACTGCGGTAATGTGAGGCGCGGAGACCCCGTGCCTTTCGAGCTGAAGACGATTCCCGGCGAGACCCTCGCCCGCATCCGCGGATGGGGAAAGGAAGACTTCGCGTCGACGCTCGCCTCCATGCGGGCGGTCGCGGAGGATCCTCGCCTCTTGCCGGAGATGCCCGTCCTGATGGACGCGCGGGAGCTCGACTATCTGGCCACGCCGCCGGAGGTTTCGAGCCTCGCGGCCCCGAATGCGATGCCGACGCTCTTCGGACGACACCGTCTCGCCATTCTGGTCCGCCGCGGCGCGCAGTTCGGCGTGGCCCGCGTCTTCGCCGCGAAGGCCGAATCCGCGGGTGCGCAGGTCGAGGTCTTCGCCGAGGAACACCTCGCTCTCGCCTGGTTGAAGGGCGAGCGCTGAAACCGACGCCGCGGCGGGAAGGACGAAGATGAAACGGCTCCTGAAGTGGATCTTCCTGCTCGTCGGCGGCGCCATCGGCGCCGTCTTCGCCATCCTGCTGCTGCGGGCGTTCGATGCGCGGAACCAGCCGCCGCTGAAGCCCTGGCACGAGCCGCTCAAGACGGAAGCGCGCGCGAAGGACCTGCCCGACTCGGCGACGCTCGCCGACTACCTGCGCATCGAGGACGCCGCGTTTCGCGAGATGAACGAAAAAGTCCTTCCGAAGACGCCGGAGGCCGACCGCCTGCCCGCCAACCGCTACTGGGCGGACAGCCCGATCAACCCGGAGCGATTCGCGAAGAACTGGAACCGGACCTTCGAGCTCTCTCCGGAGGGCGAGCTTCGGGGCGGCGCGCTGCTCATCCACGGCCTCACCGACGCCCCGTACAGCGTCAAGGCCGACGCCGAAGAGCTGCAGAGACTCGGCTACTACGCCCTCGTCCTCCGCATGCCCGGCCACGGAACCGTGCCCGGGGACCTCGACGGAGGCCCGCTGGGAGGACTGGCGCGCGGCGGTCCGCCTGGGGGCGAGGCACGTCCGCCAGAAGATCGGAGCCGGGAAGCCCTTCGTCCTCGTCGGCTACTCGAACGGCGGAGCGCTCTCGGTCCAGTACGGGCTCGATTCCTCGGCTCCCGGCTCGACGCTTCCGAAGCCCGACCGCATCGTCCTCTTCTCGCCGATGATCGGCGTCTCCCCGTTCGCCGTCCTCGCGAGAGTCGTGTCGTGGATCGGAGCGATCCCGTATTTCGAGCAGTCGCGCTGGACGGACATCCAGCCCGAATACATCCCCTTCAAGTACAACTCCTTTCCGGCGTTCGCCGGTCAGCAGACCGCGGTGCTGACCCGCAGGATCAACTGGGGCGTCCGCGAGGCCGCCGACTCGGGGGCCATCGCGCAGATGCCGCCGATCCTGGCGTTCGCGTCGCTCGTGGACTCGACCGTCATCACCTGGGCCACGATCGACCGCCTCTTCGCGTACCTGCCGGAGAACGGGAGCGAGCTCGTCCTCTACGACATGAATCGCTCAGAGGTCGTGCGGTCGTTTCTGAAACGCGATTACGACAAGCAGGTCGCGGCGCTGTTCGCCGACGCGAATCGGCCGTATCGGCTGACGCTCGTGACCAACGTGCGCCCCGACACCGACGACGTCCTGGCGCGAAGTGCGTCCGCCCCGCTCCACGGCTGTGGAAGAGAAACCCCTCGGCCTCGCCTGGCCGGATCAGCTCTTTTCGCTCTCCCACCTCGCCGTGCCGTTCGCTCCCAACGACCCGCTCTTCGGCATCGAGCCGGACATGAGCGTCGACTACGGGTGGCGGCTCGGACAGCTCGCGCCGCGGGGCGAGAAGGGCGTGCTCCAGGTCCCGCTCGATCAGTTCATGCGCCTGAACTGCAACCCGTTTTTCGCCTACCAGCTCGAGAGGATGCGGCACTTCGTCGAGAAGTAGGCCGGCGGGCTGAGGGCTAAGGGATCAGCCCAGCCGCTCGAGCACGTATCGCCGGATGTCGAGGCTCGCGTCCTCCATCGGGGCGTAGTAGCCGAAACGGTGGACGCGGGAAGAGAGGCCGCGCTGGACCTCTTCGCAGATCGCCCAGTCCTGCCGATTGATGAGGTCCCAGAACTCGACGGCGTCCGAGGGGTCGAAGCCGGGCTTCTCCATCTCGGCCGCGTCGAAGAGGAAGTCGCAGAAGATCCGCGTCCGGTCGGGCGCCTCCGGCAGCAGGCGGAACGCGGCGACGTGCTCGGGCGAGAGCGAGAGAAACAGGTTCGGATAGACGAGCTCGCCCTTGTGCCGGGTCTTCTCCTGCTCCGAGAGGTCCGGGAACGGGGCGCGGTCGGAGGTTCCGGAGCGCGTAAACGTGAACGCGCCGTCGCGGTGCGGAATGCCGTGCTCCCAGTCGAGGCCCGCGCCGCCCTTTTCGCGGAAGGCGGGAACGACCTCGCAGAGCTCGGGATGCACTCCCGCGCAGTGGTAGCACTCGTTGTAGTTCTCGGCGACGACCTTCCAGTTCGCGCCCACCTCGTAGACGATGCGCCGGGCCAGGCGCAGCCGGTCGAGGGGATAGCGGCGCACCCTCTCCGGAACGGCGCCGAGGCACGGCTCGAGGCTCCGGGCGCGCGGACCCGCGGGCCAGAGGTTCAGAAAGAAGAAGCCTCCCCACTCGGCGATCGCGCAGGCGTGGAGCGAGAGGTCCTCGGCCCGCAGGTTGGGATCCTGGTTGAGAAACGGCGCTCCGATGAGCTTGCCGTCGAGCGCGTACGTCCAGGAGTGATACGGACACCGGATGACGCCGGCGCTGGAAGCCGCCGCGCCGCCCCGAGGGGCATGCGGTTCGCCGGCCGGGCCGCCTTCGTCCGTCGCGCAGAGGCGCGCGCCCCGGTGGCGGCAGACGTTGTAGTGCGCCGCGAGCCGGCCCTCGCGCGTGCGCGCGAGCAGCAGGCTTTCGCCCAGGACCTCGAGCACGCGCACTTCTCCGGCCTCCGGAAGGTCTTCGGCGCGTCCCGCGCAGATCCACTCGCGCGAGAAGATCCGATCGCGCTCTTTCTCGAAGATCTCCGCCGAGGTGTAGTACTCGGTGGGAAGGGTTTTCTCGAGCATCAGGAGTGGAGCGAAGTCGTGGGGCGCTTCGTCCCTGACCTCAACTCTTACCCCTCGTGTCCGTAGTACTCGTACGCCGACATCGGCTTCGAGTAGTCGACGGTCCACGTGCGGCCCTCCTTGGAGGTCTTGCCGAGGACGCGCGCCATCTCCCGGACGTGGATCGCGACGGAGCCGCAGCAGGAGCCGATGTAGTCGATTCCGAGGTCGCGGGCCTGCTCCGCCCAGCGCGCCATCTCCCGGCGCGAGAGCTGCAGCGGGTCGAGCTCGAAGGGAAACGCCTCGAGGCTCGTGAAGTCCGGCTTGTCCGCGGGCGTGCGGTACCCGACCGGCTGGCACGCGAGGAATCCCTTGACGGCCTTGCGCATCTCTTCGATGAGCGGCAGCGTGTGCTCGGGCCCGCGCAGGCAGTTGATGCCGACGATGTCGGCGCCCGGCGTCCTGGAGCGCCCGCGCGGCATCCGCCGCGGTCTGGCCGTCGGAGGTGACCGGCTTGTTCTCGAAGCAGACCGTGACCATGACCGGCAGGCCCGTCTTCTTGGCGCTCTCGACCGCGAGCAGAGCCTCGCCGAGCCACGAGAAGGTCTCGCCGATGACGAAGTCGATGCCCTCCTCGACCTGGACGGCGAGCTGCTCGTCGAACGTCTGGCGCACGCGGTCGTAGGAGGCGGGGCTCCCGTGCTCGTACATCCAGGTGAGCGAGAGGTTGCCGGCGACGAGACACTTGTCCCCGGCGACGTCGCGCGCGATGCGCACGGCCGCGCGGTTGAGGTCCTCGAGCTTGTTCTCGAGGCCGACGGTCGCGAGCTTGTCGCGGCTGGCGTAGAAGGTCAGGGCCTGGAGGACGTCGGCGCCCGCCTCGCGGAACTCGACGTGCATCTGCCGCAGCGCTTCCGGGTTCGTCAGCGCCACCTCCGGCGTGAACGGGCCGGCGCGCACCCAGCCGCGCTTCTCCAGCTCCAGGAGGTATCCGCCGTCGCCGAGCACGGGACCTTCGGCGAGGCGTTCGAGGATGGTTTTCTTGGGCAAGCGAGTCTCCTTATCAGAAAGTTCAAGTGTCGAAACGTTCAAGTGTCGAAGGGATCGCGCGTGTTCGACACTTCGACCTTCGACTCTTCGACTCTTCTCACGTATACGCCGCCGGTTCTTCGTCCCCATACTCCCATTCCGCGCGGATGGGTCCGGAGCCCGACTCCGCAAAGCGCGTCGGATCGAACGATGCGATGTCCACCGTCCGGGCGCGCCCGTCGAGCAGGAGCTCCGAGACGCACAATCCCACGGCCGGGGAGATCTTGAAGCCCATGCCCGAGAACCCGGCGGCGACGTAGAGCCCGCGGGTGCCCGGCACCTCGCCGATCAGAGGCCGGAAATCCGGGGACACGTCGTAGACGCCGGTCACGCTCCGCCAGATGCCGGCGTCGGCGAGCGCCGGCACACGCCTGGAGACGCGCTCGACCAGGCTCGCGAGCGCCTCCGTCGAGGCCGACTGCGGGTAGGCGTCCGGATCCACGCCCCGCGTGCCCCAGAAATCCCCGACGAGAGTCAGCCCGCCGACCTCGGATCGAAAGTACGTCGTCGTCAGCCCGTCGATGCACGCCGGCGCCGGCTCGGAAAGCCCCGGCGGGTTCTTGAGGACCGCGACGACGTGGTACTCGCCCTCGACCGGCAGATCGAATCCGACGCCGGCGAAGAGCGGGCGGCTCCAGGGACCCACCGCCGCCACGACCACGGGCGCCGCGACCGGACCGGCGTCCGTCGACGACGCCGGTGACGCGGCCGCCCTCGCGGCAGAAACGCTCCACGCGGGTCGCGGAGCGATACACGACGCCCATCTCCCGCGCGCGCTCGAGAAAGTCGGTCGCGACTCCCGTGCCGTCGCCGTATCCCGAGCCCGGCTCCCAGGCGGCGTAGGGCACGTCGTCGACGTTCCAGTCGGGAACGATGTCGGCCAGCTCCGCGCGGTCGACGACGCGGGCGTCGACGCCGTGCGCTCGTTGCATCGCGACGTTCTTCTCGAGGCGCGGAAGCTCTTTCTCCGGCACCGTCCGGACGAACCCGGTCTGGCGGAAGTCGCCGCGGCGGCCCGACGTAGTCGGGCCACGTCCGGAAGATCTCGAGGCTCTTGACCGCGAGATCGACCTCCGGCGGAAAGCTGTAGTGCATCCGGACGAGCGCCGAGGAGCGGCCGCTGCCGCCGTGGGCCACGTCGCCCTTGTCGAGAACGACGATGCGGCCCGCCTTGCGGCGCGCGAGATGGAATGCGATCGAGGCGCCCATGACGCCCGCGCCGAGGACGACGAAATCCGCCGAGGCCGGAAGCTCGCGGCTCACGCGGAGGGTCCTCGTCCATTGCGCTTCGAGTCGCCGCGCTTCCAGTCCTTGAGCACCTGGCGCGCCGCGTTGTGGCCGGGCGCGCCGGTGACGCCGCCCCCCGGGTGCGCGCCCGCCCCGCAGAGATAGAGGCCGTCGACCGGAGTCCGGTAGCGCGCCCAGCCGGCCACCGGCCGCATGAAGAAGAGCTGCTCGAGCGAGAGGTCTCCGTGAAAGATGTTGCCCTCGGTCAGTCCGTACACGCGCTCGAGGTCCAGCGGCGTCAGCACCTGCCGCGCCACGATCGACTTCGGCACGTTCGGCGCGTACTCCGCGATCTTGGCGACGACGCGGTCGCCGAGGAGCTCGCGCTTCTCGTCCCATGTGGCCGCCGCCGCCCCCGCCCCGTTGCGGAGCCGGTACGGCACGTACTGGACGAACGTCGTCATGACGTGCCGACCTTCGGGCGCGAGGCTCGGGTCGACGTTCGAAGCGACGACGCAGTCGACCCAGAGCTCTTCGGGGATCTCTCCGGTCCGGGCGACGTTGTAGCAGCGCTCCGCGAACTCGAGCGAGGGCACGAGCGTGGCGAGAGCCCGCTGCGGCTTCGTGAACGCCGGGGGCATGCCGAGGAACGCCGGCTCCTCGGAGAGGACGAAATTCACCTTGGCGCAGGGGCCGTCCATCTTGATGCTCTCGATCGAGCGGCGGAACTCGTCGGGCAGCTCGCGCGCGGCGACGAGGCCCAGGAACGTGCGCTTGGGGTCCGCGTTCGAGACGACCACGGACGCCGCGATGCGGCGCCCGTCCTCCAGAACGACGCCGCGGGCTTTCCCGTCGCGCACGTCGATGGACGCGACCGGGGACTCGGTCAGGATTTCCGCTCCGAATCCCCGCGCCGCCGCCGCCATCGCCTGCGTGATGGCGCCCATGCCGCCGAGGACGTGGCCGTAGAAACCCTGGATCCCGTGCTCGCCGCCGGACAGCAGATGGAAGAGAAGGCCCAGGGCCGTTCCGGGCGAATACGGTCCGCCGTGCTTGCCGTAGACGTTGTTCGCGAGAAAGAGAGTCTTGACCTTCTCGGACTCGTAGTTGCGGTCGAGGAAGTCGCCGAGAGAGCCGGTCAGGAACGCGACCATGCGCCCGGCCTCGGAGGCCGAGATGCCGCGGAAGCGGCGGCCGACGCGCAGCGCTTCGAGAAGCCCCGTCCATCCCCGCGCTCCGACGTCCGGGGGCGCCTCGAGAAAGAAGGGCTGGAGGTAGCGCGCGAGGCGCTTGAGCTCGTCGTCGACCCGCACGAACGTCTTCGCGTCCGCGGGCGAGAGCTTTTCGAGCTCCGCGACGGTGCGCTCCCGCTCCGACCACCACGGAACGGCGGTGCCGTCCGGAAACGGGACCAGGAGCGCCGGATCGCAGGGCACCATCTTCAGGCCGTGCCCGGCGAGATCGAGATCGCGGATGACCTCGGGCCGGAGCATGCTCGCGATGTAGGACGTCGTCGACGCCCGGCAGCCCGGAGCGATCTCCTCGGTCACACAGGCGCCGCCGACGATCGCGCGCCGTTCGAGCACGAGCGTCGAGAGGCCCGCCCGCGCGAGATACGCTGCCGCCGTCAGGCCGTTGTGCCCGCCGCCCACGAGGATCGCGTCGTAGGAGGCGCGGGATAGACTTTGACCAGTGGTCATCGTCGTGGGACCATGGTCCTAGTACGCTAGCACAGGTTGAATTCGTTCATCGATGTCGGATAGTCTGACTGGCAGTCATGAAAACCACAGAGCTTCGAACCGCCCCCAACGCCCCGGCTTTTCTCACAGGTCCCCGCTCCGAGGCCAAACGTCTCCGGATCCTCGAGGCCGCGATGCGCCACTTCGCCGAGCGCGGCTACCACGCCACGCGCATCGAGGACATCGCCACCGAGCTTTCCATCGCCAAGGGCTCGGTCTTCCAGCATTTCGGCAACAAGGAAGGTCTGTTTCTCGCGGCCTACAAGAAGGCCGTGGCCTCCTTCTCCGCCTATCTGGACGCGCCGCCGGCGGTGACCGCCCGCGGCTTCTTCGAGACCCTGCGCTACTGGCTCGAACGGACCGACCGGCTCGTCCGCGAGAACTGGGTCCCCTACCGCGTGGCCCTGCTCGGCAACTACGGGACGGACCTGAAGCTGCGCCAGGAGATCAATCGGTTCCTGCGCGACCGGGACCCTTACGGAACCGCGGCCTTCGTCCGGATGGGCGTCGAGCGCGGCGAGGTCCGCTCCGACATCGACGAAGAGATGATGGTTTCGATGATCGAGTGGACGGTGGAGCGTTTCCAGGACGCGCTCCTGACCGAGGAGCTCGATCCGGGTCTCTTCTCGCGCCAGGGCAACCGCCCCGAGAAGACGGCCGCGCGCATCGCCCAGTTCCTCGAGCTTCTCCGCAGCGCCATCGCGACTCCATCGCGGTGTCCGGCGCGGAGCGCTCCGCGAAGCCGGCGCATGCCCCGAAGGCGAAGGGAGGCCGGAAGGAGCAGCCGTGACGACCACCGCCGGGTACACGTTCGAGAAGGACCTCTCTTCCGCCGCGACGATCCCGTCGTCGTGGTATCGGGATCCGCACGTCCTCTCCCTCGAGCAGGATCGCATCTTCGCGAAGACCTGGCAGCTCGTGGGCCACAGCGAGCAGGTCTCGCTGCCCGGCGACTACTTCACCTGCGTCGTCGCGGACGAGCCTCTCGTCGTGACGCGCGGCAACGACGGGTCGCTGCACGCGTTCTCGAACGTCTGCCGCCACCGGGCCGGCCCGGTCGCCCGCGGCGCCGGTCACCGCAAGGCGCTGATGTGCGGCTACCACGGCTGGACGTACAGCCTGGAGGGCAAGCTCCTCACGACGCCGGAGTGGGACGGCGTGCGCTGCTTCGAGAAGGAGGCGCAGAACCTGCCGGCGGCTCGCGTCGAGACGTGGGGACCGTTTCTCTTCGTGTGCCTCGACTCGACGACGCCTCCCCTCGCCGAGATCCTGGGCTCGATCCCGAAGGAGACCGCGCACCTGCCGCTCACGCACATGAGCCTCTTCAAGAAGGTCGATTACGAGGTCGCGTGCAACTGGAAGGTCTACGTCGACAACTACCTCGAGGGGTACCACATCCCCATCGTGCACCCCGAGCTCTTCAAGGAGATCGACTACCGCGCCTACCGGGTGGATACGGCGGACTATCACTCCAAGCAGCACGCCCCGATCCGCTCCAAGTCCGAGGAATCCCTGTACCGGCGCGGATTGCCCGAGGGTCACGAGCCGGAGGCTCTCTACTACTGGGTCTTCCCGAACCTGATGCTCAACCTCTACCCCGACAACCTCCAGACCAACATCATTCTGCCGCTCGGTCCCGAGAAGACGTTGACGCGTTTCGAGTGGTACGTCCTCGAGCCCAACAGCCCGGGTGTGGCCGAAGAGTTCGCCCGCTCCTTCGCGTTCTCCGACCAGGTGCAGCAGGAAGACATTGCCATCTGCGAGGACGTGCATCGCGGCCTGCGCTCGCGCACGTACGACCGGGGACGCTACTCCGTGGCGCGCGAGAACGGGGTGCACCACTTTCACGAGCTGCTGACGCGGGCGTTGAGATAGAGAGTCGAAAGTCGAGGGTCGAGGTCGAAGCGTTTCGACGTTCACATTTCAACCTTTCGACTCTTCGACTCTCTCTCAGGGGCCGTAGAGTCTCAAGCCCGAACATCTTCGTCAAAAACACCGCCATCTGCCCTCGCGTGTTCGGCGAGTCGGGACAGTAGTTTCCGCCGCCGCAGCCGGCGGTGACGCCCTCCGCGGCGAGCTGCTCGATCCAGGGCGCGAAGGGGTTCGAAGGCGGGACGTCGGCGAAAATGCCGGCGGCCGCGGGCGGGACGTAGTCGCTGCCGTGGCGCGCCTTCAGCAGGAAGACCGCCATCTGCGCCCGCGTCACCGCGGCATCCGGGCAGAAGAGCCCTCCCCCGCATCCGGCCGCGATCGCGCTGTCGGCGAGATCCTCGATCCACGCGGCGGCGAAAACGTTCGCCGGCACGTCTCCGAAAGCCGTCCCGGCCGCCGGCGGCGGCAGGTATTCGCGGCCGAGCTTCGACTTCAGCAGAAAGACCGCCATCTGCGCGCGCGTGACGGATGAGCCCGGGCAATAGTTGCCGGCACTGCAGCCCGCGGTGACGCCGTTGTGGAAGAGGTTCTCGATCGCGGAATAGAAACCATCCGCCGCCGCGACATCGCCGAAGCTGCCGCCCACGTGCAGCGTCCACGTCTTCGCGGCCGTCACGTTGACCTTCTCCGTGACCGCCGCGTCCCAGTGCGGTGCCGGCCGCGTCGCGGGACTCGAGATCGTCAGCCGATAGCAGTTCCCGGTCGCGTTCCAGCAGCTCGCCGGAGCTCCCGCCGCCGGCGAGCCGTAGGCCGCGGCCGCGTCGGCGATCGTGTAGTTCGCGCCCGCGGGGCCCACGAAACTGGAGGCGGCTCCTGCGAGCGAAGCGGCGGCGCCCACGGGGTTCTCCCACCACGGCTCGACGATCACGGACTCTCCGGGCTCGAGCACGCCGTTCTGGTTCGAGGACGCGCCGCCGCCCGCGCGCTCGTCGACGGCGAGATCCGGCGCGAGCGGCGGCTTCCAGCCGAGCTGGATGACCTCGAAGTCGGAGGCCGTGAGGGACTCGAAGGCCGGGTTGAGGACGTCGTTGTCCCAGCGCTCGTCCCAGGTACCGCTGACGTACATGTCGGTGCCGTTGTCGGCGACGATGAGCCCGTACGTCTTCATCGCCCGGAAGATTCTCTGGATCGCCGGATCGAATCCCGAAATGTCCGTCCCGGGCTTCAGCCTCAGGCGAGCGCCCATCGGCAGCGCCGGCGGGTCCTGGAAGCCGGCCTGATGCGAAGCGGGGTACACGTAGCCCTTGGTGTGACGCACCGTGAAGCGGAAGGCGTGACGGATCTCGCCTGCGCTTGCGTCCGCCCCGTAGACCTCGTCGTAGCGGACGAGACCGGGAAGGATCGCGAGCCCGGCCGCGTCCGCGGACGTCCAGCCTTCGGGCCGGCGGTCGTTCGTGTTCATGTCGAAGAACGCGCCGGAGTACGCCTGCCAGCCGGCGCCGTCGAACCACACGTTGTAGAGCTCGTAGAGGTGGCGGCGGTCGCGGTCGAGCATCAGCATGTGGCGATCCTGGCAGCAGGTCTGGTCGACATTGCCGGGAGCGCCGCCTTCGACCCAGTGCGGCTGCGTGATCGCCTCGTCGGGGATCGGATAGAACGGGAAGGAGGTCTCGGTCGAGTGATCGACGCCGTCGCTCTCGTCGGCCTGATCGAACTGCACGGTCTTTTTGGCCTGCGCGCCGTCGACCACGATGTACGGGAACCCGTAGATCGACACGCCGTCGTCGAGCGTGCCTCCGAAATCGGGATGGAGAGGCTGCGGATCGCCGTCGTTGACGTAGTCGATGAAATCGTCGGAGCCCGGGTCCACGGGAGCCGCCGAAATGTCGGTGTTCCACCAGTGCGTCGCCGGGAAGAGAGGCAGCGGCCCCGGCGGGCTGGTCTCGAGCCGCGGGGCCATGGCGGCCAGCAGGATCCCGCGGACCGCCCAGTCGGCGCGGGCGGTCCCCGCCGCGAGACCTCCCCAGATCGCCGCCGCGGCGACGATCGCCGCGCGAGTTCGTGTCAACTCTTTGACCTCCGGATCGTCGGGATCGATTATGGGCGGCACACGCCCCTGCGAACACTGTCCGGAAAGCCAGAACCTGCCGCTCGCAGGCGGCCTGTCCTTCTTCGACCCGCTCGACCAGTCGCGCAGGGATTGCGCGATCTCTATGCTCTCGTGCCAAGTTGCTGTCCTCAAAATCGACTGTTGTGACTCCAGATCACCATCTGTGACGCGAAGCGCCCCCTAGAATTCGTCTACCCGAACAATCCAGGTTTCGTTGGCGGCCGTCAGAAAGGACCAGTGCCGATGAGAAAACATCTTTTTCTCCGGGCCCCCTTTTCTCTCGCGAGAGGTGCCGCCAGGAGCGCGGCGGTTCTCGCGACCCTCGGACTGGTGTCCGCGGGTATCGCGACCGGGGCGACGACGTTCCAGCTCGCCTACATGTACGGCACTTCGGGGCCGGCGTCGGGCGGAACGGCGGTCAACCTCGTCGGCAACCAGTTCGATCCGGGCGCGACGGTCACGATCGGCGGCGTCAGCGCCACCGCGTCGGTGACGAGCTCCACGCGGATCGGAGCGACGACGCCGGGGCGCAATGCCGGCGCGCTCTACGACGTCGTCGTCACGAATCCCGGCAATCCGCCGGCGGTCCTGACGAAGGGCTGGTTCGCGGACTTCCTGGACGTGCCGCAGGCGAGCCCGTATCACGCGCCGGTCGAGACCATCATCCGCGACGGCATCACGTCCGGCTGCGGCGGCGGCAACTACTGCCCCACTTCCCCCGTGACCCGCGGCCAGATGGCCGTCTTCCTGCTGCGCGCCGAGCACGGCTCCGCGTACGTGCCTCCTCCGGCGACGGGAACGATCTTCGGCGACGTCACCGTCAACACGTCTTTCGCCGACTGGATCGAGCAGCTCTACGCCGAAGGGATCACGGGCGGCTGTCTCGGCGGAAGCCCGCCGATGTTCTGCCCGACGGCGTCGGTGACGCGCGGGCAGATGGCGACGTTTCTCCTGAAGATCTACCACGGCACGGGCTATGCGCCGCCTGCGGCGACCGGCGTCTTCGCGGACGTGCCGGTCTCGATGCCGCTCGCTCCCTGGATCGAAGAGATGGCCCGCCTCTGCGGTGACGACGGGCTGCGGCGGCAACAACTTCTGCCCGGGCAACCCCGTCACGCGCGGGCAGATGGCGGTCTTCCTCGCGAAGACGTTCCACCGCCCCGAGGCCATCCGCTTCCTCCAGCAGGCCACATGGGGACCCAAGGATTCCGAGATCTCGGGCCTGCTCGCCGTGGGCAACCTCTCCTGGCTCGCGAGCCAGTTCAACGCGGCGCCCTCGCCGTACCCGGCCCTGCCGCTCGTGCCCGACGACGAGCCCGGCGACTGCGACGTCTACTGCCACCGCGACAACTACACCAGCTTCCCGCTCCACTCGCAGTTCTTCCGGAACGCGCTCTACCAGGTGGATCAGCTGCGGCAGCGCATGCTGTTCTCCCTCCACAAGATCAACGTCATCTCGACGAACACGATCACCCGGCCGAGTCAGATGGTTCCCTACATCAACGCGCTGAACGCGAACGCCTTCGGGAATTATCGCGACGTCCTCGAGGACATGACGCTGAACCCGGCGATGGGCGCGTTTCTCAACATGGCGTCGAACACCAAGACGAATCCGAACGAGAACTACGCCCGCGAGGTCATGCAGCTCTTCTCGATCGGCACGGTGCTCCTCAACCAGGACGGCACGACGCAGAACAACGACGTGACCGGCTACCCGATGGACAGCTACGACCAGTCGGTCGTCGACAACCTCAAGCTCGTGCTGACCGGCTGGTACATCCCCGAGGTCTCCGTCACGCTCAACGGCGACACGGACAACACCGGCAACTACCTGATCCCGATGCCCGTCCATCTCAATGGCTCGGCCCAGGAAGACCGGCACACGCAGACCGCCAAGAATCTCTTCGTCGGATTCCTGCCGAACAAGACGGGCGAAGGCTCCCCGACCTCGATCCCGGCGGGCCAGCCGGCGGCCCAGGACCTCAACATGGCGATCGACGCCATGTTCAACCATCCGAACGTCGGGCCCGTATCTCGCCAAGGAGCTGATCCACTCTCTGGTGACGTCGAACCCGAGCCCGGCCTACGTCGAGCGGGTGGCCGGCTTCTTCAACGACAACGGCTCCGGCCAGCGCGGAAGTCTCTGGGCGATGGCCAAAGCGATCCTGCTCGACCCCGAGGCCCGCGAGTCCCCGAGCAGATCCGAGCTACGGCAAGCTCAAGGAGCCGGCGCTCTACATTCTCAACATCCTCCGGGCGTTCAACGCCATGGCGGCGAACGGGATCGCGCAGTCCGACGGCTACATCAGCTCGCCCTACTCGCGCGACATGGGCCAGGAGATCTACCGACCGACGACGGTCTTCTCCTACTTCCCGCAGGACTACTACGCGCCTCCGGCCTCGGACGGCCTCCTCGGACCCGAGTTCGGGATCATGGACGCCTCGACCTCGCTGAAGCGCGCCAACTTCGTCTCCCAGATGGCGCCCGGGAGCAATTCAGGCACCGGCGGCATCCCCGTGCAGTGCAACACGAGCTCGTGCAACGCGCCGAACGGCACCTCGATCAACCTGACGGAGCTGCAGCTGCTGGCTTCGAACCCGACGAACCTCGTCGACCGCCTCAACCGGCTGCTGATGCACGGAACCATGTCGGACGAGATGAAGACCTCGATCATCGGCGCGGTCACTGCCGTGCCGGCCAACCAGACGTTGTACCGCGCGCGCCAAGCGCTTTATCTGGTCGCGACCTCGTCGCAGTACCAGGCGCAGAGGTAAGGACCATGAAACACACCAGACGGGACTTTCTCGCTCGGACCACCTGCGCGGCGCTGTCGGCGTCGGCGATCCAGGCCACGGTACGCCAGTGGGGACTGGCCAACATGTTCGCCACGCCGAACACGCTGTCGCCCAACTACCGGGCGCTCGTGTGCGTCTTCCTCAACGGCGGAGTCGACTCCAACAACATGGTGATCCCCCTCGACGGCGCGCACTACGCCTCCTACCAGGTCGGCGCGGCCGACGCTCGCGATTCCGGCAGGCCAACGCGTTGGCGATGAACAACCCGCCCTCGATGGGAGGGCAGGCGTTCGGATTCCATCCGAACCTGGCGGACTTCCGCGACCTCTACAACGCGGGCAAGATGGCCGTCGTCACCAACGTCGGGCCTCTCGTCGTTCCGACGAACCAGGCCCAGTACATGGGCAACTCGGTTCCCAAGCCGTACGCCCTGTTTTCGCACTCCGACCAGATCCAGGCCTGGCAGACCGGACGCGCCGACATCAAGATCGGCACGGGCTGGGGAGGCCGGGCGGCCGACGCCGTCGACGCGTGCAACAGCGGCGCCGGCGGCTATCCCGACGATCACCTCGATCTCGGGCTCGTCCACGTTCTGCGTCGGTCTCAAACGTCCGCTCTCGATCGGCACGGGCAACCTCAACAGCGTCCTCACCATCAACGGCTTCACCGGCACGCCCGAGTCCAACGCCCGCCGCGCCTCCATGGACTACCTTCGGACGATCGACGGCACGGCCACGATGATCGCCGCGGCGAGCCAGACGACCCAGCAGGCGCTCGACATCTCGACCGAGTTCGCGAGCTGGACGCCGGCGGACGGCGTCACGACGCCGTTTCCCAACACGAGCCTGGCAAACCAGCTCAAGCAGGTCGCCAACGTCATCAAGCTCGTCAGCAGCTCGCCGGGCATCAACCTCTCCCGCCAGATCTTCTTCGTCTCGCAGGGCGGTTACGACACGCACCAGAACCAGATCACCGATCAGGCCAACAACTTTTCGCAGCTCTCGCCCGCCATGCTCGCCTTCTACAACGCGACGGTGGAGCTGGGCCTCCAGAGCAAGGTCACCACATTTACCCTGACCGACTTCGGCCGGACGCTCCAGGAGTCGGGCGACACGGGCGGCGTCGGCACCGATCACGGTTGGGGCGGGCATCAGTTCGTCATGGGCGACAGCGTCCTCGGCGGCAACTTCCACGGGACGCCCAATCAGGTTACGGGGTCGATCTTCCCGTTCAACCAGGTCGGCGGTCCGGACGACACGTCAACAACAGAACAACGGCCGCGGCCGCTGGATCCCGACGACGGCATCGGATCAGTACGGCGCCGCCCTCGCGAAGTGGTTCGGCGTCTCCGACCTCGACATGGCCTCGGTCTTCCCGAACATCGGGAACTTCAATGCTCTGAACTCGTTCATGACTGCTCCTCCCGGAGGCTGCTGAGTCGATAGCCAGTGGGGGCGGCCTCCGGGCCGCCCCCGTCGTTTTAGGAATCGCGAATGCGCCGCCGCTCCCGGTCGATCGCCGTTCCCCTGCTCGCCCTCGTTCTGGGGGCCGCCGGGGCCTGGCTCGCGCGCGCCGCATCTTCGCCGGCGGCCATCGAGGCGAGACCTCCGAATCCGGTGGCCGGGCAGACGGTCCTTCTCCGCGAGACATCGCCCGACGCGCCCGACGCCGCGCCCGTCCCCGGGGCGTGGTGGGACTTCGGCGACGGACACTCCTCCGCATCCGGGGCGCCCGTGCACGTCTGGGAGGCGCCCGGAGAGTACGTCGTCCGCCTCGTCTCGTCCGCCGGCACGTCCGAAGCGCCCCTCATCGTCTCGCCGGCGGAGACCCTGCGACTGCTCGGCGCGCATCCGTTCGAAGTGTCCGTCGAGGCCGTGGATCCGCAGACGGGCCGGCGATCGGCGGCCCGCGCCTCCGCCTGGACCGACCGCTATGGCACCTTCTCGTTTCCGGAGATCACCGGCGATCCGGGAAATCCCGAGATCGCGGTCAAGGCTCTCGAGGCGACCGAAGACGGCCACTACTGGTTCCTCTGGAGCGGCATGACGCGCTTCGAGTACACCATCACGATTCGCGAGGTGTCGACCGGGCGCGTCGCGGTGCACCGCAAGGACGGACCGGAGCTCTCGGGCGGCTCGGACACGCGGAGCTTCCCGCTCGGAGCCGCGCGCCAGCCCGCGGGGCAGACAGGCCCGTCGAACCCCCGCGACGTTCTCGATGGTCCGGAGCGTCCGAGCCCGCGCGCCGTCGGGCCGCGCGGGACGCCCTCCACGCCGACTCCGACCCAGGTTCCCAGCGGGACGACGATCACACCGCCGAGCGCGACGCCGACTCGGACGCCCGTGCTCACCCGCACGCCGACGCGCACGTCGCCGCCGACGTGGACACCCACGGCCTCGCCGACGCCCACCATCACCCCGACGCCGACGATCACGCCCACGCCGACGCCGCCCCTCGTCGCGCTGCGCGCGATTCAGTGGCAGTGGAATTTCTGCCCGCAGCCGTACCCGTGCCCGACGGTGTGCCCGACCTCCTGCGGCAACGAGATCACGCTCAAGGTCGGCCAGACCTATCTCATCTGGCCGTACAACGGAGACGTGGAGGACGTCCCGGACGAGCACGGCCTCTCCGGCGTGTCGGCGATCGGCTTCGTCGGAGGCCCCCTCCCTCAGGGCGGCTCGCTCACTCCGCAGCTCATCACGCCGATGACCCCGGGCGACTACGGCTTCAACTGCACAACCTTCTGCGGAAGCGCGCAGGGCCACGACGGCATGATCGGCATGATCCACGTCGTGCCCTGACGGGCGCGCTCAGCGTCGTGCCCGAGGGCGCGCTGAGCGTCGTGCCGAGGGACACGGACGGCGCTACGCGTTCGCCGCGCGGCAGGCGTCGAGCAGACCGCCGAGATTCCAGGAGTCCCAACCCTCGACGATCTTTCCATCCCGGAAGGTCATCCATGTCATGCCGCGAAATTGAACGGGGCTGCCCGAAGGCGGGATGCCGAGCAACTCGCCGGTGTGGTGCGCCGCGGCGCTCCAGCGCACGACCGCGCGGTCGGCGTCGGCCACCACGTCTTCGACGGTGACCTGGATGTTCGGAAACGCGCCGACCAATGCCGCGCGCGCCTCGAGAAAGCGCTCGGGGCCGACGAGGTCGGCGCCTTCCATGTGAGCGACCGCGTTCTCGGCCAGAAGCTCGTGGACGGCGGCGTCGCGCCGGGCGTTCCAGACTTCTTCGAACCACCGCCGGGCGAGGTCGCGATGCGCCTGGGACATGGCTTCTCCTCCGAAATTCTGCGCCCGAGCTTATCCCGCCCGCGAGCCCTCGGCCCCGGGGTATAGACTCCCCGCTCATCGGAGGCGATCCGTCATGTCGGAAACATCCGCTCGGAGAAGACAAGCCTTTCCGGTCCGAGACCGAAACAGACGCCTGGGATCACCGCGTTCCGGTGCACATCCGGATCGGGCATCCGAACGTGCATCCCCACGTCGTGCCGATCGCGGGACGCACGGCGCCGCTGACCGCGGCCGATTTCGTCACGAGCTTCCTCGTCACGTGGGTGCCCGCGCCTCAGCCTCCGTCGCACTGGATCAAGCTCCTCCGCGAGGCGCCCTTCGGCGCCGGGACGGTCCACGCCCGCAGCCTCCACTGGGACGGCAAGCACCTCTCGATCGAGCTCGTGCACGAAGCGGACGTCGAGGCGTTCGCGCTGGAGATGCCGGGCTGGATCGAATATGCCAACGCCGAGTTCACCCGGGGCGAGCACAGCCCGGCCGTCGACGCGCTCGAGGACGCGAAGCGTCGCGCCCAGGAGCTCCAGAGCTCGCCTCCGGCGCTGAGCGAAACAGGCGGGGGGCGCACGGCGCCCCCCGAACCCCCCGGCCGCTCTCCCTCCGCCGCGGCGCCGAGCGCCCAACGGCCCCTCGGATTCGCGGCCGCCACCGCGCTCGTCGTCGGACACACGATCGGCGTCGGCGTCTTCCTGACGCCCGCGGAGACGATCGGCGCGCTCGCCTCGCCGGCGCTGACTCTCGGCCTCTGGCTCGGCGCAGGCGCCCTCGTCCTCGCGGGTGCGCTGACCTTCGGAGAGCTCGCGGCGCGGAGGCCCGAGAGCGGAGGCCTCTACGTCTATCTGCGCGACGCCTGGGGTGAGCGGGCCGCTTTCCTGTACGGCTGGCAGTGCCTCCTCATTCTGGATCCCGGCGTCACCGCGGGGCTCGCCACGGGCCTCGCCCGCTACGTGATCGCCGTCTTTCCGGAGGCGGCGGGCCGCGAGCGGTGGATCGCCCTGGCCGCCGTGTGGATCCTGTCGGCCGCACCGATGGCCGGCCTGAAGCCGTCGGTGCGTGCGCTCGGGCTGCTCACCGGGTGGAAAGTCCTCGCTCTGCTCGCCGTCCCGGCCGTCGCCTTCACCGCGGGGCACGGCAGCCTCGCGGGCTTCGAGCCGTTCTTCGAGCGCCGGCCGGGAGCTCCGCCCCTGGGCGACGCTCTGGCGGCGGGACTCATCGGCGTCTTCTTTTCGTTCGGAGGATTCTGGGAGGCCAGCCGTCTCGCCGGCGAGATTCGCGTCGGCGACCGCGCGCTGCCGCGGGCTCTCGCGGCCGGAACGGCCGCCGTCACGCTGATCTACGCGCTGACGACCGCGGCCTTTCTCTACCTCGTCCCGGCCGACCGGGCGCGGGACGGCGCGGCATTCGCCCGGCTGGCGGGAGAAGCGCTCTTCGGGCGTCCGGGACCCGCGCTGCTGGCCGCGATCGTCGTCGTCTCCGCGGCCGCGAGCGGCCTCGCCCTGCTGCTGATGGCGCCCCGCGTCTACGTGGCGATGAGCCGGGACGGCCTGTTCCCGCCCGCGCTGGCGGCGACGAGCCCGGCCAGTGGAGCGCCGACGCGCGCCACCGCGCTGCTCGCGGCCATCGCGAGCCTCTACGTGCTGAGCGGCACCTTCGAGCAGATCCTCGCCCTCTTCATCTGCACCGCCCTCGCCTTCGTCGGACTCGCGGCGGCCGGGCTCTTTCGCATGCGCCGCCGCGAGGGAGCCTCCGCAGGATTCCGCTGCCCCGGATATCCCCTGACGCCGGGGCTCTTCATCGCCTTCCTGGCGGCGGTCGCCGGCCTCGTCACGGCCGCCCATCCCGTCCCCGTGGCGATCGCGTTCGCGGTGGTGGCCCTCGGGCTGCCGGTGCATCGGGTATTCTCGGCACGCCGAATCCGAAGGAGCCCCTCCGCATGACCTGGATCAAGACCATCCCGCTGGCCGACGCCGACGAGAAGCTGCGCGCCGCCGTCGAGGGCCAGCGCGCGATCTACCCGAAGGAGTACGCGATTCCGACGGGGATCACGGACGAGGCCGGCAGCATCGTCGCGTCGCACTCGCTCATCCCCGACGCGCTGCACCACGCGTTCTCGACCTTCGGCGTCCTGATGTCCCCCGACCTCCCGTTGAGCCGGAGACAGCACGAAATGATCACGACGCTCGTCTCCGTCGAGAACCGCTGCTTCTATTGAATCGAATCGCACGCGGAGTTTCTGCGTCGGGTCACATTGGACGAGGGGCTGGTCGAAGCGCTGCGGAAGGACTACCGGAGCGCGCCGATCGACGAGCGGGACCGCGTCATGCTGGATTACGTCGTGCAGCTCACTCGCGACGCCACGAAGATCACGCCCGAGCACCACGCCGCCCTCCGGGCCGCGGGCTTCGAGGACCGGGGAATCCTGCAGATCACGCTGATCGCCGCCTGGTTCAACTACATCAACAAGGTCGCGGACGCGCTGGGAGTCGGAAGAAGCTGAAAGGGCTTGACCCTGGATTCGATTCCGGGGTCTAGAGTGGGCGCGTGGATCGGAAAACAGAAGGCGCGATGCGCTCGGGCGAGCTCGCTCGCCGGGCGGGCGTCAGCCCGGATACCCTGCGCGCGTACGAACGGCGGGGGCTCCTTCCCGAAGCCCGCCGCGCGGCGAACGGCTACCGCGTCTATCCGCCCGAGGCCCTCGAGCGCGTCGAGCTGATCCAGGCCGGGCTCGCCTTCGGATTCACTCTCGCGGAGCTCGGCCGCTTCCTCGATGCCCGCCGTGCCGGGCAGCCTCCCTGCCGGGACGTTCGCGATGCCGCGAAGCGGCGGCTCGCGGAGATCGAGGCGGCGCTGAAGGAGCTCGGGCAGCTCCGAGAGTCCCTGTCGAAGCTCCTCGACAGCTGGGACCGGCGGATCGACGGGAGCTCTCCGCGGGAGGCGCTGCGGCTGCTCGAAACGCTCTCGCGGGTCGAAACGCTCCCTCGCTCGGAAGCCCGGCGCGCCGGAGCCGCGGTCCTCGGACGCCGATTCTCACGCAGGAAAAGCAAGGAGGATTCATGAAACGCATCCGTCTCGCCGTCCTTCTCGGAGCCGCGATTCCGGCCGGCCTCGCGGCGCAGCAGGGGTCGTCCTCGTGTTCCGCCCACCACGCCGGTTCCCGACAGGAAGGCGTCGACGAGCGCGGCGACTCGGTCATGGGCTTCGACCACACGAAGACCACCCACCACTTCGTCCTCACGGCTTCCGGCGGCATCATCGACGTGTCGGCCAACGATGCGGACGACGCGGCCAGCCGCGACGCCATCCGGCCCCATCTCGCCCACATCGCAAAGATGTTCGCCGACGGCAACTTCGACGCCCCGATGCTCATTCACGACCGCGTCCCGCCCGGCGTGCCCGAAATGAAGCGCGATCCGAAGAGCATCCGCTGGACCTACGAGGACACCCCGGCCGGCGGCCGCGTCGTCGCCGTGACGAAGAATCCGGCGGAGCTCGAGGCCATTCACGCTTTTCTTCGCTTCCAGATCGAAGACCATCGGACGGGCGACTCGACCGAGATCTCCTCGCCCTAGCCGTCCGCTCGTCGCGCTCGACCGGGTCGGATATTCTCGGCCGGCACCACACTCGCGGAGGGGTGACATGGCCGAGAAAACATCCTGAGCGCCCCGCTCGACGCGCTGCGGCGCCTCCTGCGTAGCTTTCGGCCGGCCTCCGACTGGATGGGGCCCGATCCGGCGGGCCGGGCGGCTCTTCGCGCCGCGCCGATGCGCGCCGAC
Organism: uncultured Acidobacteriota bacterium; assembly: GCA_963804915.1. Classification (GTDB taxonomy): domain Bacteria; phylum Acidobacteriota; class Thermoanaerobaculia; order UBA5066; family Gp7-AA6; genus DAHUXD01. The sequence goes on from CAWDSI010000024.1 coordinate 88,691, forward strand.
AGCCGCCACGAGATCGTCGTCCTGTCGACGCCGTCCCCCGACGACGAGGCGGCCCTCCAGAAGCTCGCGGCGGAGGGCCATCGCGTCTTCCGGATCCCGGACTCCGAGGCCGATTTCGAAAACCTGGACTCCCTCCGGCGCGCGCAGGCGCTCGGCGCCACTCTGGTGCTGGCCCGCGACGCCGAATGGCAATCCTCTGGCCGGTCGCCTGCGCGCCGAGCTGAACTGGCCTCACGTCGAGACGCTCTCCGAAGCCGCCGCACCGGCCGGGGCCTTTCCGCTGGTCTCGATCGTCGTGGTCACCTACGGCAACCGCGGCCTCAACCGACTCTGCCTCGACAGCCTCCTCGCCCGCACGGAGTGGCCGAACTTCGAGATCCTCGCCGTCGACAACGGCTCGACCGACGGCACGCGCGAGCTCCTGGAAGCGGCCGCGGCGCGCGATCCGCGGATCCGCCCGATTTTCTTTGCCGACAACCGCGGATACCCGGCCGGAGCCAACGCCGGCCTCGCCGCAGCCCGGGGCGAGACCCTGATCCTCCTCAACAACGACACCGTCGTGACGCGAGGCTGGGCGACCGCGCTCCTGCGCCATCTCGCCCGCGACCGGACCCTGGGCCTGGTCGGCCCGGTGACCAACGCCATCGCGAACGACGCGAAGGTCGACGTCGACTATCGCGAGCTCGACGCGCTTCCGGACTGGGCCGACTCCTGGACGCGCGCCCACGACGGAGAGACCTTTCCGATCTCGTCGCTGGCGTTCTTCTGCGTGGCCATGCCGCGCGAGGTCCACGAGAAAGTCGGGGCCCTCGACGAGCGGTTCGGCCTGGGAATGTTCGAGGACGGCGACTACAACCGCCGCGTGCGCGCGGCCGGTTACGAAGTCCGCTGCGCGCGGGACAGCTTCGTGCATCACTGGCAGATGGCGTCGTTCCGCCGGCTCGGCAAGGACGCGTACGTCCGACTCTTCGCGGAGAACCGGAGGAAGTTCGAGGAGAAGTGGCGCTCCTGAGCTAGAGACTCTTCTCCGGTTCCGCCGCTTCCGCGATCCATCCCGAAAGGATCGCGCCGACCTCGCCGCCGTGCTCGAGGAGGAACCCGGCATGATCGCCGTCCACGGTGCGCCGCCGGCTGTCCGCGGCGAGCCGCGCCCAGGCCGCTCCGTGGCCGCGTTCACTCCACCGCGCGCACTCGAGAATGCGGGCGGGGCCGTCGAAACGCCGCGGCCTCCACGCGGCGAGCGATCCGAGGTAGGACGCGCGGCGCGCGAGGGACTGCCGGCGACGGCCATCCGCGGGCGGATCGAGGCCGCGCGCGCCGACGCCGCCGATGCGCCGGAGATACGCCAGCCGGCCGCGCGGCAGGGCGCGCACGACGCCGGCGTGATAGCGGACGCGCTCCGCGAAGTACCCGATCCTCGACCACAAGCGGTCGGCTCGCGGAGCACGGGTGCGCAGCCAGGCGCGCCACCGACGGCCGATTCCCGGAAACGGCGTGTCGAGCAGCGCGAGCAGAGCGACGCGTTCGCCCTCGTCGCGAAGGCGGCGCGCCATCTCGAATGCGAGAACCCCTCCCATGCAGTCGCCCACCAGGACGTACGGCCCCGGCGCGGCCGCCCGGATCTCCCGGACACACTCGCCCGCCAGCGCGTCGACGGCGGGATGGGGCGCCGGCCCGGAGCGCAGGGCCAGAAACGGACCGCTTCCTCCGGCGACCCGCGCGAGCCGGCGGGCGGCGAAGAGATCCTCGTCGTCGCCGCCGCCGCCCGGGATGACGAACACCGGCGTTCCCGCGCCGTCGCTCAGCCGAACGAGTCTTCGTGCCGCCCCCGGCGGCGTCGCCTCGCTTCCGGCGCGGGCCGCGAGCGTCGACGGCGTGGGCGCCTCGAGCAGCTCCGCCGCCGAGAGCTCCTTCCCGAACCGTTCGCCGAGGACGGTCAGGAGCTCCACCGCCGAGAGCGAGTCGCCGCCGAGCTCGAAGAAATCGTCGTCCGCGCCGACGCGATCCAGGCCGAGCACCTGTGCAAACGCCGCGGCCACCGCCGTCTCGCCCTCGCCCGCGGGAGCGCGGAACGCCACGTCGAGCTCGGGACGGGCCGTCCCGGGCGTCGGCAGCGCCTCGCGGTCCACCTTCCCCGTCGCCGTCCGCGGCAGGGCGCCGACGCGCACGATCGCCGCCGGAATCATGGAGGGCGGCAGCGTGCGCGCGAGCGCCCGGCGCAGAGTCCCGAGCGACGGTTCTCCGGCCACCCAGGCGACCAGACGCCGGCCGGCCCCATCCATGCCCGCGGCGGCTTCGCGCACTCCCGGAATCGACAGGAGCGCGGCCTCGACCTCTCCGGCCTCGACGCGGTGGCCGCGGACCTTGAGCCGTTCATCCCGCCGGCCCAGATGCAGCAGGCAACCATCCGGCAAGAGGCGGCCCAGATCGCCGGTCTGGAACATCCGGACGTCGGGCCGTCCCGGCACGGGCACGAAGGTCGCGGCCGTGCGCTCGGGATCCTTCCAGTAGCCGATCGGCAGCGTCCGCGCCACGACGGCGATCTCTCCTTCATCGCCGTCCTCTCCGAGGAGCACGACCTCCGTCTCGTCGACGGCGTAGCCGAGAGGCGATCCGCCCGGCCACGGCGTGTCGTGTGTCGCGAACCACTGGCGCATCACGGGCATCTCGGTCGACCCCGAGGCCGACGTGGAAGACGCAGCTTCGCGGAAACCGGTTGCGATAGAGATCGAGATCCGATGCGAGCACGGCCTCGCCGCCGAGCTTGAGCATCCGCAGCGTCGAGACGTCGGCGCGGCCGTCGAGCGTCGAGGACAGACTCCGGAACACGCTCGGCACGGAGTGATAGATCGTGATGCCCTCGCGCTCCACGAAATCGGGCAGTCGCCGCAGACCGTCGCCGGAAAGATCGAACGGACAGACGCACGCGCCCGTGAGGAGCGCCCCGTAGATGTCCGACACGGACGCCCCGAAGCTCGGAGACGAGAGGAGCGAGATCCGATCCTCCGGCCCGATCGCGAGGCCGCTCGACAGCTTCCACACGTTGTGCAGGAGGTTTCGATGACTCTGCATCACGCCCTTCGGCCGGCCGGTCGAGCCCGACGTGAAGAGGACGTACGCGAGGTCGCCGGGGGACACGGACACCGTCGAAGCCCCCGTCGGAGGCCCGGCGAGCAGCGTCTCGAGCTCGAGCACCGCGACCCCGGGCGGGGCCAGGGCCCGCGTCCTCGCGGACGAGGCGCCTTCGGTGACGACCGCGGCCGCGTCGAGATCGAGCAGGATCGACCGGAGCCGCGCATCCGGCAACGCCGGGTCGAGCGGGACGTAGAACCGCCCGGCCTCGAGCGTTCCCAGCATCGCCGCGAAGAGCGGTGCTCCGGCGCGAGCGACGAGGGCGACCGGCGCTTTGCGGCTCGCTCCGCTGGAGGCGATCCGCGAGCGCCGCGGCGAACGCGGCCGCGAGGGCTTCGAGCTCCGCGTACGTGACCGTGCGCCCGTCCTCGCTCACGGCCGGCCGGTTCGGGTATGCGCGCGCGACCCGCCGGAAACGCCCGGGAATCGAGCCTTCGATGTCTTCCTTAGGAAAGGGCGCCGTCATAGATCGCCTGGAGCCTCGAGAAGAACTCCACGTCGCCCGGCCCGTGCTCCGGAGGCCCGAGGCCGGACGCCTTCCAGCCTCCGAACGGCGCGTCCGCGTCGGCGTCCGCCGTGGACGAATTCCACTTGAGGACGCCGGCCTCCGCGGCGCCCTGAAACGCTCTCGCGCCAGGGACCCGGTCCCGCGAAGAGCGCGGCGACGAGTCCCTGCCGCACGCCGTTCGCGAGCCGGAGCGCCTCGTCGAAGCTCGATGCCCGCTCGAGCACGAGGACCGGGCCGAACGTCTCCTCCTGCACGATCGCGCTCTCGTGCGCCGCGCCGACGACGATGGTGGGGGGATACCAGGCTCCCGGGCGGCGCGGCGCGAGGGCATGCGGCGTGACCAGGCGCGCCCCCTCGGCGGCCGCGCCTGCGAGCGCGGCGGCGACCCGGTCACGCGCTTCCTCGGACACGAGCGGACCGACCCGCGTCGCCGGGTCGAGCGGATCGCCCCAGGGCAACGTCGCCGCGGCCGCGGAGAGAAGCTCGAGGAGCGGGTCGAAGGAGGCGATCCTGCCACGACGGCGCGCCGGTTCGCCGTACAGCGCTGGCCCGCGAACGCGAACGCTCCCTGAACCAGGAGACTCGCCGTGCGCGGCAGGTCCGCGCCTTCCCAGACGATCGCGGCGTTGTTGCCTCCGAGCTCCGCCTGGAGCGGGATCCGGCGGCGCGCGCAGATTTCCTGCGCCGCCCAGCCGGCCGCGGAGGAGCCCGACACGGAGACCGCATCCACTCCCGGATCGCTCATCACGGCGGCGGCCGCGCGGCGATCGCCCGGGACGAGCGTGACGACTCCGTCGGGCAGACCCGCGTCGCGCGCCACGTCGAGCGAGCGCTCCGCCAGTCGGGTCGCGGCGGGGGCCGGCTTCCAGACCACCGTGTTGCCGAGAGCCAGCGCCGGGCCGATCTTGCCCCACGGGATGGCGAGAGGGTTGTTCCAGGGAGTGACGACGGCGACGACGCCGAGCGGCACGCGCCGATAGCGAAGACGCCGGCCCGGCCCGCGACGGCCCGGGGAGCCTCAGCGCCGCGGCGCGCCGCAGGAGCTCCGCGGTCCGCCGAACCTCCGCCTCGCCCAGCGTCACGGGCTTGCCGACCTCGGTCGCGAGCGCGCGAGCGAGCGCCGGCGCTTCGGCCTCGAGCCGGTCCGCGAGGGCTTCGAGGGGCCGCGCGCGCTCTTCGGGGCGGCCGCGCTCCAGGCCGCCGCCGCCCGCCGCGCCGCGGCGGATGCGCGGGCCGCTTCGGCGGCGTATCGACCGCCGTCCGGTCCGGGCGCCGCGCCGGCCGCGACCTGGCGAGCAGCTCGTCCACCGGCGCAAACCGCGCGGCCCGTCCATCGAGGTAACGGCGCGTGACGGCGGCGTGGAGCGGGATCGTCGCTGCCGACCGCGTCCTCGGCGACCCAGACGGCGAGGCCGTGCGCATAGGCGTCGAGCACCGTGGCGCGAACGCACCCGTGGAGGTGCACGCCGGCGACGAGCAGCGTGTCCGCGCCGGCCAGTGCGGCGGCCAGCTCCGGCGCGGAGAAGGCGGAGAAGAAGCTCTTCGAGACGACGGGCTCTCCCGCGCGGGGCGCGAGCTCCGGCGGCGGGCGATGTCCCGGCGTGCCGCGCACGCACTTCCGGACGCCGAGAGCCTTCCAGTGCGGCATCCGGTCATCGGTCTCCGGGTCCACCGACGTCACGGCGTGGACGACCCGGAGGCCGCGTTCCCGCGCTCCGGCGAGCAGGCGCGCGGCGTTGCGCACGACCTCCGACGACGGGGGCTCGAGCCCCGCGGCGCTCAGGAAGTCGTTCTGGAGGTCGACGAAGAGCGCGAGCGGTCTCATCACCTCGGCGCCGACGCGCGCCGCCCTATCCGCGGCCCGCGCTCGCCCGGCGCTCGACTTCCGCGGCGACTCGGCGGCCGAGCTCGGCCGTGCCGACGATCGTCGCGCCCGGCTCCGCAATGTCGAACGTGCGGAACCCGAGCCGCAGGACCTCCTCCACCGCGGCCTCGATCCAGGCCGCCTCCCGGCCGAGCCCGAAGCTCTCCCGCAGCATCATGGCGATCGAGGAGATCTGTCCGATGGGATTGGCGCGGCCCTGTCCCGCGAGATCCAGCGCCGAGCCGTGGTTCGTCTGATACACGGCGGCCCCGCTCTCGGAGAAGTTGCCCGAAAACGACATGCCGCGCGACGCCAGGAGCACGGCCCCGACGTCGGCGAGGACGTCGCCGAAGAGGTTCGGGGCCGCGAGGACGTCGAAGGACAGCGGATCGGCGACGAGGCGGTACGCGGCCAGGTCGATGTCCACGAACGAAGCCGCGACTCCGGCCCCCGACGCCGCTTCCCGGCCGAGGTCGCGCCACAGCGCGCTCACCGCCGGAATCCCGCCGTCCTTCACGATGACGGCGAGCTTGCCTTTGCGGCGCGCGGCGAGGCTCGCGGCCGCCTCCAGCAGCCGGCGGACCTGGACCTCCGAGTACCGGAAGGCGTGCTCGCAGACACGACCGTCGCGCTCGTGCGCCGTCTCGCGCCAGTCGCCCTGGTAGACGCCGCCGACGTTCTCGCGGACGATGAGGATGTCGACGCCTTCCACGCAGCGGGCCTTCAGCGGGCCCGCCTCGAGAAGACCGCCCACCGGTTTGAGGGGCGAGATCTTGCAGTAGAGGTCGAAGCGGCGCCGGAGATCGTAGACGAAGCGTCCGCCGCCCGGACCGCAGAGGACCACGCCGCCCTCCTCGAAGACGGCAGAGCAGAACTCGACCACTTCCTCGGTCAGCGCGCGGCCGGTCATGAGCTCGGCGTCGCGGCCGATCGTGCCTCCGCGTCCGGATCTCGATGTCCGCCCCGCCGGCGGATCGGGCGGCCTCGAGGACTTCGAGCGCGGCGCCGATGACCTCCGGTCCGATGCCTTCGCCGGAAAGGACGCCGATGTGCGCGCGGGACTCGCGCGTCCTGCCGTTTTTTTCCCGGCAGACCGCATCGCTCCAAAGCGGGTGAACGGTTCGTTCGGCGCGCGACTCGACGGACAATTGGACCTCTCGGTTCGGCGAGACGTCTACCGAAGTCTTAAGGAAAGGTTGTTGGGAAATGCCGAGCTTCGCGCGTGCTAGGCTCGGAACGTGCGACGCATCGGCGGCGTGATCCTGGCGCTTCAGATGGCCGCGGGCCTGCTGCTCCCCCTCTCCGCTTTCGCCATGAGCCGCGGGACCCCGACGATGGCCTGCTGCATGATGCACGGACGCTGCGACTGCAGCCATTCGGACGCGAGCTTCGCCCGCTGCAGCGGCCAGGACGCCGCACCGGTCTTCGCCGCTCCCACGGCGCCCCTTCCCCTGGCGAGCGGGCGCCTCGCCGCGATCACACCGGGAGCGCGCCTCGCTTCCGAAAACGACGACTTCTCCGGCCTCTTCGACTCGGTCCCCCCCACTCCCCCTCCCCGCGCCGCCTGAGTCTCGGGCGGTTCGCGATGGGCTTTCGCGCGCATGCGCGAAGGCGGGCCGTCCTTCTCCGAAGGAAGGCGAGCCCACACCCACTCCGAGGAGGGTTTGATGGGATCTGGATCGAGCGGGCTCCGGCGCTGGCTGGCGCTCGCGGGGTTTCTGATGTCGGGTCTCGCTACGGCGAGCCCGGCCGGCTCGCTCTCGGGCAGAGCGCTGGACGGCGCGGGCCAGCCCTGGCCGGCGTGCGCGTCGAGCTCGCGGGACCGGTCGTGCGTTCGGCGGAGACCGACACGTCCGGCCGCTATGAGTTCGACGGTCTGCCCGCCGGGTCCTACACGCTGTCGCTCGCGACACCCCTCGGCCGGGCCGAAGCCGCGATCGCGATCGCCGAGGGCCAGGCCACGACGCGGGACCTGTCACTCGACGCTCCGCGGGTCAGCGAGGCCGTTTCGGTTTCGGGCGTCGCGCCCGACGCTCTGGCCTCCGTGCCCGGAGGCACGGCGGTCGTGGCTCGCGCCGAGATCCTCGACACCAGGGCCAACAATTTCAAGGACGTCTTCGACCTGACGCCGGGCGTCCTCGCGCAGCCCCGCTTCGGGGCCGACGAGAGCCAGTTCTCGATCCGCGGCTCCGGCCTGCAGAACAACTTTCACGTCCGGGGGGTGAACCTCTTCGTCAACGGCATCCCCTACCAGGACGCCGACGGGTTTTCCGACTTCGAAGCCCTCGAGTTCATGGCCGCGAGCCGCGTCGAGGTCTGGAAGGGCGCGAACGCGCTCCGCTTCGGCGCGAACACTTCCGGCGGCGCGGTCAACCTCGTCACGCAGGATCCGACCGACGCGTCGGCCCTCCAGCTCCGCACGCTCGGCGGCTCCTACGGCTATTACAAGGGTCAGCTCTCGTCGGGCGGTCGTCTCGGCCCGGGGCCGGACAGCGCCGGTTACTACGGGAGCTTCTCCGGCCTGACGAGCCAGGGCTTCCGCGAGCACAGCGCGCAAACGCGCGAGCGGCTGATGGGCAACCTGACGATACCCGCCTCGTCCGACACCGATTTCGTCGTCGACGTCATGCAGGCCCACGTGACCGAGAAGCTGCCCGGGTCGCTGACGCAGGAGGAGATGGACACCGACCCGCGCCAGGCCGACCCCGCCAACGTGCTCTTCGACTGGGGACGGCGCTTCGACTACTTCCGGGGCGGAGTCCGGATGAATCACCGCTTCAGCGACGGCGGGATGCTTTCAGTGACGGGCTTCGGCAGCTATCGCAACATGGACCACCCGATCTATCTGGTCCTGGACCAGGACACGCGCAACTACGGCGGCGAGATCCGTTACGCGCTGAGCTCGACGCTCTTCGGCCGGCCGAACCGGTTCGTCGGGGGCTTCGCGCCGTTCTACGGGAACGCCGAGGAGCGCGACTACGTGAATGCCGAGGGCGAGCGCGGGCCTCTGGCCGACGCCTTCGGGACCTCGGCCGGCAACCTCGCCCTCTACGTCGAGGACCAGCTCGACCTCTCGTCCGCGCTCACGCTGGTGATCGGCACGGGCGCGCAACGCGCGACCCGCTCTTACGAGGATCGGTTCACCGAAGATGGGAACCGCTCGGACGAGCGGACGTACGAGGCCCTCACGCCCAAGTTCGGTCTGCTCTGGACGCCCGTGCCCGGGATCCAGGTCTTCGCGAACGCCAGCCGAAGCTACGAGGCGCCGCTGCTTCTGGAGCTCAAGAGCTACGGCTCCCCTGGCTTTCTGGCGCTCGACGCGCAGGACACCTGGCAATACGAGCTGGGCAGCCGGGGCAAGCTGTCCGACGCCGTGACCTGGGACGTCTCGCTGTTCGATCTCGAGATCGAGAACGAGATCGTCAACATCAACGTGCAACCCTTCCCGGACGCGCCCTTCACGATCCCCTCCTACCGCAACGTCCCGCGCACGCGCCATCGCGGCGCCGAGGTCGGCCTCGGCGGGCTCATCGCTCCGGATCTCTTCGGTTTCGCCAGTCTCTCCGGACGCGCCGCCTACACCTACTCGAACTTCCGATTCGTGGACGATCCCGACTACGGCGACAATCTCCTGCCGGGAGCGCCGCGCCATCTCGTGCGCGCGGAGCTCCGGTTCGACGGGCCCGCGGGCGTCTGGGTCGCACCGGCGATCGACGTCTCGCCCTCGCCCTACTTCGTGGACTCGGCGAACACCGCCTCGAACGCCCGCTACTTCGTCTGGAACCTCTCGGCGGGCTGGGACGGCCCGGCGTTCGGGCTCTTTTTCCAACTCACCAACATCGGCGACACGATCTATTCGGCGGCCGTCCAGGTCGACAACGCTCTCGGCCGGTACTTCGAACCGGCCGACGGGCGGTCGGTGGCGGGAGGCATACGATGGCGGATGTGACGTTTCTCCGACGGGCAACCCTCGCGGCGGGCGCCGTACTTCTGGCCGCCGCGGTCACGGCCGGGCACGACCACCAGTCGGGCGAAATTCTGGGCGTGCTCGGCCTCGACGTGTACGCGTCGGCCTCCGGCGACGTCGTCGACGCCCTGATCGCCGTGCAGGAAAAGGGAGATCCCCTCCCGTCCGTCGAGCTCCGGCACACGCGCTCCAGAGACGGCGGCGCAACCTGGAGCCGTCCGGTGCCGATTCTTCCGGGCGCGGCCCGGGTCTTCTCTCCCCGACGCGGCGCCGAGCCGCAGATCGCGACTTCGGGAGACCGGCTCGTCGTCATCTGGACCGAGCCCGGAACGAGCCCGTGGGGATCGGGACCGCTCGCGAGCGCCGTGTCGGCGGACGGCGGCCGGACGTGGAAGGCCGGGGTCAGCCCCGCCGACGACGGAACGACGAAGGATCACGGCTTCGTCGACGTCGCGGCTGTCTCTCCGAACGCATTCCTCGCGGTCTGGCTGGATTCCCGCGACGGAGGTCAGGGTCTCCGCTCGGCGGTGTCGAAGGACGGCGGAGTCTCCTGGGCGCGGAACGTCGACGTCGAGCGCCGGACCTGCGAGTGCTGCGCGAACCGGTTGCTCGTGCGCGAAGACTCGGTCGACGTCATTTACCGCGCGCGGGATCCTCGCGACATGAACGTCGCGCGCACGACCGACGGCGGATCCTCGTGGACGAAGCTCGGCCCGGTGGCGCGGTTCGGCTGGGAGTTCGACGGCTGTCCCGAGGTCGCGGGCGCGCTCGCGACGACGCATGAGCGAGGGGAAGAGCGCACCTACGCCCTGGCCTGGACCGGCAAGGAGTCCGACGTCGGCGTCTGGACCGTGGCCTCGGACGATCGCGGGCGCACGTGGACGAAACCGGGCCGCGTGGGGAACGCGAGCGCGAAGCAGCTCGATCTGGCCTCGAATGGCGCATGCGTCACGGCCGTGTGGGACGAGTACCGTGCCGCCGACAAGCGCCGCGCGGTTTTCGCTTCGACCTCGTGCGACGGAGGAAAAGTCTGGTCCAGGCCGGAGACGATTTCGGACTCAGGCGTAGACGCCGGCTACCCGGTGGCCAGCGCGACGCGGCGCGGCGTTCTCGTCGCGTGGACCGAAAAGCCGCCCGCGGGCGCCGTTGCCTGGAAATCGCGCCTCCTGCCGGCGACCACGAAGAACGCCTCTCGCTGACGGCCGCCCCCGAGCCTCGACTTGACGTAACCTCTTCGAGCATGCCGACGTCGCCGATCTGGCTCGCGACCGGGCTGCGCACGCCGTTCGCGCGCGTGGACGGGCCCCTCGCCGGGCGGGACGCGCTCACGCTCGCGGTGCCGGTCGTCCAGGCGATGGCCCGTCAGGCGACTGGCCCGATCGATCTGGGCATCTGGGGAACCGTCGCCGTGAGCCTCGCCTACAGCAACCTCGCGCGCGAGGTCTGGCTCGAGGCGGGTCTCGATCCGCATGTCCCGACATTCACGACGATCCTGCAGTGCTGCACGAGCATGGCCGCGCGCCTTCCAGGCGGCCGCGTTTCTCGGGCGGCCCGGCCTCGACCTCGCGATCGTCGGGGGCTCGGAGACGGCGAGCCGCGTGCAGATCGGCCTCTCTCAGGACTTCTCCGTCGGTCTGCGGCGTGTGCTCCAGGCCCGGTCGGCGGCGAAGCGGCTGGCAGCGCTGCGGGCGATCCGGCCGCGCGACATCCGCCTCTACGTCCCCCAGATCAAGAACCGCGCCACCGGCAAGAGCATGGGCGAGCACTGCGAGGAGATGGCGAAGGAGTGGAAGATCGGCCGGATCGAGCAGGACGAGTACGCCCTCGAGAGCCATCGCCGGGCCATCGCGGCCCAGGACGCCGGATTCCCGCAGGACATCGTGCCGGTGGACGGGCTCGAACGCGATCAGTTCCCGCGCCGGGACACCTCGCTCGAAAAGCTCGCGAAGCTGCCGCCCGCGTTCGACCGCGCCCACGGCACGATCACGGCGGGAAACAGCTCACCGTTGACGGACGGCGCGGCGGGGCTCTGGGTCGCGACAGACGCGGGTCTCGCGCGCCTTCCCGCAGCGACGCCGCGCGTCCGGCTGGTCGACTTCGAGATGGCGGCCGTCGACATCTTCCACGAAGGTCTCCTCATGGCGCCGGTGATCGCGATCCCGCGGCTGCTGGCCCGCCACGGCCTGAAGTTCGAGGACATCGCGCTCTGGGAGATCCACGAAGCCTTCGCGGCCCAGGTGCTCTGCAACCTGAAGGGCCTCGACGATGCGGAATACGTCCGGAGCCGCGCGGGTGTGCCCCACACGTTCGGCCCGTTCCCGCGCGCGCAAGGCCGCATGAACCCGAACGGCGGCAGTGTCGCGCTCGGACACCCGTTCGCCGCCACGGGCGCGCGGATTCTCTCGCAGGCGGTGCGCGAGCTGTCGGCGATGCCGAAAGGCTCGCGCGCCATCGTGAGCGTCTGCGCCGACGGCGGTCTCGGCACGGTCGCGCTTCTCGAGACCTGACGCTTCCGGGTGATAGCCTGCGCCGGCAGGAGACTCCGATGAGCACCGCCACTTCCTTCCGCGCGGCCGTCCTGTCACTCGCGCTCGCGCTCCTGCCCGGGCTCGCTTCCGGAGAAACGGCCGCCGAAATCGAGAAGATCGTCGCGAAGCTCGATACCGAATACCAGGCCGCGGTGAAGGCGAACGACGCCGCCGCGATGGATCGCATCCTCGCCGACGACATGGTCCTGATCACGGGGCGCGGCAAGGTGTTCACGAAGGCCGACCTTCTCAAGGACGCCCGCGACAAGTCGACGACCTACGAGAAGCAGGACGAGCTCGAGCAGAAGGTCCGCGTCTTCGGCGACCACACGGCGGTCGTCACGGCGCTTCTCTGGATCAAAGGCACGTCCGAGGGCAAGACCTCCGACCGCAAGCTCTGGTTCAGCGACACCTACGTCAAGACCCCGAAGGGCTGGCGCTACGTCCTGGGCCAGGCCTCGATCGCCCTTCCGGACGCTCCGTAGGCGATGGCCACCGCGAGCCGATCTTTCGACGCGATCGTCATCGGCACCGGCCAGGCCGGGCCGTCCCTGGCCGCGCGAATGGCCGGCGCGGGCATGAAGGTCGCCATCATCGAGCGCGGAAAGGTCGGCGGGACCTGCGTCAACACCGGCTGCATCCCCACGAAGACGCTCGTCGCGAGCGCCGCGGTCGCCCGCGCCGCGCAGCGGGCCGCGGAGTTCGGGGTGTCGATCGACGGCCCGGTCTCGGTCGACATGAAGAAGGTCAAGGCCCGCAAGGACCAGGTTTCCGGAGACGCTCGCCGCGGCAACGAGGAGTGGCTGCAGAACCTCGCGAACCTCACGTTCCTGCGGGGCCACGCGAAGTTCGACTCGCCCCGCGAGGTCCGCGTCGGCGACGAGGTCCTCTCGGCGGAGAAGATCTTCGTCAACGTCGGCGGCCGGGCCGCCACGCCCTCCTCCATCAAAGGCCTGGATGCGATCCCGTTCTGGACGAACTCCTCGATCATGGACGTCGACTTCGTGCCGCCCCACCTCGTCATCATCGGCGGCAGCTACATCGGCCTCGAGTTCGCCCAGATGTATCGGCGGTTCGGAAGCCAGGTCACGGTGATCGAGATGTCGCCGCGGTTGATCGGGCGCGAGGACGAGGACGTCTCCGAGGCGATCCGGGGCATCTTCGAGAACGAGGGGATCGCCGTGCGCACGAACGCGAAGTGCATCGCTCTCGAGAAGGGACCGGCGGGCGTGCGGGCCGGCGTCGACTGCAAGGAGGGCTCTCCGAAGATCGACGGCTCGCATCTGCTCCTCGCCGTCGGCCGGGTCCCCAACACGACGGATCTGGGTCTGGACCGCGCCGGCGTGAAAACGGACGCGCGGGGCTACATCGTCGTCGACGACCAGCTCCGCACGAACGTCGAAGGCATCTGGGCGCTCGGCGACTGCAACGGGCGGGGCGCGTTCACGCACACGGCCTACAACGACTTCGAGATCGTCGCCGCGAATCTCCTCGACAACGACCCCCGGCGGGTGACCGACCGCATCGACACCTACGCGCTCTTCATCGAGCCGCCGCTCGGCCGGGCCGGGCATGACGGAGACCGCGGCGAAGGCGCCGGCAAGAAGATCCTCGTCGGCAAGCGGCCCATGACGAAGGTGAAGCGAGCGGTCGAGAAGGGCGAGACGCAGGGGTTCATGAAAGTCGTCGTCGACGCCGAGAGCAAACAGATCCTGGGCGCGGCGATCCTGGGAACCGGCGGCGACGAAGTCGTCCACGTGATCCTCGACGTGATGTACGCCCGCGCGCCTTACACCCTCATCCAGCGGGCGATGCACATCCACCCGACGGTGTCGGAGCTCCTCCCGACGGTTTTCGGCGAGCTCCAGCCGGCCTGACGTCCGTTTCGCCGGCCGGCGTCAGCGCAGCCGGGTCACCACCCAGAACGACAGGGCGATGGCGATCGCGTCCTCGAGGAGGGCAATCGGCAGATCCTTGCCGCCACTCGCGCGGACCAGCCTTCCGCGAAGCTCCGCTCCGCCGAGCGTTCCGACGACCGCGCCGATGGCTCCCACGATCAGGCCGACCGCGAGCGCCCCCGCCGTCGCCCCGATCGCGGCGCCGCAGAGGGCGCCCATCACGATGCGGGCGATGAACTGCGGAGGCACCTTGCGGCTCGGCGTCTTCGGCAGCTTGTCGTTGATCAGCTCTCCGATCGCCGCGATCGTGAAGATCCAGGGTGTGACGGCCGCTCCCAGAAACGCGAGAGGAGTCCCCTGGAGCTTGAGCCAGCCGAGCCGCGCGGCCCAGCAGACGGCAGCCGGGGCCGTCATCGCCCGCAATCCCGCCGCGACCCCGATGAGAAACGCGAGCACATAGAGCATTGGGCCTCCTCTTCGCTGCGGTGAGATCCTACAACCCCGGCACGAACACGAAAGGGACTGAAACCGGAGCTCACGATGTTGTGGCGTCGGAACCCGTCATGACCAACCTCGGAAAGACTCCGCCGTCCTCCGAAATCACGCCCGAATCCGCGGCCGCGGATCGGCGGCGTTTCCTGAAGACCTCGCTTCTCTTCACGGCGACCGCCGCGGCGGTCGGCGGCGGCCTCCTGCGGCTGACGCACACGTGGCGCCCGGGACGCGCCCCGGATGCGGGCGGCGGCGCGCTGGACGCTCCGCTCGGTCCGTTCGGGACCGGCGAGGCGCGCACCCCGCTCCCGGACGTCACGAGCTACAACAACTTCTACGAGTTCGGAACGTCGAAGGACGCGCCGTCGCGCCTCGCCTCGACGCTCCGGACGCGGCCGTGGACGGTCTCCGTCGGCGGAGAGGTGCATCGCTCCCGCGAGCTCGACGCGGACGATTTGTTCCGACGTTACCCTCTCGAGGAGCGTGTCTACCGGATGCGCTGCGTCGAGGGCTGGTCGATGGTGATCCCATGGATCGGATTCCCGCTCGCGTCCCTGCTGCGGGACGTGGAGCCCAACTCGGCACGCTCGCTACGTGGCGTTCACGACCCTGCTGGATCCGGCGCAGATGCCGGGGCAGCGGAGCCGTTGGCTCGACTGGCCATACGTCGAAGGCCTTCGCCTGGACGAGGCCCTGCACCCGCTCACCATCCTGGCGGTCGGGCTCTACGGGCGCGTGCTCCCGAACCAGAACGGAGCTCCCATCCGACTCGTCGTGCCCTGGAAGTACGGCTTCAAGAACGCCAAGTCCATCGTGAAGATCACGTTGACCCGCGACCAGCCGCGCACGACGTGGAACCTCGCGGCCCCCGACGAGTACGGCTTCTACGCCAACGTCAATCCCGCCGTGGACCATCCCCGCTGGAGCCAGGCCACGGAGCGGCGCATCGGCGAGGCCGGCCGCCGCGCCACGCTTCCGTTCAACGGCTATGCCGAGCAGGTGGCCGCGCTCTACTCCGGCATGGACCTGCGGCAGGACTTCTAGTGCCGCCCTCCCGCCGGTCGTGGCTGAAGCCCGCCGTGTTCGCCGGCGCGCTCACTCCCCTCGCGGCCATCCTCTGGAACGCCGCGCACGGCAATCTCGGCGCGAATCCCATCGCGGAAGCCCTGAACGGGCTGGGGCTGACGGCGCTGGTGTTCCTCGTCGCCTCGCTCGCCTGCACTCCCCTCCGCGAACTTTTCGACTGGACGTGGGCCGTGGGGCTGCGCCGAATGCTGGGCCTCTTCGCGTTCTTCTACGCCTCGTTGCATTTCTTGACCTACGCGGCTCTCGACCAGAGACTCGCGTTCCGCGCGATCTTCGCCGACGTCACGAAACGGCCGTTCATCATCGCCGGGTTCGCCGCCTTCGTCCTCCTCGCGCCGCTCGCCGCCACCTCCACGGCCGCCGCGGTCCGGAGACTCGGCTTTCCTCGCTGGAAGCGGCTGCACCGCCTGGCTTACTTCGCCGGGGGGCTCGCCGTTCTGCACTTCGTCCTCCGGGTGAAGAAGGACGTGAGCGAGCCTGTGGTCTACGGAATCATCCTCGCAGCCCTGCTCGCCGCGCGGCTGGTCCTGTACCTGCGCAAGCGCGCGGCCCGCGTCGCCCGGATCGCCTGATCCCCGGCCGGCCTCGCGAGAGGAGCCGCTGGACGCGGGACGCTGGAAGCTAGACCAGGCGCGGAAGATGCGCGGCGATGGTGAGCCGCTTGATCGTGCCGCACTTGCAACGGCGGGAGAGCGTCTCGCCGACGCTGGCGCCGAGCTCCTCCTTGTGAACCGCGGAGCAGCGTCCGCAGGTCCACTCGACCGGCCGGATGGTCGAGCCCGCGAAGTCGTGCCAGAAACGGATGCAGCTGCCGAGGTCCGGCCAGCCTTCGTGCACCGTGGCGCGCCCGTGGTCCGGCCCGAGCGCGCGCCGAATGCCGGCGACTTCGATCGCTGAGTGGAGGTCCCAGTGAGCGAGCCGCCCGCGCAACGCCACGTCCGTGAGGGAGCCGAGGGTCCTCCCGGGCTGACTCCCGTTCGTCGAGTCGATGGTCAGCGAGACGAGCCCCGGCAAATCGTCCACTTTGGGCAAGCGGCTGAACACGATCGAGAAGATCTGCTGTGTTTTCAGCGGGTCGTCTTCGGGCGGGACACAGCGCCCGCGGAAGTCCACGTCGCGCCGCCGTCCACGCTTCTGCGGACTGCCGCCCGCGCGCCCAGACAGCCTCCGGCAATGCGTGCTTCGAATGCAAGGCAGATTCCGGCCGAGAAGCCATCGGGAGACCGGCGTCGGGCGGGCTCCAGGTGACACGGAATCCGTACTCTGAGAAACCCCTCCTGATAGACGCCGCGAAGCGGGTGCCCGGCATGTCGCATCCGCGCCGAGCGCCAGGACGCGCGCGCTGAAGCCCCCGTGGGAGTCCAGACGGGACCGTCCGGCCCCATGCGACGGACGCTCTCGCCAGCGTCGCGGCCAGGAAAACCGTCCGGATCCTCACGGCAGTCGGAGCAGGACGATTCGACCGGGCCCCGCCGCCGCGTAAGGATTCCGCACTTTTTCCGCACCGTCTGTAGCTACGGAGATAAACGCCGACTCGTCCACTTCGCCTCGAACACGTACTCGTGCTGCGCGTCGCGTGTCACGAGCGTCTTCTTCGGCCCCGCGCCCACGACGAACTCGGAGCCCGAGATGCCCGGCGCGGTCGTGACGAACGAGATCGTGCCGTCGGGATTCTTTCTTGGAGGCGACGTCGCTCCGCCACTCGCCGAAGTCGAACAGGGTCGTCCCGTTCGCCCGGCTCACGGCGATCTCCCCCAGGGCGGCATTCGCGTAGAGCGGCGCGAGCTTGGCGCTCTCGGCCGGGTCGGCCGGCACGGTCAGGAGCTTCCTCTCGGCCGCGATCTGCGAATAGAACGACTTGCCGGCCGCCGCGACCTGGGCCGCGGCCTCGGGCTTTCCGTCGAAGAGCACCTCGAGCAGCCTCCGCCGGAACTGGCTTCGCAGGATCCAGCCCGGATCCGCGTTGGTCAGGATCACGGCGCCCACGTTCGAATCGGGCAGCCAGATCATGTCGCTGTGATACCCGATCATGTCGCCGCCGTGGTGGACCACCGGGATGTCGTACTCGGTGTCGACCATGAGTCCCATGCCATAGGTCTCGTCCTTGCCGATCGCGACCTGCGGCGCGCGCCGCTCGAGGAGCGGCTCCTTCGGGATGTAGGCCTTTCCATCCGGCAACTTTCCGTTGGCGAGCTCCATGGACACGTACCGCAGCATGTCGTTCACGTTGCTCCAGGCGGCTCCGGCGGGGCGCAGCGGAATGATCGAGTAGTTCGCCTCCATCACCGCGAGCGCCGGCTTGCCGTCGATGGTCGGCGCGTGCGGGGCGGCGTGGTCGCCGGCCTGCGCTTTCGCGTAGTCGAAGGTCGTGGACTTCATGCCGAGGGGATCGAACACCTGCGTCTGCATCGCCTTGTCGTACGCGGCGCCGAGCTCCATGTCGGGGTAGAGCACGTGGCCGCCCGTGAAGCCCGCGGCGCCGGCCATCGGATTGGAGTACTGGAAGAGCTCGCCGAACTTGCTCGTGGGCTGCATCGTGCCGAGCGTCGCGAGGGCCCCTTCCGGGGTGACGTTCTTGTACTCGAAGAGCCACTCCAGATCCTGCCGGGGCAGCCCGGTGCATGCGCAGATGAGCTGCCCACGTTGACCTTCTTCGTCGTGTCGGCGTCGCCCAGCTTGAAGCTGGGCAGGAGGCTCGTGACGGGCGTGTCCCAGGTCATCTTGCCTTCGGCCACGAGCCTCGCCAGGAGCAGCGTCGTCAGGGCCTTCGTATTCGAGGCGATCATCAGTAGGGTGTCGCCATCGACCTTCTCCGGGCTTCCGAGGCTCCGCACGCCGAAGCCCCCGAGAAGACGACCTTGCCGTCCTGGACGATGCCGAGGCGACGCCCGGGACCCGAGCTCCTTCTGGCCGGTCTCGATGAACCGGCCGAGCTCCGCGAGCGCGCGGCGGTCAGCTGTGCTGCTTTCTTTCCCGCGAAGGTCTCGCGGACGTAGCCCTTCGGCAGCAGCCGGTCGAAGATGAGCGCGACCTGCGCGCCGCGCTTCTCGCCCACCGCCTGAGTCATGTCGTAGATCACCACGGTCCACCGGCCGTCCGCGAACGATGCGTAGCGCCGACGTCCCGCTTCTCGTTGGGCGAGGTCTGATAGTCGTAGGACTTCTGTTTCGACCAGCCGTTGCGGTCGGGCCGGTCGTGCGTGACCTTGAGCGGCCACGACGCGTCCGGCTTATAGGCCTTCCAGGCCGCGGCCACCGCGGCGTCGGCGTCCGGGGCCGTGACGTCCACGAGCGCGATGGCGCCCTGGCCCTCCGGAGGCTCGAG
>CAWDSI010000025.1:0-25594 GCA_963804915.1 uncultured Acidobacteriota bacterium
AGCGACGAACTGATTCGGGCGCGCCGCGCCAGTCTCTCGGCCGAACTTTTCTGTGTCTCGGCCGAGCGGGCCCTTACGGCCTGTGATGCCAAGGTCTCATCGTCGCATTAGGGCTGCGGCAAAACCTGTCTCCCGTCACACAGCAAGGCATAGAATCCGCCAAAGAAGAGCCAGTACAAATCTCGGCCCGGGAGCGAAGGGAATCTCTGCCGGATCGAAGGGAGCAGCGATGAAATCGAGGCCATTTCTTCTTCTGAGCGGGATGTTCGCGGCGATCGTGGTCGGCGGCCGCGCCTTCGCCGAGCGCGCAAGTCCAGACCACCGGCACGCCCGGTTCACCCAGCGCCACCACGACCATCGACGGCAAGCAGCTCCCGCCGCCCGACCCGAAGTTCGGCGGCGTGATCAACCCGAGCGCCGTCAACTCCAAGCCGTACTGGCCGCCGACCGTCGTGCCGCCCAAGGGCGCGCCCAACGTGCTGCTGATCATGACCGACGATCAGGGCTACGGCGTCACGAGCACCTTTGGCGGCGTCATCCCGACGCCGGCGATGGATCGGATCGCGAAGGCGGGATTGCGCTACACGCAGTTCCACTCCACCGCGCTCTGCTCGCCGACGCGCGCGGCGCTGATCACCGGCCGCAACCACCACTCGGTGGGCTTCGGCGTGATCGGCGGAACAGTCCACGGGCTACCCGGGCTACGACACCGTCATCGACAAGAACAACGCCACGATCGGCGAGATTCTCAAGGACAACGGCTACGCGACGTCGTGGTTCGGCAAGAACCACAACACGCCGACCTATCTCTACAGCCTGGCCGGACCGTTCGATCAATGGCCGAGCGGGATGGGCTTCGAGTATTTCTACGGGTTCATGGGCGGCGAGACCAACCAGTGGACGCCCTATCTCTTCCGCGATCACACCCAGATCTATCCGTGGGCAGGGCAAGCCGGGCTACAACCTGACCACCGACATGGCGGACGAGGCGATCAGTTACATGAAGGAGTTGAATGCCGCCGCGCCGGAGAAGCCGTTCTTCCTCTATTACGTGCCCGGCGGCACGCACGCGCCGCATCATCCGACGCCGGAGTGGATCACGAAGATGAAAGGCATGTTCGACAAGGGCTGGAACGAACTGCGCGAGCAGATCTTCGCCAACCAGAAGAAGCTCGGCGTGATCCCGGCGAACACCCAGCTCACTCCCTGGCCGGACAGCCTGCCGAAGTGGGATACGCTCAATGCCGACGAGAAGAAGCTGTTCGCCCACCAGGCGGATATCTTCGCCGCCTACGTCGCCTATACCGACCACGAGATCGGCCGGGTCATCCAGGCCGTGGAAGACCTGGGCAAGCTCGACAACACGCTGATCATCTACATCAGCGGCGACAACGGCACCAGCGCCGAAGGCTCCACGATCGGCACGACGTTCGACCTCGCCGCGATTCAAGGCATCGACATGCCGGTCGAGGCCCAATTGAAGTTCTACGATGTCCTGGGCTCCGACCTGACCACCCCGCACATGTCGGTGGCGTGGTCCTGGGCCTTCGACACGCCGTTCAAGTGGACCAAGCAGGTGGCCTCCTTCTTCGGCGGCACCCGGCAGGGCATGGTCATGTCGTGGCCCGGCCACATCAAGGATGCGGGCGGCATCCGCACGCAGTTCCACCACATCATCGACATCGTGCCGACGATTCTCGAAGCCACCGGCATTCAGGCGCCGGAGACGGTCAATGGCATCGCGCAGAAACCGATCGAAGGCGTGAGCATGGCCTACACGTTGGACAAGGCGAACGCGAAAGCGCCGTCGAAGCGCGACACGCAGTACTTCGAGATGTTCGGCAACCGCGCGATCTACCACGATGGCTGGATCGCCACCACCGTCCCTCCGCAACCCCCGTGGCTCATGGGCACGGTCAAAATGCCCGACGTGCTCAACGGCTACAAATGGGAGCTCTACAACATCGCCGAGGACTACTCGCAGAACAACGACCTCGCGGCGAAGAATCCCGGACAAGCTGAAGGAGTTGCAGGATCTCTTCATGGTCGAGGCGAAGAAGTACCAGGTGCTCCCGCTGGATAACTCGATTCTCGAGCGCCTGCTCACCCCGCGGCCGAGCGCGACCGCCGGCCGGACCGAGTTCACCTACTCCGGTGGAATCGTCCGGCCTGCCCGACGGAAGCGTGCCCAACACGCTCGCCAAGTCCTACTCCATCACCGCCGAGGTGGAGATTCCGCAGGGCGGCGCCGAGGGAATGCTCAACACGCTCGGCGGCCGCTTCGGCGGCTACGGCCTCTACCTGCTGAAGGGCAAGCCCGTGTTCACCTACAACCTGCTCGGTCTGGAACGATTCCGCTGGGAAGGCACGCAGGCGCTCACGCCCGGCAAGCACACCATCCTGTTCGACTTCAAGTACGACGGCCCCGGCATGGCCAAGGGCGGCACCGGCGTCCTGTCGGTGGACGGCAAGGAAGTCGATAGCAAGACGATCCCGCACACCATCCCGGCCCTCATGACGATCGACGAGACCTTCGACGTCGGCGTGGATACCCGCACGGGCGTGGACGACAAGGACTACCAGTCGCCGTTCCGCTTCACCGGCAAGCTCGAACAAGCTGACCATCAAGCTGATGCCGCCAAAGATGACCGCCGCGGAGGAGGATCTCATCCGGGAAGAGACCACGGCAGCCAGGAACGCGGCGCAGTAAGAAAGTTCAGAGGAGACGACCCCGGCCGAGGACGCGGCGCGCGAATAGGGCGCGCCGCTCGGATCACGGAGCCTTCGGCGCCTCGAGCTCGCGCAAGGCCTGCCGCGCGCCGTCGTTCTGGAGCGTCGAGCTCGACGGCCTTCCGGTATGAGAGGACTGCGAGCTCGTTCTTTCCCGCCGCCCGGTACGCCTCTCCCAGGCCCTCCCGGCTCGGGGCCGGCCGGAGGCGACGTCGCTGCGTCTTGCGTCCTTCGCCAGCGGTCTCGAGCCTGATCGATCCTTCGCGGGCTCGCCGCGGCGACATCGCGGGAGCGTCGTTCGCTGAACGTCGAACCCTTCGAGCCTGCTCTTCGAGACGCGGCCTCTCGACCCGGCGACGTTCGCGGCCGTGGCGTCGGTTCTCCTGCTCGTCGGTGTCCTCGCGTGCTGGATCCCGGCACGGCGCGCGCTCGCCGTCGATCCGATGCGCGTCCTGAGAAGCGAGTAGAGGCCGGGAGTCTAGCTTTTAGCGGCCCAGCTCTCGACGGAGGGCCTGGACCAGCACGGCGAGAGCGGGCGGCGCGGGCGCGGCGTCGGTGCGCGTGGCGAGGCCGACCGGCAGCGCGATGACGAGATCGTGAAGACGCCGAACAACCGTGCCCGGCGGCGCTGGCGCGGCGGCCCCCCGGGGAAGGATCGCGATCCCCAGCTTCTGCTGGACGGCCGCGCGCAGCGTGTTCGTGCTGCCGCTTTCGAAGGTCCAGTCGCGGCCGGACTCCCCGGCTCGCCAGGGCGCTCTCGACCGCCTGCCGGTAGGAGCAGCCCTGCTCCGTCATGACGAGAGACTCCCCCTCGAGATGCTTCGCGAGAAGCGGCTTCGCTCGCGCCAGCCGGTGACTTCGCGGCAGGAGAAGGGCCATCTCCTCCGCGAAGAGCGGCTCGAAGCGAAGACCGAGCTCGAGCGGCGGCGCGGAGCAGAGACCGACGTCGAGGTCGCCGTCGGCGACGCCGCGGCTCACGCCCCCGGTCCCGGAGACGTCGAGCCGCACGCGCAGGGCCGGTCGCTGCTTTTGCAAGCGCCCCAGAAGCGGCGTGACCCGCTCGCTCGCCGCAGGCTCGATCGATCCGATCCGCAGCAGCCCGCTCCGGCCGTCGCGCAGCTCCGCCATGCTCCGCGAAAGCGAATCCACGGCTTCGAGGATCGGGAGCGCACGCTCGGCGAGGAGCGCGCCCGCCGGAGTCCTCGGACGGTGGCGGCCCGTCCGATCGAAGAGCTCGAGCCCGAGCTCGGCTTCGAGCTCCTGGACGTGAAGCGTCACGGTCGGCTGCGCCAGGCCGAGCGAGCGCGCGGCCTTCAGAAAGCTGCCCTCGCGCAGCACCGCGCGGAACGTCACAAGGTGCCGGAGCTCCATCAGGCGACTTCAGTAATTCTGATGATCAAGTCACTTAAATTCATCATTGCTAATACATTGTATCTGGCAGACGCTCTCGGCGAGGGGGAAAAGCCATGTTCTCGAACTTTTTCCGCGAGGTCCGCCTCGCCCTCCGGGGGATCGCTCGCCGCCCGGGCTTCGCCGCCGCCGTCATCGGAACGCTGGCGCTGGGAGTCGGCGCGAACACGGCGATCTTTACGGTCGTACGCGCCGTGCTCCTGCGCTCGCTCCCCTTCGCGCACGCCGAGCGGCTCGTCGCCGTCCACTCCCTCGAGCCGGGCAGCGACAAGCAGCCGTTTCCGATCGCCGACTTCTTCGACATCGCCGAGGCCAATCGCAGCTTCGATGCCCTCGTGGGCTACGGCGGCTGGAGCGCGAACCTCACGGGTGTCGACGAGCCGGTTGCCCTGGCGGCGCAGTGGACCTCCCGCGGGTTTTTCGACGTCCTCGGCGTGAGGGCCGCGCTCGGGCGCACGCCTCGGCCCGAAGAGGAAAAGCCGGGCGCCGGCCGTGTCGTCCTGCTCGGCGACGGCCTCTGGCGGAGCCGGTTCGGCGCCGATCCCGCCATCCTGGGAAAGGTCCTCACTCTCAGCGGCGAGCCTTACGAGGTCATCGGCGTGCTGCCGCCGGACTTCCTGTTTCTGGGCGTCGGAGCGCAGCTCGTCAGCCCGCTCGTCCTCGAGACCGATCCGCGGCGCGCCCGGCGGAGCTCCGCGTTCATGCGCATCGTCGGGCGGATGCGCCCCGGCGTCGGCCCCGACGCGGCGAAGCAGGACCTCGACGCGATCGTCGGGCGACTGCGAGCCGCGTATCCCGACACGAACGCCGGCCGCTCGGGCGTCCGCCTGCAGCCCCTCGCCGAGCTCGTGATCGGGAACTACCGGAGCATGCTCCTGGTCCTCCAGGCCGCCGTCGGGCTCGTTCTTCTGATCGCCTGCACCAACCTGACCAACCTGTCGCTCGCCCGCCTCGCGGGCCGCCGTCCGGAGCTGGCTCTGCGCACGGCCCTCGGGGCGCGGCGGCGCGACCTCGCCCGCCAGCTCCTGACGGAAACGGCCGTGCTCGCGCTTCTCGGGGGATTGCTCGGCCTCGGCGTCGCTTACGGAGGCCTGAGGCTGCTCCTCGCCTTCGGTCCGGCCAAGCTGCCTCGCGCGGCCGAAATCGGCATCGACCTTCCGATGCTCGCCTTCGGACTGACGCTTTCGATCGTGGCCGGTCTCGCGATCGGCCTGGCCCCGGCGCTGCACGGCAGCGGCCGGGGGATCACGGAGGGAATCGGAGGCATCGGACGCGGCAACACCGGCGGCCCGGGACGGGCGCGGGGCCGCGCGGTGCTCGTCGCCGCCGAAGTCGGCCTCTCCCTCGTTCTCCTCGTGGGTGCGGGGCTGCTGCTCCGCACGCTGCACTTGCTGCAGCAAAGGCATCCTGGCTTCCGCGCGGACCATCTCCTCGGCGTCCAGCTTTCGCTGCCGAAGGGCCGCTACGGGACGCCCGACGCGATCGCCCGCTATGCCGAGGAGGCCACCGCCCGGCTCGCGAACCTTCCCGGAGTCGTCTCGGTCTCCGCGGCGTCGCTGAACCCGCTGACGCAGTGGCGGGCCAACATCTCCTACCTCATCGAGGGAAGCCCGGACCAGGATCTGCACAAGGCCCCGCTCGCAAACTACCGCGCCGTCGCGCCGGGGTATTTCGCGACGCTCGAGATCCCGATCCTCGAGGGGCGCGACGTCGGCCGGCAGGACACGGCGGATTCGGTGCCCGTGATTCTGGTCAGCCAGGCGCTCGCGCGGCGCTCCTTTCCGGGAAAGAGTCCGGTCGGCGCTCGCCTCCGGATCGACGATTTCGAGCCATTTCGGATGGTGGAGATCGTCGGCGTCGTGGGCGACGTCCGGTTCACGGGGCTCGACGCCGAAGGCGCCGCCGACGTCTACGTCCCGTACACGCAAACCCAACAGCAAACCGCGGTCTGGCTCGCCAACATCTTCTGCCTGGCCGTTCGGACGCGGGGCGAGCCGGGCCTCCTCGCGCCCGTCGTCCGGCGAGAGCTGCGCGCTCTCGATCCCGACGTGGCGGCCTCGTCGATACGGCCGATGGACGAGGCGATCGACGCCTCGCTCGCCGACCGGCGCTTCCAGACCGTCCTGCTCGAAATTTTCGGCGCGGCCGCGCTCCTGCTGGCTCTCGCCGGAATCTACGCCGTGACGGCGTTCTCGGTCGTCGAGCGCACGCGCGAGATCGGCGTCCGCCTCTCGCTGGGCTCGACGCGCGGACGGATCCTGAGCCTCATCGCGCGGCAGTCGCTCCTGCCGGTGGCCGCGGGCCTGGCGGCGGGTGGCGCCGCGGCCCTCGCTCTCGGCCGATTGCTGTCCGGCCTGCTCGTCGGCGTGGCCGCGAACGATGTCGCGACTCTGGCGGGAGCCGCGGGCGCGCTCGCTCTCTTCGCCGCGGCCGCCTGCGTCGTGCCCGCTCTGCGCGCGACCCGGATCGACCCGGTGAAGGCGCTACGAGCGGATTGAGCTGCCCGAGGCTTTGCGGACTTCCCGCGCCTGCTCGAGCCGGCGATTCGTGCGGACGACGAGCGCCTGATCTCTCTCGCGGCACCGCTGACGCTCCCCGAGCGGGACGTCCCAGTAGACGTCATGGGACGTGAACACGGCGTCGGCGAGCGACGGCTCGCCGTCTTCGAGGCCCAGCGTCCAGTCCTCCCGGATCATCGCGCGTCGCGTCTCGCGAAGGGCGTCGAGGCCTGCGGCATCGCTTCCGGTCACCCGAAAATGCAGCGCCGTGGTTCCCCCTTCGCGGTCGACTCCGGCGGCGACCTCGGTCACGGAAATCGAGACTCCCTGTAACAGTCGCTCCGAACGCCGAGACCGCCAGACCGCCAGACGCATCCTTGCTCCCCCACGCCATCGGGTTCCCACTCTTCGACACCACCGTACCAATGGAAGGTACGTCTCTCATGGCGACAGGTTATTAAGCGCGACGTCGAGAGACCATGGGACCTTGGTCTAAACCATGCGAGAAATTTCGTCGAGGAAATGCGCAGCGAGTCGCGGGGTCAAAGATCCCGGGCCAGAAACTTCGTGCCCGGAACGGGATTGAACAGGTAGGGCTCGATCGGGACGAAGCCGAGAGACTGGTACAGCTTCTGGGCAGCAGCCATGCTCGGAAGCGTATCGAGGCAGATCCGCGTGTAACCGGCGTCCTTCGCTTCGCGACAAATCTGCTCGGCGAGCCGGCGACCGAGCTGCTCGCCGCGAGCCTCCGGCCGCACGTAGAGACGCTTCATCTCGCAGGTCACGGCGTCGATCGGCCGTAGCGCGATGCAGCCGACCGGCTCGTCCCCGCGCCACGCCAGAAGGAGCCGCCCGGCGGGGGGCGAATACTTGCCGGGCAGCGTGGCCAGCTCCTTGTCGAGCTCCTGAAAGTAGAGGTCGATGGCCAGGCTGTCGACGTACTCCTGAAAAAGACCGCGTACCACCTCGAGGTCTCGCGGAATTTCGGCGTGACGGATCTCGATCATCGGGGTCCGACCGTTCCTACGACCATCGTGGAGCGTCCATGGTTCCAGGCAATTCTTTCGCACGGGGAAAGGTCCGCCCAGGCTCAAATTGGACTGGTGGGAGGTGAGGGGATCGAACCCCGAGCCGTAGGCTTCCGCACCAGCAAAGCCCCCGCATCTGCCGCGCGCGGTAGAGTCTGCACAACCGATGACCCTGACTGTCGGCACTCGCCTCGGGCCGTACGAGATCCTTTCCCCAATCGGCGCGGGCGGGATGGGCGAGGTGTACAAGGCACGCGACACGCGCCTGGGCCGGACCGTGGCAGTCAAAGTCCTGACGCAGCAGCGCGATTCCCCGGAGGAGCGGCAGCGCTTCGAGCGGGAGGCCAGAACCATCTCGCAGCTCTCGCACCCGCACATCTGCGCGCTCTATGACGTGGGACGGGAAGGCGAGACCGAATACCTCGTCATGGAGTACCTGGAGGGCGAGCCACTGTCGGACCGACTGGCAAGAGGCCCGCTGCCGCTCGAGCAGACGCTGCGCTACGGCGTCGAGATTGCGGACGCGCTGGACAGGGCGCATCGGCAAGGGATCGTTCATCGAGACCTGAAGCCCCCCAACGTGATGCTGACGAAGGAGGGGGTCAAGCTGCTCGACTTCGGCCTCGCGAAGGCGATGGCGCCGGTGAAGCCCGCCATCGGAACTTTCGGCCTTGCCAACGGAGACCGGGCAAAGCGGGCAATCTCACCCAGGAAGGCACGATCCTCGGAACCCTCCCCTACATGGCGCCGGAACAGGTGGAAGGAAAAGAGGCGGACAGCCGCACCGACATCTTCGCACTGGGGGCGACGCTCTACGAGATGGCGACGGGAAAGAGAGCGTTTTCCGGGTCCACGCGAGCATCGCTGATCTCCGCGATCCTGCGGGACGAGCCGAAACCGGTCTCGCGGATTCTGCCGACGTCCCCTCCGGCGCTCGACCGGATCATCGGAACATGTCTCGCCAAGGAGCCGGACCACCGCTGGCAAAGCGCTGCCGACGTCGGCCTGCAACTCGCGGGGATCGCGAGCGGCGAGGCGGACCTGCCATCGCAGCCGGCCAGAAGCCTCTCCTCCACTCCGCGATGGCTGATGGGTCTTGCCGCTGCTCTCGTCCTGGCCACAGCGGCGTTGATGGCGCTCTACGCGCTTCGCCGCCCGGCGAGCCCGCCCGCGATGCCCATCCGGTTTGCCGTCCGAGCACCGGCTGGGACCCGGTTCGCGTGGCTCCCACAGCACAATCTGTTCGCCGTTTCGCCGGATGGGAGGCGCCTCGCCTTCGTCGCGCGCAGCGCCGATGGGCGGGATTTTCTGTGGGTGCGGTCGCTCGCCGAGCCGTCGGCTGTGATGCTCCCCGGCACGGAAGGCGCCGCGGCGCCTTTCTGGTCGCCGGACAGCCGCTTCATCGCATTCTTCTCGGACGGAAAGCTCAAGAAGATCGATTCGTCGGGAGGGCCTCCGATGACGCTCTGCGAGGCTCGAGGCGATTATCCGTCGGGCTCTTGGGGAAGCGAGCACTCGATCCTCTTCGCCGCTGCCACGCAACTGTTCATCAGCCTGGTCGCGGAGGGAGGAGGCGCTCCCAGCGTCGTTCTGAAGGCGGATGCCTCGCGGCAGGAGAGGGCCGTCAAGTTCCCGAGCTTCCTTCCCGACGGCCGCCACTTCCTTTATCTGGCCGCGAGCCCGACCGAGAAACGGCCTTATCTCCGCCTGGCGAGCATCTCAGAGGGCAAGACGGCGCCGCTGCTGACGAACTGTTCGCGCGCGGAGTACGTGCCGGGCGATCCGAACGATCCCGCCCGCGGCCGAAGCGGGTATCTGCTCTACGCGATCGAGGGGAGTCTGCTGGCACAGCCATTCGACAGCCGGCAGTTACGGCTCCTCGGAGATCCCATTCCCGCGGGGCAGGAGGTCTGGCCGCACGCGCTCATTGGCGCCGGCCCCTTCTCCGCGTCAAACAACGGTGTCCTCGCCTCTCGGGGCGCGGCGAGCCCGGCGCGGCTGGTTTGGATCGACCGGGCCGGCCGGGAGACGGGTTCCGTCGCCCCGGCAGGCGGATTCGAATCGTTGCGACTCTCTCCTGACTCCCGAAGAGTCGTCGTCAGCCGTGCCAACCCCCGTACGGGCTTGAAGGATTTGTTGATCGGTGACCTGTCCCGGGGCGTGCTCACGCGGTCGGATCTCGACTCGGATGCCGACCATGGACAACCCATCTGGTCGCCGGACGGCACTCGCATCGCTTTCGCCGTTCGATCGCTGAGTGATCCTCGGATACTCCACTGGCTTACCCTGCGCGGGTCGGCCTCCCCGGAGCCGATCCTTCCGCCGGGCGGAATCCAGCGCAGCGAGGACTGGTCACCCGATGGCCGTTTCCTCCTCTACTTCGGTGCTCGCACCGAGGGCGGCAGCGGTCTCTGGGTCGTGAATCTCGAGGGTGAGCCCAAGCCGCGCAAGCTTCTCTCGGGGACGACCGATCCGGCTTACGCCCAGTTCTCTCCCGACGGCCGCTGGATCGCGTACTGCTCGCTCGAGTCCGGCCGCTCGGAGGTTTACCTCACCTCGTTTCCGGAGCCGGGAGAACGAATCCGCGTATCGGTGTCCGGCGGGTCGCGGCCGCGTTGGAAGGGCGACGGCCGCGAGATCTACTTCCTGTCGGCGGACAACGAGATGATCGCGACTCCCGTCCGGCTGGCGGCAGACGGCGAGGTCGGCCAGGCGCGGCCTCTCTTCCGAATCGATCCGGCCGGCTGGAGGGACTACGATGTGACGCCCGACGGGGAACGCTTTCTCGCCGTCGTCGTCGTTCCGGTCCAGGACGCGGACGCGATCGCCGTGACCGCCAACTGGCTTTCCCTGCTCCCGCGCTGACCCGACCCAGCAGCTCAAAAGCGCACGAAGCCCGTGAGCGTCGCCGAGATCCCGGGCGCGAGCGCCGAGACGTCCATCGGGGTGTTGAAGTACGCCTTGTTCAAAACGTTCCGGACGTACGCCTGGAACTCGAAGTGCTCGGAAAAGCTGTAGCCTCCGCCCAGATCCA
The DNA here is from genome assembly GCA_963804915.1 of uncultured Acidobacteriota bacterium. GTDB lineage: Bacteria > Acidobacteriota > Thermoanaerobaculia > UBA5066 > Gp7-AA6 > DAHUXD01. Next base: position 10,701 of record CAWDSI010000025.1, read on the forward strand.
GCAGACCGTAGCCCGGGCGGGCGACCTCCGTCAGCCCCGGGTTGTCGTCGCCGGCGTAAACGACCCAGCGGGCCTGGGCGAAAGCGGGACCAAAGCCCTTGCGCACCTGCAGGTTCAGCGACTCCGGCGGAATGTCGTCGATCGGCTTGTCGTCGTCGACCGTCACCCCACGCTCGATCTGTCCCGCCAGCGCCACCGCGAAGCCGGCGGGAAGAGCCACCTGCGCTTCGAGCTCCAGGCCCTGGAGCTTCGCCCCTGCCAGGCGATTGCGCAGGAGGAAGTGACGGCGGCCTCTCGGGTAGCCGGGTCCGGGTAGACCTCAATCAGGTTCTTGATGCGGTAGTCGTACATGTAGAACGCGGTGCGGAACCCGGCGTTCGTGTACCGCAGGGCGATGTCGTACTGGTTGCTCGTCTCCAGCTCGAGGTTCGGGTTGCCCGTGATGAAACCGCGACCGACGAGCCCGCTGAAGTATCGATCCGAGAGGACGGGATCGCGGAAGCCGTGCGCGTACTGGGCGGTGGCGGAGAAGCCGCAGAAAGATCCCGCCGTCAGCGCCACGTTTCCGGCGACGGCGTTGTTGGACGTGGAGTGGTCCCCCAGGTCGCCGCCCTCGTTGGACGTGTTCATGAAGTCGCCGCGCACGCCGCCCTGCAAGGCGAGCTGCGACAGGAGCGGCACCTCGGCCGTCAGGTACACCCCGAGGTCGGTGCGATGCGCGTCGACCACCGAGGTCTTCACGGTCCCGTTCGTGTTGTCGACGGCGTGCAGACCGTAACGGCCGTTGAGATCCAGGCCGACGTCCACCCGGACCGGGCCGACGAACCGCTCGGCGAACGTGCGGACCTGAAAGTCCTTCGCCGACACGTCGACGCGCTCGGTCAAGAGGGCGCGACGAGGGCCGTGCTGCGTCGTTGGAGCCGATGAACCCGAGGAAGGCGATGCGCGAAAAGCCGCCGACCGGCTGGGTCTCGTACGCGAGCGTGAAACGGCTCGAGTTCTCCTCGGGAAGGGACATACGCGTGGGCTGCGATTCCGGCCTCGGCAGGCCGATGTCACGCGCGTAGTCCCCCGCCCAGCCGGCCTTCAGCGTGCCGGGACCGAGGTTGTAGGCCGCGCTCACGAGGACACCGCTGTCCCGGTAGCCCGAGTTGGGCACCTCGCCGTCGGGGCTGTCGTAGTTTCCGTAGGACCGGTAGTGGCCGGCGACGAGGATGCCTCCCTCCTGGCCGATGGGACCGGTCACCTCGGCTCCCACGCGCCCGCCGGGAATCCCGAGGCCGTAGTCGCCGATGGCCTCGACGCTGAGCGGAGCCCCCGGGGCGACGTCGCGGGTCCGCGCGGAGATGACGCCGCCGAAAGCGTCCGAGCCATACGCCACCGAGCCCGGGCCGCGCGAAACCTCGACGCCGCCGAGAACGTAGGGGTCAAGAAAGGTGGCGCCCGGTCCGATGCGCCGCTCTGAGCTCACCCGGGCTCCGTCGATCAGAATCAGGCTGCGCCCGTGCGCAAGGCCGCGAATGGCCGGAACCGCGTTCTGGGCCGCGGCAACCCGCGAGAGGCCCGCGACGTTCTCGACGGTCTCCGCGAGATTGGCGGGCTGGCGCGACTCGATGTCGGCCTTCGGCACGATCGTCGTCCCATTGGCCGGCGGCGACTCGATCGAAGGCGCCGCCCCCGCGGTGACGCTCACGCTCTCCTCGACGATCGGCCGGACGTTGATCGCCACCACTCCGTCGACAGGAACCGACGTCACCAGAAAAGGCTTCATGTACTGGCCGCCCGGCAGAACGATCATCACCTCGAACGGCGGGACCGGATCCGGAAGCCACAGGAATCGGCCGTCGGTGTCGGTGCGTTGCACGCCGGTCAGGCCGAGCACCGAGACCTCCGCTCCCGCGATGGGAGTCCCTGTCGCCTCCATCACGACCCGCCCCTGCAGGCCGAGAGCGGAACCGGCAGCCAGGAAAAGTGCACCTGCCGCAATCGAGCCGAGAGCCACGCGATGAAGGACCACGCCGGTTGCCGGCGAAGTGTTTATGGGCGCACCAGTCTGAGTATAGAAGCCTTCCGGGGCGCCGGCTGAACAGGACCTCGCGCGGCTACGAAAGGTGGATCCAATCTTGGTGGGAGGTGAGGGGATCGAACCCCCGACCACCTGCGTGTAAAGCAGGCGCTCTACCGCTGAGCTAACCTCCCCCGGCCTAGTTTACGGGACGCCGCCGCCTTCGAACGCCATCCGCGTGGGACGCAGAGCCCGCGCAGGCCGAAGCGACGGTTAGATCGCGATCGAGGCGAACCGCTCGATCTCGCCGACGGGCATCGGCCGGGCGAGCAGGAATCCCTGGCCGTAGGGCACGCCCAGGGACTGCAGCACGCGGAGCTCTTCGCGAGTCTCGATGCCCTCCGCGATGACCTTCGTGTGCATCTTGCGCGCGAAGCTCATGAGGGCTTCGAGGAGATCCTGCTTCACCTGGCGGCGGTCGATGCCGCGCACGAAGACGTTGTCGAACTTCAGGTAGTCGGGCTCGATGTCGGCGAGCGAGGACAGATTCGAGTAGCCCGTGCCGACGTCGTCGACGGCGATGCGGAAGTTCTGCGACCGGAACTTCGAGAGGACCTCGCGGAAGAGGCCCTCGTAGACGGCGTACGTGCGCTCGGTGATCTCGAGGACGATGCGGTCGGGCTCGAGGCCGAGGGCCATGACCTGGTCGCGGAAGAGGGGCCCCAGAAACTCGGGATCCGACGCCGCGGCGGGAGACAGGTTCAGGAAGATCTGGCGCCGCGAGTTGCCTCCGGCGGCCGCTTCCAGCGAGCGCTGGCGGCAGACGCGTTCGAGCGGGACGAGCAGCTCGGTGCGCTCGGCGAGCGAGAAGAGGGTCTCCCCGCTCTCGAACTCGCTGCCGCGGGGCCCGCGGGAGAGCGCTTCCATCCCGATCATGTTTCCGGTGGCGAGGTCGAAGACCGGCTGGAAGACCGGCTGGATGTCGCGGCGCGAGATGACGTCCTGGAGCAGCTCGCCGCCCCGGATCTCCTGGCGCACCGTCTGCCGCGTGACCTTGTCGCGCGCTTCCTGGACACCGCGGTAGATCAGCCGCTCGATCCGGTGCTTGGGGTCCTTCATGATCCGCCCGGCCCCGACGAAGGAGCGGAACCGCGCCGAAACGTCGGCCCGCTCGGCGAGATAGCCCCGGATCAGCTGATCGAGCTCGGCCGCCTTCTGGCCCAGCGCGGTCGGCCCATCCATCATGGCCGCGCCCTCGGGATTCACGAACAGGATGATCTCGTCGGAGCGCACGTTCGGCAGGCAGAACGTCCCCTGCGGCACGATGCCGTCGGTCTGAAACGCCTTCAGCCTCCGGACGAAGTCGAGCAGAAGGTCGTCGTACGCCTCCCAGCCCCAGACTTCCTCGACGTGGCCCTCGGAGCTCGGCCGGAAGACCAGCACCGAAAGCGAGCCCGTGTCCTCGAGCCATTGGCGCAGGTCGTCGACGAGAACCGCGATCGTCGGGAGCCCGGTCTCGCGGTCATAGAGCCGCGTACGCTCTTTGAACCACTTGCCGCGAAGAGCGACAAGCTCACTCTGCTTGGTGTTGACCGTCTTCGTCGTCATGAGGCCGGTGCTGTATCAGGATAGCACTCCGAGGCCGCGGCGGCGCGCTCCGAGGAGGTCACGACGGCGTCGGCACCGGCAGCGCGCGGTCGTCGTGGAGGCGCGCCAGGGATTCGTCGCTGCCGAGGACGACCACGACGTCCCCGTGCTCGAAGCGATCGGGAGGCTCGGGCACGAAGCGGCGCTCCACGCCGTCGCGTCCCATCCGCTTCACGGCGAGGACCGAGACGCCGTAACGCGCGCGCAAGCCCGCCTCGGCCATCGTCATGCCCGCGAGCCGCACGGGCAGCTCGACCTCGACGAGGCGGTGTTTTTCGGGCAGCTCCAGGAAGTCCACCTCGTCCACGCTCCTCGCCGAGCGTGCGCACGGGGGTCACGAGGCGGTTCCGCCGCAGGACCTCGCTGTCGAAGGCCGCGAGGAGGTCGCGCTGCGTGACGACGCCAAGAAACTTCCGGTCATTCGCCGACTGCACGACCGGCAGCTGCCCGAGGTCCCGGAACCAGAGCTTCTCGTTGACGGACGTCAGCGGCTCGAGCGGTGTGACGAAGGGGATCTCCGTGACGAGGTCCGCGGCGATGACGAGACTCGACAGCTCCCGCTCCGGAAACGACTCTTTGATGTCGTGGATGTCGACGACTCCCAGGAGCCTCCCCTCCTCGTCCCCGACGTACAGGAAGAGACTCCGGGACTTGAGAAACGTCGCGACGATTTCCGGCAGGGGCGTCGTCCGCGCGATGAGCGCGACGTCGCGGCGCATGATGTCGGAGACCTTGAGGCTCGCGAGCGCGGTCGCCTCGGGCGTGGCCTCCCAGACGATGCCTGCGGATCGGAGGCTCGCCACGTACATGGAGTCCTTCTGCAGCGCCTTGGCCGCGGCGACGGCCAGGACCGAGACCACCATCATCGGCACCAGGACCGCCGAGTTCTGCGTCAGCTCGAACATCATGATCACGGCGAGAAGCGGCGCGCGCGTCACGCCGGCCAGCATGCCGCCCATGCCGAGGAGGGCGTAGCCGCCGACCGGCGCGGCGAGATGCGGCAGCGCCGCGTGCACGACCTTCGCGACGGCCCCGCCCAGAGTCGCGCCGACCAGCAGGGACGGAGTGAACACGCCGCCCACGCCGCCGGAGCCGATGGTCGCCGCCGTGGCGACCGTCTTCGCGACACAGAGGACGAGAAGAAAGACGAGCGCCGGATTCCCGTGCAGGATCCGGTCCGTCGCCTCGAAGCCGTTGCCCGAAGACCTCCGGCATCCCGACCGCGATCGCGCCGACGATCGCTCCGCCCAGCGCCATCGCCGCCCAGACCGGCAGCTTCGAGGCGGCGAAGAGGCGCTTGCCGAGCGTGAGCACCCGCACGAAGCCGGCCGAAGCCGCCCCGCCGAGCGCACCGATCGCCATGAAGGGCACGTATTCCACGAGCGACTCGACTCGGAAGGGCGCGATCTTGTAGACGGGCTCGTCGCCGAGCACGAAGCGGACGACCAGGGTCGAGACGACGGCCGCGACGACCGCCGGGCCGAAGAGCGTCATGGCGAACGAGCCGACGACGACCTCGAGAACGAAGAGCGTCGCCGCGATCGGCGTGTTGTACGCGCCCGCGACGCCGGCGGCCATCCCGCAGGCCGTCAGGATGCGGATCCGCTCGGGAGACAGCTTCCATGCCCGGGCGAGCGCCGACGCGCAGGCGGCCCCGATCTGGATGATCGGGCCTTCGCGGCCCTCCGAGCCGCCGGACGCGATGACGGCGATCGAGGACGCCCCGCGCGCGAGCGACGGCCGCAGGCGCACGGTGCGGCGGCCGAGCGAGACGACCTCGATCATGTGGGAGATCCCCGAGAGCGCCCGCTCGCCGAAAAAGAACCGGGCGATCAGCCCGCCGACGAGGCCTCCCATGGCCGGCAACAGCACCCGGGCATAGAGAGGGAGCATCTCGGCGCCGCGGACGATGTCGCTCGAGCCCATGAGGAGCTTCGTGCAGCTGCTGCGTCAGGAACCGGAACACGATCGCGCCGAGACCGCCGAGCAGGCCGGCGGCCGCCGCCAGGATCAGGAACTGTGTGTTGGGATCGCGCCAGAAGAAACGGCCGAGGATCGCAGGCCGGGAGGGAGCCTCAGGCGAGCTCATTCTCCATCTTCGTACCGGATGGCCCCGTCCTCCTCGACCTCATCCACGTCGCCGAAGAAGAACGCGTGCGAGCAGTCGGTGCCGCAGAACGTGTTGCCGCCCATGCGCTTCGCGCAGCCGTCGCAGACCGACTTGTGGCAGATCGGGCACCGGGGCAGGGCGTAGAGAAATTCCTGCTTGCACATCCCGCAGTGGTCGGAAAGACCCGCCATGCCAAGAGTATAGACCTCGCGTCCGGCTTTGTTATGATCCGCCGTCCTCTGAGGCGGTGTAGCTCAGCTGGTCAGAGCACGCGGCTCATATCCGCTGGTCCGGGGTTCAAATCCCTGCACCGCCACCAACTCTTCGCGCTCCCGCCGATCCAGGTCGGCCCCCTGGATCAACGAGTCCGGACGGACTCCGGGGCCCGGAGCACCGCCTTCTCGTCCTTCTTGTACTTTCCCGTCTTCACTTCGATCCCGCCGTCCTTGCCGTCCACGGCCACCAGGTGCAGGACGATGCCCTTGTACCGGAGCTTGTCCCTTTCCGCCTTGTCCGTGATCTTGGCGTCGTCCTCCGGGTCTCTCAGGGGAACGGTCAGGCCCAGATTCGTGCCCTTCGTGAAGGAGTAGATGCCCATGACGTCGAAATTCAAGACGTTCGAGCTGACGCGGAAAACGTCCACGTCCACCCGATGGCCGTCGACTTTGAAGTCCCCCGCCAGCTCGCCAAACGCGATGTGCGCGAGGTTTCTCTTCCCGAAGAGCAGCTTCACGAAGAACTTCTTGCCAACCTCGATGAGTGGCTGGAAGTCCATCAGGGACCCGTTGGCGATCTGATACTTCAGGTCTCCCTTGAGGGAACCGCCGACCAGGTCGCCGCCCGAAGTCATCGAGCCGGTGAAGGAAGCGTCCGCCGACAGGTCGCCCGTAATGTTCTCGGGGGCGAACGAGGTGATCCCGAAGTTGTTGAACGATTTCAGAAACCTCGGAATGTCGCAGCTGGTGACTTTGACCTTGGCCCCGAACGCGTTGACGTTGCCCTGGGGGGCAAGGTGGGCGTCGAACTCGAACTTTCCTCCCGCCGTCTCGATCCGGCCGTTTCGGACATTCACCCGGCCGTTGGCCAGCACGATCTGCGCCCTCGCGTTTTTCGCCTCCAGGTGTTCGTAGACCGCCTTGTCGATTTGCATGTTGAGCGCCATCTGGCACTTGTCGATCACCGCGCGAAGCTTGCCCGTGGCCCCCTCCTTTTGTGCGCTCTCGAGAGCCACCGCGTCCTTCGGGGTGATCTCCGTTCCCAGGAACGTCTTCGCGTCCAGAAAGGGGCTCCGCACGTTCAGAGCGACGACCATCTTCTCGGGGGCGTCGTAAAACAGGCTGAAGAAGTTTTCGACTTCTCCATCGATCAGGAGCGTACTGGGGCCGCTCGCGTACTTGACGTTCCGGATCGACAGCGCCCGGTCGGTGAACGCGAGATCCACATCCGTTTTCAGCCTGAGGTTCTTGGGCTTGTAGAGCAGATCGCCCTGGCTGACGCCGATCTCTCCCTGGAAGCGCGGCTGGTGGAGCTTCAGCTCGGCGAGGGCCACCTGAAACTCCAGGTTCACCCTGGCCTGACCGCCCGAGAACAGAATGAGTTGCTGATCGATCAGCTCGTTGAGCTGGGGCAGGCGGAACTCGGTCTGGAACGTTCCGTTCACGACCGGCTTCAAGAGGTTCAGGAGGGTCGCCCTGGGTATCCGGAAGGGGATGCTTCCGTAGGCTCCCGTGAATCCGGACAGGATCACCGCCGAGTTGGGATCGCCGTTCGGCTGGTCCTTGGCAACGTGGTTCGTGAATTCCCCGTGGAACGAGACGTTCGACACCACGCCGTCCGGAATGCGGAGCTCGCTGTCCTTGACGTCGGCGTTGACCACGATCGCGGGGTCGCGCTTGTCGATGATGTCGCCGCGGATGACACATCGCGCCTCGAGGGGCTTCGAGACGATCGAGCTGATCGAGTATCCGCCGAACGTTGTCGGACATGAGACGAGACGCGTCGAGCCACCGGATTTTCGTCCGGATTTCGAGGTCGAAGAGCGCCGGCTTCTGGCCGATCGCGAAGCGGCCCTTGACCGCAAAAGAGTCCTTCCCGATCGCCAGAGCGTTCGTTTCGACCGTCAGGTTGCGCGTCGATTTCGAAAACGCGGCTTTCAGGACTCCGGACACCTGCTGATCTCGGATGAAGCTCCCGTTGATGCTGAGAAAGGTCATGCTCCTGGCGAGCGCCTTCAGCTTCAGCCTGGTTCGCAGCCCGTCCGGCTCGTAATCGATCGGCGCCTGGAGCGAGTCGATGACGAAGTGAAACAGCTTCTTCTCGGGCAAGTTCTCGACCTTGAAGTCGACGTGACGCAGCTCGACGTCCCGGATCAGGATTGCGGGGCTGCGGCGGCCCGGTTCCCGCGCCGCGCCGGGCGGCGCGGGCTTGAAGATGTCGAAATTCGTGACTCCCTTCTCGTCGGTAAACAGGTCGATGGTCGCGCCGTCGATCACGATCGACTGCACGTCGATCTCGCGATGGAACAGCCTCATGACGTTCAGGCCGACGCCGATTTGCTTCGCCAGCAGTAGCCGGCGCGACGCCGGGACGTCGTCCTTCAGCTCGACGTCGGTCAGGGTCAGCGAGAGAGTCGGAAAACCCGTCAGGAGCTGGAGGTCGATGCTGCCGATGCGCATCGTGCCGTTGATGTGCTCCGTGATGTACGCGTTCAGGTCGGCAACGATCCGGGCCTTGTTGTGCTCGAAATAGAACCTCAACCCGGCGAGACCGAGGACCATGAGCCCGAGCAGCCCGCCGACGACGTAAAGCGCCCAGACGACGAGGGGCCTGGAACTCGGCTTCGGGGACGCGGGCGCGCTCAACTCAGTCCTCCATTTCTGCGTTTCGCGGTGCCTCCGACGCCGGAGGCCACTCCGCGATGAGCGCGAACTATAGATCGACGAGAGGGTGGCTGGAGAGGGTCAGCCCCGCTTGACGGCTAACGAGAAGCGCCGTTCCGCTCTCCGTCGGTCTGAGGTCGCCATCGGCAAGCCCGTACCCGCCCCCGAAGCTCAGCCCCGGATGAGCTCCTCCCGATGGCCTTCGTCATCTCTTCGAGCCTCAGCCGGTCGAGGGAGGCGATCGGGAGCGAGGTGAAGAGACCCAAGCGACGATGGATCTCGACAGCGACTTCTTCACGGCTGCTCGCTTCTCATTCTCTCCACCCTCGACTCCGTCCGGATCCTCCAACCCCAGTGCGCCACGATCGGCTGGCCGGGCCACACCGGGCAGGACTCTCGCGCCTTGTCGCAAACCGTGATCACGAAATCGAACTGGACGTCCCGGAACTCCTCCCACGACTTGCTCCGTGCCCCGCTCGCATCGATGCGGTACCCGTCCCTCAGGATTTCGAGCACGTGCGGATTCACGCGACCTCTTGGCTGCGCGCCGGCGCTGAAGACCTCGAAGTGGACCGGATCGAGGCGGCGAAGGAAGATACTCTGCAAGGATGCTCCGGGCCGAATTGCCCGTGCAAAGAAACAGGATCTTGAACCTCTTCGCGGGCGTGGATCCGTCATAACGACCTCCTGAACCGCAGCCGGACGTCGCCGGCGCGGGGAACCAGTGCCGCGTTGCAAGGCACACGCGGCAGACCGACAGCATTACGGGAACTTCGACGAGAACTCCCACGACCGTCGCCAGCGCCGCGCCCGAGCCGGGGCCGTAGAGCGCGATGGCCGTTGCCACGGCAAGCTCGAAGAAGTTCGACGCTCCGATGAGCGCGCCCGGAGCGGCCACGGCATACTCGACTGCCGAACAACCTCATGAGGGCGTAGGTCAGCGAGGAGTTGAAGTAAACCTGCACGAGGATCGGCACCGCGATCAAGAGAACGTGAAGCCAACGCCCGGTGATGTTCTCGGCCTGAAAGGCGAAGATCAGCGTCAGCGTGGCAAGCAGGGCTGCGATGGTCACGGGGGCAAATCGGCGCACGAACCGTTCGTCGAACCAGTGCCGTGCCATACCGAGCAATCAAGGTCTTGCGGCTGATGGCACCGGCGGCGAGAGGGATCACGACGAACACGAGCACGGAGAGCAGGAGCACTCGAAACGGCACCTCGAGGCCCGCTGCGCCAGTCACTAACACCTTCACGATAGGCGCGAAGGCGACGAGCATGACGAGGTCGTTGACCGATACCTGCACGAGCGTATAGGCAGGGTCGCCGTCCGAGAGGTACGACCAGACGAACACCATCGCCGTGCAGGGGGCGGCAGCGAGGATGATGACTCCGGCGATGTACTGCCCGGCCAGATCGGGGCCGATCCACGGCGAGAACAAGTGCCGAAAGAAGAGCCAGCCGAAGAAGGCCATCGAGAACGGCTTGACCAGCCAGTTGACGAAAAGGGTCACGAGAAGCCCGCGCGGCCTTCGGCCGACGCTCCTGATCGACCGAAAGTCGATCTTGAGCATCATCGGGTAGATCATCAGCCAGATGAGGACGGCAATGGGGGCGTTGATGTGCGAGCCCTCCGCGAACTCCAGGCCTCGCAAGTGCATCCGTCAACCCTGGAAAAATCTTGCCGAGCAGGAGCCCCGCCCCCATGCTCGTGGCAACCCAAAGAGACAGAAAGCGCTCAAAGGCTCCCATGCTGCTCTCTTCGACGGGCTTCATGATCACGGAGCGTCGTTCGGATCAGCGCGCGCAGCACGCAGTCTGAGCTTCTGCGAGTCACGGCCTCGATGTCCTCAAGGACCGTGTACACCTCCCAACGGTTGCCATCGGGATCGGTGAGCCAGAACTTGTCCTGAAGGGCGTAGCAGCAGGCTTCTCGCTTCTCTTCGTCGGAGACGACGCCGCGCCCTTGAGGTCCGATCGCCAGCGCCGCACCTCGTCCGTGGACCCGACGCGGATTCCAAGGTGGGAGCAGCGGCCCGGCCTTCGGGTTGTCCAGACCGGGCTGCAACGCGAGGTGGATCTCCGGGTCCGACCCGACGAACTTCGCATAGTCGGCTTTCAGCTTCTTTGGCTCCCCGAGAAAGCCTCGATAGAACTCGACGGACTTGGAGAGATCCGAGACGTTCAGCGAGATGTGCACCGCGGACGGCATGACGGGCCTCCTATTCGACTGTTCGCGAACTTTCGATATGTCAGCGCAATTTTTTTTAGACGGCCTTCGCGAGCATCTCGGGTACGCCCGCGATCCCGGCCTCGTTCCTCGAGTAGTAGATCCAGCGGCCTCGCTTCTCGGCGTTCACGAGCCCGGCCCGGCGGAGCAGGCCCATGTGATGGGAGACGGCGGCCTGGGACAGACCCACCGCCTCTTCGATGTCGCAGGCACAGAGGCCCTTCTCGTCGCGAGCAATCAGGTCGCAGCAGGAACGGCCCTTCGATTTCAGAAGCTCGAGGATGCGCAGCCTCGTCGGATCGGCGAGAGCCTTCAGAATCGGTACGAGAGCGCCGCCGGCCGCCATAGATCGAAGAACGTAGAACTATCGAAGGGACTTGTCAAGGCCAATTCGACCGGATTCCGGGTGAAGCGGTGACCGCCTGTCGAACACGATCTCGTCCCAATGCCAGAGCGACACCGCCCGAGCCCCGCAGACAACGAACGCGAGGAAGGCGCCCAGGGTCAGCCACATCTCTTCGGCTCGAAGGAGCGCGGCAAGGGCACTCGAAGCCGACGAGGACAGCGATGGCGAGGAGCGCGAAGCGGCGGGCGCGGCGTCGGTCTTCCATACGTCAGAGGATCCCTGCGACGGGGAAAGAAGTCCGGAGGAATCCCGAAAAGAAAGGAGAAAGATTTCTGCCGTCGAACCGTCCCGGCTCAAGCCGCGAGGATCGAGTGATTGCGCGTCACGCGAACCGGGAGAACGACGGCCTCGAGCCCCGCGAACTGCAGTCGCCGCTGGATCGCCAGAGCGGTTTCGTTGTGCAGGATTCGGTGGAACAGGGAGTCGCTCTCGAAGATCAGGGCGCCCAGGAAGAAGATCGAGCGCGGATACTCCCGACGGATTTCCTCGGCCAGCTCCAGGACTTTTTCGACCGCTTCGGTCCCGATGGAAAAGCGGTGGTCCGCGCGAAAACCCAGTCTGCGCGCGAAATCGACGTACTTCTTCAAGTCCTGCTCGGTGTGGCGCTTGAGAGCCTCCACCTCGTCGAGCCCCTTGAAGGTCGCCGAGTCGATGACTCCGACGGAAGCGAAGACGTAGATCCCGGAACTGGCCCGGGAACAGCTGCTGGATCGAAAGGAGCGTGTGTACGCCGAGGCCTCCGAATCCGTTGACCAGCATGACGGCGACGGGACGATCGCGGTCGACCGGTGAGGTCGCATCTCCGTGCGGGCGGACCGGGATGTTGAGGAGCGTTTCGTCGAGCCGGCGGAGTTGTTCCCGGACGCGCCGATAATGCCGCTGGATCCCGAACGCCAGGGCGATGAAGCTCGAAGTCAAGACGACGGTCAGCCAGCCCCCCTCCGTGAACTTCTCGAGGATGCTGACGATCAGAATCAGGAGGCACATCGTCAGGCCCGTTCCGTGGATGGCCAGGTTGCGGCGCCAGTCCCGCTGCTCCCGGCGGTTTCGGATCCAGAAGCGCGACATTCCGAGCTCGGTCAGGGTGAACGTCAGAAAGACGTTGATCGAGTACATCAGGATCAGCAGATCGCTCTTCCCCCGCGAATAGAGCAGCACGGCGACGGCGCCGGCGCCCATCAGGACGATGCCGTTCTTCGTGACCAGCCGGTCCGAGAGCTGGGCGAAGCGCCGTGGCATCCACGAATCGACGGCCATGTTGGCCAGGATGCGCGGCCCGTCGATGAACCCGGTCTGCGCCGCGACGAAGAGCAGCGCTCCTTCCGAGACCATCGTGACGATGACGAGAGTCGGGCCGATCGGAAGAGACCCGAGCTTCCACGGCCCGAAGAGGTTTTCGGCCAGCACCCAGTTCAGCGTCTTGCCGGGGAGCGATTGCGCGCGGATCAGGAGGTAGCAGAACAGAATGCCCCCGGCCGTGAACGCCAGCGAGAGCGCCATGTAGAGCATGGTCTTCTTCGCGTTGGCCACCCGGGGCTCCCGGAGAATCTGCACTCCGTTCGAGACGGCCTCGATGCCGGTGTACGTGCCGCCGCCCAGAGAGTAGGCGCGCAGGAGGATGAAGAGCGTCGGGAGCAGCCCCAGCGCGGACGCCGTGCGGCGCCCCTCCGTGGCCGCCCCTTGAAGAACTGCCGGAAGTGCGGAGGCGTGGGTGAAGAGGCCGTAACCGATCATCAGGGCATGCGTCGCGACGAAGACGAGGAAGATCGGGAGAAGGAACGTGACGGACTCTTTGACGCCGCGGAGGTTCAGAAAGACCAGGAGGACGAGGACGAGTACCTCCACCGCGAGCTTCCGGCTCTCCCATGTGGCGGGCAGAAAACTGAAGACCGCGTCGCACCCGGTCGCGACGGAGACGGTGATCGTCAAGACGTAGTCCACGATCAGGGCGCATCCGGACACGACGCCCACGCGCGGTCCGAGCAGTTTCGTGGCGACGAGGTAGCCCCCGCCTCCTCCCGGGAAGTGCTCGATCAAAAGGCTGTAGGCATACGAGATGACGAAGACCGTCCCGGCGGTCATCGCAACGAGGAACACCGCCAGGTACGGGTGGTCGCCGAGGGCTCGATAGGCCGCCTCCGGGCCGTATGCCGAGGAGGAGAGTCCGTCGGCGCCGAGTCCGACCCAGGCGAGAAACGCGACCAGAGACACGTTGTGAAACACGCGCCGATCGAGCGGATCGCGCGGTTTCCCGACAAGAAGGTTGCGCAGGGCCGGCTGATCCGCGGGTCTTCGCGGGCCGGAACGGCGAGGCGCTCGCCTTGCCCGTCCGTTTCGGCTCTGCGGGGTTCCACGGTGAAGTCTGGCAAGCGAGGGCGAAAGAAGTTCGAAAGAAACCCGAAAGAATGGCCCTGGAGGGCTCCGCGAAGCCCGCCGGGGATCACTCGAACTCGTCCCCGTGGGCCGCGACGGACCGAATCCCTGGTGGCGGTTTGCGGGATCGGCGGTGCTCGTCGGATCGGCCCTCGCTGGCCTGAAACTCTTTCCGGGACTGTCCGACGCTTCGATCTCCCTGCTTCTGCTCCTCTCGGTCTTTCTCTCCGCGTGGCTCTGGGAGAGCGGCCCCGGAGTTCTCGCGGCGCTGCTTGCGACTCTCGGTCTGAACTATTTTGTCTTTCCTCCGCTCCACAGCTTCTGGATCGCCGATCGGCAGAACGCCGCGGCGCTGGTCGTTCTTCCTGATCTCCGGCCTCCTGAATCGGGAAGCTGTCCGCGACGGCCCGCGAGCGCCTGCGTCTCGTGGAGGCCGAGCGCGCGGATCTCGCGAGCCTGACTGAGCTGTCCCGGGCCTTCGTCTCCGATACCCTGACGGACTCTCTCCTCGACGTCACCGCCGAGCGGCTGCGCGTCGCGCTCCAGGCGCGGCGCGTGTCGATCCGGCTGGCGGGCCCGGGCGGGCTCCTCCGGCCGGCGGACTCGCGGGACGATGCGACGAAGATCCGCGTCTGGCGGATCGTCGCCTTCCGCCAGGGGCAGGTCGAACCGGTGACTTCCCCGCATGGCGGCCGGGACCTCTATCTGCCGATCCCGATCGGGGTCGAGCAGGCAGGAGTGCTGATCATTCAGGGAATGCGCTCGAGCGGCCGCATGGCCCAGGGCTGCGCGATCCTGGTGGGCCTGGCGCTCGAACGCGAGCGTCTGTTGAGGTTGGAGCTGGGAGCCGAGGAGACGCTGGCCAGCGACCGGATGAAATCGACGCTGCTCGCTGCGCTCGCGCACGATCTCAAAACGCCCGTCGCCGCGGCTCGCGCCGCTATCGAAAACTGGGCCGAACGAGGCCGGGTCGTCGGAGGGCTCGCGGCTCGCCGTGACGAGATCCGACGACTGACGCGTCGGATCGGCGAATTGATGGATGTGGTGCGTGTGGACTCGGGGGCCGCGCAGCCCCATCGCGAGATCGTCACGGCGGCGGCCCTCGTCGAGGCAGCGCTGGCCCGATCGGCGGACGTGCTCTCCGCCAACTCCCTGGCGGTGGCGGTCCCCGCCGAGAATCTGAGAGTCCAGGTCGATCCCAGCCAGATCACCGAAGCCCTGGGACACGGGCTCGAGAATGCCGCGCGTA
>CAWDSI010000026.1:0-48940 GCA_963804915.1 uncultured Acidobacteriota bacterium
CCTCCGCGCCCGGTGCCCTCTTGAGATAGCCGAGCTTGACGCGTTCGATGACGATCTCGGGCATCGAGAGGTCGCGCACCTTCGCGGCATACTCGACTTCTCCCGAAGCCGAGATCGTTCCCCCGAGACGAGGACGTTCCAGTGACTGGCCGCGGGCCGGAAGGAATCCAGGGGAACCGAGACCAGCCGGAATTCGCCCTTCACTCCGGTATACGGCTCGGCCAGGAAATCCGCGTGGCCGTGGAAGTCCACCTTCCCCGTGCGCGCGAGGACGGCGCTCGCCTCGACCGGCGACGGGTACGTGCGATCCTTGGAGTGGATGTTGCGGATGTTCGTGGCCCGCGCGTCGAGGTGAGCGAGCTCGAGAGGACGCTCGGGGTCCTCGTCGACATAGGTCAGGGCGCCCTCTCGAACGCGGAGCTCGTTGATCTTCAGGGGATAGATCGCCTCGACGGCTCCCTGCCAGCCCTTGCGATTCACGGGCACGTCGTCGGAGAGCTCGCTCCGCAGCTGGGGCAGGTTCACGTACGCGACCGGCCGGTCGATGGCAAAGTCGGCGACGAGCTTCAGGGACAAAAGCTCTTTCCAGTGGACACTCGCGTGCAGTCGCGGAACGAGGAGGATCGCCGGCTCGGGGTGCGCCGTCTGGCGGATCACGACATCGTTCAGCGTGAGAGAAAGCCCGAATGGCTGAAGCCGCGCCTGCCGGATGCGCGCGGAGTACCCCTTGAGGCTGGCGTTCATCCGGCCTTCGATGGAGCGCCGAAGAGGCTCGTTGGGCACGAAACCCACGGCCGCCAGGAAAACGACCAGACCGGCCAGCGCGATTCCGGCTTTCGTCCACGGCCGCATCCGCCTGCCACGCCGTTGGCGTCGCGGAGGCGGAATCTCGGGATGCGGCTTTGAAGCCGCGGTCGAGCTCATGGGATCCGCTTTCGCAAGCCGAATGCCAGCCGGCCTGTCCGTTCCCCGTCGGGAATGGCCCGGCGCCGTCCTTCAGTCGTTTCGGTCGTGTCCCGCGACCTTCACAACCTTGTTGTACAGCCCCAAGATCAGGAGCGTCGGGGCCCACTGGCCGATGAAGTTCGAGACGCTCTTGGTCTTCTTGTTTCCCGAGAGCTGAAGTCCGAAAGACAGCAGCATCGACCCGACCGAAGCCCACAGCCAGACGTCCGAAGGAAGGTGCGCCGTCGCCGACTCGAGCTTCCGAGCGATCGGGCCTTCCTTCGGCTTCTCGTTCATTGCTCCCTCGACAAAGTTTTCGGCTCCCTCGACGAAGCTCTCCGTTAGGTTCTTGACACGGGTTTCCATGAAAGGCCTCCTGTGAATCGGTTGTGGCCGGACGCGATGGCCCGGCGCCCTCGACTCGTGCAGGGCCCATGCCACGCGCCCCCGGAGGACATCTCCGTTGGGAATGTGCACAAAACAGCCCCGGCGGCTGGCACGCCGCGTGCACGAAACCGCTCGACGGGAAAGCATTCGAGTCGCCGGAAGGAGATCCAATGAAAAACGCGACCATGGCGGTCCGCTGGACGGAACCCGAGGAGAAGCTCGACAGGCTGTATCAGCTGATCGAAGACATCGAGGTGGCGATGCTCACAACCCGCCGCCGGGACGGTTCGCTGGTTTCGCGGCCGATGGCCACGCAGCGCCGCGCGGAAGGGGCGCACTTGTGGTTCGTCACGGAGCATGGGTCCCCGAAAATCGAGGAGATCGTGCTGGATCCCAACGTCAATCTCTCCTACTACAAGGCCCGGACGAAGGAGTGGGTGTCGGTCTCCGGATCGGCTCGCATCCTGCGCGACCGCTCGAAGATCCGCGAGCTCTACGAGCCTTCGTGGAAGGTGTGGTTCCCCGACCAGGGCGGAGCCAAGAACGGCGGTCCCGACGATCCGCGCATCCTCCTGATCGGCGTCGAAGCCCGCTCGGCGCACTTCATGAAGGTCGACAAGCCGGCTCCGGTGGTTCTCTTCGAGTACGTGAGTGCGCTCGCGCGCCGGGAGAGACCCAAGTTCGGAACGGTCGAGACCGTCGGGCGGGATGCGCTCAGCCTCGGCCGGACCCGCGACCCGCAGCCTCCACGATCGCCCGGAGAAGAGCCGGCTCGTCCGTAAGCAGGCCGTCCACCCCGGCGCCGACGAGCATCTCGAGCCGCCGCCGGTCGTTGATCGTCCAGCCCACGACGTGCTCGAACGCCCCGGAGTCCCGGGCCCGCAGCATCCGGCCCACGTCGGACCGGTAACCGGGCCACACGCGGCCGCCGAGGCCCAGGCTCACGTCCCCCGCGCCGGTCGCCGTCAGCTCCGAGACCGGCGGGGCCGGAAGCTCGAGGTCCGCGCTCACGCGGAGATGCTCGGCGCCCCCGCCGGCGCAGGCCGCGGCGAGGGCGCGCACAATCGGACCGCGCGGGCACAGGAGATGGATCATCGTGCTTCCCCCGGATTCCTGCCGGAGGCGGTCGACGAGCGCCGCGGCCGCCGCGGTCTGCTCGTCCGCGAGCTTGATGTCCAGAATCAGGTGCGCGCGCCGAGTCTGCCGCGCCCAGTCCAGCAGATCCTCGAGCCAATCGATGCCCGCGAAGGTCTTCGGGACATCCGATCCCTCGGACTCGTAGCCGTAGTGCTGCGCCAGCTCGACCGCGCGCAGCTCGCGGACCGGCCGTCTCCAGCGCGAGCCCAATTCGGGGACCCGCGGCCGATAGGCGAGACGCTCCCCGCCGATCTGCCGCGCGAGAGCCACGCGCTCGTCCGGATCGGCGTCGTGCCACAGCGCGAAACGCCCGTCGGCGGTCACGGACACGTCGGCTTCGACCGTGTCCGCGCCGAGCTCGAGCGCGCGGCGATACGAGGCCAGGGTGTTCTCGGCCTCGAGCTTCGCGGCGCCGCGATGGCCGATCACGAGGCACGGCCGGCGCGCGTCCCCGGGCGGAATTCCCGGCCGCAGGGTTCCTCCCAGGACCGCGGCGGCGCGATGCCAGAGATCGCCGCGGCCGAGACAGCTCATCGAGGCGCCGGCGGCGCGACCGGCGCAGTTCGGGCAGTCCCGCTCAGCTCGAAACGCTCCATCGTGTCGAAGCCGGTCCCGTCCTTCTCGAGGCCGCGGACTTCGACCTCGAGGACGTCGGTCCCCGGGCGAAAGCGCAGGTAGTGGAACGCGCGGATCCGGCCTCCCTCGAAAAGATCGTCGTCGTGCCGCCGGCGGGCGCCCTCCCGCAACGCCGCGCGGGGCCCGCCCCCTCCGCCCGCGACCAGGAACGTCTTGCCGTCGCGCACGAAGCGCTCGTAATTGTGAACGTGGCCCGAAACCATGGCGAGGGTCTTCGTGGATTGCATGAACGGCGGCACGAAATCGCGCTGGACGTGGACCGTGTCGGACGTCACCCGGCTGTTGGTGAAGGGAGGATGGTGCAGGAGCACGAGCGTGCCCGAAATCGCATCGTCCGCATCC
This sequence comes from uncultured Acidobacteriota bacterium, assembly GCA_963804915.1. Classification (GTDB taxonomy): domain Bacteria; phylum Acidobacteriota; class Thermoanaerobaculia; order UBA5066; family Gp7-AA6; genus DAHUXD01. Next base: position 3,448 of record CAWDSI010000026.1, read on the forward strand.
CACTGTTCGAGTAGCCGCCGGTACCACGCGAGCTGCTCTCGCCATGTCGCGGGCGGCAGCCAGCGCAGGTTCGAGTCGAGAAACACGAGGCCCAGTCTCCCGTAGGTGGCGGAATACCAGTGTCGCTCGCGCAGGTGCGGGAAACGCCCGAAGAAGTTCGCGAGCGCGGGCCGGCGCGTAAGCCAGTACTCGTGGTTGCCCAGCACCGGGTAGGCGGAAATCCCGGCGGCCTTCAACGGCGAGAACAGGCGGTCGAACTCTTCCCAGGCCGCCGAAGAGGAGCCGCAGAAAACGAGATCGCCGAGAAAGGCCACGAAATCGGGATTCTCCTCCGAGACCTCGCGGAGGATGGCCCGGCGCTCGCGCGGGTTGGACTCTCTCCAGACTTCGAGGCCGGACGTCGGCTGGAGATCGCCCACGATCGCAAAGGCCCCGCGCCGCACCTCGAGACGCAGAGGCTCGATCGGATCGAGCGCACCGGCGTCGCGCCGGCTCGTGTGGGAGGTCATGCGCGCGCGCTCGGTTTCCCGGCGCGCGGCACGCTTCTTGAACTACCGGCGTGCATGAATACGAACCCGACTTCTCCGCAGCCGCCGCCTCCTGTGAACGAGCCGCCGACGGCTCCGCAACCGGTGATCGACGAGCCCGGGCGCGAGATCCCGGCCATCGACCCCCGACTCCCCGGCCAGCCGCGCACGATTCGGGAGCCCGGCGAGGATCCCGAGAATCCCCGCGGACCGGGCGTCGCGGGACCGGAGGGAGTCGCCTTCACGAGTTGACGCGGGCGCCTTCGCCGCCGGTCTCGAGCCGCCGAATGGCGCTCCGAACGAGCCGGCCGCCAGCCCAGCGCGCCGCTGCGCGGGCGATCCCCGGCCGACTCACGAGATGCCGGAACGCCGCGCTCCACCCGAAACGCTGCCGAAAACGATCCTTCCAGGCCGCCGCATAGGCGCGGGGAACCTCGTCCCAGGCCAACGCGCCCGAGAATCCTTTGTCGAGTGTGGTCGCCGCGAGGATTCCGGACGCGAGCGCGCAGGCCAGCCCCTGCCCCGAGAACGGGTCCACCACGCCGGCCGCGTCGCCCACCATCAGCACACCGTCTTTGGTGGGAGGCTTGGCCTCGAGGTACACGGGGCCGGCGCCCTTGAAGTCCGTCGATGGCGTCAGCCGATCGAGCGCGCGGTCGAGGGCGCGATTCGACTCGCGGGCGTGTGCGACGACCGCGTCCCATCCCGGAGCGAGCCCCCTCCGCGTCGAGTGCTCCACCATGCCCGCGAAATGCACCCCTCCCCCTTCGACGCGCGAAAGCCCGCAGTAGCCGCCGGGAAACAGATACAGCCCGACGCGGCCGGCGAGAGCGCCGTCCTCGTCGGGAGCGAACTCCCGGCACCATCCCAGAAACAAGTCGCCATGGCGACCATTGCTCGTCCGCTCGCGGTCCATCGCGTCCCAGCGGCCCCAGGCCGCGACGACGTGGCGGGCTTCCACGCGGCTTTCGCTCGGACCCTCGGAGAAGCACACCCGAAAGCCCCCGGGCGAGCGCTCGAGACCGTGGACGAGGGCGCCGAAGCGCGATCGGGCGCCCTGCGATTCGGCCCACGAGGCGAGGCGCGCGTCGAGCCGTTCGCGCGAGAGGCTGAGAGCCGCTCCGGGAAGCTGGAACGGGATCTCCCGCCCGCCTGCCACCGCCAGAGTTCCCCGGCGGATGGTCTCCGCGTGCGCCGCGACCTCGTCACGGAGTCCGAGGACATCCAGCGCCTCCGCCGCCGACGCCGAGAGAAAATCACCGCACACCTTCCGTCTCGGGAAGCGATCCTTCTCCAGGATCAGGACGCGGCGCCCGCGACCGGCGAGAAGCCCGGCTGCGGCGGAGCCCGCGGGCCCCGCGCCGATTACGACGACGTCGAGGGGCTGCATGCTTTCCCACCCGCCAGGAGAATACGAAACGGGAAGATGCGCTGCGCCAGGCTGCGGGGCTCGACCTCGCGCGCGACGGCGAGGGCCTCGTCCGGCGTGTAGCCCTGGCGGACCGACGCCACGCCGTCCTCGACCGAGACGCGCGTCCGAAAGATCGCCCGTCCCGCGAGCGCCACGAAGAGCTCCGCGAGGCGATGGCGCCGGACGTCGAGCATCGCGAAGCCCAGCCCCGCCACGCGCCGGACCTCGACGAAAAAGTCGCGGTTCTGCGCGGGCGAGAAATGATGGAGGAACAACGTCGACACGACGAAGTCGAACGCCTCGTCCCGAAACGGGAGGCGCAGGCCGTCGGCCGCGACGGGATGCACGGCGTGCGCCACTCCCGTGGCACGTCCGATGGCGAGATGTCTCCATTGCAGATCCATGGCCACGACGCGGACCACGAATCCCGCCTCCCGAAGACGCCGGGCCAGTCTCCATGCCACGGCTCCGGTGCCGGCGCCCACGTCCAGGATGGAGACCATGCTGCGGCCGAGGGCTTTCGCGCGGGCGATGAGATGCCGCTCGAGCGCTCGCGACGCTCCCCACCGGCGGTTCACGAGGTCGAGATCCTCGAGCGACCGCCGCACTTCCTCGACCGGCAGGTCGGGGTCGTCGAGACGTTCGCGGCTGGGACGCCGGGGCGGGATGAACGGTCTCACGACGCGGCCTCCCCCGCGCGGATGACGAGGGCGCTGTTCTTGGAGCCGAAGCCGATGGTGTTGCAGAGGGCGTGCTCGACCGAGGCCGCGCGCGAGGCGTTCGCGACGTAGTCGAGATCGCACTCGGGATCCGCGGTCTCGAGGTTGATCGTGGGCGGCAGGAAGCCGTCGCGCATTCCGAGCACCGTCGCCGCGACGCCCGCCGCGCCGCAGGCGCCCTGCGCATGGCCGATCATCGACTTGATGGAGGAGCCCGGAACGCGGTCCGCGGACCGGCCGAACACCTTGCGCGCCGCCCGGGTCTCGACCCGGTCATTCAGGTCCGTGCCCGTGCCGTGGTAAGCGACGTAGCCGACCTCCTCCGGTGGGATCCCGGCCTCGCGCAGAGCCAGACTCATGGCCCGCGCCGGCTCCTCTCCCGATTCGTCCATGCGGACGCGGTGGTGCGCGTCGCAGGTGGAACCGTAGCCGCGGATCTCGGCATAGACGCGCGCCCCCCGGGCCTGCGCGCGGTCCCGGTCCTCGAGCACGAACATCCAGGAGCCCTCGCCCAGCACGAAACCGTCGCGATCCGCCGAGAACGGGCGGCTCGCCCGCTCGGGCTCGCGCTCGCGGTCCGTCGACACGACACGCATCATCAGGAAGCCCTCCATGATGCCCCGCACGACCGTGGCGTCGACGCCGCCCGTGAGCACGACGTCGGCGGTCCCGAATTTCACCGAGCGGAACGCGTGGCCGAGCGCGTCCGTCGACGAGGTGCAGCCGGTCGAGATCACCTGCGAGGGCCCGCGCAGGCCGAACCGCATCGAGATCTCGGACGAGAGCGTTCCGATCGTTCCCGAAGCGATGGCATAGACGGAGGCCTTCCGGACCTGGTTCGTGTAGTACAGGTGATACATGCGCTCGGCGAACTCGATCGGGCCGCCGCCGGTTCCGAGCAGCACGCCCAGAGACTGCCGTTCTTCGAGCGAGAGGCGGTCGGGATCGATGCCGGCGTCCTCCAGCGCCTCTTCGGACGCGGCGATCGCGAGCGGCACGGCCCGCGAGACGTGGCGAATGGACTTGGCGTCGACGTGCGCCGCAAGATCGAAGCCCTTGATCTCCCCGGCGATCGTCGCGGCGAGCCCTTCGGGATCAAACAGCGAAATGCGATCGATCCCGCTGCGTCCGGCCTGGAGCGAGCGCGCATACGCTTCCCGGCCGTTGCCGTTGGGCGCCAGGCAACCGATGCCGGTGATCGCGACGCGTCGTTCCACGCCGTTTTCTTTATCGAGTCTTGCTGTCGTCTCGCGTTGATCTTTTAGCTGGCTTTAAGCGCTTGGCGTTTGGCATCTAGCGCGAGCCGCTTCCGCTCCCCGGCGTCCGCGCCGGCGTGCTCTCGAGCGGGGAGCCCGGCGTCGGGGTCGGGACCCCCCTGCCCGGCGTCATCATGTACTCCGCGCCCCCGGTCACGGTCGGCCGAGGGGTCGACGCCGCGGACCCGGCCGGGGTCGTGGACATCGCCGCGCCATCCTGCGTCGACGCATAGGCTTTGGAAGGCGGCGCGCTGGAGGCCGACCCTCCCTGGGCGGTTTCGGAGCCCGGACTGTATGGAGCGATCGAAGTGACGCGCTGCCGGCCAACGCTGTCCTCCAGCCAGGCGACGGTGACCATCTGCCCGTCCGCCAGGGAGTCGTCGACGCGAGTCCCGCGGTCGACCGGCAGGGTCACTTCGGCGCCGTCCGCCGCGACGATCACGATCTGCGAATTCTTCGAATAGCTCTTGACCGTTCCGGTGGTCGTCCGGATGAACCGGCGGCTGAGCTCGTCGTTCGGCGCGACCGGATCGCTCTTCGACGCAACCTGAGCGGACTGAAACGCCGCGGCCGCCAGGATAATCGCCGCCGCAAACGCGGGGCCCCACACCCTCTTCATCACCCACCTCCTCCGATCTCGTTTCGGAAACGAACGGAAACCAGCGATACAAAACTCGTGCCGGGGGCTATGACCTGTTTCCCGGCCCGCTTCCCGAGGGCGAACCGCTCCCCGACGGAGCCGCGGAGCTCGGCGTGCCATTGGGCGCGGTGCTCGGGGGCGCCGAGCCCGGCTGGCCGGGCTGGGCGAGGACGGGAGTGCCGTTGGGGCCGGTGTTGGGGGGTGCGGACCCGGGCTGGCCCGGCTGGGCGAGAACGGGCGTTCCGTTCGGACCGGTCCCAGGCTGCGCTCCGGGCTGTCCGGTCGCGACGGGGGTGCCGTTCGGGCCGATCTGGACCGGCGCCGTTCCCGTGGACATCACCGGCGTTCCGTTGGGCCCGATCACCGGAGTTCCGGAACCGGCGACGCCCGGCGCGAACGTCGGCGTGCCGTCCGGACCAATGACCGTCGGGGCTCCTGTGCCGGTGACCGGAAAACCATTGGGTCCGATCGGGTTTTGCGCCGCCTGCGCGCGCGAGAGATCCGTCGACGAAGGCACTCTCGGCAGGCCGTCCGATCCCACGAGCGTGTTGTTCGGATTGATCGGGACATTCGCATTCACGACGTTCGGATTGACCCCGCCGCCATACGCGCCCGCGCCGTAAGCGCCTCCCGCGTTGCCGACCCCGGCATTCGGGACGTTGCCGGCGGAGGCCGCGGTCTGCGCCGAGGACGAGATGCCATCCCCGGTAGGGCCGAGCACGAGGATTTCCCCGGGCGCGAGACCGACCGTCGGGGCGCGCCGCGCGCGATCCGCCGGTCCGCCGGAAAGACGGGTGCCGCGCACCGTCATCGTTGGAGAGTTCGTCCTCGATTCCGTTCCCCGGTCGGAAACGACGCGCACGATCATCTCCGTCGGAACTCCCGTGAGGGGTCCGGCAGGATAAGGGTGATAAGTCAGGACCGATCCCCGGGCGACCGGCAAGTCCGCAGCGAGGACCTGACGTCCGTCGGAAAGCTCGATCCGGTATTTCGCGCTGGCCGCCGCCGCGAGACCGGCGGCAAAGAATCCGAGCGACATGCAAACGGCGATGCGAGTGAGGCGCGCCATGATAGACCTCCGCCTCCCGTGAGTTGCAGGATGGGTGCCACGACAGACGTCGAATTCGCGGCTCTGGCAAGCCGCGTGCATTCTGCCCTGGCGGGAGGTGACTATGGGCCTGGTTCTACTGATCGTCCTCGTCCTACTCCTCGTGGGCGCCATTCCGAGCTGGGGCTACAGCCGGAACTGGGGGTACGGTCCGAGCGGAATCCTCGGCGTGATCCTCATCGTCGTGGTTGTGCTGCTTCTTACCGGACGCCTCTAGTCTCCGCCGGGTCGCGCGTTTTTCTGATCTCGCCCGCCGGCACTTCGGGCCGGCGGGCCGAGATCCTTCTCCGGGATGCCGCGGGGTTCGATCTCGCGCTCCGGCTTCGTTCCCGCACGGGCGCCCCGCTCGGGGAGGCCTTCTCGTTCCTCTCGGGTCTCTACTTCCGCGGCAAGCTCGCCTATGCGCGCCGGTTCGCTCCGGATGCTTCGTTCGTGATCACGTCCTGCGCCGGCCTCCTCCACCCCGAGACGACGGTGCGCCGCGAAGACCTCCGGCGTTACGGCCGCGTTCCCATCTCGCTGGCGGAGCCCGCATACCGTCGGCCGTTCGTCCGCGATGCCCGCCGGCTCCTTCGCGAAATGCCGGCCGACGCGGCTGTCGTGCTCCTCGGCTCGATCGCCACCGACAAGTACTGCGGCATCCTTCTCGAGGTGTTCGGCGAGCGCCTCCTCTTTCCATCCGCGTTCGTGGGGCGAGGAGACATGAGCCGGGGCGGCCTTCTTCTGAGGGCGGCGCGCGACGGAAGCGAGCTCGAGTACGTCCCGGTCGCTAACGCCATCCGCCATGGGCCCCGGCCGGAGAAGCTGGATCCGGCGACCCGCGTGCGCTTGCGTCCATCCGACCCGGAATGAAGGTCCCCGCGGCCCCCGAGGATGCCGAAGTCCGCGTCGAGGGCAGGACGCTGACGCTCACGAATCTCTCGAAGCCATTCTGGCCGAAGCTTGGCCTGACGAAACGCCATCTGCTCGCCTACTACACGGACGTCGCGCCCGTGCTCCTGCCGCACATTCGGGACCGGGCGATGGTCATGAAGCGCTATCCGAACGGCGCGGAGGGCGAGTTCTTCTTCATGAAGCGCACGCCTTCGCCCCGTCCGGACTGGCTCCGCACCTGCCCGATCGAGCACGGCTCGGGAAGCGTCATCGACTTCCCGGTGATCGACGATCTCGCGGCCCTGCTCTGGGTGATCAATCTCGGCTGCATCGACCTCAATCCCTGGTACTCGCGCTGCGACGACACCGACCGCCCGGATTTCCTCCACTTCGATCTGGATCCGGTTCCCGGGGCCGATTTCGAGCGTGTCCTCGAGACCGCGCGAGTCGTGAAAGAGGGCCTGGACGTCTTGAAGATGCCGGCCTGGGCCAAGAGCACCGGCTCCCGGGGCATCCACGTTTATGTGCCGATCCGCCGCGGACCGACGCAGAAGCAGGTCTGGACGTTCGCGAAGGCATTCGCGCGGCAGATGGAAGCCGCCCGTCCGAAGACGATCACGGCCGAGTACAAGAAGGACAAGCGGCCGGAGGGACGGGTCCTCGTGGACTACAACCAGAACGCCTGGGGCCGCACGCTCGCCTCGGTGTACTCGGTCCGGCCGACGGACACCGCATCGGTCTCCGCGCCCGTGACCTGGACGGAGGTCGACAAGGGTTTCGCCATCGAGGACTTCCGCCTCGACAACATGGCCGAGCGGATTCGCGAGGTCGGCGATCTCTGGAAACCCGTTCTGGCGGCAAAGGGCCGCTTCCGCCTGGAGTCGCTCCTCTGAATTGACGAAATGGAGGGTCAGGTTTCGAGCACGGAGCGGACGACCCGGAGGATCTCGGAAGTGCCGTAAGGCTTGCGGACCGAAGCCTGCACGCCGGCCTCTTCCATCGCCGCGCGCTGATCGGGGTCGATGTTCCCGCTCGCGACGACGCAGCGCAGCGCCGGATCGCGCTCCCGCATCTTCAGAAACGCTTCCCAGCCTCCGAGGCGCGGAAGCCCCAGATCCAGCAGCACCGCCTGGATCCGGTCGGCGTTCTCCGCATGGACCCGGACGGCCGCCACGCCGTCGAGCGCGGTGAGGACTTCGAAGCCTTCCTCCTCCAGGAACTCGCGGATGGGGGCGAGCAGCGTCTCTTCGTCCTCGACGAGGAGAATCGTCGGGCGCTCGCCCGAGATCGGCTTGACCGCGGCCGTCGGACGCCGCGAGGACTTTCGCCGCGCGCGGCTCGCAATCTCCGCCGGCGGCAACTCGGGGACTTCGATGTAGATGCGGAACGTGGTTCCCTTCCCGACCTCGCTCTCCACATCCACGATAGCCGCGATGGGAATTGACGATGCCGTAGACGACGGCGAGCCCGAGGCCCTGACCCTTGGTGCCCTTCGTCGTGAAGAAAGGCTCGAAGATCCGGCGGCGCGTGTCGACGTCCATGCCCGCGCCCGTGTCGGAGACGCAGAGCTCCACGTAGGTCCCATCCGGGGCCTCGGGAAACTTGTGGCGCAGGGTCTCGGCCGAAACGACGTCGGTGCCCAGCGTCAGCACACCGCCGTGCGGCATCGCGTCGCGCGCGTTGACGGCCAGGTTCAGGATGGCCTGGTGGAGCTGGTTCGGGTCGGCGTGGATGAGGGGAACTTCCTCCGCCAGCTTCGTCGAGACACGGACCTGCTTGGGCAGAGTCTCGCGCAGCATCGAGGCCAGCTCCTTCATCACGACGTTGACGTCGGTCGCCTCGAAGGCGATGTCGGTCTTGCGCGCGAAGGTCAGCAGCTGGCGGACGACGGCCGTTCCCCGCTCGACCGCCTTCTGAATCGACGACGTGCTCTCCGCCCGCTTCGCGGCCTCGAGCTTGTCGCGCCCGAGCACCCCGACGTGGGCCGAGATGATGTTGAGCAGGTTGTTGAAGTCGTGCGCGACGCCTCCCGCGAGCCGGCCGATCGAGTCGAGCTTCTGCATCTGGCGGACCTGCTCCTGGAGCCGGGCGCGTTCGGTGACGTCGCGGAGGTTGGCCTGCGTCACGCGGCGGCCGCCCTGGTCGTAGGTGTTCGTGATGGCCTCGACGAATACGCGCTGGCCGGCCTTCGTGCGCAGCACGACTTCCTGCTCGAACCCGAAGCCGCCGGCCAGATTGGCCTCGAAAGCGGCTCCGGGCCGACGCCGCATCGTCGTAGAGACCCAGATCCCAGGGTTTCTTCCCGAGCATCTCCTGGCGGGAGTACCCGAGGAGCTCTTCGAGGAATGGGTTGACGTCGAGGAGCTGGCCGGTCGCGGCGTCCATCAGCCAGATGCCCTCGCGCGCGGTCTCGAATATCCGGCGGTAGCGGACCTCCGAAGCGCGCACCGCGATCTCGGCGTGTTTGCGCTCGGTGATGTCCTCGAGGGCGAGCAGTAGCAAAGGTTGCGGCTCTCCGGGCACGTGCACCCGCCGGGCGTTGATCCTGGAGCGTTTTCTCGCCGATCCGCTCGATGTCGACCGCCAGTTCGTGGTCCTGGATCGGGGTCTTCTCGCGGACCGCCCGCGCGAGAAGCCCGCGAAAATCGGACTGCGCCGCATCGAGTCCCCAGAGCTCCAGAAACGGCCGTCCCTCCGTCTGCTTCGGAGTGGTCTGAAACATCCGGTAGTACGACTGGTTCGCCGTCCGGACGTGGAGCGTCTCGTCCAGGACCACGAGGGCCTCGCGCACGGTCTCGACGAGGGCCTCGGCGTACTCGCGCGCCCGATTGACCTGCTCGAGGCTCCGCTTGAGGAGGTCGATGTCGAGAAACGCGATCACCGCGCCGTCGACCCGGTTCTCCAGCGTGAGATACGGGCGCGCCCGCATCAGATACCAGTGGCCTTTGCTGTCCTGGACCTCGCGCTCGTGGCCGGTGATGCTGCGGATGACGTCCCCGGCAATCTCGCCGAGATCGCCCACCATGACGTTGGGCTTGATGTCGCGAATCGGACGCCCGACGTCCGAGGGAATCAGATTCAGGAGCTTCTCCGCCTGGGGCGTGTAGCGCCGAAGCCGGCCCTCGCGGTCCCAGCATGACGATCGCCACGTTGGTGCCCGTCAGGATGTTCTGCAGGTCGTTGTTGAGCTGAGACAGCTCGACGTTGCGGTTCTGGAGCTCCTCGTTGACCGTCGTGAGCTCCTCGTTGGTCGACTGGAGCTCCTCCTTGGCGGTCTCGAGCTCCTCGTTGGTCGACTGCAGCTCTTCGTTGGCGGACAGGATCTCTTCGTTGGCGCTCTTGAGCTCCTCGTTGGAAGCCTCCTGCTCCTCGATGATCGCCTGCAGGTAGTCCTTGGTCGCCGTCAGCTCCTGTTCGAGCTTGACGATGCTGTCGTGTTCGGCATGGCCTCCGGGCTTCGACTTGATTTCCGGAGTCGGGACGCGAGCGGCCTTCCGTTTTGCGTCCGCCTCTTCGAAGAGCACCAGGAAGTGATAGAGGCCGCTTTCTCCCTGCTTCATCGGCACGATCTCGAGGTTCACGGCGCGAACGTGGCCGTCCTGTCGGACGCGGAGTCCCTCCTTGCGCACGGACCGGCCCGCGCGTCGGGCCTTGAGAATCGAGCTTCGGAGCTCGACGAGCAGGCCCTCGCGCGCCATCTTCAGGATGTTGAAGCTCGCGACTCCCGGCGCAGCCTCCAGGTACGGGCTCGTCTTGCCGCGGAACTGAAGGATCTCGAACGCGTCGTTGATCAGGACCGCCGCCGGAGCGTAGCGGCCGAGGATCACCCGGTCGGCCTCCTTCTGGAGGTCGATCGGCGGCACGATCTGAGGCGCGGCCGCCGGCTCCTCCTGCTCCCCGGCGACGTGTCTCTGGCCGAACTCCAGGATCTGACGGGACGAGCCCTGGCCGCTTGGCGAAGATGCGATGGTTGCGGTCAATCGGCAGGAAGAGCTCCGAGAAGCCCGTGATCGTCTCGGCGTTGCCGAGAACGAGATTCCCCAGAGGCCGAAGGGCGTAGTGGAAGATCGGCAGGACCCGCTTCTGCAGGATCGGCTCCAGATAGATCAGCAGATTGCGGCAGCTGACCAGATCCAGGTTGGAGAACGGCGGATCGGACGTGACGTTCTGGCGCGCGAAGACGCAGACGTCGCGAATGGTCTTGGAGATCTGCCAGCCGCCGTCGGTCTTGCCGGAAGAACCGGCGGCGTCGCTCGGGCGACACGTCGACCATGGCGTTCTCCAGGTAGACGCCGGCCCTCGCCTTGTCGATCGCCGAGTCCGAGACGTCGGTGGCGAAGATCTGGACCGTCGGGGGCTTGTCCGACCCTTCCAGCGTCTCGAAGAGCGCGATCGCCAGGGAGTAGACCTCTTCGCCCGTGGAGCAGCCCGGGACCCAGATCCGGATCGGAGCGTTCTCGTCGCGGTCTTTGAGGAAAGACGGAAAGACGGTGCGCTGCAGGCTCTGAAAAACTTCCGGATCCCGAAAGAACGCCGTGACCGTGATCAGGATGTCCTCGTGAAGGGCGTGCACTTCCCCGGGATCCTTCCGCAAGAGCTCGGTGTACTTGCGGAGGCTCTCGACCTTGCGCAGGGCCATGCGCCGGGCGATCCGGCGTTTGACGGTCGTCTGACGGTAGTTCGAAAAATCGACGCCCGTCGTCGTGCGGAGGATGTGGAGCACACGTCGGTGATCCGAGCCCTCGACGGCGACGGGGAACTCCGGCGACGTGCGCGGGAACCGGTCGAAGGTAAGGATGCCGGGCCATGTGCACGAGCTCGAGCGCGATCTTCTCGGGAGGATGAACGAAGTCCACCGCGCCGGCCGCGATCGCCGCACGGGGCATGTCCTTGAACCTGGCGGAGGCCTCGTCCTGGGCGAACGTCACCCCGCCTTCGGCCTTGATCGCCCGGAGGCCGTGCGCCCCGTCGGACAGGGTCCCCGAGAGCACGACCCCGATCGCCCGGCTCTTGTACTGCTCGGCCATCGACAGCATGAAGTGATCGATCGGCATCTCCCGGCCGCGGCCGGTCGCTCGCTTTGTCAGACGGAAGGATCCGGCGACGAGACCGATGTCGGCGTTGGCCGGAATGACGTAGACGTTGTTGATCTGGACGCGCATGCCGCCACGAACCTCGCGGATCGGCATCGTGGTCGAGCGGGAGAGAATCTCGGTCAGCAGGCTGTCCCGTTTGGGGTCCAGGTGCTGGACGAGGACGAACGCCATGCCCGTGTCCGCCGGAAGGTGTGTCAGCAGCTTGGTGAACGCTTCGAGCCCTCCGGCCGAGGCGCCGATGCCGACGATCGGAAATGCATTCGAGGCGGCCGGGCGAGACCTCGACGAGGCGCTACGAACGCGTCTTCCGGACGACGCACGCGTCGCGCTCCTGGGCCTAGGCTTCTGTCGACTCCGTTTCAAATAAAACGGCCCTTATGGACGAGAAGTTTGGCGGACCAGTCAAGTTTATGGCAGCGCCCGGGGGCGCGGGGGGAGATTCTTCCTAGTCCGCGGTGCGCGAAAGGAGCAGCCGGCGAAGGGAATCCACGGCCTTCTCGGCCTCTTGCGCCTGGACCTCGAAATGGCTGGCGAGCGAATCCAGGCGGCGCTCTCGGGCCTGGCTCACCAGTCTCCGGCGCAGCGAGGCCCTTTCCTCGATCGCGCGGAGGGCTTCCCAGAGAGCCGTCTCGACTCCGTCGCCCTGCGCGGAGAGAAGGGTTTCCGGGGAAAAAGCGTGCCCCGTGCGGCACCGGAACCGAAGCAGATCCCCCTCCTGGATCTCCCAGAGGACACCCCGGCAGTCCGGACAAGAGATGGCGGACTGCACCCCGGGCTTGTCCTCCGTCTCGAGTGCGTCGCGGTCCAGACGCGCGATCCGGGTCTCGTGGTCCATCTCCGGGCTGGAAGGCGGAGCGTCCTCGACGTCGACTTCTTCCTCCGCGAGGCGGCCAACAAGGGGGCCGAGAGCGGCGGTCGGAACGACGTGATCGACCTCCAGGTAGCGCATCGCGTTCCGGGGCATGTCGCCGCAAAACGCCTCGCCCGGATCCTGCACCACCGCGACACCCCCGCGGATCTTGACCGCGATGAGGCCGGCCGTTCCATCGTCGAGCGAGCCCGAGAGCACCACCCCGATCACCCGGGGGCCGTACGCGCGCGCGGCGCTCCGAAACAGGACGTCGATGGAGGGGCGATGCCGGTTCTCCTTCGGACCTTTGACGACACGCAGGCGGCCTGGCTCGACCGTCAGGTGCCGATCCGGGGGGGCCACCCAGATGCGCCCCGGCTCGATGGGGTCGCCATCTTCCGCCGCCCGCGCGGGGAGAGGGCCCGAACGATCCAGGACTTGCGCGAGGGCGCTGGGCTGGTCGGCCGAAATGTGGAGCACGACGAAGACGGCGGCCCGCATCTCCGGGTTCAGACCGGCCGCCATCGCGCGGAGGGGCTCGACTCCCCCGGCGGATGCGCCGACGACGACGATGTCGCGCGTCGCCATCGCGTCAGGGTCTTGCGCGCCGGGCGGGCTCTCGATTCGAGTGCCAGACGGCTTTCTTTGCCGATTTCTTGGCCGGTTTCACCAGCTTCGGGTTGGCCAGCATCTTTCGCAGAAGGGCCGGCGGATCGCCGTCGGCCGCTTTCTCCATGTTGCCGCCCTCGTCACGCGCGATCTCGACGAGCAGTCGATCCGTAACCACGGAACGCGGCTCCTCGTCGGCGATGTCCCGCTTGCTGGCGGTCTCGTCGCGGTGCTTGATGAGCAGCCAGGGATTCCGCGTTTCGCCGCGGCGCTTTCCCATGCGGACCAGCACCCACTCTCCCTGCAGCTTTTCGCCGTCGAGCCGGAACTTCACCTCGCCTTTCGCGAGGGCCGTATCCACGTCGGGATCTACGGGCGTCCACGTCCCGCGGTCCCAGATCATGACCGTCCCGCCGCCGTACTCCCCTTCGGGGATCACGCCCTCGAACTTGTTGTACTCGATCGGGTGGTCTTCGGTCGGCATCGCCATGCGCTTGTCCGCGGGGTTGAGCGACGGGCCGCGGGGCACGGCCCAGGAGAGCATCACGCCTTTCCATTCGAGCCGAAAGTCGTAGTGAAGCGCGGTCGCGCGATGCTTCTGGATGACGTAGGCGAGCTTCTTCGCGCGGGAACTCTTTCGAGGAGCCGGCCGGGGTTTCCCTCGCGGCTCCGGAGTCACGCCGAACCGGCGCTTGCGACGGTATTGTTCTAGCGGCAAGTGGCCTCCCGTCTGAACCTTTCAAGAAACGTGCCTCAGGCGCCGAAAAATCCGTCTGCCAAAAGGGAAGGCCGGCGGAACTCCGCCGGCCTTCTGGCGAAACAAGGGCTCGGGTGAGTGGCGAGGACCTACTGTTCCTCCTCCTCCATTCCTTCCGTGCCCTGGGATCCCTGCTTCTTCGAGCGCTGGCTCCTGAGAGCCCTGGCCCTCGGAGCCCTGCCCCTGACGGCCGCTCGTTCCGCGGCCGCTCTCGAACTCCCCCTGCTCGTTGCGGGGCTGATCGCTCTGCCCCCCCTGACTTCCCTGACCGCTGCGGCCACTCTGGCCCGCGCGGCTCGTGTTGTTTTGCTGTCCCTTGTTCGAACGATTGTCTCGATCCGCCATGGAATCCTCCTTTGTCGGGGAACTTCCCCGCATCGTTGAAAATTCAAGAAGCGTGCCCGTGGTCGTGTGGCATGGCCCTTGCCTTGGTCGAGCGCGGGAGGATCAATCGATGAAAGAGCAGATGGAGAATCTCCTGTACGAAGCGCTCGAAACCGAGATCGGCGGCGTACAGGTGTACACGAACGCCGTGCGCTGTGCGGAGAACGACGACCTGAAGGAAGAGTGGGAGAAGTATCTCGAGCAGACGATGCGCCACGAGCAGATCCTGCGCGATGTCATGGAGACGCTCGGCATGGATGCCGAGAAGGAAACGCCCGGACGCAAGGTCGTCCGCCACATCGGCGAATCGCTCGTGCAGGCCATGGTGATGGCGCGCGAGGAGGGCGAGCCCGAAGCCGCGCAGATCGTCGCCGCGGAGTGCGTCGTCCTCGCGGAGACGAAAGACCACCAGAACTGGGAGCTCCTCGGAGAGATCGCGAAGGAGCTGACGGGCAAAGAGAAGAAGGCGATCTCCGAAGCGCACGACGAAGTCGAGGACGAGGAGGACGAGCACCTGTACCACACGCAGGGATGGAGCCGGGAGCTGTGGCTCGATCACCTCGGGATGGCCGCGGTGCTGCCCCCGCCCGAAGAGAAGAAGGACGTCAAGACGGCGATCGGCGCCGCGCGCGCGAAACAGTCTCGCAAGCAGATGACGCGCGGCCGCAAGGGCGGCCGGCCCGGCGCCCCGGCTGAGCACTGAGCCCGGCGAGATTCCGCCGAAGGCCGCCGGGTCTCCGATGACGGTCGTCGAAAGACTTCAGTCGTCGGGGATCCGGCGGCTGGGCTCGCCGAAGAGGGGCTTCCGGTACCGACGAGCGGACGGCGGTCGCGTATCACGCGACGAGCAGGCCCGGATCCGCGCGCTCGTGTTGCCCCCGGCCTGGACTGACGTCTACGTCAGTCCGTCGGCGGCCTCCGCCGTGCAGGCGATCGGCCGCGACCGCGCCGGACGGTGGCAGTACGTGTACTCCGAAAAACAGACGCGCCTCCGCGAGACGCGCAAGCGCGCGCGCCTCCTGGCGTTTCTCCGCGCCCTGCCCGCGCTGCGGGCGCGTCTCGCCCAGGACCTGCGGCGGGAAGGTCTGTCGCGCGAGCGCGTCCTCGCGGCGATGGCCCGGCTGCTCCTGAGGGGATTCCTTCGGCCCGGAAGCCAGGTGTACGCCCGGGACAACGGCTCCTACGGCCTCGCCACGCTCCGTCCGAAGCACGTGCGCGTCCGAGGCTCCCGGGTGATGCTCGACTACCCGGGCAAGAGCGGCAAGCACCAGTTGCGGGAGATCGAAGACGCGGCCGCCGCGCGCGTCGTGCGCGCGCTCCTCGCCGATCCGGGTCCCGAGGTGTTCCGCTATCGCAACGGCGGAGATGCCTGGGTGAACGTGCGGCGGAGAAATCTCAACGCGTATCTCAGCGAGATCACCGGAGGCCACGTCACCGCCAAGGACTTCCGGACGTGGGCGGGAACGCTTTTCGGCGCCTGTGCGCTCGCCCGCGGCGGCTACCCCGACCCGCCGACGGCGCGGGCCCTCAAGCGCAGCATCGCGGAGGCGATGCGCGAAACCGCGGAGCTCCTCGGGAACACGCCCGCGGTGTGCCGGGCCTCGTACGTCAGCCCCGGCATCCTGGAAGCGTACGAGCGCGGACGCCTGCTGACCGATCCCCCTTCGCTGGAGCAGCTCATCCGCGCCTCTCCGCGCGTGCTCGGTCGCGTCGAAAAGCGCCTCGCGCGGCTGCTTTCCAACGGGAGTTGACCCCGCCGGCTCCTGTCGTTGCTTTTCGAGCCCCGGACCAACAGAATCGACGGAGATGACCCGCAGTTCCCTCGGGGCTCTGGCCGCCGCGGCCCTCGGCGTGTGCTGCGCGGTCGTCCTCGTCGCCGCGAACTTCGCGAACAGCCGCGCCGCCGCGGCCACGGCGCGCGAGGTCGATGCGGCCTGGGACTCGATTCAGAAGTCCGAGGAGATTCTGTCTCTCCTCCGCGATGCCGAGATCGGCCAGCGGGGTTATCTCCTGGTCGGCCGGCGTTCTTATCTCGAACCGTATTCGAACGCCGTCGACCGCGTGTTCCCGGCCATCCAACAGCTTCAGGCCCGCGAGCAGAATGACCCCATTCAGAGGAGCCGGGCGCGGACGCTGCAGACCCTGGTCGGCCAGAAAATGTCCGAGTTGCGGGTCACGATCGAGATGATGGATGCCGGCAATCGCGACGGCGCTCTGGCGACCGTGGACACCGATCTCGGCAAGAGCCGGATGGACGAGATCCGAAAGACCGTCGCGGAGATTCAGGGGCACGAGCGCGCCGAGCTCGCCGAACGCGCGACACGGGCCGCTCGGGCCACGCATCGCGTGCTGCTCACCTCGATCCTGGCCGTAGTCCTGGTCGCCGCATCGCTCCTGATTCTGGTCGTTCGTTTCTCTCCATCTGCGGCCCGATCGCGCGAGCTTCCCTCGAGCTGACTCCGCTCCGGCGGGGCGTCGCCTCGCGGCGCGGCGGCCGCCGCGCTCAAGCGGCCGGTGTCAGTTCGACCTTGATCCAGCCTTCCTCCCGCGTGTCGAAAGCCTGGTAGGCCTCCAGCGCCTCCTCGAGCGACACCTGATTGGTCAGCACCTCCGCGGGATCGATCTGGCGCGCTCGCACCATCTCGAGAAGGCGCGGGATGTAGCGCCGGTGATTGCAGTTGCCCATCTCGACGGTGAGGTTCTTCGCCATCGCCTTGCCGATCGGAAACTGCGACTTCTCGGCGTAGACGCCGATCACGGAGATCGTTCCGGCCTTGGCGACGGCATCGACGGCCCAGGCGAGGGCTTGCGAGGGCGCGTCACCCGGCACCCAGAGATCTCCGTCCGGCTTCGCCTTCGGAGCGATCTCCTCCACCTCCTCGCGGAACTTCTGCTTATCTTTCCGCGCCTTGCGGGCCCCGGGACCGCCGTGAGAGGTCTCCGCGTCCACACCGACCGCATCGATGACGCGATTCGGGCCGATGCCGCCCGTCAGCTCTTTGAGCGTCTCGACCGGATCCTCGGAGTCGAAGTCGATCGTTTCCGCGCCCTGGCGGCTCGCCATCTCCAGCCGCGACTTCACTCTGTCGATCGCGAAGATCCGGCCGGCTCCCAGGAGCCGGGCGCTCGCGATCGCAAACTGGCCCACTGGTCCGCAACCAAAGACAGCGACCGGATCGCCGGGCTTGATCTCGGCGAGTTCGGCCCCGAAGTAGCCGGTCGGAAAAATGTCGGACATCAGAATCGCCTGATCGTCCGAAACCTCATCGGAGAGCCTGACCGGGCCCACGTTCGCGAACGGGATCCGGGCGAGCTCCGCCTGCAGACCCTGGAACGGACCGGAGTCCTTCGGACCACCGAAGAAAGCGGTCCCCCTGGGATTCGCGGTGTCGCACTGGGCGTAGTACCCCGCGCGGCAATACGAGCAATATCCGCACGCGATCGTCGAGGGGATCACGACACGGTCCCCGACACGCAGGTTTCGCACGTTCTTGCCAACCTCCTCGACGATGCCGACGCCCTCGTGTCCCAGGATCGTGCCGGGTTTCATCTCCCCGACGGTGCCCCGGACGAAGTGCAGGTCCGTCCCGCAGATCGCGCTCGCGGTCAGACGCACGATCGCATCCGTCGGCTCCTCGATTTTTGGATCCGGAACGTTCTCGACTCCGATGTCTCCGACGCCTTTCCAGACGACCGCTTTCATGAGTGGCCTCCGGAGGATCGGCGCTGCAAGTCTCGTTCCGCGATTCTCGTCTAGCGCAGTGCCTGCCGCGCGGCGCGGCGGCCGCTCGCGATCGCTCCGGGAACCGTGCCGCTCTCATCGACCGACATCGCTTCCCCGGCGAAGAAGAGCGTGCCGCGGATCGGCCGGGCGAGGCGGTCGGGCGCCTCGGCGCCTCCGACGGCTTGATAGCTGTAGGCGCCGCGCGAGAAGGGATCGGCTGTCCAGTCGTGGAGGTCGGCCGCGACGAGGAGACGCCGAGCACGCGCCGCGGAGATCCCGAACAGGCTTCCGAGCTGGCGCAGGGCCGCGTCCAGAATCGCCGGCCGCCCTCGCTCCCGGAGCCGGGTCGCCGGAGGACCTCCCGCCCAGAGAGTCAGCATCGGCAGGTCCACCGGCGCCGCCGTCCAGAGCGTCTGGAAAGGCCCGGCGGCGTGCACGAACGCGGCCTCCCCCGCGGATTCTCTCCAGAACGATTCGCGGAAGCGCAGGACGAGCCGCACGACGTCGCCCATCTCGACCCCGGCGAGGGCCCTGCGGATCGAGGCGGGCTCGGGATCGAACGCGACGGCGCCGCGGGAGCCTGGCGCGGCCTTGAGAACGCCGACAGGAAGCGTGATCACCGCCGCCCGCGCGCGAAACGCGCGAAGAGCACTGCCGGATTCGGCACGCACTTCGACCCGCTTCGGACGCCACCGGACTTCCCGCACCACCATCGAACGGAGGATCGTTCCGCCCGCCCGCTCGACGCGCTCCTCGATCCATCGCATCACGGCCTCGTAACCGGAGAGGATCCGGAACTGGGCGCGCTCGTCCAGATCCGAAGGTCTCTCGCCGGCGGTCGAGAGTGCACGCACGCTGGCACGCTCGAGCGGCGCGGCGTCGTAACCCTGGACCATCGACGAGAGGAGGCGACGGTCCGATGCCGAAAGCTTGCGGCGCGAGGCGAGGAATTCGGCGACCGAACGATCTCGACCCGGACCCTTCGACGGCATCCTTTTCGTCAATGCTTCGAACCGCCGCCAGACGTCGCCCATGTCCCGGAAAGCCCCGCGCCGCCACTCGAGATGCCCGGACGGCAGCCGGACCACCTCGAGCGCCGCGTCGCGGGCGATCTCGAAGAGCTCCGGGCTGCGTCCGTGGACGAATTCGGCGCCGAGCTCGACCGGCACCGGCCATGTCCTCGGTCTGCGCGTCCAGATGCGCCCGCCGGTTCGACGGCGCGCTTCCAGGACGAGCACTCGCGCTCCCGCTTCGCTGAGCTCGGCGGCCGCGGACAGTCCGGCGGCTCCTCCACCCACGATCAGGACGTCGCACGCTTTCATGGAGGTCTTCGGAGCAAGGCCGACGCCAGTTTTCCGGGAACGCGCTGCACTTATTGAAGCCTCCATCGCGCGACATCCGACATCGCCGCACGCTCCTCGGAACGCCTCTTGCATGACCCGATCGCGGGCGGATCGCCCAACCCGGCGGTCGAGGATTCGGCCGCACGACCAATAACCAAGGGGAGTTTTCCATGGCACGGGCAAGGGGTGGAGAATCGAAGAGCGGAAACGCAGGTCAGGGAATGAATCGCGCCGGTTCCTCTCGCCAGAACCAAAGCGGGACGGGAGCGCGGACCGGAAACAGCGGAACCAAGACGGCCGGCGGACGGAGCGGAAGCACGAAGAAGAAGTAGCAAACGAGTTTTCGTTCGGAGAACGCACAAAGATTTCGATTCGCAAATCCATCACTCAGGAGGTTCGAGACATGGCTGAGCGTCGATTCGATCGTGGAAGAGAGGACGAAGGAAGGTACGGCCGCTCCGACGAGGAGTTCGAGAGCGGTGGAGCGGGTCGTTACGGACAGTCGAGCGAATCGCAGGGACGCGGCTCTTACGGACAGGGGCAGCGTGGCCAGGGCTCGCGGTACGGCCAGCAGAGTCAGGGACGTTACGGGCAGGGCTCGTATGGACAGGGTTCTTACGGTCAGGGTTCCCAGGGTGGATACGGGCAGGGCTCCTACGGACAGGGCGGAGGCTACGAAGAGAGCGATTACCCCGAGCCGGAGGGCGGCTTCGAAGGCCGGTCGCAAGGCTTCGGTTCTCAGGGCCGCGGCGGGCAGGGCTACTCGTTCGACCGTGGCGAGCAGGGTTCGTGGCGGCCGGGCGAGGGTTACGGCGGCTCCAGCTTCGGCGGCGGCCGCGCTTCCAGCTTCGGGGTGGCGGCCGTGGCGTCCGGGCAGGGCGGGTGGACAGCAGGACTGGGGACGCATGGAAGATGAGCGGTATCGGGGAGAGTCCGAGTGGGGACAGACCCGGCAGTCCCGCGGCGGATACGGCCAGGGATCGCAGGGTGGCTACGGTCAGGGCTCGCAGGGCCAGGGTCGGGGCGGGTTCAGGGATCGCAGGGTGGATACGGGCAAGGTTCCCAGCGCGGTTTCGGCCAGGGCTCCCAGGGCGGTTTCGGGCAGAGCTATCGCGGCGGATTCAGCGGCGGGCCGAGCTCACAGGCCATCGGCCGCTGGGGCCGTGGCGAAGGAGCCGATTACAGCCAGCAGCGCTACGCGGGAAGCTACGGTCTCGGCCGCGGCGGTCAGCGTGGTGAAGAGCAGGGCGAGTCTCTCGGCTCGAAGATCGGCCGCTTTTTCGGCAAGGGCCCGAAGGGCTACCAACGTTCCGACGAGCGCATCAAGGAAGAGCTCAGCGACCGGCTCGAAGAGCACGGCGAGATCGATGCCTCCGAGATCACGGTCATGGTGACATCGGGCGAAGTCACGCTCGAAGGCACCGTCCCCGACCGCTGGATGAAGCGGATGGCCGAAGACGTCGCCGAGGACTCCGCGGGCGTCAAGCAGGTGCACAATCGCCTGCGCGTCGAGCAGGGCAACGGTTCCGAAACGTCGGGGTCCTCGTCGTCGCGTCCAAGGACAGGAGCACGTCCTTCGGCTCCTCGTCCGGCATGACTTCGGGACCTCGTCCGGAATGACCTCCGGCTCCGGCTCGTCCAGCTCGTCGTCCGGGACGACCTCGGGTTCCGACAAGTCTCGTTCGCGCGGCAACGCCTGATCTGTCGGCGTTCTGCTTTGGTCCGGAAAGGCGCCCCAGCTCGGGGCGCCTTTCATTTGAGCGGTTTCGCGGGAACGCCTCTTGCAGGATCCAGCCCGTCCGTCGTGGAGGCGGACGCGCGGCCGGCGCCCCCGGCCGACGAACAGGCTTCTCGAATCAGAAATCCCGGGTGTCCCATGGCCAAGGGTATCGAGGTCCGCCAGAGTTTCACCCTGAACGTTCCCGCCGACGTGGCTTTCGCGTTCTGGCGGCGCTTTTCGGAGTTTCCCGTTTCATGAACCACGTCGAGTCGGTGACGGAGCTCGACGACAAACGATCACACTGGGTCGTCCGCGGTCCCGGAGACCGCACGATGGAGTGGGACGCCGAGATCGTCGAAGAGGTCCCGGGTCGGTCGATCCACTGGCGGACCATCGGCGAGCCCGACGTTCGGCACGGAGGCCAGGTGGAGTTTCATCCCGCAACCGGGGATCGAGGCACCGTCGCCGTGATTCACCTCGCCTACGAAGCGCCGGCGGGAAAGGCCGGCGCGACGCTCGCCAAGCTCTTCGGCGAAGACCCCGAGACGGAGGTGCGCGAGGATCTCCGGAGATTCAAGCGGCTGCTCGAGACCGGCGAAATCCCGACCACGGAAAGCCAGGCGTCCGGCCGACAGGACGAAGCGCGACCGGAGCGCGAGGCCGCGGCGGCTTCCGAGGTGCGGCCGTGAGAGCCGTCTGCTGGACCGGAAAAACCGACGTCGCCGTCGAGGACGTCCCCGAGCCGCGGATCCTGAATCCCCGGGACGCCATCCTCCGCGTCACCTCGACGGCGATCTGCGGATCGGACCTCCATCTGTACGGAGGATTCGTGCCTTCAATGAAGAAGGGCGACATCCTCGGCCACGAGTTCATGGGAGAGGTCGTCGCGACCGGCTCCGGCGTGACCAATCTCCACGAGGGCGACCGCATCGTCGTGCCCTTCGCCATCGCCTGCGGCCATTGCTACTTCTGCATGCGGGAGCTCTGGTCTCTCTGCGACAACTCCAACCCGAACGCCGCGCTGGCGGAGAAGCTCAACGGCCATACGACGGCCGGCCTCTTCGGCTACTCCCACATCTACGGCGGCTACGCCGGCGGGCAGGCCGAGTACGTCCGCATTCCGTACGCCGACGTCGGGCACGTGAAGATTCCCGCAGGGGATCCCGGACGAGAAGGTGCTCTTCCTCAGCGACATCTTCCCCACCGGCTGGATGGCCGCGGAGAACTGCGACATCTCGCCCGGAGACACCGTCGCGGTCTTCGGCGCGGGCCCCGTCGGCCAGTTCGCGATCCGAAGCGCCTTCCTTCTCGGCGCCGAACGCGTCATCGCGGTGGAGAGCGTTCCCGAACGACTGTCGATGGCTGAGGCCGCCGGTGCGGAGACGATCGACGAGAGTCAGGGCGACGTCCTGGAGCGCCTGCGCTTCCTGACGGGCGGCCTCGGTCCCGACGCCTGCATCGACGCCGTCGGTCTCGAAGCCCACGGTCATGGCCCCACCGACTGGTACGACAAGGTCAAGCAGGCCGTTCGACTCGAAACCGACCGTCCCATCGTGCTGCGCACCGCGATCCAGGCCTGCCGGCCGGGCGGCGTCATTTCGATCCCTGGCGTGTACGCCGGCTTCCTCGACAAGGTGCCTTTCGGGGCGGCATTCGGAAAGGGGCTGACGCTCCGGATGGGACAGACCCACGTCCATCGCTACCTCCGGCCGCTGCTCGAGAAGATCGAGTCTGAAGACATCGATCCGTCATTCGTGATCACACACCGTGTGGCGTTCGAGGAGGTCCCGGACGCCTACGCAATGTTCCAGGAAAACGGGACGGCTGCATCAAGGTCGTCATCGACCCGACCGCCACGCCGTCGAGGGAGAGGCTCGTATGAGTCGCACGGAGCCGGTCAACGATTCGCTGAACGGAAAAGTCGTCGTCATCACCGGCGCCTCCAGCGGCTTCGGCCGCGGGGCGGCGCTGGGATTCGCGCGCGCCGGTGCCGTCCTCGTGCTGGCCGCGCGGCGCAGCGAAGTCCTTCACGAAGTCACCCGCTCGTGCGTTGCCGAAGGCGCAGAAGCCATGGCGGTGGAGACCGATGTCTCGGATCCGGTCGACGTCGCCCAGCTCGCCCGGGAGGCGGCGTCCCGGTTCGGTCGGATCGACGTCTGGATCAACAACGCGGGGGCCGGGGCGATCGGGCTGTTCGACGCGATTCCCCTGCACGATCACGCGCAGGTCATCGAGACGACGCTTCTGGGGACTCTTTACGGGAGCTACGTCGCGCTGCGGCAGTTCCGAAAGCAACGCCGAGGCATCCTGATCAATGTCGGCTCCGTTGCGGGAAAAGTTCCGTCGCTCTATTACGCGTCCTACTCGGCCGCGAAGCACGGAGTCATCGGTCTCAGCGCCGCGCTCCGGCTCGAGCTCGAGGAGAACGAGGCGGACCGGGACATCCGCGTCTGTACGCTACTGCCCGATGCGCACGACACGCCATTTTTCCAGCATGCGGCCAACTACAGCGGCCACGAGATCACTCCCCCTCCGCCCGTCCATGATCCGCAGGAAGTCATCGATGCGATGCTCGAGCTCGCTCGAAATCCGCGCGACGAAATGACGGTGGGCTCCGCCGGGAAGGTCGCGGTGGCGGCGGAGCGGATCTCCGCCGGGCTTGCGGGGAAGATGATGGCCCGAAGCCACGCGAAGCAGATGGAGTCGCCGCCGGCGCCGCCGACCGACGGAGCCTTGCTCGAGCCGAAAGCCGGTGGAACCGCGATCCGTGGAGGGTGGAAGCCTCGGAAGGGGTCCAAACGTCGGAACGTCCCTTCCGGAGGCGCCGACGCCTGAGGTCGGCTTCTCAGCCGACCCGGAACCGAACGCCGCCCCGAAACTGTCGGGGCGGGCCCAGAGTCGTGAGCGGCGTCCTGCCCGTGACAACGCGGCGATTGGTCAGGTTCTCGCCGGCAAGAAAGACTTCGAGCGCCGGCGAGAGCGCGTATGCCGCCTGGGCGTCGAGCGCCGTGAATCCCGGGATGCGGAGAGCGTTGCGGTCGTCTTCGTATTGCGCGGCGCCGTAGCGCCCGAGGATTGAGATCCGCGCTCGCTCGAGGCTCCCGAGCAACTGGAGGGACGCCTGGTGGCGGGGCACCTGCGGGACGCGCTTGCCGGCGAGCTCGGGCTCGTCCGACTCGCGAACCCGGGAGTCGGCGTAGAGATAGCCCCCGGTCACGCGAAGGTGGGCAGAGACTCGAGCTTCGATGTCGAGCTCGACTCCCCGCGCGCGGGTGCGGCCGATGTTCGGCGCTGGCGCGTGATGAGATCCGGCGTGGTCTCGAGGGTGAGGTTGCCGACGGCGCCGTCGATCTCGGACCAGAAGAAGGTCGTCCGCGCCGACGCGCTTCCCCCGAGAAACGCCCACACCGCTCCGGCTTCTCCGCCGACCAGAGTCTCGGGACCGAGCTCTTCGTTCGCGAGCGTCAACGAGTTGCCCACCCGGAAGTTGCGATAGAGCTCGTTGAGCGTGGGCGCGCGAAACGACCGATAGACGGATGCGTTCAACGAGACCTCGGACGAAGCCTGGTAGACGGCGGCGGCTCTCGGGCTCCAGGACGTCGCAGAACGGCTGGCCAGCTCCGTGCGGGCGAGCGGGCCTTCGGCCGGTCCCTGGCGGCGAAACCCTTCGAAGTTGTTCCAGGCGTCGAAGCGGAGGCTCAGCGACAGGCTCCAGCGGTCTCCGGCCGTGATGCGGTCCTGCAGAAATGCGGACGCCGTCGTCTGGCGGCCGCCCGCGTCGGAAACCGACGCGCCCTCCGCGCCAACGACCTCGTTGGACACCCCCTTCACGTAGCGGCCCTCCGCACCGGCGAGAATCCGATGCGCGCCGCGCGCGGTCTCCCACTGGGCGTTCAGGCCCGCCGCGGACGAGGGCACCTCCTGGCGGCGCGTCAATGTTTCCTCGGTCCGGTCCGAGGACACCGCGGTGAACGTCTGTCGATACGCTTCCCCGACGCCGTAGGCGCGTAACGTCCAGTCGCCGGCCGAGGTCGTGCCATCTCCGCCGGCCGACACCTGCCAGAGCCGCGTGTCGTTGACCTGCCGCGGCGTACCGTTGTTGCGATCTTCGTCGAAGTAGGACCCGCGGAGAAACAGCCGCTCCCCTGCGCTCGCATGCGCCGCGGCCGCTTCCACGGTCGCGTAGCGGGAGTTCGCCGGAACGTCGATCGGGCCGGCCTGATCGGAAGGCAGGAGGATCCAGCCGTCGGTCCGATAGCCGGATGCCGCGACGCGCGCGGACCACGGATCCGACGCGACCGCGGCGAATGCGTCGGCCGCAGCGGAGTCCGCGCTGCCGTAGGATGCCTCGCCGCTGATCCCCGTGTCGGAAGGTCCCCGCCGGACCACTTCGACGACGCCCGAGAGCGCCGGGGCGCCGTACCGATCGGACGAGCCTCCGCGCAGCACTTCGACGCGATCGAGCGACGGCTCCACGATTCGTCCCCACGACACCCAGCCGCCGAAGGGATCGTTCAGCGGCACGCCGTCGTCGACGACCAGGGCACGCGAGGCGCCGCTGCCGCCCACGCCGCGCAGGGAGACTCCTTGCGTCGTCGGGTTTGCCGTCCGGCTGTCCGCCCGGCGGAACAGCGTGAACCCCGGAACCTCGCGGAGCGTGGCGTCGATCGCGGTCGTGGGTGCGAGCGCCAGATCGTCGGACGACACCGCGACCACGCTCGCCGGCACGTCGCGAATGCGGCTCGGGGCACGCTCGGCAGTCACGGTGATCGCATCGGCGAAGGCGACCGGGATGAGCTCCAGGCGGAGCGGAGATTGTCCATCCCATACGAAGCTTCGCGCCGCGTACCCTTCGGCCTCCACGCGCAACTCCACCGGGGGCACGCCCCCAAAGTCGAGATCGAAATCCCCGTCGGCGTCGGCGGCGACGCTGGCGTCCGCGCGGTTCGGAGCGGAAACGCGGGCGCCGGCGATCCCATGCCCTACGGGCCCCACGACGACGCCCTTGGCGAGGGTGCGCACCTCGCCGCCTGGGGCGGCCCCGACGAGCAGCGCCGCCACCAGGGCCATGGCCGGCGCCAAACCCGTCATGGACGTCGCATCCGACCGGGAGCGCAGCAAGCGGCTTGCCAGACGAGGCGAGACGGCGCGCTCCTTGCAGCACGGGACGGCGAAGACGCCGAAGGCGTCTTCGCGGCATGCGACGACTCATGGTTCTTCTCTTTTCGCTCCTCGCGGCGGCGGCCTGCCGAAACCGCACAGCGGCGGTTCCACCCCCGAGCCCGACGCGCCGGACACCGGAGCCTTCTCCGTCGGGCCGAGCCTCGCTGCCCGCGTGGGTGCCCTCCGACGCCCGGGACTGGGCACAGCCTGCGAAGGATTTCGCCGGCAGCCGCTACAGCGAGCTCGCCGAGATCACGACGCAGAACGTGTCCACGCTCAAGCCCGCGTTCACCTTCTCGACCGGCGCCGACAAAGGCCACGAAGCGGCGCCGCTGATCGTCGGCACGACGATGTACGTCGTGACTCCCTATCCCAATGTTCTCTACGCGCTGGATCTCCGGCGGCCCGACGCGGCGCCGCTCTGGACGTACCGGCCGAAAGTTTCGCCGGCGTCCGCAGGGCGTCGCCTGCTGCGACGTCGTCAACCGGGGCGCCGTCTACGACGACGGCCGCGTCTTTTTCAACACGCTCGACGGCCACACGATCGCTCTCGACGCCCTCACCGGCCAGGAGCTCTGGAACGCCCGGGTCGGCGACATTCAGAACGGCGAGACCGTCACCATGGCGCCGCTCGTCGTCGACGGGAAGGTTCTCGTCGGAAACAGCGGTGGAGAATTCGGCGTGCGCGGCTGGCTCGTCGCGCTCGACGCCGGGAGCGGACGCGTCGTCTGGAAAGCGTGGTCGACCGGCCCCGACCGCGACGTCCTGCTCGGCGAGCGCTTTCATCCTTTCTACGCCTCCGACCGCGGGGCCGACCTCGGGGTCTCGAGCTGGCCTCCCGACATGTGGAAGATCGGCGGTGGAACGGCGTGGGGCTGGATCTCGTATGACCCGGAGCTCCACCTCGTCTATTACGGCACGTCGAATCCCGGTCCCTGGAACGCCGAGCAGCGCCCCGGCGACAACAAGTGGTCGGCGACGATCTTCGCGCGTGATCCCGAGACGGGCGAGGCCGTGTGGGCATACCAGTGGAATCCCCATGACCTGTACGACTACGACGGCGTCAACGAGAACGTCCTGGTCGATCTCACGTGGAACGGCTCGCCGCGGAAGGCGCTGCTCCATCCCGACCGCAACGGCTACGTCTACGTCCTCGACCGGGCCACGGGCGAAGTCCTCTCGGCCGAGCCCTTCGTCCACATCACCACGACTTCCGGAGTGGACCTGAAGACGGGCCGGCCGAAAGAGGTCGCGGAGAAGAAACCCGAGGTCGGGCGCGTCGTCCGCGACATCTGCCCGGCCTCGCCCGGCGGCAAGGACTGGCAGCCCTCGGCGTTCTCTCCACGGACCGGGCTTCTCTACATCCCGCACAACAATCTCTGCCAGGACTTCGAGGGCCTCGAGGCCAATTACATCGAGGGAACGCCCTTCGTCGGCGCGAACGTCCGGATGTACGCCGGGCCCGGAGGACATCGCGGAGCGGTCACCGCCTGGGATCCTACGGCTGGCCGAAAAGTTTGGAGCGCGCCCGAGAAGTTCCCGGCATGGAGCGGCGCGCTCGTCACGGCGGGCGACGTCGTCTTCTACGGGACGATGGAGGGCTGGTTCAAGGCGCTCGATGCCCGCAGCGGAAAGGAGCTCTGGAGGTTCAAGACGGGCTCGGGAATCATCGGACAGCCGGTGACCTACCAGGGGCCTGACGGACGCCAGTACGTCGCGGTCCTTTCGGGCGTCGGCGGATGGGCGGGCGCCGTCGTGTCCGGTGAGCTCGACGTGCGCGACGGAACCGCGGCGCTCGGTTTCGCGAACGCGATGAAGGACCTGCCCGAGGTCACGTCCAAAGGAGGCATGCTGTATGCATTCGCGCTTCCGTGACGTCCGCCTCGCGCTCGCGGGGGCGGCCCTCGGGTGGCTGGCCGCAGCCGCAACCGGAGCGCTCCCGACCACCTTGCGTGTTTGCGCCGATCCCAACAATCTTCCCTTCTCCAACCGCCGTCTCGAAGGACTCGAGAACAAGCTCGCCCGTCTCATCGCCCACGACCTCGCCGTTCCCGTCTCCTATACGTGGTGGGCGCAGCGGCGCGGATTCTTCCGGAACACGCTGAAGGCGGGGCTTTGCGACGTCGTCATGGGCATCCCGAGCGGATTCGAGATGGCGTCGCCGACACGGCCGTACTACCGCTCGACGTACGTGTTCGTCTCCCGCGCGAACCGCGGCGACCTCGTGCGCTCCCTCGACGATCCCGCGCTCCGGTCCTTGCGTATCGGCGTCCAGCTCGCCGGGGACGACTACGCCAACACGCCTCCCGCCCACGCCCTCGCGAGGCGCGGCATCGTCTCGAACGTCGTGGGCTTCACGCTCTACGGCGACTACGCGCGTCCGAACCCGCCGGCGCGCATCGTCGACGCGGTCGCCCGCGGGGAGGTGGATGTGGCCGTCGTCTGGGGGCCTCTCGCCGGATATTTCGCGGCGCGCTCCCCCGCGCCGCTGCGAATTGCGCCGGTGACACCCTCCGTGGACCGGCCCTTCCTCCCTTTCGTTTTCGACATCTGCGGTCGGCGTTCGCCGCGGCCACGAAGACCTCCGTGACGCGATCGACGCCGTGCTGGAACGGCGGCGGCCCGAGATCGAGAAGCTCCTCGACGAATACCGCGTTCCCCGGGCCGGCGAGGTGGGCGGATGACCCGGCGAACGACCCCGCGTATCGCTCTCGCCGCCGCCCTCCTCGTCGGCGCCACGGCGCCGGCGTGCCGCAAGACGCAGACGCGAGCTGCGCACTCCGGCGCCGGCGTCGGCACGCCGCGCGAAGTGCCTCGCACCGATCTCTCGCCGGCCGGCGGCGCGTCGTCCGTGGCGGATCCGGCCGGAGCACCTCGCCGCGCACAACCCGTACGAAGGCAATCGCCTACGCGATCTCGGAAGGCCAGCGCCTGTTCGACTGGTACAACTGCTCGGGCTGCCATTCCCGGGGCGGGGGCGGCATCGGACCGGCACTCATGGACGACCGCTGGCTCTACGGGGGAACGGCGCCCGCGATCTTCCGCACGATCGTGCAGGGCGCCCCCAACGGGATGCCGGCCTGGGGCGGCCGCGTTCCCGAGTCTCAGATCTGGCAGCTCGTCGCGTACGTTCGAGGCTCTCGACGCGGAGCAAGACGGCTCGCCGATCCGCCGGGCCCGCCGAGCAGGACCCACTCTCCAGGCCGGCGCGGGGCCGATGGAGTCGCCGATGATCGCGTGCGCTCGCCGCGGCGACTTCCCGCCGCGCTCGAGCCATCGGGCCCGGCGGCCGCCGCGAATCGCGTCGCTCTACTGGATCTTCTTCTGGATCTCGACGGCCGTGTACGTCGCTGGTCCTCCGCGCGCTCGTCGCGGCGCTCGCGCGCCGCCGCGCGGACGCCCGGGACCCGTCCGGCCGCGGCTCGTCGCGTGGGCTCGGCGCGGCGATCCGTCGACGACCCTGGTCCTCTTCGCGCTCCTGGTCATGAGCCTGCGCACCGGGCGCGAGAACTCGATTGCGCCGGCACCCTCGAATCTCGTCGTCGAGGTCGTCGGGCGCCAGTGGTGGTGGGAGATCCGGTATCCCGGGGCGGGCCCGGCCGAGCGAATCGTCACCGCCAACGAGCTGCACGTGCCGGTCGGTCGCACCGTGCAGCTGAAGCTCGCCTCGGGCGATGTCATCCACAGCTTCTGGGTGCCGGCCCTCAACGGCAAGACGGACCTGATCCCCGGACGGCACGCGACGCAGATGCTGCGCGCCGATCGGCCCGGCGTCTTTCACGGACGCTGCGCCGAGTTCTGCGGGTACCAGCATGCCCACATGGGACTTCTCGTGATTGCCGAGCCTCCGGCGGCCTTCGAACGGTGGCTCGGCGGCCAGCGACAGCCCTCGCAAGCACCGGCGTCCGAGACGCGGTCCGCGGCCGCGAGGTCTTCCTCGCCTCCACCTGCGTGACCTGCCACACGATTCGCGGCACCGACGCGGGGGGCACGAAGGCGCCCGACCTGACGCATCTGGCGAGCCGCCGGACCATCGCGGCCGCGACGCTCGGGAACAATCCGGGATCGCTGGGCGGGTGGATCGTCGATTCGCAGGGGATCAAGCCCGGCAACCACATGCCGCCGAATTCCCTCCCCGCTTCGGATCTCGTCGCGCTGCTCGCGTATCTCGGAAGCCTGAAGTGATGGCCGCCGATACCGCCGCCGCCGCCCCCGCGTATCGCACCGCCGAGGTCCCGGACGTCGCCCGCCTCTCGCGCACATGGGGTCAGCCCCGGGGATTTCTCGGAGGTCTCGCGAACGTCGACCACAAATCTATCGGATTACGATACATCTGGACGGCCTTCGTCTTCTTCGCTCTCGGCGGCCTCGAGGCGTTCGCGATGCGCCTGCAGCTCGCGATTCCCGAGAACACCCTTCTGAACCCCGACCTCTACAACCAGGTGTTCACGATGCACGGCACGACGATGATGTTCCTTTTCGCCGTGCCCGTGATGGAAGGCCTCGGAATCTATTTCGTCCCGCTGATGGTGGGCACGCGCAACGTGGCGTTTCCGAAGCTCAACGCCCTCGGATACTGGCTCTACCTCTTTGGCGGCCTCTTTCTCTACGCCGGCTTCCTGCGCAACGTCGGGCCGGACGCCGGATGGTTCTCGTACGTCCCCCTCTCGGGGCCGCAGTACTCCCCGGGCCACCGCGTGGACGTGTGGGCCCAGATGATCACCTTCACCGAATTCTCGGCGCTCATCGGCGCGACGCAGATCCTGGTCACGGTCTTCAAGATGCGCGCGCCCGGAATGACCCTGCCCCGCATCCCTCTGTTCGTCTGGGCCATGGTGGTCACCGCGCTGATGATCGTGTTCGCGATGCCGGCGGTGATGCTGGCCAGCGGCCTGCTCATCCTGGACCGCACGACCGGCACCCACTTCTTCAACCCGGGCGAGGGCGGCGACGCCCTGCTCTGGCAGCACCTCTTCTGGTTTTTCGGGCATCCCGAGGTCTATCTGATCTTCCTCCCGGCGATGGGGATGATCTCGGTCGTGATCGCGGCGGCAGCGCGGCGCCGCATCTTCGGCTATCCGGCCATGGTCCTCTCGCTGGCCACGACGGCGTTCATGGGATTCGGCCTCTGGGTCCACCACATGTTCGCGACGGGCCTTCCGCAGCTCGGCGAGAGCTTCTTCACCGCGGCGAGCCTGATCATCGCTCTGCCGACCGGCGTCCAGATCTTCTGCTGGATTGCGACTCTCTGGGGCTCGCGCCCGCACTGGGAGCCGCCCTTCCTCTTCGTTCTCGGCTTCTTCGCCGTTTTTCTGATCGGCGGATTCACGGGCCTCATGCTGGCCTCGGTGCCGATCGACTTGCAGGTGCACGACACCTTCTTCGTCGTCGCGCATCTGCATTACGTTCTGATCGGGGGCGCCGTCTTTCCGCTTTTCGGCGCTCTGCATCACTGGTACCCCAAGTTCACCGGCCGCATGCCGAGCCGGCCTCTCGGCGTCTGGGCCTTCGGACTTCTTTTCGCGGGCTTCAATCTGACGTTCTTTCCAATGCACGTGATGGGCCTGCGCGGAATGCCTCGCCGCACGTACACGTATCCCCCGGGCATGGGCTGGGATGGCCTGAACCTGGCGGCCACCGCGGGCGCCGTTCTGATGGCGGCGGCGGTCGTCGTCATGCTGGTCAACGCGGTTCGGAGCCGGCGATCCGGCCGGCCGGCGCCCGACAACCCATGGAACGCGGAGACCCTGGAGTGGGCGACCTCGTCCCCGCCTCCGCCTCACAACTTCGATGCGCTCCCCGTCGTCGCGTCCCGGGACCCTCTCTGGGAGCCCCCGTCGGAGCCCCACCGTGTGACGGGATTGCGAGAGGACTGCCCAGAAATCCTCGTGACACATCCGGTGGACGCCGAACCGTCCCACCGGGAGGAGCTTCCGAAGCCGTCGATCTGGCCCCTCGTCGTTGCGATCGCGGTGACGGTCGGTTTCATCGGATCGATCTTTTCGCCCTGGTGGATCGTCATCGGAGCCGTCCTCGCGATCCCTGGATCGGTCGCCTGGTACTGGCCAACGCACATCGAGCCGGGCTTCGTCCGCCGGAGGAACCCATGAGCGCGACGGCCGCGCTCGACGTCTCGCGCCTGCCGGACATTCCCGACGACAGCCGGGCGCTCGTCTGGTGGGGAACGCTCGCCATGATCGTCATCGAGTCGACGGTCTTCGCGTTTGCCGGAACGACCTACGTCTATCTCTATACGATCGCGGACCGGTGGCCGCCGCCGACGGCCGGCCCTCCCCGGCTCCTCTTCCCGCTCCTCAACCTGGGCGTCCTCCTCGTCTCGCTCGCCCCCGCAATCTGGGCGGATCGCGCGGCTCGCCGGTTCGACGCCCGCCACGTCCGGATGGCGCTCGGGCTTTCCCTGGCGTGCGGCATCGTCTTTCTCGGTGGCCGTGTCTTCGAGTTCCGCGCCCTGCACTGTCGCTGGAATTCCCACGCCTACGGCTCCGTGACATGGACGATCCTCGGCCTCCACACGTTCCATGTCATCGCCTCCCTCATCGAGACGGCGATCATCCTGGCCGTCTTCCTCTTCCGGACTCCGGAGAAACGGCACTTCCTCGACGCTCGTCTCGACGGCGTCTACTGGTACTTCGTGGTGGCCGCATGGCTGCCGTCCTGGGCCCTGGTGTTTCTTGGGCCGAGGATTCTGGCGCGGTGAGGCCGTGACTTCGGAACGGACTCGGATCGCCCTCGCGTGGACCGTGCCGCCCGCCGCCTGGTTCGTCACGCTGGAAGCCAACTACCTCCTCGCCCGGTGGGTCTGCGCCACCGGAGACCGGTGGGTCCTTTCGGCGGTTGCTTTGCTCGCCTCGGCGGCCATCGTCCTGAGCGCTCTCCTGACGGCTCCCACCGCGAACGATCTTGGAACCGACCCGGAACAACCGATGACCACCCGACGATTCCTCGTCCTGGCCGGACTCCTTCTCGCGGCCGCGTCGCTTCTGGGCGTCGCGGCGCTCGCCGTTCCGGGATTCATTCACCGGCCCTGCGACTGAACGATGCACGCGCACGCGCACGCCCACTGGACCTTCGAGCCATGGACCCTGGTCCTCCTGGGATCGTCCGGGATCCTCTACGCGGCCGGATGGACGCGGCTCCGCCGGCGCTCGGCTGGGGCGGGAGCTCCGTGGTGGACGGCAGCCGCCTTCGCCGCCGGCTGGACGACACTGACGCTCGCTCTGCTCTCGCCGCTCGCGGCGCTTTCCGAGGTGCTCTTCTCGCTGCACATGACCCAGCACGAGATCCTGATGCTGATCGCCTCCCCGCTGCTCGTGCTCGGCCGGCCCCTGACGATCTTTCTCTGGGCATTTCCCGCCCGGGCCCGCGCCGCCATAGGGCGCGCGGTTCGCACACGACCTCTCCGCCGGACGTGGCGTTTCGCCACCGGCGCTCTGACGGTCTGGATCCTTCACGCCGCGGCGATCTGGATCTGGCACGCTCCGCCCTTCTACGAGGCGGCCCTGCGTAGCGAGTCGGTGCATCGCTTCCAGCATGTCTGCTTCGTGCTCACGGCGTGTCTCTTCTGGTGGGCGCTGGTTCATGGCCGCTATGGCCGCATGGGCTACGGCGTCGGCGTCGTGTACGTCTTTCTCACGGCGATCCACACGGGAGCGCTCGGGGCGCTCCTGACGTTCTCGCCGCGCGTCCTCTATCCCCTGTACGCGGCGCGCGGCCGCTCCATCGGCGCGGATCCTCTCGAGGACCAGAGGCTCGCGGGACTGGTCATGTGGATTCCCTTCGGCGTCGTCTTCCTCGTCATCGGTCTCGCGCTGTGCGCCGCATGGCTCGGTGAGAGCGAGCGGCGGGGCAAGGCCGCTGCCGCGCTCACGATCGCGCTGGCTCTGCTCCTTCCGTCGTGTCGTAATTCCAAGGTCGAAGACGCCGAGCGCTGGACGGGGGGAAGCCGCGATCGCGGCGCCGCGCAGATCCGCCGTTACGGATGCGGGGCCTGCCATGACATCCCGGGGATTCCGGGCGCCCACGCGCGGGTCGGCCCCGCGTTGAAGGGAATCGCGGGGCAGGCCTATCTCGCCGGCCGGCTTCCCAACGAACCCGCGAACCTGACGGCCTGGATCCGGAACCCGCAGCACATCCGTCCACCGAACGCGATGCCCGAGATGGGAGTGACGGAATCCGAGGCGCGCGACATCGCGGCGTACCTCTACACCCTCCGATGAGATCGGCGAGACTCGTGTTCCTGGCGCTCGGGCTCGCCGCCTCCGCATGCCGGAACGAAGAGAAGAAACTCGCCGAATCACGCCAAAAGGTTCGGTCCTGGACGGCGACCGTACGCTTCGCCTCGTCGAAGTGGAATGCCGGAGAGCTGCCCGATCCGTACGTCCGCGTGCTGGGGAAAGCGGCCGAAAAAGCCGTGGACGGCGAGCAGCGGAAGCTCCAGAAAAGCGCTTCTCCGGGAGCGGCGGAAGCCGCCGGAGAGGCGCGCACGGTCATCACGGAGATCGCAGCGCTTCAGGAACAGTCCCGCAAAGGAAAGCCGGGATCGCCATGAAGGACGTCCTCAAGCTCGCTCTCGGGATCGTCACGAGCATCGCCGGTTTCATCGAGGTCGGATCCCTCTCGACGTCCGCGCAGGCGGGCGCGCAGTTCGGTTTTCAGCTCCTGTGGGCGATCCTCGCGGCGACGATCTGTCTGATCTTTCTGATCGAGATGTCGGGGCGGCTGGCCGCCGTCAGCAAGCATCCCATGGTCGCGGGCGTCCGCGAGCGCTTCGGCATCCGTTACCAGGCGATTCCCCTGACCGGCGAAATCCTCCTCGACCTTCTCGTTCTGACGGCCGAGATCGGTGGCGTCTGCATCGCGCTGCAGCTCCTCTCCGGGCGCTCATTTCGGATCTGGGCCGTTCCCGTCGCATTTCTCATATGGCTGCTGCTCTGGAAAGGGAAGTTCTCGGCGCTCGAAAACGGGATCTCCGGTCTCGGTCTGGTCAGCCTGGCTTTCGTCGTGGGCACCTTTCGCCTGCACCCGGACTGGGGTCAGGTCGCCCGGGGATTCGCGCCGACGCTCCCGACGGAAGAGCCCATGCGCTACGGGTTTCTCGCCGTCAGCATTCTCGGCGCAACGCTGTCGCCCTACCTCGTCCATTTCTATTCTTCCGGCGCGATCGAGGAAGACTGGGGCGAGAAGGACCTCCCGGCCAATCGCATCACCGCGAGCGTCGGTATGGCGTTCGGAAGCACGGTGTCGATGGGCGTGCTGGTGGTGGCGGCCCTGGTCCTGAAGCCGAGCGGGATCCGGGTGGAGTCCTTCGAGCAGGCGGCCCTGATGCTCACCGATCCCTTCGGACGCTGGGGCGTGCCGCTCTTCGCTGCGGCTCTCGGCATCGGCTGCCTCGGCGCCGCGATCGAAGTGAGCCTCAACCTCGGTTACGTGATCTCTCAGGCGCTCGGATGGGAGTGGGGGGAGGACCAGAAGCCCCATGCAGACGCTCGCTTCTGCACGGTCTACATGGCGGCCCTGGCCCTGGCGGTCTTGCCGACGCTCCTGGGCGCTCCGCCTCTGGAGTTGACGATGATCGCGATGGCGCTGACCGTGCTGGTGCTGCCTTTCATCGTCCTACCCTTCCTGATTCTCATGAACGATCCGCACTATCTGAAGTCCCACCGCAACGGCTTCATCGGCAACGCCGTGGTTCTGGCCGTGATCGTGCTGGGCGCGCTGCTCGCGCTCGTCGTCGTTCCTCTGGAAGTCCTCGGTGGCTGACCTCGAGCTCTTCCGCGACGTGCTCGACAAGCAGCTCGTCGACCGCACCGGGCTTCGGATGGGCCGTGTCGATGGGCTCATTCTGCGGCTCCGCCCCGACGGGCCCCCGGAGGTCGCGTGGCTGGAGACCGGACCCGAGCCGCTCCTGGCGCGGGTGCATCCCCGGCTCGCAGAGTGGGCGGTCCGACTCGCGCAGCGGCTGGGGGTCTCGTCCGGCGAGCCTCTCCGCATCGAGCCCTCCCGGATCGTTCAGTTCGGGAAGACTCTGAAGGTCGACATCGACGCGCCGCGCACCAACGCATTCGCGTGGGAGCGCTGGCTCCGCAAGAGACTCATCGATCGCATTCCGGGATCCGGCGGATGAGCACGCTCCCGCTGCATCGCGTCCTGGGCCGCGAGGTCTATGACCGGGACGGACGCAAAGTCGGACGCCTTCACGAGGTCCAGGCCGTGCGCGACGGCGCGCGGCTCCTGGTGCCCGAGTTCCACATCGGCACCGCTGCCCTCCTGCAACGCCTGGCGGCGCATCTCTCGCCGTTCTCGATGATCGTGGCGAAGGGTTTCATCGCGCGCTGGGACCAGATGGACTGGAGCGATCCCTTGCGGCCGAAGCTCACCTGCGATGCCGCGGAGCTTCGGCGATTCACGCGGCGGGCGTCGGCACGCGGAAAAGGCGCCGAGCGTTGAGCATGCACAAGCTCGCCGGCTCCGTCGTCCTCGTTCTCATCTCCGTCCTCGCGGCGTGCCGGAAGCCGGTCGAGCTGCGGGTCTACGTCTCGAACGAGCGCTCCGGAACCATCACCGTCATCGATCCCGCGACGGACGCCGTCGTTCGCACGATCGACGTCGGATCGAGGCCGCGGGGCCTTCAGCTCCGCTCGGGAAAGCTCTATGCCGCCCTGACCGAAATGAGCTCGCGGCGGCCCGGCGCGCGCTCGGCCATCGCCGAGGTCGACCTGCGGCGCGGGGACCGGATCCGGTGGCTGCCGTCGGGCAGCGACCCGGAGTCGATCGCGCTGAGCGGGGACGGCGGCCGGATCTACGTCTCCAACGAGGATGCGAATGAGGCTTCGATCCTGGACGTCGGGGTCGGGAAGATCCTCGCCTCGTTGTCCGTCGGCATGGAACCCGAGGGCGTGGCGCTGTCTCCCGACGGGCGGTGGTGCTGGGTCACCGGCGAGTCCAGCAACACCGTCACGGTGATCGACACCGCGCGCGGCGAGGTCGCCGCGGACATCCTGGTCGACGCCCGGCCCCGCGCGACGGCATTT
Source organism: uncultured Acidobacteriota bacterium (assembly GCA_963804915.1). Taxonomy (GTDB): domain Bacteria; phylum Acidobacteriota; class Thermoanaerobaculia; order UBA5066; family Gp7-AA6; genus DAHUXD01. The sequence continues at coordinate 40,679 of CAWDSI010000026.1, forward strand.
TCGCCAGACGGCGCGCGGGCCTACGTCTCGTGCGAGCTCGGCGGAAGCGTCTGCATCGTGGACGCGGCGGCGCGGGTCGTCAAATCCCGGACGCGGCTGGGCCCGGCCGAGCGGCCCGTGGGCGTCGCGGTCTCCCCCGACGGCCGGGAGGTCTATGTCGCGACGGGCCGGGGAGACACGGTCGTAGTCCTCGACTCCGACGGCGCCCTGCTCGCCCGCATCCCCGTCGGCGAGAGACCCTGGGGAATCGCGCTCACGCCGGACGGCCGGAAACTCTACGCCGGCAACGGGCTTTCGAACGACGTCTCCGTCATCGACGTCCGCTCCCGGCGCGTCCTCCGGACCATCCGGGCGGGCGAGGGCCCCTGGGGCATCGCGATCGGGAGCTGAAGCGGCTCCGCAGATCAGCGGCCCCCGTCCGGCCGTTCGACTCGGGGCTGCCCCGCAGCCGCCGCCGGAGGCAGAGGCGCGCGTCCACGGGTTTCGTCCGGTCCGGACTCCGGACCCTCCGATTCTTCCGCGATCGCATCCAGAAACGGTGCTCGCCGAGAGCCTGCACGAACTCCTGAAGGAACGACTCTTCGGCGGCGCCGTCCGATACCAGGAGGCCTTCCGCGGCCAGATCGCCGCCGTTGCCGTTCCCTTTTCTCCGCCCCCCGGACGAAGCCGCGGGCGCAAGAGCGTCCGGCAGGACGCCGGGAGCCCGCTGGTGCCGGGAGCTGTGGCTCGAAGCGCTCGGGCTCGAAGCCCGTATCCCCTCCGGGACCCGTATCCCCTCCGGAAGAGGAGGAAGACGTGAAGACCGCGTCGGAGGCCGCCCAGACGGAGACGCAGCGAAAGATTCAGCTCGTCAAGCGAAGCGCGAGGCGATGAGCCTCGCGGGATTCTGAACAAGAGTCTGGCGGCCGGGGCCGCCAGACTCTCATTTCATCGGGGCTTAGCGGCTCGACCCGGAGGAGGGGCCCGGAAGCTCCTCGGCCATCTTCAGGTGCTTTTTCAAAGTCGGCAGGGTTTTCGCCGCGAACTGGTCGACGGGCGTTTGACCCGACGTGGCCTCCTTCTCGAACATCGTCACGTCCTCGCGGTGGTCCTCGACCATGTGCTTCTTGAAAGCCGTGTCGAACTGGTCGCCCGAGAGACCCTGGAGGTGGTCGAGAGCGGCCTGGTGCTCGGCGTCGATCGTCGCGGGAACCGTGATTCCTTCCTGTGCGGCCGCCGTTTTGAGCTCTTCGCCGGCCTTCGTGTGATCCGTCACGAGCTGCTGCGCGAAGGCCTTCACCTTTTCATTCGAGGACTTCTGAAGCGCGATCTTGCCGGCCTCCACTTCGGTCATGCCACCGATGGCGGCCTTTTCGGCGAACATCTGATCGCCCCCGGCCCCCTTCATCGCGGGATCTTGAGCGGGCTTCGCAGGGTCTTGAGCGGGCTTCGGATTCGGATCTTGGGCGAGAGCCATCGACGCGGCGGCGAAGGCGAAGACACAAAGGAACTGACGCGGGGCCATAAAACCTCCTCCGGGCATTGCTCGGGGAGCACGCCCGCGACTCCTCGCCGAGCAACCCGTATGCCATCGGCGAAGCCCGGCATATTTCTTGAAGCCCCCCCACTCCGTTGCATGCGGAGCCTCCCGTGAACCTGTTCGACCCTGGGACGCCGCCTCTCGAGACCGTGATCCGCGTCGTTCTCGTCTACCTGTTCCTCCTCTTTCTGGTCCGGTCGATGGGCAAGAAAGAGATCGGCAGACTCTCGGCAATGGAGCTCCTCACGATGCTGATCCTCGCCCGCACGGTCGGGCCCGCGATCACCACCAACGATTCTTCTCTCACGACGGCGGCGGTCGCGGCGTGCACCCTCGTGGGACTGACGGTCTTCCTCGACCGGATCGTCGTTCGCTCTCGCCGCGCGGAGCGCCTCGTGGAAGGCCGCCCCATTCCTCTGGTGCGCGACGGACGCGTCCTCGTCGACAACCTCGCCCGAGAGCACGTCACCGAGCAGCAGCTGCTGTCGGCGTTGAGATCCGAAAACGTCGCAGGGCCGGAGGAGGTCGAGGCCGCCTACCTCGAGCCCAGCGGAAAAATCAGCGTCGTCCCGAAGGACCGCTGATCGCGCGGCGGGCCCGCGGACGGGCGCGGGAGTGCCGCGGCCGAGCGGCGGATGTGTTCGCAGGAGCCCTCGGCGTGTAGTAACGCGCCAGCCATCGGGCCAGGCCGTCGAGTCCCGGAAACAGCACGCGTTCGGTGACGTTGGCCTGATCGAGCTTGTCCCGGACTTCCGTGCGCAGCGCCGCCGGAATCACGACCCTTTTGACGGAATCCGGATGCCGGTCGAGAACATCGAGCAACTCGGTGTCCGGATCCGACAGGCACGAGAAGACCGAGAATTGATTGGTCATCCGCTGATCGAGAGAGGGCGGATCGAGAAACACGGCGTACGGACGGCGGGGCCTGGCCAGGCGAGCGAGGTCCTCGAGCCGCGGCGCCCGGGCGTCCAGCATCTCCGACGTGAAGAGGTCCGCCTTTTCTCGATCGAGCACCCGCCGGAGCGGCGAAGGAACGTCGTGGTGAAGATGGCGAAAGTCGACGCACCAGACCACTCCGTCGGCGTCTCCGACGGCCCCGTCTTCGCGAGTCTGACCGGAGGGCTCGACGCCCCGCCGGTCCGTCGCGAAATGCAGCGCCACGTAGGGCGAGAACGTCCAGTCCAGAAGCCGCGTCGGCAGACCGTGATGCTGCGCAAGCGCCAGCCAGTTCCAGAGCGAGTCCCCGAACTCGGCGCGCGGCGGCGCGAACTTCCGGAAATTCCGCAGGAGATGCGGCTCGATCGTGGCCGCGAAACGGCCCAGCCGCTGCAGGGAAGTGCGGAGCCGCAGCGCCGGGGACGGTTCGCCTCGAAAGACGAACCGCGAGCGGAACAGGCCGAGAGCCTCGACCCAGGAATCCTCGTAAAGAACTTCCGTCAGGTGCGTCCAGGATCGCGCCCGCACGGTCGGCAGTGGCGGCCTCGATCTTCCTCGGGTCGCTTGCCGCGACGGGCGCGTCCGGCGCATTCACGCCGGCGAGTGCAAGGGGGGTGCCGGGAAATCCTTCTGGCTCAGAAGTTCGATGACAGAGGCCGGGAGCGGCCAGCCCGGAGAAACGAAGTCGGTAGAACCGGCGGTCACGCTCTGTGCTATGTTCGCGGAACCGGATTTTCAGGGACCGGGGTCCAACCAACGGAGCGAGCGTGGGCGACGAGATGGTGCTCCTGACGGCCACTTGCCGCAAGTGCGGCAGAGTCGCCGAGGTCGGCTACATCCAGGGACGCGCGCGGGTGACCGTGACGGGTTACCGATGCGGATACTGCGGCGCCGATGATTCTCCGGAGCAATCTCCCGCTCCTCCGATCGCTCGCAAACGGATGCCGCCCAAGTCCTCCCCACGCCGCCGGAGACCTTCCGAGGCCACCACCCGCATCTGAATCGGCCGGCGCCCGGCTGGCTTTTTTCTTGCAGGGATCGACCGCGCCTTTCGAGGAGGTCGTGTGTACAACCCTCGTGCCTGGCTGATGGCCCAATGCCGGACTTGCGGAAAGCGATTCTCGACGGGGATCCGCATGGAGACGGCGACGCGATACGGGACGAGAGGCTGGAACGTGAAATGTCCCCACTGCGGCGCCCTGCAGAAGGGAGAAGCCGAAACCGGAGCTCCGGCTTCGACCCTCGAGCGAAATCAGCTGAGTCTTTGACGTCCCTTCCGGCCATCGCTGCCGACACAGCGGAACAGGTCGAAGACAGGGGCGACGACATCACCTCGCGGAGATGGAAGCGGGGTCGATCATCGCTTCCAAGCCTGTTGTTTGCGATAGCCTCACCGCCGTCCTCGAGACCCCTGAGGAAGGAAGACAGGAGAGAGCTCGCTTGAGCATCGAAGACCCAGCCCAGGAAAAGGCCGAGCTCGAGGGCCCGGAGCGCGCGCGGCCCCTCGCTCCCCCCCGGCCTCCGGTCGCTTCTCCCGTCCCCGCTTCGGCGCTCGACGAGGACGCCCGGCGATTCGAGGCGATCGTGGAGTCGTCCGACGACGCGATCATCTCGAAAGCGCTCGACGGCACCATCACGTCATGGAATCCGGCGGCCGAACGGCTCTTCGGCTACACCGCCGACGAGATCGTCGGGAGACCGATCTCGGTGCTCATGCCGGCGGAACGATACGACGACCTGGAATCCATCCTCGGACGGATCCGCGTGGGCGAACGCGTCGACCACTACGAAACGGTGCGGGTCTCCAAATCGGGGCGGAAGATCCCCGTGTCGCTCTCGGTGTCGCCGGTCAAAGACGGGTTCGGCCGCATCGTGGGCGCCGCCAAGATCGCGCGCGACATCAGCGGCCGGAAGGAGGCCGAAGCGGAGCGGGAGCGGCTGCTCCGGGAAGCCCAACAGGGAGTCCAGCTGCGCGACATCTTTCTTTCGGTCGCGGGCCACGAGCTCCGAACGCCTCTGAATGCGTTGAAGCTCCAGCTCTACAACCTCGAACAGCGCCTCACCGCCCTGCCGGAACGCGGCATTGTCGAGAAGGCCCAGAAGGAGGTCGATCGCCTGGCATCCCTGGCGAATCGGCTTCTGGATGTGGCGCGACTGGCGGCGGGCGGTTTCTCGATGGCGCCGGCGAGCATGGATCTCGTCGAGCTCGTCCGGGAAGTCGCCGCGCGGATGCAGGAGGATGCCGCGGCCGCGGGCTCTCCGATCCGCATCTCCGCGCCCGTCTCCGTCGTCGGCACGTGGGACCGCGACGGACTCGACCAGGTCGTGACGAACCTGCTGTCGAATGCCATCAAGTTCGGCCGGGGACAGCCGATCGACGTGATCGTCGAGATCCGCTCGGACCTTGCCGGGGTATGGATGCGCGATCGGGGAGTGGGCGTGGCGCCGGCGGATCGCGAGCGGATCTTCGAGCGCTTCGAGCGCGGCGTCTCCGACCGATCGTTCGGCGGTCTGGGACTGGGCCTTTGGATCGCGAAACAGATCGTCTCCGCCCACCGCGGACGCATCGGCGTCGAGATCCCGGACGAGCCGGGAGCCGAGTTCTTTTTCTGGCTGCCGACGAACTAGGGAGGAATTCTTGAAAGTCCTCGTGGTCGATGACGATGCCCCCTCGGTGGACGCGCTCCGGTTCATGCTCGAGTCGGCGGGACATCGCGTCGACTGTGCCGGGAACGGTCAGGAAGCGCTCTCGCGCCTGCGCGAGGCGAGCGGCTATTGCGTCATCCTGCTCGACCTCATGATGCCGGTCATGAACGGCTACGAGTTCCGCGAGGAGCAGCTCAAAGACCCGAAGCTCGCGTCGATACCGGTCATCGTAGTCACCGCCGACGGGCGCGCCCGCGAAAAGGCGCAGCAGATCGGAAGCGACGTCTTCTTCCAGAAACCCCTGGCACCGCGGGAGCTGCTTCGCGCGATCGGACGGTACTGCCCTCCCGAAGACGCCGCCTGAATCCGTCGACCCGCACGGTCGGAACGGTCTCGCCGCGCACTCACGGCACCCGGATCGCGGGAGACGGAGATGGACGAGGGACGGGGCACGCTCTTCGCCCGGTCGCCGTCAGTCGTACTCCTCCGAACCCTGGACCCAGAGAAACGACTGAACGTCGATCATGTCCCGGGGGAAAGGTCGCGGAGGTCGCGCCGCACCGACTGGGCGAATGCCAGCACGCTCTGGTAGATAACCCAGTCCGGACGCGATCGATACGGGAGCTCTACGTCCAGGGCACGCGCGGCGCGCCGGGTGACGTTCGGCTTGAAAAAGAAGTGCTCTTTCGGCCGGGCCAGAAAGCCGAAGACCGTGGCCACCGGCCACGTCAGGACCCGAGTCTGGCGGCGAGGAAGACCCGCGAGACTCTCGCACCAGAGGGTGAACCGGCTCTCGAGCGGCCCTTCGCCGTGGAGAAAGTCGAAGAGACCCTCTGCGAAGCGCCCGGCGGCCTCCGGGGAACGGACCGCGTCCCGAAGGGCCATTTTTTCGAAAGAAAAAAGAAGATGAGTCCGGGACTCGACCCGGATCGCGCGGGCGGCTGCCTCTGCGTGGCGGCCCTGTTCGAGAAGCTTTCGAAACTCGGTGGCCCCCAGCGCCTCCTCGAACGCCTTGTGCGCCGCCACCTTGTAGTTGCGCTCCCAGTCGAGGTAGGTCTCGTCGCGAAATCCGTCCGGGAAGATCCGGAGGAATTTGCGTCGGGCCCGCAATACTCCCCGAGGAAGCCCGGATGCGAGGACCCTGGCTTTCGAACTCGGAACGGCGCGTGCGACTTCCACGCAGAACTCGAGAGCATGGATCGTGCCGATCTGGTCGAGCCGACGGAACCCGCTCGAGCCCCGTCCCATCGGCCCTCGACTTCGAGCCGGCGGACGGCCCACCCCCCCTCTCCGGAGTGCCGATGCGGGTTGGCCCGCCCGCACCCGCCACCACATCGTCTCCGACGAGAAGCGCGCTCGTGAAGAACTGGGACGCCGTGGGCGTCTGCGTCATCACGGGCAGCGACTCAAAGGCATCCGGGTCGTCGATCTGCAGAGTGTCGTTGGTCGGCTCGCCCACGTCGCTCCAGTCGAAGGTGATCGTCCGTCCGAGGTCGAAGCGCGCGTCGTGCGGCGACACGACCAAGGAAGGTGCTAAAAAAAGGGGCCCCGGCTGCCGGGGGGCAGCGGGGCCCGTGGGGATGAGGCCGATCGTGAACGCGTCGAGCTAGTTCGGGAGAAGCACGGTGTCGATCACGTGGATCACGCCGTTGCTGCAGAGAATGTCGGCCTTGGTCACGCGCGCTCCGTCGACCGTGACGATTCCGTTCTCGGACGAGATCGCGAGCGTCTGGCCGTTGGCCGTCGGGGCCGAGGTCATTCCGCCGACCTGCGCCGCCAGGACCCGGCCCGGCACGACGTGGTACATGAGGATCGCGGTGAGCTTCGCCTTGTTCTCGGGCTTCAAGAGACTCTCGACCGTGCCGGCGGGGAGCTTGGCGAATGCCGCATCGGTCGGGGCGAACACGGTGAAGGGTCCCGGGCCTTTCAGCGTCTCGACCAGCCCGGCGGCCTGAAGTGCCGCGGCCAGGGTCTTGAAGGAGCCTGCGGCCACCGCGGTGTCGACGATGTCTTTCTGCGACGCGGGTGCGGTTGCGGCGGCGGGCCCGGACGCCGCGACAAGAGCCAGCAGAACGCCGGCCAGAATCGATTTCGAAGAGAACCGTTCGCTTTTCATTTTCCTTTTCCTCTTTCTTTTCATTCCTCTCGTTTCGCGGGAACCCGGGCGGAAGCGCGATCGTCTAGCGCGCCATCGCCGGAACGCCGTTCCAGCGTCGCTGGATGCCCTTCCAGAGAAACGCCTGGTAGGCGCCGGCCAGCCCGACCAGCCCGTACACGACAGCGCTCGCCGCAGAGACCTCGCCGAATCTCAGGCCGAAGAGCGTCGCCACGAGATCGAAGCGCGCCACCGCGACGAGACCCCAATTGATCGCGCCGACCACCACCAGAACCGCAGCCACGACATCGAGTCGTTTCATTTCGTCACCTCCTGGCTTTGCACCATAGTTCAAAAACTTTTGACTTAAGAGAAAATCCGGGCAATACTGGAACTCGTGTGCGCCACGGTCAAAAGGAAGCCTTCTTTTTGACTGCGGCTCAAAGAGGAGGGGAACGTGCTGTCGGCGACGCTCGAGCAGGGTCTTCGGGTCTATGCCATCGGCGACAAGATGCGCGGTCTCCGCCTTTCGAAGAAGATGGGGCTGGTCGAGCTCGGCCGCCACACCGGCCTCTCCGCGGCGCTCCTTTCCAAGATCGAGCGGGGCCGCCTCTTCCCCACGCTTCCGACCCTTCTGCGGATCGCTCTCGTGTTCGGCGTCGGGCTCGAACATTTCATCGCCGGGGACAGCAAGCGCAACGCCGTCGCCGTCGTGCGAAAGCGGGACAGACAGCGCTTCCCGGAGAAGCCGGGCGCAAAGGACGTCTCCTTCTTCTTCGAGTCTCTGGACTTCACCGCCGTCGACCGCCGGTTGAACGCGTACTACGCCGAATTTGAGCCCGTTCCGGCCGAGAAAGCGCGCCCCCACCAGCATGCCGGCGTCGAATTTCTGTACGTTCTCAAGGGACAGCTGGCATTGCGCGTGGCGGGAGACGACTTCGTTCTCGATGGCGGCGACTCCGTCTACTTCAGCTCGACGCGTCCCCACAGCTACCGAAGGATCGGCGCCAAGCCCTGCTCGGCTCTCGTCGTGTCCGTACCGTGACCGCGGGCCGCGTCCTTCTGA
>CAWDSI010000027.1:0-292636 GCA_963804915.1 uncultured Acidobacteriota bacterium
AGGTGCCGGCGAGCGTGACGGTCGCGGCGGGGAACAGCACGGCGAGCTTTGCGGTGACGACGAGCCCCGTCGAGACGTTTGCGTCCGTTTCGATCACGGGCACCTCGGGCGGAGCCAGCAAGACCGCCTTCATCAACCTGGGGTCGGACCCGAACGCTCCGCTGACGCTTCTGTCGATTACGCCGAGCGTGAGCGGGGCCCAGGGCGGAAACCCGATCAACACGACCCTCTTCCTGAACAAGGCGGCTCCGGCGGGCGGCACCGTCGTCACGCTTTCGAGCAACAAGCCCGCCGCGGCGCAGGTCCCGGCCACGGTCACGGTTCCGGCGGGGCTGGGGTTCGCGACCTTCAACATCACGACTTCGCCGGTGGCCGTGGACACGCAAGTCATCATTACCGGCACCTTCAATGACACGCGGACGGCGACGATCACGGTCCTGGCTCCTCCCAACACCCTGGGCTCGATCGCCCTCAACCCCGCGAGCGTCGTGGGCGGCACTCCCTCGACCGGCACGGCGACGCTGACGAGTCCGGCCCCCGCCGGCGGAAAGGTCGTCACGCTCTCGAGCAACAATCCGGCGGCCGTGGTTCCGGCGAGCGTGACAATCGCCCAGAACGCGACGAGCGCTTCTTTCCCGGTCACGACGAGCGTCGTCGCGAGCACGACGAGCGCAGTGATCACCGGTTCGGCCGGAGGTGTGAACCGGAACGCGACCCTGACGATCACGCCGAGCGGCGGGGGAGGCGCGGGCTTCCGGAGCCCGACCGCCAACGCGGCGGATTCCGGCGGCGACGGCAACGGCTTCGAGACCACCCCCGCCAACGCTCAGGCCGACGACGCCGCGAGCGCGGTCGACACCAACAGCGGATCGGCGAACTCGACGTCCTGCACGAGCGCCTCGCGCGACAAGCATCGCTTCTTCAACTACGGCCTCACCGTGCCCGCAGGGCAGACCGTGGCCGGAATCGAGGTCCGTCTCGACGCGCGCGCCGACGGGACGACCGGCGCGCCGAAGATGTGCGTGCAGCTGTCCTGGAACGGCGGGACGAGCTGGACGACCGCCAAGTCCACGCCGAATCTGACGACGAGCATGGCCACCTACGTGCTCGGCGGGGCCGCCGACACCTGGGGCCGCTCCTGGACGGCGTCCCAGCTCTCCAATGCCAACTTCCGCGTCCGCGTGATCAACATCGCGAGCTCGACGGCGAGGGACTTTTCCCTCGACTGGATCGCGGTGCGCGTGACGACCGGAACTCCGCCGGCGGGCACGCCGACACCGACACAGACTGTGCCGCCGAATCCGACGCCGACGGCGACACGAACCGCGACCTCTCTCGCCACGCCGACGCGCACGCCCACTCCCGGGACCCCGCCGCCGACGGCGACACGCACGCCGACGAGGACTCCGACACCCGTGCTGCCGACGCCCACGCCGGGCGCAGCGACGCTGGACGTCGTTCTCACGGGCGTGCCGGCGAGCATTCCGCGCGGGCAGTTCTTCACCGCCACGGCCACGGTCACCAACACCGGCAGCTCGGCGGCGGCCGGCTACACGGTGCGCGACACCTTCACGCCGACGGACGCGATGCGGCTGGAGAGTCCGCAGACGGCGACGCAATCTCTGCCGTCGATCCCCGCGGGGGGATCGCAGGCGGTCTCGTGGCTGATGCGCGCGGACAAGGCCGCATCCGCCACACTGACGATGACGCTTCTCGCGCCGGGAGGCGCGACGGTCGACACGGCGAGCCGGACGTTCACGATTACCGACTGACGCGGTTTTTCGGTTCCAAAGTTCCGCGGCTGGGAGAGAATCGGCCGCAGGACGTCGTGAAAACGATCTTGCGCTGGACCCTCCGCAAGGGCGGGGTCGGGTTGCTGCCGGTCCTGCTCTGGGCCGCCGGCTGCGCCTCCGTCACCAAGACGGAGACGCGGCGCGCGTTCGACGCCTTGCCGGCCGATGCGACCCTGAGCGCGTACGTCTACCACGAGCGCTTGTTCCTGCGGTTTCGAGAGAACGGGGAACAGAAGGTCTTCGAGGCGAGCTGGACCGCCCGCGGCGTCGAGAAGTCCGGCGAGGATCGCTTCCGCACCTCGCAGCTCCGTCTGCTCGAGAAAGTCCCGGAAGACGTCGAGCAGGTCCGTGCATCGGCCCGCCAGGCCAGGGTCATTTCCCTCCAGCAGTTTCGCGAGCTGCTTCCCGAGGTCGTAAATCGGCTCGCTCCTCCCGCGGCCGGTGAGAGCACGTTCCTTGCGATCTCGGACCGCGAGTTCGTGGCCTATCGCGACGCGGAAGGGCATGCGGAGGCTGTTCTGGCGGCTCAGGCGCCGCCCGGAATGCGGATCGTGCGCCGGGTCAATCTGACGGAGTTCGCCCGCATCGTGATTGACGTCGTCGCCGACGCCCAGCGGCGGGCGGGCGATCCGCAGAGGCTGGTTCTGGTCGTGGGCGAGCCGCGCGAGGGGAGAGCTCCCGTCTATACCGTCTTCGATCTCGACCAGGAAATCGTCGTCGTGGCGACCTGGCCGGGCTCCGCGGAGGTCGCGCTCGAACAGACCTCTTCGGGCTCGACCTGGGGTCTGGTCTGGGCGGGCCTCATCGAGGGACAGCTTTTCTCGTTGATCAAGAACCCCGTCTCGTACGTGGGCCGCTTCTTCAACTTCGTTATTCAGACGGGAACCGTGGTGCTCCGGTCGAGGAGCTGGCCGCCTCCGGAGATCGTGCCCCTCGGTGACCGAGGGCCCGGGCATGGATCTGCCGGCCTTCGAGAAGAAACTCGACTCGATGATGGGGTCGAATCGGTACAAGGGCTCGATCCGCCTGCTGCTCGACGGTCCCGTCTTTTTTCCGGTGCTGGAGCAGAGGATCGCGGATGCGAAGGAGTCGATTCACTTTCGGATGTGCATCTGGGACACGGACGACGTCGCGGTCGACGTCGCCAATCAGGTCCGGCGCCAGTCGCTCCTGATTCCCGACACCAAGGTCGTGGTCGATCGCGTAACGACCCTCGGGTCGGGCGGGTCGCCTCCGGGGACGCCGATGCCGGCAGGATTCGTGCCGCCCCAGGACATCCGAAAGTATCTGGAACACGATTCGCACGTTCGCGTGCGGTCGTTCCTGAACGGCATGACCATGGGGGATCACTCCAAGGTGATCGTCATCGACCGCAAGTACGCCATGCTCGGCGGCATGAACATGGGCCGGGAGTATCGCTACGAGTGGCACGACGCGATGGTCGAGCTGCAAGGGCCGATCGTGGGCTGGTTCGCGCGCGACTTCCAGCTCGCGTGGGCGCATGCCTCGATCCTGGGGGACCTCTCCTACGCCGCCGCGTACATCTCGGCCTCGAAGGACTACGAGGGGCCCGCCGACAGCCCGGACTACGTCGACATCCGTCCGATCTACACGAAGACGCTCAACCCGAACATCCTGCGCGCGCTGAAAGAGGCGCTCCGCAGCTCCCGGCGTTATGCATGGATCGAGAACCCCTACCTGTACGACGATACCGTCGTTCGCGAGCTCATCGCGGCGCGGCGCCGCGGCGTGGACGTGCGCGTCATCCTGCCGTCGCAGGCGGACATGGCGTCGACGGACGGCAACAACAAGATCAAAGCGAATCGGCTCATGGAGAACGGCGTCCGCGTCTACGGTTACCCGGGAATGCTCCACACGAAGGCCGCTCTCATCGACGGCTGGTCGGTCATCGGCTCCTGCAACTTCAACAAGCTGTCTCTGCGGATGAACTTCGAAGCCGACGTCGCGACCACCGATCCGAAGTTCGCGGAGGAGATGCGGCGCGACCTCTTCGAACTCGACTTCTCACGCTCGCACGAGCTGACGGAGCTGCTTCCGGTGACGGGCGACGACCGCGTCGCCGAGTGGATGGCCCATCAGATGTAGCGGCTTCGCGGCGAGCTCGGTGCCCGCCGCGATCTTCCGAGCGTGGTGATCCCTGGCGAGTGACCTGCGTCTGAGACCTGTCGGCGTCATCCGGTCCGAGCTGCGGAGACGCCGCGACGCACCGAGGCAGGGGTTCGAAGGCGCGCCCGACGCGTGGCTCGAGGTCCACGCCCGGGAGGCGAAGGGTCTCGAGGGCCTCGCGGCCGGCGACGAGATCCTGGTCATCACGTGGCTCCACCGCGCGCGACGGGACGTGCTTCGCGTGCGTCCCCGGTCCGACAAGCGGAATCGGATGGCGGGAGTCTTCGCGACCCGTTCGCCGGACCGGCCCAACCCGCTGGGGCTGCACCGCGTGACGATTCGATCGATCCAGGGAAATCGCCTGCGCATCGGGCCGATCGAGGCGCTCGACGGGACGCCCGTCGTGGACATCAAGCCGGCGCTCTGAATCGACCTCGCGGAAGGGGTTCCTCCGACTTGCAGCCCGGCGGCGAATCCGGCCAGACTCTGCCCATGGGCAAGGACCCGCAGGTCGTCCTCGAGGCCGCCGGCCGCGAAGTCGCGATCACGAACCCGGACAAGGTGTTCTTCCCGAAGGCGGGGTACACGAAGCTCGACCTCGCGAAGTACTACCTCGCCGTCGCCGAGGGAGCGCTGCGCGGGATCTCCGGCCGGCCGATCGTCCTGAAGCGCTACGTCAACGGCGCGGACGCAGGAGCCGTTCTTCCAGAAGCGCGCCCCCGACAAGCACCCCGACTGGATCGAGACGGTCGAGCTGCGCTTCCCGTCGGGACGGACGGCGCGCGAGGTGGTCGTGCGCGACGCGGCGCAGCTGCTGTGGATCGTCAACCTCGGCTGCATCGACCTCAATCCGCACCCGGTCCGCGCCGACGACCTCGACCATCCCGACGAGCTGCGCGTCGACCTCGACCCCGTGCCCGGGCGTGGCGTTCGACGACATCCGGCGACGTCGCGCTCGCTCGCGCGGGACGTGCTCGAGGAGCGCGGCCTCCGTGGCTGGCCGAAGACGTCCGGTTCGCGCGGCATCCACGTGAACGTGCGGATCGAGCGCGCGCTGGAGCTTCGACCAGGTGCGCCGGGCGGCGCTCGCGCTCGCGCGCGAGGTCGAGCGGCGGGCGCCCGACCTCGCGACGAGCAAGTGGTGGAAGGAGGAGCGCCACGGCGTCTTCCTCGACTACAACCAGAACGCGAAGGACCGCACGGTCGCCTCGGCGTGGTCGGTGCGGCCGACGCCCGACGCGCGCGTGTCGATGCCGCTCGAGTGGGACGAGGTCGCGGACTGCGATCCGGCGGCCTTCACGCTCGCGACCGCGCCGGCCCGGTTCGCGGAGCGCGGCGACGCGCCCGCGGGGATCGATGACTCCGCGGGCTCGCTCGACGGCGCTCCTCGCGCTCTCCGCCGCGCAGGAGGCCGAAGGTCTCGGCGACGCTCCCTGGCCGCCGCACTACAAGAAGCAGGGCGGCGAGCCGCCGCGCGTCGCGCCGTCGAAGCGCCGCAAGCCTCCCGGAGAGGTCGAGTCGCCCACGGGCCGGCGCCGATCGAGCCAGCCGCTCGTCACGGTGGCGAAGGCGAAGCACGAGGCCGAGGCGCTCGCCGGCCTCGAGCGCTGGAAGACGCGCCATCCGGCGGCGGCGGCGCAGCTCGAGACCGACGACGTCCTCATCGACGCGATGCGCGGGCGATCCAGCACCTGGACGCGGATCCGCGTGAACCTGCGGCACGTTCCGGAGGCGGACCGTCCGGAGCCCGAGCCGCCCGATCCCGACTACGATCCCTGGCGCGGTTTCCGGGAGCGGGCGGCGCGCGAGGCGCACGCCGGGCGAGGCCGCCGAGGCGAGATGCCCCGAAGACCCGCTCGAGCTCGTACGCGGGCGTGACTTCGAGCTGGTCGTAGCGGCAGTCCTCCGGCGGCTTGTCCGGCCGCCAGCGCAGGAAATGCGCCGCGTGGCGGAATCGCGTCCCCTGCATGTGGTCGTACGCCACTTCGCAGACGCGCTCCGGTCGGAGCGGCTCCCACGAGAGGTCCTTGCCGCGGTTCCAGCGGCTCGTCGCGCCGGGGCGGCGCTGTCCCTTCTCGGCAGCCTCGTCCTGCGCCTCCGCCCAGTCGCGCCAGGGATGATTCGCGAGGGCGTTCTCGCGCAGGGGCGACAGCTCCTCGACCAGCTCCTGGCGCCTGGCGGTCGTGAAGGCCGCGGCGACGCCGACGTGGTGCAGCGTCCCGTTCGTCGTCGTAGAGGCCGAGGAGCAGGGAGCCGACCATCGTGCCCCGGCCGTTCTTGTGCCATCGGAATCCGGCGACGACGCAGTCGGCGGTCCGCCGGTGCTTGACCTTGAGCATCGTCGCGCTTGCCCGGGAAGGTAGGGCTCGTCGAGGCGCTTGGCCATGACGCCGTCGAGGCCGGCGCCTTCGAAGCGGCGGAACCAGTCCTGCGCCAGGGCGCGGTCGCGCGTCGCGGGGGAGAGGTGGATCGGGACTCGACGCCGTCGCCGAGAAGCTTGTCGAGTTTCGCCCGCCGCGTCTCCAGCGGCGTGTCGCGCAGGTCCTCGTCGCCGAGCGCGAGCACATCCCACGCGACGTAGGACGCCGGCGTCTGCGAGGCGAGAAGCTGGACGCGGGACTCGGCCGGATGGATCCGCAGGAGCAGGGCCTCGAAGTCGAGCCCGGCCGGGCCGACGATGACGATCTCGCCGTCCAGGACGCAGCGCTCCGGGAGCGCGGCGGCGAGCGGCGCGACGAGCTCCGGAAAGTACCGGTTCATCGGCTTCTCGTCGCGGCTCTGGAGCAGGAGCTCGTCCCCGTCGCGGAAGACGAGCGTGCGGAACCCGTCCCACTTCGGCTCGAAGAGCCAGCCCTCGCCGCCGGGGAGGTCCTCCGCGGCGGTCGAGAGCATCGGGGCGAGCGGCGGCGCGAACGGAAGCGTCACACCGCCATCCTAGCGTCCGGGAGCGGGCCTCCGGGCCAGCTTTCCTAGCGCGGCTGCGGAACGATCCGGATGTACGGCCGCGGCGCCTTCCAGCCTCCGGGGTATTGCTTCTTGGCGTCGTCGTCGGAGACGGAGCCCGCGATGATCACGTCCTCGCCGTTCTTCCAGTTCACCGGCGTCGCGACCTTGTGCTTCGCCGTCAGTTGCAGCGAGTCGATCACCCGCAGGACCTCGTCGAAGTTGCGGCCGGTCGTCATCGGGTAGACGAGGATGAGCTTGAGCTTCTTGTCGGGCCCGACGACGAAGACGTTGCGGACGGTCTGATTGTCCGCCGCCGTGCGCCCCTGCGACGAGCCCGCGAGCTCCGCCGGCAGCATGCCCCAGGCCTTCGCCACCTTGAGCTCCGGGTCGCCGATCATCGGATAGTTCGGAGCGTGGCCCTGTGTTTCGCGGATGTCCTCGGCCCACTTCGAGTGCGCGTCCACGGGATCGACACTCAGGCCGACGACCTTGACGTTCCGCTTGTCGAACTCGGGCTTGAGGCGGGCCATGTAGCCGAGCTCGGTCGTGCAGACGGGCGTGAAGTCCTTGGGATGCGAGAAGAGCACTCCCCACGAGTCGCCCAGCCACTCGTGAAAGCGCATGGGGCCGGCGGTCGTGTCGGCCGTGAAATCGGGTGCGATGTCGCCAATTCGAAGGGTCATGGAATCTCCTCCTCCAGTCTCGGAAAACGCGATGATTTCTCCGCCGGCGCCGGGATGCAAGGCCCGCCCGGCGGCTCCGGGTGAACGAAGTCCCCGGCTACACCCAGAGACCGCGAAAAGAGCGGGCGAAACGGGTCAACCTAGCTCGCCGGGGAGCGACTTCAGGTATTCGACGAGGTCGTTCTTCTCGTCCGCCGTCAGGCCGAGCTGGAAGGACGTGTCGTAGTGCTCGACCACGTCGAGCAGGGTCGCGAAGCGCCCGTCGTGGTAGAAGCCGCCCTTCGTGTGCGTCCACAGGCCTCCGAGCGGCGAGGTGCGATAGCGCCGATCGGGAGCGCGGTTCGCCTGGACGTCGTCGATTCCGATCTCCGCCGCCGTGTGCAGGTTCCAGCCGGGCTCGGTTCCGATGGGCTCGACGTGACACTGGTTGCACTTCGCCTTCCCGGAGAAAAGCGCGTCGCCGTCTCTCGCAGCCGCGGCGTCGAAACTGCCGCGCGGAGGCGCCGGCGCCGGAATCGCGAGCTGGTAGAAGTGCAGGTCCGCGAGCTTCGGCGTGATGCGGTCGTCCTCGGGGCTCAGATCCGGGTTGAGATTCCCGAAGCCGTTCGCGGCGGCGATCGGAAACTGGCTCGCGTCGTTCAGGCGCGGATCCCAGAAGCGGCCCTTCCCGTGCATCTCGAGGTTCGCGACGAAGGCATTCCAGTGCGTGACCGAGCCCCATCCGGTCCAGGTGTGGAGGTTCACGCCCGCGAGGCCGAAGGCCGGCGGAATGAGCGTCGGCGAGTTCTGGCCGTCGAGGAAGAGCTCGGCGTCGAACTTTCCCGGGCCCCAGCTGGTCACCACCGCCCGCGTCGTCTCGTCGGGAACGCCCAGCAGGGCGTTGACCACGGAGAGATCCGGCGCGAGGTTGATGATCTGACCGACGTCCAGATCACGATTGGCCCAGCCGTCGAGCCGGCTCCCGATCCCGGCCGCGAACGAGTCGTCCACCGTGGAGTGGCAGAGGGCGCACTGGATTCCGACGGACCGCAGGGTCTGAGCCCCGTTTCCTTCGAAGAAGCCCGTCACGCCGACGACGGCGTTCAGCCGCAGAAGGGCCAGTGTCGTCGCCGGATCGTCGAGATTCACCCGCCCGTGCCGCAGGTCGCTCTTGAGCGAGCCCGGAAGCGCGTCCACGTCGACCTTGAGGCCGACCGCCAGCGCCTCGTTGGGGGTGAGCCCGTCGCCGACGCCGCCGTTCGCGGCGCCCGCGATGGCCTGGTGGAGCTTGAGGGAGTCGCCCCAGAACGCCTCGTCCCCGAAGGTGTCGAAGCGGAAAGTTTTTTTGCCTTCGTCCAGGGCCTTGCGCGCGTGCTCGAGGATGTCGGCGTCCGCGCCGCGCTCGGGACGCGCTCTCGACTCGACCTCCGTGGTCGTGCCGAGGGCGGCCAGCAAACCGAGACTCGCGATTCCGATCAGCGGTACGAAGAGAGAGCGATAGGACAGTCGCATGACGATTCGAGCGGGCGAGCTGTCGAACGTGACAGCCGCGTTCTCGACCTCCAAACGAAAGGAGCGCCGAGAACTCAAGAGGAGACAGTCGGCGATGCGATTTAACTGTTTCTTTAGACACCCGACGGGAGAGAATGCCGGGTAAATGGCAGCTGGCCGGTTCCCCCGTGGCCTCGCCGTGTGCCTGTTCGCGGCACTGCTCTCGGCCGGCTGTGCCAGCGTCACCAAGACGGAGACGCGGCGCGCCTTCGACGCCCTGCCGGCCGACGCGACCCTGAGCGCGTACGTCTACCACCAGCGCTTGTTTCTGCGGTTTCGGGAGAACGGGGAACAGAAGGTCTTCGAGGCGAGCTGGACGGCCCACGGCGTCGAGAAGTCCGGCGAGGATCGCTTCCGCACCTCGCAGCTCCGTCTGCTCGAGAAAGTCCCGGAAGACGTCGAGCAGGTCCGCGCATCGGCCCGCGAAGCCAGGATCATTTCGCTCCAGCAGTTTCGCGAGCTCCTGCCCGAAGTGGCGAATCGGCTCGCGCCTCCCGGCGCCGGCGAGGGCGCCTTCCTTGCGATCTCGGACCGGGAGTTCATGGTGTATCGAGACTCGGAGGGCGCTGCGCGGACCGTCCTGGCCGCTCAGGCGCCGCCCGGAACGCAGATCGTGCGGCGGATCAATCTGACGGAATTCGCTCGCGTCCTGATCGGCGTCGTCGCAGACGACCAGCGCAAAACGGGCGATCCGCACCGGCTGACTCTGGTCGTGGGCGAGCCGCGGGAGGGAAAAGCTCCCGTCTATACCGTGTTCGATCTCGACGAGGAAATCGTGGTCGTGGCGACCTGGCCGGGCTCCGCGGAGGTCGCGCTCGAACAGACCTCTTCGGGCTCGACCTGGGACCTGGTCTGGGCGGGCCTCATCGAGGGACAGCTTTTCTCGTTGATCAAGAACCCCGTCTCGTACGTGGGCCGGTTCTTCAACTTCGTGATTCAGACGGGAACCGTGGTGCTCCGGTCGAGGAGCTGGCCGCCTCCGGAGATCGTGCCCCTCGTGACCGAGGGCCCGGGCATGGATCTGCCGGCCTTCGAAAAGAAACTCGACTCGATGATGGGGTCGAATCGGTACAAGGGCTCGATCCGGCTGCTGCTCGACGGCCCCGTCTTCTTTCCGGTGCTCGAGCAGCGGATCGCGGATGCGAAAGAGTCGATTCACTTTCGGATGTGCATCTGGGACACGGACGACGTCGCGGTCGACGTCGCCAATCAGGTCCGGCGCCAGTCGCTCCTGATTCCCGACACCAAGGTCGTGGTCGATCGCGTGACGACCCTCGGGTCGGGCGGGTCGCCTCCGGGGACGCCGATGCCGGCAGGATTCGTGCCGCCCCAGGACATCCGAAAGTATCTGGAACACGATTCGCACGTTCGCGTGCGGTCCTTCCTGAACGGCATGACCATGGGAGATCACTCCAAGGTGATCGTCATCGACCGCAAGTACGCCATGCTCGGCGGCATGAACATGGGCCGGGAGTATCGCTACGAGTGGCACGACGCGATGGTCGAGCTGCAAGGGCCGATCGTGGGCTGGTTCTCGCGCGACTTCGAGCTCGCGTGGGCCCATGCCTCGATCCTGGGGGACCTCTCCTACGCCGCCGCGTACATCACGGCCTCGAAGGACTACGAGGGGCCCGCCGACAGCCCGGACTACGTCGACATCCGTCCCATCTACACGAAGACGCTCAACCCGAACATCCTGCGCGCGCTGAAAGAGGCGCTCCGCAGCTCCCGGCGTTATGCATGGATCGAGAACCCCTACCTGTACGACGATACCGTCGTTCGCGAGCTCATCGCGGCGCGGCGCCGCGGCGTGGACGTGCGCGTCATCCTGCCGTCGCAGGCGGACATGGCGTCGACGGACGGCAACAACAAGATCAAGGCGAATCGGCTCATGGAGAACGGCGTCCGCGTCTACGGCTACCCGGGAATGCTCCACACGAAGGCCGCTCTCATCGACGGCTGGTCGGTCATCGGGTCCTGCAACTTCAACAAGCTCTCGCTCCGGATGAACTTCGAGGCCGACGTCGCGACCTCCGATCCGAAGTTCGCGGAGGAGATGCGGCGCGACCTCTTCGAACTCGACTTCTCGCGGTCGCACGAGCTGACGGAGCTGCTTCCTGTGACGGGCGACGACCGCGTCGCCGAGTGGATGGCCCATCAGATGTAGCGGCTCCGCGGCGAGCTCGATGCCCGTCGCGATCTTCCAGGCATGGTGATCCCTGGCGAGTGATCTGCGGCTGAGACCCGTCGGCGTCATCCGGTCCGAGCTGCGGAGGCGCCGCGACGCACCGAGGCAGGGCTTCGAAGGCGCGCCCGACGCGTGGCTCGAGGTCCACGCCCGGGAGGCGAAGGGTCTCGAAGGCCTCGCGGCCGGCGACGAGATCCTGGTCATCACGTGGCTTCACCGCGCGCGGCGGGACGTCCTTCGCGTGCGTCCCCGGTCCGACAAGCGGAATCGGATGGCGGGAGTCTTCGCGACCCGTTCGCCGGACCGGCCCAACCCGCTGGGGCTGCACCGCGTGACGATTCGGTCGATCCAGGGAAATCGCCTGCGCATCGGGCCGATCGAGGCGCTCGACGGGACGCCCGTCGTGGACATCAAGCCGGCGCTCTGAATCGACCTTCGCGGAAGGGGTTCCTCCGGCTTGCAGCCCGGCGGCGAATCCGGCCAGACTCTGCCCATGGGCAAGGACCCGCAGGTCGTCCTCGAGGCCGCCGGCCACGAAGTCGCGATCACCAACCCGGACAAGGTCTTCTTCCCGAAGGCGGGATACACGAAGCTCGACCTGGCGAAGTACTACCTCGCCGTCGCCGAGGGCGCGCTGCGCGGGATCTCCGGGCGGCCGATCGTCCTGAAGCGATACGTCAACGGCGCGGACCAGGAGCCGTTCTTCCAGAAGCGCGCCCCCGACAAGCACCCCGACTGGGTCGAGACGGTCGAGCTGCGCTTCCCGTCGGGACGGACGGCGCGCGAGGTGGTCGTGCGCGACGCGGCCCAGCTGCTGTGGATCGTCAACCTCGGCTGCATCGACCTCAATCCGCACCCGGTCCGCGCCGACGACCTCGATCATCCCGACGAGCTGCGCGTCGACCTCGACCCCGTGCCGGGCGTGGCGTTCGACGACATCCGGCGCGTCGCGCTCCTCGCGCGGGACGTCCTCGAGGAGCGCGGCCTCCGTGGCTGGCCGAAGACCTCCGGTTCGCGCGGCATCCACGTGAACGTGCGGATCGAGCGCCGGTGGAGCTTCGACCAGGTGCGCCGGGCCGCGCTCGCCCTCGCGCGCGAGGTGGAGCGGCGGGCCCCCGACCTCGCGACGAGCAAGTGGTGGAAGGAGGAGCGCCGCGGCGTCTTCATCGATTACAACCAGAACGCGAAGGACCGCACGGTCGCCTCGGCGTGGTCGGTGCGGCCCACGCCCGACGCGCGCGTGTCGATGCCTCTCGAGTGGAACGAAGTCGCGGATTGCGATCCGGCCGCGTTCACGCTCGCGACCGCGCCGGCCCGGTTCGCCGAGCGCGGCGACGCGGCGGCGGGGATCGATGACTCCGCGGGCTCGCTCGACGGCCTCCTCGCGCTTTCCGCCGCCCAGGAGGCGGAAGGCCTCGGCGACGCTCCCTGGCCGCCCCACTACAGGAAGCAGGGCGGCGAGCCCCCGCGCGTCGCGCCGTCGAAGCGCCGCAAGCCTCCCGGAGGGGTCGAGTCGCCCACGGGCCGGCGCCGCTCGACCCAGCCGCTCGTCACGGTGGCGAAGGCGAAGCACGAGGCCGAGGCGCGCGCCGGCCTCGAGCGCTGGAAGACGCGCCATCCGGCGGCGGCGGCCCGGCTCGAGACCGACGACGTCCTCATCGACGCGATGCGCGGGAGATCCAGCACCTGGACGCGGATCCGCGTGAACTTGCGGCACGTTCCGGAGGCGGACCGTCCGGAGCCCGAGCCGCCCGACCCCGACTACGACCCCTGGCGCGGTTTCCGGGAGCGGGCGGCGCGCGAGGGGGCGTCGGGCGAGGCCGCGGCGAGGCCGCCGAGGGAGATGCCCCGAAGACCCGCTCGAGCTCGTAAGCGGGCGTGACCTCGAGCTGGTCGTAACGGCAGTCCTCCGGCGGCTTGTCCGGCCGCCAGCGCAGGAAATGCGCCGCGTGGCGGAACCGCGTCCCCTGCATGTGGTCGTATGCGACTTCGCAGACGCGCTCCGGTCGCAGCGGCTCCCAGGAGAGGTCCTTGCCGCGGTTCCAGCGGCTCGTCGCGCCGGGGCGGCGCTGTCCCTTCTCGGCAGCGTCGTCCTGCGCCTCCGCCCAGTCGCGCCAGGGATGATTCGCGAGGGCGTTCTCGCGCAGGGGCGAGAGCTCCTCGAGCAGCTCCTGGCGCCTGGCGGTCGTGAAGGCCGCGGCGACGCCGACGTGGTGCAGCGTCCCGTTCTCGTCGTAGAGGCCCAGGAGCAGGGAGCCGACCATCGTGCCCCGGCCGTTCTTGTGCCATCGGAATCCGGCGACGACGCAGTCGGCGGTCCGCCGGTGCTTGACCTTGAGCATGGTCCGTTCACCGGGAAGGTAGGGCTCGTCGAGGCGCTTGGCCATGACGCCGTCGAGGCCGGCGCCTTCGAAGCGGCGGAACCAGTCCTGCGCCAGGGCGCGGTCCCGCGTCGCGGGGGAGAGGTGGATCGGACTCGACGCGTCGCCGAGAAGCTCGTCGAGTTTCGCCCGCCGCTTCTCCAGCGGCGTGTCGCGCAGATCCTCGTCGCCGAGCGCGAGCACATCCCACGCGACGTAGGACGCCGGCGTCTGCGAGGCGAGAAGCTGGACGCGGGACTCGGCCGGATGAATCCGCAGGAGCAGGGCCTCGAAGTCGAGCCCGGCCGGGCCGACGATGACGATCTCGCCGTCCAGGACGCAGCGCTCCGGGAGCGCGGCGGCGAGCGGCGCGACGAGCTCCGGAAAGTACCGGTTCATCGGCTTCTCGTCGCGGCTCTGGAGCAGGAGCTCGTCCCCGTCGCGGAAGACGAGCGTGCGGAACCCGTCCCACTTCGGCTCGAAGAGCCAGCCCTCGCCGCCGGGGAGGTCTTCCGCGGCGGTCGAGAGCATGGGGGCGAGCGGCGGCGCGAAGGGAAGCGTCACACCGCCATCCTAGCGTCCGGGAGCGGGCCTCCGGGCCAGCTTTCCTAGCGCGGCTGCGGAACGATCCGGATGTACGGCCGCGGCGCCTTCCAGCCTCCGGGGTATTGCTTCTTGGCGTCGTCGTCGGAGACGGAGCCCGCGATGATCACGTCCTCGCCGTTCTTCCAGTTCACCGGCGTCGCGACCTTGTGCTTCGCCGTCAGTTGCAGCGAGTCGATCACCCGCAGGACTTCGTCGAAGTTGCGGCCGGTCGTCATCGGGTAGACGAGGATGAGCTTGAGCTTCTTGTCGGGCCCGACGACGAAGACGTTGCGGACGGTCTGATTGTCCGCCGCCGTGCGCCCCTGCGACGAGCCCGCGAGCTCCGCCGGCAGCATGCCCCAGGCCTTCGCCACCTTGAGCTCCGGGTCGCCGATCATCGGATAGTTCGGAGCGTGGCCCTGCGTCTCGCGGATGTCCTCGGCCCACTTCGAGTGCGCGTCCACGGGATCGACACTCAGGCCGACGACCTTGACGTTGCGCTTGTCGAACTCGGGCTTGAGGCGGGCCATGTAGCCGAGCTCGGTCGTGCAGACGGGCGTGAAGTCCTTGGGATGCGAGAAGAGCACTCCCCACGAGTCGCCCAGCCACTCGTGAAAGCGCATGGGGCCGGCGGTGGTGTCGGCCGTGAAATCGGGTGCGATGTCGCCAATTCGAAGGGTCATGGAAATCTCCTCCTCCAGTCTCGGAAAACGCGATGATTTCTCCGCCGGCGCGCGGGATGCAAGGCCCGCCCGGCGGATCTGGTGGAAGTCGAAGTCCCCGGCTACACCCAGAAACCGCGAAAAAAACGGGCGAAGCGGGTCAGCCTCAGCTCGCCGGCGGCGCCGACCCCGGCGCCGGAGGATAGCCGGCGAACATCTGCGCGAGGATGGAAATCAGCTTCTTCTCGCGCTCCTCGTTGGTCTTGTCGGGAGCGATCGTGTCCTTGGCCTTGCCCCTCCAGACGACCCGCTTGAGCTTGACGTCCACGAGGTCGACGACGAAGGACCCGGCCGGCACCTCGTATGTGAATGAGTCGAGCGAGCCCCAGGCGCCATAGCCATAGCCCCAACCCGGGTCGTAGGACATCGTCCGCGTCTCCGAGCCGAGTCGCGCGTGGACGGCGGCCCAGAGGTCCGGCGACTGTCCGAGACCGACCTGGGTGAGACCGTCGGTCGCGAGCTGGTCGGAGAGGACGTCCTGGAATCGCTTCGCCCATACCGGGTCGGCGATCGAGCCGTCCGGTTTCCAGGCCCACGTCTTGTACGTCTTGAAGTCCACCTTCTCGTCCCAGCCGGCATCGACCTTCAGAGAGGACGCGCAGCCGAGGAGAGTCCCGAGACACACGAGGGCGACGGCACTCCATCTCAGCTTCATGGGCGGATCCTCTCACGCCGAACGCGGATATGCATCGCTCGGATTCTGTCAGGGAGACGCGTAAAGCCGTCGCGGCTCCATTCTTCGCTGCCGACGCCGTTGTGGACGAAGAAGAGGCCGTCCGGGTCGTACTTCTTCTTCACGACGGAGAGCCGAGAGTAGTTCGGCCCCCAGTACGAGCTCTGGAACGTGCGCTCGAAGTAGTTCGACTCCGAGACGTAGGAACCGGCGTTCGGCACGACGCTGCGGAGGATCTCCGAAGCGGCCGCGACCTCGGCAGCCAGCGCCCGTCCCTTCGCGAGGTCGGGCTCGTGTCCCGGTTGTCCCGGTCCCGCGTGCGGCGCCCCGGTCGCGACGATCGCGAGCGCAAACGCGTCGAGGACGGCCGGATTGGTGGCCGTGTCGCGCGCGGCCGCCACGCGGTCGGCGGGAGCGCCCGCCAGGCCCTTGTTGAAGTGGAGGCCGACGGCGTACCGGCGGCTGGCGCGGAAGAGCGTGTCCGCGAGCCGGTCGGGGTCGGAGAGCAGCGTCGCGGGCAGCCAGAGAGATTCGTACCCGTAGAGGAAGATGTTGGCCTCGATCGCGTTGCCGCGCCAGTAGACGTTACCCGGCGAAGCGCCGGGCCGGGCATCCGCGAGCACGGAGTCCGCGTCGTTCGCGAGCCGCCACGCGGCATCCCACCAGTTCCGGGCGGGCATCGCGTCGACGGAAAGCGGATCGACGATCTCGAAGTCGCCCGGCGAGGCGGCGAGGAACTCGCGGAACGGCTTCCAGACCGCCTGCGCCGCTTCGGACGTGAGGCCCTGCATCACCATGCTCAGCTTGAGCGTGTTGTCGGATCCGAAGGCGGCCTGTTCTCCCCAGTGCGGATTGAGAAGCGCCGTCCGGTAGAAGCGGAAGAACTCGGCCGAAGACGCCGGAACGCGGCGTCGGACTTCGCCCGGATCTTTCCCTCGGCCCACCCGAACTGCTCCGGCAGATCGTGCGTGGCAAGCGTGACACGCGTGACGATGCCGAGGCTCCCGCCGCCTCCGCCCTTGAGCCCCCAATGGAGATCGGGATGCGTGTGGGCGTTGGCGATTCGAATCTGGCCGTCGGCCGTCACGATCTCGGCTTCGATGAGGCTCGAGGCGGCGGTGCCGAATCGTTTGGAGAAGCTGCCGAAGCCGCCGCTCTGAACGAGTCCGGCGACCCCCACGGTCGCGCATCCGCCACCCTGGACGTAGCGGCCCGCCCGTGTGGTGACGGCGTCGTACGCTTCGAGCCAGCGAACTCCCGCTCCGACCGTGACCGCCGGCCGGGGCTCGCCGCGGCCCCCGGCAGGCACGAAGGCGTCGTGGAGCGTGATGGCGTGCATGCCGCGGGTCCAGACGAGCAGGGAGTCCGGAGCGTTGGAGGTTCCCTGATAGCTGTGCCCGCCGCCCTTGACGACGAGGCGCAGGTCGTGGCGGCGCGCGAATTCGACAGCGGCCGCGACGTCCGAAGCGTTCGCGGCCTCGACGGCCCAGACGCTCGGCGCCGCCGTCCACGCGTCGAGCCAGCCGGATGTCTGCGTGCCGCCCGGCTGATCGGCGATGAAGTACGGGTTCTCGAGATCCTTCAGGCGCGCCGCGCAGTCCGGCATGTCCGGCGCCGTCCGGCAGGGAGCGAGCACCGACGGGACCGGGATGAGGCGGCCGCCGACACGTTGCTTCAGCGCCGCCCACGCCTCCGCCGACGGCCAGCCGGGATCCGAGGGACGGACGCGGTGGAACGGAACTCGAGTCCGGGGCGCGACCCGGGCAAGCGGGCCGAGCGCCGCGAGCGCCGGCACGGTTCCGGTGCGTCTCAGGAACTCCCGTCTGTTCATCGGCCCTCCCTCATGCGCTCAGAAGGCGCGCGACGTAGTCGGCGATGGCGGGCGCGGCGGTGAGTCCGGGGGACTCGATCCCGAGCAGGTTCACGAAACCCGGCAGGCCGCGCTCCCGCTCCTCCGCGATGAGGAAGTCGCGCGCGGGCGTTCCCTTCGCCTGCAGCTTCGGCCGGATGCCGCTGATGTCGGGCTCGAGGTCCTCGTCGGCGATCTCGGGCAGAAGGCGGCGTGCGGCGGAGGCGAAGGCCGCGCGGCGCCCGGGATCGACGCGGTAGTCGGGCCGCCGGTCGGGCAGGTACTCCGCGTCGGGACCGAAGCGCAGCCGGCCTCCGACGTCGAGGACCACGTGGACGCCGAGGCTGTCGGAGTCGGGCACCGGATACACGAGGCGCGAGACGAGCTTCGAGCACCGCGCCGCCGCCGAGAAGTAGCTGCCCTTGCACCAGTGGAGGCGGTAACCCGCCGCGTCCACGTCGATGCCGGCGAGCCCGGCGACCGTGTCGGCGTCCAGCCCGGCGGAATTCACGACGCGCTCGCTCGTCAGCGACTCGAGCTCGCCGCCCCGCCGGAGGATCACGCGATAGCCGCCGGGCGCGGGCTCGATGGCTTCGACGGTGGCGTTCGGATACAGAACCGCTCCGGAGGCGAGCGCCTTCTGCAGGAGGTAATCCATCAAACCGTGAGCGTCCACGATCCCGGATTCCGAGGACCAGAGCGCCTCGACCGCCGGGACGCGGGGCTCGAGGGCCCGGGCCGCCTTCGCGTCGAGCCGTTCGAGCGCGACGCCGTTGCGGCGCGCGGTCTCGAAGACGGCGGCGAGGGCCGGCCGCTCCTCCTCGCGAGTCGCGACGACGAGCTTGCCGGTCTTCCGGTGGGGAACGTCGTGGCGGACGCAGAGGTCGTAGAGAGCCTCCCGTCCCTCGCGGCAGAGCCGGGCCTTCAACGATCCGGGCGTGTAGTAGATCCCGGCGTGCACGACCTGGCTGTTGCGGCTGGACGTTTCCATCCCGTGCCGCGGATTCCGATCGACGACGAAGAGCCCGGGATGCGCGGGCGCGAGGCGCGCGGCGATGGCCAGTCCGACGACGCCGGCGCCGATGATCGTGACTTCCGTGTCGGGCATTCCTTGGACGATCTTACGGGGTTTGGACGAGGCGCGGCAGTGTAGGATCGTGCCGCATTCGTCCCATTTTTGCAGACTCCGGAGGAGAAGCTCGCATGAAACGCAATGACTGCGCCCGCACGACGGCCTCGCTCGCCGTCCTTCTCGCCGCGGCGGCCGTGTTCCTCCACGCACCCGTGTCCGCCCAGACGCCGAAGCCGACGCCCGCGTCGAAAGCGGCGTTTCCGAGCGAGATCCCGGCGAAGTTCGAGCCGGTGATGAAGAGCTGGGACTACGACCGCCGCGTCGCCGAGATCCCGATGCGCGACGGCGTCCGGCTGCACACCGTGATCCTCGTCCCGAAGGGCGCGAAAGGTGCCGGGATGCTGCTGACACGCACGCCCTACGACGCCAATGCGCTGACGGAGCACGTCCCGAGCGCGCATCTCGCCCCGATGCTCTATGGTTACGACAACGCGACGGACGTCATCCTCGAAGACGGCTACATCCGCGTCGTGCAGGACGTGCGCGGCAAGTACGGATCCGAGGGCGACTACGTGATGAACCGGCCGCTTCTGGGGCCGCAGAACCCGTCGCAGGTCGATCACTCGACCGACACGTACGACACGATCGACTGGCTCGTGAAAAACGTTCCGGAGTCGAACGGGAAAGTCGGGATCATCGGCATCTCCTACGACGGCTTCACGCCTCTCATGGCGCTCTTCCATCCCCATCCCGCGCTCAAGTGCTCGGTTCCCATGAATCCGATGGTCGACGGCTGGAGGGGCGACGACTGGTTCCACAACGGCGCCTTCCGGCAGCAGGGCATGCCCTACATCTACGAGCAGGAAGCGAACCGCAAGAACGACCAGAAGTGGTGGACCACGAACTACGACGACTACGACACGTTCATGGCGTTCGGCTCGGCCGGCGAGCTCGGCCGCAGCCGGGGAATGGAGCAGCTCGGATTCTGGCGCCAGATCCTGGCGCACCCCGCGTACGACGCGTACTGGCAGGACCAGGCCGTGGACAAGCTCCTCGCGAAGGAGCCCCTGACGGTCCCGGTGATGCTGGTGCACAGCCTTTGGGACCAGGAGGACATCTACGGCGCGCCCGCGGTCTACAAGGTGCTCGAGCCCAAGGACACCGGCAACGACAAGGTCTTTCTCGTCCTGGGCCCGTGGCACCACGGACAGGCGATCTGGGACGGCAGCGCGCTCGGCGCGATCAAGTTCGATGCCGACACGTCTCTCGCATTCCGCCAGCGCTTCCTCCGGCCCTTCCTCGCGCAGCACCTGAAGGACGGAGCGCCGAAGGCGGACATCCCTCCCGTGGCGGCCTTCGAGACCGGCACGAACGCATGGCGGACACTCTCGTCATGGCCGGCGGCCGGCGCGGCGACGCCGCTGTACCTCTCCGGCGGCGGGAAGCTCGCCTTCTCCGCCCCGCCGGCGGGCGGCGCCGCGATCGCCGAGTACGTTTCGGATCCCGCGCGGCCGGTGCCGTACATTCCGCGCCCGGTCCTCGCGGGCGTCTACGACAAGGGCGAGAACTGGAAGAAGTGGCTGGTGTCGGATCAGCGGGAGTCTTCGGGGCGGACCGACGTCGCGGTCTTCGTGAGCGACGTGCTGAAGGAGCCGGTGAAAATCGCCGGGCAGCCCGTCGTCAACCTCAGCGCATCGACCTCCGGCACGGATTCGGACTGGGTCGTGAAACTGATCGACGTGTACCCCGACCAGGTGGGAGCCGAGCCGGGGATGGGCGGCTACCAGCTCATGGTCGCCGCGGACATTCTTCGGGGCCGTTACCGCGAGAGCTTCGAAACGCCCAAGGCGATTACTCCGGATGCCGCGCTTCTCTACAAGTTCGCGTTGCCCACGGCGAACCACGTGTTCAAGCCGGGCCACCGCATCATGGTGCAGGTCCAGTCGAGCTGGTTTCCGCTGTACGACCGCAACCCGCAGACGTTCGTGCCCAACATCTTCTGGGCGAAGCCCGAGGATTACCGGAAGGCCACGCAGCGCATCCACGCCGGCAGCTTCGTCGAGCTGCCGGTGGCGACGGCGAAGGCCGGATCCTAGAGCTCGAGCGTTACCAGACCGGGCCGCCCATGTAGACGCCGGTGGTCCAGCCGCCGCCAGGGCCGTAGCAGCAAGGCCCGCCCCATCCGGGGTAGCCGTAGCTGACGCCGACGTACGTCGTGTTCTCGCAGGCGACGGCGAACGTGGCGAGCACGAGCAGTGCGATCAGTGCCAGGAGGCGAATCGGCGTGAGGGTGCGGGTCCGCATGTTCGGTGTTCCTTCCGTCAGAAGGGGTACTTCTGGAGCGCGACGACGGCCCCGGCCGGATCCGAAACGATCGCGAGCGACCCCTTGCGGTGCTTCGGGTTCGGCTCGAGCAGCACGCGGCCGCCCAAACCGGCGACGCGCGCCGCCATGGCGGCGGGATCGGACACCCGGACGTAGGGGAGCCAGTTGGGCGGCACCTGGCTCTGCGAGTCGGGGAGACGGAAGACGCCGGCGCGAGGGCGGTCGCTCTTCAGGACGACGTAGGCCGCATTTTCCTCGGACTTCGAGGTGGTCATCTCGTACGGAAAGAGGCCGTTGTAGAAGGCGAGCGTCGCGTCGAGGTCGTGGGTGAGGTACTCGTTCCAGAAAAACGCGTTCTCGACCGGCTGGGCGGGATCGGCCGGGTCTCCGGCGGAAAGACGCACGACGCCGAACGGGGCGCCCTGGGGGTCCGCGAGCACGGCCGCGCGTCCGAGCGTGCCGACGTCGATCGGGCCGGCGAGGATTTTCGCCCCGGACGCCTTTGCCCTGGTCGCCGTCGCATCGACGTCCGGCGAGGAGATGTACGAGAGCCAGTGAGAGGCGGTCTTGCCGAGCTCCGGATCCGGTCCCCGCATTCCGGCGACTGGCTGGCTGCCGAGACGCGCCACCGTGTACTTCTTGCCCAGGACGGTCGTATCCGAGTACTGCCAGCCGAGGAGGGCGGCGTAGAACTTCTTCGACGCCTCGAGGTTCTCGCTCGTCAGCGTGTGCCAGACGAACTTGCCGGGGTGGTTCGGCGCCACCGTCGCGGCGGATTTCGAGCTGCTCGAGCTGCATCCGTGAGCGAAGAGGAGCGCCGCGGCGAACGAGAGCGCGAGCGCGAGAGCCGCGAACCGTCGTTTCCCGGAGTTCATTCGGGGAGCTTATATGACTATCCCGGACGCGGCGTCTCGGTCGGGAGGCGGTGGCGTGACGGGATAGACCGGTTCGTATGGACCGGGCGTCGGCGTGGGAGGCTCGTGGGCTCCCTCTTCGTCGATATCGACGAGGGGAGTCTCCGGGCCGGACGCGACCCCGGTGATGTTCCGTTCTGCGTCCGCGCTCGACGGTCAGGTCGGTGCAGCGAGCGGCGAGTGACGCGGCGAGCGCGACCAGGGCGAGAATCCAACCGAGGGAGGAGCGTTTCATGTGCCCCCCTTTGTTGGTGATGAGAAGGAATCTTGGGAAGAAATTACTCCCGGTTTCAGTAGCGCCCGCCCACCGGCGCCGGGACGGCGTCGAGCTCCGCGAGATCCTGCGGCGAGAGCTCGAGATCGCCCGCCGCGAGGTTCTGGCGCAGGTATTTCTCGCGCTGGGTTCCCGGAATCGCGAGGACGTGCTCGCCGCGCGCGAGCACCCAGGCCAGGGCGACCTGGGCCGACGAGCGCCCGAGCCGCTCGGCCACGGCGCGCACGGCATCCACGATTCTCTGGTTGGCGGCGACGGCCTCGGCCGAGAAACGGGGGAGCGTCGAACGGAAGTCGTTCTCGGAGAAGCGGGACTCCTTCGTGATCGTGCCGGTCAGAAACCCCCGGCCGAGGGGCGAGAAGGCGACGAACGACGCGCCGTTCGCCTCGCACCAGGGGAGCACGTCCTCGACGTAGTCGCGCGTCCAGAGCGAGAGCTCGGACTGGATGGCCGTCACCGGGTGGATCCGCCGGATCCGTTCGAGCTCGGCGACTTTCGCCTCCGAGATCCCGAGCCAGCGCACCTTGCCGGCGGCGACCAGCCCCGCCATGGCGGACCAGGTCTCCTCGACCGGCGTCTCCGGATCGATCCGGTGCAGATAGTAGAGATCGATCGTTTCGAGGCCGAGCCTCCGGAGCGAGGCGTCGCAGGCGTCGCGGATGTACTCGGGCCGGCCGTTGCGGGCGTACTTGTACCTCGACGATCCTCCGCCCTCGCCGCCGACGAGCCCGGCCTTCGTGGCCAGGACCAGCTCGTCGCGCCGGCCGGAGGCCGACGATCGCGCGGCCCACGAGCTTCTCGTTCTCGCCGAAAGCATAGGCGTCGGACGTATCGAAGTGGTCGACGCCCGCGTCGATGGCCGTCCGCAGGAGCTGTTCGGCCTCCGCATCGCCCACGGCGGCGTCGTGGTAGGCCCAGGAGAGCCCCATGCAGCCGAGGCCGACCGGGTGGACGCTCCGTCCGCTGCTCCCGAGAGGCCGCCGTCTCATCCGCGAGAATCTACCGCGGGAGGGGCCGCTCCGGGTGGCTCGTCGACACGCCGCGGCGCGTCGGGTAGCTCGCCGGCAGAATCACGCCGTCGCGGATGCGGCTCGGCTGGACCAGCATCTGGTAGCGGCAGTGCGGGCAGTCGGCCGTGCCGTTCAGGGCGACTTCCGTCGAATTCGCCCGGCCGCAGTTCCAGCATTTCCAGTTTCGCAGCGTTTGTTCCATGATTCCCCGCTTTCTCGCCGAAGACCGGCGACGGGAGAATCGCGAGATGCCGAATTGCAGTCGAGATCCGTCGGAGGAGATCGGAGAAACGAGGGTATCACGCAGGCGGGCCGTGCGCCCCGGGCCGTGGTATAGTTCCGGAGTTCTCGCTTCGCTCGCCTTTTGCCAGACCCGATCTGACGAACTCCGAACGAAAAACTCCCGAGAATACGAGGCGCCGCGCCGGCGGTGTTTTCGGTTATGTGAACTTACTTCCGGCATATTGAGGATGGATCCATGAAGCTCTACGTAGGCAACCTCCCGTACAACATTTCCGACGATCAGCTCAGCAGCATGTTCGCGAAGTTCGGCACTCCGGACTCCGCCCGCGTGATCACCGATCGCGACACCGGCCAGTCCAAGGGGTTCGGTTTCGTCGAGTTCAACGACGACGCCCTCGCCAAGGAAGCCCTCTCGCTCAACGGCACCGAGTTCGGCGGACGCGCGCTCAAGGTCAACGAGGCGCGGCCCAAGAACGAGGCCGGCGGCGGCGGCGGCGGACGCTCGCGTTACTGATTCGAATCATCACATCGGGATTCGAAGAGGCGGGGCAGAAAGCCCCGCCTCTTTCTTTTGGCGCGAACTTGCGGCGCCACGCTGAGGAACCGGGGCCTCGTGGCCTCTCCACCCGGCGGGCCGGCTGTGACATCCTTTCCAGCCTCCCATGACCCGCACCCAGAAGCTGACTCTCGCGGCGACGGGCCTCGGGCTCTTCATGATCTTTCTGGACGCGCTGATCGTGAACGTGGCCCTGCCGTCCATCCAGCGCGACTTCCACGTCGGCGAGTCCGGACTGCAGTGGGTCGTGACCGCCTACAGCCTGGGGATGGCCGTGGCGATCATGTCGGCCGGCACGCTCGCCGACATCTTCGGACGGCGCCGCTTGTACTTTCTCGGCATCGCGCTCTTCACGGCGGCCTCGGTGACCTGCGGCATCGCCGGCTCGCTCGGCATCCTCAACGCGGCCCGCGCGATCCAGGGAGTCGCGGCGGCGACGGTGAACGTGACGTCGCTCGCCCTCGTCTCCTCCGCGTTTCCAGACCCGAAGCTCAAGGCGTGGGCGATCGGCATCTGGACCGCGATCGCATCGACGGCCCTGGCGATCGGGCCGACGCTCGGAGGTTTCCTGGTGGAGCGCACCGGCTGGCGCTTCATCTTCCTGGTCAACGTCCCGGTCGGACTGGCCGTGTTGTTTCTGACCTGGCGTTTCGTCGACGAGTCGCGCGACGAGAAGCCCCGGACGTTCGATCTCAAGGGTCAGATCCTCTTCGTGGCGGCGGTCGGCGCATTCGCCTACGCGGTCATCGAGGGCCCGAAGTCGGGATGGGCCTCGAAGGAGATCCTCGCGCTCTTCATCGTGGCGGCGACGGCCCTGGCCGCGTTCATCATTGTGGAACGTCGAAGCGCGGACCCCATGATGGACCTGACGCTCTTCCGCGACCGCACGTACTCGCTCGCGATCCTGACGATTTTCGCCGTCATGTTCTCCATCTACGGCATGCTGCTGGTCATCACCCAGTATCTGCAGAACGTCCGGGGGTTCACGCCCGCGCAGGCCGGTCTGCTTCTGTTCCCTTACAGCGCGACCGCCGTGATCGTGTCGCTGCGCGTCGGAAAGCTCGTCCCGATCTACGGCACGCGGAAGTTGATCCTCGCCGGCCTGATCGGGCAGATCATCGGCTTCGGCATCCTGATCCTGGGCCTCGGGCACAGCACCGTCCTCGTCGTCGTCGGCCTCGTCGTCGCGTCCTTCGGGGACTCCCTCTGCCTGACGCCGATCACCTCGCTCGCCATGACCGCGGTCCCCTCCGAGCGCGCCGGCATGGCCTCGGGCATCATGAGCGCCCAGCGCGCGCTGGGCTCGACGGTGGGCTTCGCGGTCCTCGGCTCGGTGCTCGCCGCGGCGCTCACGGTGACGCTGTCGGCGCACCTCGCGCAGGCTCTGCCGGACCCGGCGGAACGTCTGGAAGTCGCCGAGGCGATCATCGGCAACGCGAATCCGCGGGCCTACACCGCGGAGATCGGACCGGCGAAGCCCATTCGGCACGTCGACCCGGCGACGGAGGCTGCGAT
Source organism: uncultured Acidobacteriota bacterium (assembly GCA_963804915.1). GTDB lineage: Bacteria > Acidobacteriota > Thermoanaerobaculia > UBA5066 > Gp7-AA6 > DAHUXD01. Next base: position 25,366 of record CAWDSI010000027.1, read on the forward strand.
CCTCGCCGCCGCCGACAACGATTTCGTCGAAGGCATCCGCTTCAGCCTCGGCGTCGCGATCCTGGTGCTCGCGGTCGTCTTCGCCGCGGGATTCCGGTGGTTCCCGCGCGGGCGCGGAGGCCTCGCCGACGCGGAGCACGAGGCCGGAGCCCTCGAGCGGGAAGAGTCCGCGCGCGTCGATCCCGCCTGATTTCGTCCTGAAATAGAATCGCCGGCATGATTTCACGCGATCTGTCGGTCCTGCTGCTCACCGTGTGTCTGATGGCGGGTTTCGCCGGCCGCGCCGCGGCGGCTCCGGGCGGCACAATACGACGACCTCGTCACTTTCTACAAGGACTTCCGCGCGTTTCAGAAAGCGAAGCTCGTGAACGGGGTGCCGGACTACACGCCCGCCGCCATGGCGGCGCAGGCGAAGGCGCTCGAGAGCTACAAGCAACGCCTCGCGGCGATCGACCCGAGCGGCTGGCCGATCCCGCAGCAGGTCGACTACCAGATCGTCCGCGCCGAAGTGAACTCGCTCGACTTCGACCACCGCGTGATGCAGCCGTGGGCGAAGAATCCCGGGTACTACGTCACGTTTTTCACCGAGGAGAGCGATCAGCCCAAGCGCGAGGGCCCGTTCGCCGAGGGCGCCATCGAGCTCTGGAGCTACAAGCAACCCCTCTCGGCGGCGGACGCGGCGAAGGTCGACGCGGGACTGAAAGCGATTCCGGGCCTGCTGGCCCAGGCCAGAGGCAACCTGACCGGAAACGGCCGCGACACCTGGGTCTGGGGGACGAAGAACCTCAAGCAGCAGAGCCAGGAGCTCGGCGACTTCGCGAAGACCGCGCCCTCGAGCCTCAAGACGAGCCTCGACTCCGCGAAGAAAGCCACCGACGAGCTGACGACGTGGCTCGACGCGCAGGCGCCGTCGAAGACGGGACCGTCCGGCATCGGGATCGAGAACTACAACTGGTACCTGAAGAACGTCCAGCTCGTTCCCTCTCGACTGGGACCAGGAGTACGCGCTCCACGTCAACGAGCTCGGGCGCGCGCGGGCGCTGCTCGCGATGGAGGAGATCCGCAACGCCAAGCTCCCCATGCAACAGCCGATCGCGAACGCCGAGGAGTACGACCGGCGGCACGCCGCGGCGGTCACGGAGTACATGGCGTTTCTGAAAGACAACCAGATCCTGACCGTCAAGGCGTACATGGAGCCGGCGCTCCGCGCGCGCCTCGGGAAGTTCAGCCCGGGCGCTCTCCATTTCTTCGCCCAGGTCGACTCCCGCGACCCGGAGGTCATGCGGACTCACGACTACCACTGGTTCGACAAGGCCTGGATGGTCCAGGAGCCGCCCGCGAGCCCGATCCGCCGCGACGTCCGACTGCACAACATCGACAACACGCGGACCGAAGGGCTCGCGACCGGCTGGGAAGAGCTCATGATGCAGGCCGGGATGCTCGACGCGCGGCCGCGCTCGCGCGAGCTCGTCTACATGCTCGTCGCGCAGCGCGCCGCCCGGGCGCTCGGCGAGCTCTTCATGGTCGCGAACCTCATGGACATCGAGCAGGCGGCCGCCTTCGCGTCGGCGAACGTGCCCCGGGGCTGGTTCGATCTCAAGACCGGCCTCATCCGCGGCGAGCAGCACCTCTACCTGCAGCAGCCGGGCTACGGAACGAGCTATCTGACCGGGAAGTGGATCATCGACGCGTTGATCGCCGAGAAGATGCAGGAGCTCGGGGACAAGTTCCGGATGCAGGCGTTCATGGACGAGTTCAACGCCGTCGGCCTGATTCCCGCCTCGCTGATCCGCTGGGAGATGACGGGCAGGAAGACGCCCGAGCTCGAGAAGATGCTGAAGTGACGGGCACGGCGCCTCCGCGCCGTGTGCCCGTCATCCCGAGGCGCCGAGCGCCGAGGGATCCCGGACTCGTCGGGATGCTAGTCGGTGTCGCCGACGCGCCCGCGGCCGGCCTTGATGCGGCCGCGGCGTGTCTTGGTCTCGAGCCTTCTCTCCTTCGCCGCCCTCGGCGCGCGTGTCTTGCGGCGGCGCTTCGGTCTGACTTCCGCGAGGCGGACGAGCTCCGCCAGCCGCTCGCGGGCGGCTTCGCGGTTCTGCGCCTGCGTGCGGTGGGCGCGGCTGTCGATGAGGAGGATGCCGCCGGCGGACAGCCGCCGGCCCGCGAGCCGTTCGAGGCGTTCCCGCACGTCGGCCGGGAGCCCGGACCGCTCCAGGTCGACGCGGAGCTCGACCGCCGTCGCCACCTTGTTGACGTTCTGGCCGCCCGGGCCCGAGGCGCGCACGAAGCGCTCCGTGATGGCGCTCTCGGGGATCACCGGGGTTTGCCGCCCTTCCAGATGACGCCGTCCTTGACGACCACTTCGACGTTGGCGAGAGCCGTGACGTCGAAGAGGGGGTCGCCGCGGACGACGATCACGTCGGCGAGCTTGCCGGGCTCGATGGTTCCCAGATCCTTTCCGCGCCCGAGGATCGCGGCGTTCACGCGCGTGGCCGCTCCGATCGCGCGCTGTGCCGACATGCCCGTATCCACGTGGGCCTTGATCTCCCGCCAGAGCGCCTCGGTATGGAAGTTCATGGGCGTGCCGGAATCCGTGCCCATGCCCATCGTGACGTTGGCCTCGATCCACTGCGAGAGCGAGGCCTTCGCCCAGCGCATCTCCTGGTCGGTCGCCGAGAAGTAGGACAGCGCCTGGAAGTTCTTGAACGAATTCTGGACTTCGCTCCAGATCTGCGGTCCGAAGTCTTCCTTCAGCTGCGGATCCTGGAGTCTCTCGGGGAATGCGACCGTCGCGGGGAAGAGAAACGCCCGGTGGGCCGCCGTCACCACGACCGGCGTCCCTTTCGCCGCGATCGCGTTCACGAGTGCCGCGTCGTAGCGGGGCATTCCCGCCGAGCCGACGTGCTGGAGGACGTCGATGCCGGCCTCGAAGGCGTTCCTGACGTCGACGGGATCGTAGACGTGCGCGTGGACCCGCAGCTTGCGTTTGTGCGCGGCGTCGGCGATGGCCTTGTAGTGCTCGGGCTTCAGCTCGACGTAGGCCTTGATCAGGTCGACGCCGGCGTTCGCGAGATCGTCGACCGCCTTCGCCGCTTCCGCCGGCGTGTTCACGAAGTACTGATTCGGCAGCCCCGTGTAGTAGTCGCCGAGGTTCCGGGTGATCCAGGGCCCGGCCATCCACATGCGCGGCCCGGGGATCGCTCCCGAGTTGATGCGGTCCCGGATCGCGAGGCTCTCCTTGAGCGTCCCGCCGAGATCCGCGGCCGACGTCACGCCGGCCATCAGGAGCTGTTTCGCCGAGATCTCCGAGACGCGTTCGAGGAGCTTGTTCTGCTCGACCCACGGGTCCCACCGCTCGTAGTCGCCGTGGCCCAGGATCTGGAGGTGGGCGTGCAGATCGATCAGGCCGGGCAGCATCGTCCGGCCGCTCGTGTCGACCACCTCGGCATCGGGCGGGATCGCGATCTGCGCCGCCGGCCCCACCGCGACGATCCGGTTGCCCTCGATCAGGATCGCCGCGTGGTGGATCGGCGGCACCTCGTAGCCGTCGAGGAGCATTCCTCCGACGAGGGCGAGCTTGCGCGCAGGCTGCGACGAAGCCTGCGCCGACGCGACCGCCGCGCCGACGAGGCCGGCCGCAGCGAGGACCAGTGCGGCGCGGAGCTTCATCTCGACACCTCCTTCAGGCCGGATCCGAGCTCGAAGAGCCAGCCGCCGGTCGCGGCCGCCGGATAAGTCGAGACGCCGAGGACGATGTCCGCTCCGGCCGGAGCGGTCAGCGTCTCGACGGTGTCGCCCCAGGTGTCGATGATCCTGCCGAGCGGGCTTCCTTCGCGCACGCGATCGCCCGGCTTGACGGCCGCCTCGAAGAATCCGCCGCGGGCGTTCGTGACGATCCGGTAGCCGGTGAAGATCGCCCGCGTGGCGTCGGGCGGAGGTCCGCCCGGCAGCACGCCGGCGGCGCGGAGATAGCTCCGCACCGCGTCCGCCTGCATCCGGATGTCCGCCGGATCCAGGGGCTGCCCGCCGCCGACCTCCAGCAGAAACGCCGGAATGCCGGCGTCGCTGAACACCGTCGTGGCGTCGTCGGCGAAGATCCGGTCCGTGTCGCGCCACAGCGTCGGGATGCCGAAGCCGCGCGCCAGAGTGTCGTACCGGTCCGGCGGCACCTTGCCCTTGACGGTGTAGAAGACGAACGGTAACTGGCGGAAGCGGTCGCCGCCCGTGTGCATGTCGATGAAGTGATTCGCGACCCGCTTCACCTCGGCGGAGATCGCCGCGGCGATCCTCTCGGTCGCGAACCGCTCGCGCCCGGGAAAGACGCTGCCGAAGTCGGCGAGGTCGTCGAGGTTCGGGTTGACGCGCTGGAGCCCCTGCAGCGCCGGCACGTTCGCGACGAGGACGGCGACGACCGTTCCCGACATCGCCTGCGGATCGAGACCCTTCACGACCTCCTGGAGCGCGCGCGGGCCGCCGTACTCGTCGCCGTGCGCGGCCGCCTGGACCCAGACGACCGGGCCGGGCTTCGCGCCGGTGACGATCGCGATCGGGAGGGCGACCGGGGAGCCGTCCGCGGCTTCGGCGACCTTCAGCGAGCCGCGGACGGTCTGTCCGCGAACGCCGCGAGCGGTGCCGATCGAGATGGGCTCCGTCTCGGCGGCCGCGGCAGAGGCCGATGCGGCGATCAGAAGCCAGGGCAGGATGCGGCGCATAGAACCTCCGCGGATGAGTGCGGGGATCCTATCGCTGTCGGCCGGGATCCCGGGAAGAGGCTACGGAGTGACGACGATCGAGCCCTTCATCTTCGAGTGCCCCATGCCGCAGAACTTGGCGCAATGGAACTCATAGGTCCCGGGCTTCTCGGGCGTGAAGGTCACCGTCTCCGGCTTGTCCTTCTCGAAGACGACCTTCTCGATGCCGAGCTCCTTGCACTCGAAGCCGTGCTTGGTGTCCTCGCTCTGGAAGGTGATCTCGACGGGCTGGCCGGCCTTGACCTCGATCGTCGACGGCGTGAACTCGTACTTCTTTGCGGTCACCGTGATCTTCTGGGGGGCTTGATCCTGTAGCGCCTGGAGCCAGAGGGCCCCCGACAGGACGAAGGCGGTCAGGACGGCGGCGTGTCTCAGGATGTGGCGCATGGCGGCTCTCCTTATGGCGGTTGGCTCTGCAAGATCCGGTCCGCATCCTAGAACACCGAGCGCCCGGACGCGGCCCTCCGTTAAGATCCCCCCGCCAAAACCGAAAGGAATCGCCGGAATGAGAAACCGCCTCGCTGCCGCCCTGCTCCTCCTCTGCGCCGCTGCTTCCACGCTCGCCCAGGAGCCGGCGAAGGCCTCCGACAAGGACAAAGAGAAAGAGAAGCCCAAGTGGGACGTGGCCAATCCGCCCTATGCCTACGACGTCGCCGTGAACCTCGACGTCGACACGGGCACCTGGATGTCCGTCGACGTGTCGCCCGACGGCAAGGAGATCGCGTTCGATCTCCTGGGCGACATCTACGTGATGCCGGCGGGCGGGGGAGAGGCGAAACCTCTGACCTCGGGCATTCCCTGGGACATGCAGCCGCGGTACTCGCCGGACGGCAAGTGGATCGCGTTCACCTCCGACCGCTCGGGCGGCGACAACATCTGGATCATGGCGCGCGACGGCAAGAACCCGCAGCAGGTGACCAAGGAGACCTTCCGGCTGCTGAACAGCCCGACGTGGACGCCCGACTCGCAGTACGTCGCGGCGCGAAAGCACTTCACCGGCACGCGCTCGGCCGGCGCGGGGGAGATCTGGATCTACCACCGCTCCGGAGGCGAGGGTCTCCAGATGACCAAGCGAGCCACGGAGCAGAAGGATGAAGGGGAGCCCGCGTTTTCGCCCGACGGGCGTTACCTCTACTGGTCGGCCGACACGACGCCCGGGAAGTTCTTCGAGTACAACAAGGACCCCAACGGCCAGATCTACGTCATCAAGCGGCTCGACCGCGAGACCGGAAAGGTCCTCAACTACGTCACGGGTGCGGGCGGCTCGATCCGGCCGACCCCGTCTCCCGACGGCAAGTCGCTCGCGTTCCTGCGCCGCGTGAAGTACAAGTCCACGCTCTTCGTGCGCGACCTCGAGTCGGGCGTCGAGCGGCCGGTCTGGGACGGGGTCGAGCACGACATGCAGGAGACCTGGGCGATCCACGGCGTGTACCCGGGAATGGCGTGGACGCCGGATTCGAAGTCGGTCGTGCTCTGGGCCGGCGGGAAGATCCAGCGGGTCGACGTGGCCGCGAAGACGGCCGCCGCGATCCCGTTCCACGTGAAGGACACCCGGAAGGCCGCGAGCGCCGTGCGCTTCGGGGTCGACGTGCTCACGGGCCTGATGCAGGCCTCGGCCTCGCCCGCCGTGAAAGGAACCTTCCCCGTCCGGATGCTCCGCACGGTGGCGGTCGCCCCGGACGGCAAGCGCGTGGCCTACCAGGCGCTCGGCTATGTCTACGTCCGCGACCTGCCCAACGGCACGCCGAAGCGCCTCACCAGCCAGACCGACCACTTCGAGTACTACCCGTCGTGGTCGCGGGACTCGAAGTCGATCGTCTACACGACCTGGAGCGACGAGAAGCTCGGGTCGATCCGCGTGGCCTCCGTTCCGGGCGGCGCCTCGCGCGCCGTGACGGACAAGCCCGGCCACTACCTCGAGCCGGTGTTCTCGCCCGACGGAACGCGCATCGTCTACACGAAGACGTCCGGCGGATTCCTTCGTTCCACGGACTGGTCATCCGACCCCGGCATCTACGTCGTTCCGGCCGCCGGCGGAAAGCCGGCCCTCGTCGTCGAGGACGCCTTCGCGCCGCGCTTCGGCAAGGCCTCGGATCGCGTCTTCTTCGTCAAGACGGAGGGCGGCGGCGACCAGATCGCTCCCGAGAAGCGCGTCTTCGCCTCGGTCGAGCTCGACGGCTCGGACGTCCACGAGTACTACCTCTCCGAGCTCGCGCAGGAGTTCGCGATCTCGCCGGACGGGAAGTGGCTCGCGTTCCGCGAAGGCTTCAACGCTTACCTCGCGCCCTTCATCGCGACCGGCCGCCGGGTCGACATCGGCCCGAAGAGCAAGGCCGCGCCTCTGACCCGCGTCTCGAAAGACGCCGGCGAGAATCTCGCGTTCTCCGGCGACTCCACGAAGCTCTACTGGTCCTACGGTCCGCAGCTCTTCGAGCGAAATCTCAGCGAGGCCTTCTCCTTTCTGCCCGGCTCGCCCGAAAAGCTGCCCGAGCCTCCGGTCGTCGGCCGGAACATCGCCTTCGACGCGTCGATCGACGCGCCGACCGGAACGATCGCTCTCGCGGGCGGCCGCGTCGTGACGATGAAGGGCGACGAGGTGCTCGAGGATGGCGTCGTCGTGGTCGAGGGCAATCGCATCCGGGCCGTCGGCCGCCGCGGCTCCGTCGCGATCCCCGCCGGGGCGAAGACGATCGACGTGACGGGCAAGACCGTCCTGCCGGGGCTGATCGACGCCCACTACCACGGGGGTTTCGGCGCGGACGGCATCACGCCGCAGCAGAACTGGAAGTCCGACGCCTCGCTCGCGCTTCGGCGTGACGACCGTCCACGATCCGTCCAACGACTCCGCCGACGTCTACGCCGCAGCCGAGCTCGCCCGCGCGGGCTTGATCCGCGCGCCGCGCATTTTCTCGACCGGCACGATCCTCTACGGCGCCGCCGGCGACTTCAAGGCCCAGATCGACTCGCTGGAGGACGCGGTCTCGCACCTGCGACGCATGAAAGCGATCGGCGCCGTGTCGGTGAAGAGCTATCAGCAGCCCCGCCGCGAGCAGCGCCAGCAGATCCTCGCCGGGGCGCGGGACGTCGGCATCATGGTCGTGCCGGAGGGCGGCTCGGACTTCGAGCTCAACATGACGATGGTCGTCGACGGGCACACGACCATCGAGCACACGCTCCCGCTCTCTCACGTCTACCCGGACGTCCACGCCCTCTGGCCCCCGACGAAGGTCGCCTACACGCCGACGCTCCTCGTCGGGTACGGCGGCATCATGGGCGAGAACTACTGGTACGAAAAGACGAACGTGTGGGAGAACCCGCGCCTGACGAAGTTCGTGCCCGCGTTCATCCTGGATCCCCGGTCGCGCCGGCGCGTGATGGCGCCGGAGGAGGAGTACAACCACTTCGACCTCGCGAAGGTCGCCGGGCTCCTCGACAAGGAGGGAGTTCTCGTCAACACGGGCGCTCACGGCCAGCGCGAGGGGCTGGGCCTCCACTGGGAGCTCTGGATGCTCGTCCAGGGCGGCCTCTCGCCGCACGAGGCATTTCGCTGCGCCACGGCCAACCCGGCGAAGACGCTGGGCATGGATCGGGACCTCGGCACGCTCGAGGCCGGCAAGCTCGCCGACCTGATCGTCATCGAGGGCAACCCGCTGCAGGACATCCGCCAGTCGGAGAAGGTGACCTGGACGATGGTCAACGGGCGTCTCTACGACGCGTCGACGCTGAACGAAACGGCTTCCCGGGAGCACAAACGTCCGAAGTACTGGTGGGAGTGAGGCCAACCCGAAAGGAATGACCCGGGGCGGGGGAAGGTTGGGAGGTGCCATGAGAGACGTGTGGACGCGTCGGAGCTTTCTGGCTTCTCTCGCCGCCGCGGGCGCGGCGGCCGCGCTTCGTCCTTCGATCGCGGCCTCCTATCCCGGCCCGCGAGGGCCCATCCTCACGCGCGCCATTCCCGAGCTCCGGAGAGTTCCTGCCGGTCATCGGCCTCGGCAGCTCGATCACGTTCAACGTCGGCAACGACCCGGCGGCGGAGAACGTCTGCGCCGACGTGATGGGCGTCTTCTTCACGGAGGGCGGCCGCCTGATCGACTCCTCGCCGATGTACGGATCCTCGCAGGAGGTCATCGGTTACGGCCTGAAGAAGCTCGGCCAGCCCAAGGCGCTCTTCTCGGCCGACAAGGTCTGGGTCTCGGACGGCGGCGAGGGGCCCGGGCAGATCCGGACCTCCGAAGCGCACTGGGGCATTCCGCGGTTCGATCTTCTCCAGGTGCACAACCTGCTGGGTTGGGAGCAGCATCTGCCCACGCTCTACAAGATGAAGGACGCGGGGCGGCTCCGCTACGTGGGAATCACCACCTCGCACGGGCGGCGGCACGGCGACGTCGAGAAAATCCTGCACAAGGAGCCTCTCGACTTCGTGCAGTTCAGCTACAACGCGGTGGACCGCGAGGTCGAGGAGCGGCTCCTGCCGCTCGCTCAGGAGAGGAAGATCGCCGTGATCTGCAACCGGCCCTTCCAGAAGGGCGACCTCATCGAGCGAGTCCAACGCGCGCCTCTGCCCGGATGGGCCGCGGAGATCGATTGCACCAGCTGGGCCCAGGTGCTTCTGAAGTTCGTGGTCTCGCACCCGGCCGTCACGTGCACGATCCCGGCGACCTCGAAGGTCGCGCACGTGCGTGAAAACATCGGCGCCGCCTACGGCCGGCTCCCGGACGCCGGCATGCGCAAGAAGATCGTCGAGGCGGTCGAGAAGATCTGATGTCGGAGTGGTGGACCTACTCCCTCTCCGACCTCATCCTCTTTTCCCGCGCCGCCTACTTCCGGCTCTTCGAGCTCTACAACGCCGCGATCTGGCCGGCGCAGATCGCCGTCTTCGCCCTCGGCGTCGCGATCCTGGAACGCTCGCTCCGCGGCGGGACTCGGGCCGGCCGGGCGATCGCGGCGTTGCTCGCCGCGGGCTGGCTCTGGGTCGCGATCGCGTTTCACGCCGCCCGTTATGCGACGCTCAACACCGCCGCGCCCGTCTTCGCCTGGATCTTCGCGATCGAGGCGGCGCTTCTCCTCTGGATCGGCGTCGTCCGCGGCCGGCTCCTCTTCGGACGCCCCGAAACCGCGTGGGAGTGGTGCGGCTTCGTCCTCTTCGTGTTCGCGCTCGCCGTCCTCCCGTTCGCGGCGCTTCTCTGCGGGCGGGGCCTTCGGGCGGCGGAGATCTTCGGCCTCGCTCCCGACCCGACGGCCGTGGGAACCCTGGGGCTCCTTCTCATGTCGAAGTCCCGGCCGCGCTGGCCCCTCATGATCATTCCGACGATCTGGTGCGTCGCGACCGGCGCCATCCTCTCCGTCTTGAAGACCCCGGACTTCTGGATCGCGCCGCTCGCGGCGGTGATCGGCGTGACGGCCGCCGTCGCGGGCCGCTCACGCGCGCGCGCCTGACGTCGTCCGGCCGGCCGCGACTCCCTTCGCCATCCCGGCTCCGCACGCGGCGGCCGCGGCGCCGAGCGCGGCGCAGATCCCGCTGACGTATCGAAACGACGCCTCGAGGGCGCTCGCGACGGCGGTCTCGACGGCGCGCTTTTCGGGCTCGGCCGCCTGCGGAGGAGGCCGCAGCGCGCCCATTTTCGAGCGCTCGGGCTCGAGGAGGCGACGGGTCTCCGCCGAGACGTGCGACCGCGGCGGCATCGAGGCGCCGATCCAGCTCTCGCTGGAACGCGGCTGCGGCCGCGATGCCGAAGACCGCGATCGCCAGCAGGCCCGCGACGCGAGCGACGGCATTGTTGATGCCCGACGCGGCGCCCTGGTCGTCGCGGTCGACGGAGTTCAGGACGGCGGCGGTCAGGGGAGCGACGGTGATGGCCATGCCGGTGCCGAGGACGATCGAGAGCGGGAAGCATCGAGACCGCGTAGCCGGCGTCGGCCGGCAGGACCGCGAAGAGGGCGAAGCCCGCGGCGGCGATCGCGGGCCCGAGCGTCAGCGGCAAACGCGGACCGACGCGATCCGCGAAGGCGCCCGCGGCACGCGAGCCGCCGGAGACGAGGACGATCAGCGGGAGGAGGGCCGCCCCGGACGCGGCGGGCGAGTACCCGCGCGCCTGGATCAGCACGAAGGGAAGAAAGAAGAAGAGGGCGGCGAGGGCCGCGTAGAGAAAGAGCGTCAACAGGTTCGCCGCGGTGAACGTCCGGTTGCGGAAGAGGCTCAACGGGACCATGGGATGGCGAGCGCGACGTTCGACGGCGACGAAGGCCGCCAGTCCCGTCACGCCCGCGAGGACGCTGCCCCAGACGCGCGGATCGGACCATCCGCGAGTCGGCGCCTCGATGAGGCCGAAGACGAGCGCGCCGAGGCCGACCGTCGCGAGAAGGGCGCCGGCCAGGTCGAGCCGGCCGCCTTCGGGATTGCGGGTTTCGGAAACTCTTCGGAGCGTGATCCAGAGCAGCACGGCGGCGATCGGCAGGTTGATGAGAAACACCGCTCTCCACGAGAAGGTCTGGACGAGCCATCCGCCGAGGGCCGGGCCGATGGCGCTGCCCAGGGATGTCAGGGCCGACCAGGTGCCCACGGCCTTTCCCCGCTCGCTTGCCGAAAACGCCGCGCCGAGCATCGCGAGGCTGGAGGGGACGAGGAGGGCCGCGCCGATCCCCTGGAGGCCGCGAGCGGCGATGAGCGCGGCCGCGCCGGGGGCCAGGCCGCATGCGAGGGATGCGGCGGCGAACACGACGACGCCGAGCAGGAAGATCTTCCGGCGGCCGAAGCGATCGGCGAGGGACCCGCCCACGAGCACGAGCGACGAGAGAAAGAGGGCGTACGCCTCGACGATCCACTGTGCCGTGCGCGACCGAAGTCTGGAGCTGACTCTGGAGCACGGGCAGCGACACGGTGACGACGGTCATGTCGATGAAGGCCATGCCGGAGCCGAGGATCGACGCGGCGAGAGCCCAGCGGCCGGAGGAGCGGGAGTCGGGCGGCACGTTTGCAGTATCCCAGTCCGGCCTCCGTCTTGCATGCGTGAACACCAGGAGGTTTCCATGGTGACTCAGACGGCATCGGGCGTGAAAACTGCGGGCGCGACGCTCACGGCGAGCGATGCGATCGCGACGATCGGCGTCAAGGACTTGAAGGCCGCGCGGCGTTTTTATGAGGAAAAGCTTGGCTTCGAGCCCACGGACATGCACGAGGACGACGTCGTGACCTACCAGACCGGCCGCTCGAAGATGTTCGTGTACAAATCGGACTTCGCCGGGACGAACAAGGCCACGGCCGTGACGTGGGTCGTCGGAGACGTCGACGCCGTCGTCGCCGACCTGAACGAGCAGGGTGTGCCATTCGAGCACTACGACATGCCCGGCATGACGCTCGAGGGCGACGTGCACGTCGCGGGCAGGATGCGCGCGGCCTGGTTCAAAGACCCCGACGGCAACATTCTCGCTCTCGTGAACGAAGGGCTGAAGGGCGGAAGGGCGGAAGCCCGGATTTTTACGCGACGATTCGGGGCGGAGATGCGTATCTCGTTTCGGGGGAGACGATGTCCATTTCCGCCGAGCCGAAGAGCCAGCGCCTGCGGGACGCGAGCGCGTCCGAGGTGTCCACCTACGTCTTGATTCTCGCGGGCGGGGACGGAACCCGGCTCCGCGCCGTCACGCGGGCGCTCTCCGGCGACGAACGGCCGAAGCAGTTCTGTCCGCTCGTGGGCCGGGAAACGCTCCTGGCCCGGACAGAACGGCGGGCCGCCCTCGTCGCCCCGAGAAATCGGGTCCTCCTGAGCCTGACGCGCAAGCATCACCCCTGGTACCGGGATCTGGTGGCCGCGCGCGACCCGTTCAACGCCGTGATCCAGCCCGAGAACCGGGGGACGGCGGCGGCCGTCCTCTATGGACTGTTCCGGATCGCCACGCGCATGCCGCACGCGACCGTCGTGGTCATGCCGTCGGATCAATGGGTGTCGAACGACTCGGCCTTCATGCTGCACGCGCAGGCCGCCGTGGGCATCGTCGAAGCGCATCCGGAAGTCGTCGTGCTCCTCGGTGTCGAGCCCGCGCGTCCCGAGCCCGAATTCGGCTGGGTCGAGCGCGGCGGCGCCGTCATGGCCTCGTGGGGCGGGCTGTCGCGGGTGGCGCGCTTCGTGGAGAAACCGTCGGTCGACGACGCGTCGGCGCTGTACGCCGGCCGGGCGAGCCTGTGGAACACGGCCGTGCTCGTGGGCCGCCTGGATCGGATCCTGTTCCTGTTCGCGATGGCGCGTCCCGAGCTCGTGGACGACTTCCTGTCGATCTGGAAGGCGTTGGGCTCTCCGTCGGAGAGCGCCGCCGCCGAGCGGCTCTACGCCGAGCTTCCGCCCTCGGACCTGTCGCGCGACGTCCTGGCGTCACAGCCGGAGGCGCTGTCGGTTCTCGAGGTCCGCGGCGTGGCCTGGGAGGATCTCGGCCGCCCGGCCGGCGTTGCCGAAGCCCGCCGTCTCGAGGGCGGCGCCTCGACAGGCCGGCCCGAGAGACGCGACGCGCGCAGCGACTGCGCGTAGTCCCGACGTCGAAGTCCCACCCGGTCGGTGCCCTCCGCGGGGGACAGCCCCCCGATTTTTGGCTCGATTCTTGAAGTTCCTTCCGGTGGAGGTGACTGCCATGAAGCTCAAGGTGTTTCTGTCCGTCGCGGCGATCTGCGCGGTCCTCGTCTTCGCGAGCGCGCCGGCGTTTGCGGACGATCGGCCCGACGAAGGAAAAATCACGCGCGTGGTTCCGGAGGCCAAGCTCATCACCGTTCAGGACGAGGACGGCGATCAGTTTGATCTCCAGTGGAACGAGACCACGAAGATGGAGGGCGACGCGACCCTCGCGCAGCTCAAGCCCGGCGACGTCATCCACTTCGACTACGTCGAGCGGGAAGGCGTGAAGTTCCTGACCGAGATCAAGCGGACTATCGCAGAGCCAAGAACTAAGCGTCCTCGATCCTTGGGAAATTCTGGGACCGTGTCGCGCCTTCGGGCGCGGCGGGGCAACACGCGGAACGCGCATCCGTAATCACCCCTGTGTGCCGGACCGAACGGTCCGGACGTCTCTAGAGGACACGCAGGAGGGCACGATGCGCACGCTTCGAACCCTGGCTTCGCTCCTCATTCCCATCGTCCTGACGGTTTCCGGCTGCGCCAAAAAGGAGGCTCCGGCGCCGGCCGCCGACGCGTCGAGTCCTTCGAGTCCGACGCAGCAACGACGGCAAGATCCCGATCACGACGACGTCCCCGCAGGCGAAGGCCGAGTTCGTCCAGGGCCGCGACATGGTCGACAAGCTCCAGATCACGAATTCGCTGGAGCATTTCCGCAAGGCGATCGAGCTGGACCCGAGTTTCGCTTCGGCGGAGCTGGCGCTCGCGCAGAACTCGCCCACCGGAACGGAGTTCTTCGAGCATCTCCAGAAAGCCGTGGCGCTGGCGGACAAGGTCTCGGACGGCGAACGTCTTCTGATCCTGGCCCAGCAGGCCGCCGCGAACAACGACGTCGTCCAGCAGAAGCAGTACCTCGACCAGCTTCTCGCGGCCTATCCCGGCGACGAGCGCGCCAACTTCGCGATGGCCGCCTGGGACTTCGGCCAGCAGGATTATCCAAAGGCCCTGGAGCACTATCGGAAAGCCACCGAGATCAACAACACGTTCTCGACCGCGTACAACCTCATGGGCTACGCCTACCGTCAGAACAACCAGTTCTCCGACGCCGAGAAGGCGTTCCAGCGGTACATCGAGCTGATCCCGAACGATCCCAATCCGTACGATTCGTACGCCGAGCTGCTTCTGAAGATGGGCCGCTTCGACGACGCCATCGCCCAGTACCGCAAGGCGCTCGCGATCGATCCGAACTTCCTCAACGCGTATCAGGGAATCGCAATGGCTCTCCTGTATCAGGGGAAAGAAAAGGAGGCCGCCGCCGAGCTCCAGAACGTCGCCTCGAAGGCTCGCACCGACGGCGAGCGCCGCACGGGCATGTTCGCCGAAACCGTCGTCCTCGTCGACAGCGGAAAGGCGGCGCAGGCGCTGGCGAGCCTGGACGAACAGTACGCGCTGGGACAGAAGACCAACGACGTCGGGGCCATGGCGTTCGACAACACGCTCAAGGGAAACGTGCTCCTGAACATGGGGAAGCCCGACCAGGCGAAGAAGGAGTTCGAGGCGGGAGCCGCCCTCATCCAGGCCTCGAATCTCTCCCCGGAGATCAAGGCCAACAACCGGCTCGTGTCGCACTTCAATCTCGCGCGCGTGGCGCTCGCCAAAAAGGACCTGGCGGCGGCGAAAGCCGAGGCCCAGGAGTACCGGACCGGCGCGGCGGCTTCCAAGAACCCCTTCCAGCCCCGGCAAGCCCACGAGCTCGACGGGACCATCGCCCTCGCCGAGAAGAACTGGGACGAGGCGATCGCGCAGCTGCAGCAGTCGAACCTGCAGAATCCGCAGAACTTGTATCGCCTCTGCCAGGCCTACCAGGGTAAAGGGGACGCGGCCAAGGCCGCCGACTTCTGCAAGCAGGCCGCCGACTTCCACTCGCTGCCGAACCTGAACTACGCCTTCGTCCGCGCCAAAGCCGGAACGTCCTAGGGTCGTCGACCACGTCACGGAGTCGCCGAAGGGCGGGAGCCATCCCGCCCTTCTCGCGTTTCGGGGTTCGAGGGCCGTTGGCCCGATTCTTGAAGCAAGCCTCCGGCGGAGGTCGCGATGAGGACGAAGAAGGCCTTTCTGGTTGTCGTTGGTCTGACCCTGGCCCTGTCGACCGCCGCGTTCGCCCAGGAGGAGCGGCCGGACGAGGGGCAGATCACGAAGATCGATGCGGACGCGAAGATGATTACCGTCAAAGACGAGCTGGGAGACCAGTGGGATCTCTTCTGGTCCGACGCGACGCAGGCCGATGAGAGCGCCGGCCTTCTCGAGCTGAAGCCCGGCGATTTCGTGCAGTTTTCCTACGAAGATCGCGAGGGCCGCAAGGTCCTGACCGACATCCACCGGCGCTCGAAGGCGAAGTGGCTCAAGCTCGTGGGAGACGTGAGCCGGCTCGTCTGACCGCGCTCACTTCTTGAGGAACTGCTCGATGACCTCCATGGTCCTCGAGGTCTCCTCGATGAAGGCGAAGTGACCGCTCTTTTCCATGACCACGGTCTCGGCCGGATGCGCGTGCCGCGCGATTTTCAGCGCCAGCTTTGGAAGCACGACACCGTCCGCGCGGCCGACGATGATCAGGATGGGCTTCTGGAACCGTGACAGGCCGTCCCCGAAGCTGAGGCGAAGCATCTCGGGGCCCAGCTGGAAGTCGGCGTCCGGACCGCAAATGGCGTAGTACTCCTCGGCGTTGAACGTGTGCTCGTCGAAGACGATCTTCGCGGCGTTCGCCGGATCGTAGAAGTAGAAGAGCTCGAGCATCGTCGCGATGTTTCCCAGGTAGACCTCCTGCAGTTGCGGAGAGCTCGACACCAGGCCCTTCGCGCGCGCGGCCTCGACCTTGCTCCACAGCTCCGGCAGGAATTCCCGGAGCTCACGATTGAAGTGCTCGTTGCTCTCCTGGTAGTCCGCGCCGCTGACGAAGGTATTCGCGAGGACGAGTTTCCGGATCGAGTCCGGGTATTTCAAAGCGTACGCCTCGGCCACGAGGCCGCCATACGAGTGGCCCAGCACGTGGACCTTGCCCAGCCCGAGCGCCTGGCGCAGCGCCTCGACCTCTTCCACGTCTCGCGCAAACGAATACTCGGCCGGGGCTTTCGCGCGATCCGACTTGCCGCGCCCGAAGCCGTCGTAATAGACGACGCGGAAGGAGCGGGCGAGAGCGGAAAAGTACGGGTGGTAGTAGTCGTGAGAGCCCCCGCCTCCGCCCGGAATCAGCAGCAAGGGCTCGCCCTGGCCTTCGACCTCGTACCAGATCTTCGCGCCCATCACGGTGACGAACTTGCCCGCCGGGTGCGAGAGCTCGGCGGCGTGCGCGCCGGCCGCGAAGAGGAGCGCCAAGAGGAAGGCCGTCGCCAGAAAGAACAGTGTCGAATGCCGTCGGGTGTTCATCGGACTCCTCACATCTGCCGGTAGCCGCCGTCGACGAAGAGCGTCGTTCCGGTCGTGTAGGGGTTTCGGATCAGGAAGAGGACCGCGTCGGCGACGTCCGCGGGCCGGCCGATCCGGCCCGCGGGGAGCTTCGCCGCCGTATCGGCGAAGAGGGCTTGCCGCTCCGTGGACGAGACGATGGACTCCCAGATGGGCGTGTCGACGAGGCCCGGCGAGACCGTGTTGACACGGACGGGCGCGAGCTCGACGGACAGCGTGCGGCTCAGCGCCTCGACCGCGGCGTTGATCGCGCTCCCGCAGGAGAAGCCGGGCGAGGCCCGGCTGCCCGCGGCGCCGGAGAAGAAGGTGATCGAGCCGCCGAGCCGAATCTGCGGAGCCGCGCGACGGGCCACGGCGTAGGGCCCCCAGAACTTGGACTCGAAAAACCGGCGGGCGTCGGCCGTGTCGATCTCGAGAAACCGGCCCAGGGCGGCTCCCGACGCGGTGATCACGAGATGATCGAGGGGCCCGAGCTCGCCGAAGAAGGCCTCGATCGATGCGTCGTCGGTCATGTCCAGCCGGCGAGCCTCGATCGGCGCGGCGACGGCGACGGCGACAGATCGCCGGGCCGCGCTCAGCCGCTCCTCCGAGCGCCCCGCGATGACGACGCGCGCGCCCTCGGCGGCCGCGGCCGCGGCGCTGGCCAGGCCGATGCCCGAGCTCCCGCCGACGATGACCACCGTCTTCCCTTCGAGCGACATCCATCCCTCCACGCGGCCATCGTCCCGGATCCGCCGCTCCGCGGGAAGAAGGCACTTTCGAGTTATGGACGAACCCGGGAGTTCGTGGGACGGACGGGGATACTCGAAGGACCGCGCCGCGGCTGGTTAGAATCGCCGCGACATGGACGGCGTTCGCAACGAAGGTCTCTGCCGCGCGATCCACCGCACGCGCGAGGTCCTCGATCTGATCACCGACAAATGGGTGATCAACCTGATCTACGCGCTCTCGGAGGGAACCAAACGCTTTCGGCAGCTCGAGCGCGAGGTCTGCGGTGTGTCTCAGAAGATGCTGACGCAGACGCTCCGCGGACTGGAGCGCGACGGGCTGATCGAGCGCCGGGTCTACCCGGTCGTCCCGCCGAGGGTGGAGTACTCACTGACGCCCCTCGGGAAGACGCTCGTCGGGCCGCTGATGGATCTTCGCGACTGGGCGGTGACGCATGCCGGGGAGGTCGACGCCGCGCGAGACCGGCAGGCCGGGGTCGAGGAGGGTTCGCCGCAGCTCGTCTGATCCGCCCGGGTCTCAGGCCTTCTCTTTCAGGTACTTCTCGAACCACTTCGTGACGGCGACCGCCGAGCGCACGCGGTTCGCGGTCTTGCGCCAGCCGTGGCCCTCGTCGGGGAACAGCACGTACTCGACCGGCACGCCGCGCTTCTTGAGGCTGTCCACGACCTGCTCGGCCTCGACGACCGGCACGTTGGTGTCGTTGGCGCCGTGGAGCACGATCGTCGGCGCCGTGATGCGGTCCACCTTGTGGATCGGCGACAGGCGGCGCAGCATGTCGGCCTTCCGGTCGCGGGTCGCCGTACTCGACCGTCGAGATCGCCGCCATCCAGGGCTCGGTGTGCTTGAAGAACGTCTCGAAGTTGACGACGCCGAAGAGATCCGCGCCGGCGGCGAAGAGAGTCGGGGTACTCGGTCAGGCCGGCCATCGACCATGTAGCCGCCGTAGGAGCCGCCCATGATGCCGATGCGCTTCGGGTCGGCGCAGGCCCGCGCGCACGACCGCGTCGACGCAGGCCTGGATGTCCTTGACGCCGTCGACGCGCAGCGCGCCGTTGTCGAGGTTGACGAACTTCTTTCCGAAGCCCGACGAGCCGCGCACGTTCGGCGCGAAGACCGCGATGCCGCGCGAGAGCAGCGCCTGGTACGGGCTGTTGAAGCCGGGCCGCTCCTGGCCCTTCGGGACCGCCGTGGAACGAGAGCACGGTCGGGGACGGGCGCGGCCCGCCGGCCGGCCTGTAGAGCCAGCCGGAGAGCGCGAAGCCCGTCGTGGGCCCGGAACGCGACGAGCTCCGGGCGCACGAGCTTCGCGAGGTCGACGCCGGCGTGCGGGCTCTGCGTGACCTGGCGGAACGAACCGGTCGCCACGTCCATGACCCAGACGTCCGCCGGCGTCGCCGCGCCGGAGAGGACCATCGCGAGCGGCCGGCCGTCCTTCGAGAAGTCGAGGCCGAACGCGATCTCCGCCGGCAGCTTCGGGC
The DNA here is from genome assembly GCA_963804915.1 of uncultured Acidobacteriota bacterium. GTDB lineage: Bacteria > Acidobacteriota > Thermoanaerobaculia > UBA5066 > Gp7-AA6 > DAHUXD01. The sequence goes on from CAWDSI010000027.1 coordinate 44,380, forward strand.
TTCGCGATCGATCTTGCCGGTCTTCAGGTCGAGCAGCTCGAGCTCGCTCCGGCCGGCGACGTTCCAGACGAGCGCGGCCGCGTTCCCGCGTCGTCGAGCGTGAAGCCCTGGAGCTCCGCGTCGGGACGCTCGGCGAGGATCGTGACCTTGCCGGGCGCGCCGCTTCCGTCGCGGAGAGCTCCATCCGCGCGAACGCGGTGAGGTCGCGGCCGGCGTTCGTCGACAGGTACACGGATCGGCCGTCCGGCGCGAACTCGCCCGCGAAGGCGCCCGGGCCCGATGCGCCGTCAGCAGGGTCTCCTTGCCGCTGGCGACGTCGACGAGGTAGAGGTCGTTGTCGCCGCGGCTGACGAGCCGGTTGAGGATCGCGAGCTTCTTGTCGCGGGACAGGTCGTCGAAGCCGCCGACGCCCTTGTTCTCGGGCACCAGCGCGAGGTTCCCGACGCGACGTCGTAGACGTACGGGTCGATCGCCGCGCCGCTGCGCCGGTTGGACGTCGTCGCGAGGAGGGAGCCGTCGTGCGACCACGGCCCGAGCGCGTTGTTCTCCTTGCCGCCGTCCGTCAGGCGCTTGACCCCGGTGCCGTCCGGCCGCACGAGGTAGACCTGCACGTTCATGCCGCCGCCGGGCGCGAGCGAGAACGCGAGCCACGCGCCGTCCGGCGACCACTCGACGCCGGTGACCGCGTCGTCGAACGCGGTGACGAGCTGCGGGTAGCCGCCCGCGGCGTCGACGGTCCAGACCTGCGGCGTGCCCGCCGATGTTCGTGATGTAGGCGATCGTCTTCCCGTCGGGCGAGAACGACGGCGAGGTCGCGCTGCAGATCTTCGCCATCAGCGAGACGGAGCGCTCGAGGTCGTCGGGCGCGGCCCCGCAAAGCGCCGGAGCGATCCTGACGGCGACCCACAGAGCGGACGCGAGCAACGCGCGAGTCGTTTTCATCGGGGAGTCCTCCTCGGGTGACGTCTAGCCTAACGCCGACGCGCCGTACCTAAGCGTCCGCTAAATGAACGGCGTCTAAACGCGAGGCGATTTTCAGGCTCCGTGGCACCCCCATTGCGTCCGCGAGCAGGACGTGTCCAGGCAGTTCAACCACGGAGGTGTTTCCATGATCCGAAAGTTTCTGTTGCCGGCCGTCGTCGCTCTTGCCGTTCTCGCGAGCGGCGCGTGCAACGACAGCAACAACGTCGCCGGACCGAATCCGACGCTGACGCCGACGCCGCCGACCAGCGGGTCCACTGCGACCCCGACACCGCCGACTGGCCCGACCCCGACACCGCCGGTCGGCGCGACCCACACGGTCGACGTGGGCGCCGGAGGCGGCAATACCTTCGTCGATCGGCAGACCAGCAGCAGCACGTCGACGATCGCCGTCGGGGACACGATCCAATGGGTCTGGGTGAGCGGAGTCCACTCGACGACGTCGGGGACGTGCACGACGACCTGTGCCGAGGATGGCATCTGGGATTCGGGGCAGGGCAGCGGGATGACGTTCAGCCACACGTTCACGCAGGCGGGCACCTTCCCGTACTTCTGTGAGGTGCACGGCGCAATGATGCAGGGCATGGTCATCGTCCAATAGCGGTCCGGTCGGAGATTCCTCCCCCGGGGGGCCTCGCGCCCATGCCCCCTCTCCGGCCATGGAGAGGGGGCGCCCCCCGCCGGATGGGCGACAACGACCGACGACCATTGACCGGTTCGAAATTTGTACTGGCGGGCCGTCGGCCCTCGAGGGAAAGTATCCCCGTGAAAACCTACGGCCAGTACTGCCCGGTGGCCCGCGCGCTCGAAGTCGTGGGGGACCGCTGGTCGCTTCTGATCGTGCGCGACTTGCTTCTCGGGGACCGCGGATTCAACGAGCTCGAGCGGGGCCTGCCCGGAATCTCTCGCTCGCTGCTGGCGCAGCGCCTGCGCCTGCTGGAGCGCGGCGGCGTGGTCACGCGGGAGCTCGGCGAGGACCGCCGGGCCCGGGCCTACGCCCTCACCGAGGGGGGGCGCGAACTCGCCCCGCTCATCGACGCCGCACGCATCTGGGGCGGGCGGTGGGCGTTCGAGGACCCGCGGCCGGGCGAGATCGATCCGGCGTGGCTCCTCACGTCGATGCTGCGCCGGCGCAAGCCCGCGGCGCTTCCCAGGCGGCGGATCGTCGTCGAGTTCCAGGTGCGCGGCGGACGCCGGCCGACCGTCTGGCTCGTGCTCGATCCGCGCGGCGGGAGCGAAGTGTGTCTCAAGGATCCGGGCTTTCCCGTCGATCTCGTGATTTCCGCCGAGGTCCGCGCCCTCTTCCGCGTCTGGCTCGGTCGGCTCCCGCGCGCCGAGGCCGAGCGGCGCGGCCTCTTCGCGATCGAGGGGGCCCGCGAGCTCGTCCGCGCGTTTCCCGCCTGGTTCCAGTGGCCGCAGGTTCCGCAGCCGGCGCTCCGAGCGACGTCCGGAAGGGTCGCCGGCGCGCGCGCCGCAGGGAGGTCGTCATGAATGTTGCCCGTCTCCGGTGTCTTCGCCGTGGCCGTTTTTGCCTCTGCGCTCGCCACCGTTCCGGTCGGCGCCCAGGAGGAGCACCATCACACTCACGGAGACGGCGGACAGTTCGGCGCCGTGAACTTTCCGGCCTCCTGCCGCGCCGACGTCGCTGCCGACGTTCACGCGCGCCGTCGCGCTGCTGCACTCGTTCGGCTACGAGGAGTCGCGCATTGCCTTCGAGGAGGTCGCCGCAAAGCCGATCCCGACTGCGGCATGGCGTACTGGGGAATCGCGATGACCTACTACCACCCGATCTGGGCGCCGCCCGACGCCGACGGAGCTCGCGGCCGGGCCGGGCCGCGGCCGCGAAGGCCGCCGCGCTCGGCGGCGAAGACCGAGCGCGAGAGGCGGCTACATCGCCGCCGATCGGCGCCTTCTACCGCGGATCCGAGACACGCCCGCACGGCGCGCGCGCGCGCGGCCTACCGCGACGCGCCATGGAGGAGCTCGTCGCAGCGGTTCCCCGAGGACCACGAGGCCGCGATCTTCTACGCGCTCTCGCTCCTCGGCACGGCGCCGCCGTCGAACGACCCGACCTACGCGAACCAGAAGAAGGCCGCCGCGATCCTCAACGGCCTGCTGCCGCTCGAGCCGAAGCATCCCGGCATCGCGCACTACATGATCCACTCGTTCGACTATCCCGACGCTCGCCGACCGACGCGCTGCCGGCCGCGCGCGCCTACGCGAAGATCGCGCCGTCCTCGCCGCACGCGCTCCACATGCCGTCGCACATCTTCACGCGGCTCGGCCTCTGGCAGGAGTCGATCGCGTCGAACCTCGACTCGGCGGACGTCGGGCCGGCAACTCGTCGCGAAGCGGCATCCGGGCGCCGTCTCGTTCGACACGCTGCACGCCCTCGACTACCTCGAGTACGCCTACCTGCAGATCGGCGACGAGGCGAACGCGCGCAAGGTCCTCGACGAGACGGCGGCGGCGCAGACGGTTCGACGAGGCCAACTTCGCGGCCGGCTACGCGCTCGCCGCCGTTCCCGCGCGCTGGACGCTCGAGCGGCGGGACTGGAAGGGCGCGGCCGCGCTCGGGCCCGCCGCGGCGACGCTGCCCTGGGACCGGTTCGCCTACGCGCCCGCGATCACGGAGTTCGCGCGCGCCTCGGCGCCGCGCGCACCGGGCGCCCGGACGACGCGCGCGCGCCGCTCGCGAAGCTCACCGAGATCCAGGCGGGCCTCGCGAAGACTCCGGTCCCGGGCCCTTACGACTGGGCGGCGCAGGTCGAAGTCGCATGCGCCTCGCGCCGCGGCCTGGCTCGCCTGCGCCGAGGGGCGCAAGGACGAGGCGCTGGCGCTGGCGCGCGCCGCGGCCGAGCTCGACGAGAAGACCGGCAAGCACCCGGTGACGCCGGGCTCGATCCTGCCGCCGCGCGAGCTGCTCGGCGACATGCTGCTCGAGATGGGCCGCGCCGGCGGACGCGCTCGTCGCCTACGAGGCGTCGCTGCGCGAGGCGCCCAGCCGCTTCAACAGCCTCTACGGCGCGGGCCGCGCGGCGGAGGCCGCAGGCCGGAGGGACGTGGCGGCGCAGATGTACGGAGCGCTGGTCGCCCAGTGCGTCGCCGGTTCGTCGCGTGTCGAGCTCGCCCAGGCCCGGAAATTCGTAGCGGCAACGGCCGCTCTCACAAAGTAGCGGCCACGGCCGCTCTCTCAAGGTAGCGGCCACCACCGCTCGAAGTCGCGACGACGGCCGCTCACGGAAATCGCAAGGTCCCCCCACCGGGGCCTCACGCCGCCATAAAATCCGCGCGTGCCGGATCTCCTGACGATTCTGGGCCTCGCGGCCTTCGTGCTGCTCTTCGCGGGCCTCTCGGAGGGATTCGTGTCGCGGGCGCCCCTGTCGTTTCCGATGCTGTTCCTGGGACTCGGCTATCTCCTCGGAAGCCGCGGCATCATCGACCCGTCGCCCGAATCGAAAACACTCGAGGCCGTCGGCACGGTCACTCTGGCCCTGGTCCTGTTTCTCGACGCCGTGCGCATGAAGTTCGACCGCTCGCCGAGCGAGTGGCTCGTCCCGTCGCTCGTGCTCGGGCCCGGGACGATCCTGACGCTCCTGCTCGTCGCGTTCGCGGCGCACTTTCTCCTCGGACTCTCTCTCGCGTCGGCGTTGCTCGTCGGGGCGATCCTCTCTTCGACGGATCCGGTGGTCGTCCGCGACATCGTCCGCGACAAGCGCATCCCGGGCGCCGTCCGCCAGTCGCTCAGGACGGAGGCGGCCACGAACGACGTCGTGGTCCTGCCCGTGGTCCTGGTGACCATCGCCATCGTGAAGTCCCAGGCCTCGACTTTTGCCGGCTGGGCGCTTCTCCTCGGAAAGCTTCTCGTCCTCGGACCGGCGGTTGGTTTCGGCATCGGCGCCCTGGGCTCCTGGCTCATGTCCCGCATGGATCGCAAGTTCGGCATCCGCCGGGAGTACCAGTCGCTCTACGGCATGGGCCTCGTCTTCGCCTCGTACACGGGAGCGGTGCTCGTCGGGGGCGACGGCTTCCTCGCCGCGTTCGCGGCGGGAGCGGCGATCGCGGCCCTCGACATCGAGCTCTGCGACTGCTTCCTCGAGTACGGCGACGCCACCTCCGAGATGATCATGTTGTTCGCATTCATCCTCTTCGGCGCCGTTCTCTCGACGATGGTCGGGACCGTGCCTCTCGCCGCGGCGCTCGCCCTGGCGGCGGTCACGCTGTTCGTCGCCCGGCCCGCGGCCGTGGCGATCGTTCTGCGCCACGCGGCCATTTCCCGCGAGCGCCCGCGCCTTCATCGCCTGGTTCGGGCCGCGCGGCCTGGCCTCGCTCCTGCTCGCCCTCCTCGTCGTCCAGGCGAGGCTGCCCGGCTACGAGGCGATCCTGGCGATCGTCGGCGTCGTCGTCACCGTGTCGGTGATCCTGCACGGCGTGTCCGCCACGCCGCTGGCGGCGGCGTATGCCGCGAAGGTGGCGCGGGAGACGCTCCTGGAGGAGAGACTCAGCAGCGCCGGGGAGCTCCTCAGATCCGGCCGCATCTCGCCTCGACGGACCTCCGCTCATGGAGATCGAAGACCTGCTCGCCCGGCAGCGCACCGACCGGCCCCCGCTCATCCTCGACGTGCGCTCGCGCTCGAGCTACGAGAAGGATCCGGTCGGAATCCCGGGAGACGTGCGCGTGCCTCCCGACGAGGTGGAGAGCTGGGCGGCCAAGCGGGTCCGCGACCAGGCGATCGTCGCCTACTGCACCTGACCCTCCGAAGCCACCAGCGCCCGTGTGGCGCAGACGCTGCGGAAGATGGGATTCGAAGCGTGGGCCCTCAAGGGCGGGCTCGAGGCCTGGCGCGCGGCGACGAGCGGCGAGCGCGCCGAAAGACGCGGAGCTGGCTCCGATAGGATCCGGGGCATGACGGGGACGGCGGGAGGGCGCGTCGCGCTCGTGACCGGGGGCACCCGGGGAATCGGAGAGGCGATCGCGCGCCGGCTCGCCCGGGACGGCTTCTCGGTCTTCGTCTCGGGGCGCACCGTCGAGTCGGCGCGTTCGGCGTCCGAGCGGTTCGCGTCGGAGGGACTCTCCATCCGCGGCATCGCCGCGGACGCGCGCCGGGAGGACGACCAGAAGAGGCTGGTCGAGTCGGTGGCCCGGGAAGGCGGCCGCCTCGACGTCCTCGTCAACAACGCCGGGATCGGGCACTTCGGGCCGGTGGACGAGCTCTCGTCGGAGCGTTTTCGCGAGGTCCTCGAGACGAACCTCTTCGGGCCCTTCTACGCGATCCACTACGCCGCGCCTCTCATGAAGAAGAACGGCGGCGGATTCGTGGTCAACATCGCCTCGCTCGCGGGCGTCAACGCGTTCGCGGGCGGGGCCGCGTACAACGCGTCCAAGTTCGGCCTGCTCGGCTTCTCGGACGCGTCGATGCTGGACCTGCGCCACCAGGGGATCCGCGTCGCGACGGTGCTGCCGGGCTCCGTGGCCACCGACTGGGCGCACTCGCACGGGAACCAGGACGCGTCCTGGATGCTTCGCCCCGAGGACGTGGCCGAAGCGGTGGCGGACCTCGTGCGTTTTCCGGATCGCGCGATCGCATCGCGGATCGACCTGCGGCCCTCGCGGCCACCGAAGAAGTAGCCGCGAGGCTAGTCTTTCCCGGCGTCTTCCCGGGTTCGCTCCGAGATGATGCTGGAATCCGCGGGATTCCCCGATCGGTTCACCGAGCCCGCGCCTCCGAACCCGCTGCCGGTGTGGACGTCTCCGCCTTTCGGCGTGTTGGGATAGCCGCGATATCCGCGCTTGCGGTGCTTGCGGGTGTCCGACGTCCCCTCCGGAGGTCGCTCGTTCGGGTTGGCGTTTCGAGGCGTCTGCGGATCGGCCATGGAAGGCTCCTTTCCCGAGTTTTTCTTCCCTCGGGCCAGAACCTCGCGGCGGACCGATCTATTCGCGGGCCGCCCTATTCGCGGAGCCGCTCAGTATCGCCAGCTCTTCAGGTCCGCACCCGGGGGCGCGCTCTTCTCGATCCGCTCCACGATCTTCGGCGCGAACATCTGGTGGTAGCGCAGCCTCGAGATCGCGTTGGGCTGTTTGTGGTCGCCGTTCCAGCAGTGCTCGGCGCGCGGGCCGTAGTCGATCTCGCCCGCGTAGTAGGGATCCGTCGTCCGGAGGAATTCCTCGGCGAGATAGACCGCGTTGTTCAGGTAGTAGTTGTCGGCCTCGCCGACGTAGATGTGGATCTTGCCCGCGAGCTTTTTTCCGAGCCCCTTGTCCCAGTCCCGCTTCATGATCGAGACGAGGTCGTAGTTCTCCTTCCAGAACGCCGCGACCTCTTTGTCGATGACTCCGGTGCGCTTGTCCCAGATCGGCTTCGGGTAGCCGTCGGCGCCGACCGGAGAGTAGACCGCCTGCCAGACGTCCCACTGGCCGCCGGAGCGGCCCTTCGTACCGAGAACGAGCTCGAGGCGACTGGTCTGCTCGACGGTCGCCTGGAGATGCCCGAGGTAGTTGCGGTGCGCCGGCGTGTCGACACGGGCGAAGGGGCCCTTCCAGAAGTAGGCGTTCTCGTCCTCGTAGATGTTCACCACGGTGTACTGGCGGAAGTCGATCGGGTCGGGGCACGCGGCCCAGCAGCCGTTGTACTCGTCCGGGTAGAGGACCTGCGCCGCGAGCGCCTCCCATCCGCCGGTGGAGCCGCCGTACATGAACCGCGCCCAGCCGGCGCCGATCGCCCGGTACTTCTTCTCCAGGTAGGGGATCAGCTCGTGGGTGATGGCGTCGCCGTACGGGCCGAGGTTCTGCGAGTTCACCGCGTACGAATCGTCGTAGTACGGGTTGGCGTGCTGAATCTCGACGAGGAGGTAGCGCGGATAGTCGGGGGCGGTCCAGTCCTTGTAGAGCTGATACGCCAGCTCCTGCTCGGTGCGGTTGTAGCCCTCCCGGTGAAACCGCTCGGAGTACTTGGGCGCCAGATTCGGATCCGCCGGCTCCTCGCGCCACCCGCCGATCGTGTCCGGAAAGTGACCGTGGTTGAGGACGAGGGGATAGCGGGCGTTCGGGTGCGTGTCGTAGCCCTCGGGCAGCAGGACGTGCGCGCCGAGGTACATCGGACGGCCCCAGAACTTCGAGAGCCGCTCGGAGAGCAGCTTCTCGTGCTTGACGTACTTCGTGGTCGCCGGCTCCGGGATCGGCGGGATGACCTGGTCGAGGACGATCGCGATCGTCTCGGCCTTCGCGGGATCGATCGCGACCTCTTTCGGCGTCGAGTAGAGGTTGCCCGGAGCCTTGTTCCACTGCTGGCCCTCGCCGCGATCCATCGGGAGCTTGACGACGTGGCCGTCGGCGCGCCGGAACGTCTCGTAGCGATGCAGGAGCGCCTGGACGCGGTACTTGCCGGCGGGGAGATCCTCCAGGCTGCGCGCCGGGAAGCCGAGCACGTCGCCCTCGAAGACGGCGGGCGCGCCGGCCTTCCAGCCGTCGACGTCGACGCCGAAGATCTGCTGGCTTCGCAGCACGCTGTCCGTGATCTGAAGGCGCGGCTCCTCGGCGGCGTCCTTCGAGATGAGAAGGAGCAGCCGCCCGTCGAGCGGCGTGGCGCTCGCCGCCGCGCCGTAGGTCACGGAGAACCGCACCTTCGGACCCTCAGCTCGCGGGGCCAGGGCGACGAGGCTTCCCAGGGCGATGGCGACCGTGAGCGCGGCGCCCGCGATCGCGCTCGATGCGCGCAGAAATCTCATGAACGACTGCCTCCATCGGTGGGCGAAGCATATCCGTTCGAGGACACTCGCAAACTTTTCGTGCGCGATGCGGGAATTTCTGGAGTTCGCGCCGTTCGCGCCCTTCGCAATGTGGCCCCCGGATTGCACTTTTCTCCGTCCGGAGGCGATGAAATGAAACGAACACTTGCGCTCGCGGCGATTCTCGCGGGCCTCCTCACTGTCGCTCTGCCGGCGCCGGCGGCGAAAGCCGACGTCAGCGTGAGCTTTTCGTTCTTCCACGACAATCTCGCGCCGTACGGCCGCTGGGTCAACGTGGGTTCGTACGGCCGCTGCTGGTATCCCGTGGGTGTCCCCGCCGGATGGCAACCGTACACGGTGGGCCACTGGGGCTACGGCGACTACGGTTGGACGTGGGCCTCGTACGACCCGTGGGGAGACGTGACCTATCGCTACGGCACGTGGACGTTCGCGCCGCCGTACGGCTGGGTCTGGGTGCCCGGCTACACCTGGGCGCCCGCCTGGGTCACCTGGTCCTACACCAACGACTACATCGGATGGGCCCCGATTCCGCCGTCATTCTCCTTCTCGGTCGCCGGCTACTTCGGTTCGCCCGTGATCGTGAATCGGAGCTGGTACTGCTTCGTGCCGACACGCCGCTTCGCGTCGGTCAACGTCGTGAACGTGACGGGTGCCGCGTGCATGAGAACCAGGTTCTCCTGGCAGCGCAGCCAGAACGTCACCCGTTTCCCGGTCTCGAACGGCGTGGTCCGGAACTCGGGCCTGGAGCTCCGCCACGTGGAGCGCGCATCGGCAAACCGCGTCCAGCGCGTGAGCTCGAGAGACATCCGCACCGCACCCGCGCGGATCGAGACAGCCCGCATGAGCGGGCGGCGGGTCGCCGTCGCGGAGCCGGCCTCGTCACGATCGGTCCAGCCCGCGCGGTCCGCGCGCGCGCCGAGGGACGAGTTCCGCGAGAGTCCCTCGAAGCCGTCCAAGTCCAACACGTCCGACAAATCCGTCCAGTCCGACAAGCCCAACAAGTCCAAGTCCTCGCTTTCGAGCGACGGGGACAGGAGCGTCCCGGCGCCCGAGCCGCGACGGGAGGCGCGTCAGGCTCCCGAGCCTCGTTCCGAGAGCTCGCAACGCAGCGAGATCTCCGGTCCGTCCGCCCCGAAGTCGAAGAACCGACCGTCCGCCTCGAGCTCGTCCCGCTCGACGAAGCCGAAGCCCCCGAAACCGTCGAAGGCGTCGTAGCCGAAGGCGTCGCAGCCGCATGAGTCGCGGGCGAACACGGCGAACGACCTCCCGGAGTTCCGGTCGAAGCCGAAGGCGAGCTCGAGCGCTCGCGATCCGGAGGAGTTTCGATCGAAGCCGAAGTCTCAGGCCAAACCCTCGTCCCATCACCCGGAGGGGGAACGCGGTCGGGGCTGAGTCTCAGGGACCGTAGAGAGCTGAGACCGAGCCGGCCACCAGAGGTCAGAGCCCCCGGCAGTAGGCAACGCCGAGCTTCAGGCTGGCCGATGCCAGCCTGGCTCGGCGGTAACTCAAATATCGCCAGTGGGCCTAAGGCCCGTAAAGCTGTAGACCGAAGGTCTTGACCAGGAACGGAGCCATCTGCCCGCGCGTCGTCGGGTCGCGCGGGCAGTAATTGGCTCCGCCGCATCCCGCCGCGATCGCCCGCACCGAGAGCTCTTCGATGAAATCGGTGAAGAGGCCCGGGCACTCGACGTCGTCGAAGATCCCCGAGCAAGCCGGAGGGACGTAGGCGGCGCCTTCGAGCGTGCGGAGCAGGAACACGGCCATCTGGTCCCGGAGCACGGGGTCGTCCGGGCAGTAGTTCGGCCCTCCGGGCGTGCCGCAGCCGGCCACGACGCCCCGGCGGAAGAGCTCCTCGATCCAGGGCGCGAAGGGGTCGGACGGCGGCACGTCGTTGAAGATGCCCGTCGCCGCGGGCGGAACGAAAAAGGGCCCTTCCCTGGCCTTGAGCACGAAGACGGCCATCTGCTTCCGCAGCGTGACGTCGTCGGGGCAGTACCCTCCGCAGAATCCGCCGGCCGTGAGGCGCCCGTGGAAGATCGTCTCGACGAACTTGTAGAAGAGGTTCGAGGTCGGCACGTCGGAAAAGCTCTCGCCGACATGGAGCGTCCAGGTCTTCTGCACCCCCTGGGTCTCGCAGGTCTTCGACGAAGGTGGCGTCCCAGTGGGGCTCGGGCCGGGTGCCGTTGACGCGAATCTCGTAGCAATTCGCCGGTCGCCGTGAAGCAATTTCGCGACTCGCCGCCGAGCGATCGATCCGTAGCCGGCGGAGGCATCGTTGATCGTGTAGACGGGCCCCGCCGGCCCGGAGAACTCGGTCGCGGTCCCGTGCAGGCTCAGAGCCCCCGGAGCTGCGTTGCGCCAGGAGGGATCGACCGAGACGGTCTCTTCCGTCTCGAGCACTCCGTTGGTGTTGGACGACCCGGAACCGGGGGCCCGCGGTCGATCGCGACCGACAGCGGCGCCGGGAAAGCCGCCCCGCCGGGCGTAGATCCCGAAGCCGTTGCCGTCCTGCACGAGACTCTGCCAGACGATGCCGAATCCCCCGCGGGGGTCGGACGCGACCGTCGGATTCGTCTGGTTGTTCGACGACGTCGAACGCGTTGACGCGGAAGGCATCGTCGCGGGCCGTCGAGTCCGCGGCGAACCGGCGGGCCCAGGTCTGGTTCGTCGAGTCGCCGGGCCCCGCGCCGTGCCCAGACGGCGAGGAAGCCTCCGTCTGCCATGGCTGCGACACGCGGGTTCCTCTGGTCCGCGGTTGTGTATGCGTTCAGAGCGAGCTCTCCCGTGATCGGGACCCCGAGAGCGTCGAAACGTCGCGCGAAGACCCCCGACCCGTCGCCGTCCTGCCCTTCGCTCTGCCAGGCGACGACGAAACCGCCCGAAGCCTCGATGTCGACGCTCGCGCGGATCTGCCGGTCCGTCGTGTACGTGTTGACGGGGATCTCGCTCGATAGCGGGTTGCCCGAGGCGTCGTAGCGTCTCGCGAAGATGCCTTCCTGATCGCCATCCTGATCGGGGCTTTGCCACGCGACGACGAACTCGCCTCCCAGGGCCATCGCGACGCTCGGGTACATCTGGTTGCCCGCCGTCGTCGTGTTCACGACGAACTCGCCGCCGAGCGGAGCACCGGCCGTGTTGAACCGCTGTCCCGATATTCCGAAGCCCGAGCCGTCTCCGGAGAAGCTCATCCAGACGATCACGAAATTGCCGGCCGAGTCCATGCCCGCGGAAGGAGCCTCCTGCGTGCTCGGTGGTGAATGTGTTCACCGGAAACTCGCCACCAGGGCGCCTCCGTTTTCGTTGAAACGCTGACCGAAGATGCCGTCCGAGGACCCGTCCTGGTCGCTCTGCCAGATGACGACGAAGTCGCAGTTCGGGCGGCAGGCGATGGCCGGGAGCTGTTGCTGTCCCGTGGTGTATGTGTTGACCTGGAGATCGGCCGTCTTGGGAACACCCAGAGGGTCGTACACGCGCGCGACGACGCCGAGCTGCGACCCGTCCTCGCCGACGCTGTCCCACGCGACGACAATGCAGCCGTCGGCCGCCATCGCCGCGGAAGGATGCGACTGGTCTGCCGTCGTGTACGTGTTGACCTGGAACTCGGGTCCGAGCGCCGGCGTCTGCGCGATCAGCGCGGATGCACCGAGAGCGAGCACGAGCACCAGCAACGAGCGCATCAGAAGAGGAATCCGCACGGGGCCGGAGTCTATAGGGAACAATGCGTCCAGCGCGCCGCGAAATGCGTTTTTAATGATCGGGTGGCCCGGATTTTGCTCGTTCGAAGGGTATGGAACCTGTCGTAGGTGTATTCCGTTCCCGGAACGAAGCCACTTCGGCTGCGATGGCGCTCCGCCTGCGCGGCATTCCCACGGAGAGAGTCCAGCTCCTGCTTCCCGGCGACGCGAGGGGACTCGAAGAGCTCGTCCCGACCGAAGAGGCCGAGCAGGCGGGCGTCGCAAAGGCCATCGGCGGCGTGACCGGAGGGGCCATGGGAGCGTCGGCGGGACTCGGGCTCGCGGCCGCGGTTGCGAGCGCGACGCTTCCGGGAATCGGTGCGGTGACGGCCATCGGCCTCGCGGCGGCGGCCCTGCTCGGGGCCGGAGGAGCGGTCGCCGGGGCCGCCGTCGGCAATGCTCTCGAGGACAAGACCTACCATGGCTTGCCGCGCGACGAGATCTACCTCTACGAAGACGCCCTGGCGCACGGCCGGGCGGTCCTCTTTGCGACGCCGGAGACGGACCAGGAGGCCGATTCGATCCGAGCGCTCTTCGCGGAGAATGGCGCCGAGACCCTGGACGCGGCGCGCGAGTCCTTCTGGGTCGGTATCCGGGATGCGGAAAAGCTCCACTACGAGTCGGCGGGGCCGTCGGCGCCCTTCCATACGGTCGAAGGCGCCTATCGCCGCGGCTACGTGGCGGGTCTTTCGGGAGTCGCGTCCGAACAGGGAACGCTTCGGGACGACGCCGAGAAGGACGCTTATCGCCGCGGATTCGATCGGGGGCAGGCGCAGGCCCGGCCCGCCGTCGTCTCGGCCGGCCGCTGACGCCTGGCGTGCGCCGGGTCGCCGGGGAAGCCCTTAGACCGTTCGATATAGTCGGCTCGATGCCGTCGGAGATCTCCGGGACGGTACCGATCGCCGCCGTGGTGCTCGCCGCGGGTTCTTCGACCCGCATGGGCGAGAACAAGCTCTTCCTCCGGGTCGAAGGGGAGACGCTCCTGAGCAGGGTCGTCTCGCGAGCCTCTGCCGCGGGGCTGGACCCCGTGATCGTCGTCGTCGGATTCGAGCGGGAGCGCGCCGAGCGGGAGCTTGCCGGCCTCCCGTTTTCGTGCCGCGCGGTCTTCAATTCCGACCACGCCGAGGGACAGCAGACTTCGTTTCGCGCCGGGATTGCGGCCGTGCCGGAGGCGAGCCCCGCCGCGGTCGTGTTGCTCGCGGACATGCCGCGCGTCACGGCCGGCATGATCACGGCGCTCGTCGAGCGCTATCGGGAGACGCAGGCTCCGCTCGTGGTCTCGGAGTACGGCGGCGTGCACGCGCCCCCGACGCTCTACGACCGCTCGCTCTTCGCCGAGATTCTCGCGATGCGGGGCGACGGCTGCGGCCGGCAAGTCGTGCGCCGGCACCGCGAGGAGGCCTCGGCCGTGGCCTGGCCCGCGGAGAGGCTCGCGGACGTCGACGTTCCGGCGGATCTGGCCCATGCGCTCTGAGCTCTTCGTCCTGGCCGCGGGCCTCGTCGCGAAGGAAGAGCCCTTTGCGCTCGCGACGGTGGTGCGCCGCCAGCCCGCTTCCAGCGCGCAGGCGGGAGACGGCGCCCTCATCACGGCCGATGGCGCCTTCCACGGCTGGCTCGGCGGAAGCTGCACGCAGCCGACGGTGGTGCGCGAGTCGCTCAAGGCCATCGCCGACGGCGCCCCGCGCCTGATCGCCCTCGCTCCGGATCCCCAGACCGAGAAGCGTCCCGGGATCCTCGTGTTTCCGATGACCTGCCACAGCGGAGGCAGCGTGGACATCTACATCGAACCGGTTCTCCCGCCGGCGCGTCTGCTCGTCTTCGGCGTCTCGCCCGTCGCGCAGGGGCTCGCCCGGCTCGGGCACGCGATGGGATTTGCCGTCGACGTCGCGGACCCCGCCGCCGAGCGTTCCGCGTTTCCTCCCGAGATCGTGGCGAGGCTATGGATGGATCCGGCGGGCCCGGGCCCGGAGGCGTTTCCGGGAAGCCGCCCCTTCGCCGTCGTCGCGACGATGGGCGAGCGCGACGAGGCGGCGGTGCGCGCGGCCCTCTCCGTCGCGCCCGCGTACCTCGGCGTGGTCGCAAGCCGCAAGCGCTTTGCCGAAATCGAGGCCGTGCTCGTGGCGGGAGGCGTCGCGCGCGAGTCGCTCGCCTCGATCCGCAGCCCGGCCGGCCTCGACATCGGGGCGCGCGCGCCGGAGGAGATCGCCGTCTCGATCCTCGCCGAGATCGTGCGCGTGAGGAGAGCCTCCGCCGACGCCGCGGCGGAGCCGGCGCGTCCCGCCGGGTTGCCGACGCTCGCGGCGCCGATGGCCGAGGAACGCGACCCCGTCTGCGGAATGATGGTCTCCGCGAGCGGCGCCCGCCACACGGCGGACGCCTGCCGGTCGCACCTGGTACTTCTGCTGCGGCGGCTGCCGCGAGAAGTTTCTGGCTTCTCCCGGCCGTTACACGACGCCACACGGGGCCGGGGCCGCCGGAGCATGAGGCCCGAGATTCGCTCGATCGCCGAGGCGATGGAGCGCCAGGGCTACATCGCCGAGCCCTCGATCGCGACGGCGCTCTATCTCTCGACCGAGATGGGCAAGCCTCTGCTGGTCGAGGGGGACGCGGGCGTGGGCAAGACCGAGATCGCCAAGGTCCTCGCCCGACTGCTGGGACGGCCGCTCATCCGGCTCCAGTGCTACGAGGGCCTCGACGTCCACACGGCTCTCTACGAGTGGGACTATCCGCGGCAGATGCTCCGCCTGCGCATGGCCGGGGAGCAGGGCCTCGACGCCGAGTCGGCGGAGCAGGTCATTTTTTCCCGGAAGTACCTGCTCGAGCGGCCGCTCCTCCAGGCGATCACCCGGAAGGACGGGCCGGCCGTCCTGCTCATCGACGAGATCGACCGCGCGGACGACGGGTTCGAGGCATTCCTGCTGGAAGTTGCTCTCGGACTTCCAGGTCTCGATCCCCGAGCTGGGCACGATCCAGGCGGAGCACCGGCCCCACGTCCTCCTGACCTCCAACCGGACGCGCGAGATCGGCGATGCGCTGCGGCGGCGCTGCCTCTATCTCTTCATCGAGCACCCGAGCTTCGAGAAGGAGGTCCGCATCATCCGGGCGCGCGTTCCGGAGGCGAGCGAGAAGCTCGCCGCCGAGATCGCCCGCTTCCTTCAGTCGCTGCGGAGCCGGCGTCTCCTCAAGGCCCCCGGGGTCGCCGAGACGATCGACTGGGCCCGCGCCCTCGTCCGGCTCCACCGGGACGCTCTCGACGCCGAAACGGTCGAGCAGACGCTGGGTTGCCTGCTCAAGGATCGCAGCGACATCGTCGAGCTCCCGGCCGCCGAGCTCGCCGGCCTCGTGGACGGGGCGCGTCGAGCCGCTTCGATAGGATGACGGCCGTGGACCTCGTGGCGCACGTGGCCGCTTTCGCCCGGGCCCTCCGCGAGCGTGGCGTGCGCGCCGGCCTCTCGGACGAGGCCGACGCCGTCGGCGCGCTGGCCCTCTCCGACGTGTCCGATCGGGACGAAGTCCGGATGGCATTGAAAGTCGCGCTGAAAATCCGGCGACGCGACGTGGAGACTTTCGAGGAGCTCTTCGCAAGCCTGTGGGGGAGCGAGGATCCGGCGGAGAGAGATCGCCGGAGGACCGCCTCCGCACAGCAACGGCGTCTGCACGTCAAGAACTTCGGCGGTCTGCCCGGGGCCGTCATCGAAACCGTCGAGCGCGAGGCCCACGAGGGCGGAGCGGACACGCCCGGATACAGCCCGGAGGCCATGCTCCGGAAGAAGCCGTTCGAGGAATGCACCGAGCGCGACCTGACGGAGATGGAACGGCTGCTCGCACGGATGGCCCTCGCCCTGGCCACGCGGAAGAGCCGGCGGCTCGTGCCCACGCGCGGGCGCGGCCGGATCGATCCGCGCCGGAGCCTGCGCCGGGCCATCGCCACGGACGGAGAGATGCTGCGCCTCGCCCGGCGGACGCGCGCCATCGAGCAGCCGCGGCTCGTCGTCCTCTGCGATACGAGCGGCTCGATGGACCGGCACGTCCGCTTCCTGCTGACCTTCCTGCTCTCGCTCAAGAAAGCGGCGCGGAGGACCGAGCTCTTCGCCTTCAACACGTCGCTCGTCCGCCTGACCCCCTGGGTCTCGCCCGCGAAGATCGCCGCGACGCTCGACCGCGTGGCCGCGGGCGTGCCGGGCTGGTCCGGCGGGACGCAGATCGGAAGCTGCCTCGAGACCTTCGTCGATCGGTATCTCGACGAGATGGTCGGCCCGAGCAGCGTCGTCATCATCGTGAGCGACGGGCTCGACCGCGGCGACACCGCGCCGCTGGCGGGCGCGATGCGGGCGATCCACTCCCGGGCGCGCAAAGTCGTCTGGCTCAATCCGCTTCTGGGAGATCCGCGCTACGAGCCGACGGCGCGCGGGATGGCGGCCGCTCTGCCGTACGTGGACGTGTTCGCCCCGGCGCACAACCTGGAGTCGCTCGAGAAACTGCTTCCGCGTTTGTCCGCCGCATGACGATGACATTCCTCCCGCCCTGCGTTTTCGGAGACGACATGACATCCGCGAGTGACCAGCGAAAGGAGAGGGCATGATCCCGGCTGCGTTCGATTACCACGCTCCCGGCTCGCTCGCCGAGGCGATCGAGCTTCTCGGCCGATACGGGGACGCCAAGGTGCTCTCGGGAGGCCAGAGCCTCCTGCCGCTGCTGAAGCTCCGGCTCGGTTCGGCCGGACATCTCATCGACATCAACCGCGTACCGGGCCTCGAGTACATCAAGGAAGAGGGCGGATTCCTGAAGATCGGCGGACGGACGCGCGAGTCCGCCCTCGAGGGCTCGGAGCTGATCCACAAGAAGTACCCGATCCTCGCCGACACGGCCGCCGTCATCGCCGATCCGATCGTCCGGAATCTCGCGACGATCGGCGGGAACCTGGCCCACGGCGACCCCGCCAACGATCACCCGGCGACCATGCTCGCCCTCGGCGCGATCGTCGTCGCGACCGGCAAGAAGGGGGAGCGGACGATCCCGATCGAGAGCTTCTTCACCGGCCTCTTCGAGACGGCCCTCGGCAAGGACGAGATCCTCACGGAGATCCGCATCCCGGCGGCGCAGGGAAAATCCCGTGGCGCTTACGTCAAGTTCGAGCGCAAGGTCGGCGACTTCGCGACCGCCGGAGCGGCTGCCCAGCTCACCCTCGGCGGCGGCGGCGAGATCACCCGGGCGGGGATCGGCCTCACGAACGCGGGGCTCGTGCCCGTGAAGGTTTCGGACGCCGAGAAGTTCCTCCAGGGCAAGAAGCCGGACGCCGCGGCGATCGCCGAAGCGGCCAGGCTCGCGGCGGAGGCGGCGGATCCGCAGCCCGACCGCCGCGGTGCGGTCGAGTACAAGAAAGAGATGGCGCGCGTGCTCACCGCGCGGGCATTGAAGAAGGCCGCCGAGCGGGCACAGGGAGCATGACGATGGCGAAGCACAAGATCAAAGTCACGGTCAACGGAGAGGCCCGCGAGGGTGAGGTCGAGTCGCGACTTCTGCTCGTGCACTTCATCCGCGAGATGCTGCGGCTCACCGGCACGCACATCGGCTGCGACACGTCGCACTGCGGAGCGTGCACGGTTCTGCTCGACGGAACGCCCGTCAAGTCGTGCACCGTGCTGGCCGTCCAGGCCGACGGCCGGAAGGTCATGACGGTCGAAGGCCTCGAGCAGGGCGGGAAGCTCGATCCCATCCAGGAAGGCTTCACGCAGGAGCACGGCCTCCAGTGCGGCTACTGCACCCCGGGCATGATGATGACGAGCTACGCGCTGCTCAAGGCGAATGCCGCGCCGACCGAGCTCGAGATCCGACAGGCGATCTCCGGAAACCTGTGCCGGTGCACGGGGTACGTCAACATCGTCAAATCCGTCCAGCACGCGGCCCAGGCGATGGCCGCGACAGGGAAGTAGAACCATGGCGACAGAACCCAAGACCAGTTTCGAAGTCGGAGGCATGGGCCACTCGGTCAAGCGCAAGGAAGACCCGCGCTTCATCCGCGGCCAGGGCAACTACGTCGACGACATCCAGCTGCCGGGCATGCTGCACATGGACATCGTGCGCAGCCCCTACGCGCACGCGAAGATCCTGAAGATCGACTCCTCGAAAGCGCTGAAGGTCCCCGGGGTCCTCGCCGTCATCACGGGAGAGACGCTCGCGCAGTACAAGCTCCACTGGATGCCGACGCTGATGTCGGACACGCAGATGGTTCTGCCGACCGACCGGGTGATGTACCAGGCGCAGGAGGTCGCGGCCGTCATCGCGACCGACCGGTACACGGCGGCCGACGGTGTGGCGGCCGTGGAGGTCGAGTACGAGCCGCTGCCGGTCGTCATCGACCCGTTCGAAGCGATGAAGCCCGGCGCCCCGGTGCTGCGCACCGACAAGGAAGGCAAGAAGGACAACCACATCTGGCACTGGGAAGCGGGCGACCGGGCGAAAACCGACGCCGCGTCGAAAGCGTCGGCCGTCGTCGTGCGGGAGAAGATCTACATCCCGCGCATCCACGTCGCGTCGATCGAGACCTGCGGCTGTGTCGCGGACTTCCATCCCGGAACCGGAAAACTCACGGTCTACATGACGACCCAGGCGCCCCACGCCATCCGCACCGTCTTCGCGCTCGTCGCGGGCCACGTCGGGCTCTCGGAAGAAAAGATCCGCATCGTGTCGCCCGACATCGGCGGCGGTTTCGGCGGGAAGGTGCCGGTCTACCCGGGCTACGTCATCGCGGTGGCGGCCTCGGTCGTCATCGGCAAGCCGGTCAAGTGGGTCGAGGACCGTATGGAGAACCTGCAGGCCGACTCCTTCGCGCGCGACTACCACATGGAGGCCGAGCTCGCCGCGACGAAGGACGGGACGATGACGGCGCTCAAGATCAAGACCGTCGCCGACCACGGCTACGCGGACGCCGCGGCGAACCCGTCCAAGTACCCGGCGGGGCTCTTCTCGATCTGCACCGGCTCCTACGACATCCCGAACGCCTTCTGCGAGGTCGATGGCGTCTACACGAACAAGCCGCCGGGAGGCGTCGCCTATCGCTGCTCTTTCCGGGTCACGGAGGCGGCGCACGCGATCGAGCGCATGGTCGACATCCTCGCCCAGGAGCTCAAGATGGACCCGGCGGCCCTTCGGATGAAGAACTTCATCCCGCCGGAGAAGTTCCCGTACCATTCGGCCCTCGGCTGGGAGTACGACAGCGGCAACTACCCGGCGGCCCTGAAGATGGCGATGGAGATGATCGATTACGCGGGGCTGCGCCGGGAGCAGGCGGAGAAGCGCAAGAAGGGCGAGCTCATGGGCATCGGGATCTCGAGCTTCACCGAGATCGTCGGCGCGGGCCCGTCCAAGCATTTCGACATCCTCGGCATCAAGATGTTCGATTCCTGCGAGCTGCGCATCCACCCGACCGGCAAGGCGATGGCGCGCTTCGGCACGAAGTCCCAGGGCCAGGGCCACGAGACGACCTACGCGCAGATCATTGCCGAGGAGCTCGGGATCCCGGCGGCCCACATCGAGGTCGACGAGGGCGACACGGACACCGCTCCCTACGGACTGGGCACCTACGCCAGCCGCTCGACGCCCACGGCGGGCGCGGCGGGCGCCATGGCGGCGCGCAAGATCCGGGACAAGGCGCGCAAGATCGCCGCGTATCTCCTCGAGGTCTCGGAGGACGACCTCGTGTGGGAGCCCGGCAAGTTCTCGGTCAAGGGCGCCCCGCAGAAGTCGAAGACCATCCAGGAGATCGCGTTCGCGGCCTACACCAACCACCCGCCGGGGATGGAGGCGGGTCTCGAGGCCGTGAACTACTACGATCCGCCGAACCTCACCTTTCCCGTTCGGCAGCTACATCTGTGTCGTCGACATCGACCGCGGGACGGGAGAGGTCAAGATCCGTCGGTTCGTCGCGATCGATGACTGCGGCAACATCATCAACCCGATGATCGTCGACGGCCAGATCCACGGCGGCCTCTCGATGGGCATGGCGCCGGCGCTCATGGAGGAGATCACCTACGACGAGAACGGCAACAACCAGGCCGGAAGCTTCATGGACTACCTGGTGCCGACGTCGATGGAGACTCCGAAGTGGGAGACGGGCAAGACCATCACGCCTTCACCGCATCATCCCTTCGGCGCGAAGGGGGTCGGCGAATCGGCCACCGTCGGCGCGCCGCCCGCCATCGCCAACGCCGTCGTCGACGCGCTCGCGCACCTCGGGGTGAAGCACATCGACATTCCGATCACGCCGGAGAAGGTCTGGAACATCCTGAAGGCGAAGGGAGCGACGGAGTAGCCGAGTAGCGCCCGAGGCGCGAGGCGGGCTCAGGCGACGGCGGTCCGGAGCCGACTCCGGGACGAGGCCTGGAGCTCGCGGACGAAGGACTCCACGAAGGGCAGGGGCTTTCGGCGCTTGAGGGTCGCGGCGCTCCACTGGCGCTTCAGACCTCCGGGAGTGATCCGGCTCGCGGCGAGAGTTCCCGCCCGGAGCTGCGGGGCCACCGCCCACCGCGCGAGCACGGCGATGCCCATGCCCGCGCGCGCCATTTCCACGATGGCCTCGGTGAGCTCGATGGGCGACCAGCGCCGGGGCTCGACGCCCGCGGGCCGCAGGACGTAGCGAAAGACGTCGAGCTCTTCGCGCGGCACAGAGAGCGTGAAGAGTGTTTCCGCCGCGAAGTCGCCGGCTTCGAGGTAGCGACGCCGTGCGAGGGGATGGCTCGGGCTCACGACGGCGACGAGCTCGTCGTCGAAGAGCGGGTGGACGGCGATGCGCCGGTTCCGAACAGGATCGCTGACGATCCCGACGTCGAGATCGCCCGAGAGCAGCGCCGGCACGGGACGGCGGGTGGCCTCGAGAACGATGCGGACCTCGACTCCCGGATGCGCGGCCTGGAACTTCCGCAGCGGCTCCGGCAGCCAGTGGTAGCAGGTGTAGCACTCGGTCGAGAGCCGCAAAAGGCCCGCGGGCTCGGCCGCGCGCGCCGCCACGTCGCGGGCCGCGGCGCGCATTTCTTCGCAGGCACGCCGCGCGGCTTCGATCCAGCGCTCGCCGGCGGGCGTCGCCGTCATGCGTTTGTGGCCCCGCTGGAAGAGCGAGACACCGAGCGCCCGCTCGGCGTCGGCGAGCTGGTGCGACAGGGCGGACTGCGAGAGGTCGAGCCGCCGGGCGGCCGCGGTGAGCGTGCCTTCTTCGGCCACCGAGAGCAGGAGCTGGAGGTGGCGGAGCTCGAGGCCGCGCGGAGGCCCGTCCATACTATGAATATATCGCATGGGACTCATGACAACAATTCGCTTTGTAAATGCCTGGCGGCGGCTAGCCTTTCGGCGCGGGGGTGGGACATGGCGGTGCGGTCGGAGACCATCGACTCGGACGCGGTCCTCTTTCACGGCGACAGGTACGACTCGACCTCGCTGGCCCTCTTCGACGGGGACCGCGCGCTCCTGATCGAGGGGCTGGGATCCGCGGCCGACGCGGAGGCGCTTCGAGCGGAGCTCGGCGCGCGCGGGCAAGCGCGTGGAGCTGCTGGTCAGCACGCACTACTTCAGCGACCACCTCGCTGCCTGGAATCTCTTCCCCGGGGCCGAGGTGCTCGCGCACGAGAACGCCCTGTCGACGTTCTGGAGCGAGGAGTTCCGCACCGACGAGGAGGTCGGGCACTTTCGCCAGCCGACGCTCCTCCTCTCGGGGCGGCTCGGCCTCTGCTGGGGGCGCTTCCACTTCGAGATCTTCGAGAATCCCGGCCACACGGCGGGCACACTCAACGTCGAGATCCCCGAGCTCGACCTCCTCCATGTCGGCGACACGGCCGTCGGCCGCATGGCCTACGTCCATTACTCGGCGCCGGAGGCGATCGATCGGGCGCTTTCGCGGGCGCTCGCCCGGGGTCGGAGCCGCGTCCTGCGCTCTCACGGCCCGCTGACGAGCTCCGAAACGCTGCGCTCGGCGCGCGGATATCTGGCGAACCTTCGCCTCCGCGTGCTCGAGGCGCGGCAGAACGGCCGGCCGGTGTCGGAGATCCGCATCGAGGACTGCCTTCCGGCCGGGCCGCCGGCCACGGACTTCGAGACGTTCTTTCACGCGCGCAATCTCGCTTCGATCGAGGCCCGCGGGCTGTACCGGGAGGCTGCATGATCGTCGTCCTCTTCTTCTCGAAGCTGACGGAGCAGGCCGGGGACGAGTACGTCGCGACGGACCAGCGCCTGATGGAAAAGGCGCGCACCGCGCCCGGCTTCGTCGACGTGAAGAGCTTCACGGCGGCGGACGGCGAGCGGCTCACGATCGTGTGGTGGAAGGACCTCGAGACGCTGCGCGCGTGGCGCGAGGACCCGGTGCATCGCGCGGCGCAGGCCAGGGGACGGGCGCTGTGGTATCGGTACTACGACATGGAAGTCGCCGAAGTCGTGAGGGAGAGCCACCATGCGCGAGAAGCGTCCACAGGCGAAAGCGAAAGCAAGAGCGAAAGCGAAAGAAGAGCCCCGGCCGAGCTCTCTGATGGATCGTCTCTTCGCCCTGTCCGATGAGGTCCGGTATGTCGCCGTGTACCGGAAGGGCCGGCTCCAGATGCGCCAGAGGCCCGGTCTCGCGGGTGCGTCCTCGTCGGAGTCGGACAAGTACGAGGAGCTCATCGTCAATCCGACGCTCCTCAAGCTCGTGACGCAGCGGGGCGAGATCGACTGCGGCGGCGTCCAGTTCGTCGTGATCCGCTACGGAAACTTCTTCCAGACGGTGTTCCCGGTGCCCGACGGACACGTCGGCGTCGGCCTCGAGCCGACCGCGAATCCGCCCGACTTCGTCTACCGAATTCGGGAAATGCTCGACACGGAGGGCTGATGATGAGCGAGACGTTCGAACAGTACGTCGCGAGGATCCTGTCCTACGCGGGCGAGGACGGCCGCGCGCACCGCACGATGCTCAAACGAACCCCGGCGGCGCTCTCGCGCCGGATCGCGGGTGTGACGCGACGCCGCCTCACCCGGCCGCCGCGGCCCGGCAAGTGGTCGGTTCGCGACATCCTGGCGCATCTCTCCGAGGTCGAGCTCCTCTGGGGCTCCCGGATGCGGATGGTCCTGGGCGAGAACGGCGTGCTCATCGTCGGGATGGACCAGGCCGTCTGGGCCAGGCGCTACGGCCGGATCGACCCGCGACGGGCGCTCGCGACCTTCACGGAGCTCCGGCGCGCGAACGTGGAGCTCCTCGCGGGACTCCGGAGACCGGACTTCCTCCGCTGGGGCAAGCACTCGCAATTCGGACGCCTGACGATCGCGCGCATGGTCGCACTGCTCGCCGGCCACGACATCAACCACTCGCGCCAGATCGCGGCGATCCTGTCGCCCGCCTCGTCTTCCTCGTCGCGGTCCTCCGCCCGGAGGTCCCAGCGTGCCCGCTGAGCTGCATCGCGCCTTCGCCGAGCTCTCCACGCCCCTCGTCGCGGACGCCTGCCTGCGCCTTTCGATTCCGCTCCGCCTGGCGCCTCCGGGGCTTCGGCCGATTCGCGGAGGCTCGAAGGTGGCGGGCCGCGTCGCGCCCGTCCGCCACTTCGGCAGCGTGGACGTCTTCCTCGAGGCGCTCGAGGCCGCTGCCCCGGGCGAGGTCCTCGTGATCGACAACGGCGGGCGCACCGACGAGGCCTGCGCCGGCGACCTCACGGTGCTCGAGACGCGCGCCGCGGGTCTGGCCGGCATGGTCATCTGGGGATTTCATCGGGACACTCCGGAGCTCGCCGAAATCGGGTTTCCTGTCTTCAGCTACGGCTGCTCGCCCTCCGGCCCGGTGCGGCTGGACGCGCGGAGCGCCGATGCGCTGTCGGCGGCGCGCTTCGGGGACTGGACGGTCGGCCGCGACGACGCGGTGTTCGCCGACGACGACGGGGCCGTCTTCGCGCCGCTCGAGTCCGCCGAGGCCATCCTCGAGGCCGCGCGCGACATTTTCGGCCGCGAGCGGCGACAGGCGGATCGGATCCGCGCGGGGGAGACGCTGCGTTCCCAGCTCCGCTTCCGCGATTACCTCGACCGGCGCCGGCGCGAGCCGGATTACACTCTGCGCCGGCATCTTCGGGAGATCGGCGGAGCCATCGAAGTTTGAGGAGATTCTCGTGAAAATCGCACCGGCCCTCCGGGCCCTGGCGCTGGTCGGGCTCTCTCTGTTCGCGGCTGCGTTCGGATCCGCCCAGACGCCCACGCCCTCGGGCCCGGGCGCGACGATGTCGATCGAGGAGTACGACCCGAAGTCGACGCTCGTCGTCCCGGAACATCACCCGCAGAAAGCGAAGTACCCGTTCATCGACGTCCACAACCACCAGGACCGCGACATATCGGCGGAAGACGCGGCCAAGCTCGTCTCGGAGATGGACCGGATCGGGATGCGCGTGATGGTCAATCTTTCGGGCAGCCGGGGAGAAGAGTTCGTGAAAGGGCAGCGCAACCTCGCCGGGCGTTACCCGGGCCGTTTCGTCGTGTTCGCGAACCTCGACTTCGCCGGGATCGAGCAGCCGGGCTGGGGCGAGCGGGCCGCCGAGCAGCTCGCGAAGGACGTCGCCGCCGGCGCGCGGGGCTTGAAAATCTTCAAGAACCTGGGGATGACCGTCGTCGACGCGTCGGGCAAGCGCGTCCCGGTCGACGACCCCCGGATCGATCCGGTCTGGACGAAGTGCGGCGAGCTCGGGATCCCGGTCCTGATCCACACGGCCGAGCCGCACCCATTTTTCGAGCCGCAAGACAAGTACAACGAGCGATGGCTCGAGCTGAAACAGTTCCCCCAGCGCGCGCGTCCGCCCGACAAGTTCCCGCCCTTCGAGCAGCTCCTCACCGAGCAGCACCACATGTTCGAGAAGCATCCGAAGACGAAGTTCATCGACGCGCATCTGGGATGGCTCGGCGGCGACCTGACGCGTCTCGGCAAGCTCTTCGACCGCCTGCCCAACGTCTACACCGAGATCGGCGCCGTGCTGGCCGAGCTCGGCCGCCAGCCGCGCGCCGCGCGCGCCTGGTTCGAGAAGTACCAGGACCGCGTGATGTTCGGGAAGGACACCTGGGCCGCCGACGAGTACCTCGTCTACTTCCGCGTGCTCGAGACCGACGACGAGTACTTCGACTACTACCGCAAGCGGCACGCGTTCTGGAAGATGTACGGCCTGGCGCTGCCCGACGAGATCCTGAAGAAGATCTACTACAAGAACGCGCTCAAGGTGATCCCCGGCATCGACCCGAAAGCGTTCCCGCCCTAGCCCGCGAAGCGCCAGTAGACGGCGTATCGCTCGTCGTAGATCGAGCTCAGCGGGACGAGCTCGACGACTCCGCCGGCTTTCGTCGCGGCCTCGAAGCGGGTCGGGGCTCCATCCGCGCGCCGGATCGACGCTTCCGGATGCGCCACGGTCGCCGCGAGCTCCGGCGCCGGAACCGCAGGCGCCTCGAGCTCGGGCACCGTGCGCGGTTTCGTGGGGCCGGCCCGGAGCGTCGCCGGCGTGAGGCCCTCCTTGCCGAGCCGTCCCGCGAGGACGACGGGACCCCAGGCGACGGCCGCGAGCGTCGGATCGTCGGGCATCGCGACGGCGCGCAACGAAAACGGAACCATCCACTCCACCCGGTCGCCGTCGTTCCACAGGCGTTCGAGGACGGCGTACCCCGAAACCACCGGCGCGGCCGTGGACCGCCCGTTGATCCGGGCCTGGCCCATGCCCGCCCAACCCGGCACGCGCAGGCGCAGAGCGAATCGGCGCGGCTCGCGCAGGCGGAGCGTCAGACGCGTCGCAGGCTCATCGGGAAAGCGCGTGTCCTGGGTGAGGACGAGACCCTGCGCCGGCCAGGTGAGCTGCGAGGCGACGAACAGGTTGACCCAGATTCCGCTGTCGTCGCGGAAGTAGGCCAGCTCGCCGAGCTTCGCGAAGGACTCGGCTCCCGTCCCCGTGCAGCACCAGAAGTCCGCGAGCGGCGTTCCGAAGTACTTCCACCAGCCCGAGCCCAGCGGCACGTAGTACAGCTTGGCGCCGTCGGAGGGGTGCTGCGTCCCGAGGATGCCGTTGAAGAGGGCGCGCTCCGCATAGTCCGCGCACGCGGGATCGGCCGTCCAGCTGAAGACGTGCCCCGTGAGCTTGAGCATGTTGTAGGTGCAGCAGCACTCCTGCGTGTAGACGCCGAGCTCCGAGGCGAGCCGGCCCGGATCGGTCCGCCACTCTTCCTCGTTGCTCGTCCCGCCGGTGGCGTACGAGCGTTTCGAGACGACCTCCGTCCAGAAGTACGACGCGGCGGCCCGCGCGCGCGGATCCCCGGTCGTCTCCCACCGGCGCGCGGCGCCGATGACCTTCGGGATCTGGGTGTTCACGTGGAGGCCGCGCAGCTCGTCGCGACCCTCGGCCAGCGGGACGAAGATCCGGTCGTGGTCGAAACGCCAGGCGAGCGCGCGATAGCTCGGCTCGCCGGTCACGGCGGCGAGCTCGTAGAGGAAATCGTTCATGCCGCCGTATTCGACGTCGAGGACCCGGGCCATCTGCGCGTCGTCGAGCTTCGAGGCCCAGCGGCAGGTCCAGTCGGCCATCCCGCGAGCCATCTCGAGCGCCTGGCGGTTGCCGCACAGCGTGTACTGGTCGAGCAGTCCCGCCATGATCTTGTGGAGCGTGTAGAAGGGCGCCCAGACCCGCTCGCCCGCGAGGAGCCGATCGAAGAAGCTCTCGGGGAAGGCCGAGAGGTACCCGTTGCCCAGAGCCGCCTGGCAGGCGGCGAGCCCTTCGACCGTTCGCCGGCCGCTCGCCGTCAGCGCCGCATCGCCGGTCCCCGCCGAAACGAGAGCGCAGGCCGTGAGGTAGTGCCCGGTGAAGTGGCCGCGCAGCTCGTTTTCCGGCGCCTCCCAGCCTCCGAGCGGCGTGGCGCTCGTCGGGAGCCCGGCGTTGAGGCGGAACGTGTGAAGCAGGCGATCGGTGTCGAGGCCCGCGAGGTAGCGGCGGTTGACCTCGGCGGCGGCGAAGAGCGGACCCGGAGAGAGGCGCACGCTGCCTTGCGGGAAGGGACGCGCGCGGATGCGATCTTCCGGCAGAGCGGCGCCGCGGGCGCTCCGGACGGATCCCGTCGCGAGCGCCGCCGCGGCGCTGGAAGCCAGAAAGCGTCTTCGCGTCCAGGAGGTCATGCGCGTCTGGCGCGCATCTTAAGCCGCCGGGCTATGTGAGGGCGACGTCCGTCGCTACATGACAGCGACGTCCTCCGTCTCGGCCGCTTCCACCGGCGGCACGTCGGCGATCTCGAGGGCGACGGCGGCCGCGTGCATCGTGGCGGCGATCCGGATCGCGTCGTGGACCTGGTCCTCGCTGAGCTGGCCGTCGAGGACGGCCTTCTCGTGCGACCGCACGCAGGCCTCGCAGCCGTTGATCGCGCTCACGGCCAGCGAGAAGAGCTCGAAGTCGACCTTGCTCGTCGCGGGCCTGGCGATGCGGTTCATCCGCAGGCGGGCCGGCTTTTCGGAGTACACGGGCTTTCCGACGACGTGGCGGAAGCGGTAGTAGACGTTGTTCATCCCCATGAGCGCCGCCGCGGCCAGGGCGTCCTCGACGACCGCTTCGGGGACGGCCGCCCGCGCGTCGGCGACGACGGCGTCGCGGAGGCGCGGGCTGGCGCGCCGCGGCCGCCGAAGCGACCGCGACGCCCCACCGCTGCTCCGGCGAGAGGCTGCTCTCCGAGAGCACGGCCTGCAGGTTGAGCTTGATGTCCTTCGCGAGATCCGGGAGGGCCTCCCGGATCGCGTCGAGGTTCGGAAAGGCCGTCATGCGACCTCCAGCGTGGCCTCGCCCTTCTTCCAGTTGCAGGGGCAGAGCTCGTCGGTCTGCAGGGCGTCGAGGACGCGCAGGACCTCGTCCACGTTGCGTCCGACCGAGAGGTCGTTGACGCTGACGTGCCGGATGATCCCTTCGGGATCGACGATGAACGTGGCGCGGAGCGCGACGCCGTCGGTCTTGTGGAGAACGCCCAGCGCCTGCGCGAGCTCGCGCTTCGTGTCGGCGAGCATGGGGTAGGGGAGGGTCTTCAGGTCGGGATGATTGTTCCTCCACGCGAGGTGGACGAAGTGCGTGTCCGTCGAGGCGCCCAGGACCTGGGCCTCGCGGTCCTGGAAGTCGGCGTTCCGCTTGCCGAACTCGGCGATCTCGGTCGGACAGATGAACGTGAAGTCCATCGGCCAGAGGAAGACGACCTTCCAGCGGCCGGGATGGCTCTCGTGCGTGATCTCGCGGAACTCCTTGCCCTTCTCGAGGCTCACGACGGCCTGGAGCCGAAACTCGGGAAACTTGTCACCGACAGTCAACATGGGAACTCCGTTCAAAGTTGAGAGTTGAGAGTGAAGTCATCGAGGGCCAAGGATGCCGTCGACGCAGCTGATAGTCCAAGACTTTGTTTCTCTATCTGTGATAGTTTCAAGCAATCATGCGAGACGGCCCGCATCCCTTCACGCTCCGGCAGCTCCAGTACGCCCGGGCGGTCGCGGACACCCTCTCCTTCCACCGGGCCGCCGAGCGCTGCCGCGTCGCTCAGCCTTCGCTGTCGGCGCAGATCGCGGCCCTCGAGCGCGGCCTCGGCGTGGCCCTGTTCGAGCGGGACCGGCGCAAGGTCCTCGTCACGGCGGCCGGGCGGGAGCTTCTCGACCGGGCCCGGCGGATCCTCCTGGGCGCGGACGAGCTTTCGGATGCCGCCCTGCGGCTGTCCGATCCGCTCTCCGGGATGGTGCGGGTGGGCGTCATTCCGACGATCTCCCCGTACCTGCTGCCGCCGGTCACGCCGGCGCTCCACGCGGCCTATCCGCGCCTGACCATCGTGTGGATCGAAGACAAGACACCGGTCCTGACGGCCGCCCTCTCGGAGGGCTCGCTCGACGCCGCGGTGCTGGCCCTCGAGGCCGAGGTCGGCGACTTCGAGCACGCGGTCATCGCGAAGGATCCGTTCGTCCTGGCCATGTCGCCGGCAGACCCTCTCGCGAAGCGGAAGGGGCCGGCGAGGCCCGAGGAGCTCGCAGGCGAGAGCGTGCTGCTCCTCGACGACGGGCACTGCTTCCGGGATCAGGCCCTGGCGGTCTGCGCGAACGCGAAGGCGCGGGAGCTCGAGGTCCGCGCGACGAGCCTTCCGACGCTCTCGCAGATGGTGGCGCGCGGCCTCGGCGTGACGCTGCTGCCGCGGCTCGCGGTCGCGACCGAGGCCGAGCGGGCGGGTCTCGCGATCCGTCCCTTCGCGGAGCCGGCGCCACGGCGCACGATCGTGCTGATCTGGCGGCGCGGCTCCCCGTGGGCCGCGACGTTTCGGAAGGTCGCCGCGACGCTCGCCGCGGCTTATCCGGGCGCGAGCCCGAAGCGCGCCAGAGAAGCGAAGGGGCGGCCCCGGCGGCCGCCCCGATGAAGCCGAGAAAGAGTCCGGCTACTCGCCGTCGTTGGAGTCGGTGTGTTCCTTCGCCCGCGCGATGGAGAGCGCCTTGCGATAACGCGGATCCCCGCGCAGGTTGTCGAGGTCGTCGTCGCTGCGGATCGTGTGGGTCTCGTCGAATCCCGCGTCGATGGCCTTGTTGAGCCACTCGAACGCCGGATCCTTCTGGTCGAGGCGCGAGTAGGCGCAGGCCAGGTTGTACATCGTCGTGGGCTTGCGGTAGCCGAGGTCGAGCGCCTTCTTGAACGCCTCGATCGAGTCCTCCGGCCGGTCGCCCGCGAGCGACGCGAATCCGAGGTTGTACCAGCCGCGGCCGCTCTGCGGGTTCTTCTCGACGTATTTCTGGACCCGCTCGGCGGTCTCGCGCCACTTCGACCGTTCGCTGCGCGAGCCGGTGTTCCACCAGTTCTGGTTGTAGCCCGGCAGCGAGAGGTCGCGCGCCTCCTTCTTCAACGAAGCCCAGCGCGGATCGCCGTGGAGGGCGTCGAGGTCGTCGTCCTTCGCGAGGTGATCGGGAGAGTCGAAGCCGTTGTCGAGCGCCTTGTGCAGCGCCGCGAACGCCTCGTCCTTCTGGCCCGCCATGGCGTAGCCGCAGGCCTGGTTGTAGTACGCCGTGCCGGCGCGGTAGCCGCGGTCGATCGCCGCCTGGTAGGCCTGGACGCCCAGGGCGTACTGCTCGGTCTGGAGGAGCTCGAGGCCGACGTCGAAGAAGGCCTCGCCACTCTTCGGATTGCGGGTCACGATGCGCTGATAGCGCGTCGCGACGGCCTTCGACTCGCGGGCGAGCTTGCCGTCGCCGTTCTCGCGGGCTTCCTTCCGCAGCTGCGGCCAGCGGGGATCCGAGTGCAGGCCCTCGAGGTCGTCGTCGTGGAGGTAGCCGCCGACGTCGAAGCCTTCGTCCATCGCCTTCTTCAGGTACTCGAAGGCGAGGTCGTTCTTGCCGAGCAGGGCGTAGCCGCAGGCGATGTTGTAGGTCGCCGCGTCTTCGTTGTAGCCGGCCTCGATGGATTTCTGGAAGGCCTCGATCGCGGCCTCGTACTGGCCGTCGTGGTGGAGGTCCATTCCCTGGCTGTACCAGTCGTCGCCATCCTGGGGTGGGCGGTTCTTGTGCTTGGATGCCTTGACGAATCCTTCGACCTTGCCCGAGGGAGCGGAGGCCGGCGTCCAGACCGCGGGGACGGCTTCTTCCGGCTCGGCCTTGGCTCTCAGGAGCCGGCGTGGCTTCGGTCGCTGTTTCAGGCGCGGTGGCCTCGACCGCCTCGACGGCCGCGGCCGGGACGAACCCCGCCTTCGCGGAGACCGGCTTGGCCGACTTCAAGGGGCACTCGTGCTTCTCCGTCCGCGTGACGACCGACATGGATTCCGACGAGGACGTGGACGTCGACTTTGAAGTGGACGTCTCGACGCGGGACGACGTCGAAGTCTCCATCGCGGCGACGTCATCCGACTGCCAGGCGATCTCGGCTTCCGGAGCGAACTCCTCCGCACGCGGCGCCCAGGGCGACACGAAGCCCATCACCGCGGCGGCGCCGGCGAGGGCGATCACCGCCAGGCGGGCCTGGCCGCGCGATTCCCCGCCATGAGACGAATGCGGATCGAGGATCGTGCGGAGACGCTCTTCGAAGTGATGCGGCCGGTTCCCGCCGACGCCCAGCGCCAGGGCCGGAGTCGGATGGGCCGGAGATCCGAGCGAGCGGAAGATGCCGAGCAGGTGTCCCGCGTAGACCGAGGGCTTCGTGCCCGAAGCGATGACCAGGTCGTCGCAGGCCGTCTCGGCGTCGCGGCGCACGCTCCGCGTGAGCCACCACGCGAGGGGGTGGAACCAGTACACGGCGGCGGCGAGCTCGGCCAGCAGGAGCGCCGGCCAGTCCGCGCGCTTGACGTGGGCGAGCTCGTGGAGCAGGACGACGCGGCGACGCTCGATGGCCCACTGGCGGGCGGCGCGTCCGAACATGAGGAGCGGGCGCAGAACCCCGGACGTCATCGCGACCGGCACGGCTTCGCTCTCGACGAGCTCGACGCGGCGGTTGAGGTCGAGGCGCCGCGCGGCGGAATCCCGCTCGACCAGCCATTCGACGTCGCGGATGGGCCGGGCCTCGCGACCGATCTGCCGGACGCGCGACCAGCCCACGAAGAGGCGGAGCGCGACGGCCGCCGCGCCCGCGATCCAGGCGAAGAGGAACAGGCTCGGCGCGGCGGAGGACCGCGAAGGCAGAGCCACCGGCATCGAAAAGTCCGACGGGGAAGGGGACGCCGATTCGCTCGGGGACGCCTCGGGAGCGACGGCGTCCTCGGGCGCGGCGGCGATGCCCCTTTCCGGAACGGCGAGGGCGAGCTGGCGCCAGGAGATCTCGGACGCCGGCCGGGCGTTCATGGTCCCGGGCGCGTCGAACGACTCCGGGGCGGCGACGGCCGGGCGCGGACGCGGACGGACGTCCGGAAGGATCGGCACGTTCACCTGCGGAAGCGCCGCCGACAAAAGCGGAAGCAGCAGGGCGGCTCCGAGGCCGAAGGTGCCGACCCGATGCCGCGTGGCGGCGGTCGAGCGTCGCATCAGGAGGAGCGCCACGGAGGTCGCCGCGAAGACGAAGGTGGCCTTCACGGCCAGGTCGAACCCGAAGCGGATGGCCGAGTCGAGCAGGAACTTCATGTCAGCGTCCCTCCATGCGGGCCTGATCGATGAGCTGCGAGAGCCGGTCGAGCTGCTCGCCCGACAGCTCGGTCTTCGAGATGTCGAGCAGCGCCGCGACCGCCTTTTCCGTGGAGCCGTCGAAGAACGTGTCGATCACGCTGGCGAGCGCGGGCCGGCCGGCGCGGTCGCGCGGCAGGGTCGGCAGGTAGACGTAGCGGGTGCCCTCGGAGACGTGGCGGATGTGACCCTTGTTTTCCAGGATCCGGAGCATCGCGCGGACCGCCGAGTAGCCCGGCGGGTCGGGGATGGCGGCGAGGACCTCTCCGGCCGTGGCCTGGCCGTCCCTGTAGAGGACGTCCATGATCTGCCGCTCCCGCCGGGACAGGTTCGAGAGCGTCTTCTTGGTTCGCATGCCGGGGGTCCTCCTCGATGGGATTCTAGTGCTAAAAATTTAGCAAGTGCTGTTTTTTTAGCTTCCCTCGCCAAGCAATACGACGGCCCAGGGCTAAGGTTTCGGGGTTTCGGGAAGGAGTGAGGAAACTCGTGGGGCGGTCGGCCAGGGGGCGGAGGGTCAGCCGAGGCGGGCCCCGGTCTCCCCGTGGAAGAGGTGGAGACGCTCGAGCTCGACGGCGACCGCCACCCGGCGACCCACCTCGGGCATGCGGCGAGGCTCGACCCTGTAAGTCAGGGGGTGCCCGGCCACGCGGGCATGGACCACAGCCTCGTCCCCGAGGGGCTCGACGAGCTCGACGTCCGCCTGGAGGGTCGCGGTCGGACCGTGCGCCGGGGAGGAGGGGTCGACGACGTGCTCGGGGCGGATGCCGACGTGGACGGACCGGCCGTCGAGGGGCCGCGCGGCGGCCCGAAGGGTTTCCGGGACGGCAAGCTCGAGGCCGTTCGCTTCGACACGCGCGCCGCCGTCCCGGACCGTCGCCTCGATGACGCTCATCGGGGGCGACCCGATGAAGAGGGCCACGAAGAGATTCGCCGGCCGGTCGTACACGTCGAGGGGCGTGCCGACCTGCTGGAGTCGGCCGTCCTTCATGACGGCGATCCGCGTGCCCATCGTCATGGCCTCGACCTGGTCGTGGGTCACGTAGACCGTCGTCGTCTTCAGCCGCCGCTGCAGGTTCTTGATCTCGGCGCGCATCTGGAGCCGCAGCTTGGCGTCGAGGTTCGAGAGCGGCTCGTCGAAGAGGTAGACGGCGGGCTGGCGCACGATCGCGCGTCCGAGCGCGACGCGCTGGCGCTGGCCTCCCGAGAGCTGGCGCGGGCGGCGATCGAGGAGCGGCGCGAGCTCGAGGGTCGCCGCCGCCTGGGCGACGAGACGGTCCATCTCTTCGCGCGGGACCTTCCGCATCTTGAGGCCGAACTCGAGGTTCTCGCGGATCGTCATGTGGGGGTAGAGGGCGTAGTTCTGAAAGACCATGGCGACGTCGCGGTCTTTCGGGGGGAGGTCGTCGACGCGGCGGCCGCCGATCGCGATCGTTCCGCCGGTGAGGTCTTCGAGGCCCGCGATCATCCGGAGCGCCGTCGACTTCCCGCAGCCCGAGGGCCCGACGAGGACCATGAATTCCTGGTCGCGGATCTCGAGATTCAGGTCCGCGATCACGGACGCGCCGTCGTAGCTCTTGTCGACGTGCTCGAGCCGGACCTCCGCCATGGAGGCGTTCTACACGCCGCCGAACGGGAGGTCAACGCGTCGCGCCGTTTTCATGCGGGCATGGCAGAATCGGCAGCCATTCCATGACCTCCGCTCCTTCGTTTCCCGAGGGCTTCCTGTGGGGCGCGGCGACCTCGGCCTACCAGATCGAGGGCTCGCCGCTCGCCGACGGCGCCGGCGCGTCCATCTGGCATCGCTTCTCCCACACGCCGGGCCTCGTCCACGGCGGCGAGACCGGGGACGTGGCCTGCGACCACTACCGCCGCTTCCGCGAGGACGTGGCGCTCATGAAGGATCTCGGCCTGACGGCCTATCGCTTCTCGATCGCCTGGGGCCGGCGTGCTCCCGGAGGGCACCGGCCGGGTCAACGAGAAGGGCCTCGACTTCTATCGGCGGCTGGTCGACGCGCTCCTCGAGGCCGGCATCACGCCCGCGGCGACGCTCTACCACTGGGACCTCCCGGCCGCCCTCGACGATCGCGGCGGCTGGCTCAACCGCGACGTCGCGGCCTGGTTCGCCGAGTACGCGCGCGTCGCGTTCCGGGCCCTCGACGGGCGTGTCCGCATGTGGGCGACGCTGAACGAGCCGTGGGTCGTGACCGATGGGGGCTACCTCTACGGCGGGCTGGCTCCCGGCCACCGCAACCTCTTCGAGGCGCCGATCGTCACGCACAACCTGATGCGGGCCCACGGCGCGGCGGTCGACGCGTACCGGGCCGAGGGAAAGCACGCGATCGGCCTCGTCGTCAACCTCGAGCCGAAGTACCCGGCGTCGGACTCCGAGGCCGACCTCGCCGCGACGCGTCGCGCCGACGCCTACATGAACCGGCAGTTCCTCGACACCGCCCTGCTCGGCCGCTACCCGGAGGAGCTCCCCGCGATCTTCGGCGAGGCCTGGCCGAAGTTTCCCGACTCCGATCTCGGCGCGATCCGGCGGCCGATCGACTTCGTCGGGCATCAACTACTACACGCGCGGCGTCATGCGGCACGACCCGAAAGCCTGGCCGCTCGTCGGCGAGCCGGGTCCGCCAGCCCGGCGCGCATACGGAGATGGGGTGGGAGGTCTATCCCGACGGGCTCACGGACGTGCTCCTCGGAGTGCGCGAACGCTACGGAGCGATGCCTCTCTACGTGACCGAGAACGGCGCCGCCTTCGACGATCCCGCGCCGTCGAACGGCGTGGTCGCGGATCCGGCGCGCGTGGACTATCTACGGGACCATCTGCGGGCCGCGCGGCGAGCGCAGGAGGCCGGCGTCGATCTCCGCGGCTACTTCGCCTGGTCGCTCCTCGACAACTTCGAGTGGTCCCACGGCACGTCCAAGCGCTTCGGCCTCGTGCACGTCGACTACGACACGCAGCGCCGCACTCCCAAGGACAGCGCGCGCTTCTACGCCGAGGTCATCCGGACGCGCGGCGCGGCGCTCGAGACCTGGAAGCGAAGACTAGGCGACGACGACCCGCACCCGGCGCCGGCCCGCGCCGGACGCGGCCAGGACGGGAATCAGATTGCCCGGGAGCGCGGCGCCGTCGAGCTCGAGGCGCGCGCGAGCGGCCCCGCTCGATCGCGATCTCCCAGATGGCGCCCCTCCAGGGCCGCACCATCGCGGCGCGGTCCCAGTCCGGCGGCAGGCACGGGTCGATGCGCAGGCCGTCCCACTCCGGCCGCACGCCGAGGATCCACTCCGCGACGATGCGGTGCAGCCATGCCGCGGAGCCGGTGTACCAGGTCCAGGCCGCCGCGGCCGTGGTGCGGCGAGTCGGGCCCGTCGACGTTGCCGGGCAGCACGTAAGGCTCGGCGAAGTAGCGGTCGGGGTCCTTGATCGACGGATTCATCGCGGCGAGCAGGCGGCCCGCGAGCTCGCCGTCCTTCATCTTCGCGGCGGCGGCGATGGCCCAGGTCGCGGCGTGCGTGTAGACGCCGCCGTTCTCGCGCAGCCCCGGCGCGTAGCGGGTGATGTAGCCGATCTCGGGGACGGGAACATCGAAGGCGGGCGCGAGCAGGAGGGCTCCCGCTTCGGTCACGAGGTGACGCCGCGACGGCGTCGAGGCACGCGGCGGCGCGATCCGGCGGCGCGACGTCGTTCAGGATCGCCCAGGTCTGCGCGTTCAGGAAGATCCGGCCGACCCGATCGGCCGAGGTCCCCAGCGACGCGCCCGTCGTCCATCGTGCCGCGTCGGTACCAGGCGCCGTCCCAGCCGTGGAGGTTGATGGCGCCGACCAGCTCCTCGCGGCGGCCGGCGAACTCGCGCGAGAGACCTTCGCGGCCGGAGCGCGACCAGACCCTCGACCACTCCGCCAGCAGGCCCGCCAGGAACTGCCCCAGCCAGACCGACTCGCCGCGCTCCTCCAGGCCCATCGCGGAGAGGCCGTCGTTCCAGTCGCCGGCGCCGATGTAGGGGATCCCGCGCGGGCTCGTGCGCTGGAAGACGCGCCGGAACGCGCGCAGGACGTGATCGGAGAGCGGCGCGGGCCCCGCGTCGAGAAACGGCGCTTCGTCGTCGAGGATGGAAATGTCCCCGGTCTCGCGCATGTAGGACGCCGCGACGAAGCCGAGCCAGAGCAGATCGTCCGTCATCTTCGTGACGTGGCCCTGCTCGGTGAGCGGATGCCACCAGTGGTAGACGGACCCGTCGGCGAACTGGTGCGCCGCGTGGAGTCGGACCTGCGCGCGGCAGCGAGGCGGATCGATCGTCAGCCAGACCTGCGAGTCCTGGAGCTGGTCGCGAAAACCGAAGGCGCCGCTCTGCTGGTAGTAGCCGCAACGCGCCCAGAGTCGCGCCGCGATGGCCTGGTAGCGGACCCAGTCGTTCGCGATCGCATCGAGCGCGGCGTCCGGAGTCTCCATGCGGTGCGCCGCGAGGCGGTCGCTCCAGCCCGCGCGGACCGCCGCCAGCGACGCGTCCATCGCATCGACGCTCGTGAAGCGCCTCGTGAGATCCGCGGCCTCCTCGGCGGAGCCTCCGGTCGCCAGGACGAAACCGAGCGTGCGCGTGCCGTGCGGCTCCAGCTCGATCCGGCAGCGCAGCGCCGCGATCGGGTCCTCGTGACGGCCGAAGCGCGGCGTCCAGTCGCCCTGGCGCAGCGCGGCGGGCGCGTCGAAGTCGCCGAAGCGTCCGAGGAACTCGGCCTCGTCGCCCTGCACGGCGGTGAGGGGCTCCGTCGCCGCGAAGGCGCTGACGTACGGGAAGCTCGTGTTCCAGTGGCCGAAGCGCGGCGACGGGACGTCCCACATGTGGTTGCGGGCGAAGACGGCCCGGAGCGCCGGGTCATGCCAGGTCTCGAGAAAGAGCCGCGCGAACTCGCGCCGCGGCGAGGGCGAGACGCCCATGCACCACTCGAGAAAGCCGCACGAGGTCGATCCGGCGCGGGCGGCCCGACGCGTCGGCGAGCTCGACCTTCCAGAGCTCGACGGTCGCCTCGGCGTCGCAGAAAAGCGTCCAGCGCGCCTCGAGGCCGCGGAAGGCCGTCTCGAAGACGGTGTAGCCGAAGCCGTGGCGGCAGGCGTAGCGGTCGAGGGGCGCCCACACGGGAGACGGCGAGAGCGACCAGACCGCGCCGTCGTCGGCGTCGCACGCGTAGAGGAACTTGCCCGAGCGGTCCACCGCGAGCTCCTGCTGCCAGCGCGTCACCGCCGCGAGCTGCGAGTTGTCGATCCACGAGAATCCGCTCCCCGTGTGGCTGACGGCGAGGCCCACGCGCTCGTTGGCGATCACGTTCGTCCAGGGCCGCGGCGGCCTCGGGTCGGTGACGACGAATTCCCGGCCGTCTTCGGAGAAGTGGCCGTAGCGATTGGAGGGCAGGCGGCGCGCGGCGGTCATGAGCGCGGCCCCCGCATCAGGATCTCCGCCGGCGCCGAGGGCACGGTCACGCGTCCGGGCAGAGCGCGCGCGACGGGCCGCCCGTCCACGAGGACATCGGAGGGCCGGCCTTCGAGCGGCCACTCCGCGACGAAGCCCCCGGGCGGCTTCGCGGTCCCTCCGATCCGGTACCGCACGTCGGCGCCCTCCTGCGCGACGGAGACGTCGAGCATGCCGTAGGGCGTCCGCAGCCCCCGGACGGCGGCGCCGCCCGCGACGCGGAGCCACGAGGGCGGAAGGCCCGGCGCCGAGGACCAGCGATCCGCCGGCGCCCTCGTAGGCGAAGAGATCCAGAAACGAGCGCAGGAAATCCGAGCCGACCCAGCCGTGCGGCATGTCGCCGATGAACCTGGGCATGCGCGGCTCGTTCCAGACGACCTCGGCCCAGTGGTTCCAGCCGGACGGGCGGCGGTCGGCCATGAAGAAGTCGAAGAGCGCCTGCGCGCGGTCGCGCCTTCCGAGCCGTACGAAGGAGCCCGCGACGCGCCACTCGTAGGGCGTGTACTCGTTCCCGGCGGCGCGCCGGTTCGACGCGCGCTTCTCGAACCGCTCCCAGTAGATGTCGAACGTCCGAGCGAGCTCGACCGCGGGAAGGCGAGCCTGCTCTCCGCCCGGATCGAGCGCGATCGTCGTCGAGGTCGCGTCGAAGTCGCCGAGGTCCGCGGAGCCCGGGATGAAGTCGAGGTTCTTTTCGGCGATCACCGCGCGGATCGACGCGAGCACGTCCTGGCGCATCTCGGTCTCGCGAAGCCGCGAAGCGGCGGGCGTCGTCATCGCGACCGAGCGTTCGCGCGAGCCACGCGGCGTCGGCGAGGCCCCGGATCCCGAAGAAGTCGTCCCAGTAGGAGTGCACGGGCCGGGAGGAGTACCCCTCGTGGCTGATGGATTCGGGGAGGAGGCCGAAGTACAGCCGTTTCTCTCCGGTCCGGTACTCGTCGGTGCGGCGCTGCCTGCGCAGAACATCGATGTAGTCCGCAGCCTTGACGACGTGCGGCCAGACCGTCTCCACGGAAGCGCGGTCGCCCGTGTACCGGAGGTACGACGCCGCGAGGAAGATGAGCTCGCCGTGGCTGTCGTTCTCGGGCACGGGGTCCGCGCCGCGGCGCGTCGACGCAGCAGGGGACCATGCCGCTCTCGAACTGGTACGGCGCGAACCACCGCAGAAACGCCCCGGCCTCCTCGGCGTGGCCGAGGCGCATGAGCGCGACGGAGGTCAGCGATCCGTCGCGGATCCAGGACCGGGCGTACGAGCGCGAGCCCGGCCGGATGCGCGGCCCCTCGCGGTTGATCAGGATCCAGGCCAGGTTCGAGCGCGCCGCGCGCGCGAGCGGCTCGGCCTCGGGCGGCACGGCGAACGTGACCCGCGAGAGCTTCGCCCGCCAGTCGCGGGCGGCGGCGGAGAGGCCTTCGTCGAAGGACGCGGGCGCGGAAGGGGTGGCCGAGGTCGCCGAAGCCGAAAGCGGCACGGCGATGATGACGTCCTTCCTGCCTCCCGAAGGAACCGCGAGGTCGAACGCCAGAGCGGCCGACGCGAGCCCGTCGGGATCCGCGGCGTCGGACGATTTCGGCAGGTCGCCCTCCGCGAGCCGCGTGACGATCTCCCCCTCGGTGAAGCTCGAGGCGCCGAAGGCGGTCGCCGGGGTCGACGCCACGACCGGATGGGCGTCCTCGACGACGACCGCCCGGCGATTCGCATCCCAGCGGACCCGGCGGATGGGCGCCGCTCCGCCCTGCGTCGAGAGGAACTGCCAGGGCGGGTTGACCTGCACGGGTCGCAGGGCGAGGTAGAGCGTCACCGTCACGGGCGCCGAGCCGGAGTTCTCGACACGGTAGCGAGCGTGCATCGTGGAGGAGTCGGGCGGTCCGTCGGCGTAGGCCGTGACCGTGAGGGAGAGTTCGCCGTCGTAGGTGCGGCGCACGGACGGGATCGGCAGATCGCCCTCCTCGAGCGAGTGCTCGATCTGCGATGCCTCGGCCCACCCGAGGAGCCGGCCGCCGGCGCGCAGGAAGGGCTCGACCGAGAACTCTTTCCGGCCCGTCTCGAGCGCGCCGTCCTCGGAGAGAAGGCCCTTCTCGCTGCCGCCGTCGACACCGACGAGCGTCCAGTAGATCTGCTCGCCGACGAGCGAGCGCGGCCAGCGGCCCCGCGGCGCGTCCTTCGCGACGGCTTCGAGGAACTTCGTGGGCGAGTCCGCGATCTCGGGCGGCTCGGCGCGCAGGTCCCGGAGCGCGTAGCCCCGGCCGCGGCGCGCTTTCGTGAAGGCGCAGACGGACGAAGGCCGCATCCGTCTC
This sequence comes from uncultured Acidobacteriota bacterium, assembly GCA_963804915.1. Lineage (GTDB taxonomy): Bacteria > Acidobacteriota > Thermoanaerobaculia > UBA5066 > Gp7-AA6 > DAHUXD01. The sequence goes on from CAWDSI010000027.1 coordinate 84,693, forward strand.
GGGAAGGTAGATCCAGGCGCGTCCGCCGCGTCCGCCTGCGATCGACCGCGCGAGGCGCCACCGTGTGCCGTCGTCCGACACCTCGACGTCGTAGAGGCGGGCGTAGTCCGCGGCGTCCCAGAAGAGCGAGAGGCCTCCGATCTCGCGCCGCCCGCCGAGGTCCAGGCGGACGGTCTGCTCCTCGCCGCTTCCCGGCGCGCTCCGCCACTCCCCGAGCGGCGCCGGCGGCGCTTCCGGGGGAGGGAGGATGTCGAGCGCGAGCTCGTCGATCCAGACGCGGCCGCGCCCGCCGCTCGCGGCGGTCACGGTGATCTCGATCGCGCCGAGGTCGGTGAGGACGCCGCCGCCCGCGGGCCCCCACGCGAACGTCACCTGACGTTTGCGGATCGTCAGCGTCGTCCAGTCGCTCGGAAAGGCGAAGTCCCGGCGGACCGACCACCAGACGTTCTTCCCCGAAGGGTCGAGCAGCTTGAACTCGAGCGTCTGCGGAGGGCCTTCGCCCCGGAGGCGCAGTCGGATCGCCCAGTTCTCGGGAAGAGCGCGCGGGAAGTCCTTGCGAGCCGCGGCCCAGCCGCCATGGCCGCGGAAGTCGTAGTCCATGCGGAGGGCCCCGTGTCCGTCCTCGCCGGCGTCGGGGGACAGCGTCAGGGAGACGCCCTCGGAGGGCGCGGCGATCCAGCCGGCGATCCCGTCGAAAGCGTCGAGCGTGACGCGCGAGGGCTCCGGAACGACCTGAGGCATCGGGAGCAGCAGCGCGCCCAGGGCCGCCGGAAGCACGGCGAGCCTCCTCACTCCTTGACCCCGCCGATCGTGATGCCCTCGACGTACTGCCGCTGCAGGAGCAGGAAGAGCACGAGAACCGGCAGGACCGTCAGGACCGCGCCGGCCATCATCAGCTCGATGTCGGCGGAGTGCTCGCCGACCAGGTTCGCGAGCGCGACCGGCAGCGTGTAGCGCGACTCGTCGGTCAGGACGACGAGGGGCCAGACGAAGTCGTTCCAGGTCGCCAGGAAGGTGATGATCCCGAGCGTCGCGAGCACCGGCGAGAGCAGCGGCAGGACGATCGTGCGGTAGATCCGGAATTCCGAGGCGCCCTCCAGGCGGGCGGCGTTCAGGAGGTCGTCGGGGATCGCGCGGGCGAACTGGCGCACGAGGAAGATTCCGATGATGCCGGCGAGGGTCGGCGCGGCGGCGCCGACGTAGGTGTTGACCAGACCGACGGAGCGCAGCATCAGAAAGAGCGGCAGGATCGCCACCGGCGCCGGGATGACGAGCGCGGCGAGCAGCGCGCGGAAGAGCTTGTCGCGCCCGCGGAACCGGAGCTTCGCAAAGGCGTAGCCGGCCATCGAGTTCAGCAGCAGCACGCCGGCCGTCCCGAGCACCGACACGACGAAGCTGTTGAGGGCCGCGCGTCCGAGCGAGAGGCGCGAGAAGAGCTCCCCGTAGTGGACGAACGTGGGCTTCGAGGGGAAGAAGGGCGGAGGGAACTCGCTGGCTTCGCCCGACGGCATCAGCGAGGCCGACACCATCCAGACGAGGGGAATGAGCGAAACCACGGCGATCAGGCCGAGGGCCGCGTGGAGCAGGATCTTCTTCATGCGTCCTGCCGTCCCTGGAGCTTGAGCTGGATCGACGTCAGGCCGAGCACCACGAGGAAGAGCACGAACGCGACGGCGGCGCCGTAGCCCATGTTCCACCAGCGGAAACCGCTCTTGTACATGAGAAGGCCCACGGAGAGCGTCGCGTTCAGGGGCTTTCCGCCGTCGGTCATGACGTAGGGCTCGGCAAAGAACTGGAAGTAGCCGATGGTCGTGATGACGCCCAGAAAGAGAAGCGTGGGCGAGAGCAGCGGCAGCGTGATCCTGCGGAAGAGCTGCCAGCCGCCGGCCCCGTCCATGCGCGCGGCCTCGTAGAGAGATTCCGGAATGCTCTGGAGACCGGCGACGAGGAGCAGCGTCGAGTAGCCGAAGTTCTTCCAGACGGCCAGAAGGATGATCGCCGGCATCGCCCAGCGGGGATCGCCCAGCCAGTCGATCGGCGGGATGCCGAGGAGCGCGAGGCCGCGGTCGATGAGGCCGAACCGCGGGTGGTAGAGGTAGCGGAACACCACGGCGACGGCGACGAGGGTCGTGACGTAGGGCGCGAAGAAGATCGTGCGGAAGACGCCCTTGGCCCGCGCGAGCTTCGAGTTCACGAGGAGGGCCGCGATGAGACCGACGCCCATGGTCAGCGGGCCGCCGACGAAGAGGAAGAGGGCCGTGTTGCGCATCGCCTTCCACAACAGCGGGTCCCGGAGGAGGTTCGCGTAGTTCTTGAGGCCGATGACACGGGTGTTCTCCGCGTCGCCGAGGGAGTAGATGTCGAAGTCGGTCAGCGAGAGGAAAAAGGCCGCGATGATGGGCACGATGAAGAGGACGAGGATGGCGGCGAGGCCGGGCGCGAGGAGCAGCGCGGCCGCGCGGGCCTCGTGCGGCAGGCCGCGGGCCCTTCCGGCTCGTCCGGCGGTTGTCGTTGTCGCGCTCATCTCTTTTCGACCTCGGCTTCGGCACGCCGCTCGGAAGCGTGGGCCAGGATCCAGCGTCGTTTCTCGAGCATGTGGTCGACGTCGCGCGTCGAGCGTCGCCAGGGCCGCGGGCACCGCGAGCCGTCCCCGGATCGCGGGCTCCATGTCCTCCGCGACCTTCTGGGCGATCTGCTCCCACTCGGGCACGCGCGGCATCGGCTCGACGCGCGTGAGCTGGACTCGGAAGGCCTGCGCTTTGACGTCCCCGGCGAGGGACGCGATCGTCCCAGGCCTCGCGCCGCGCGGGCAGGTCTCCCGAGAGGGCATAGAACCGGGACTGGACGGCGGGCGTGGACAGGTACTCGGCGAAGGCCCAGGCCGCGTCCTTCTCCGCCGACGCCTTGAAGATGGCGAGGGAGGACCCGCCCGCGAGCGAGGGCCCGGGCCACGCGATGCCGTCGGGCGCGGGCAGCGGCGCCGTCATCCAGAGCTTCTGCTCGCTCGGGCTTCAGGCGCCGGCGGAACTCCCCGAGGTTCCAGGGCCCCGTGATCCACATCGCGAAGTAGCGAGCGGGTGAACTCCTGGTAGGGATTGCCGAGCTGCGTGTAGCTGACGACGGGCGCGAGGCCGTCCCGGAAGAGCCCGACGTACCACTCGGCGGCCCCGCGAAAGGCCGGGCCGGCGAAGCCGCCGCGGGTGTCGTCGTCGGCGAGCAGGCTCGAGCCTTTCTGGACGCCGAAGATCGTGAGCTGCTCCCATTCGTTGGTCGGAAGCAGGATCGCGTAGTTGCGTCCGCCCGAGGCCGTGCGGATCTTCTCCATCGCGTCCCGCCAGGCGCTCCAGGTGCGCGGCGCTTCCGGGTAGCCGGCGGCCGCGAGGATGTCCGGCCGATAGAAGAGCACACGCGTGTCGACGTACCAGGGAATCCCGTACTGCGCGCCGCCGTACTGATTGGTCTTCCAGATCCCCTCGAAGTAGGCCTCTGCGGAGACCCCCGTCGAGGCCGCGAGACGCGCGCCGAGGGGCTCGAGCGCGCCGATGGCCGCGAATTCCGGGATCCAGGTGTTTCCGAGCTGCGCCAGATCCGGCGGCGAGCCTCCGACGAAGCCCGTGATGCAGTTTCTCGTGCGCCGCCGTCCACGGGATCTGCTGGACGATGACGCGGATGCCGGGATGCGTCCGCTCGAACTCCGGAACGAGGTCGCGCACGACCTCGCCCTCGCGGCCGAGGCCCCAGAACTTGACCGTATGCGCGAGCGGTCGGCACGCCCTCGCGCGGCACGACGCGCAGCGCGGCCAGCGCGCCACGGCGGCCAGCGGCGAACGCCGAGCGCGTCAGCGCGCGGCGTTTCGAGCCATCCGCCGGTGAAGCCCGCACGGCGCAGGCCCGCGACGATGTAGGGGTTCTTGCGCATGGTCTTCCAGACGAGCTCCGAGCGGTAGTTCTCCAGCATCGCGACGATCGGCCCCTGGTCGATGCCGAGCTGGTCGCGGTCGAACCAGCCGACGCCGTCGACGATCGTTCCCTGGGGCGAGCCGATCGCGGGGTCGTCGAGCGTCGGATTGAAGGCGTCCAGGAAGCCGTAGCGGTTGCGGACGTGCGCCCCCCACCGGGCGGTCATCGTCCGGATCGCCGGCAGGGCGATCTCGGGCGCGAAAGGCAGCGAGGAAGCCGCCGCCGTCGGGGCGAGCGTGCCGTCGTCGATGACGTGGAGGAGGGACGCTCCCCGCGCGGCGTAGCCCTGGAACTTCCGCGGGCGCCCCCGGACCGTGCGTTCGCCGTCCAGAGGCCCGTCGCACGCCGTCAGGCCCCAGACGTCCGGCCCGTATCCCGCGAAGCCGCCCGGATTCGCGGCCGCGTACGCGCGCTGGGAATAGGTCGCGCGCCGCGAGTTCTCGAAGTAGTCGATGCCTCTCATGCGCATGTACGCGTCACGGATCCCGCGGTAGTCGATCCAGACGTGGGAGTACTGGTGCCCGAAGAGCGGCGAGAAGTTGACGTGCTCCTCTCCGTAATACGTGCCCCATTTGTAAGTCTTCGTCCATTCGCGCCAGGCGGCCGGGGCGACGGGATGCGTGGGAGAGCCGAGCGCCAGGATGTAGAGGATCATGGCCTCGTCGTATCCGTGCCAGTTCCAGTTGTGGAAACCCTCCTCCGGCGTCCAGCCCATCGAGACTCCGGGAGGCCGCGGCGAAGCCCAGTCCCATTCGATGCGCCGATAGAGCGTATCGGCATCGGCGCGGATCTGCGTCTCGACGGGGTCCTCGCGGTCGAAATAGCTCTGGCAGGAGAGCGCGCCCGCGGCGAGGAGCGTCGTGTCGATCGTCGAGAGCTCGACGTCCCGGAAGCGCGCGCCGGTCTCCATGTCGAGGAAGTGGTAGTAGAAGCCGCGGTAGCGCGTCATGCCGCGCGGCGCGTCGCCGTCGGGCGCAGCGACGAGGAATCGCAGGCGTCATCGCGACGCGGTCGGCGGCCTCCGCGCGCGTGACCCAGCCGCGCTCGGCGCCGATCGTGTAGGCCGTCAGCCCGAATCCGACCGCGGCCACGCTCGAGAACGATTCCGTCGGAGCGCGATCCGGGATCAGATGGGTCCGCGGATGGGCGAGGTCCCAGAACCACTGGAACGTCTCGACGCTCGAGGACGTCGAGAAACTCGACCGCCTCGGCGTCGCTCTGCAGCGGAGGCGGGGCACGGCAGCGGCGCGGCCCGCTCGGCGGGCCGGCAGAGCGCCAGCAGAAGAGGCAGAGACGAGGACGGCGGCCGCCGGAGCGGAGGGAAGAACCGGGCGGAGGGAGGTCCCTCCGCCCGTCCGTCTTCGCCGATACGGGCGATGCGGCGCAGCACGGTCAGCAGGCCGCGAGCGTCAGAACTGCACGCCCACTCCGAACTGGAATCGCCGCGGCTGCGTGATCAGGCAGTCCGGCGTGCCGAAGTTCTGATTCGGCGCATCCCCCGCGGGCGGGATGAACCCGTCGAAGCAGCCGTAGTTGTTGTGGTTCGTGACGTTGAAGACGGAGGCCTGGACTCCGAGCGTCACGGCGCCGACCGGGAAGTCCTTGCGCAGCGCCAGGTCCCACTGCACGAAGGGGAAGGTCTCGCCGAGGGTCTCGTCGATGAAGCCTCCGTAGAGGGCGATCAGCTGCTCGCCGAACCCGAAGCCGTTGGTCGCGTCCTGGATCGTGAAGCCCGTGCCCGTGCCGAGCTGCAGCAGCGTCGTCGCCATCATGTCCCACGGAAGGCCGACGATGCCCGAGACCACGATCGTGTGCCGCTGGTCCTGCTGGGCGCGATGCCGCGGCGAGTCCGCGACGTCGATGAAGTCGAGTGTGAAGAAGTCGCCGCCGTTGGCGGTCGCGTGGCCGTAGGTGTAGGCGAGGGTCGCGGCCCACCTCGAGGACGCGCTGTACTGCTTGTTGACCTGCGAGCAGGAGCGCGTCGTACCAGGCACTCTTCGTGGCGTCGGAGAGCAGGACGTTGCCGAAGTCGGGCGACAGCGGCTGGCAGCAGCTGCCGTCCGGGTTGCGGTTGCCGAAGATCCACGTGTAGCCGTTGTGGGAGCGCACGCCCGCGTAGGACAGCGACACGCCCACCTGCCCGAACTGCTGGCGGATGCCGGCGCTGAACTGGTCCGAGTAGGGCGGGTCGGTGTTGTTGTTGATCAGGAAGACCTCGGGCTTGGGCGCCGTGGCTCGTGTCGAGGATGGACTCCAGGCCCGCCTGCGTCAGGTAGATCGGGTTCCAGATGATCGTCGGCTGGCCGTCGCGCGGCTGGCCGTCGGCCGAGAAGCGGAACGTCAGCACCGGGTACTGGAGACGGAACTGCTCGTCGAGGATGGCGTTGTACTCGACGCGGTCGTAGTAGCGCCCCCAGCCGCCGAACAGGACCGTCTTACCCTGGCCCGTGAGGTCCCAGGCCAGACCCACGCGCGGCTGGACGGCGCCGGTGAAGGTCGGCCGCTGCGTTGCCGTCGGTGAAGAACTCGGGCCCGAAGTAGGGGGAGAGCTGCTGGTCGACGAGGGCCGGCGTGACGTAGTCGTTGTTGAGCATGTCGCTCTCGTAGTCCCAGCGCAGACCGATGTTGGCCGTGAGGCAGGAGTTGATCGTCCAGTCGTCCTGGGCGTAGACGCCGAACTGGTTGTTCTTGAGCGAGAGATCCGGATCGCCGAAGCCGAGCTGGGCCTCGAAGGGGAACGCGAAGGGATCTCCGGCCGGGATGTCGGAGCGGAAGCGGTACACCGGGATGCCGAACGGGTCTTCTGCACGTCGTAGTCGTTGGCCGCGAAGACCGCGCCGACCTTGACGACGTGATCGCCCCAGCCGTGCAGATCGAGCCAGGTGAAGTCGTCGCGGACGTAGAACCGCTTCTGGTTGAAGTTCTGCAGGTTGTCTCCGGATCCGACGCGCAGAGCGCTGCTGGTAGTCCTGGCCGACGATGTTCGGCACGAGCGTGCTCGGGTTCCACTTGTAGTCCTGGTACCCGATCGTCGTCTCGTTCAGGAACTTCGATGACAGCCAGGTGTTCTTGACCTGCACGTTCCAGACGCCGTTGATGATGTCGGTGCCGGACTCGAACGCCCGCTGGTTGCCGACGTCCTTGACCTCGTTGTCGTGGCGGTAGAACCCGGACGTGTCGATGACGTCGCTCTGCGCGACCTGCCAGGAGACCTTTCCGAAGGCCAGGTTCTCCTTGAACGGCGTCGGGAAGTTGCCCGTCTGGGCGTCGAGCCGGTCGAAGACGTCGGGAGGAAGCAGGTCCGCCTGCGGCGCCGAGGGACACGGTGGCGTTGCGCTGCTGGTCGTTGTACTCCCAGGAACCGAAGAAATGGACGCGGTCCTGCACGATGGGACCGCCGAGCGACACGCCCGCCTGCCAGCGTGAGAAGTCCGGCTTCGTCGAACGTCTCGCTCCGCGGCGCGCCGGTGCAGCGGACGAACTCGGCGCACGTGGTCCGTGGCCACGAGGCCCTTGTCCTGGTATTCGGCGAAACCGTTGCCGTGGAAGTCGTTGCCGCCCGACTTGGTGACGGCCGTGATGAGGGCGCTCGAGGATTTCTCGTACTCGGCCTTGAAGTTCTGCGTGATGACGCGGTACTCCTGGACCGCGTTCTGCGGGAACGGGTTGCCGCGGCTGGAGTCCTGTCCGACGACGCCGCCGTTCAGGACGTCGTTCTTGTAGCTCGTCCCGTCGATGAAGACGTTGACGTTGAAGCCCGGAAGCGCGCCGCCCAGGACCTCCTGGTTGTTCTCGTCGTTCGACGTCGTGACGCCGGGCGCCAGGCGCGCGAAGTTGAGGAAGTTGCGGTTGTCCTGCGGGAGGACTTGGAGCTGCTGCTCCGTGACGTTGGTCGAGATCTCGCTTTGCGCGGTCTCGATGACGGGGGCCGCCGCCGAGACGACGACGTCCTGGGTGGCGCGCAGCGAGAGCAGGAAGTCGAGGTTCTGGGTCTGGCCGACCTGGACGACGACCTTCCGCGTGTTGGCGCCATAGCCCTCGAGGCTGGCCTTGATCGTGTAACTGCCCGGGGAGAGGATCAGGTTGTAGAACCCGTCGGTCCCCGACACGAGCGAGCGGGTCGTGCCGCTCTGGTCGTTGGTCGCTTCGATGACTACGCCGGGAAGGGGCGCGCCGCTTTCGTCGGCGACGATGCCGCGGAGGGTGCCGGTCGTCAGCTGTGCGAACGCCGGAGGACTCCCCAGGGTGACGGCAAGGAAGACAGCCAGCGCCAGTGACAGGAAAAACGGAAGACTTCGATTCCCTCCCGATACGGAGTGCCGGGGAAGCCGCGTACGTCGATTCATGCGTCCTTCCTCCTTCCTCGAGTTCCCTTCGATCGATCCTTTTCCCTTGGAGCGGGCGCGGATCCGGTGGATTCGCGCACGACGAGAGTCGTGGGAAGGGTGCTGTGGAGCCGTTTGTGCGCGTTGCCCTGGCGCACGCCGTGGAGGACGCGCTCGGCCGCGGCCGCGCCGAGCTCGGCGATCGAGACGCGGACCGAGGTCAGAGGGCGGGGCGGTGAAGCTCGCGATCGGAATGTCGTCGAACCCGGAGAGGGAGAAGTCCCCCGGTACGGAGCGTCCCTGCGCGCGCAGCGCCGCGAGGCAGCCGATGGCCATCGCGTCGTTGGCCGCGAAGATCGCCGTCGGAGGACGGGCCATACCTGCAATCCGCTGGCCAGCGCGGAAGCCGCCGTCCTCGCGAAAGTTGCCGGGAAGCTCCAGTTCCTCCGACACAGGCATCCCCAGCTCCCGCATGGCCTCGCGGAATCCCCGCAGGCGGTCGGCCGCGTCGGCGTTGGGCAGGGGTCCCCGGATGAACGCGATCCGGCGGTGGCCGAGGCCGTGGAAGTGGCGGACCATCTGGGCCGCGCCGTGCGAGTTGTCGATGTTGATGAGGTCGAAGGGCCCCGCATCCTCCGAGGGCGAATTGAGGAGCACGACGGGGAGGGAGTCCGGGATCGACGCGCGCACGGCGGGGACGGACATGTCGGGAGAGAGGACGACCAGGCCGTCGACGCGGCCGCGCATCGCGCGAAACACCGCCGCCGTCTCGCCGCGGTCGCCGTGGGAGCTCGTGACGAGCAGGTGATATCCGGCCTTCCGGACGGCGCCGTCGATGCCGCGAATCAGCTCCGAAAAGAACTCGCCGTAGATGTCGGGCAGCAGCACGCCGAGCGTGTTGGTGCGGCGCGTGATGAGGCTGCGAGCGGCGCCGTGGGGGGCGTAGCCGAGCGCTTCGATGGTGGTCTGGATCCGGGTGCGCGTCTTCTCGAGGACCGGGCCCTTGCCGTTGAGGACGCGGGAGACGGTCGCGACGGACACTCGAGCGCGCCGCGCGACGTCTTTCATCGTCACGCTCATCTCGAACTCGGCATCCCTCGGCGCCCCCTGTTCGTGTAAACGTTTACAGTAATCGTTTACATAAGGCCGCCGGGGCGACGTGTCAAGAGGGTATTAAGAATTTCGCGAAAATTTCGAGGGAGCGCTCGGTGACTCGAGCGAGGCGACCTCGATGCTCTCTAGCGCCCGGTCAGACGGGCGACCCGTTGCGCCCGGTCAGACGGGCGACGGCCTCGCGGTGCGTCCGGGAGAGGCGCAGCTCCGCGCCCCCTTCGAGAATCACTCGGAAGTCGCCGTTCTCGCAGGATCGCAGCTCGCGGACCCGCTCCACGTTGACGATCGCGGAGCGGTGGATCCGGAGGAATCGGTCCTCGAGTTGCCGTTCCAGGGACGCCATCGTTTCGCGGACGAGGAAATCGCGCGGCCCGGCATGCAGGCAGGCGTAGTCGCCCTGGGCCTCGATCCAGTCGACTTCGGCATGCGGCACGCGGGTCACGCGTCCCCGGGACCGGACCGGGAAAGCGGGCGAGCCGAAGAGGCCGCCGGTGTCGGGCCGCCGGCAGCGCGGCCGGCGGCCTCGACGGCTCGCTCGAGAGCCTCGGCGAAACGCTCGTCGTCGACCGGCTTGACCAGATAGTCCACGGCGCGCACGCGGAACGCCTCCACGGCGTGCCGGTCGTGGGCCGTGACGAAGACGACGTGCGGGCGGGTCTCCTTCGGCAGCGCGGCGACCACGCCGAAACCGTCGAGATCCGGCATCCGGACGTCCAGAAAAAGAATGTCCGGGGAGAGTCGCGTGACGGCCTCCACGGTCTCCCGTCCGTCGGCGCACTCGGCGACGACGCGGACGCGCTCCGAACGCGCGAGCCGCGCCACGATGCCCCGCCGCCCCAGGGGCTCGTCGTCCGCGACGACCGCCGACAGCGTGGGCGTCATGCGACACCGTTGCGGAAGGGGAGGCGGAGCGAGACGGCCAGGCCGCCTCGCGCGCTCGCGCCGAGGGTGAGCTCGGCGTTCTTGCCGTAGAGCTCCTCGAGGCGCTGGCGCGTGTTGGCGAGGCCGAGCCCGGGACGGCCCGTGCTCTCCCGGCCGCCCCCTTCTTCCCCCGGCGCCGGGCCGGGGCCGTCGTCGTGAACGTCGAGCCGCAGGTATCCGTTCTCCCGGGCGGCGACGATGCCGATGGCGCCGCCTCGCGTCCGCGGCACGACCGCGTGCCGAACGGCGTTCTCCACGAGAGGCTGGAGGATCATCGGAGGAACCAGGGCGGCACGCGCCGCCGGATCGACGTCGACCTCGACCCGCAGGCGATCCCCGAAGCGGACCTCTTCGATCTCGAGATACTGCCGCGTGAACGCGACCTCGTCGACGAGCGGCACCTCGGCCGCGTCCTTTCGCTCGAGGGTCGCGCGGAGAAAATCGGAAAGCCGCGCGAGCATCCGGTTCGCTTCCGCCGGCCGTCCGTCCGCGACCAGCGTCGAGACGGCGTTCAGAGCGTTGAAGAGGAAGTGGGGCTGGAGCTGGAGCCGGAGGGCCGCGAGCCGCGCCTCGTGGGCGCGCGCCTCGGCGCGGAGCAGCCGTTCGCGCTCGCGCGCGAGGTCCCGATAGGACGGGATCCCGAAGTACAGCGCGCTCCAGCAGAGGAGCACGAAGAAGAAGTAGATGGTGTTGGCGAAATCCGGGAATGCCGCGAGCGCGGCGGCCGCGTGCGTGGGAGCGGAGTACGCGGCGACGGCGAAGTTGTGCGGCGCCATCCACAGGCCGGCGGCGCCGTAGGCGAGCGGGATCGCGGCGGCCACCATCGCCGGAACGGGGACCCTCCGGCGCGCAAGCTCCCGGTAGGCAGCGCGGAGCACCAGGCTCGAGGCGAAGCCGAAGAAGGTCAGGCTCGCCTTGACCACCACGGTGTAGCCCAGCGGCCAGTGCGTGACGCCGGCCGCGAACATGCCGGCGCCGAACAGGCCCCATCCGCCGAGCTGCAGGGGCCAGAAGAGGGAGCGTTCCTGGGAATGCGATGGAAGCGTTTTCACCCGCCCGAGTTGATACGGCAGGGGCTTTCCGGAGTTCTCGGCCGCCGATTGAGTTACCCTAGAGCGAAGAATCCATGTCCGGGCAGCCGCCGAACAATCCGGAGCTCCAGGAGGCGATCCTCGAGCTCCAGCAATATCTCTCCGACAGCCTGCCTCCGCTGGTCGTCGCGGACTCGATCCAGCTGCTGCTGAAATACCCGCCCGAGGCGGTCATGCCGACCATCCGGGCATGGACGGCGGCGCAATACCGGGGCGGCGCGGGAGCCGGCGTGCCGGTCTCGGACTACCTCTTCCACGCCCTCAAGAAGATCCACATGATGAGCGAGTTCAAGCTCGTCCCGCTCGAGCCGATGAACGCGTACCTCGGGCAGCTCAAGCCGATCGTCATGTCCATCTGTCCCGCCGAAGATCGGGAAATCCTGGCCCAGAACCTGAGCCGCCTCGGAGAGACGACGACCACGTCCGCCTCGGTGTCGCCGGTGCAGCAGATCCACCGCCAGATGGAGACCTCGACGGCGTCGGCCTCCGCGAGTCGCCGAAGCGCGTCCGCGGAACCGGCCGCCGCCTCGTCGTCGTCGGGAACGGGCGGGGAGGCGGCGGTTTCGGGAGACGCCCTGCGCGGTCTCAAGCGCGTCTCGCTCCTTCTCGAGAGGCTCGAGGCCGCGGGCGGGCTGACGGCCGCCGGCGGGGCCGGAGTGGCTGCCATGAGCGGAGGTGCGAGCCCGAGCGCCGGCGCGGGTCCGATGCCTCTGCCGGCGCCGGTGTCCGAGGCGCTGGCCTTCGCGGCGCGGAGCTCGCAGTCCAAGGAGGAGCTCTCTCAGGCGCTCGCGCGCCTCAACGCGCTGGGCGTGGAGACGGGAACCGACAGTCTCTTCCGCGCGCTCTCCATGTCGGTGCCCGGATGGGTCGCGCCTGCGGCGAGCGCGAGCGCGCCCGGCCCGGCCTACGAAGCCGGAGCGATCGGCGCGATGCGGCGCATCGTCACGGATGCGGAGGATCCGGTCGAGGCGTCCAGACGCTTCCATCAGATGGTCAAGGCGGGAGTCGAGCGGTTCAACGAGGGATCGCTGCCCCAGGCCGTGCAGATGCTCGATCTCGCCGAGAAGCTCGTGTCCGAGAAGAAGGTGGACGCTGGCAGTGCCGAGATCGCCCGGCGGAAGCTGGGCGAGACGCTCGACCCGGAGAAGCTCAAGAAGTTCGGAGAGCAGGCCTCGGACCAGAACCCGCTGCGCCGTGTGCTGGAGTTCTTCACGGCCTACCAGCCGGAGGGCTTGCTCGAAGCGCTGCCGGGCGAGACGAAGCGCGACCGCCGCCGATTGATGCTCCTTCTGCTCGAGATCCACGGTGCGCCCGCCCGCGAAGCGGCGTTCGAGCGCCTGACGCGCTCGCTCGGGCCGGCGGTCGGGGAAGAGGAGTGGTACTTCCGCCGCAACCTCCTCTACCTGCTGCGCCGGATTCCGCGGGGGCCCGACTCCGCGCCGGTCGATGCCGAGATCGACGTCATTCTTCACCACGCTCGCCTCGGCGTGCCGCTCGTCGTGCTCAAGGAAGCCGTCGCCGCCCTGGGCCAGCACAAGGACGAGAAGGCCGAGATCGGGCTCGCCCAGCTCATGACCGACATCGAGGCGATGCTCATCAAGCCGGAGGGCGCGCCCTACGACGCGAAGGAGCTGAGGGCTCTCCTCGACCGCGCTGCGGCGACGCTCGCGCGCCTTCCGTCCCGGCCGGCCCGGCGCACGCTGATCGAGCACGCCGCGAAAAAGCAGGTCCCTCTGGGCGACACGATGTCGCGGCTCGCCGAGCTCGGAACGCAGAATCTCTCCGACGACAACGCCACGGTGGATCAGATCCTCGAGCTCGTGAAGGCCAGCCTCCCGTTCAAGGTGCTGGGCCTGACGCTGCGCCAGAACGACCAGAGTCTCGTCCATCTCGTGGACGCCCTCTCCGGCACGCCGACGCCGGCGGTGCGAAAGGCCTTCGACGAGATCATCGCGAAGTTCCCGGACAAGGACGCGGCCCGGGCCGCGACCCGGGCGATCCAGGCGTGGGACAAGCCTCCGGCGACGGGGCCGGCCGCGTCCTCGTCGACGTCGGGCTCTTTTCCCTTAGTCGTGAGCGATGCCCCGGCCGCGAGCCTGCAGGGAGATCTCGACGTCTTCGGCCTTCCCGCTCTGCTGCAGAGCCTCGCCGAATCCTCGGCCTCCGGAACGCTGACGCTTCGCGAGGCCAGGGGCGGGGCCGTCTTCGCGAGCGTGACGCTGCGCGAAGGCAAGCTCGAAGAGATCAAGCGCGGCCGGCTGACCGGCGAGGACGCCTTCTACCAGCTCTTCGAGAAGCCCACGCCCGGGCAGTTCGCCTTCGTCAAGGGCGCGCCGCCGGCCGCGCCCGGCGCCACACCTCGCGCCATTCTCCCGCTGACGCTCGAGGCCATGCGCCGCTACGACGAGCTCCAGGAAACGACCGCCCTCGTGCCCGACGACATGTTCCTCGCCGCGACGGCGCAGAAACCCACGGCGCACCCGGCCGAGAAGGACGGCAGCTTTCTGCAGGCTCTCTGGGAGCGCGTCCGCCAGGGCGGCACGCCGCTGGATTTCGAATCGGTCGTCGCCTCGGACTCCTACCGCATCCGCCGGATGCTCGCCCACTGGGTCGAGCAGGGAGCGCTCAAGCCCCGCGAGAAGACGTAGTCGCCCGGTCAGCGCCGGATCGACAGGTTCTCGTAGTCGACGATCGGGTTGCCCTGGCTGACGGAGGTCAGCCCCTCCACCTCCGGCCGCGCGAAGCAGTAGACCTGGTCGTGGAAGAGCGGCAGCAGCAGGGCCTCGCGCACGATCAGCTCCTCGACGCGCCGGTAGATCGAGTGGCGGACGCGCGGATCCGTCTCGGCCCGCCCGCGTTCGGCCAGTTCGTCGATCTCCGGCATTGCCGATGAACTTGCCGAGGAAGCCCGAGTCCGAGTGCAGCAGCGTGTGCACGAAGTTGTCGGCGTCGGGATAGTCGGCGTTCCAGCGGCCGATGTTCAGGTCGCCCTCTCCCGTCCGCTGCAGCTCGATGTACTCGGCCATCGTCCGGTTGAGCGGCTTGATCCGGAACCCGATCTCGCGAAAGGCCTCGGTGAGCTCCCGGAAGAAGGCCGAGAACTCGCCGAAGAAGACGGGGTGGACGCCGGCCGTCAGCTCGATCGTCTCGCGGGAGACCGTCGCCTCGACGGAGCTGTCCGACGGAGCCGGAGGCCCCCGACCCCGGGCCGGACGCCGGCTCGCCGCCGAGTAGCCGAGCAGGCCCGGCGGGATGATGCCGTGCGCCGGAATGGCGAGCCTTCCGATGGTGCGGCGGACGAGGCCGGCGACGTCGACGGCGCGCACGAGGCTGCGGCGCAGCTCCACGTCGCGGAGCGGGCCCCGGCGGCGTGTTGAACGTCACGTAGTAGGTCGTCAGGCGCGGGTTCTCCCGGTAGCGGGAGGCGAACCGGGGATCGTGCCGGAACGCTTCGGCGTCGGCGGGGAGCAGGTCGACGGCGAGCGAGAACCTCCCGGCGAGGAACTCGTTGCGGATCTCCTCGGGACGAGACGCCGAAGCGGAAGACGATGCCGTCGCAGCGCGGATAGCCCTCCCGCCAGTAGGTCGGGTTGCGCTCGAGCTCGAGCCGCCGGCCGGGGTCGAAGCTGACGATCCGGAAGGGACCGGTCCCGACGACGCCCTCCGCCGCGGTCGCACCCGACCGTACCGGTCCCCTCCGGCAGGATCGCGGTCGGCGCGTAGGAGATGACGGCCGGGAAGAAGGCGACGGGCTTCTCGAGGTCGATGAAGAACTCGCTCGGCGAGACGATGTGGAAGCCCTCGAGGTCGGTGGCCTCGCCGTCGATGCAGCCGCCGTGCGCCGCGGATGGGCGAGAGCAGCCACCGGTTCACGGTCGTGCGTCAGGAGGAGCCGCTCCCAGGAGGAGCGCACGTCGCGCGCCGTCAGCCGCCGTCCGTCGTGGAACCGCACGCCCGGCCGCAGGCGGAAGCGGTACCGCCGCCCGTCGTTCTCGGTGAGGACCTCGGAGGCGATCCAGGGCACGATCCGCGTGCCGTCGAGCGCGCGCGTGAGCGTCTCGAAGAGGCTGGGCGCCACCTCGCTGTGCTCGAGGGTCTCGCAGAGCGGCGGGATCGAGGGTCCGGACGACGCCGGCGATCGGGCACGTGGAGGATCCCGCCGCCCGTCCGGCCGCGCGGGCGCCCGCTCCGCCGACGCTCTCGGCCTTGCCGAGCTCGGCGTAGTTGACGTAGGGCGCGGCGCTGCGGAGCTGAAGACCCCGCACGCGGGGGCCCGCGATCCGGTAGTCCACGTCGTGGAAGAGCGGAACGAGGATCGCCGGGTCGAGCAGCGCGTGCTCGAACTTCCGGTAGAGCGCCTCGCGGGCGGCCGGCCGCGCCTCGGCGCGGGCCTCCTCGAGGATGCGGTCGGTCTCGGGCGACGAGAAGTACGCGCGCGACGCTCCGTTTCCCGAGTGGAAGAGGGTGAACGTGAAGTTGTCCGGATCGTCGTAGTCGGCGATCCAGCGGCCGAGCATGACGATCGATGCCGTCGTTCGCGTGCCACGACTCGAGGAACTCGGGCATCGTCTTCGTGGCGATCTCGACCTCGACGCCGAGATCCGTCCAGATGCGGAAGAGCGCCTCGGTGAGCGCCGCGTACTGGTTCGAGGAGGATCGGGTGGATGCCGACCCGGAGCCGGACGGGCGCGGGCAGCCCCGCCGAGCGGATCCGTCTCGACGGCCTCCTCGCGCGGGAAGTGCGTCTGGCGGCGTCCCGCGTCGTGCCCGAGGATGCCCGGCGGGATCACGCCCGTGGCGGGCAGGGCGAAGCGGCCGAGCGTCCCCCAGACGAGGTCCTGCGTCCGGACGGCGCCCGCGAGGGCGGTCCGGAGGGCCGCGTTCGAGCCGGCCGGGCTGCCGGTGTGGAAGACGGCGAAGTACGTGTTCTTCTTCGGCGTCTCGACGAGGCCGCGCGCGAAAGCGCGGCTCGCGCAGGATCGCCTCGAGGTCCTGCGGGAGCAGGTCGCGCGCGATGTCGAGCGCGCCGTCGCGCAGGCCGTCGGCGATCGCCGAGGCGGCGAGCGACGCCCGGAACTCGATCCGGTCCACGCGCGCCGGCTCCCTCGCGTAGCGGGGGTTGCGCTCGAGAATCGACGCGATCGGGCGTGTGGAGCGCCACGCTGGAAGGGCCGGTGCCGACCGGCGCCGCGCCGATTCCCGAGCGGCGACCGACGACCGCGGTCGCGCGGATCGGTCAGGAGCGACGGGAAGATCGGAAGGGGTCCGCGAGGCGGATCACGATCTCCCGGTCGGACGCGGCCGAAATGCCTTCGACGCCCTCGGTCTTCCCGTCCACGTACTCGGCGACGCCGCGCGATGGCGACGAAGGCCGCGGGCATCTGGTCCTTCGAGAGCCGGATCGAGCGCTCGAGCGAGGCCTTGACGGCCGCCGCGGTCAGGGGCGCGCCGTCCGAGAAGACGACCCCGGGGCGCAGGTGGAGGCGGACCGCGAGCCCGTCGTCCTCGAAGGTCCACTTCTCGCAGAGCCCCGGCGCCAGGTTGCCCTGCGGGTCCGTCGTGACGAGCCGCTCGTAGACGTTGGCCAGGGCCTCCGTGCTCCTCGTTGGTCTCGTAGAGGCCCGGCTCGGTCGCCGCGATCGGGTTGGCGACCGCGACGACGAGCGTGCCGCCGCGCGGGATCTCTTCCTCGGCCGCCTTCTCTCCCGGCGTGAGCTTCTCGATCTCGGCCTGGTACGCCGCGGCCTGTCGCGTACTCGCCGCGCAGGTTGGCGAGCGTCGCGGCGAGCGAAAGGAGCCTCGCCAGGTGCTCCGCGTCGCCGCTCGCGCGCGCGGTCTCGATCCCGCGCTCGGTCCAGCGGCGCGCGTCGTCGATCCGGCGGGCCTGCCAGGCGGTTTCCGCCACGAGCAGGACGGCGGCGGCGGCGCCGGGCCGGCTGCTTTTCCGCCTCGAAGACGCGGATGGCGGCCTCCGCCTCCCGCAGCGCGGCGTCGATGCTGCCCGCCATGCGGTGGCCCTGGGCGAGGAGCAGCCGCGCCTCGCCCTCGCGCTTCCGGTCCTCCGCGTCTTCGGCGTCCTCGAGGTAGTCGAGCGCGATCTTCGCGACCCGGACCGCGTCCTCCGCGCTGAAGGCGTCGAGCGACTTCTGCGCGAGCTTCAGCGCCGTACTCGACGGTCTTCTCGGGGACGTCGGCCTGCGAGAAGTGGTGGACGAGCTCGGGGTAGACGCGCTCGAGCCGTCCGGCGTTGCGGGCTCTCGACGAGCTCGGCGTACTTCCGGTGGAGCGAGCGGCGCTTGCGGCGCGAGAGCGCGGCGTAGAGGACGTCGCGGACGATGCCGCTCGAGAACGTCAGCCGGTCGCCGCGCGACTCGCGTTCCTCCTCGAGCATCCCCTCGCGGACCAGCCGGTCGATGTCGTCGTCGAGGTCCCGGTCGCCCTCGGCGAGCGTCTCGAGGTCCTTCGAGTCGAAGGTCTTGCCGAGCACGGAGGCGACCGAGAGAAGGTCCCGCAGCTCCTGCGGAAGGCGCTCGATGCGCTTCTCGACGGCCTGCTGGATCGTCGCGGGCAGCGCGTCGGCCGAGATCTCGGCTTCCTTCGAGAAGCTCCAGGCCCCGGTGTCGTCCTTCGCGATGCCGCCCGACTCGACGAGCGAGCGGATGAGCTCCCGGGTGAAGAAGGGATTGCCCTCCGTCGCGTCCCGGAGCCGCCGGGCGAGGTCGTCCGAGACCTTCGGGGCGCCGACGAGCGACTCGACGAGCGAGCGGTGCTCGGAGGGGGAGAAGGGCGGCAGCGTGATCGAGACGAAGCGCGGGTCGTCCGCGAAGGACTCGAGCATCCGGATGAGCGGATGCCGCTTGTCGGTCTCCGTCTGCCGGTAGCTGCCGACGATGAGCGTCGGCGTCGGCCGCAGGCGGCGGACGATGTACTGGAGGGCCTCGATCGAGACCTCGGCGCCGTGCAGGTTGTCGAGGATGAGGACGAGCGGCTTGCCGCCGGCGATCCGGGTCAGCGTCCTGGCGATGAGCTCGAAGACCTGGATCCGGTCCTCGGCCTTCTTCTCCTCGGACGGGACGGCGATGCGGGAGTCGCCGCTCGACGCCGGAGCGCAGCTCTCCGATCTCGGAGAGCTGCGGGAAGAGCGCGATCAGGTCCGCGGCGAGGTCGGAGAAGTCGGGCCGCTCGGAGGAGCGCGCCGGCGTCGCGCGACTGGAAGTAGTCCTCGATGAGCTCGCAGAAGCCCTGGTAGGAGAAGGACCGGTCCTGCTCGACGAAGCGCCCGTAGAGGACGCGGATCTTCCGGACCGACGGCGAGGTTCTTGAGCTCCTCGAGCAGGCGCGTCTTGCCGATCCCGGGCTCGCCGGCCACGACCGCGAACTGGCCCTCGCCGGCGATCGCGGCGTTCAGGCGCCGCTGGAGCTCGGCGAACTCCTTCTCGCGGCCGACGAAAACGGAGGAGGCCGGGCGCTGGATGACGCGGCTCGCGGAGAGGACGACCGACATCCGGAACTCGTCGGTCGCGAGGCTCGACCGGTGGCGCTTGAGGGCTTCGGCGATCTGGCCCGCCTTCTGCGGACGCTTGCGCGGGGTCCTTCTCGAGGCAGCGCAGCACGATGTCCTGGAGCTCCTCGCGGATCTCGGCGCCGAGCGCGCGCGGCGGCTGCGGGATCTCGTGGACGATGCGGTAGAGGATCGACTGGACCTCACCCGTGAAGGGCGGCTCGCCGACGAGGCACTCGTAGAGCACGACGCCGAGCGAGTAGATGTCGGAGCGCCCGTCGAAGGCGCGCGAGGCGACCTGCTCGGGCGAGAGGTACGCGACCGTTCCGACGAGCGTGCCCGTCTTGGTCAGCCGGGACTCGGTCGCCGCGTGCGCGAGGCCGAAGTCCATGACGCGCACGCGGACCCCGGAGCCGCCCTCCTCGCGCGTGACCATGATGTTGGCGGGCTTGATGTCGCGGTGGACGACGCCGCGCGAGTGGCTGTAGTCGAGGGCCTCGGCGACCTGGATGCCGATGTCCACGACCTCGCCGAGGCGCAGCGACTGGTCGCGGATCAGGCGCAGCAGCGTCGTTCCCGCCGACGAGCGGCATGACGAAGAAGAGCGAGCCCTGGTCCCGGCCGAGGTCGTGGATCGGCACGATGGCCGGGTGGTCCATCTGCGCGACGAGCTGGGCCTCGCGCTGGAAGCGCTCCTCGAGCTCGCGCCGTCAGGTCGCTCGAGGAGATGAGCTTGACGGCGACCTCGCGGTTCAGGAGCGGGTCGCGTGCGCGGTAGACGACGCCCATGCCGCCGCGGCCGAGCTCCCCGAGGATCTCGTAGCGGCTTCCGAGCTTGGAACTGATCAATTCGAGGACTCGAGCAAGTCGGCCGAGTCTAGTCGAAAACGCGTCCGCCCTGACTATGATCGGCCTCATGCAGGACTTTGAGAAGCTCGGTGTCTTCTATCTGGGCAAATCCTACGACCTCGCGAAGAAGAAGCGGCTCGAGGACCTCCTCCTCTACGACTCGCGCGATCTCGTGACGCACGCCGTGTGCGTCGGCATGACGGGGAGCGGGAAGACGGGCCTCTGCCTCTCGCTGATCGAGGAGGCGGCCATCGACGGCGTGCCCGCCATCCTGATCGACCCGAAGGGCGACCTCTGCGATCTGCTTCTGACGTTTCCCGATCTCTCGCCGGCGGACTTCCGCCCGTGGATCAACGAGGACGACGCCGCGCGCAAGGGAATGTCTCCCGACGACTTCGCGAAGCAGCAGGCCGAGCTCTGGACGAAGGGCCTCGCCGAGTGGGGTCAGGACGGCGATCGGATCCGGCGGCTCAAGGACGCCGCGGAGTTCGCGATCTACACGCCGGGCTCCTCGGCCGGCCTTCCGGTGTCGATCCTGAAATCCTTCGCGGCGCCTCCGGAGTCCGCGCGCGACGACGAAGAGGCGCTGCGCGAGCGCGTCTCCTCGACGGCGACCGGGCTTCTCACGCTCGCGGGCGTCGACGCCGATCCGCTGAAGAGCCGCGAGCACATCCTCGTCTCGACGATCCTCGCCACGGCGTGGAAGAAGGGCGAGGACCTCGATCTTGCCGCTCTGATCTCCCGCATCCAGACGCCGCCGACGGACAAGATCGGCGTCGTGGACCTCGAGTCGTTCTTCCCGGCGAAGGAGCGGTTCGCGCTCGCGATGAGCCTCAACAACCTGCTCGCCGCCCCGGGGTTCGCCTCCTGGCTGGAGGGCGAGCCGCTCGAGGTCGGCTCGCTCCTCCGGACGGCGGCGGGGAAGCCCCGCGTCACGATCTTCTCGATCGCGCATCTCTCCGACGCGGAACGGATGTTCTTCGTGACGCTGCTCCTGAACCAGACGCTGGCGTGGATGCGCGCGCAGTCGGGGACGACGAGCCTGCGGGCCATCCTCTACATGGACGAGATCGCCGGATACTTTCCCCCGGTCGCGACGCCCCCGGCGAAGGCGCCGCTGCTGACTCTGCTGAAGCAGGGCCGCGCCTTCGGCCTCGGGGTCGTCCTCGCCACGCAGAACCCGGTGGACCTCGACTACAAGGGCCTCGCGAACACGGGGACCTGGTTTCTCGGCCGTCTCCAGACCGAGCGCGACAAGGCGCGCGTGCTCGAGGGACTCGAGGGCGCGGCGCGTGAGCGCGTCGCAGAAGTTCGACCGCGGCAGGATGGAACAGATGCTGGCGGGTCTCGGCAGCCGCGTGTTCCTGCTCAACAACGTCCACGAGGACGCGCCGGTCGTCTTCGAGACGCGCTGGGCGATGTCGTACCTGCGCGGGCCGCTGACCCGCGCCCAGATCAAGACGCTGACGGATCCCGTCCGCGGGAAAGCGGCGGCAGACGCTCCCGCGAAGAAAGCGGCGGCGCCCGTCGCGGCGGTGGCATCGGGAGGCGCGCGGCCGGTGCTTCCTCCCGGGGTGATCTCAGCTCTTCGTGCCCGCGCGGGGCTCGGCGGGCGACCTCGTTTACCACCCGGCCGTCCTGGCCGACGCCGAAGTGTTCTTCCGCGACGCGAAGAGCGGCGTGACCTCGACCGAGAAGGTCTCGCGGATCGTCCCTCTCTCGAGCGCGCTCGATTGGAGCGGGGGAGAGGAGCCGGATTTCGCTCCGGAGGACCTCGCGCCGGAGCCTGAAGATGGTGAAAGCGCCGGCTTCGCGAGCCTCGGAACCGCCGTGTCGGCCAAATCGGCCGACGCCTGGGGCAAAGACTTCGCGACCTGGCTCTATCGGGAGAACGCCCTCGAGCTCTTCAAGAGCCCGTCGGCCGGAGCGGTGTCGAAGCCGGGCGAGAGCGAGGCGGACTTCCGCGCGCGGCTGCAGCACGAGGCGCGCGAGGGTCGTGATGCCGAGGCCGACCGGCTCCGCCAGAAGTACGCCGCGAAGCTCGCCTCGCTCCAGGAGCGGCTCCGCCGGGCCGAACAGACGGTCGGGCGCGAGAAGGAGGAATCGATGCAGGCCGGAGTCCAGACGGCGATCTCCGTCGGCGCGACCGTGCTCGGCGCCCTCTTCGGCCGCAAGAAAATCTCGGCGACGACCATCGGCCGCGCCACGACGGCGGCGCGCGGAGCGGGACGGACGATGAAGCAGGCCGGCGACGTCCAGCGCGCCCAGGAGTCGGCGGAGGCCGTCCGCCAGCAGATTCAGGCGCTCGAAGCCGAGCTCGCGGAAGAGCTGGCGGCCCGGTCCGCCGCGACCGATCCGCTGAGCGAAAAGCTCGAGCGCCTCTCCGTGCGCCCGAAGAAGACCGACATCACCGTGAAACCGGTGCGCCTGATCTGGCGCCCGTACCGGGGGAACGCGCCGGCCTGGATTTAGACGGGCTCGACGCCGAGGCCGGGGGTGTCGAGGGTCCGCATCACGCCGTCTTCGAGCGTGAACCCTCCCGACACGACGTCGCGGGCGAGATCGAGCGAGCCATCGAGATCGAGGTAGCGCGTCGCCGGCGAGGCGAAGGCGGCGTGGAGCGCGGCCGCGATCGAGATGCGGCTCTCGTCCATGCAGCCCCACATGAGCGAGACGCCCGCCGTCTCGGCGATGGCCGCGATGCGGAGCGCCGGCCACACGCCGCCGCACTTCATGAGCTTGATGTTGTAGATGCCGCAGGCGGGATCGCCCGGCGGGCCGGCGAGGTCGAGCGCGTCCTTTTCGCCGTGCAGGCTCTCGTCCGCCGCGATCCGCCGGCGCCACGCGGCCGGAAGTCCCCGGACGAGGTCGAAGGTCTCGCGCGTCACGGGCTGCTCGACGAACTCGATGTCGAGCGGCGCCGTGCGCTCGAAGAAGCGTTCCGTCTGCTCGATCGTGTAGCCGATGTTGGCGTCGACGCGGATCACGGCCCGGCGGCCGAGGTGCTCGCGGAGCTTCTCCAGGCGCTCGATGTCGGCGTCGAGGGCGTCGCCGATCTTGACCTTGAGAACCCGGAATCCCCGGGCGAGGTACTCGTCGGCCTCGGCCAGAGTCTCTTGCAGCGACTTGATGCCGATCGTGATCGAGGTCGGGAGCGCGTCGTGGGCGCGCCCGAGAACGTCCGCCAGCGGAAGCCCGGCGCGCTGGCCGAGGAGGTCGTGCAGAGCGATGTCGACGGCCGCCCGAGCGGCGGGCGTCAACGGGAAGCGCTCGGCCGATTCGCGGCAGAGCGCGCGGAGGGTCCGGACGTCGCGGCCGCGCAGCCACTCGAGGTTGGCGGGTGCGAGCGCGTCGCGACAGCTCTCGTTCGTCTCGCCGGTGACGTGCTCGCCGGGGGAGCCCGCGCCGAGGCCCGTGAGGCCGTCCTCCGTCTCGATGCGCACGACGACGTTCTCGACCTCGGTCACCGGCTCCTGTCCGGCGATGGCGTAGGGGCGGGTCAACGGAAACCGCTCGGGGGAGACCGCGATCGACCGGATCCGCATGCCGCCGTGATCCATCACCGGGTCTCGCGGGCCACGAAGTCGCGCACCAGAGGAACGAGCTCCTCGACGCCGTCTTCGAGGGGAAGAACGACCGGGATCCCGAGCTCGGCGCGGTAGCGGTCCCGATCGGCGCGGAGCTCGGCGGGCGTCCGATGCTCGCCGTTGAGCGTCACGGCCAGCGTCCTCGCCCCGTAGCTCTGGATGAGAGCGATCTCGTCGGAGAGCGGGGGGATCCGGTACCCGAGCTCCTCGAGGCCCTCGTAGAAGACGCGGGCCGGAGCGTGCTGCAGGATGACGCCCTTCGCGCCGCCGGAGAGGAGGAACTCGGAGCCGCACGGCCCGGACGGGTTTCTGAGCGCGGACTGTCCCTCGAAGAGGATGAGCTCGGGCTTCGCGTTTCTCCAGCAGGAGAGCGACGGCGTGCTCGAGCTCGCCCGAGACGAAATCGTTCGGGATGGAATCGAAGATGAAGCCGTAGGGCGCGCCCTGCATCCAGCCGGTCTGGCCGGTGAAGATGAGCTCGGTCCGGAGGCCGGCGCGGCGGCAGGCCTCCATCAGAAAGCGGGCCGTCGTCCTCTTCCCGAGGGCGCAGTCGGTCCCCAGAATGGCGATGCGGGGAGCGCGGACCTCGCCGATGTCGCCGCTCCAGAAATGCAGATCGGTCCGCTTCGCGGTCTTCCGGACGTCCGTGATGGACACGCCCTTCGCGGCGGCCGCGGCGACGAGCCCGGGATCGTCGGACACGAACTCGTGGAGCCCGTTGACGACCGACATCCCGAGGGAGATGGCTTCGGCGAGCAGGCCGCGCAGGCCGGGCGTGACCCGGCCGCCCGAGGTGGCCACGCCGACGACGCAGAAGTCGGGAGTCACTCCCAGGACCCGAAGCGCTTCCGGAATGCTCGCGAAGATCGGGATGCCGCGCTTGCGGCCGTCGAGCACCTCGCCGGCGTCGCGGCCCGCCGTCGGCGCGTCGACGACCCCGAGGATGCGGTAACGCTCGGTGCCGCGAACGAGACCGTGGGCGGTCTTACCGTTCGCGGTGGCGAAGAAGTCGTCGCAGACGACGAGCGCGGTCCCGTCCATGGCGGGCGCATTATGCGACACCATGAGGCCTCCGGCGGGGTCGCACCGGGCCTCCGGTCGGAAACCGCGACCGGCGGCTCTTCGTATAGACTGTCTGTAGGAAGCGATGGCGAGCGAGAAAGCCGATCTGCTGCAGGGAACCCTCGACCTCCTGGTCCTGAAGGCGCTCGCCGGCGGACCGCTCCACGGGCTCGGCGTCTCGCGGCGGATCGGACTCATCACGCGCGGCGCGTTCGACGTCAAACCGGGCTCGCTCTTTCCGGCGCTCAACCGACTCGAGGAGAACGGCTGGGTCGCGGCGTCCTGGGGCCGGTCCGAGAACAACCGCCGCGCCCGTTTTTACACGCTCACGAAAGCCGGCCAGAAGCAGCTCGCCGCGGAAACGCGGGAATGGGGGCGCGTCGCGGCGGCGATCGGGCTGGCCCTGGAGTCGACGTAGCCATGCTCCTCGCGGCTCGAGTCCGCAGCCTCGCGCGCAACGTCTTCCGGCGGCGGCGCGTCGAGCGGGATCTCGAGGACGAGGTCGCCTCGGCGGTCGAGATCCTCGCCGACGAGAACGTGGCCGCGGGGATGAGTCCGGAGGAGGCGCGCCGCAAGGCGCGGATCGACCTCGGGGGCGTGACGCAGGTCCAGGAGGCCGTGCGCGAGTCGCGCGCCGGGGCCGGGCTCGACGCGTTCTGGCAGGATTTCCGCTACGCCCTCCGCATGCTGGGCCGGAGTCCGGGATTCTCGGCCGTCGCGGTGGCGACGCTCGCGCTCGGCATCGGCGCGAACACCGCGATCTTCACGGTTCTCGACGCCACGCTCATCGCGCCTCTGCCGTACGCCGATCCGTCGCGGCTCGTCATGCTCTGGACGGGCTACCGCGAGGCGCGTCAACCGCGCGTGCCCGCCTCCGGCCACGAGGTCCTGGAGATCCGCCGCCGCAGCCGCGAGCTCGCGGAGCTCGCCGGCATCTGGGTGGGGGCGGGATCGCTGACGGGGGAGGGCGAGCCGGAACGCGTCCGCCTCGGCCTGACGACCGCGAACTTCCTGCCCATCTTCGGCGTCCCTCCGGCGCTCGGACGGACACTCCTGCCGTCCGACGAAGGAAGCGCGGGCGATCGGTCCGTGGTGCTCTCCGACCGGTTCTGGCGGCGGCGCTTCGGCGGCGACCCCGCCGCCGTCGGCAAGGCGGTGCGCATCGACGGCGGGCTCGCGACGATCGTGGGCGTCATGCCTGCGGGCTTCGACGTGCTCTTCGCGGGCGACTCGAGCGTTCCGCCGGGAATCGAGATCTTCACGACCTTCGGCCGCGACCTTTCCGAGATGCCTCGCGACATGGGCTGGATCCGGATGGTTGCCCGCCTCGCTCCCGGCGCGACGACGGCGAGCGCGCAGGCCGAAGTCGCCGCGATCGCCGACCGGCTCCGGGCCGAGTTCGCCGAGTACGCGACGCCGGGTCTCGAGCTGCAGGTCGTGCCGCTCCACGCCGACGCCGTGCGGGACGTGCGGCCCGCGCTCCTCGCCCTCTTCGCGGGCGTGGGCCTGGTCGTCCTCATCGCCTGCGCCAACGTCGCCAACCTGCTGCTCGCCCGCGCGACCCGGCGCGAGAAGGAGATCGGTCTGCGCGCCGCCCTCGGGGCGAGCCGCGGCCGCATCGCGCGGCAGCTTCTGACGGAGAGCCTGGTCCTCTCGGGTCTGGGCGCGCTGCTCGGACTTCTCGTCGGCCGCCTCGGCCTCTCGGCGCTCCTGGCCCTGCGTCCCGCGAGCCTCTCCCGGCTCGCCCCGACGGGGCTCTCCTGGACCGTGCTCGCGTTCACCCTGCTGCTCGCCGGCGCGACGGGTCTGATCTGCGGGCTCGCGCCCGCGGTCGCGGCCTCGCGACGGGACCTTTCGCGCGCGCTCCAGGAAGGCGGCCGCGGCGCCTCCGCCGGGGGACGCACTCGTCCGCAGCGCGTTCTGGTGTTTGCGGAGGTGGCGCTGGGGTTCCTGCTTCTCGTGGGCGCGGGGCTTCTCGTGCGGACCTTCGTCGCCCTCTCGGGCGCGGATCCCGGGTTCCGTCCGGAGGGAACGCTGACCTTCCAGGTCTCCGCGCAGGGCGGCCGCTATCCGGACGATCCGTCCCGGCGGCGCCTGGCGAAGACGCTTTCCGAGAGGCTCGCGGCGCTTCCGGGCGTGGCGGCCGTCGGCGCCGTGTCGCATCTGCCCTTCGACGACTATCCGAACTGGTACGAGTACTACTGGCGGGAAGGCGCGCCCGAGTCCGAGAAGAACACGGCGATGGCCGACCACCGGGCGGTGCTGCCCGGATTCTTCGAGAGCCTCGGCGCCGACGTGACGCGCGGGCGGACCTTTACCGATGCCGACGACGCCGGGCACCCGAACGTCATCGTGGTCGACGAAACGCTCGCGAAGCGGACCTGGCCCGGCGAGGACCCGATCGGGAAGCGGCTCAACGTCTCCTTCATTCACGAAGGCTCGTTCGACTCGACGCTCGCCGAGGTCGTCGGCGTGGTCCGGCACGTGCGCTATCGCGATCTCGGCGCCGACGGCCGGGGCCAGGTCTACGTGCCGTACTTCCAGAGCGTGCGGCCCGAGCTGGCGTTCACGCTGCGGGCGGCCCCGGGCGCGGACGCCCGAACGTTCGCGACCTCCGCGCGTGGGGTCGTCGCGAGGCTCGATCCTGATCTCGCCGTCTCCAAGGTGCGCCTCCTCGAGGACTACGTGCGTCAGGCGAGCACCGCGGCCCGGTTCACGACGGTGATCGCCGCGGCTCTGGCGATCCTCGCGCTGCTCCTCGCGGGGATCGGGATCTACGGGATCCTCGCGTACACGGTCGCGCAGCGGTCGGGCGAGATCGGCGTCCGCGTGGCCCTCGGCGGACGGCCGCGGGACATCGTCTGGCTCGTGCTGCGGCAGACGGTCGGCCTCGTGGGCGCGGGGCTCGCGGCGGGACTCGTCGGCGCGCTCCTGATGACCCGCCTGCTGCAGAAGCTCCTCTACGGCGTCGGGCCGCGGGACTTCGGCACGCTCGCGGCCGCGGCGGCCGTCCTCGCGGCCGTGGGGCTCGCCGCGGCCCTCGTGCCCGCGCGCCGCGCCGTCCGCGTAGATCCGATCACAGCACTACGGGGGGATTGAGAGACGGACCCAAAAGTAGATCCGATCACCGCATTACGGGGGGATTGAGGGACCGACCCACAAAGGTAGACTGCCTCCGCACGAGGAGGCTCGACTGGCCGAAAAGAGAAGGACGCGCCCGCCGCAGACAGCGGGACCGCCGCGCTACGGGGAAGAGCTCCTGACGGCCGACGACCTCTTTCTCTTCAACGAGGGCAACCACGCCCGGCTCTACGAGAAGCTCGGCGCGCATCCCCGGACGGTCGGCGGCGTTGCCGGCACGCAGTTCTCCGTCTGGGCGCCGAACGCGGCGGCCGTCTCGGTCGTGGGCGACTTCAACGGCTGGAATCCCGAGAAGCACCCGCTCCAGCCGGTCGGAAACTCCGGCATCTGGGACGGCTTCGTGCCCGGAGTCTCCCGCGGCGCCATCTACAAGTACCGCATCCTCTCCCGCGTCCAGGGCTACACGGTCGACAAGGCCGACCCCTACGGCGTGCGGCACGAGGTGCCTCCCCGCACGGGCTCGGTCGTGTGGGACCTGGACTACACGTGGGGCGACGGGGAGTGGATGCGGACGCGCCGCGATCATCCCTTCACGTCGTCGGCGATGTCCATCTACGAAGTCCACCTGGGCTCCTGGCGCCGCGTGCCCGACGAGGGCAACCGGTCGCTGACGTACCGCGAGACCGCGCCGCTGCTCGCCGAGTACGCGCGCGCGATGGGCTTCACGCACGTCCAGCTCATGCCGGTCACGGAGCATCCGTTCACCGGCTCCTGGGGCTATCAGACGACCGGCTACTTCGCGCCGACGTCGCGCTTCGGGACGCCCCAGGACTTCATGTATCTCGTCGACACGCTGCACCAGGCCGGCATCGGCGTCCTCCTCGACTGGGTGCCGTCGCACTTTCCGTCCGACGAGCACGGTCTCGTCTACTTTGATGGAACCCACTTGTACGAGCACGCGGACTGGCGGAAGGGCTATCAGCCCGACTGGGGGAGCTGCGTCTTCAACTACGGCCGGCACGAGGTCCGGAGCTTCCTGCTCTCCTCGGGACTCTACTGGCTGGACCGCTTTCACATCGACGGCCTGCGTGTCGACGCGGTCGCCTCGATGATCTATCTCGACTTTTCCCGGAAGGCGGGCGAGTGGGTGCCGAACGAGTTCGGAGGGCGGGAGAACATCGACGCGATCGTCTTCCTTCGCAAGCTGAACGAAGAGATCGGCCGGAGCTTCCCCGACGCCGTGACGATCGCCGAGGAGTCGACGTCCTGGCCGATGGTCTCCCGGCCCACGTACATCGGAGGCCTCGGCTTCTCGATGAAGTGGGACATGGGCTGGATGAACGACACGCTCGACTACATGGAGCTCGATCCCATCCACCGCAAGTTTCACCACGGCAAGCTCACGTTCCGGCGGATGTACGCGTATTCGGAAAACTTCGTCCTGCCGCTCTCTCACGACGAGGTCGTGCACCTGAAGAAGTCGTTGATCTCCAAGATGCCGGGGAGCGACGCCTGGAAGATGGCGGCGAACCTGAGGCTCCTGCTCGCGTACATGTGGGCCCTGCCCGGCAAGAAGCTCCTCTTCATGGGAGGGGAGTTCGGCCAGTGGAAGGAGTGGAACCACGACACGAGCCTCGACTGGCACCTCCTCGATGACCCCCGGCACGCCGGCGTGCGCCTCTGGGTCCGGGACCTGAACCGGATGCTCGCCGCGGAGCCCGCGCTCCACGAGCTCGACTTCGACCCGCGCGGGTTCGAATGGATCGACTGCAACGACGCGGACTACAGCGTCGTGTCGCTCGAGCGCCGGGGCAAGACGCCTGCGGAACGGATCGTCGCGGTCTTCAACTTCACTCCCGTCCCGCGCCACGGGTATCTCGTCGGCGTCGACGGCGGCGAGGACTGGGAGGAGATCGGCAACAGCGACGCGACGGTCTACGGCGGCAGCGGGGTGGGGAACATGGGCCGCGCGGTGGCGCTCGGGGTTCCGGTCCACGGCCGCTCCCACAGCCTCGCGCTGTCGCTGCCGCCGCTCGGGGCCCTGTTCCTGAAGCCCGTGCCCGCGCCGGACAAGCCCGCGCTGGAAGCGGCCGAGGAGACCGGGCTCGTCGTGACGGAAGACGCGGAATCGGAGGACGCCGAGGTGGTCCTCACGACGGTATAGGCCATGGACCGTTTCGTCTGCATCCACGGCCACTTCTACCAGCCGCCGCGCGAGAACCCCTGGCTCGAGGCGATCGAAGCGCAGGAGTCGGCCTACCCGTACCACGACTGGAACGAGCGCATCACGGCCGAGTGCTATGCGGCGAACGCACGCGCGCGGATCCTCGACGGCGAGAACCGCATCGTCGAGATCGTCAACAACTACGAATCGATGAGCTTCAACTTCGGCCCGACGCTGCTGTCGTGGCTGGAGGTCAAACGGCCCGACGTCTACGCGGCGATCCTGGAGGCCGACCGGAAGAGCGCCGAGCGCTTCTCGGGGCACGGCTCGGCGATCGCGCAGCCGTACAACCACGCGATCCTGCCTCTCGCCGACGCGCGCGACAAGGCGACGCAGGTCGTCTGGGGAGTCCGCGACTTCGAGCGGCGGTTCGGCCGGCCGCCGGAGGGAATGTGGCTGCCCGAAACCGCCGTGGACACCGCCTCGCTCGAAGCTCTGGCGGCCGCCGGGATCCGCTTCACGATCCTCGCCCCGCACCAGGCCAGCCACCTGCGTTCCGCCGGCGGCGACTGGGCTCCGATCCCGGCCGAGGGCATCGATCCGACGCGCCCGTACCGCGTCCCGCTTCCGTCCGGCAAAGCCATCGCGGTCTTTTTCTACGACGGCCCGGTCTCGCGCGCGGTGGCCTTCGATCCGGTGCTGCTCTCCCGCGGCGATCATCTCGCCGAGCGACTCATGGGCGCTTTCGACGATGCGCGCGGCCGTCCCCAGCTCGTCCACGTCGCTTCGGACGGCGAGACCTACGGCCACCATCACCGCCACGGCGACATGGCGCTGGCTTACGCGCTGCGGACGATCACGGAGTCCGGGCGCGGGCGGCTCACGAACTACGCCGAGTTCCTCGAAAAGCATCCTCCCGAAGACGAGGTCCGCATCGTCGAGAGCGACTTCGTGGAGCTGCGCGCACGGCGTCGAGCGCTGGCGGAGCGACTGCGGCTGCCAGACGAACGCGCACCCGGGATGGAACCAGGCGTGGCGCGCGCCGCTGCGCGAGGCCCTCGACGGCCTGCGGGACGCTCTGACGCCCCTCTACGAAAAGGCCGCGGGAGAGCTGTTCCGCGATCCGTGGGCGGCGCGCGAGGACTACATCGGCGTGATCCTCGACCGCTCGCCCGAAAGCGTCGGCCGTCATTTCGTCCGCCACGGCCGGCGGCCGCTCAAGGAACCCGAGCGCATCCGGGCCCTCGAGCTCCTCGAGCTGGAGCGCCACGCGCAGCTCATGTACACGAGCTGCGGCTGGTTCTTCGACGACATCTCCGGCATCGAGGCCCGCCAGATCCTCCAGTACGCCGGCCGGGCTCTGGAGCTCTCGCGGAAGCTTTTCCCGGACGTCGATCTCGAAACGCCGTTTCTGGAGACGCTCACGAAGGCGAAGAGCAACGTTCCCGAAGCCGGCGACGGCCGGCGCGTCTACGAGGACTCGGTCGGCCCCGCCCGCGTCACGCTGCCGCGCGTGGCGGCGCACTACGGCGTGTCCTCCCTTTTCACGGAGTATGCGGACAGCGCGCCGGTCTACTGCTATCGCGTCGATCGGGAGGACGCGCACCGGTTCACGAGCGGCCGCGCGCGGCTCGCGCTGGGGCGCGTCCGGGTCACGTCGACCATCACCGAGGAGTCCGATCGGGTCGTCTTCGGCGTCCTCCATCTGGGGGACCACAACTTCTCGGGCGGCGTGATCCCCTTTCCCGGCGAGGCCGAGTACGAGGCGCTCGTGAAGGAGGTCTCCACGCCCTTCGGCGCCGCGGACCTGACGGAGACGCTGCGGCTCGTCGACCGGCGCTTCGGCTCCGACGTCTACACGCTCCGCCTGCTCTTCCGCGACGAGCAGCGGCAGGTCGTCCGGATCATCCTGGCCTCGGCGCTCGAGCACGCCGACGACGTCTATCGCCGCCTCTACGAGGAACACGCGCCGCTCATGCGTTTTCTGGCGGGCCACGGCGTCCGGCTGCCGCGCGGATTCGCGATCGCCGCGGAGCGGGCCCTCGCGACGGGCTTCAAGCAGGCGCTCGAGGAGCCGCTCCCCGAGATCGCCACGATGCGCTCTCTCCTCGACGAGGCCGGGCGGGCGGGCATCACGCTGCACGAGGACGGCCTCGGACTCGCGCTCGAGCAGACGCTCTCGCGCCTCGCCGGCCGGCTCGCCGGAAAGCCCGACGACGCCGACCTCATCGAGACGTTCGAGGGTGTGGTGGCTCTCGCGAAGTCGCTGTCTTTCGAGGTCGACTTCGGGAAGGCGCAGAACGCGTACTACGAGCTCGCCCGGACCGTTCTCCCGGTGATGCGGCGCTCCGCCGACGGCGGCTCTTCGTCGGCGGTGCAGTGGGTCGAGCGCTTCCGCGCGCTCGGCGAGAAACTTGCAGTGCGCGTCGGCGATGCCGATGTATCCGATGACCCGGGGACAGAGACTCGGAGCCACAGCGGATAGTGCCGGCGGTCGCTCTGGTACACTCCCTGTTGGATTGACACCCGTCCTCGAAAAGGCACTTCGGGTTTCCGGCGTACCCGAAAAGCTGCTTCCTCTCTTCGCCCTGGCCCACGACCTGCGTTGGACGTGGCGCGCGGACATTCGTGCGCTCTTCGAGCGGGTCGATCCGGACGCCTGGCGGCGAGTGCGCGGCAATCCGGTGCGCCTTTTCCGCGAGGTCTCCGCCGAGAGACTCTGGCGTGCGGCCGAGGATCCGGACCTGCAGGGCGACGTCCTCGGGATGGTGGCCCGGCTGGCCGAGGAGGACCGGGCCGAGCCGAAGGACGCGGCGGCGCGTGAGCTCGTGGCCCGCGGAGAGCGCATCGCGTACTTCTCGGCCGAGTTCGGGCTGACCGAGATCCTCCCGATTTACGCCGGGGGCCTCGGCATCCTGGCCGGCGACCTCCTGAAGTCCGCGAGCGATCTCGGCGTTCCCATGACGGGCGTGGGTCTGTTCTACCGCGAGGGCTACTTCCGGCAGGTCCTCAGCAGCGAGGGACGCCAGTCCGAGGCGTACCCCGTGCTCGAGCCCGACGAGCTGCCGCTCTCGATCGCCGAGACGCCCGACGGCAGCGCGCCCGTGGTTTCGGTGAACCTCGCCGGGCGGAACGTGAACCTCCTGATCCGGATGGCCAAGGTGGGCCGCGTTCCGGTCCTGCTCCTCGACTCGAACCTTCCGGAAAACGACGCTCCCGACCGCGAGGTCACCGCCCGTCTCTACGGCGGCGGCCACGAGATGCGCCTCCAGCAGGAGATCGTGCTGGGCATCGGCGGCTCGCGCGCCCTCGAGAAGCTCCAGCTCTGGCCGACGATTCGCCACATCAACGAGGGCCACGCGGCTTTCGTGTCCCTCGAGAAGATCCGCCGGCTCGTGCAGGAAGAGAACCTCACGTTCGCCGAGGCCCGCGAAGGCGCGACCAGCGGAAACGTTTTCACCACGCACACGCCCGTCCCCGCGGGCATCGACGTCTTCACGCCGGAGCTTCTCTGGAAATACTTCGCCGGCTACGTCAACGAGCTCGGCATCTCCTTCGACGAGTTCTTCGATCTCGGCCGCGAGGTCGGAGAGGAGGGGCGGGAGCTCTTCTCGATGGCGGTCCTCGCGATGCGCCTCTCGACGCACCAGAACGCCGTCTCGAAGCTGCACGCCGACGTCTCGCGGCGGCTCTGGCGCAATGTCGCTCCGGATCTGCCGCTCTCCGAGATCCCGATCATCCCGATCACCAACGGCGTGCACGCCGCGACCTGGACGGCGCCCGAGATCGCGCGGACGGGCGTCGTCGAAACGCCCGAGGCCGTCGACCGGACGGAGCTCTGGCAGGGCCATGAGGCCCTGCGCGCGAGGCTCGTGGCCGTGTGCCGCGAAAAGCTCGTCGAGGAGAAGCGGCGCCAGGGCGCCCGCGAGGAAGACATCGCCGAAGCGGGCCGCGTCCTGGATCCCAAGGCTCTCACGATCGGTTTCGCCCGGCGCTTCGCGACGTACAAGCGGGCGACGCTCCTCTTCCGCGAGCCCAAGCGCCTGGAGTACCTGCTCCACCAGATCGGCCGCCCCGTGCAGATTCTCTTCGCCGGCAAGGCCCACCCCCGCGACGAGGACGGCAAGGAGTATCTCCGCGCCGTCGCGATGGCCGCCGAGCGGCCGGAGTTCCGGGGACGCGTCGTCTTCCTGTCCGACTACGACATGGGGCTCGCCCGCGCTCTCGTCGCGGGATGCGACGTCTGGCTGAACACCCCGGAGCGGCCGCGCGAGGCGTCCGGCACGTCGGGCATGAAGGCCGCGATGAACGGCGTCCTGAACCTCTCGGTCCTCGACGGCTGGTGGGACGAGGCGCCCCACGACGAGGCCGGCTTCGTCGTCGGCGACGCCACGGACCATGCCCCCGAGGAAGAGATCGTCCGCGCGCTGTACGACACGCTCGAGAAGCGGGTCCTGCCGATGTTCTTCGACCGCGATGCCTCGGGCACGCCGCAGCGCTGGCTCGACCGCATGATCGTCTCGGCCTCGAAGGTGGCCGAGGAGTTCTCGTCCGACCGCATGGTCACGGAGTACCTCAAGTACTGCTATCTGCCGGGCGCGTTCTACCGCCGGGCGATGAAGGATGGCGGCCGCGAGCCGCTGAAACGCCTCGTCGCCTGGAAGGAACGGGTGCGCGGCGCCTGGCCCGGCGTCCGTTTCGAGAGCGTCGAGATCGTGCCGGATCCCGCGACGCTCCCGCCCGCCGCGCCCTTCGACGTGCTCGCGCGGGTCCACCTCGGTCCGCTCGATGCGTCGGAAGTCTCGGTCGAGCTCTTCGAGGGGCCGATCGAGGCGGATGGTCACCTCGAGTCCGGAACCGCGACGCGGCTCGAGCCCGCGGCGCGCGAGGGCGAGACCGGCGTCTTCCGCCTGACGCACCGCAAGCCGCAGGACGAGAACCTCGGCTATACCGTGCGCGTCCGCCCGGTGCATCGCGATCTCGCGCACCCCAACGACATGGGTCTCATCGTCTGGTGGGGCGAGAAGAGTCGGGAGGCCAGGCGCTACACTCCCGTTTCGTGACGTCTCCGGAATCCCGTTCCGCCGGAATCCTCCTTCATCCCACGTCGCTCCCCGGGCCGTTCGGCATCGGCGACTTCGGTCCCTGGGTCGACCGGTTCCTCGACTGGGCGAAGTCGGCCGGCCAGACGCTCTGGCAGGTCCTGCCGCTGACGATCATCGGAGGCGGCGGCTCGCCATACGGGGGCGCATCCGCGTTTGCCGGCAATCCGCTGCTGATCTCGCCGGAGCTTCTGCTCCGCGACGGTTTCCTTCCCGTGGCGGCCTTCGAGGACCTCCCGACGTTCCCGAAGGAGCGGGTGGATTTCGATGCCGTGATCCGCTGGAAGGAGCGGATTCTCCACCAGTCCTGGGACCACTTCGCGGCGCACGCCGGAGAGCCGGCGCGCGAGGAGCTCGCCGCGTTTCGCGCGGCGCCGGCCCGCTCGGCCTGGCTCGCGGACTGGACGCTCTTCGCCGCGCTCAAGTCGCGCTTCTCGGGATTGCCCTGGATGGCGTGGGACCGCGACCTGCGCCTCCGCGACCGGGACGCTCTCGAACGGGCCTCGGGAGAGCTCGAGGCCGAGATCTCCTACCAGGCCTATCTCCAGTACCTCTTCTTCCGCCAGTGGGAACGCGTGCGCGCGGCGGCGAAGGAACGCGACATCGCGATCCTGGGCGACATGCCGATCTACGTCTCGCTCGACTCCGCGGACGTCTGGTCGCACCCCGAAATCTTCCAGCTCGACGAGATGGGACAACCGATCGCCGTCTCCGGCGTGCCGCCGGACTACTTCTCGGAAACGGGCCAGCTCTGGGGCAACCCGCTCTACGACTGGGACGCGCTCGCCGAGAGCGGCTACGAGTGGTGGGTCGAGCGCGTGCGCGCCAACCTCACGCTCTGCGACGTCCTGCGCATCGACCACTTTCGCGCGTTCTCCGCCTACTGGTCGGTGCCGGCGGGCGAGACGACGGCTCTGAACGGAAAGTGGGTCCCCGGACCGGGGGCGAAGCTCTTCGACGCGGTGCGCGTCGCGGTGGGCGGCGAGGCGCCCCTGCCGATCGTCGCGGAGGACCTCGGCGACATCGACGACGACGTCAAGGCGCTGCTGAAGGAGCTGGGCTTTCCCGGGATGAAGGTCCTGCAGTTCGCGTTCTACGGAGCGGACAGCGAGTACCTGCCGCACCGCCACACGGAGAATGGCCTCGTCTACACCGGCACGCACGACAACGACACGGCGAGGGGCTGGTACGGAGCGCTCAAGCCCGAGGAGCGCGAGCGCGTGTACGACTATCTGGGCTCGGACGGAACCGACATCCCCTGGGCGCTCATCCGCGCCGCGTACGGCTCCGTCGCCCGGCGCGCCATCGCGCCGCTCCAGGACGTGCTCGGCCTCGGCAGCGAGGCCCGCATGAACACGCCCGCCGAGCCCGGCGGCAACTGGACCTGGCGCGCCCCGGACTGGGGCTTTCGCGCCGAAGACGCCGTGCGGCTCAAGCGGATGGCCGTGCTCTCGGGCCGATTCCCCGCGAGCTGACTAGTCTCCATCCGGGAGGATCATCGACAGCAGCGCGCTGACGACGCTGACGACGAGCGCGCCGAGGATCGCCGCCAGGCAGCCCTCGACGTGGAACTGGAAGCCCAGGCCGGTCGAGAGCCAGCTCGTCAGCCAGAGCATCAGGCCGTTGACGACGAGGGCGAAGAGACCGAGCGTCAGGAAGATGATCGGGAGCGTGAAGAGCTTGACGATCGGGCGGATGAACGCGTTGACGATTCCGAAGATGAGGGCGACGGCCAGGAAGGGGAGCCAGTCTCCCGTGTAGGAGATCCCGGGCACGATCTTGACGGCGACCCAGAGCGCCACGGCGTTGATCAGGAGCCGGAGAAGAAAACGCATGCCGTCCTCCTCGTTCGCTGCGCGCATCATAGTCGCAACCAAATGACATGATCGCGGGTTGCGGAGATCGCGGATGAAGAGCTTCACCATCGTCCCGGAGCGGCCGTATTCGCTCGCGCTGACGGCCGAGCGCTACACGCGCTTTCCCGAGGTCGTGGACCGCTTCGACGGGCGGGTGTAC
Organism: uncultured Acidobacteriota bacterium; assembly: GCA_963804915.1. Taxonomy (GTDB): domain Bacteria; phylum Acidobacteriota; class Thermoanaerobaculia; order UBA5066; family Gp7-AA6; genus DAHUXD01. The sequence continues at coordinate 121,465 of CAWDSI010000027.1, forward strand.
CGGCGACTCCTGCCGATCGGGCGCAGAGGCGTCCTGCTCTCCGTCGAGCAGGAGGGAACGGCTGCGCGAGCCGTGCTCCGGGTCGGTCTGGAGGGCGCGCTCGCGGGGTCCGAGGCCGCCGCCGGGGCCGCGAGCCGGGTCCTCCAGCGTTCGCTCGGCGCCTCGACGCCCGTATCGCCGTTCTATCGCTCGCATCGCGGCGATCCCATCCTCGGCGCGCCCATCCGGGCCTTTCGAGGGCTGCGCATCGCAGGCGTGCCGTCGCTGTGGGAGGCCCTCGTGACCGCCGTCCTCGCGCAGCAGGTGAACCTTCAGTTCGCCTACGACATCCGCCGCGAGATCTGCCAGACCTACGGCCGCCGGGCGCGCTTCTCGAAAGAGACGTACGTCGCGTTTCCGGCGCCCGAGCCCCTCGCCTCCGAGTCATTGCCCCGTCTGCGCCGCTTCCGTCTCTCCCGCTCGAAGGCCGTGGCGATCCGCGAGATCGCCCGCGCGTTCGCCGGCGGCGAGCTCTCGGAAGAGATCCTGGCGCCGCTCTCCGACGAGGACGCGATCGCGCGCCTCGTCGCGCTGCGCGGGGTCGGTCGCTGGACGGCGGAGATCGGTCTCCAGCGCGGCCTGGGCCGCACCGACATCTTCCCGGCGGGCGATCTCGGCGTCGTGAAGTACCTCGCACAGGGACTGCTCGGCCACGCTTCGACCTCGAAGGCGAAGGAAGAGGACATGCGCCGCTACGCCGAACGCTGGGCGCCCCACCGCAGCCTCGCGCTCGTCTACGGCTACGCCGAGCTCAACCGGCGGCGAGCGACGAGCGACTAGCGACGGGTTAGTTGAGGCGGAACGTCACCGTGACCGTGACGTAGACGGGCACCGGCTGGCCGCGAAAGCGGGCCGGCTCGTAGCGCCACTGGCGAACCGCGTCCAGCGCGGCCTGGTCCAGGATCGATTCCGTCGTGGATTTCATGACTCGCGGCGAGACGACTTCGCCGCGGTCGGTGATGACCGCTTCGATGATCACCTGCCCGGACATCCTCGCCCGTCGCGCGACCTCCGGATACTTCGGCTCCACGCGTTGCAGGAGCCGCGGAGCGGTGACGTCGCGGCCGTCCACGGTCCGGATGTTGAGAGGCGTCGGCTCGGCCTCCGCGCGCGCGGCGGTTCCGCGGGTCTCGTCGTCGGGTCCCGAGAGGCAGCCGCCGGTCCGTCGCCCGTGGGGCTTTCGAGGCCGGCGGCTCTCGGAACTGCAGCCAGAGGGAGACGGCGGTGGCCGCCAGGATGGCGCCGACAACCACCGGAAAGATGGCGCGCCGATCCGATCCCGCCATTGCCGAAACTCTAGCAGCGCCGGGCTCAATCGACCGAGATCATCACCTTTTCCGCCGGAGCCTCCACCGTCTTGACCGCTCGCTCGGGAAAGTGCGCCGTCACGAGGAGGTTGACGACCGCAAGGCCGACGAGAACGCCGAACACCGGCAGGAGCGAGCGCTCGATCGCGAGGCGGAACGCCGCCGGGTCGATCGCGACCGGTGCGCCCGAATCGGAAGGTCCGCCGACCAGGAGCCGGCCGGCGTTCTCCGCCGCGGGGCCCAGCCGGTGCAGCAGCCCCATGGCCAGCAGGCCTCCCAGTGCGCCCACGCCGACCGAGCCGCCGAGCGTTCGGAAGAACGGAACGAGCGCCGTCGCGACGCCGCGCTGGCGTTCGGACACCGCGGACTGGACCGCGAGGACCTGGGACATCGAGGAGGGCCCCAGGCCCATGCCCACGAGGGCGCAGGCGGCCGAGATCCACGGCACGGAGGCGTTCCACCACGCGGCGGCGGCCAGCGCGACGAGGCCCGCGAGAGACAGCGAGGCTCCGAGGCGCGCGGTGAAGCGAAACCCGAACCGGACGATCAGTTTGGCGGCGAGCGTGGCCGTGAGCGCCCACATCAGGACGAGCGGCGTGACGACCGCGCCGGCCGCCCCGGCGGTGCCGCCGCGCGCTCCCTGGACGAAGAGGGGCACGAACGTGTCGACGCCGAAGATGGTGGTCCCGAGGAGCACGCCGGCGATGAACGGAGCGGCGGTCTCGATGCGCCGGAAGAGGGACGGCGGGACCAGCGGGTGTGCACGGCGGTTCTGGAGATGGACGAAGAGTGCGAGCGAGCCGACGGCCGCGGCGAAGATGGCCGCCCGCCAGCCGAAGGCCAGGCCGCCTTCGCCGGGTCGGTGCAGGACGGAGAAGAGCAGCGCTGCGATGCCGGCGACGAGCGTGGCCGCGCCGGCCAGATCCAACGGGTCGGGCAGGGCGGCCCGCGACTCCACCATCTGGGTCGCGACGAGCGCCAGCGCGATCAGACCCAGCGGGATGTTGATCGTGAAGATCGAGCGCCATCCGAAGGAGATGGTCATCCAGGCGCCGAGCAACGGTCCGATCAGGCTCGCGACGCCCCACACGCCCGAAAAGAGGCCCTGGACGCGGGCGCGCTCCTCGAGCGAGTAGAGGTCCGCCGAAACGGTGAGCGCGATCGGGACGAGCCCCGCGGCGCCGAGGCCCTGGAGCCCGCGGGCCGCGATGAGCTGGGGCATCGAGTGCGCGAAGCTGCAGACGATCGCACCGGAAAGGAAGACCGAGATCGCGATGAGCAGGATGCGCCGGCGGCCGTAGATGTCGGCGAGGCGCCCGTAGATCGGCATCATGACCGTCGCGGTCATGAGGTAGATCGAGAAGACCCACGAGTACAGCGCGAGGCCGCCGAGATCGCCGATGATCGTCGGCATCGCCGTCGAGACGACCGTGGACTCGAAGGACGCGAGCGCCGTCACGAGCAGCAGGGCGATCGTCACGGCACGGCGGCGTCTGGGATCGAAGCGCGGGGCGGTCATCGGTTTGGAGGCCGAGAGTATAGAGTCTCCGCATGCGCGTCCTCGCCGGGACGAGCGGCTTCTCGTACAAGGAGTGGAAGGGGAGCTTCTATCCGGAAGATCTCCCCGCGGAGGACATGCTCGCGTACTACTCCGCGAGGCTGCCGGCGGTCGAGATCAACAACACCTTCTACCGGATGCCGAAGCCCTCGATGCTCGAGGGCTGGGCCGCGCAGGTCCCCGCCGAGTTCCGTTTCATCCTGAAGGCCTCCCAGCGGATCACGCATCGAAAGCGCCTCAAGGAAGCGGGCGACGAGGTGGCCTACTTCTTTCAGACGGCCGCGACGCTCGGCGAGCGGCTGGGCCCCACGCTCTTCCAGCTGCCGCCGAACCTCAAGAAGGATCTCCCGCGGCTCGAAGCCTTTCTGGAGGTTCTCCCGCCGAAGGCGCCCGCCGCCTTCGAGTTCCGGCATGCCTCGTGGTTCGAGGACGACGTGTTCGCGGCGCTGCGCGCCAAGGGCGCCGCCCTCTGCGTCGCCGAAGACGAGGAGCTCGCGACCCCGCTCGTCGCCACGGCCCCCTGGGGATATCTCCGGCTCCGCCGTCAGGACTACGACGATGGGGCCGTCGCGGGCTGGGCGGAGAAGGTCCGCGCGCAACCGTGGTCGGAGGCTTTCGTGTTCTTCAAGCACGAGGACGCGGGCTCGGGGCCGAAGCTCGCGGCCGAGTTCCTGCGGCGCATCGCGACGCCCTGAGGCGGAGCGGCACGCCTCACGACCTGAGCCGGCCGGTCAGCTTCGTCAGCGCGCTCTGAAGATCGGGCTTGAGGGTCAGGACCGGCGCGAGGGGATCGTCCTTCAGTTTCTTCATCCTCGCCGGCAGCGTCTTCAGCGTGAACTTCTTCGGGTCGAGCTTGTCGTTCACCTCGCTCCACTTCAGGGGCGCCGAACAGGTCGCGCCGGGGACCGGGCGCGCCGAGAAGGGCCCCGCGATCGTCTTGCCGTGGCCGTTCTGGAGATAGTCCACGTAGACCTTGCCGCCCCGCGCCCCGAGCGCGCGCGCCGTCGTCGCGATCTTGCCGTACTTGCTGTTCGATCACGCGGGCCAGGATCTCCCCGAGCACGCGGGATTCGGAGTGCGTGCACTGGCCGCCCAGCGGCAGGAGGACGTGGAGGCCCGTCGCGCCGCTGGTCTTGATGAAGCTCGGCAGCGCGATCTCCTCGCAGAGCTCGCGGATGGCTTTCGCGATCGTGACGACGTGCGAGAAGGGAGCGCCTTTGGGGTCCAGGTCGAGGATGCACCAGTCGGGTCTTTCCGGAGCGGCGACGCGGCTGGCCCACATGTGGAGCGGGATCGAGCCGAGGTTCGCGACGTAGAGGAGCGTCTCGAGATCGTCGCAGACGAAGTAGTCGATCTCGCGCTCGGCGTGCTCGCTCCAGATGCGCTCGAGGCGGATCCAGTCCGGCGCGAAGTTGGGGGCGTCCTTCTGGAAGAACGACTTGCCGTCGATCCCGTCGGGGTAACGGGTCATGACGAGAGGCCGGTCGGCCAGATAGGGGAGAAGCCAGGGCGAGATCGCGCGGTAGTACTCGATGAGGTCGCCCTTCGTGTAGCCCTCGACCGGCCAGAAGACTTTCGTCAGGTTCGAGAACGGAACGACTTTCTCGGCTTCCTCGTACGCGCGCGGGACTTGAGGGGGTGGAGTAGCCGGCTCGTCCGCGCTTCCCGGGTCGGCCTCGCGGACGCATTCCTCGATCGGCTTGTCTTCGCGCACGCGGAGGAAGGCCGGATGCCGGAGGAGCCCGTCTCCGGTCCACTCCTTGAAACGCACCTCCACGACGAGCTCCGGCTCCACCCAGACGTGGCCTCGACCCGTGGGGACGGCGCCGCCGAACGCCGGTGTCTCGCGGACGCGCGCCTCGAGACGCGCGTGGATCTCGTCGAGGAGCTTGTCGGAGAAGCCGGTGCCGACACGTCCGCCGTAGACCGAGTCCCTGCCGTCCTGCCAGTAGGCGAGGTGCAGCGCGCCGAACCCCGACCGGCCGCCCTCGGGCTTCGTGTAGCCGACGACGACGAAGTCGCCCGTGCGATCCAGTTTGACCTTGAGCCAGTCCGCGGAGCGCGCTCCGCGATAGGTCGAGTCCGCCTTCTTTCCCACCACGCCCTCGAGACCGAGCCCGCCGGCCGCCGCGAGCAGCTCGTCGCCTCTTTCCTCGACGTGGTCGGCGAAGCGCACCGGCCCGGCACGCGGCACGAACCGCTGGAGCAGCGCCTTGCGGGTCGTGAGCGGAAGGCCCCGGAGGTCGAAGTCCTCGAAGCCCAGGAGATCGAACGCGAAATACGTCGCCGGAAGCTCGACCGCGGCGCGCTCGATGTCCGCGCGCTTCTGGAGGAGCCCCCGCTTCTGGAGAAGACCGAAGCGCGGGCGCGCGTTCCCGTCGAGCACGACGACCTCGCCGTCGAGGACGAACGCGTCGCTCGGGAGCGCCGAGACGGCGCGGGCGATCTCGGGAAACGTCGCCGTCGAGTCCATGCCGTGCCGGTAGCGGAGCATGGTCTTGCCGCTCTCGCGGCCGGCGAGCAGGCGATACCCGTCGTACTTGAGCTCCCAGAGCCAGCCCGGCCGCGAGAACGCGCCGTCGCGCGTCTCGGCGAGCATGAGCTTGACGTCCGGGGCGCGCACCTTCCGCCGCGGCGCCTTCAGACGCTCGAGCTCCGCCCGGATCTCTTCCGCGCGGCTCTTGCCCGAAGCGAGATCCTCGATCGTCAGACCCGAGAAGATCGACTCCTGGGAGTAGGCGGCCTCCGGTCCCTTGCGCGACCAGGCGTCGCGCTCCTTGATGAGGAGCCACTCCTTGCCGGTGGTCTTGCCCTTCGTCTTCATGCGGACGAGGGTCCAGACGCCTCGGAGCTTGTAGCCGTGGAGCTCGAAGAGGAGCTTGCCCTTCTTCATCCCTTCGTCGAGGTCCGCCAGGGGAGTCCAGCGGCCCTGGTCCCAGACGATGACCTCGCCGGCGCCGTAGTTGCCCTCCGGGATGACGCCCTCGAAGTCGGCGTACTCGACCGGATGGTCCTCGACTTCGACCGCCAGGCGCTTGTCGGCGGGGTCGGCGGAGGGGCCCTGGGGGACCGCCCAGGACTTCAGGACGCCGGCCCACTCCAGGCGGAAATCCCAGTGCAGCCGGGTGGCCGCATGTTTCTGAACGACGAAGAGATGCGGGCGGTTTTCGCCTCCCCGCCCGAAGGGCTCGGGGGTCGTGTCGGCGGACCGCTTTTCCCGGTATTTTTCGAGCGGCATCGTGGAATCGCCGGGCGCATGTTACATTTGTCGGTCCCTAAACCTATGAGCGCAAGGCCGATAGCGTCAGGGACCATTTCCTTCGGGCTCGTTTCGATCCCGATCAAGCTGTACGCCGCCGCGGACGCGTCCGCGGGCGTCTCCTTCAACATGCTCCACGCGAAGGACAGCGCCCGGCTCAAGCAGCAGTACATCTGCACCAAGGACGGCGAGATCGTGCCCCGCGACCAGATGGTCAAGGGCTTCGAGTTCTCGAAGGACCGCTACGTCACCTTCACTCCCGAGGAGCTCAAGGCGCTCGAGGAGCAGTCGACCCAGACGGTCGAGGTCGTCGAGTTCGTTCCCATCACGAAGGTGGACCCCGTCTACTTCGATCGGTCCTACTACGTCGGGCCCGACAAGGGCGGAGCCAAGGCGTACGCGCTTCTCTCGGAGGTCATGAAGGAGACCCAGCGGGTCGCCCTGGCCCGCTATGCCGCCCGCGGCAAGATGTACCTCGTCATGCTCCGTCCCTTCGAGGGCGGCATCGTCATGCAGCAGCTCCTCTATGCCGACGAGGTCCGGGCCTTCTCGGAGGTGCCGCTCGAGCCGGCCGAGGTCAGCCCGAAGGAGCTCGACCTCGCCAAGCTCCTCGTCGATCAGCGCGCCGTGGATTCCTTCAAGCCCGAAACCTACGAGGATGACGTCAAGAAGCGCGTCCTCGGCCTGATCCAGAAGAAGGTCGAGGGCGAGGACATCTCCATCGTGCCCGCGGAGACCGGCGGGGGCCAGATCATCGATCTGATGGAGGCCCTGAAGGCGAGCCTGGCGAAGAAGCCGGAGGCGAAGCCGGCGGCCTCCTCCGCCTCCGCCAAGGCTGCGGCGGGCGAGAAGAAGGCCGCGTCCGCGTCCGGCGGGGAAGCGCCCGCGCGCAAGCCGGCCAAGCGCGCGCCGGGCAAAGTCGCCCAGATGCGCACGGAGGCGGGCCGCAAGGGGTAGATTGGGTTTCGTGAAGGGCTACTCCACCTCGGAAGTCGCCAAGCTCCTCGGTCTCACTCCCTCCCAGGTCCGCGGCTACGTGCGCGCCGGGTTTCTCTCGCCCGAACGCGGCGCCGCGGGACGGCTCACGTTTTCGTTCCAGGACCTGGTCTTCATGCGGACGGCGCGCGGCCTGCTCTCCGCGCGCGTCGCGCCCCTGCGAGTCCGCAAGGCGCTTCGCCGTCTGCGGGAACAGCTTCCCGAAGGTCGATCGCTCGCGGCCGTCCGGATCGCCATGGAGGGGAGCCGGATCGTCGTCGCCGACGGTTCCCGCCGCTGGCAGCCCGACTCGGGCCAGATCCTCTTCGATTTCGGCGTGGCGGATCTGGCGAAGAAGGTCGCCCCGGTCGTGCGCCGCGCGTTCCGCGAAGCCCAGGAAGAAGGGCCGGAGTTTTCGGCCGATGACTGGTTCGAGTGGGGCTGCGAGCTCGAGCCCGGCTCTCCGGGCGAGGCGATCTCGGCCTACCGGCGCGCCCTCGCGCTCGATTCCCGGCATCCGGGGGCGCACGTCAACCTCGGGCGCCTCCTTCACGAAGCCGGAGACGCCGCGGCGGCCGAACCGCACTACGCGGCGGCGCTCGCCGCGAGGCCCGACGACGGGACGGCGGCGTTCAATCTGGGCGTCGCGCTCGAAGACATGGGCAGGACGCCCGAGGCCCTGCTCGCCTACCAGAAGGCGGTCCGCATCGATCCGGACAACGCCGATGCGCATTTCAACGCCGCGACACTGGCCGAAAAGCTGGGCCGGCCGGCGGAAGCCCTGCGCCATCTCCGGACGTACCGGAAGCTGACACGGCCGGAATAAGATGGGCGGGCGCATGCTTTCCTCGGTGTCCATGCTCGCGTTCATTCGTTGCCGCCCTGCTCGCCCTGGCCGTCCTCGCCGGTCCGGCCGCCGCGCTGTGCGCGAACTGCTGTCCCCCGGCGCCGGTCGTCGAGACGTCGGAGAGCTCCCTCTCGGACGCGAGCTGCTGCGGATGCGATGAAGCCATGGCTCCGGCATCGCCCGCGACGATCGGACAGCCTGGCGGCCGCGAAGACGTCCGCTCCCGCGGCGCCCGCAGCCGCTCACGCCACGCCGCCCGCCTTCCCGGCCGCCGCGCCCGAAGGGCGGCCGGCGATCGCGCTCGCCTCCACGCGCCCGGCCGCGCGCAGCGCTCCCACGCCACAGCGTCTCTGATCCTCCCGCGAGAGCCCTGTCTCGCGTCCGCCCGGCGGAGTCCGCCGGCCGGCATCAGGAGGATGGAATGCCTTTCCGCATCGGATTCGCTGCGATCGTTTTCGGCCTCGTGGCCTCACTCGCCACGGCGCAGGAGCCCGCCGACCCCATGGTCGCGATGGAGCGGATGCCTGCGATGGATCACTGGATGTGGATGGTCCACGGCTGGGCGTACCTGAACTACAACGACCAGGGCGGCCCGTCCGGCGGCGACGACTTCGAGTCGCAGAACCACGTGATGGGGATGGCGACCCATTCCTTCCTCGGCGGAAAGCTCACGTTCTACGGCACGTTCTCGCTCGAGCCCGCGACGATCCCCGAGCCTGGCAGCCACGAGCTCTTTCAGGTCGGCGAAACCAACGACGGCGTGCTGCTCGTCGACTACCAGCATCCGCACGATTTCTTCATCCAGCTCGCGGGCGCGTGGCAGAAGACGTTCGGGCCGGATTTCGGGCTTCGCTTCTACGCCGCCGCCGTCGGGGAGCCGGCGCTCGGTCCGCCGGCGTTCGTCCACCGACTGTCGGCGTCGGCGAACCCGACCGCGCCCCTGTCGCACCACAACCAGGACTCGACCCACATCTCCTACGACGTGCTGACGCTCGGCCTGACGGCTTCCATCTTCACGCTCGAGGCCTCGGGCTTCCACGGAGCCGAGCCGGACGAGAATCGCTGGAACATCGAGTCGGGAGCCATCGACTCCTACGGCGTGCGGCTCACGGCGGTCCCGCTGCCGGGCCTGACCGTGCAGCTCTCGGGCGGGCACCTCACGAACCCGGAGGCGGCCGAGCCCGGGAACCAGAACCGTTTCACCGGCATGCTGGCGTACGAAAAGGCTCTGCCGGGCGGGTTCGTCGCGGTCTCGCTCATCACGGGACAGAACCAGGAAGAGGAAGACGGTGCGCGGTTCTGGGGCACGCTCCTCGAAGGCACCTGGAACTTCTGCGACTGGAACACGATCTACGGCCGCTTCGAGGCGGTGGATCGCGATCTCTTCGAGCTGCGCTTCAAGCGGCAGCGGCCCGAGGAGGTCCCGCTCGACCGGACGCGCGTCTATGCCGGAACGCTGGGCTACGTGCGCGACTTCACGCTCATCCCGAAGGCCACGACCGGCGTCGGCGCCGACGTGACGCTCTACCGCTTCACGGATCGGCTCGACGACGTCTACTCGACGATGCCCGTGTCCTTCCACGTCTTCGCCCGGATCCGATTCGACATCGGGATGGGCGGTGGACATTCCGGGCACTCATCGCACTGAGGCGGGCATGAGGCTCGCGAGGAGGCTCTCGATGTCCTCGCGCGTGGCCCCCAGCTTCTCGCGGGCGAGGAGGAGATCCTCCGCGAGGACGGGATACCAGTTGCGGCGCGACGCGTCGCCGAGCCCGATGACGTCGAAGGGCGCGACGACTTCGCGGATCCTGTGCTCGAGGATGCGGGCGTCCGCGCCGGAGAGCGCCAGCGCGCAGCACTCGCGGAAACCCGGCGCGAAGCGAGGGATGTCGCCCGACAGAAACGCTCCGGCGAGCTCGGGGCGTCCGAGACGGCGGGCCGCCTCCGCGTAGCTCGCCGCGGCGAAGTAGAGAAGAGAGAGAGCGGCGAACGCCGGGAATTCGTCGAAGCGCGAATACAGGGCCGCCACGAGGAGCGCGGCCGTATCGACCTCGGCGAGCGACGCCGCGGCATCTCGCGCCAGGTCGCCGGTGAGCGCCGGCGTTCCCCAGGACCGTTCGAGCGCCGAGGCGAGCCGTTCGAGGCCGAGGAGGGTCAGCGGGAAGCCCGTCGAGAGGATCGGATCGACGAACGCCGCGGCGGAGGGAAGCAGCAGCCAGCCTTCTCCGGCGGCCACCCGGCTTCGAAATGGAAGCGTCTCGCGGTGGATGAACGGCGTGACGGTTTCCGCGCCGTCGAACTGCGCGCGTACCGTGGGGAGGCGATCGAGGAGCCGGTGCCATGCCGGCTCGCCTTCGGAAAGGCCGAGCTCCTCGGCGAGCCAGGGCTCGGCCGCGACGCCCGCGCTCACGATGCCGTTGTCGAACCGGAGCACCCAGATCCATCCGCCATCGAACACGTGGTGCAGGGCGGCGTCGTCGGGCGGATACGGGGGGGCCTCGCCCGAAGGATCGATGCCCATCTCATCCACGCGGTGGACGCCGGTGAAATGCGCGTAGAGGCCCGAGGTCGCGGGAAGCCCCGGGAAGTCGGATCGACCCAGCGAAAGCGAGCGTTGGAGGAAGCCGCCGGGACCCGTCGCGTCCACCAGGAGTCGCGCGCGGAGCGTTCGCTCGCGGCCGAACCGCTGCGTCTCGAGCACCGCGACGCCGCTCTCGAAGCCGGCGAGGCGCACCTCCGTGCGATCCATGTATTCCGCGCCCTCCCGCGCGGCCTCCTGCGCGAGAAAGGCGTCGAAGTCCGGCCGGTACCAGTGCGTGTCGGCCACCTCGTCGCACGGGCTCGCGGCCACGAGGAGCTGGTCGCGGCGGTCGGGGCGGGCGGCGAACGGCCGTCCCGCCGAGTGGCCGTAGAACGTGAAGCCCCGCTTGAGGCCGCACGCGATCTCCGGCCGCTCGCGCTGCCAGGAGCCCCAGGCGGCGAGCGGACGGATGCGCGGCAGCTCGTAGCGATCGCACAGGCTCTCGAGAAGGAGGTTCGCGAGCGGAGACGACGATTCGCCGATCGCGAAGCGCGGGTGCGTTCCCCGCTCGAGGAGCGCGACGGAGCGTCCCAGGCGGCGCGCCAGGATGGCCGCGAGCGAGCCGGCGAAACCGGAGCCGACGACGACGAGGTCGAAGTCGGTCCGGCTCACGCGCCCCCGCAGTGCGGGCAGGAGACGGAGGGCTCGACCACCTGGGACAGGTTCATCCTCGCGAGGCGCTCCCGCCGGGCTTCGAAGCAATCCTCGCATCGCGAAAACGCGTCGAGGTCCCAGAGATCAGCGAAGACGAAGCCTCGCCCGAGCGACACCGCGTCCTCGAAGCAGTCTTCGAGAAGGCGAAGCCGGGGAAGCTCGAACGCTCCCGCGCGCGCGAGCTCGTCCATGGCGCCATTGCCCGCGCGCGTCGGGATGATCGATACCGAGGACGCGCCGCAGTCGAACGCGTACTGGACCGATCGAAGAGTCCATGCGCGCGCCTCGGCGGCGGGCACCCAGGGCAGTCCGGCGAGCACGAAGACGCGCAGGGCGACGGCTTCGTCGGCGAGGAGGTCGGCAGCGCGGCGGAACAGGTCGAGAGACATCCGCTTGTTGAGGCGGGGCAGAACCTCGGGGTGCACCGTTTCGAGGCCCATGGCCACTTCGAGCGTCCCCGGGATCCGGTCGCGGAAGGCCCACACCGCGGGGCCCACGAGCGCGGGGTGCGATTCCACGATCACACGCTCGAAAGGGGCGACGAGCTCGGCGATCACGGCGTGCTCCTCGGGCGGCACCGCGCGTCCGTCGAAAAAGCTCCCGGCGTTGTAGAGCTTGATGCGGCGGGCGGGCGGAAGGACGCGCAGCGCTTCGCGGATCTGCTCGGCGATCGCGCCCGGAGGCACGGAATCTTCGAGCGTGTTCTTCCAGAGATCGCACATCAGGCACTTCCAGGGGCACTCCCGGTTGGTCAGGAAGATCGTGGCCACCGCGGCGGCGCGCGTCCGGCCGCCGGTCTCCGCGGCCTCCTCGGCTTCCTTTCGACGGGCTCGTACTCGACGAGCGCGGCGTAGGCGCGGCGCGGATCGAGCGGGTTTCTCTGCGGACGGCGTTCCACGATCCAGCGGTCGCGAGCGGGACCGGCCTCGCCGGATACGGAGAGCTCACCGCCGGATCACGCGTAGAGAGACAGGAAGTGCGAGCGGTACTCGGCCTCGCCCGCGCGAAAGGGTCGAGGCTCGCCCGATGGCAGACCGCCGTCCTGAAAGCGGCGCTTCGGGAAGACCGGCATCGCGCGTCCGGTGAGCGCGGCGACGCCGCGGGACACGATCTCGCCCTTGAGCGCATAGAGGCGTTCGTGGTCGTAACCCGTGAGCGCGACGAACGGGATCGCCTCGGCCGTTTCGACGACCCTCGGGCGCGTGTAGGGGCTGAACCCCTCGAAGCCCCATCGGCGCAGGGGAGCCCACGTCCGGCTGTAGGAACGGCTCTGGCCGCCGGAGTACGTCGCCGAGTGCTTCATCCTCCCGACGCCCCAGCCCTCCTGATACAGCATCGGATTGTGGAGGACGCTGCGGATCGTCAGCTCCGGGTTTTCCTCGATCGGGTAGTCCTTCAGGTTTTCGTCCCCGCCGTCTCCATCCACGAGATGCCGCCAGTCGGGGTATCGCTCGCGAATGCCGCGGAGGAGCGCGAGAGTCATCGCGGCCGACTCCACGTCGAGGGGCTTGTAGTCTTCGATCACCCGGACCGCCTCGAGCGGATCGAGGGATCCCGGCCCGGCCTCGATCGACTCGAGGTACATCTCGAGTCCCAGCGTCGACAGGAACTCCCGGGCCTGGGCCAGATCGGCCCCGACACTCCCACGGAGCGACAGGGTGAAGGCCTTGAGACGGCCGGGATGCATCCCGAGCTTCCGCAGAAGGTGCTCGGTCAGGAGGAAGACGGCGCCGCTGTCGATGCCGCCCGAAAAGCAGACGCCGATCGGCGCGTCATCCGGAAGATGCGCGAGCCAGGCCGCGATCTCGTCGGCGAGCGCGCCGACGTAGCGGCGGCCGATCGCGTCCGGATCCGCCGGCAGCGGGTCGCCCGCGGGCGTGAAGAATCGGGTCCAGGAGGCCTCCGGGTCGGGGCAGCCGACGAGCTCGATGTCGACGACGTGATGCGCCGGCACCATCCGCGTGTACGTCGGGTGGAACTGACCTGCGAGGCCTTCGCTCCGCAGCCATTCGCGGATCGCGTCGATGCGGTCCGAAACGATCAGGGCCGGCCCCGCAGCCTGCTTCGCGAGGAAGTAGCGCAGCGGACGGTCCAGCGAGCGCGCGAGGCGCACGCGTCGGCCGTCGCGGCCGACCAGCGCGAATGCGCCGTCGATGCCGCGGACGTCGGAGGGTGAGCCCGAGGCCACGCGCGCCCGCGCCTCCTCGACGCTCATGTTGCGGATGCGATTACCTGCCGGATCGGTCAGGTCGACGACACGCTCAATGTAGCGATCGTTCACGCGAAGCCTCCCGCCCGGCGATCCTACAGCGCGACTCTGCAGGCAGCGTGTCCCGATGATCGTGGGAGACTTCAGGCACCCAATCCTCTAAAATGAGACAAATGTCTGCGCCTGCGCCGGGAGACGCGACGCCCGCGGAGCCCCTGGCGAATTCCGGCGGCGTCGTCAGCGCCATCCTGGCCGCAGCCCGGCCGGCCCAATGGGTCAAGAACCTCGTCCTGCCGCTGCCGTTTCTCTTCGGCGGCGCGCTCGGGGAGCCCGCGGGCTGGGCCCTGGCCGCGGCCGGCTTCGCGATTTTCTGCGTGATCACGAGCGGCGTGTACATCGTCAACGACGTCGCGGATCGCGAGCGCGACCGCGCGCACCCGGTGAAGAAGTTCCGGCCGCTCGCATCGGGCCGGCTCGCCGCGTCCACGGCGGTGTCTGTCGCGGCGGTCCTGGAGACCGCCGGCCTCGCGGCGGCCTTCCTCCTGAAGCGCGAGTTCGGCTTCTGGTGCGCCGTGTACGCCGTCCTCATGCTGACCTACTCGCTGCTCTGGAAGCGGGTGCCCTTCCTCGAGGCCCTGGTCGTCGCGGCCGGAATGCCGCTGCGCGCCCTGGCCGGAGCGGCGCTCGCGGGCGTGGACCCTTCGCTTTTCCTCATGGGCTGCGCCTACCTGCTCGCCCTGTTCCTGGTCGCGGGCAAACGGCAGTGGGAGTTTCTGAATGCCGCCCCGGGCCACCGGCCGGCCCTCGCCGCGTATCGCGAGGAGGGGCTCGATCACCTGTTCATCGTGACGGGGCTCGCGACGGTCGCGGCGTACGCCGCGTACAGCACGTCGGCCCGGACGGTCACCCATTACGGCCGGTCGCTCGCGCCGACCGTGCCTTTCGTGGTGCTCGGGATCGCCCGCTACGTCCGGCTGGTCTACAAGCGCGGAGGAGGGGGGAATCCGACCCGGGCGCTGCTGACCGACGATCCGTGGCTTCTCCTGATCGTGATCGGCTGGGTGGCGACGGCGGGTTGGATGATCTATGGCCGTTGATTCGAAAGCCCGCGAGTCGGGCAAGCCGGCGTCCGAGGGACAGGCGCCGGAGAGAGACGTCCGTTTCGGCGTGGGCTTTCTGGCCTACAACGAGCAGGACCTGATCGCGAAGACCGTCGAAGAGGCCGTGACGTCGCTCTCGGCGATCCCCGGCCTGACCTGGCACGTCGTCGTCGTCAACGACGGAAGTCGGGACCGCACGGGCGAGATCGCCGAAGAGCTCGCGAAGAAGGATCCGCGCGTGTCGGTCGTGCACCACAACGGCAACAAGGGATACGCCGTCGCGACGGAGACCGCGCTCCGCAACGTTCCGGGCGAGGTCGTCATGGTCGTCGACGGCGACGGCCAGCACACGATGGGCGACGCGCCGCTCTTCATCGAGGCCATCGACAAGGGCGCCGACGTGGTCTTCTGCTGGAAGAAGGTCCGGCACGATCCGGTCGGCCGCCTGATCCTCTCTCGCGGCCTGCGGATCCTGTCGCACTGGATCCTGGGCTCGCCCCTCCACGACATCAACGCCGGCTGCCGGGCGTTCCGACGCGACATCGCCAGGCGCATCGAGATCAAGCACCGCATCAACTTCGTCGGCGACGAGATCTACGCGCGCTGCCGGATCGCGGGCTGGAAGGTGGACGAGGTCATCGTCCGGCACTTCCCGCGCGAAGCCGGGCAGTCGATCCACCGGCCCTTCAAGATGCTCGGAACGATCTTCCGCGTCATCCGGTACCTCTTCGACCTGCGCTCGGAGATGCGTCAGGCCGAGTCCCTCAAGCGCCTGGTGAGGAAAAAGGCGTGAGCGGCGGCATCGTCATCCTCGGCGCCGGCCCGACGGGGCTCGGCGCGGCGTACCGGCTCGTGGAGCGGAAAGAGACCGGCTTCGAGATCTTCGAGCGCGCCGGCCAGGTGGGAGGTCTCGCCACCAGCTTCACCGATCCGAAGGGATGGACCTGGGACGTCTCCGGACACATCATCTTTTCGGGCTACAAGTACTTCAACGACTTCCTCGCCAAGGTCCTGGGCTCGGACGGGATCCGCTGGATCGACCGGGAGAGCTGGATCAAGTTCGAGGACAAGTACGTCCGCTATCCGTTCCAGAACCACCTCTCTTCTCTTCCCGAGCAGGCGATGCTGGAGTGCCTGATCGGCCTGGTCGAGTCGCAGACCATCTCGAAGGACCAGGCCTTCACGAACTTCGCGGAGTGGGTGCTCGCGAAGTTCGGCGCGGGCGTCGCCAAGCACTTCATGAACCCGTACAACTTCAAGGTGTGGGCGACGCCGCTCGAGAAGATGGGCTACTACTGGATCGCCGAGAGGGTGTCGGTCGTGGACTGGCGCAAAGCCATCGAGACGACCCTCCTGCCGAAATCCACGGACTGGGGCCCGAACGCCAAGTTCGGCTACCCGGCGCGCGGCGGAACGCTGGGGCTCTGGAAGGCGGTGCTGCCGTTCCTGGGCGATCGCGTCCGCCTCCACAAGCGCGTCGTCTCGATCGACGAAGAGAAGCGGGTCGTGACGTTCGCGGACGGTGCGACGCGGTCGTACGACCGGCTCCTGTCGACGATGCCGATCGATGCGCTCGTCGCCCGCCTGACGCACGCGCCGGAGAAGGTGCGGGCGGCCGCGCAGAAGCTCCTCTACAACCGCCTCTTCTCGGTCGGCATCGGCCTCAAGCGCCCGTCGCCGTCCGACAAGAACTGGATCTACTTCCCGAATCTCGCGACGCCGTTCTACCGGATGACGTATCTCTCCAACTACTCGCCCCAGATCGTGCCGGGCGGCGACACGAGCCGGTACTTCTCGGTCCTGACGGAGACGTCGTACTCGAAGTTCAAGCCTCTCCCGAAGGGAGACTTCGGCAAGGCCGTGGTGGACGGGCTCGTCGCAGAAGGGATTCTGCAGCCCTCGGATCTGCCGCTCATCGAGACGGTCTTCCTGATTCACGCCGGCCACTCGTATCCGATCCCCTCGACGGACCGGAACCCGGCGCTCGACACGATCCAGGGCTACCTCGAATCGAAGGAGATCTTCTCGCGCGGCCGCTTCGGGTCCTGGAAGTACGAGATCGGCAACCAGGATCACTCGCTGATGCAGGGCGTCGAGCTCGTCGACCGCTGGCTGGACGGAAGCGAGGAGAAGGTCTTTCGGAGCTGAAGGCCGCCGCGGACCGGATCCAAATCGGCCGAGCGTGATCTGTCTGCGTTCCGCGTGATCCGCCAAGGGTCGCCCGAGCGCTGGTACACTGTCTTCATTGTTCCGGTTCCATATTCAGGGAGTTCTCTGTCCAGTCGACGAGTGCTCAGTCGCGGAGTCGGAGTGTTCCCATTCTTCTCGGGAAGGAGTCCGAGATGAAGATCACAAGGGTCTCGTAGTTGCGCGCGTGCGCTCGCGGCGACGGGCATCGGGGCGGCCGCAGACGCGCCGGAGGTCGCGGCAAGGGCACCCACTTCGTAAGCGGGTCGAGGTTCAGAAGACCCGACCCGAAACCGGCGTTCGAGTCCGGCGGCGGGAATTCTCCAGTACAGCGGTCGCGGCGGGGCAGTCCGTCCGAGTGAGCACGGACGTGACGAACGTGGATTCCCCCAGCGGGCGCAGTACCCGCGCTGAGATCGTCGACGAATTGGGCGGACCACCTCGAGCCTCGCCGCTGCCAGACTCGTCGCGACGGTGAGCGAAAACGTGTATCTCGAGTTCGACGCCTGCGAGGCCGACACTCTGGACCAACACGCCCAGGTGACGGCGTGGGACTGCAACTATATCGGCGGCTGCAGCTCGGCGCCTTCACGACGTTGACAACCGCCAGCGACGCGGACTTCCCGTGTTCCAGCCCGAACGACACCGGCCTCAGCTATCGCGTCGACAACTATCTCGGTCAGCTCCTTCGGATCGACGTGACCTCCGGCGCGACAGCCTGGACGCGACAATTCAGCGACAGACCAGGTCAGCGTTCTCTTTGCGGCTGCGAGTTCGCCAGCCGGAGGCGGAGGCGTGCGTGGACTTCACTCGGCACCGGCGTAGCCGAGACACCGGGGTGCGCGCAGTTCTCGAAAGTTCTCGCGGCGCCGGTCACAGCCGACAACGCCAACGTCCGCTACTGGTTTGAGATCACGACCGCCTCCGGTACGGCCGACACTTCGGTCGCCGCCGTGCGCGTCTTCAACCGGCTTCAGGTTCCCACGTCGAGCCCGTCAATTCCAGTTCATCGAGGCTCTCGCGGCGGCGGGATTACGGCCGGCTGCGGCGGCGGAAACTACTGCCCGACCAACACCGTGACGCGCGGCCAGATGGCGGTCTTCCTGTCCAAGCTCGCGGGACTCTCCTGGGCCGCGCAATAGCCCTGGGATCCAGTGTTCGTGCGCTGACGGCCGGGGCGGCCGGTCCTTCGGGCCGGCCGTTCTGTGCTGGACCGTCACGGCAGGCGTTCGGAGCGCGGCACGAAACTCGCGCGTCAGCGCGGAACAAAGTACGTGTAGTAGCTCCGGTCCTGGAAGGGCTGGATGACCATCTTCTCCTCACCGTTCGGAAACAGCCGCGCGAGCTGCTCGCGCCGGTCGTGGTCGCTCTGGTGGACGAAGAAGAGGAGCGGTCGGTCGGCGATGAAGGGCACGGGCGCCCCGGGCGGGACGTCGTGGGGCCCGGACCAGAGCTGGTCGCGGATCTCGAAGTTGATGCAGCGGCCGTCGATCCAGTTCGTGGTGTTCAGCAGGTAGGCGTTGTCGAACGGGACGCCGCGCTTCTCCCGGTACTCGCGCATGACCCGCACGAGGTCCAGGGTGGGCTCGAGGATCTTCGTCTGCTCGTCGCGGAACCGCACGAAGTAGCTCTCGTAGTTCTGCTGCACCGACACGGCGCCGAGGGCGGCGAGCAGCGTCCCGGTGGCCACGAGCGCGCCCCGGCCGCGTTCCCGCGCGCGCTGGAGCAACCAGACGGCCGGCAGGCCGGCGAGGACCAGAACCGACGGGATCGCCACCGCCGCCCGGTTGATCCCGGGGTTCTCCACCGGAAAGGCCAGGGCCAGCGTCGAGGCGAGCGTCAGAACGAAGAGCGAGGCGAGCACGAGGGCCCAGCGCGTCGAGCCTCGAACGACGCGGACGCCCGCCACGACGATCCCCGCGAGAAGGAAGGCGCCGGTGACCGTGTCCAGGAACGGTTCCTCGGTCGGGGTGTTGATCCACGCCTGGTCCCCGCGCCAGTGGAAGGCGAGGGCCATGCGGCCGAGATTCTTCGCGAAGAGCTCGGCCGGCGGGCCCGGCAGCGGCCGCTCCTGGCTTCCGGCGCGCGTCATGGCCCGGTACCAGAAGTCCTGGGGCCGCTGGAGCATGTACTGCAGGAGCGGCAGGAAGACGAGCAGGGAGGTGGCGACGACGAGCAGCCCGTCGCGCACGAGCCGTCCGCGGTGGCGTTTCCAACGCCGATCCAGGAGGCAGAGGCCGAAGGCCAGGGGCACCATCGCCGGAACGATCTTGAACGCGTTGTATCCGTACTGCCCGAGCCCCAGCCAGAAGCCGGCCGAGAGGACGCTGCGGCGGTCGCCGCGTCGCATGTAGCGCAGGATGGCCGCCAGGAAGAGCGCCGCCGGAAACACGGCCCATGCGAAGGTCAACCCGCGGCGGGCGCCGAGCGTGGGCCACTTGCTCCAGGCGCACAACGCGGCGGCGAGGAGCCCGAGCGGCGTACCGCCGAGCTCGCGTCCGACCACGTACATCGCCGGGATCGCGAGCATCCCGACGAGAGCGGTCGACGTCTTGAGCATCAGGTAGTCGATCGGAAAACCGAGAAGCACCAGCAGGTACTCGAAGTAGAAGGGCAGCGGCGCCTGGCCGGTGTTGCTCGGAAAGAAGACCGGCCTCTCGCCCTGCGCGAGGCCCTCGACGTTCAGGAGGTCTTCGGCGTGATCGCTTCCCGGATGCGGAGGAATCGCGGCGAGGTCGTGGAAGCGGAAGAACGCTCCGACCGCGAGGATCGCGAGCAGGGCGAGCACCACGCCCCAGCGCCGGCGGGGAGCGGAGGCCTCGTCACTCGGAGGCGCCATGCGCCGCGAGTCTTCCGCCTGTTGCGACCAGCCCCAGAACCAGATCGCGATGGCCGCAAGCCAGGCGGCGACTCCGAGCGTCTCAAATCGCCCGGCGGCGGTCCGGGTCCAGGACAGCGCCGCGAGGCCGAGGCTCGCGACGAGCGCGGCGGCCAGGCGATTGACGTTGGCGGACGCCGGCGCGATGTCGGGCAGCGGCTCGCGGGCGCCGGCGGATTTCCAGGCGACCGCGAGCCAGGCGAGAAGCCCCCCGGCGAGCGCCGCGGCGGCCCAGGGCGGAAGGTCGCGGCGCGCCATCGGCCAGCAGGCCGCGGCCAGGAGAAGCGCGCCGGCGATTCCGAGCGTCAGAAGACCGTCGGGACGGCGCGAGCTTCCGGAGATCGAGATCGATTCTGAGCCTTTGCGCGCTCCCACAGAAATCGGAGAGAGTCCCAAGCGTGCGAATGATATCTGCGCATTCTGGAGCAGGCGCGTTCGTGGCGATCGCCTCAGCGAAGTTCGGGCGCCGCGCGCCGGCCGAAAGAGTTGTCGCTCCGGGACGACAACTCTCAGTCCGAGCAGAGGTCCGGGGTACCGGGAGCGGTCCAGAGTTTGAAGCGCTCCTCGCCCGTCGAGGTTCGGACCGAGCAAGGAGTCTTACCCGCCTCTGCGATTTGCTGCTCGATCGACTGCCGCTCCCGGGAGGGAGCCGCGTCGAAACGAAAACCGCGCTCTTCGAGTCGGCGACGCGTGCCCGGTCGGCGGAGGCAGAGAGCCGCCGGGCGCTGCGATCTCGACGAAGGTCGGATCGGCGCAGGGAGTAGACGTCGAGGACCATCGGGATCCCGGAGCTCTCGCCCGGCGCCTCGGCGAGCAACAGCAGATGCCAGCCCGGGCCCGGCAGCGTCTCCAGGCGACGCGCCAGGCGCACGATGAGGGGATCGAACAGCTCGTAACTGTCGCTCCGGCGCTTGTTCACGACGTGCGTCTGGAGAATGTTGAGCGCGAGGACGCCGGCCACCGTCGCCCGGACGACCCCTCCGGTGCCGCGCGCCGCAAGCCCGGCGCGGCGGGAGAGAGCCGAGAGGCGCGCCAGGCCGAGGTGGCGATCGGCAGCAACACGGGCAGCATGAGGAACATCCGCGTCGTCGGGGGAAACTCGCGATCATGTGTGGCTCCGGCGAAGAACAGGAGCCAGGCGAGGCCGACCGTGAGGAAGGCCACGAACGCGTCCTTCCGCACGAGCCAGAGGGCCGAGGCCATTCCGACCAGGAAGAGGAGTCCCGTGAGCGGGTCCAGATACGAGCTCGTCACGAAGTGATCTTCCGTGACCAGGAGGACGGGGGAGTACGCAGCGAACGCCACGTTGCGGGCGAAGTGCGCCAGGAGCGTGCTTGAGCTCGCGAGCTCTGAATTGTAGAAGACCGTACCCGGCCGTTTTCCTCGAAGTAGGTGGGCTGGAAGGGCAGCGGGAAGATCGTCAGGCACGCGGTGAGAAGAGCGACACCCCAGCGAGCCGCGGTCGCGCGGTCGATCGGCGGCGCCCACAGGAGCAGGAGAAAGAAGGAGAAAGGCACGATGTAGAGCGCGGCCGGATAGACGTAGAAGCAGAGCGCGGCCGCGAGCCCGATGCCGGTGAAGGCGATCATCCTCCGCGTTCGGACCGCCCAGGCGGTCGCGGCGAGCAGCAGGGACATTGCCAGGTACGCCTGGGACTTGTCGTAGCCGATCTTGAAGAAACTCATGACGTAGTGGGATGCGCCGAGACAGACCGTGGTCACGAGCGCGGCTTGCCGAGTCAGAAAGGTCCGAAAGAATCGGTGGAAGAACACGAGAGCGATCGCGGCGAAGTAGAGGCTGCTGAAACGCCAGCCGAAGCTGTTCACGCCCAGCAACCGCATCGAGGCGGCCTGCAGGAGCGAGTCCACGTACGGATCCAGGCCCTCGAGGCCTCCCTCGAGCTGGAAGAGGTTGCGCGCGATGAACGAGGCGTCGTGCTCGTGCACGATCCCGGCCGCGATGTCGAAGTTCCGGTACTCGTCTCCCACGAGGACATACCACCAGGCATTGATGTTCCAGCAGTAGAGGACGACGAAGCCCAGTACGATCAGCGGCATCGGTCCGGTCTTCCGGATGCGCGCCCCGAGATGGACGACCGCGAGGAGCGCCAGCGCTGCCAGGGGCAGCTCGAACCGGCGGTAGGAGTAGTGTGCGGCGAGCGCGAGGATCACCGCCGCATGGGCCCCCAGGATCGATAGAAGGCCGGCGCGCCGGCGCCGCCAGACCCGGATCAGCGCGCCGCCCGACACCTCGCGCCAGAGCATGCCCGCCGCGAAGATGCAGAGAGCCAGGAGAAGTTCCGCCCCCGGCTGCTGCCGCCTGACGATCAGGCGCGCCAGCAGAAACGCCGCGGCCGCGCCTCCGGCCCCGGCGCCGGCGGTCGCGGCGGCGCGCGCGGCTCCGGCCGCCGTGGGCCGCCGGGGCCTGCGGGCGAACGCGCGGTGCGATCGCCAGAGCGGCAGCGCGTCGGCGGCGTGAAAGCGGCCGAGGACGAGCAGAACCAAAAAGGCCGCGGCGATGACGACGGCATAGTCCGGCAGGTCGAATGTCTCGAGGAACGGAAAACGGCCGGCGAGCCCGGAGAGGTAACGGTCGGAGCGCCGAGCCCGAGCCAGCGATCGTAGACGATCCAGAGCGGACCGACCGCCGCGATTGCGACGGTCATGGCGAGCAGGAGAAGGTTCGAACGGGATCGGCGCGAGGATGTCTCGGCGATCAGCGCAGCACCTCGGCGATGGACCACGAAAGGATCCGGTTCTGGCCGCGGTCGGAGACGAAAACCCGGCCGAACGGATCCAGGGCAATCCCGGTCGGGCTCTTCATGCCTGTCGCCGAGTACGACTTCTGCAGGTTGCCGGCCGCGTCGTAGTGCGCGATCCGACCCTTCCACGAGTCCGTCACGAAAACGCTCTCGGACGGCCCCACGGCGATGTACGGCTCCGTGTAGAAGTCCTTCCATCCGTAGACCGGGAACTGGCGCACGAACCGGCCGTCGGTCTCGAAGACCTGCACGCGATGGTTGCCGGTGTCGGCGACGTAGATCCGGCCGCCGGCGTCGGCCGCGAGGCCGACGGGCTCGACGAACTGCCCGGGCTCGTTTCCGGCGCCGCCCCAGCTGCCGGCGACTTTGCCCTCGCGGTCGAAACGCACGACGCGCTTGTTGCCCGTGTCGGTCACGAAGAGCGAGTCGCCCGACAGCGCCACCGCGCGCGGACCGAAGAAGCCCTTGTCGGGATCGCGCCACTCCCCGAGCCACTCCCCGTTGGGCCCGAACCGGGCCACGCGATGATTCCAGGTGTCCGCGACGTAGATCGTCCCGTCCGGTCCCACCGCGACGCCGCTCGGCTCCTTGAGCTGCCCCTCGCCGCCGCCGGAGCCGACCGCTCTCATGAACGCGCCGTTGCCGTCGAAGATCGCGATGCGGCTGTTCTTCGAGTCGGCGACGTACAGGTTGCCCTTCGCGTCGACGGCGACGCCGCGCGGCTCGGAGAGCTGGCCGGGCCCCGCGCCCGTGACGCCGAAGGCTCGCCCGGCGGGGAGCTCGAGGGCCTCGGAGGGATAGTCGCGGGCGGAGGTGTCCTGGACCTCGACCGTCAGCGGCTCGAGCATGCCGCTGCCGCCGAGATCCTTGCGGACGTACACGGTCGCGTCCTGCGACCCGATCGGGCTCCAGATCTCGTGAAAGAGCCAGAGGCGGGCCAGATCGCCGAGGGTCGGGCGCGTCTTTCCGTTCTCCTTCTTGATCTCCGGGAACCACCATGCGCGGATCGGAACGCGGCGGGCGTCGTACTTCTCGGCGAGCTGTTTCTCGAGCGCGCCTTCGGCGTCCCAGTCCGCGATGATGATGGGCGTCGCGGCCTGCTCGATGCGGGATGCCCACGCGGTGGGCGCGTCCCGCAGGTACCAGGTCAGCGGCCACGCGGCTTCTCCGGCGACGGTGACGACGTTCTGCCCGGCGGGGACGCGCGCTTTCGCCTGGTCGACCGCGCGCAGGGAGCGCACGAGATCTTTCGACGTCTGCACGTACGCGAGCATCTCCGCGTGCCCGGGCTCCTTCTCGACGTCGTGGGCTCCGTAGCGAAAGGCCGCGAGATACGCGCCCCACGTGTTCACGGCCAGCAGGAGGCCGGTCACGGCGAGCGCCGTGCCCGCGAAGGGTCGGCGGCGCTCCTCCCAGAGCCTCGCGACGCCGAGGCCGGCGAGGATCGTGAGGGGCAGCAGCGGATGGACCGTCAGCCAGGGCACTTTCTCGCGGGCCCACGCGTAGATCGCGAGCGAGCCGATGGCCCAGAACGCGACGAACTGCAGGAAGGGCGGAAGCGTCGACTCGGGCGGAGGCTTGAGGACCCAGCCCGCGATCACGAAGCCGCCGAGGAAAGCGCCGACCGCGATGAGCATGGCCGGGCCGCCGATCGCCGGCTTCCAGGCGTGGAGCGCGGCGTACGCCGCGAGCAGCGGCGTCGCGACCAGCAGCGTCCGCAGCAGCGGGTCGGAGCGCCAGTCACGCGCCCGGAACGCGAAGGCCGCGGCGAAGAGGATCGCCGTGTCGTAATAGACGAGCTGCGGAAAGTAGTACCACCACGGCCCGGGGATGCGCGCGATCGCGTGCTGGCCCATCCAGTACTTGACGGCCTTCGGGATCGCGAGCCAGTCGCCCGGGTACTTTCCGAAGGCCGTGTACATCGCGGCCCAGATGACGAGGAAGAGGATTCCCGCCGACAGGATCGGGGCGATGCGCGGCGCGGTCCATCGCCAGGCGGCCGCCAGGGCGGCGCCGGGCTTCGGGCCCGCGGGCGACGGCGCCGTGCGGACGAGGCACCAGAGCCCGTACGTGACGAACAGGACGCCGGTCATGTAGGCGTTTTCCTTCGTGACGCCGGCGAAGGCGAAACACGCCGCCGACCCGAGCAGCCAGCGGGCGCGGTCCGTCTCGAGGAAACGCTGGAACGCGACGATCGTGCCCAGCGTGAACACCAGCGAGTAGAGGTCTTCGCGGATGAACCGGGAGAAGTAGAGATAGTGCGCGCTCAGGAGGACGAAGACCGCGTAGGCCGCGGCGGCTTTCCGGCCGATCCAGCGCGCGAGGGGAAACGCGAATGCGATGAGGATCAGTCCGAAGAACGCGGGCGCGACCCGCGCCGTGGCGTCCGTGGCGCCGAAGATCTTGTAGACGAGCGCGTTCAGGTAGTAGAGGAACGGGCCGTGGTACGCAGGGTCGTATCGCCAGTCGCCGCCGCGCGAGAGGGTCCAGGACTGGTAGGCGTGGATCGACTCGTCGTGGTGGAGGGGCCGATCCCCCAGCGCCCAGTACCGCGAGACGATGGCGAGCGCCGCGAACAGCAGGAGGGCGGCCGCGAGACGGCCGGAGATTCTCCGCCGCTCGCCCGCGGTGACTGCCGGTGCCGATGCGCTCAACGCTTCTCTCCCTTGCCGCGCGGACCGGCGGGCGCCGCCGCGGCCGGCAGTCGAATCTTCGAGACGGTGCTCGAGCCCGAGTTGACCACGTAGAGAATACGGTCTTTCGTGTCGATTGCGATGCCCGTGGGGTTTTCGAGCTTTCGCCCGGTCTCGTCCGTGGTCACGCGCGACTTCTCCTGGCCGGCCGGGTCGAGGGAGACGACCGCGCCCGCGCCGGGATCCGAAACCCAGATCGTGCCGTCCACGTCGACGGCGATGCCGGGCTCCACGTTTTCCCCCCAGCCGGAGAAGGGAAGGACGCGGGCGAGGGCGCCGTCCGGCGCGAGGACCTGGATCCGCCGGTTGCCCGTGTCGGCGACGTAGACCTCGCCTTCCCGCGAGACGGCGATGCCGATCGGGCTCGAGAACTCGCCGGGGCTCTTGCCCTTCTTGCCGATGATCCGCGGGCCGTCGAGAAGCGGCCCGTAGGAGACGACCCGGTGGTTCCCGGTGTCGGTGACCCACACGCGCCCGTCCGGGGCCACGGCGACGCCGCGGGGCCCGTAGAGCTCTGCGGCGGAAGCGCGCAGAAGACCGTCGATCGTGTACGCCCGCACCCGCCCGTTCCACGTGTCGGCGACGTAGAGCGTGTCTCCCAGGACCGCGACGCCGCACAGCTCGCGGAAGCCGAACTCGCCCGAACCGCGCCCGCCCCAGCCGCCGAGCGGCCCGCCGTTCGCATCGAAAACGCGGAGGCGCGAGTGGCCGAAATCGGCGACCCAGACGCGGCCCCGTCCATCGACCGCCGCGCCCCGCGGCTCGCGGAGGTTGGCCCACGGCTCTTCTCCCGTGGACTTCTCCGACACCGCCGGCGGCTCCTCGGGCTCGTCCTGAGGCGGGCCGGGCGCCGCGTTGTCCGGCAGCGTTTCCTTGACGGGAACGAGCACGTCCTGCGTCGGGCTGCCGACGACGCGGTAGATGTGGACATCCGGGTTCTCGTACACGAGCTGGAACAGGTCGGGGTTCGTCCGGAACTTCAGGAGTCCGGCCGGCGGGTAGGTCTTTTTCTCGAGCGGCCCGACGTAGACGTATCCCACCCGGTAGCGCTTGATA
Source organism: uncultured Acidobacteriota bacterium (assembly GCA_963804915.1). Taxonomy (GTDB): domain Bacteria; phylum Acidobacteriota; class Thermoanaerobaculia; order UBA5066; family Gp7-AA6; genus DAHUXD01. Next base: position 147,569 of record CAWDSI010000027.1, read on the forward strand.
TAGGCGAGGGCCCGACCGACGTCGAGTTGACTGTAGATCGTGCGCACGACGTTCTTGCGCGTCTCGATCTCGCTCTCGGGATTGCCGCGCTGCTTGACGTGGTAGTCCCATCCGAGCAGGGTCGGCAGGCCCGTGAGCATCGAGATCCGGCCGAAGTCCTGATACGACGGGCCCTGCGCTTCGAGCAGGACGGGTGTGCCGGCGACGTTGCGGCGCAGCCATTCGACGGCGCGATATTCGCCCGGGCGCTGCTCCTCGAGGTACCGCATGCCGTCGAGCGAGGGCCCGGAGTACGGCGCGAAGTGGCGGCTGACGGCCGCGCGTCCCGCCGTCGCGCTCGTGAAGAGCGCGGCCAGAGCGAGGAGGACGGCGGCGGCCTTCGCCGGCCACGCCCAGCGGTCGATCACGCCGCGGCGCTCGCGCCCGCGGAAGACGAGCACGGCGGTTCCGATCGCAAAGAGGAGCCAGGCCTCGAGGTAGAGCTTGAAGAAGGTGTTCATCCGGTCGACGATGTAAAAGCGCTGGGCGAACAGGACCAGGAAGAATGCCGTCGCGACGAGCCCCAGCGTCAGGCGATCTTCCTTCTCCTCGGCGAGAAAGAAGAACGCCGCGACGAAGAGCAGGACGCACGCGAGCAGGAACAGGTCCGGGAACCGCCACGCGAGAAACGCCGAGCCCCGCCGCCAGGAGCAGCCCCGCGGCCCAGCGCGAGGCCCGGCCCACGCCGCGATCCGCGAGTCGGCTGCCGACCGAGAACATCCACCACGCGATCGCGAGGAAGATGAAGAGACCGAAGACGGTGAGCTGATCGACGCCGAGCGAGGAAGGCTCGAGGTTCTTGCCGAGGCCGGGCCGGCCTCCGGCCCGGAACCAGAACGGCCGGGCGAAGAGGACGGCGGACGCCGCGCCGGCCATGAGCGCCGCACCCGCCCGTCCGAGGCTCGCGAGCGAGAGCCCCGGCATGAGAGCCGTCGCGACCGGGATGACCAGCAGGAGAAGTCCCGCGAGCAGCGGAACGTCCCAGGCGTTGGTGAGCGCCTGACACGCAGCGACGAAGCCGAGCAGCACCGCTCCCCAGAGCCGCTGGCCCCAGGTTCCGACGGGCTCGCCGTGGAGGCGGACCTGGTTGAGGGCCGCCGCCGCGAAGAGGAGAAAGATCGGAATCGCCAGAACATGAGCGTGCAGGTCCGCGAAGGCCAGGCTCCAGAACGGATACTCGTTGATCGTGTCCTTGATGACCCGCGAGGTCGCCCAGAAGTAGTCCCAGTCGAGAGGACGCTTGCGCTCGAGCCACTCGCGCAGGCCCGACAGGTTGCCGAGCAGCAGCGTGAACGCGGCGCCCGCGATTCCGGCGCGAAGGCGGCCGCCCCAGTTGCGCGCCAGGGAGAAAGCGCCCTGCAGGATCGTCCCGCCGAGCATTCCGAAGGCCAGATTGAACGTGAACCGTGTCGAGAGGTTCGTCAGGAACGTCAGGAAGACCACCATCTCCTGGCCGAACGTGTAGTAACCGAGGGGGGCTCCCGCGAGCCACGGATCGGAGGGCGGCAGGGAGCGGGTGCGGACGAGGATGTTGAGGATCGAGAAATCCATCGGCTTCTCGCCCCAGAAGATCTCGGGGTTGAGGGCGCGCAGGCCCAGGAACAGGAGGAATCCGGCGGCGAACACCGCTTCGCTCTGAAGGAGCGCGCGGCGGTTCTCACGCACGAAGCGGAGGAGATCGTGCCGGTGGCGCAGGAACGCCCAGGCGGAGGCCACCGCGAGGAGGGCCAGGCACGCGAAGACGGCGCGCCGTCCGTTCGCGACGAGCCGGAGAGTCAGGCCGAACGTCAGGAAGTACGTGACGAGGACGAGGCCGAGGATGCGCGCGAAGCCGAAGCCGCGATCGGCCAGACGCGGGAAGGTCGCGAACGCGAGCGGCACGGCGAGCAGCCCGACGAGGGCGAGACCGAGGTACCACCGGATCGCGGCGCCCAGCGAGCTGGCGGCCCCGGGCTCGTAGGCCGGCGAATCCGCGCCTTGCACCACTCGCCGATCGGGACGGACCGGCGCGGTCACGCGGCGGAGCGCCCGAGGCCAGCGCTCCCAGTCCTGCATCGTCGGCGGGATCTCGGGAATGGCCGCAAGGAGGAGGCTCCGCACCTTCGCCGGGGAGAAGGCCGCCGTCTTGCGGAAGAGCAGGACCCGAGGGTGGTCGTACACCGTGAACTGCTCTTCCGCGCGATCGTCCGGAAAACGCAGCGGCCCGAGCGAGGGATAAGAGGTGAAGTCGGCCGCGCGCTCGAAGCCCAGCTGCCCGTCGAAGAGCGCCCGGTAGTAGGCGATCGACATCGGAAAGACTTCGGGGACGCGCGTCACGTTCATGTAGACGCGGCCCGAGGTGACGGCCACCCAGTCGGCCTCGGTCAACGCCTTGACCAGCTGATCCACCTTCTCCGGCGAGTCCGGGTCGAAGAGCGGCATCGCCGGCCCGGCGTAGCGCGCGGGATCGTTGTGCGGCATGGGCATCGGGAGCCCGTCGTCCCAGCTCTCGTTGGCGAACGCCTTCGGCGGAGGCACGTGCGCGTAGATCCAGCGCGTGGCCTCGACGCGGGTGTGCGGTCGCCGGTAGATCGACGTGAACGCCACCGCCCAGAGAAACGTCAGACCCAGGATGCCGACGGCGCAGAGCCGGGCGAGCCGTGGGAAGCGCGAGCGCGCCAGCCAGGAGGAAAACGCCACGCCGGTGAGCGCCGCGAGCGCGGGATACGCCGGGTAGAAGTAGCGGATCGATTTGACCAGCGTCAGGCCGTGGTACAGGAAGAGAAAGAGGACGTAGAGCGTCAGCGGTGCGAGCGCGAGCTGCCTGCGGCGGAGGATCGCTCCGATCGACCAGACGAAGGCCACGATCGCCGCGAGGCCGAAGGCGACGCCCGCGCCCCACAGGACGAAATTCTCGACCGGGTAGAAGAGCGTGCGGCCCGCCCACTGGAGGGCCGGCGGGAACCCGGCGACCGAGCTCGAGAGGATCTTGAGCCTCCGCAGATCGTCGAGCCACCGCGGGTCGAGACGGAAGGACAGGGGGCTCGGCCCGAGGAAGACGTGGGGAAGCAGCACTCGGACCGTCGTCGCCGCGGCCGCCAGCAGCACCAGGCCGCGCGGAACGGCGGCGAAAAAGTATCCGACGACTCCGAAGGCGCCGCGGCCACGGCCTCGAGTGAACGCTCGGACGAGAAGCGCGATTCCGACGGGCGCGAAGAGGGCCAGGGCCGTGATCTTGCACGCCGCCGCGAGGCCGATCGCCACGCCCGTCAGGGCGTCGCCCGCGATTCCGGAACGGTCCTGGGCAATCCGCACGGCTCCGTACAGCGCCGCGGCGGTGAAGGCCGTGAGGACCGCGTCGACCGCCCAGAAGTGCGAGAGCTGGATGCCCAGGACGCAGAAGGACGAGAGGCCGGCGGCGAAGAGCGCGGCGCGCCGGTGCGTGAAGCGCCGCGTGATCCGGTACACCAGCCACACGGTGAGGAGGTCGAAGAACCCGGAGAGCGCGCGGCCCACGAGGTGCGTCTCGCCGTAGCCCTTCTTGCCGAGCAGGGGGGCGACGGCCTTGGCGAGGACCATCGGGAGGGTTCCGTAGACGAACGAGCCCTCTCCCCGGTTGTAGGGGTTCAGCGTCGAGCGTTTGGAGTCGAAATAGTCGCCGGCGGTCTTCGGGAACTCGAGCTTCTCCTCGACCATCGAGATGAAGCGTTCGTCGGGATGCAGGTGATGGCCGGAATCCCAGTCGAGCCCCTGGAATCGGAAGATCCCTCCGACGAGGAGGATTCCGAAGAGAATCGCGCGCGCGCGCCGTCGGGGGAGTCGAGTCACGCGAGGGACTTCTCAGGCGGGGGCACATGGGCCCCGGCCAGGACCCCAGGATGCCCTTGCGCGTCAGGAAGCGGGCGATCTCCTCGCGGTTCCCCTGGATCCAGGCGAGCAGACGGTCGACGCCTTCCTGCGGCGACACGCGGGGCTTCCAGCCGAGCTCGCGCGCGGCGCGGTCGACGTTGCAGTAGAAGACCGGCTGGTCGCCGAGCCGCGTCGGGGCGTGGCTCACGGGGATCGGCCGCTTCAGGCGCGCCTCGAGCATGCCGAGGAGCTCTTTGAGCGAAAGACGGAAGGCCGGTCCGCCGCCCACGTTGTAAGCACGCCCGGCCACGGTGGAGCGCTTCTCGGCCGCGGCGAGATACAGGGCCACGAGGTCGTCGACCCACAGGAGATCGCGCACCTGGAGCCCGTCCCCGTAGAAGGTGATCGGCAAGCCGAAGATCGCGGCGAGCGCGAACCACGCGACCCAGCCCTGGTCTTCTTCGCCGAACTGGCGGGGGCCGTAGATGCACGACTGCCGCATCGCCACGGTCGGCAGGCCGAAGCTGCGGTGGTAGTCGACGACGTACTGGTCGGCCGCGCCCTTCGAGCAGCCGTAGGGCGATTCGAAGGAGAGGGGCTCGGCCTCGGAGACTCCGGCCGGAAGATTCTGAAAGTCCCAGCGGCCGTCGCGCACCGTTTCGCCCATGCTGAGGTGGCCGTAGACCTTGTTGGTCGAGGCGTAGATCAAGAGCGGCGCCCGGTCCGGGGCGCCTGCGTGGCGGCGGCGAAGCTCCTCGAGGAGCTTGAACGTCCCGAGCGCGTTGATGTCGTGATCGGTCACCGGATCCAGGATCGAGGTCGTGACGGCGACCTGGCCGGCCAGGTGCAGGACGACGTCGAACGGCTCTCCGAGAGCGGAACGGAGCGCCTCGGCGTCGCGGACGTCGCCCTCGATGAAACGGACGTCCGGATGCACGGTCTCGAGCCAGGCGCGGTTGAAGCGGGACGCGGGGCGCACGAAGCTGTCGAAGACGACGACGTCGTGGCCGAGCTCCCGAAACCGCCGGGCCGCATTCGAGCCGATGAAACCGGCTCCGCCAGTGATCAGAAAACGCATGTGAGTTCTAAGCCACTCATTTTACAGGAGGATCGGGGCGCCGGGCGCAGACGAAGGCGATGCAGGAGCCGGCCGGGGGTTCGGCCTCCCCGGTGTAGCGCGCGAGCCGCCGGACCCAGAACGCGTTGTCCATGGCGGCCGGAACGGGCACCCATCGGCCGGTGAGCTTGCGCGCCGCGAGGTGCGGCAGGCTGACGTAGTGGCTCCGATGGAACGCGCGCGCGGCCGCGGGCGAGAGGTAGTAACGCCAGCGACGGACCTCGAGGCCGACGCGCTCGAAGCGCTCCTTCCAGACGGGCGGTGAGTCGAAGCGATAGTGCACGGACTTGCGGTTGAACCAGTCGAGATACGCGCGGTGGGCGCGTGCGAGGCCCAGGCGGCGCCAGGCCCGGGCGCTCGTCAGGAATTCGCTGAAGTGCTCGCCGACGACCGTGCACGCGAACGTCCCTCCGGGCCGCAGCACGCGGGCGATCTCTTTGACCGTCGCATCGATGTCGGGGATGTGCTCGAACACGCAGTTGGAGACGACCGACCCGAAGTAGGCCGTCGGAAACGGCATCGCGCCCGAGTCCGCCGAGACGAGCAGGCGATAGACGCCGCGATGCACCGCCTCCGAGAGATCGGCGATTCCCGGATCGAGGCCGACGTCCGCGCCCTGAGGAAAGATGATCGACCCGAAGTGTCCGTCGCCGCAGCCGATGTCCAGGATCGGCCGCGGGAACGGCACCTCCGCCAGGATCCCCGCCTCGATCGTGCGCATGATGACGCGGTGGAGCGGCATCTCGCGGAGGTGCGCCCGGAGGATCTCCTCGGCGCGATCGGCCGGCGTCATCGAGGCGTTCCCGCGACCGAGCGGTAGAGCTCCTCGTAGAAATCGAGAGTCTGCTCCGGCGGAAAGATGGCCCGGATCCGGGAGGCGTCCTGCCGGTACCGTCCGGGCGATTCGAGGACCTCGAGGAGCGCGCGCGAGAGATCGTCCGCGTCGCCGATGCGGGCGATTTCGCCCATGCCGGTGAGGCGGGCCGGCTGGCGCACGCCCGGCAGGTCCGACGCGACGACCGGCACACCCGAGAGCATCGCCTCCACCTGGACCATGCCGAAGGACTCGGTGGCGTTGATGGACGGCAGGGCGAGAACGTCGGAGACCGCGAAGAGGTCGGCGATCTCGGCCGGAGGCACGATGCCGGGAGCCAGGACTCCCGACGCCGGATCGGCGACGAGCGGCGCGACGCGCTCCCAGACTGTCTCTCCGGCAACCTCCCTCGCGCCCGCGAGGAGAAGGACCGCCTCCGGGAGACGGCGCCGGAGCTTCGCGAAAGCCGTGAGGAGGACCGGCAGGCCCTTCTCTTCGGCGAAACGGCCGAGGAAGAGGATCACGGGCCGGCCCCGGATGCCGTAACGCGCCCGGACCTCGGCGGCGCTGCGGCCGGTCCGCGGCGGATCGGGCACCGGGGGCAGAACCCAGCGGACTTTCTCGATCCGGTCGGCGAGCGGCTGCGTGTTCCGCGCATAGTCCTCGGTGTAGGTCACGACGCGGTCGGCGCGCTCGAGGGCGAAGTTCTGCGAGGCGCGGGCGAGCATGTCGACGAGGCCCTGCCCGCTGGAGGGCGGCAGCTGCAGGTCGCAGTGATACGTGATGACGATCGGCACGCGCAGCGATGCGGCCAGAAACGTGACCGGGACGGCGTTGGCCGCCGGGGAGTGCAGGTGCAGGACGTCCGAGCGCGGGAGCTCGGCCAGGGCTCGCGCCACGATCGCCGGGGCGACGAGGGCCTTGCCGACGCGCGCCAGGACCGGGGCGCGGACGACGCCGACACCGTTCTCGACGCTTTCGAGCGGGAGCTCGGGAGCGTGACGGTTGGTCAGCACGCGCACCGCGTGGCCCCGTGTCGCGAGCGCTTCGGCGAGATGCTCGACGTAGAGCGTCAGCCCCGACACGTGCGGCCGGTAGTAGTCGATCGCCATGAGGATCCTCATTCGCCGGGGCGCTGCACGGCGTAGATGGTCGTGTCCCCGGTCAGCACCGGCTTGAGAAACGGAAACGTCCCCACCGCGTCGGCATTGGGATACGTGCGACGCTCCATGTCGCCGACGACGACGTGGGTGACTCCGTACTTGTTGATCGTGTCCCACGCGACCCGGGGATCCGCGGCCGTGTAGAAGTGGCGGACCCGGCTGAGGCGCTCCTGCACCTGGGCATCGTCGCTGCGCCAGAGGAGCTCGTGGTTGGCCCATCCGAGCACGGTCGGGACGCCGGTATGGGACGAGATCCTCGCGTACTCCGTGTACGGGTCGCCCGAGGCCTCGAGGATCTTCGAGCCGATGGGCGCATTTTTCAGGAACCACGCGACGGCGGCGGCATCGCCGGGGCTCCGCTTCGCGAGCGGACCCCCGAGATCGAGCGAGATCGGGCCGTCCTTCTGCCGGTACCGCGAGATCGCGACGTTCAGCGGCCAGAGCAGCGCGAGCACGGCGAGCACCGAGAGTCCCAGACGCCAGAGCGGGCGCCGCCGCGCCGGCGCCGCGTTCCAGGCGCGGCCCGCGAACACGGAGCCGCCGATCGCGAGCAGCGGCCAGGCCTGGTGGTAGTACTTGAAGATCGTGTTCATGCGCTGCAGGTCCTGGCCGTAGGTGTCCCGGTGGTAGACGAGCTCGCAGCCCGCGATCATGCCGAAGCCCAGCAGGACGAGAAACCCGGCGAAGACGCCGTCCGGATCGGGAGGTTCGGATCGAAGGCTTCGCCAGGTGGAGAGGCCGGTGAGAAGGAGCAGGAAGAGCAGGAGCGGCATGGCCGGCATCTTCATGAGGAAGCCGGCGACGAGCGACGCGCCCGCGGCGGCCGTCAGGATGAGGTCGCGCCGGCGCCTCGCAGACTCGACGTCGGGGGCCGCTCCGGCGCCGGAGACCGCCTCCGCGGACAGCGGCCGCGGCCAGAGGCCGGCGGCGCAAAGCGCGAAGAGGATGCCCCAGACGCCGAGGAGCTCGAACACTCCCGAGTGCATGGTCGCCCGGCCCAGGCCGCGATTCTCGAGCTGGAAGGACCGGCTGTACTCGAAGAAGAAGGACCAGAGACAGCAGCAACACCGCCGCGCCGGTGACCGCGCCGCCGAGGGCGGCCGGCAGCCTCGGCCAGCGCTCGCCTCGGGTCGACCGGAGCGCGCCCGCCGCCACCAGGAGGATCGCCATGGCCGGCAGGTTCCAGAAGTTCGCGGCCCGCGCCGTGCCGCAGACGAGAGCCACGAGCAGGATCCAGAGCCATGCGCGTTTCGTCGCGGGCCGGCCGGCCTCGATCCAGCGATGCGCCACGGCGAAGGCGGCGATGAAGTACGGAAACGCCAGAAGGTGCGGGTGCAGGTCGGCGTGGAAGAACGTGAAGAACGGGAATTCGTTGATCGTCTTGAACTGCTCCGGGCCGATGACGCGCGAGGCGTGCCAGTAGTCGAAGTCGACGGCGAACGGATTCGTCCAGGCATCGAAGGCGCCGGTGAGATTTCCGGCGAAGACGGTGAGGCCCCCGGAGGCGAGGCCGACCTTCAGGTCGCCGCGCGAGAGCCGGAGGCCCACGCATGCGGCCGAGACGAACGAGAATCCCGTGAAGGACGCGATGGAGAGGTTGTAAGCGGTCAGCGGGGGGACGCCCGAGAGCTTCGCCTGCGCCGCCGCGAGCAGGTACCCCCAGTAGTAGTAGTTGATCGTGGCTCCCGACATCCAGGGATCGGCCGGAGGCATGGCGGGGTAGCGCGCGAGGGAGTTCAGGAACGCGAGGTCCATGAATTTCTCGGCGCCGACGACCGCCGGTCCGACCGCGCGGATCACGAGCAGGACGCCCGTCGAAGCCCAGAAGAGGATCGCCGCGAGCTTCTCCTCGTCGCCCCAGATGGGTGCGCGGATCGCCGAGCCTTCGTCGGCGTTCCGGCGACGGGCCAGAAATGAACCGCCCGCGACCCCGAGCACGACGACGATCAACATGACCCGCCGGAATCCCGGAGGGTTCAGCAGGAGCGAGAGCGCCCAGCCCAGGTACGCGACGATGGCGAGCCCGAGGGGCCGCGAGAGCAGCGCCGCGTCCCGTCGATTGCCGAAATAGGCGCGGAGCAACGGGAGGACGGCGAGGCCCAGAATCTCCGTCGTCAGGGCCCATGCCAGAATGTCCCGCATGCCGCTGACATGCATTGTAGACGAGCGGCGTCTTGCACGAAGCTTGCACCGCGGAAGCGCATGACCGTCGAGAAGCGCCGGACGCTTCGAAACCAAGGCCCCCGGGCCCCGCGCGCCGCCGCGCAATCCCGATCGAGCGTCCGACCGCATCCCGTTCCGCGTCCGCCCGATGCTCGCGACGCTCGTGGACGAGCCCTTCCACCGCCCCGGATGGGTCTACGAGGAGAAGTACGACGGATACCGCATCCTCGCGTACAAGGAAGGCTCTCGCGTCGCGCTCCTTTCGCGAAACGGGCTCGACCGGACCTCGACGTTCGCCGAGATCGCGGAGGCGGTCGGGCGGCTGCGCGACCGGACCCTGCTGCTCGACGGAGAGGCCGTGGCCTTCGACCGGCACCGTGTCTCCCGGTTTCAACTCCTGCAGCGCGGCTCGGCGCGCCACGTCTTCGCCGTATTCGACGTCCTGTACCGCAAGGGCCGTGACCTGCGGCGTGAGCCGCTCTCCGTGCGGCGGGCCGAGCTCGAGGACGCCATGCGCGGAGCCGGGTCCGCGGTTCTTGCTGTCGCGCCGGCTCGCCGCCAACGGTCTCGCGGCCTATCGGATCGCTCGCCGCCGCGGCTTTGAAGGCGTCGTGGCCAAGGACGCGTCGTCGCTCTACGAGGAGCGGCGGGGCTTCAAGTGGCTCAAGGTGAAGGTGCATCAGGAAGAGGAGCTCGTCGTCGGCGGCTTCACGGCGCCGCGCGGCTCGCGCGAGCATCTGGGCGCCCTCCTCCTCGGCGCCTACCGCGGCCCGGAGCTGCGCTTCGTCGGCAAGGTGGGCACCGGCTTCTCGGGCGCGACGCTGGAATCCCTTTCGAAGAAGCTCCGGCCGCTCGTGCGCGCGAAATCGCCGTTCGTGAACCCACCCCGCGAGAAGGACGCGACGTGGCTCGCTCCGAAGCTCGTCGCGCAGATCGCGTTTCAGGAGTGGACGGCCGACGAGAAGCTGCGCCAGCCCGTGTTCCTGGGGCTGCGGGACGACAAGAGCCCGCTCGAAGTGAAGCTGCCGGTGCGCTCTTGAGCTCGCGAGCGAAGGCTCTGCCGGTGCCGATCACCCACCCCGACCGTGTGCTGTTTCCGGGCGACGGCTACACCAAGCGCGACCTCGCCGAGTTCTACGACCTCGTGTTTCCGAAGCTGAAGCCGTGGGTCGAGGATCGGCTGCTGTCGCTGGAGCGCTGCCCTCAGGGGGTCCGGGGGCAGTGCTTCTTTCAGAAGGAAGCGCCGGCGGGAATGCCTCCGGGCACGCCGACGAAGGCGCATCCGGCACGCCAACGGCACCACCCGCTACGTCGTCGGCGGCGACAAGAAGACGCAGCTCGCTCTCGCGAATCTCGGCTGCATCGCGATCCACGTGTGGGGAAGCCGGGCCTCGACGCCGCGCCAGCCGGACTGGGTCTGCTTCGACCTCGATCCCGGCAGTCGCGGGATGCCCTCGGCGGTCCTCGCGGCGCTGCGGGTCCGGGAGGAGCTCGAAGCGCGAAAGCTCGTTCCCTTCGTGAAGACCTCGGGGGGCAAGGGGCTCCACGTGTTCGCGCCGATTCGCCCGGGGCCCGACGCGGACGACGTGCTGGCGTTCGCCCGGCGGATCGGCGAGCGCATCGCCGAGAAGGAGCCGGACTTCTTCACCGTCGAAACGCGCATCGCGAAGCGCCGCGGCCGGCTCTACCTCGATGCGGCCCGCAACGCGTTCGCCCAGACGGTCGTGCCGCCGTATTCGGTCCGCGTCCGGCCGCACGCCCCGGTCTCGACGCCGCTCGCCTGGTCCGAGCTCGGGCCGTCGCTCGATCCGACGAAGTTCCACATCGGGAACTTCGCTCGTCGGCTCGAGAAGGCCGATCCCTGGGCCGGGTTCTGGAAACGCCGCCGCGCGCTGCCGGAGGAGTGAGTCGTCGGTCTGCTCAGCCGTGGCGCCGGATGTAGATCGTCTTCTCGACCGTCGCGTGGATGGTGCCCTCCGCGTCGGCGAGCTCGACGACGTAGACGCGATCGATCGACGGCGCCGTTTCGAGCAGCCTCCGGATCTCCTGCAGCTCGGCCTCCTCGAGGACGAACCGTCCGAAGAGCGTCGTCCGACCCGGCTTGCGAAAACGGATGGACGCCGCCTTGTCCCAGACGGTGTAGGCCGGACCCAGATTCCGGATGAGCATGATCATGTACATCGGGTCGGCCGCGCCGTAGAGGCTGCCGCCGAAAATGGTGCCGACGTAGTTGCGGGTCCGCCACGAGAGCGGCACGCGCACGCGGACCTCGCGCCAGTCCGAGGCGATGTAGGTCACGCGGGCCCCCGTCCCCCGCCAGGCCGGAAAGAGGTTGAACCCCCAGCGGGTGATCCGCGTGCGCCAGGACTCGGGCATGCCGAATGCTAAGCTTTCGCCCGATCCGTATGAGCGTCTCTGCGCCTGAGATCTACGAGCCCGGTTACCTTCGCCTTCTCGCGTCCGGCGAGCTCGAGGCGCGCGTGGAGAAGCTGTATGCGCTCCTGTCCTCGTGCACGGTCTGCCCGCGCGATTGCCGGAACGACCGTCTCGCGGGCGTGCTCGCCTCCTGCGCGTCGGGCGAGCGGCCGATCGTCTCCGCGCACACGCCCCACTTCGGCGAGGAGCCTTTTCTTTCGGGAACGAAGGGCGCGGGCAACATCTTCTTCGGCAACTGCAACCTGCGTTGCGTCTACTGCCAGAACTTCCAGATCAGCCAGGACTACCAGGTCCAGAAGACCAACGAGGTCTCCGTGGAGCGGCTGGCCGAGATGGCCCTGGAGCTGCAGGCGCGCGGCTGCCACAACATCGGCTTCGTGTCCCCGACGCACTTCGCGCCCCAGATGGCGAAGGCCGTTCTGCTCGCCGCCCGGAAGGGCCTGGCCGTTCCGATCGTGTACAACACGAACGCCTACGACTCGGTCGAGGTCCTCCGGCTCCTCGAAGGCATCGTCGACGTGTACCTGCCGGATCTCAAGTACGCGGACTCCGAGGCCGGAGCTCTGTACTCCAAGGTCCCCGACTACGCGCGGCACTCGCGCGCGGCCCTGATCGAGATGTACCGGCAGAAGGGCGCGCGGCTCGAGATGGGCGAGGACGGCCTCCTGAAGAGCGGTCTTCTCGTCCGCGTGCTCGTTCTCCCGAACGGCGTCGCCGGCGTCGGCGAATCGCTGGCCTGGATCGCCGAGACGCTTTCTCCCTCGGTCGCGATCTCGCTCATGGCCCAGTACTACCCGATCCATCGCGCGGCCGCGAACGAGAAGTATCGAGCGCTCGACCGCTCGATCACGGCCGCCGAATGGCGGGAGGCGGTGGATGCCCTCGCCGCCCTCGGGTTCTCCAACGGCTTCGAGCAGGAGCTCGAGACGTCCGCGAAGTACTACCGTCCCGACTTCACCGACCACGAGAAGCCGTTTCGGGACATCCGAGACTTTCCCTGAAGCGCTGAAGCGCGAGATGGCGACCCGCGTCCAGCTGGCCCGAGTTTGACCGGCGGGACAGTGGCTCCCGGGTCGTCTCCACGACTACGATCTGTCTCCGCCGTTCCGGAACCAGTCGACACGGAGGGAGTCCGCGTGCGAAACTAGGTTCCCAGGGGACGGGAAGTCGAGGAATCGCGTGCGGGCCGGGGTCATGTGCCCCGGCCTTTTTGCATCTTCGGAGAGAATCAGATCGGCCGGCAGGCGTTGACGATCGCGCGCGTGTAGTCGTCGGCGATCGTCAGCGTGGTCCAGGCAACCTTCTTGCCGCCGGAGCGCAGCTCCAGTCGGTAGTCGCCTGCCGCCGAAAGAAAATCGCCGGTGGAGACCGTCTCGCTCGCGTCGACCGGTCGATCCGAGGCCGGGATGCGGAGGAGGATCCGCTCCTTTCCGTCCGGCGCCATCGCCACGACCTCGCCGCCCTCGCCGGGAGTGTTTCCGAGGTGTGCGGTCACGGTCAGACTCTCGACGCTCTGGGCGAGCTGCCACCGCGCCTCGCGCGACTGCCCGCCGGGAACCTGCGCCCACACCATGTCGAACTCGGGCTCGCCGCGTAGCGTCTGGATGTTTCCGAGCGGAGTCGCGATCTGCACACGGGTCGCCACGGGGTTGCCCTCGATCAGCGCGGCGTCGAAGCGAGAATCCTCGACGGATTTCTGGGCGAAGGGCCCGAGCCCCTCCCATCGCGTTCGGACGACGCGGATGGCCGAGATCTTGCCGTCGATGCCGATCACGGCTTCGTCCACGACGATCCCGCCGATTCGGGCCGCGGTGTACGAGGGAGGCAGCTGGACCGGCGCCGTCGTCAGGCGGCGAGGCGGAGTCATCCCTTCACAGGCGGTCGGCGCCGGCTCCGCCGCGCGCGCGTGTCCGGCGCAGAGCAGGAGCGCCGCGACGGCCGCGGCGGAACGCGGACGGAGCGTCACAGGACCGGGAGCGCGAAGGGGAAGGTGGCGGGATCCTTGGCCAGCCAGAACTGGCCTCCGCCCGCGTTGGTTCCGTCGACCGAGAAGCGGAGGATCCAGACACCCTCCTCCCAGTCGGTCCCGATCTGAGCGACGACCGGGAAGCTCACCTCGGTCGCGAGCGCCGGGACCGCCAGCGGCGGCTGAAAGACGGGAATCTTGCGGCCGGCGGGCGACACCGCCTCCACCTTGACCGTCATCGTCCGCGGCTGCTCGGAGGGCGGCACGTCCAGCTGGGCCTCGGCGCGCAGCGCCGGATCCTTGCCCTTCCACAGCGGGAACCCGTCCGGTGCCGTTTTGGCTCCGGAGGCGTCGGCGGGAAAGACGGCGAGATCGCCCAGGATCGGGCGCGGAATGAGGCCGCGGCCTCCGCCGCGTCATGCGGAAGCGCACGCCCGCGTTGAGCGGGATCTCGATCGGCTTGCCGTTGCGAACGGCCGGCGTGAACTTCCAGGTCCGCACGGAGTCGATCGCCGGCGCGATGAACTCCTTCCGCGTCGCGGCGACGACGTGGACATCGGAGACGTTGCCCTGCGCGTCGATGCGGCCGATCAGAAGGACGTTGCCCTGGATGTCCTTCTTGTCGGGATCCTCCGGATAGATGGCCGAGGTGAACTTGGTGCGGACGGCGCCCTTGTCCTGGGCGGTCGCCGTCGCGGCCGCCAGCGCCGCGAGCAGGGCGCAGGCGAAGATCGAGAGGTGTCGGAAAATCCGATGAAGCATTCGGTCTCCTCAGGCCGCCGGGCTCGCGGGGGCGAACGCGCGACGCGCGTGGTACGAAGAACGGACGAGCGGGCCGGACTCGACCCGCTGAAATCCCATGGCCTCGCCCCGCTCGCGGATGGAATCGAATTCCGCGGGGGTGTAATAGCGCTCGACCGGCAGTCGGCGCTCGTAGGGCTGGAGGTACTGGCCGACCGTCGCGATGTCGCAGCCGGAGGCGCGCAGCTCCGAAAGCGCCGCGATCAGCTCCTCGACGGTCTCTCCGAGCCCGACCATCAATCCCGACTTCGTCCGCATCGGGAGGGCGCGGGCGTCGCGATAAGAGCGTGCGCGGGAGAGAAGCTCGAGGGACTGGGAGTACACGGCGTCCGGACGCACCCTCTTGTACAGCCGCGGCACCGTCTCGACGTTGTGGTTCAGGATCTCGGGTCCGGCGGCGAGCACGATCTCGAGAGCGTCCCAGTTGCCCTGAAAGTCGGGAATGAGGACTTCGACGGTGCAGGCGGGGTTTCGCTCGCGGATCGCGTGGATCGTCGCGGCGAAGTGGGCGGCCCCTCCGTCGGGAAGATCGTCGCGGTTGACCGACGTGACGACGGCGTGGGAGAGGCCGAGCTCCCGGGCCGCTTCGGCGACGCGCGCGGGCTCTTCCGGGTCGAGGCTGCCGGGCCGCCCCTTTCCGACCGCGCAGAAACCGCAGTGCCGCGTGCAGATGTCGCCCATCAGCATGAAAGTCGCGGTGCGCTCGCGCGCCCAGCACTCGTGGATGTTGGGGCAGCGGGCTTCCTCGCAGACGGTCACGAGAGAGAGCCGCCGCATCATGGCGCGGACCTCCTCGTACTCCCCGGTCGTATTGAGACGGACCTTGAGCCACTCCGGCCGCTCGAGCCGCGACGGGCGCGAGGGCGGGGCCAGGACCGGCAGCTCCGAATGGCCGTTCACGGCCGGATTATCCCCCGAGAGCCGCCGATTCTCGTGTTCGGCCCCGCCGACGGCCCGACACGTTTCCGCGGGCGGGAGGACGAAGGGTCTATGAGCCGGGGCTCGGGGCCGGGGGAGCGCCGTCCGCGCCGACCTCGACCTTGGTCTTCTGCCCGCCCTTGTCGACGATCGCGATGTAGCGCAACAGCTTTCCGTCTCTCGAGATGGAGTACACCTTGGCGACCTTTCCGTCTCCGGCCTGGCTCTGGATGCCCGACTGGATGCTCGACTCCAGCTTGTTCCAGGGGACCTCCTCCTGGACGGCGACCACGACGCCCTCGGGATTGATGAGCACGCCGCGAGCATGCCCGTCGACGACGAGGTCGACCTCGTAGACCACCGCTCCGTCCTGGTCGCGCTGCCAGATCCCCGTCACCTTGCCCTGAGCGGTCTCTTTGGCCGCGGTCGCCTGGACGGCTTCGGGAAGGTCGGACTGTTGCAGCTTCTTCGCCTGTGCGTTCGCCTGCGCGCTCGCGACGGCGGCCATCTGGATCGCCACGACCGCGGCGATCAGGATTCGAAAACATCGACTCATTTCGCGGCCTCCTTAGTGTCTGAGAGACGGCCATTTCCGCCCCACGAGGCTGAACGAAGCATGACTCGTGCCGGCTCGACCTCGCGACGGAGCCGGGATCGGGCATCGGGAAGGCATACCTAAGGCATCGCTAAAGGAATTGCGCCGGGGCGCACCAATTGCATCGCGATCGGACCCTGTGGTGACCGTCATTTGCTCAATCCCAAGGAGGTCGATATGAAGATTTGTCGAAAGTCGAGAGGTGTTCTGGCGGCGTTGCTCATCTGTGGATTCGCGGCCGCCGCGCATGGAGCGGACAGAGCCAGCATTCAAAAGGCCGCGCAGAGCGAGAAGGGGAACGACTATCGAGTCACGAATCTGGTGTCGGACGAGCCGGGGGAGGCGCCGCTCCTCGATCCGAAGCTCGTCAATGCGTGGGGCATCGCGGCCAGCTCGACCAGCCCGTGGTGGGTCGCCAACAACGGGACGGATTCCTCCACGCTCTACACGGGAGCGGGCGCCAAGGTCGGCCTCGAGGTCGACGTGCCGGGAGCGCCGACGGGCATCGTCTTCAACGGCGGAACTTCCTTCCAGCTCTCGGCCGGGGCGCCGGCTCGCTTCATCTTCGTCTCCGAGAGCGGCTCGTTTCTGGCCTGGAACGGCGGCACCGTCGCCTCCGAATTCCCGGTCGATCCGGAGTCCGTCTACAAGGGCCTCGCGATTCACGGCGACGTCCTCTACACGACCGACTTCACGGAGTGCGAGGTGGAAGCCTTCGCGGGCAACTTCTTCGACGGCAGCTTCGAGGAGTTCCCCACCCAGGGCGGCTTCGAGGACGACAGCATTCCGGCCGGCTTCTGCCCGTTCGGCATTCAGGCGATCGGGAACTCGATCATCGTCACGTACGCCAAGAAGGCCGGCGTCGACGACGTGGCCGGCGTCGGAAACGGATTCGTCCGCGAATTCGACACCGACGGGAATCTCCTGGCGAAAGTGGGTTCGCACGGCCAGCTGAATTCGCCCTGGGGAGTCGCCCAGGCCCCGGCCGAAGGATTCGGCAAGTTCAGCGGGTGTCTGCTCGTCGGCAATTTCGGGGACGGGAAGATCAACGCGTACTGCCAGAACCCCGCGGGCCAGTGGCATCACTCCGGGCGTCTCCGCGAGGGAGCGCACGCCCTGTCGATCGACGGGCTCTGGGGCATCGGCTTCGGCAACGGCGCCCGGTCGGGGGACGAGCACGTCCTCTACTTCGCCGCCGGACCGGACGAAGAGACGCACGGGTACTTCGGCAAGGTCGAGTTCGTACAGTAGAAGTCCCGCGGCATCCCCTCTGCCCTTCGCCTCCCGGGGGGCAGAGGGGAGACGCCCGGATCAGGAAGGGAGGATCGCCCTCCCGAAGACTTCCGAGAAGTGAGCGCGGATCGGGTCGAGGAGCTCCGAGACGGCCACCGGCCGTCCGAGTTGCCGCTCCATCGTCGTCACGCCGCCGTCGGTGATGCCGCACGGGACGATCCCGCGAAAGCAGGGGAGTGGCTCGTCCGTGACGTTGAGCGCGAAGCCGTGCGTCGTGATCCAGCGGGCGATGTGGATTCCGATGGCCGCGATCTTGTCGTTGCCGACCCACACGGACGTCACGCGCTCGCGCACGGGGGAGCGCTCCGCCGGGATCCGGAAGTCGGCGAGCGTCCGGATCAGGACCTCTTCGAGATCGCGGACGTAGCGCTTCACGTCCTTGCGATCCGGCGCCAGATCGAGGATCGGGTACCCGACGAGCTGGCCCGGCCCGTGGTAGGTCACTTTCCCGCCGCGGTCGGATTCGTGCAGCGCGATGCCGAGCTCGCGGCGCCGCTCGGGGGTGAAGAGGACGTCTTTCTCCGACGCATTCCGCCCGAGCGTGAAGACCGGCTCGTGCTCGAGAAGGAGGAGAGACTCTTCGCCGGCGGCCGCCCGGCGCGCGGCCTCGGCCTGGAGGCGGAGCCCCTCCTCGTACGAGACGCGCCCGAGCCAGGGGACCCGGAGTGCGCGGGTGACCGGAGCCGCGACCGCTTCCATCAGGCCAAGTGTACCCGCGCCTCAGAGACCGAGGAGCAGCACATCCTGCGCGTCGCGACGTTCGCGGCCAGGGTAGTAGCCCTCCGAATGCCACTGCAGATGCAGGCCAGCCTCTTCGATCATGGAGATGAACTTCGACTTCTCCCAGGCGACGGCCGCGGTCGGGCGCGCGAGCGATTTCACGCGCATGCCGTCGCCGGCGGCGTGGGGGAACGCCACCTCCACGCCGGGGGTTGCTGCCTCGTAGAGAAACGCCGTGACGACGGCCGGCCGGCCGGGCCGGAGCACCCGCCGCGTCTCGGCGAGGTAGTGGCGCGCCCCGTCGGCCGTGAGGTGCGTGAAGACCGACTTTGCGAGCACGAGATCGGCCTCTCCGTCCCCGACCGGAAACCGGTAGCTCTCGATCGGGCGTCCCGAAGCGGAGCCGTACGGGGAAGCGACCGGCGCGACCTCGAACGAGAGACGCGGATCCGAGGCCCAGTGCGCCTGGCACCAGCGGATCGAAGGCGCGTGCACGTCGAAGCCCACGTAGCGCCCGTTCCCCGGGAGCCGCCGCCGGAACTCCTCGACCATCGCCCCCGCTCCGCAGCCGACGTCGAGCACGACCTGGACGTCTTTCCACAGACCCAGCCGATCCAGAAAGGCGGACGTTTCCCGCGCGGCGCTCTCGAAGGCGGACACGGAGCCCGTGTGCCGGCGAAGCCAGAGCGGAGGCAGATGCCCGCGCCCGGTGGCGAGGAGCCAGGCGCGGTCGAGCGGGCTCGCGAGGCGGAAGCCCAACGTGCGGATCGAGCGCAGGGCGTCGGCGATCATCGGCGCGGCCATGCCGCCCAACCGGCGTAGAGGAGAAGCACCGGGTCCCACGACGCGATGCGATAGCGCCAGACGACGATCAGCGCCACGTGGACGGCCATGCTGAGGACGCAGATACGCCGCGGCGAACGCGCGGACGCCCGGCCGCGGGGCGCCGAACAGGCCGATCGCGGCGAGGATCATGACGGCCGTGTTCACGGCGCCGACGAGCCACAGAACCCAACGGGGCCAGAAGAGCGGATGCGGATAAGGCCGGAGCCAGTCCCACGCCTTGAGGGCGAGCAGGCGGCTCCACCCGGCCAGGTCCGAGCCGCGCTCCTGGAACGTCTTGCGGACGAAATGGCGCGACAGCGCCGAAGGAGAGCCTCCGCTCGCGGCGTCGACCGCGCGCGTCTGCCGCTCGAGATCCGAAAACGATGCGCCGATCCAGCGCGCGTACTCCTCCGGCGACTCGATCTCGTAGAAGCGCACCATCCAGTCGGAGTTGCCCTGGTAGAACGCGCTTCCGCCGGCATCGTTGATCGGCACGAGCTCGTGAAAGACGATCGCGTTCCGCAGCGTCCACGGAAACAGCGCCAGCGTCAAACCGAGGAGTCCGGACGCCGCGACCTGTCCGCGCGCGCGCAGAGGCCACCGCCGGTCGAAGAGGGGAGCCGCGAGCAGCGGGCACAACGCGAGGGCCGCGGGCCGGGTCAGCGCGGCCAGGGCGAGCGCGGCGCCCGCGGCGATCGCGAGGTTCGAAGACGGACGGTCCGCCGCCGCGAGGAGCAGGTAGCCGCTGATGAGGAGGAGGACCACGAAGAGGGGCTCGCTCTGGACGTCGGTCGAAAGCATCACGAGACCGGGGTGCAGGGCGGCGGCGATCCCGGTGACGACGGCGACGGGACGGCTTCCGAAGATCCGGGCGGACAGCGCGGCGAGGAGGACGGCGGCGAGCGCTCCGAGGACGGCATTGATCGCCTTGCCGGCCGCGACCGAGCGCGGATGGCCCAGTGTCGCGGCTGCCAGGAAGTACGGATATCCCGGCGCCCGGAAGTAGAAGGGCTCGGTTCTCTTCGGGTAGTGGCCGGTCGCGACGAGCTCGGTCGCCGCTCGCATGTACGCCTCGGAGTCGCCGAAGCGCGTCGTCGAAACACCGAACCACAGAATCGCCGCCGCTCGGGCGGCGAGGGCGAGCAGGAAGAGCCCGGCGCAGGCTCGCCGGCCGAGCCGGGGGATGCCGGGAGCCCTAACCGAGGTCGAACTCTCCCGTCTCGAGCGTCTTCTTGACCGCCGCCATGAACTTGTCGGCATCGGCGCCGTCGATCAGGCGATGGTCGAACGACAGCGCGAGGTAGCCGGTCGTGCGGATGCCCAGCGCGTCCTGGCCGTTCTCGTCCTGGACGACCACGGGCCTCTTCTCGATCGTGCCGACGCCCAGGATCGCGACCTGAGGCTGCGGGATGATCGGCGTACCGAAGAGCGAGCCGAAGACGCCCGGATTCGTGACGGTGAAGGTTCCACCCTGGATTTCTTCGGGCTTGAGCCGCTTCGTGCGAGCGCGCTCCGCGAGGTCCTGCGAGGCGCGGGCGAGGCCCAGGATCGACTTCTCGTCGGCACTCTTGATGACCGGAACGATGAGGCCCCAGTCGAGGGCCACCGCCATGCCGAGGTGGACGTCCTTGTGGTAGACGATGTTTTCGCCGTCGATCGAAGCGTTGACCTGCGGAAACTGCTTGAGCGCCTGGATCGCGGCGCGGAAGATGAAGGGCAGATAGGTCAGCTTCACGCCGTTCTTCGCCAGGAAGTCGTCCTTGGACTTCGCGCGGATGCGGGCGATGTTCGTGTAGTCGACCTGGAAGACCGTCGTGACGTGCGCCGACGTCCGCGTGGAGAGGATCATGTTCTCGGCGGTGATCCGGCGGATCTTCGTCATCGCGACGACTTCGTCGCGGTCGGTCACGGGAATCGCGGGACGGGGCGCGGGCGCCTCCATCGGCTCGGCGCGGCCGACGGACATCTGCGGCGCCTCGGCCGGCGCGGCGGAGCCCCGGCTCGGTGCCTGCGCGACCTTCCGATTCTCGAGGTAGGAGAAGACGTCGTTCTTCGTGACGCGGTTGTGGATGCCGGTGCCCTCGATCTCCTGGATGTCGATCTGGTTTTCCTGGGCGATCTTGCGGACGAGCGGGGAGGACTTCCGGCGGATGCGCTCCTCGATCGACTCGACTTGTCCTCCGGCACCCTGCCCTCCGGCGGGGGGCTCGACGCGCGCGGGCCCGGAGGGTCTGGGCGCGGGGGCGGCGGCGGCCGGTGCCGGTGCGGGTGTGGGTCGCAGCGACGGGTTGTCCCGCCGGCTTCGGCTCGGGCTTCGGAGCCGGCGCGGGCTCGGCCGCCCTGGCCGGAGCGGGGGGCGGCGCGGCAGAGGCTTGTGGGGCCGGCTCGGCTTTCGGCGCGGGCGCCGGCGCGCTGCGGCCTGTTCGCCGGCCTCGCCGATCGTGGCGACGACGGTGTTGATGGCCACCGTCTGGCCTTCGTTCACTTTGATCTCGAGGAGCGTCCCCGCGACCGGGGACGGGATCTCGGCGTCGACCTTGTCCGTCGAGATCTCGAAGATCGGCTCGTCACGCTTGACCGCATCGCCGACTTTCTTGAGCCACTTGGTGATGGTGCCCTCGGCGATGGACTCACCCATCTGGGGCATGATGACCGGGGTCGACATGGAACCTCCCTCGCAGCCCACAGCATAGGCCAAAGCGCCTCAATCCAGAAGAGTTCCTTGATCGCGACGTCCGATCGCGATATAGATTACTATCCGCTCGCGTTGTCCACGGCAAATACCTAACGAGGCGCACGCGGCGCCTTCGAACCGTTTCGACCTTGAGGAGGCCCCGATGCTGCGCTTCTACCCGTGTGCGTCGTATGACGCGCTCCCGCGTCGGTCCCGGCGCTTCCTCCCCGGCGTGGCCGGCGTCGTGGTCGCCGCGCTCGCCGTCTTCGCGGCCCTGGCACCGACCGCCCGCGCTCAGACCGCACCCGTGGCGGGCCAGAACGTCAACATGGTCTCGGGCACGCAGTTCCCCGGAGGCGACCCGTTCCTCCAGCGCCAGAACGAGCCCTCGCTGGCCGTCTCCTCGCGCAACCCGCTGCACCTGCTGGCTGGCGCCAACGACTACCGGACGGTGGACCTTCCGATCTCGGACATCGTGCCCGGATCGCTCGCGGGCGACGCCTGGCTCGGCGTGTTCAAGTCCTTCGACGGAGCGCAGACGTGGCAGAGCACGCTGCTGCCCGGCTTTCCCCAGGACCAGTCGCCGGAAGGCCTCGCCTCTCCCCTGAAGGCCTACAGCGCCGCGGCCGATCCCACCCTCCGCCCCGGCACGCACGGTCTCCTCTACTTCAGCGGCATCGCCTTCAACCGCGGCACGAACAATGGCGCCGTCTTCGTGACGCGCTTCCTCGACGCCAATCAGAAGGAGAACGGCGACGCCACGCTCGGGAAGGACACGATCAAGTACGTCTCGACCGTCCTGGTCGACACCGGGACGTCCGGGCAATTCATCGACAAGCCCTGGCTCGGGGTGGACATCCCTCGGGCGGGCGCCGGGACGTGCACGTTCAACCCGTTCGGCACGCCGCAGACCATTCCGGCCGGCAACGTCTACATCGTCTGGAGCCGGTTCACCGGCAGCACGAGCACCAAGATCATGTTTTCGCGCTCGCTCGACTGCGGGAAGACCTGGTCGAGTCCCCTGAAGCTCTCGGAGTCGAACGGAATCAACCAGGGCACGAACATGGCGATCGAGCCGGCCTCCGGAGCGATCTACGTGACCTGGCGCCGGTTCGCGACCTCGAGCCAGCCGGATGCGATCGTGGTCGCGAAGTCCACCGACTTCGGGAAGACCTTCCCGTCCAAGAACACGAAGGATGTCGCGACGATCGCGCCCTTCGATCAGGGCACCACCACGACGCAGTTCCGGACGAATGCGCTCCCGACGATCGCGGTGTCGGTCGATGCGGCGAACAAAGCGCGGGTCCACATCGGCTGGGCGCAGCGCGACGCGTCGACCGGAGACTCCCGGATCGTCCTGTCGACGTCCACCGACGGCGCCGCCTGGAGCGCTCCGGTCGCGGCGGACGCTTCGCCGATCACGGACGACTTCGGCGCCTCGCTGTCGCGCGGACACCAGTTCATGCCCCAGCTGACGTTCGTGGCCGGTCGCCTCGTGCTCGTCTACTACGACCAGCGGCTCGACCACACGCTCGGCTTCCACATCCCCAACGACCCCGTTCGCGCCGGACGCGCAGGGTCGCTTCTACCTGGTGCGGCGCGACCCGAAGGGCGAGCTGCCGGCCCATCCCGAACAGGTCTTCCCGCTCGGGTTCACGACGGGGATCGACGACGCGATGCTGACGACGCGCCGCCACACCGTGGACTTCCGGGTCGCCACGGCGCCGGCCGGCGGCCGCGCCGAGCTTCGCGACCTCGACCGTGTCCCAGTACCGGTTCGGCCTGAGCGCGACCGACACGGGCGTGCCGACCGGCCTGACGCAGTTGCAGGTCAACGCGCCGAACCTGCCCCTCTTCTCGCAGGGCACGATGCCGTTCCTCGGGGATTACGTCGACGTGGCCGGCCAGGCCTTCAAGGCCAACGGAGCCGGCGTATGGAGCTTCAACACGTCCGCGTCGAGCCCGTTCGTCGCTTACGCCAGCTGGACCGACAACCGTGACGTCAAGCCGCCTCTGGACGGCAACTGGGCGAACTACACGGCGACGGGCCCGGTGCACCAGAGCGTGGCCGATCCCTCGAAGCAGACTCCGCCCTGCGTCGTCGGCCAGGAAGGCATGCGCAACCAGAACGTCTACAGCAGCCGGATCTCCGAGGGGCTCGTCGTGGGCTCGCCCCAGAACGTCAAGCCGCTCTCGCCGACGCTCCAGAGATCCTTCGTCGTGACGCTCCAGAACCTGACGGCCAGCCAGCGCACCTTCCGTCTCACGGTCACGCAGCCGCCGGGAGGGCAGGCCTCGTTCCTCCAGACGTCTTCCCAGACCACCCTCGACGTGACGATCGCGCCCGCGGTCCGGCGCCGCGCGCCCGGTCTTCGCGAAGGCGGCGAGCCCGGCCGCGGGCTTCACGGTCAACGTCGCGGAAGTCGGCGGGACCCTGTCGGGCTCGATCGCGATGAACCCCGAGGGTTCGGTCTCGCCGCTCGCGCAGCCGGACGGCACGACCGCCGACATCGGGACCCTCGAGATCTACACTCCCGGCTTCCAGGTCGTGGAACCCGGCGAATCCGAACCCCTTCCTGAACATCTCGAACCCGAGCCAGGCCCTGAACATCTCGAACCTGAACATCTCCAACGCCGATCCGGCGATCCTCAACATCTCGAACCTGAACATCTCCAACCTGAACATCTCGAACCTCAACATCTCGAATCCCGACCCGGCGAATCCTGAACATCTCCAACCTCAACATCTCGAACACCACGGCCGCGAACCTCAACATTTCGAACCTGAACATCTCGAACCTGAACATCTCCAACCAGCCGGTCAGCGACTCGACCTATGCCGTGACGAACTCGGGGAACACGGCGCACTCTTACCGGGTCGCGCTCTACGGCAACAACCCGTCCAACACGCCGGTGCAGGTCATCGTCACGAAGAACTCGACGACCCCGGCCAGCGTCTCCTGCACGCTCCTGAACGAGCCGCAGAGCGTCGTGGTCTCGAACGTCGGCGACGCCCTGGTCTCGGCCGACCTGGCCTCGGCCGCGAACCCGAACATTCCCGACGGCAGCGTTTCCAACAGCACGATGGCTCTGGCGCCCGGCGAGACGGCGTTCGTGACGCTGCGCGCGGCCCTGACGCCGGAAGAGATGGCGGAGCTGATCCGCGGCCTGACGCCGGTGATCACCGCCCACGGCACGAACACCAACGGCTCCGTTCCGGACTTCGCGGCGCTCCTCTTCATCCAGACGCCGGGCGGCACGACGCTGTCCGGCCGCCCTGGTCGGGACTCCCTACAGCACGACGCTTCTGGCCGCCGGAGGCAAGGCGCCGCTGACCTGGAGCGCTGGCTCCCGGGAAGCGCGCTGCCGGCGGGGCTGACGCTGTCTCCGGGAGGAGTGATCTCCGGAACTCCGTCGGCCTCGGGGAGCTTCTCGTTCACGGCGAAGGTCACCGACTCGACCCCGGGCACGCCACAGACGGCCAGCCAGACGTTCAGCCTGACGGTCGCCGGCCGCACGACCGCCACCGCGATCGCCTTCGGCGCGAACCCGGTCGTCGTGGGCCAGACGACGTCCGTGACCGTCACGGTCACCGACACGCAGGGCAGCGGGACGCCGTCGAGCCCGACCGGCACGGTCGCCCTGACCGGCTCCGGGCTCTCGGCCACGAGCTGCGTCCTGGCTCCCACGACGGCCAGCGCTTCGGCCTGCCAGGTGACGGTGACCCCGACGGCGGCGGGTACTGTGACCATCGCGGCGAACTTCTCCGCGACGGCCATACACCTCTTGAGCGGACTTTCGACCGGCCTGACGGTGAACCCGGCCGGCACGACGACCGCGATCGCGTCCAGCCTGAATCCGTCCATGCTCGGCCAATTGGTGACCTTCACCGCGACCGTGACGTCGCCGGGAGGCGTTCCGACGGGGACGGTGACATTCCGCGACGGGGCCGCGACGCTCGGCACGTCGACTCTCTCCGCCGGCGTCGCGACCTTCGCCACGGCGGGGCTTGTCGGCCGGCCTGCACCCGATCACCGCGGTCTACGGCGCGAGCCCGAACTTCACCGGCAGCACTTCCGCAGTCCTGAGCCAGTCCGTGACGGTCCCGCCGACTCTATACGTTCACCGGCTTCCTGTCGCCGATGGCGACGGCCGGGACGCTTTCGGCGCCGACCTTCTCGCGCACCGACAACTACGGGTCGGCGACGCCGATGAAGTGGAAGCTCCAGAACGCGGCGGGCACGTTCCTCTCGGATCTCGCGACGACAGCAGATTCCTGCAGGCCGTCGCCTACACGGGCGGGGCCTGCTCCGGCCAGGCGACCGGTCAGGTCACCCTGCTCTACAAACCGACGACCGGCGCGACGGGCGGGAGCACGTTCCGGTTCGATGCCGGTTCCAACCAGTTCATCTTCAACTGGGACACGTCGTCCGTCGCGGGGCCGGGCTGCTACGAGCTCGAGCTGCAGCTGAACGACGGCAGCGCGATCAAGGCGACGATCGAGAAGCTCCAGTAGGCCGCCGCGAACTCGCGCGCGGCGGCGGTCCCGCGAGGGCCGCCGCCGTTTCTATTTGCCGGCGAGGCGGCGGCGGGCGTCGGCTGCGAGCGCGCCGCCCTCGCCCGTCTGGAAGCCCAGGAACGTCTTGAAGGCGTCGGCGGCGCCGGGGCTCTTGAGACCCTCTCGCGCCCGGCCGAGGTAGTAGTAGACGGGCGGGAAGACGCGGAAGGTCGGAACCTCGTCGAGATAAGACCGCGGCGGCCTCGCCGCGGCGTTTCACGCAGACATCGAACTCGGCGTCCGCCTCGGCGAACGAGCCCGCCTCGAGGTACGCGCGTCCGAGGTCGTACCGCACGAGCCAGGAGTCCGCGAGCTTGCGCGCCTCCTTGAGGCGGGCGATCGCGTCCCGGTAGTTCCGGCGCTTCATGTCCGCTTCGCCCTTCAGAAGCGCGGCGTACATCTGCGGATCGGGCTCCAGCCGCGTCGCGAGCTGCGCCGCCGCGGCGAGGGCTTTCTTTTCCTCGCCGGCTTCGATGAGAACCCGCGCGGCGCTGACGACGACGGCCAGGTCATCGCTCATTCCCGTGGCCCGCTCGGCGGCCGCGACCGCGCGCGCCGCCTGGCCGCTCGCGAGCTCGGCCTCGGCGAGCGTCGTCAGCTTTCGGGCGGCCTCGTCCGTGTTCTTCGCCGCGACGTCCGCCTCGATGGCGGTCTCGAGGATCGTGCGGGCGTCGGCGATCCGTCCCTGGTACAGCGCGAGGTCGGCCAGCCCGGCGGCGGCGGACGGAGGCTCCGGCGGGGCCGGTCGCGGCGAGCCTGTTCCACGTCGCGAGCGCCTGCTCGGGCCGTCCCCCGCCGAGCTCCGAGAGGGCGAGGCCGACGTAGGCCAGCACGAACTGCGGGTTCATCTGCAGAACCGTCTTCTGTTCGCGCGTCCCGGTGTCGAAATCGCCGGCGTACATCGCGATCAGGCCGAAGTTGTTTCGCTGGGGAACGTTCTTCGGGTAGATCTCGATCGCGCGGCGCCCCCAGGTGAGAGCGTTGGCCATGTCCCGCTTGACGAAGTATGCGAAGGCCAGGTTCGCGATGCCGGCCGTGTCGGCCGGGAACTGCTTGACGAGGGCGGAGAACTCGTCGATGGCGTTGTCGGGGTTCCGTATCAGGAGGTAGTAGCCGCCGCGGGTCCGGTACTTCTCGCGCTCGCTCATCCGGTCGATGCGGGCGAGGGCCTCCTTGTAGTTCTTCTCGGCGGCCTGGCGCTGTCCGCGGTTGCTCTCGACGGCGGCCAGGCCCGCATAGGCCCGGCCGAGGTTGTGATCGAGGTCCAGCGCTCTCTGGTACTGCCGGATCGCTTCGTCCCAGTGGCCTTCCCACTGCAGGTTCTGCGCGACGGCGTACTCGTGCGCGGCTTCCAGCGACCCGGCCGTGTAGGTCTCGGCGGCGGCGAGCTGCGTGGATTCGGGCGTCGCGTCGCCGAGGGCACGGCGGACTTTCGCGGCGAGCCGGGCCACCGTGGCGAGGACGGCCTCTTTTCCAGAAGCGCTTTCCCGGTCCTCGACGATGGTCTTGCCGGTCGCGGCGTCGATCGCCCGGACGGAGACCTCGTAGCCGCTCCCGCTCTTGTCGATGGATCCGGAAGTGACGACGTTGATCCCCTCGCGAACCGCGACGAGGCGGGCGAGGGTCTGGTCGAGGCCGGTGGCGCCCGGCGAGAGCTGCGCCGCGACCTTGCGCGCCGCGCTCCGGTTGTACGAGCTGACGAACGAGGCGCCCTCGAGGGCGATCGTGAAAGCGGGCTCGAGGGTTCCGTCGAAGACCGCATCGCCGGCGTGATTCGCGAAATCCGCCACGAGCACGGACTGGGGCTTCTGGGTGGTGACCTTGGCCCCCCGGCCCTTCTGGTACACCCAGATACCGCCGCCCGCGAGCACCATCGCGACGACGATCGGCCGCCGCCGTCGGCTTGAGCCAGCGGCGCGACATGGCACGGTACGAAATCCCCGATCGGACGTGTTCCGCGTCCAGGTCCGCCAGAATCTGCCCGACGTTCTGATAGCGCAGGTCCGGCTCGACCACGAGGCAGCGATCGATGATTTTCTGGAGATAGACCGGAAGGTCCGGGCTGAGCTCCTTGGCGGGCTTCGGCCGCCGCTGGACCCTCACCATCATGACCTCGAAGGGCGTGGCGCCGCTGAAGGGGACGGTCCCGGTGGCCATCTGGTAGAGGATCACGCCGAGCGAGAAGATGTCGGACTGCGGGCCGACCGGCTCGCCCTTGACCTGCTCCGGCGACATGTAGAACGGCGTCCCGATGACGGCGCCGGTCTGCGTCATGCCCGATTGCTCGGAGGACTTGGCCATGCCGAAGTCGGTGACGTAGACCCGATCCGCGGAGTCGAGCATGATGTTCTGCGGCTTCAGGTCGCGATGGATGACGCCCTGATCGTGGGCGGCCTTGAGGCCCTCGGCGGTCTGGCGGAAGACCCGCAGCAGTCGCTCGACCGGGAGCTTGCCCTGCTTCTTCAG
The DNA here is from genome assembly GCA_963804915.1 of uncultured Acidobacteriota bacterium. Classification (GTDB taxonomy): domain Bacteria; phylum Acidobacteriota; class Thermoanaerobaculia; order UBA5066; family Gp7-AA6; genus DAHUXD01. The sequence goes on from CAWDSI010000027.1 coordinate 175,945, forward strand.
GATCGTCGAGAGGTCCCGTCCGTCGACGAACTGCATCGTCAGGAACTGGATGCCGTCGCTCTCTCCGAGGTCGAAGACGCGCAGCACGTTCGAGTGGGTGACGCGGCTGGAGAGCTGGATCTCGCGCTTGAAGCGCTCGAGGGCGTCGGCGTCGTCGGCGATGTCCGAACGAATCAGCTTGAGAGCGACGTCGCGGTCGAGCCCCTTGTCATGGACCAGGTAGACCGCACCCATGCCTCCCATGCCCAGCAGGCTCTTGACCCGGTACCGGTGGCCGATCTCGAGACCGGCCGGCAGGACGACGGAGGCGACGCCGCGCTGAGACTGGTCGGCCCATTGCCGGAACGACGACGGCCCTCCCATCGTCGGAAGCGACGTCAGCTCGCCGGGGTGGGACTCTTCGGCCAGGGGAAGTCCTTCGAAGGCGAAGCCGCAGTGGAGACAGTTCTTCCCCGGCTCCGGATTGGGGGTCTGGCACTTGGGGCAGATCATGAAGCGGCGCGGCCCACCTAGTTACAAGTGATCGTTACCGTGTCGGCGGGGGGATTGTAGCTTCTCCGGCTCCACCGGCCGGCGCGAGGTCCGCGTTCACCGGCGGAAAGGGGCCGTTGGCCGAAAACGGCCGGAGGACCACCGGGCGGCTGCGTAGACTGAAGTGGAGGACAGACATGAACGAACTTAACAGACCGCCTTTCTCGCCCCGCGTGGTCGTCGGCGTCGTGCTGATCGCCCTCGGGATTCTGTTCACCCTCGACACCTTCAACCTCATCGACGCCGGTTCGATCATCGACTACTGGCCGCTCGTCTTGATCATTCCGGGCATTTCCAGTCTCGTCTGGCCCCGCAAGCACGCCGATCGCTTCTGGGGCGCGGTTCTCGTCGCCGTCGGAACACTGCTCCTGCTGCGAAACCTGGGCTTCTTCTGGTTCCGGTTTCGCCACGTGTGGCCGGTCATCCTCGTCGCCCTCGGCGTGTACCTGATCTGGCGGGCCCTCGAGGCCCGGAGGAACCCGGACGGCTATCCGTCGCCGGATCCGGGAGCGGCCCTCGGCCAGCGCATCCACGACGGCGCGATCGCCGGCCTGCAGGCGACGGGCGAGCTGCGGGAGCCGGCGCCGGCTGGCGTGGGTGAGCGGCTCGACGAGTTCGCCATGTTCGGCGGCGGCGACCGGATGCTCCGCTCGAAAAGCTTCCGCGGCGGCAACGTCACCGCCATCATGGGCGGCTTCGACATCGACCTTCGCGACGCCGACATCGCCGGCGACGCCGCGCGAATCGAGGTGTTCGTCATCATGGGCGGCATCGACCTGAAGGTGCCGGAGAACTGGGCGGTGGTCATGGACGTGACGCCCTTCATGGGCGGCGCCGACTACAACTCGAGGAATCGGCGCGCGCCGGCCGAGGGACCCCAGAAGGTCCTGACCGTCTCGGGCTTCGTGTTCATGGGCGGCGTCGAAGTGAAGCACTGAGCGCCGACGCGAAGGCACGAAGCACAACAACCATGCACCCCATACTCGCAAGGCCCGGACGCCTGCTCCCGTATCTCGCGGCTTGCGCGCCACTCGCCGCGATCGTGACCGCGCTTCTCGCCCGGCCGGGCGGCCTGTTTCTCGGCGAGGCCATCGCGCTCGCGGTGCCGCTGACGGTCGGTTACGCATTCATGGGGCTCTCGCCCTGGTATCTGTGTCGGCAGTTCCCCCTCAAGCGGGCGCGCATTCTCCCGATCGTCCTCGCGCACGCACTCGCGGGCGCCGTCATCGCCTCGCTGTGGGTCGGGCTGGCCGCGCTCCTGGCGGCCGGGTTCGGGCTCGTCCCGGCCTTCCAGGGTCTTCCGGGCCGTTTCGCCGCCCAGGCGATCGCGCTCCTCGCGGCGGGCTTTCTCCTCTATCTGCTCTCCGCCGCGTTCAACTACGTGCTGCTCGCCCTCCAGGCGGCGAGCGAGGCCGAGCGCCGGGAGGCCGAGCTCGAGATCCTGGCGCGCGAAGCCGAGCTCGCGGCCCTGCGCGCGCAGATCCGGCCGCATTTCCTCTTCAACTGTCTGAACTCGATCTCGGCGCTGGCCTCGGCCGATCCGCCGAAGGCCCAGGAGATGTGCGTGCGTCTGGGCGAGTTCCTGCGAAAGAGCCTGTCGGTGGGGGAACGCAAGACCATCTCGGTGGCCGAGGAGCTCGCCCTCTCGCGCGCGTACCTGCAGGTCGAGGCGCTGCGGTTCGGGGAGAGGCTGCAATTCGAGGAGGACCTGGACGAGCGCGGCGATCTCTGCCAGCTTCCGCCGCTGCTGCTCCAGCCCCTCGTCGAGAACGCCGTGCGCCACGGCGTGGCCTCGCTGATCGAGGGGGGCAAGGTGCGCGTGAGCGTGGCGTGCTCGGCGGGACGGCTGCGCATCCTGATCGAGAATCCTCTCGACCCCGACGCGCCGGCGCGTCCGGGAACCGGCGTGGGCCTCGCGAACGTCCGGCAGCGGCTGGCGGCCAAGTGGGGACCGGACGGCCTCTTCGCGGCCAAGCGCCTTGCCGACCGGTACATGGTCGTCATCTCGGTTCCGGCGGAGGCCGCGGCGTGAGCTCGGTCCGGGCGGAGGCTCCGGCATGAACGAAGAGGCCCTCGGCGTTCTCGTCGTGGACGACGAGGCTCCGGCACGGAGCATCCTGCGCGAGCATCTCGCGAAGGTCCCGGGCGTTCGCATCCTGGGCGAATGCGCCAACGGTCTCGAGGCGGTCCGAGCGGCCGGAGAGCTCTCGCCGGACGTCGTCTTCCTCGACATCGAGATGCCCAAGCTGTCCGGCTTCGAGGTCCTCGAGCTGCTCGACCCGAAGATCGCGGCGGTCTTCGTGACGGCGTACGACGAGTGGGCCGTGAAGGCCTTCGAGGTCCACGCGGTCGATTACGTGCTGAAGCCCTTCGAGCCGGCTCGGATCGCGGCCGCCGTCGAGCGGGCGCGGGAGCGTCTGGCCTCCCGGGCGCCGCGCGACGCGGAGGCGCTCGCGGCGGCCGCCCGGCCGGCGGGAACGTGGCTCGAGCGGGTCGTGGTGCGGGACGGCGCCCGCGTCCACATCATCCCGGTCGACAAGCTGTTCGCGGCGCGCGCCCAGGACGACTACGTCGAGCTCTCGAGCGAGGGAAAGACCTTTCTGAAGGCCCAGACGCTCGCGAGCCTGGCGGCGGCACTCGATCCGAGCCGGTTCGTCCGCGTGCACCGGTCGCATCTCGTCCGCGTCGATGCGATCGCGAGGCTGGAGACCTACGCGAAGGGCAGCTACGTCGCGATCCTCACCGACGGATCCCGCGTCCCGGTCAGCCGCGAGGGACACTCCCGGTTGAAGACTCTGCTCGGCTGAGAGTCGCGTTGCTGTGTCTCAGCGGCCTTGTGGCGCCGTCGCGAGAGTAGACTGTGCGCCGCTTGGGCCTGTCTCGCCGCCTTCTCTGGCTCGCCGCGATGGTCGCGCTCGGTTGCGCGGGCGGGCCTCCGCCGCCGGGACCGTTCTACGCGGCGACGCCCGACGCCGCAACGCACGCCCCCGGCCGACTCATCCGCTCGGAGGAGATGCGCGATCCGCCTCCGGGAGCGAAGGCGTGGCGAATCCTCTACTCCTCGACCGGCCTCGACGGCCAACCGGTCACGGTGTCCGGCATCGTCGTGGCGCCCCAGCTCCCCGCGCCGATCGCCGGGAGGCAGGTCGTCGCGTGGGCGCACCCGACGACGGGGGTGGCGAGCAATTGCGCGCCCTCGCTCCGCCCCGAGGTCTTCGACACGATCCCGCACCTGCAGGCCCTGATCGCCCTCGACTACGTCGTCGCGGCCACGGACTATCCGGGCCTCGGCACTCCCGGCCCGCATCCCTACCTCGTGGGCGAAAGTGAAGGCCGCGCCGTCATCGACTCGGTCCGCGCCGCGCGCGATCTCGAGAAGGTGGGCGCGAGCGCGCGCTATGCCGTGTGGGGCCACTCGCAGGGAGGCCAGGCGGCTCTCTTCGCGGGCGAGATCGCCCCGATCTACGCTCCCGAGCTCGAGCTCGCCGGCGTGGCGGCCATTGCTCCCGCGACCGAGCTCGGGCAGCTGCTCGTCGACGACATTGCCGAGCGGGCCGGCCGGCTGATCGCGGCGTACAGCTTCTGGTCGTGGTCCCGCGTCTACGGCGCGCCGCTCGAGCCCGTCGTCGTGGAGGCCGCCATCCCGAACATCGACCGGGCCGCGCGCGACTGCGTCGAGACCTGGGGCGAGGCGTACCGCGCCGTGTTCGACTCCCGCGGCCTGCGCCCCGATTTTCTGAAGGACGGGGCTTTCGAGGCCGAGCCATGGAAACGCCTGCTCGAGGAGAACCGGCCCGGGCGCCGCCCGATTCGCGCGCCGATCTACGTGGCCCAGGGGGAGGAGGACACGATCGTGCGCCCCTCGATCACCGCCGATTTCGTGGCCGGCCTCTGCCGCACCGGCGAACGTGTCCGCTACGAGACGCTGCCCGGCGTGGATCACATGCGCGCGGGCCGGGCGAGCGCCACGAGCGCGGTCCAGTGGCTGCGCGACCGCTTCGACGGCAAGCGCGCGCCGACGACCTGCCTGCCTCTCGAGCCCTGAGGCCCGGGCTCAGGGCCGCGGCGTCGGCGCGGAGCCGCCGAGGGTGGAGCCGCCGGCGCGGCGTGCAGAGGGTGCGCCGGCTCCTGCGGCGTCGTGGAAGGCGGCGGCGGCTTCTCGAACAGCTTGAGGTCGACGCCGGTGTTGAACTTGTACTCGTCGATGATCAGGGTCTGATCCTTCTCGCCGTTCGACATGATCTCCAGGCGGTGCGCGACCGGGAAGCCCTCGACCGTCTTGTAGTCGAGGTAATCCGAAACCATCCGCACCGGCTTGCCATCCGGCGACGTCCCGGTGTGGGACGTCCGGAGAATGCGGCCGGTCTTCGGGTCGACGAACCAGCGTACCGCCGTGCCGCCGTATGTGACGTCGAGGATCGTCGCCTCGATCTCGCCGACGTTCTCCTTGCCCGCGGCCGCCGCGACGAGCTTCGGATCGCCCGCGTTCCGCGCGAGATTCAGAGGGATGCGGACGACCTGCTTCCGGAGCTCGGCGGCGGCTTCCGGCGGAAGGTCCTGGGTCCCGGTCGCCGCGGCCAGGAACGCGCTCGTCGGCGTCACGACCATGACCACGCGCCCGAAAGGCGAATCCACTTCCTGTAACAGGTGGTAGGGAAAGATCAACGAGGACTGGACCTCCATGGTCGCCTCGCCCTCGGGCGTCTTCGCCGTCAGTCGGCCGCGAGTCTGGACGTCCTTGACGGTAGCGATCTTCCGCGGGCCGCCGAGCCACTCCACGACCTTGCCGAAGAGGGCCTTGCCTTCGGCGAGCGACTCGCGCGACGGAGTGACGGCCGGCCCGGGCGCTGCCGTCGCGGGCGGCGCCTGGGCCGCGAGGGGCGCCCCGAGGGCGAAAAGGGCGGCGGCCGCGAGCAGCGGTAACGAGCGAACTCGGGTCATGCGTCCTCCGAGCGCCGGAGCTTATATCGAAGTAGCATGCGCGCCGTGCCGACCCGCGCCGACGCCGTTCTGCTCCGCATCGAGAGCGCGCGTCATCGGCGTCCGGGAGCGCGTGAAGCCGAGCGCGCGCTCGCCGCGGCGCGCGCGTTCCGCCCCGCAAGTCCCGAGCGGCTGATTCGCTTCCACGAGGCGCTTCTCTTCCTGCGGGCCTACCCGCACAACGAGCGCGTGCGCGCCGGCGCCGAACGTCTCCTGGGAACGATCGCGCGGCACGTGCGCCGGCTCGAGCGGGCCGGCGAGGATCTTTCGCCGTTCGACGCTCCCGAAGTCGCGGGCATCGCGGGAACGACGATCGGGACGGACTACTCCTTCGACGCGGCGCGCTTCCTCGCCACTCGGTTCGCACGGACGGTGCGGCTCGACTGGGACGCCGGCGTGGCCACGGATCGGATGCGCGCGACCTGGCCGCAATTCCTGCCGCTGCTCGAAGAGGAGGCGCTCGCCGACGCCAACGTGGCCTACCTCGAGTGGCTCGGTGCGGCCGCCGGTCCGCGGCGCGACGATCCCGCCTGGCTGCTCGAGCGTTACGCCCGGCTCCCTTATCCTCCGGACGACCGCGCCGAGCGATTCGACTCCCTGGAGGTTCCGATCTCGTGGGACCTCGGCGATTCGGACGCCTCGCGCACGCGGATGCGGCTGCCCGGCGCCAGACTCTTTTTCCACGACGCGCCCTTTCTCGCGCGCCGGGACGTTTCGCTCGACGCCGTTCTCTCGTCGCCCCCGCTCCGCCTGCGTCGGCTCTCGCGCCGCCAGGGGGAGAAGGTCTGCGATCGGATGCGCGAGGCGACCGCCGCCCGATATCGGGAGTTCTACACGTTCACCTACGCGGACCCGGCCACGGTCGTCGCGGCGCGCCCGGGGAGGGGAGTCGAGCTCTTCCTCGTCGGCGTGGACCCCGGGCGGCGTCTCCCGCTGCGCTCGGCCTACGGCGGGTTCGTCGTCAAGAACGGCGTGCCGATCGGGTACATCGAGGGGTTGGCCCTCGCCGACCGTCTCGAGATCGGCTTCAACATGTATTACACCTTCCGGGAAGGCGAATCCGCCTGGATCTACGCCCAGGTCCTGAAGCTGCACAAGGACGCTCTCGGAGTCACGTCGTTTTCGATCGATCCTTACCAGCTCGGCTTCGAGAACGACGAGGCGCTCGACTCGGGAGCCTTCTGGTTCTACCGCAAGCTCGGTTTCCGGCCGACGAGCGCGGGAGTCCGGCGGCTGCTCGCGCGCGAGGAAGGGCGAATCCGGAAAAACGCCGCGTATCGTTCCTCGCGCCGCACGCTGGTGCGCCTGGTCGCGGGGAACCTCATCTACGACGCGCCGGGGGCGCCGCGCGGAGCCTGGGACCGCTTCCACGTCCGTCGGATCGGTCTGGCCGTGAACCGGCGCCTGCGCGATTCCCGGATGAGCGCTTCCGAGTTCCGCGAGCGGGCGGAAGCACGCGTCGCGAAGATCCTGCACGTCCGCCGCTCGTCGTTGTCGGCGCGCGAACGGACGGTGTTCGCGAGTCTGGCTCCCGTGCTGGCGCAGATCCCCGATCTCTCGCGCTGGAAAAGCGACGAGCGCCGGGCCGCCGTCGACGTCGTGCGCGCCAAGGCCGCGCGCGACGAGACGCGATACCTCGAGCTCCTGCGCCGGCACCGACGCCTGCGTGCCGCGCTGATTCGCCTGGGCTCGGGCTGAGCGGGATTAGCCGGAGGCCGACGCCCGAGCCGCGGTTCCGGCGGCGACACCGTTTCGGGCGGCGAACTCTTAGAGCGCGCCGTTCCGCGTCGCGACGATCTCGGCGAGGATCGCGACGGCGATCTCCTCGGGCGAGCGGCCCCCGAGAGGCAGGCCGATCGGTCCGTGCAGGCGCGCCAGGACCTCGGGCGCGATTCCCGCCTCGACGAGGCGCGCGCGCCGCTTCTCCTGCGTCCGTTTCGAGCCGAGCGCGCCGACGTAGAAAGCGCGGGAGGGGAGGGCCGCCAGGAGGGCCGGATCGTCGAGCTTGGGGTCGTGCGTCAGGACGGCGACGGCCGTCGAGCTGTCCGGAGCGACACGGGCGAGCGCCGCGTCCGGCCAGTCGTTGACGATCTCGTCGGCATGCGGGAATCGCTTCGCGTTGCCGAACGCCTCGCGCGGATCGACCAGGATCGTTCGAAACCCGAGCGTCTTCGCGAGGGTCACGAGGGCGACCGCGATGTGCACGCCGCCCACGATGACGAGGCGGGGAGAGGGGCGCAGCACGTCGACGAAGATCTCGCGATCTCCCCACGGGATCCGGCGGCTCGCCCCGGAGACCAGGGCCGCGCGGGCCTCGGCCAGGACAGCGTCATCGATCCCGCCGGCGACGGTCCCGTCCTCGAAGACGGCGAGCTTCCGACCGAGATCTCCCTCGGGCCCCCGGATGACCGTCGCGATCGCGACCGGTTTCTCGGCCCGGAGCGCGGCGCCGACGGGCTCGAAGAGGGCCGGGTCCAGCCTCTCGACGAAGACGTCCAGCGAGCCGCCGCAGGCGAGGCCGACGCTCCATGCCGTGTCGTCGGAGACGCCGTAGTGGAGGAGCTGGGGCTTTCCGCTCGAGAGCGTCTTCTTCCCGGCCTCGACGACGGCGTTCTCGACGCAACCGCCCGAGACCGAGCCGGCGATGCGGCCGTCGGCCGTCAGCGCCATCTTCCCGCCCGCCGGCCGGGGCGCGGAGCCCCAGGTCTCGACGACGGTGGCGATCGCGATCGGCCGGCCTTCGCTCCGCCAGCCCTCGATGTCGGAAAGGATGTCTCTCACGGAAACGTCCGAAACGAGCGCCCTAGGCGGGCGTTTCGATCTCTTCGCGGACCTTGTCGAAAAAGGCCGCCGTGAGCTTTTTCGTCACGCCCCCCATCAGCCGGGCGGCCATGCTCGCAACGGTGCCCACGACCTGGATGTCGGCCGACCAGGCGAGGTCGGTGCCGCCCCCCGATCCGTCGGTGAGAGTCATCGCGGTGGTCGCGTCGACGCCGGAGCCCGGAGCCGTTCCGTGTGCCTTCATCCGAGCGAGGTTCGGGGCATCCATCTCCATCCACTCGACATCGTTGACGAACCGCACCCGAACCGCGCCGAAGCCGACCGAGGTCGTGGCCCGGAATTTCTTCCCGGGCTCGACGATCTCGAGGGATTCGAGACCAGGCGCCGCCTTCGAAACCTTTTCGGGGTCCGTCAGGAATTCCCAGACCTTTTGTCGCGGCGCTTGAATCGCGACTGTGCCCTCGAAACGCATCCCGTCAGGCGATCATCTTGTGCGGATCAATGACGAACTTCTTCGCCGCCCCGGAATCGAAATCGCGGTATCCCTCCGGCGCCTTGTCGAGTGAGATGACCGTCGCGTTGACGATCTTCGCGATCGGCAGGCGGTCGTGGAGGATGGCCTGCATCAACCCGCGGTTGTAGCGCAGGACCGGCGTCTGACCGGTGGAGAAGGAGTGCGACTTCGCCCAACCGAGGCCGAAACGCATGCGGAGGTTTCCGTGCTGGGCCGCTTCATCCTTCGAGCCGGGGTCGTCGGTGACGTAGAGACCGGGGATCCCGATCCGGCCCGACGCCCGGGTGATCGTCATCAGGGAGTTGAGAACGGTGGCCGGCGCCTCGGTGCCGTGATCCATTCCGTGACCCCGGGCCTCGAAACCGACCGCATCGACCGCGGCGTCGACCTCGGGTGATCCCACGACGGCTTCGATGAGCTCTTCGAGCTTGTCGCTCTTCCGTGAGATCGATGGCCTCGAACCCGACCGCCTTCGCGTGGGCGAGACGCTCCGGAATCATGTCTCCGATCATGACCACCGCCGCTCCGAGGATTTGCGCCGACGCCGCCGCCGCCATGCCCACCGGGCCCGCCCCGGCGATGTAAACGATGGAGCCGACGCCGACTCCGGCCGAGACCGCCCCGTGGAAACCGGTGGGAAGGATGTCCGACAGCATCGTCAGGTCGCGGATCTTCTCCATCGCCTGCGCCTTGTCGGGGAACTTGATCAGGTTGAAATCGGCGTACGGGACCATGACGTACTCGGCCTGACCGCCGACCCATCCGCCCATGTCCACGTACCCGTACGCGCCCCCGGCGCGGCCCGGATTGACGTTCAGGCAGACGCCGGTGAAGCCCTCGCGGCAGGTCCGGCAGCGCCCGCAGGCCACGTTGAAGGGAACGGTCACGAGGTCCCCGACCTTCAGGAACTCGACGTCCTTGCCCTTCTCGATGATCTCGCCGGTGATCTCATGGCCGAGGATCAGCCCCTTCGGGGCGGTGGTGCGGCCGCGGACCATGTGCTGATCGGAGCCGCAGATGTTCGTGCAGACGATCTTGAGGATGACGCCGTGCTCGATGCTCTTTCCGTTCGGCGCGACGAACTTCGGATAGTCGATCGACTGGACCTCGACCTTGCCTGGCCCGAGGTACGCGACGCCGCGATTAGTGGCCATTGTGAACCTGCTTTCCTGGAACGGCGGGCTCGTTTAGAACGCTTTGACGCCGGCTTCGGCGACGGCGTGATCCTGCTCGCCCGAGCCGCCGCTGACACCGATCGCGCCCGACCACCTTGCCGTCCTTCTTGAGCGGGATGCCGCCGGCGAAGATCATGATCTTCCCGTCGTTGGACGCGTGGATCCCGAAGAATTGCCCTCCGGACTGCGAGTGCGTGGCCAGATCCTTCGTGGCGATGTCGAAGGCGCGCGAGGTGTAGGCCTTCTTGATCGAGATGTCGATGCTGCCGAGCCACGCCCCGTCCATTCGAACGTGGGAGACCAGGTTGCCTCCCGCATCCGCCACGGCGATGTTCATGGGCTGGCCGATCTCCTGCGCCTTCTTCTCTGCCGCGGCGATGATTCTTCTCGCGTCCTGAAGCGTGACCATTTCTGTCCTCCTCCGTTCGAATGGACCGGAGACGCGTCCGCTCGAGTAGGCGTCTCCGGGGTTCGCTAGCTTATCGCCGCGGCAGGAGGTTGGCGAAGGGGGGAATGCTCGGTGACGGGAGGGGGCGGTGCGAGTTCGCCGACGCGATCAGTAGCCGGCCAGGGCGCTGGCGACCTTGCAGACTTTCTCGGCGTTCGGCAGAAATGCTTCCTCGAGCGGCGGCGAGTACGGCACCGGCGTGTCGGGCGCCGTGACGCGGACGAGCGGTCCGTCGAGGTACTCGAAGCAGCGCTCCGAAAGCACGGCGGCGATCTCGGCGCCGATTCCTCCGGTCCGCGTGGCCTCGTGGAGGAGGATCGCCTTGTTCGTCTTCGCGACGGAGGCGAGGATGGTTTCTTCGTCCATCGGGAAGAGGGTTCGCAGATCCACGACCTCGGCGTCGATGCCTTCGGCCTCGAGCGTCTTCGCGGCTTCGAGCGCGGTCCACACCATCGCGCCGTAGGTGATGATGGACAGGTCGCGGCCGGTTCGCCGCACGGCGGCCTTGCCGATCGGGACCACGTAGTCCTCCGTGGGCAGCTCTTCCTTGATCCGGCGGTAGAGGAACTTGTGCTCGAAGAAGAGCACGGGATCGTCGTCGCGGATGGCGGCCTTGATCAGGCCCTTGGCGTCGTAGGCCGTGGCCGGCTGGACGATCTTCAGGCCGGGCGTGTGGGCGAAGTAGGCCTCGGGGTTCTGCGAATGGAACGGCCCGCCGTGCACGCCGCCGCCGGAGGGGCCGCGGATCACGAGCGGCACGCCGACACCGGTGCGGTAGCGGGACTTGGCGGCGAAGTTCGTGATCATGTCGAAGGCGCACGAGATGAAGTCGATGAACTGCATCTCGGCCACGGGGCGCATCCCCATCATGGCGGCCCCCACCGCGGCTCCGACGATGGCGGTCTCGGCGATCGGCGTGTCGATGACGCGCTCCTCTCCGAACTCGGAGATGAGGCCGTCGGTCACCTTGAAGGCGCCGCCGTAGACGCCGATGTCCTCGCCGAGAAGGAAGACGCGCTCGTCCCGCTGCATCTCCTCGCGGAGGCCCTCGCGGATGGCGTCGACGTACGTGGTCTGGCCCTTGGCCGGCCCGGGGGCGTCTCCTCCGAGGTGCGGGGCTCCACTCATCGCGGCCTCCGGGGGCCCGCCGGCACGGTCTCGACCCGGGCGGGCGCGTACACGCCCTCGAGCGCGAACTCCGGCTGCGGCAGGGGACTCTTCTCGGCGTGCTCGACCTCGCGGTCGACTTCCTCGGCGATGGCCTGGTCGATCGCGGCAAGCTCGTTGGCCGAGGCGGCGGTCGACTCGACGAGCGTGCGCGCGTAGCGGGCGATCGGGTCCTTCGCGCGCCACTCCTCGAGCTCTTCCTTCGGGACGTACGCCTGGGCGTCGTGCTCGGCGTGCCCCTTCATCCGGTACGTCACGCACTCGACGAGGGTCGGACCCTCTCCCGAGCGCGCCCGGTCGACCGCGCGGCGCGCCGCGTCGTAGACCGCGAGCACGTCGTTGCCGTCGATGGTCTCGCCCGGAATGCCGTACGCCGCGGCCTTGTCGGCGAGAGTGCGGGCCGCCGTCTGCTTGCGCACGGGCGTCGAGTACGCCCAGCCGTTGTTCTCGGCGATGACGACGAGCGGGAGCTTCTGCACCGCGGCGAAGTTGATCCCTTCGTGGAAGGCCCCGGTCGAGGTCCCGCCGTCGCCGATCCACGTCATCGTGACGATGTCCTTCTTCTGCATCCGGGCGGCGAGAGCGATTCCCGCCATGACGGGCACCAGCGCGCCGAGCATCGAGATGGGGGAGATGACGCCGCGCTCGGGTTGGCCGAAGTGGAGGTTGCAGTCCTTGCCTCCCGAAGGCGACGTCGCGCGGGCCATGTACTGCGTCATCACGTCGCGGGGCGAGTAGCCCATCACGAGGACGACGCCGAGGTTGCGGATCAGGGGGCCCACGATGTCGCCCTTCTTCAGGGCGTAGGCGGTCCCGACGGAGGTCGCTTCCTGGCCGAGCGAGCGGTAAAGGCCTCCGACGACTTTGCCCTGCCGGTAGAGGTTGACGAGCCGCTCCTCGACGACACGATTCAGCCGCATGAAGCGGTACAGCTCGAGCTTCTGTTCGCGACTCAGGTCCAAGGAGCCCTCCGAAGGCCCGAAGATTATATGAGGGCGAAACCGGCCGGGCTGCGGCGCCCGCTTATGATCCCGATATGGAGCCGGGCCTCTCCGTCCTCATCGCCTCGGACCGCGTGCGCACGCTGCTGCCCGAGTGCCTGCGATCGTTGGAAGACCCAGCGCGGGGGACCGGCCATCGAGGTCGTCGTGTGCTCGGCGGAGCCTCCCGCGACCGAGGGCCTGTCGATCCCGATCCGCTGGGCGCGCGCCGACGCCGCCAATCCTGCCCGGAGGCGCAACGCCGCGGCGCGCGAAGCGCGGGGCCGGCTCTTCGCCTTCCTCGACGACGACGCCACGGCCGAGCCGGGGTGGCTCGCGTCCGGCGCGGCGGCTCTCGAAAAGGCCGACATCGCCGGGGGACCGGACCCCGGGCCGCGCGACGCCCCCTGGGGCGAGCGCCTCTCGAACCTTCTCCTCGCCACGCCCGGGATCGGCAGCGGCGTGCCGGCCCACGAGTGGAACCCCCGGGGAGGCCCGGTCCGGACCGCGCACGACGTCGCGCTCTGCAACCTCTTCGTGCGCCGGGAGACCTTCGAGAAGCTGGGCGGCTTCGACGAGTCCTTCGGCTACATCGGGGAAGACACGGACTTCGTCCGCCGGGCCATGGATGGCGGCGCGCGCGTGGTCCTCGAGCCCGCCGCGCGCGTGCGGCATCGCCGGCGCGCGTTCCCGGGTCCCTACCTCGCGCAGCGCTGGAGATACCGCGTCAAGACGGGCCGGCTGCTGGTGGAGAAGCCGGGCCTGCACGCACGCGGGCGCGTCGTCGCGTTTCTCGCGACGGCGTTTGCGGCGTCGGTCGCGCTCGTGCTCTTCGGCCCGCGCTTCCTGCTCCCGGCCGCGGGTCTGTACGCGGCCCTGACCTGGGCGCTCTCGTTCCCGATCTGGCGGCGGGACCTCGCTCTCTTTCCGGCGGTCCCGTTCGCCTTCGCGGCCCACCACCTGACGTATCTCGCGGGACTCCTCACCGGCATCGGCCGGGGCGTCTTCGCGCCGGCGGCGCGATGAACAACCTCGAGCTCGCCGCTCACTGGGTGCGCGGCCGGGACACTCTGCCGCGCTACCTCATCCTCGGGATGACGAACCTCTGCAACTCGAAGTGCGTGACGTGCTTCTACTGGGATCACCTCAACGTGAACCGCCACCTGGAGATGAAGCTGGACGAGTACGACCGGGCGCTGGCGGATCTCGGCTCCCTCTACTCGGTCGTGCTCACGGGCGGAGAGCCCACGCTCAATCGCGAGCTGCCCGAGATCACACGGCTCCTCTACCGCCGCCACGACGCCTCGAACGTGACGATGCCGACGAACTCCATCATTCCCGAGCAGGTCGAGAGCATCGTGGCGCGCGTGCTCGAGTCGCGGAAGGACCCGCGCCAGACCTTCACCGTCGGGCTCTCGCTCGACCACCTCGGCGAGCGGCACGACTTCATCCGCGGCGCTCCGGGCAACTTCGTCAAGATCGAGGAGACCTACCGCCGCCTGGCGGCGCTGAAGGCGCGCTCGCGCGGTTTCACCCTGAACGTCCAGACGGTGCTCGCGTCCTTCAACAAGGACGACCTGGCCGAGATCACGGAGTGGGTCTCGCGGAGCCTGCCGGCGATCAACTTCCACTCCTTCGAGCTGCTCCGGCCTCCGTTCCCGGATCCGTCGATCCGGGCGCTGACGCCGGCCGAGTACGCCGAAGCGCTGCGGTTCCTGAGGCCCTACTGGGCGCGGTTCGGGGACTACAGTCCGGTGCTGCGCAACCTCAAGGTCGGCGCCCGCACGGCCGAGCTCGAGACGCTCACGCAGGAGCGCATGGTCTACCCGTGCTACGCGGGCACGATCTCCGGGGTCCTGAACCCCGAGGGCACCGTCTCGCTCTGCGAGGTGCAGTGGGAGATCGGCAACATCCGCGACTTCGGCTATTCGTTCAAGAAAGCCTGGTTCTCGGAGAAGGCCGGCGAGATGCGGCGCCGGATCGCGCATCGCGAGTGCTGGTGCACGCACTCCTGCTTCATGACGTCCTCGCTGCCGTTTTCCGTCCAGGGGGCGGCGCATCTCGTGAAATCCGCCCTGCTCCCCGGCGTCTGAAGGAGCGCGATATGGCGAACGACTCCGGCCGGAGCGCCGCCGATCTCTCGCGCCGGACGCTGATCGGGCTCTCGACGGCGACCGGACTGGCGTGGGGAAGCCGGCTCGGAGGCGAAGCCGCCGCCGCCCGCGCCGCCTCGCCCCAGTCCGTGCGCATGGACGTCGACGGCCTCGGCCTGACACCGGCGGAGTTCGCGGCTCTCCTGCAGAGACTTTCGGTCGGAATCGTTCCGGACGAGTACTCGCTGGGCGGCGAGGTGGCGGAGCTCGAGGCCTTTTTCGCGCAGGTCCTCGGCAAGGAGCGAGCCGTCTTCCTGCCGAGCGGGACGCTGGCCAACCAGCTCGCGGTGCGCAAGCTCTCGCGGGGGAAGCCGCGCGTCATCGTCCAGGAGCAGAGCCACCTCTACAACGACTCCGGGGACTGCGCCGAACGCCTTTCGGCGCTCAACCTCGTGCCGCTCGCGACGGGGAGGGCGACCTTCACGCGCCTCGACGTCGAGCGGGAGCTCGCGCGCACCGCCTCGGGCCGCGTCGCGACGGGCGTGGGGGTCATCTCGATCGAGTCGCCCGTGCGGCGGCTCCACGGAGCCATGTTCGATCTCGGAGAGATGCGGGCGATCTCGGCGCTGGCGCGCGAGCGGGGGATCGGCCTGCACCTGGACGGTGCCCGACTCTTCGTCGCCTCGGCCTACACGGGCGTGGCGCCGGCCGACTATGCGGCGCTCTTCGACACCGTCTACGTCTCGCTCTGGAAGTCATTCTCGTCGGGCAGCGGCGCGATCCTCGCGGGTCCCCGCGCAACCCTGGAGGATCTCTTTCAGGATCGGCGGATGTTCGGGGGAGCTCTGCACGCGGCGTGGCCTTTCGCGGCCGTGGCGCGCCATCACGCCCCCGGCGTGATCGAGCGTCTGCGCGCCGGGATCGCGGTGTCCGACGAGTGGGCCCGGCGGCTCGACGGCGTCGACGCTCTCAGGATCGAGAAGGTGCCCGACGGCACGAGCCGGATTCGGCTCTCGGTCGAGGGCATTTCCGCTTCGGACTACAGGGGGCGGCTCGCGGTCTCGGGCATCCAGCTGCCGGAACCCGAGCCCGACGGGAAAGCCTTCTGGCTGACCGTCAACGAAACCTGGAGCCGGATGAGCGCGGCGGATCTCGCCTCGGCGTTCCGCGGGGCGCTGGGCTAGACGCTGAACGCTGGTCCCTAGCCGCCCTCGATCTGCTGCGCCAGGTAGTTCTCGGCGCCGATGTCCTTGATCTGCTGGATCTGGGCTTCGAGCCAGTCGATGTGCTCTTCCTCGGAGACGAGGATCCTCTCGAACAGAGCCCGCGTGCCGTTGTCGCCCTTCTGCGTCGCGAGGTGAATCCCGTGGTTCAGGCGCTTGACCGCGTCGTGCTCGAGGTCGAGGTCGACCTTCATCATCTCGGGCACGGTCTTGCCGACGTTGATCTTCATGTACTTCTGCATGTTCGGGACGGAGTCGAAATAGAGGATCCGGTCCATCGCCTCCTGGGCGTGCTTCATCTCGCCGATCGACTCCTTTTCGGTATGGTCGGCGAGCTTCATGTAGCGCCAGTTCCGGAGCATCCGGGCGTGGATGAAGTACTGGTTGATGGCGGTCAGCTCCGCCGACAGCACTTCCTGCAGGACCTTCAGGATCTCCGGATCACCCTTCACGCGCACCTCCCAAGTAGCAGACGCCGGGCATCTTATCCCCTCCGGCCGCCCGGCGTAGAATTCGGCGCATGAGCGAGAAAGATCCCCTGGTGCCGCCGTCGGTCGCGGCCGGCCGCAAGCGTTCGGCGGAGAAGGCTTCGAAGGCGTTCGAGAAGGCGCCCTCCTGGAAGAAAGACTGGACGACGGTCTCGGGCGCTCCGGTCGAGCCGCTCGCGGCTCCCGACTCGCAGCCCGGGTTCGACTTCGAACGGGACCTCGGCTGGCCGGGGGAGTACCCGTACACCCGCGGCGTGCAGGCGACCGGCTATCGCGGAAAGCTCTGGACGATGCGTCAGTTCGCCGGCTACGGCACGGCGAAGCAGACGAACGCCCGGTTCCACTACCTCCTCGAGCACGGCCAGACGGGCCTCTCGACGGCGTTCCACCTCCCGACGCTCTACGGCTACGACTCGGACCACGAGATGTCCCGCGGCGAGGTCGGCAAGTGCGGCGTCGCGATCGACTCGCTGCGCGACATGGAAGTCCTCTTCGACGGCATCGACCTCGGCCGCGTGACGACGTCCATGACGATCAACTCGACCGCGCCGATCGCGCTCGCGATGTACCTCGCCGTCGCCGAGAAGCACGGCACGCCGTGGGAGAAGGTCGGCGGAACGCTCCAGAACGACATCCTCAAGGAGTACATCGCCCAGAAGGAGTACATCTTTCCTCCGCGGCCATCGATGCGCCTCGTCACGGACCAGTTCTCCTTCTGCGCGAAGCACGTCCCGAAGTGGAACACGATCTCGATCTCCGGGTACCACATCCGGGAGGCCGGCTCGACCGCCCTGCAGGAGCTGGCATTCACGCTGCGCGACGGCGTCGAATACGTGAAGTACGGGATCGACGCGGGGCTGGCGGTCGACGAGTTCGCGCCGCGGCTCTCCTTCTTCTTCAATTCCCACAACGACTTCTTCGAGGAGATCGCCAAGTTCCGCGCGGCGCGCCGGATCTGGTCGAAGACGATGCGCGAGCGCTTCGGCGCGAAGGACCCGCGCTCCTGGATGTGCCGCTTCCATACGCAGACGGCGGGCTGCTCCCTGACCGCCCAGCAGCCTTACAACAACGTCGTGCGCACGGCGATCCAGGCCCTGGCCGGCGTGCTCGGGGGGACGAACTCCCTCCACACCAACTCCCTCGACGAGACCCTCGCCCTGCCCACCGACTTCGCGGTCAAGCTGGCCCTGCGCACGCAGCAGGTCATCGCCCACGAGTCCGGCGTCGCGAACACGATCGATCCGCTCGGCGGCTCCTACTTCGTCGAGGACCTGACGACCAAGATGGAGCGGGGCTGCTTCGACTACTTCCGTCGGATCGACGCTCTCGGCGGAATGGTCGAGGCCATCGAGGCCGGATTCCCGCAGAGGGAAATCATGGACGCGGCGTACGCCTACCAGCGCGCCGTCGACGCGAAGGAGAAGATCGTCGTCGGCGTCAACGACTTCGTGGACACGGAGGAGCATCCCCTCGAGATCCTCTACATCGACGATGCGGTCGAGGAGCTCCAGAAGAAGGCCGTCGCCGAGCTGCGCCGGACCCGGGACGGCAAGGCCGTCACGTCGGCTCTCGCGGCGCTCCGCCAGGCCTGCGCCGATGGGAAGAACGTCATGCCGCCGCTCATCGAGGCCGTCAAGACCTATGCGACGGTGGGGGAGATCTCCGACGTGATGCGTGAGGTCTTCGCGACGTACGAAGAGCCGGCCGTTTTCTAGCGACGTAGAATAGACGGTTCATGACCAACACGCCGTTTGCCACCATCGAGCAGGCCCTCGCAGACCTCCGGGCGGGAAAGTTCGTCGTCGTCGTGGACGACGAGGACCGGGAGAACGAGGGCGACCTCGTGCTCGCGGCCGAGAAGGCGACGCCGCAGGCGATCAACTTCATGGCGCGGGAGGGGCGCGGGCTGATCTGCCTGGCCCTGACCGAGGAGCGCTGTGCGGAGCTGGGGTTGCCGCCGATGGTCGAGGAAAACACCTCGAACTTCGGGACCGCCTTCACGGTCTCGATCGAGGCTCGCGGGCGGACGACGACCGGCATCTCCGCCGCGGACCGCGCGGCCACGGTGCTCACGGCGATCGATCCGGCCACGAAGCCCTCGGACCTGCAACCGGCCCGGCCACATGTTCCCGCTGCGCGCCCAGGCGGGCGGCGTGCTCAAGCGCGCCGGCCAGACCGAGGCTTCCGTGGACCTCGCCCGCATCGCCGGCCTGAATCCGTCGGCGGTGCTCTGCGAAGTCATGAACGAGGACGGGACGATGGCGCGCGTCCCGGACCTGGCGAAGTTCTGCGAGGCGCACGGGCTCGCGATGGTCACGGTGGCGGACCTCATCCGCTACCGGATGAAGACCGAGCGGCTGGTGCACCGCATCGCCTCGCCGCATCTGCCGACGCGTCTCGGCGAGTTCCAGCTCCACGCCTACAAGAGCGAAGTGACGCACGAGGAGCACCTCGCCCTGGTTCACGGCGAGATCCACGAGGACGAGCCCGTGCTCGTGCGGGTGCACTCGCAGTGCCTGACCGGCGACGTCTTCGGCTCGTCGCGCTGCGACTGCGGCGAGCAGCTCGAGCTCGCGATGGCGAAGATCGTGGAGGCCGGCAAGGGAGTCTTCCTCTATCTCCTGCAGGAGGGCCGGGGCATCGGCCTCGTGAACAAGCTCAAGGCCTACGAGCTGCAGGACGAGGGCCACGACACCGTCTCCGCCAACGAGAAGCTCGGCTTTCCGCCCGACATCCGGAACTACGGCGTCGGCTGCCAGATCCTGCGCGACCTGGGCGTGCGGAAGATGCGCCTGATGACCAACAATCCGTCCAAGTACGTCGCGATCGACGGCTACGGGCTCGAGATCATCGAGCGCGTGCCGCTCGAGGTGCATCCCACGGACCGGTCGCGCAAGTACCTCGAAGCCAAGAAAAACAAGATGGGGCACCTGCTGAAGCTCGTCTGAAGCCTCGCGTTTCGCATCGCGCTTCGCGGCCCGCCCGACACAGAGGAGGTTTCATGGTTGGCAAGACCTTCGAGATCGTTCCGCCTTCCGGCGGGCGGCTCGCGTTTCGTGCGCAACGCGATCATCACCCTGATCGTGTTCGTGCTGATCATCATCGGCGGGCCGATCGCGGTGGTGCCCGCCGGACACGTCGGGGTCAAGGACCTCTTCGGCAGCGTCTCGCCGAACGTGCTGACGCCCGGCGCGCACCTCGTCTTTCCGTTCACGCGGGTCATCAAGATGAACGATCCAGACGCTGGAAGTGATGGAGACGGCCGAGGTCCCCTCGAAAGAGGGCCTCATGATGGAGCTCGAGGGATCTCTGTTGTACCGCCTCGATCCGGCCAAGGCCGCCGAGATGTACAAGACGGTCGGCAAGAACTACCAGGTGGTCGTGGTCCAACCGCAGATCCGCTCGGCGATTCGCGAGATCACGGCGTCCTACGACGCGAAGGCGCTCTACTCCGCGCAGCGCGAGCAGATCGCCCGCGAGACCTTCGAGCTCTTCCAGAAGATGGCGAGCAGCCGGGGGATCATCGCCGAGGCCGTGCTCCTCCGGAAGATCGGCCTGCCGCCCATCGTGGCCAACGCCATCCAGGAGAAGCTCAAACGGGAGCAGGAAGCCGAACAGATGAAGTTCGTCCTCCAGAAGGAGTCGCAGGAAGCCGAGAGGAAGCGCATCGAGGCCCAGGGCATCTCCGACTTTCAGAAGATCGTGGGGCAGGGCCTCTCGCAGCAGTACCTCGAGTGGAAGGGCATCGAAGCCACCGAGAAGCTTGCGAGCAGCCCGAACTCGAAGGTGGTCGTCGTGGGCAACCCCAAGTCGGGTCTGCCGATCATTCTCGGCGGGCAGTAGACGCGTCCCCGTAGTACCAGCGGGCGAGCCGCTCCGGGGACACGCCCGCGTAGAACCCGAGGAGGACCCGCCAGACGCGGAGCACCTGGCGGAGGGCGCCGCCGCGATAGCGGCGCGGCGAGGTCCGCGTGGCCTCCGGGCGGATGACGAAGCGACCCTGGCGCTTCAGCCGCCGGACGAGGTCGACGTCGTCGCAGACCGGCAGGTCGCGGAAGCCGCCCGCCTTCTCGTAGGCGTCGCGCCGGCAGAAGAGTCCCTGGTCGCCGAAGGGAAGCCGCAGGGCCCGCGAGCGCAGATTGGCCCACCACGCGATGCGCCGCATCGTCGGATCGGCGGGCTCGTAGACGAGCGAGAAGGCGCCTCCGGCCGCACCGCCTTCGATCTCCCTCTCGATGATCGCAAGCGCGTCCTTCGGAGGACGGCAGTCGGCGTGGACGAAGAAGAAAATGTCTCCTCGCGCCCGGCCGGCCGCGGCGGCGAGGCTCGCTCCCCGGGTTCCGGCGGATGCGTCGGCGATCACGGCCTCGCAGTCGGGACCGGCCGCGAGCTCGAGGAGCTCCGCGATCTCGGCCGGCGACTCGTCCAGCACCGGGACGATCAGGGAGATCATGCGGCGTGCGGATGCTAGCATCCGAAGGCATGCGGATTCCGATTCCGGCGGCCGTGCTCGCGGGCGGCGCGTCGCGGCGGATGGGACGGTCGAAAGCCGCGCTGCCGTACGGCTCGGGGACCCTTCTCGAGTTCCAGACGGCGCGGCTCGCCCAGATCTTCGAGGAGGTCTTCGTCGTCGCGAAGGAGCCGCCGTCGTTCGCGGCGGGACCGGCGGGCATCCTGCTGGACGGAGCACCGGATCACGCCGCGATCCACGGCCTGGTCCGTGCGATCGAGGAGTCGACCGACCGTGTCTTCGTGCTGGGTGTGGACCTCCCGGCCCTTCCCGAGGCCCTGATCCGGGAGATCGCCCGCCGCGGGATCGCCTCGCCCGCCGCGGCGGTCGTCCCGCGCGCCAACGGCCGGCTCCAGCCTCTCGCCGCGGTATGGCGCCGCGCGGCCCTGCCGGCGGCCGCGGAGAATCTCGCGGCGGGAGAGCTCGCGCTCTACGCGCTCGTCGAGGCGGTCGGAGCCGAGATCCTCGAGGAAAGCGAATGGCGGGCGCTCGATCCCTCCGGAAACGCTTTCGTGAACCTCAACACGCTCGAGCAGTACGCGGCCCTGCGGGAGCGGGCGTGATCGCGTGAGCGAAACTCCCAAGCCCGGCCGGCGCGGGCGGCCCCGGCGGCCGCGTGACGCGTCGCGCCTGCGGGGCAGCGTCGTCCTGCACGTCGACGCCCGGGGTCGGGCCCGGATGGTGGACGTCGGCGGCAAGCGGGTCACCCGCCGGACGGCGGTGGCTCGCGGCGCCGTCGCGATGGCGCGGCCCGCGTTCGAGGCGCTCGCCGAAGGGCGGCTCGCGAAGGGCGACGCTCTCGCGGTCGCACGCCTGGCCGGGATCCAGGCGGCGAAGCGGACCTCCGAGATCGTCCCGCTCTGCCATCCGCTCTCTCTCGAGTCCGTCGAGGTCGACGTGGACCTCGACTGCGTCGCGGGGCGAGGCGGTCGTGACCGCGACCGCGCGCATCACGGGAAAGACGGGCGTCGAGATGGAGGCCCTGACCGCGGTCTCCGCGGCATGCCTCGCGCTCTACGACATGATCAAGGCCCTCGATCGCGGCGCGTCGATCCGCGAGATCGCGCTCCAGGAAAAATCGGGCGGCCGCTCCGGCGATTACCGGCGCGCCTGAACGGACCCGTGCGCTACCGGTTCGTCTTCTGCGACGTTTTCACCGACCGGCTCTTCGGCGGCAATCCGCTCGCCGTCCTTCCCGACGCGCGCGGCCTCTCGGAGCCGGCGGATGCAGCAGATCGCCCGGGAGTTCAACTTTTCCGAGAGCACCTTCGTGCTTCCGGCCGAAGCCGGGCACACGCGCCGTGTGCGCATCTTCACGCCGACGAAGGAGATCCCGTTCGCGGGTCATCCCGAACGTCGGCACGGCCTTCGTGCTGGCGGCGACCGGAGAGCTCGGAGATCCCGGCGATTCCTTCGACGGTGACGTTCGAGGAGAAGGCGGGCCTGGTCCCCGTCGCGATCTCGAAACGCGACGGCGGCGCGATCGTGTGCGAGCTCACCGCTCCGGAGCCGCTGACGCTCGGAGAGCCGCTCCCGGTGGCCGAGGTCGCGGCGGCTCTCTCGCTCCGGCCGCAAGACGTGGAGACGCGCGCGCATCCGCCCCGCACCGCGTCGGTGGGGCTGCCCTTCGTCATGGCGCAGCTCGTCGACCGCGGCGCGCTGGAGCGAGCGCGGTCCAACGTGGGCGCCCTCGAGGCCCTGGCCGCGCGAGGCGTGACCCCCGACGTTCTTTTCTACGTGCGCTGCGAGAAGGGCCGCGACGAATTCGACGTGCGGGCCCGCATGTTCGCGCCGCTCGACGGCGTGCCCGAAGATCCCGCGACCGGCAGCGCGAACACGGCGCTCGCCGCCCTGCTCGCCTCCCTCGACCCGAAACCCGACGGCGAGCTCCGCTACCGCATCGCCCAGGGCGTCGAGATGGGACGGCCGAGCGTGCTCGAGGCGCGCGTCGAGAAGCGGGGCGGCGCGGTCGCGACCGCGCGCATCGGCGGGACGAGCGTCCTCGTCGGCGAAGGTTGGATCGAGGTTCCGGAAGAGCGGGACGTCGAGACGCGCTGACTCAGCCGCCCCGAGTGTGCATCTCGAGGTGCGGGTCGCGGGCGAGCTCGGATCGGGGCAGGAGAGGCGAACGTCCGGCGACCGCGAGCCGCTCCTCGGCGCCGCGGTCTTCGCGGCTGCGCCAGGCGGAGGCGAGGATCTCGCGAAGCTCGTCCGCGCTCGCGCCGGCGCGCAGCGGCGCCCGCAGGTCGATCCCGCGCTTCGCGTAGAGGCAGAGGTACCACTGGCCGTCGGCCGTCAACCGGCTCCGGTCGCAGGCGCGGCAGAAGGGCGCGGTGGTCGAAGCGATGATCCCGAAGGTCGTCCCGTCGGGCAGGCGGAAGCGTTCCGCAGGAGCCGAGCCCTGCTCGAGGACGGGCGCGACCTCGCCGTAGTGGGCGGCGATGCGGCCGAGCATCTCGGTGCGAGACACCACGCGTTCGGGAGACCACTGCGTCGCGCCCCCGACGTCCATGTACTCGATGAACCGAACCTCGGCGCCCCAGGCGCGGCCGCGCTCGAGAAGGGGCACGAGCTCGTCGTCGTTGACTCCCCGGATCACCACCGAGTCGATCTTCAAGTCGGGAAAGCCGGCCGCGACCGCGGCATCGATCCCGGCGAGCACGCGCGGCAGCTCGTCGAAGCGGGTGAGATCGCGGAAGCGGGCCGGGTCCAGCGTGTCGAGGCTGACGGTCACCCGGTGCAGTCCGGCGATCTTCAGCGCGGCAGCCTGTTCGGCGAGAAGGATGCCGTTCGTGGTCATGGCGATGTCGCGGAGGGCCAGTTTTCCCGAGAGGATGGACACGAGGTGGGACAGATCGCGGCGCACCAGCGGCTCGCCGCCCGTGAGCCGGACCCGGTCGACGCCCAGTCCGGTGAACGCGTCGACGAGACGGCCGACCTCCTCGAAGTGGAGGATGTCCTCGCGGGGGAGCCACGCGTATTCGGTTTCGGGCATGCAGTACGCGCAGCGCAGATTGCATCGGTCCGTGACCGAGATCCGAAGGTTGCGAAGGGGCCGTCCGAGAAGGTCGCGCGTCGCCACGAGGGGTCTATAGTAGCCCGCGTGAGCGTCCGCGTGGCGATTGTCACGGTCTCCGACGGTGTCTCCGCGGGGGCCCGGTCCGATCGCGGCGGTCCCGCCTGCGAGGAGGTCCTGCGCGGCTCCGGCATCGAGCATCGCATCGTCGCCCGGGAGACCATTCCCGACGAGCCCAAGCAGGTGGCCCGCGTCGTGCGGATGCGCGCCGACGCGGAGGACGCGGACCTCATCGTGCTGACGGGAGGCACCGGCGTCTCGCCCCGCGATCGAACGCCCGAGGGCGTGCGCGAGGTCATCGACTTCGAGGTCCCGGGCCTCGCCGAGAAGATGCGTTCCGAGACTTCCCGCGGTTTTCCGGCGGCCTACCTCTCGCGGCAGGTCGTCGGCGTGCGGCGGAAGACGCTCATCGTCGCGCTGCCCGGCTCGCCCAAAGGCGCGGCCGACTGCCTGTCGTCCATTCTCGGCCTGCTCCCGCACGCGCTGTCGCTGATCCAGGGGAACCGGCCCGAGCATCCGGCGGCCCCCTAATTGGTAGCCGGTCGCCCCGTGAGCCGCGGTTCGCGACGCTTCGCGCGCGACAGGTAAGATCGCTTCTCCGATGAGCAAGGCGCGCTTCGGCATCGACGTTCTCCTGGAGAACCTGTGGCCGGTCGCCGGCCGCCGCATCGGGCTCATCACCAACTCTTCGGGCGTCACCACCTCCGGCGTACCGACCTGGAAAGCGCTGCGCGCGGCGCCCAACGTGCGCCTCGTCCGTCTCTTCGGGCCCGAGCACGGCCTCGAGGGCGGGGCCATCTACATGGAGGCCGTGGCGTCGGCGATTCACAAGCCCTCGGGCCTTCCGGTGGTCTCGCTCTACGGCGCCACCGCGGAGGACCTGAAGCCCCGGCGCGAGGACTTCGCGGACCTCGAGGCCATCGTCTTCGACGTGCAGGACGTGGGGAGCCGCTACTACACGTACATCTGGACGATGCTCCTGGCGATGGAGGCCTGCGCGGGCTCGCGCCTGCGCTTCGTGGTCTGCGATCGCCCCAATCCGATCGGAGGCGCCGTGGAGGGCGCGTCCCAGGCCACGGGCTACCTGACGTTCGTCGGCCTGCATCCGATCCCCGTCCGCCACGGCATGACGGCCGGCGAGCTCGCGCGGCTCTTTGCATCCGAGCGGAAAATGGACCTCGACCTCGTCGTCTGCCCGGTCGCGGGCTGGACGCGCGAGACGGAGTGGTCCGACACGGGTCTGCCCTGGGTCGCGCCGTCGCCCAACATGCCGACCGTGGACACGGCGCTCGTGTATCCGGGCATGTGCCTGCTCGAAGGGACGAATCTCTCCGAGGGCCGGGGCACGACGCGGCCCTTCGAAGTCTTCGGCGCACCGTGGCTCGACGGGCCGGCTTTCGCGGAGGCTCTCAACGCCCTCGCGCTTCCGGGCGTCCAGTTTCTGCCCCATCGCTTCCGGCCGATGTTCGACAAGCACGCCGGAACCGTCTGCAGCGGCGCGCAGATCCACATCACCGACCGCGCGACGTTCCGGCCTTTCCAGACGGGACTGCGGGTCATCGAGGCCGCGCGGCGCCTCGCCCCGCTCGACTTTCACTGGCGGACGGAACCCTACGAGTACGACACGCGGCCGGCGATCGACATGCTCACGGGTTCCGACCGCTTCCGCGACATCGTCGAGCGCGGGGGAAACCTGCGCGCCGAGATCACGCGGCACTTCGAGGCGGCGCAGCCTTTCCTGGCGCGGCGGGAGCCCTGCCTGCTCTATCCGGATCGCAAGCCCGCCGCCGTCGCGTTCGTCGGAGGCCACGACTCGGGCAAGACGTCGGTCATCGTCGAGGTCGTTCCGAGGCTCAAGGCGCGGGGGCTGACGGTCGGAACCGTCAAGCACTCGACCAAGGACGCCGAGGACGACGTGCCCGGCAAGGACTCCCAGCGTCACGTCGCCGCGGGTGCGGCCGCGGGGGCGTTCGTCACGCCCGAGCGCACGACCGTGCGGCGCTTCCGCGAGACCGAGCCGCTCGAGGCCCTTCTCGAGCGGGACTTCTCGCACTGCGACATCGTGATCGTCGAGGGCTACAAGTCGCTGCCGATCCCGAAGATCGAGGTCGTGCGCACGGGGATCTCGCGGCCCGACATCGTCGAGCCCGCGGCGCGCGTGTCGGACGGGCCGTTTTCGGGTTCGGTGCCGACGCTCTCCTATGGAGACTGGGACGGGATCGCCGCGATGGTCGTCCGGCTCGCGGGGCTCGACCGTCGGGAATCTCCGGTGAGCTCGGGCACGCCGGTCGCGGGCGGCCGGGCGAGCCGCGGCGCGCCAGTCGCCGCACCGAACGGCGCCGCGCCGGACGCCGCGGCACCGAGAGCGTCGGATGCCGGGCGGTCCGCAAGCCGAGTTGAGTTGAACCGCCCGTTTCTGGTCTTCGACCTCGACGGCACGCTGATCGATGGCTACGAAGCGATCGCCGACGCGCTGGCCTTTGCGATGGGGACGACTCGGCGAGGCGCCGCTGCCTCTGCCTCGCGTCCGCCGGATGGTCGGCCACGGCCTCGAGTCCCTGCTCGAAGAAGCCGTCGGCAAGGATCGCGCCGCAGAAGGCGTGCGACTCTTCCGCGAGCGATACCCCGAGGTCGCCGTGGAGAAATCGCATCTCCTCCCCGGCGTCGCCGAGACGCTCGACTTGCTGGAGTCCCGCGGCCATCGCATGGCTCTGGCCTCGAACAAACCCGCGCGGTTCTCCCGGATGATCCTCGAGGCCAAGGGGGTGGCCGGCCACTTCGCGGCGCTTCGTAGCGCGCCGGACGGCGCGCTCCTGATCGCCGGACCGGATGCGCAGACGCCCGCCAAGCCGGACCCGACGATGCTCCGCCGGCTGATGGCGGAGGCGGCCGTGTCGCCGGACGAAACCATCGCCATCGGGGACATGGAGGTCGATTCCGATTTCGCGCGGGCGGCCGGGTGCCGCGTCGTGCTGATTCCCGGAGGCTCCCGCTCGCGTCAGGAGCTCCAGGGGGTCGACGCGGACGCTCTTCTCGACTCCATCTCGGCGCTTCCCGCGTGGCTCGCGTAGAATCCCTCGCCTCATGACGACCTCGTCGACGGCGTTCGACCCCACGGGCGGCTCTCCCGGCCAGGTCAAGTTTTTCCTTCCCGGCCCGGTCTGGGTTCGGCGGGGCGTGCGCGAGGCGATGGCCCACGAGGCCATCGGCCACCGCGGCAAGGCTTTCGCCGATCTCTACGCGGACATCCCCTCGCGGCTCGCGCAGGTGTTCCGCACGCGCGGTTTCGTATTCACCGCGACCTCGGCCGCGACGGGACTCTGGGAAGCCGCGCTACTGAACCTCGCGCCCGAGCGGGTCCTCGCGATCGCCTCGGGCGCGTTCTCGGAGCGCTGGGCGCAGTGCGCCCGCGACCTCGGCCTCGCCGTCGACGTCCTCGAGTCGGCGTGGGGAAGCCCGGTCGATCCCGACGCGGTGACTGCGGCGTTGAAGAAGGCGCGCTACGACGCCGTGACCGTCGTGCACTCGGAAACGTCGACCGGAACGCTCAACGACCTCGAGGCCATCGCCCGGGCCGTCCGTGCGGGCTCCGAGGCCTTCGTGCTCGCGGACGTCGTGACGTCGCTGGCGGGCTCGCCCGTCGAATGCGATGCCTGGGGCGTCGATTTCGCCCTGGCCGGCTCGCAGAAAGCCCTGGCGCTGCCTCCGGGCCTGGGCGTCGCGTTCGCGTCCGACCGCTACCGCGCGCGCGCCCGCGAGCGCTCGCGGGCGCACTACCTGCGCCTCTCGGAAGCCGAAGCCTTCGCCGAGAAGCATCAGACGCCCTACACGCCGTCGACGCCGCACCTCTTCGCCCTCGACGTCCAGCTGGACCACATCCTCGCCGAGACCGTGGAGGGCCGCTGGGCGCGCCACGACGCCATGCGGCGCCGGGTGGAGGCGTGGGCGGCGGAGCGGGGCCACACGTTCGCGCCGGCGGTCGGGGCTCGCTCCTGGACCGTCTCGTGCCTGAAGCCGCGGCCGGGCGTTTCGTCGGAGGCCCTCGTCGCGAAGGTGAAGGAGAGCGGCTTCACGATCGGCGGAGGCTACGGCAAGTGGAAGCCCATCGACGTTCCGCATCGGCCACATGGGAGACGTCGACCTGGCCTCGCTCGAGACGCTGCTGTCCGCCCTCGACGCCGCAGCGGGAGACGCCGCCGCGTGAGCCGGGTCGTCGTCGCGGAAAAAGTCTCGGAGGCGGGCCTCGCCCTTCTCCGCGCGGCCGGCCACGAGGTCGTCGACCTCGCCGGCGCCCCGCGCGAGAAGGTTCTCGAAGCCCTCGCGGACGCCGACGCGCTCCTCGTGCGGAGCGCCACCAAGGTCGACGGCGCCCTCCTTGCGGCGGCGCCGAAGCTGACCGTCGTCGGGCGGGCGGGCGTGGGCGTCGACAACGTCGACGTGCCGGCGGCCTCGGCGCGCGGCGTGCTCGTGCTCAACTCGCCGACCGGCAACGTCGTCTCCGCCGTCGAGCACACGTTCGCCGTCCTGCTCGCGCTCATGCGGCGCATTCCGGAGGCCGCGTCCTCGATGGCGCAGGGGAAGTGGGAAAAGTCGAAGTTCGTCGGCACGGAGCTCGCCGGCAAGACGGTCGGCATCGTCGGTCTCGGCCAGGTGGGCTCGCGCGTCGCATCGCGGGCGCGGGCATTCGAGGCCCGGGTCCTGGGGCACGATCCCTTCCTGCCGGCGGAGAAAGCCCAGGAGATGGGCGTGCCTCTCGTGTCCCTCGAAACGCTGCTCGCGCAGTCCGACGTGGTCACGCTGCATTCGACGGCGACCGACAAGGGCAAGCCGCTCATCGGCGCGGCGGAGCTCGCGAGCATGAAGCCGACGGCCGTGCTCGTGAACGTCGCGCGGGGGAGCCTCGTCGATCGCGTCGCCCTCACGGAGGCGCTGCAGGGCAAGAAGCTCGCGGGCGCCGCCCTCGACGTCTTCGATCCCGAGCCTCCCGACCCGAACGATCCGCTGGCGAAGCTGCCGAACGTCGTGGCCACGCCGCATCTCGGCGCATCGACGGTGGAGGCGCAGGAGCGGGTCTCGATCCAGACGGTCGAGGCCCTGCTCGAGGCCCTGGCCGGCGCCGCCTACGTGCCCGCGGTCAACTTTCCCTTTCGCGGCCCCAAGGACGCGAGCGGCGCGAAGGGATGGATGCGGCTCGCCGAGAGGACGGGTCACTTTCTCTCGGCCATCTCGAACGGCCAGCTCTCGCGTCTGGCGATCGAGACGTGGGGCCTGCCCGAGGATCTGGTGCGGCCGGTCGCCGTGGCCGCGGTCAAGGGCGCGCTCGAGGCCCAGACGCCCGACATCGTCAACTACGTCAACGCGCTCTACATGGCGACCGACCGCGGCCTGGCGGTCAGCGACACGCGCCACGAAGAGCCCGGGAACTATGCCCGGTCGATCCGGGTGACGCTCACCGGAGGCGGATCGAAGGGAAGCGCCGATGCGACCCTGTTCGCGGGCAGCGACGCCCGCGTCGTGGAGGTCGACCGCCTGCCGCTGGAATTCCGGCCCGAGGGCACCGTCGTGTATCTGCGCAACCACGACGTGCCCGGCGTCGTCGGCGGCGTCGGCACGATCCTCGGCGAGGCCGGGATCAACATCGCGGACTTCTCGCTCGCGCGCGGCGACGGCCAGCGCGCCGCGGCGGTCATCGCCGTCGACACGGCGCCGCCTCCGGCGGTCCTCGACCGGTTGCGAGGGCTCGCAGCCGTCGAGGAGGTCCGCGTCGTCACATGGTGAGCGGGTGAGCCGGACGCGCGTCGCCGTCCTCTTCGGCGGGAGATCGGTCGAACGGGAGGTCTCGCGCATCTCGGCGAGGACGATCGCCGGAGCGCTCGATCCTTCCCGTTACGAAGTCGTTCCGCTCGCCGTGACGTCGGACGGCCGATTCCTCGCCGCCGGCGAGTCCGCGAAGCTGCTCGCCGCGGGTCTCGTGCCCGACCGGTTCCGCAGCGACGGCGACGAGACGCAGTCCCTCGTGCCGGCCGAGATCGGTCCGGGGCGCGTGGACGTCGTGATTCCGATCATCCACGGCACGACCGGCGAGGACGGCGCCCTGCAGGGGTTTCTCGAGACCCTCGGCGTGCCCTACGTCGGAGCGGGGATCGCCGGCTCGGCGATCGGGATGGACAAATCGATCTTCAAGGCCGTGATGCGCGACGCGGGTATCCCGACGCCGCGGACGGCCGTCGCCGATTCCGTGAAGGACGCGGATCGCGCGCGCGGGGAGCTCGAACGGGCGGGCGTCCGCCTCCCGGTCTTCGTCAAGCCGTCGAACGGCGGCTCCTCCGTCGGCGTCGCGAAGGTCAAACGCTGGGAGGACCTCGCCGCGGCGATCGCGTCGGCGCTCCGTTACGACGAGCGGGCGCTCGTCGAGGAAGGGATCGATGCGCGCGAGCTCGAGTGCGCCGTGCTGGGAGACCAGGACGTCCGCGCGACCGTGCCGGGGGAGATCGTGCCCGGCCACGAGTTCTACGACTACGACGACAAGTACCGGGACGACAAGGCGAAGCTGGTCATCCCGGCGGACGTGAGCGCCGAAATCCGGGACGAGGCCCGGGAGCTCTCGATCCGGGTGTTCCGGGCCTGCCGTCTTTCGGGAATGGCGCGGGTCGATTTTTTCTTGGAGAAGGCGACGGGACGGCTTCTCGTGAACGAGGTGAATACATTGCCGGGCTTCACGGCGATCTCGATGTATCCGAAGCTGTGGGAGGCGAGCGGTTTGCCGCTGCCGGCTCTCCTCGACGAGCTCGTCCGGCTGGCTCTCGCGCGACATGCGCGTCGCGCGAATCTCCTGACGCAGCCTCCGGCGGAGCTCGCGTGAATCCTCGGAAACTTCTTGCCTTGCCGTTGGAAGTACCGCGCTGGCGCTCGGCGCCGCCGCCTCCGGCGCGGCGCAGGAACCGGTGCACGAGGACGTCACGGTCTCCCAGGTGGAGATCACGCTCCACGTCACCGACAAACAGGGCCGCGTCGTTCCGAATCTGGGGAAGCAGGATTTCCAGCTCTTCGTCGACGGCCAGCCCGTGTCGATCGAAGCGGTGGAGTGGGTCGGCTCGATCTCCGACGCCGTCCCCAGCCGCAGCACGACGATCGAGCTTCTCGGCAAGCCCGCTGATACGGCGGCCGCGGCGCCCTCGGAGACTCCCGCGGTCCCCTCCGGCCGGCTGTTCGTCATGGTCTTCCAGTCCCACATCGAGGGCCAGAAAGACGAAGGGCTCATGCGCATGAAGCGGCAGGCCCTGAGCTTCCTCGACACGCTGCGGGCCCGACGACCAGGTCGCGCTGCTCGTCTTCGGCTCGCGCCTCTGGCTCTCGCAGGACTTCACCTCCGACCGCGCCGTCCTGCGCAAGGCGATCCACGCCGCGCCGCGCAAGGAGGAGATCGAGCGCGCCGAGAGCCCCGCCGCGATCTCGATCGGGTCCCACCTCTCGCACGAGGAGGAGCGCCAGGCGACCTCCATGGAAAAAGGGTTGACCGCGATCGGCCGGGCCCTGCGCCCCGTGCCCGGATCCAAGGCGATCCTGTTCTTCGGTTACGCCGTGGGCCGCTGGAACGCCCTCTCGGAAACGGCGTCCAACGCCGGGATGGGGCACTTCGTCTCGACGCGGGATCTCGAGGCGGCGCAGCGGGCGCTCGCGGCGGCGCAGTCTCCGGTCTTCTCGCTCGACATCAGCTCGGGAGCGCACCAGCTCGGGGCGGGCCTGAAGCAGCTCTCCTTCGAGACGGGCGGCTTCTACATGCGGACCGAGACGTTCCCCGACTGGGCGATGGGAGTGGTCCGCGAGGCCGTGAAGGGCCACTACACGCTGACGTTCAACAAGCCGAGCCTCACGCCGGGGCCGCACCGGATCCGGGTCGACAAGATGCGCGGCGCGGAGCCCTGGATGCTGCTCTACCGGCAGGAGTACGACGACAGCGTGCCGACGGCCACCGCCGGCTCGTAACGAGGACTACTCGCCGTCGACGCCGGCGGCGTCCAGGACGAATTTCGGAACCGTGGGCTCGTCCGGCAGGACGAGCGTCGTCCCGCCGCGCGTCAGCGCCCAGCGGTGCAGCCAGCTGATGCCGCCGGCGCCGGTGAACGTGTCGGGCGTGTCGCGGAAGACGGGATCCTTCAGAGCCTCGGCGAGCGGGACGAAGCGATACCCGCGGCCCCTCATCATCCGGGCCAGCTCCGGGTAGGCGTCGGCGTTGAGCGAGTTCGCGTGGATGAGCAGGATCTGCGGGATCTCGCGGGCGAAGAGGGCCTTCGACTCCCGCTCGAAATAGTCGAACTTGGCGTCCATGTACGGAACGTACGCTTCGAGCACCTTCTTCTGAGCCGCCGCGTCGCCCGCGTTTCCGGCGTTGGCGTACGCCACGGCGAAGATCCATTCGCCGTTGTCGTGCGTG
This sequence comes from uncultured Acidobacteriota bacterium, assembly GCA_963804915.1. Taxonomy (GTDB): domain Bacteria; phylum Acidobacteriota; class Thermoanaerobaculia; order UBA5066; family Gp7-AA6; genus DAHUXD01. Next base: position 208,345 of record CAWDSI010000027.1, read on the forward strand.
ACCGGGGCGATCGTGTAGTCGCGCTCCGCGAGGAACGCCTCGAGCCCGTGTTTCACCTCGAGAGAACGCCCGGTGTGGAGAAACGGATGGCGGAAGTAACGGAGCGTCTGTCCGCGCGCCGACAAGAGGCGCTTCGTCGTCTCTTCGCCTCGGACGAGGTCCTTCTCGAAATCCTCGAGGGGAATGCGATGCAGGTCCGGATGGGAATACGTGTGGTTGCCGAGGTCCATCCCTGCGTCGAGCCAGGCTTCGAGCAGGGCGACACGCGCGGAATCGCGGCGGCCGCCCGGCGCGAGCTTGCCTTCATTGACGAAGCCGATGGCCGGAGTCCCGGTCGACTTCAGGGCCGCCAGGAGCTTCGACGTCATGCGCTGGAACGCGGCGAGCTCGCCGCCGGCGTCCGTGAGAACGGCGCGCGGCGGGCCGGGCAGGTCGTCGATCGTGACGGCGACGCGCCGGTCGGGAACCGGAGCGGCCGCGCTCGCGGCCACAGCGAGCAGGATGGCCGCGAGAAACGTCATTCGCCGAAAGTGCGGATGTTCTCGCGCAGGAAGGCGTCGAGCGGGCGCGGCGGCCGGTCGAGGACCTCCTCGACGCCGAGAGAGACGGCCGAGCCGTTCGTCGTGCCTTCGCCTTCCTGGAACCAGGTCAGCAGCTCGACCCAGGCATCCGCGCTCCACTCGCTCTCCCCGGCCGTGATCAGGGCACGCCGGCCCTCTTCCGGCGAAAGGTCCACGAAGCGCACCTCGCGGCCCGAGATCGTTGCGATCCGCCGCGCCACGTCGTCGAAGGAGTACGCCTCCCGGCCCGTCAGCTCGTAGGCGCGTCCTTCGTGACCGCTCTCGGTGAGCAGGACGCGGGCGGCGACCTCGCCGACGTCCCGAGCGTCCACGTCCGCATGCCGGCCGGCGCCCGCCGGGGAGGCCAGGACGCGCTGCGTGCGGATCGCGTCGGCGAAATCCAGGTAGTTCTGCATGAAGAAGCTCGGGCGGAGGAACGTCCACTCGAGCCCCGAAGCCTCGATCGCGAGCTCGGCGTCGCGATGCAGCTTCAGAAACAGGGGCGGCTCCAGCGCGTCCGCACCCGAAGTGGAGAGCTTCACGACGCGCGTCACGCCGGCCGACTTCGCGGCATCCACGACGCGCGCTTCGGTCTCCGGCTGGTTCGGCAGCGAGTTCGTCAGGAGGAAGAGCTTCTCGACGCCCTTGAGCGCGGCCTTGAGAACCGCCGGGTCCGCAAGATCTCCAACCACGGCTTCGCCCCCGGCCTCCCGGATCGCCGCCGCCTTGCCCGCGCTCCGCACGAGCGCCCGGAACCCCGCGCGCCGTTCCGACAGCCGGCGCACGAGCTCCGAGCCGACTTTCCCGGTCGCGCCGGTGACGAGGATCATGGAGGAGGGGAGTCTAGCGCGGGGTCAGTCCTCGCGGGTCGGCGTCCGGAAGCGCTCGGCGCCCGGCTCGGGGATCTCGCCGATGGCTTCACCGACGTCGGCGATTTCGCCGACTTCCGTGACCTCCCCGAGATCCTCTTCCTCGCCCTCGGGGATCTCCCACGGCTGGAACACCGTGAGCGCCTCTTTCGCGCGGACGCGCTCCCAGGGCTTCGCGTTGACCGCCTGGCTGTAGACCTCGACACCGTCGCCGGGCGAGCTCGCGGCGAGCTCCATCAGATCGGCGAGGCCGAGGTAGCGGAGGCTCATCTCGGCGCCTTCCTCGTCGTTGTACGTATCGACGGCCGCCTCCCCGAGCGCGACCGCCTTCTCGTACGCCGCTTCCGCGTCGGGCGCCTCGACGAGCTTGTAGAGCAGGTCGCCCATGTGTTCCCGATCGAGGCCGTTCTCGTTGAACGAGCCCCGGACGATGACGGCCATGTACCAGCTCATGCGCGGTCTCCCAAAGGCTGCTCCGACATCTTGACCGGCGACGCCGGAAGGCGGTCGAGGACCGGCAATCCGTTCCCGTCGTAGCGTCCGAACGACAGCACTCCCGTCGGGCACATCTGCACGCACGCCGAGCAGCGGACGCACTGGGGGTCTTCCATCGGCAGGCCCTTGTTGGCGAAGTTCATGATGTCGATGCCCTGGTGGCAGACGGTGGTGCAGACGTTACAGGAGATGCACTTCTCCTTCTCGGGAAAGATCCGGAACCTGGAGAAGCGCGTGTAGATGTTCATGAGGGCCGCGAGCGGGCAGGCGAAGCGGCACCAGACGCGGCCGCGAGAACCAGAAGTAGAAGCCCACGCCGACGATGCCGGCGAGGAAGATGTCCACGACGTGGTAGTAGTTGAGCTCGACGCCGAGCGGATGCCAGCCCGACAGCATCCCGTCGTAGAACTTCCGCGCGGCCTCTCCGACCCGCGTGCCCGGCCAGGTCCAGGAGATCGCGCGCCCGACGAAGAGCAGAAGCGCGAGCGCCAGGATGACCTGGCCGACCATGTTCAGGCGGTTCCAGAAGGGACCGTGCGGCATCTTCTGGCGATGGTCGTCGCCGAGCGTTTCGGCGAGCGCGCCGCAGGAGCAGATCCAGCCGCAGTACGCGCCCTTGCCCCAGCGGCGGATGATGAGCGGAATCAGGACGAACGTCTGGACGAAACAGATGACGAGCCACCAGCTCATCGGCTTCCAGGAGAAGACGTTCCAGATGAAGAGCGGCCAGGCCAGGATGAAGCCGAAGGCTCTCCAGTACTCGCGGCCGTGGAGCGCGGCGTCGGACTTCGGGAAGAGGTTGTCGGCGAACGTGAGACCGAACCCCGAGTCGAAATGGCCGTTGTGGCCGAGCCACGGCAGAACCAGAAACGGCAGCAGAAAGAGCGGGATCCACTGGATGGCCGTGAGAACGATCGTCTGCAGCCGGACATACGGAGTCTTTCGGCGCCGGATGCGGCGGAGGCCGAAGACGAGCACGGCCATGCAGTAGGCGAACGAGTAGTAGAAGCCGGGGTCCCTCAGCGAGATCGACAGCGTTCCCGGCAGCGTCGACGGATCGCTCGAGAGCGGGCGGACGTTGTACGGGAAGAGGTTGTGCTTCTGGAAGTACTGGTTGACCGCTCCGTTCGACTTCCAGTTGTAGAGGAAGACGCAGAAGAGGACGAACGCCGCGAAGGCCAGGGCGGTCGTGACCTTCCACTCGCCTCGGATCGGGATGCCGGACCGGCGGAAGAAGTCCAGCGGCGCCTCGCGCCCGAGCATGGTGAAGACGACGTCGTTGTCGAGCCGCGTCTCTTTCCCGGCATCATCCTTCAGCGCGACATGCTTCGGTTCGATGCGCACGACCTGCGTTCCGAGGGCGAGGCGGACCGCGCCCCGGCGTTCCAAAGACCGAAGCTGCTCGAGACTCTCGGCCTTCGGGCGGCCGAAGGATTTCTTCCGGTAGGAGAGCGTTACGGCGGCTCCGGCCGCCGCCAGCGCGACGGCGGTCTCGACGGCGGAGTCGCCGCCGCCGACCACGAGGACCTTCTGTCCCGCGAAGTCCTTCGGATCGTGGAGCCGGTCGAAGACCTTGTCGAGGTCCTCTCCGGGCACGCCGAGCCGGCGGTGCGCGCCGCTCTTGCCGATCGCGACGATCGCCCGCCGGGCTTCCGTTCTTTCTCCGCCGGCGTGATGGAGCACGACCCGGTCGCCGGCGCGCTCGATCCGCTCGATGCGCGCACTCGTGACCTCCACTCCGGCTTCGCGACGCTCCCGCTCGAGGTCGGCAAGGAGCTGTTCCTTCGGATGCACTTCCGACCGGAACTGCAGACCGCCCGACGGGGTCATGCCGACCGGATACGTGTAGATCGGTTTGCCTTTCGGGAAGTTCACGACGGTCGCGAAGGGCTCGGCCGCCTCGTAGACGCGATAGTCGAGTCCCGCCTTCTTCGCCTCGATCGCCGCGGCGACGCCCGACACGCCGCCGCCGACGATGGCCAGGTCCAGGACCCCGGACGCGGACCGCTCGCCTCCTCGAAAATCCGGTTCGGCGAGGATCGCGCGCACGGCGCGCGCGCCGCTGTCCGACGAGAACTTGAGAAGCGGGATCCCCGTGAGGTCGCCCGTGATCCTCACGCCCGGGATGGCCGTCGTGCCGTTGTCGCGGACTTCGGGAAGCTTGTCGACGGTTCCGGCCGGCCACATCGTGTGGAGCCACCGCGTGTACCGCGCCAGGACGTTCATCGGCCTCCGTAGGGGTCCGCGTTCGCGACCGGATTGTAAGCTTCGATGCCGTGCCCGAGCTGCCGGACATCCTGGGCTATCTCACCGCGCTCGAGCCGCGCGTCGTCGGTCAACGACTCGAGTCGGTGCGGCTGTCGAGCCCGTTTCTGCTGCGCTCGGTCGCGCCGCCGCTTCGCGAGGCCGAGGGCCGCCGGGTCGTCGCGCTCCGGAGGATCGGCAAGCGAATCGTGTTCGCGCTCGAAGGAGACCTGTTCCTGGTCCTGCACCTGATGGTCTCGGGCCGGCTGCACTGGAGAAAGCGCGGGGCGAAGGTCGGCGGCCGCGGAGCACTCGCGGCGTTCGACTTTCCCGACGGCGCGCTCGTGCTCTCCGAGGCCTCGACGAAGAAGCGGGCCTCGCTCCATCTGGTCGCGGGCGAGGCGGCGCTCGCGGAGCTCGACCGCGGGGGGATCGAGGTGCTCGGAGCGGACCTCGCCCGGTTCCGCGAAGCGTTGACGCGGGAAAACCATACGGCCAAGCGCTCGCTGACCGACCCGCGCCTGTTCTCCGGCATCGGGAATGCCTATTCCGACGAGATCCTGCACCGCGCGCGGATGTCTCCCGCGAAGCTGACGCAGAAGATGTCCGAGGAGGAGATCGCCCGGCTGTACGAAGCGGTGCAGGGAGTCCTCGGCGAGTGGGTGGGCCGGCTCTCGGAAGAAGCCTCCCGCGCGTTTCCCGAGCGCGTGACGGCTTTCCGCGAAGGGATGGCGGTTCACGGCCGCTACGGGAAGCCGTGCCCGGCCTGCGGCTCGCCCGTGCAGCGCATCGTCTACGCCGAGAACGAGTCGAACTACTGCGCGACGTGCCAGACCGGCGGCAAGCTGCTCGCGGATCGGGCCCTCTCGCAGCTCCTGCGCGGCGACTGGCCGAAGACGCTGGAGGAGCTCGAGGAGCGCAAGAAGGCCCCGGCTCCGGAGGCGCGCTCCGGAGGATGAGGCTCCGCAGGCCAGGCATGAATCGGAATGCGATCGGTGCGGTTGTGCTCGGACTGGCCCTGGCGGGCGCCGGAACGATCCTCGCCCAGCCGATCCCGGAGGGGCGGCCGCCGGAATGGGGCATCGCCGCCGGGTACGGCTTCCACTTTCCGGTCGGGCCCGGCACGACGGACTTCGGCGTGGCCGTGCTTTCGCCGTCCGTCGGGTTTCGACTGTCGTCCCGCCTCGAGTTCGTCAGCTCCGCAACGTTCGAGCGGTACGTCAGTCCGGGCGGTTACTTCGTCGGCGTGCTTCCCGCCGGAGCGAGGCTTTCGATCGGGAACGGCCGGACGCTGCCGTACCTGGGGCTCGGGCTCGGCTTCGGCTGGACGGACCTGGACGATGAGGTTTCCGAGCTCAGCCGGCGGTTCAACTTCCGGGTCGAGGGGAGCGTCGGAGTTCGGATTTCCGCCGGCGAGACCTGCGCCTGGACGCTCGAGGTGCGCTACCAGCACACTTCGAATGCCGGGACCTCGTTCCCGAATCTGGGCCTCAACGCCCTCGTGTTCCTGGGCGGATTTCGCTTCCGCTGAGACCGTCGCCTCCGCTTGCGCGGAGACCTGCGCTGCCGCGGGCCGCGGCCGTCCGGTGCGGACTCGCCGCGGCCCGGTCTCCGCGCTGCGCTGCGGCTCCCGCGGCGCGAACGTTCTCTCTCCGGGTCGACTGTGGCGCGCCGCGAGCAACCAGACGCGGCCTGGAGGAACCGGCTGTCCTACCCGACGCGCCTCCGAGGATCGGCGAGGACGGCGGCGTCGATGTTGCCGCCCGAGACGACGCAGACGATCTTCCCGGCGGTGCACGCGCAGCGAGCCGCGACAGCGGCGCCGGCGCCCTCCGCCACGACGCGCGCGCGCGCGGCGAGATGGCGGATGGCGGCCGCCGTTTCCGCGAGGGAGACGACGAGGGATCCCGCGAGGAGCGAGGAGGCCAGGCCCCAGAGCTCGGGCAGGACGCTCCGGGCGCCGATGCCGTCGACGAAGCTCGCGGTGTAGTCGACGCTCGCGGGACGTCCGGCCGCGAGGGAGGCCGTCAACGGCGCCGCGGTCTCGACCTCGCAGGCAAAGACCCTCGCCGTGGAGCCCGCTCCGTGCAGCGCCGACGCGATGCCGCAGGAGAGTCCGCCTCCGCCCCACGGCACGAGCACGGCGTCGAGATCGGGGAGGTCCTCCAGGATCTCGAGGCCGATCGTCCCGTTACCCGCGACGACGGCGGCGTCGGCCGTCGGGTGGATGAAGAGACCCTCCATGCCGGGATAGGCATGGTCCACCAGGATCTGCCACCACGTCGCGTACGGCACCTTCACGATGCGGGCGGAGAGCCGCGTGATGGCCGCGAGCTTGGTGTCCGGAGCATTGTCGGGGACGACGACGGTGCAGGGGATGCCCCTTCGCCGCGCTTCCCAGGCGACGCCCTGTGCCATGTTGCCGGCGCTCGCGGTCCACACGCCGCGAGAGAGCGCTTCGGGGGTGGCGAGACCCATCGCGTTCGCGGCGCCGCGGATCTTGAAGGACCCGATCGGCTGGAGGCACTCCAGCTTGAGGAAGATCTCGCTCGACGTGTCCGCGTCGAGTCGCAGCAGAGGAGTCCGGAGAGCCGATCCGGCGATCCGGGCGCGCGCGGCGCGGATCGTCTCGAGGCCGGGGCGTTCAATCGGCGTCGTGGCGGCCTCCTCCGAACTCCACGAACTTCCCGATTCCCGAGCCCCGCGCCTTCGAGTAGATGTGGTGGGCCGCGGCGACGTCCTCGATCGCGAGACCCACGGACTTGAAGAGCGTGATGTCGGCGGGAGACTGGCGGCCCGGCACCTGGCTGGTCAAGAGCTGGCCGAGCTCGCCCGCGATGTGATCGTCGCCCACGGCTCCGTCGGCGCGCGCCAGCAGGAAGTCGCCGGCCTCCTCGAGGGCGGAGTCCGCGGTGGTCGACGAAGAGGCGGGCCTTCGCGACGGCCTCGGAGTCGAGCTCGCGCGCGGTGGCGACGCTCGATCCCACGGCGTTGACGTGGACGCCGGGCGACAGCCAGGCGCCCCGGACGACCGGCTCCCGGGAAGAGGTCACCGTGCAGACGATGTCGGCGCCGGTGACGGCCTCCTCGACCGACTTGCAGGGCGTGATGGAGATCCCGTGGCGCTTGGATTCCCGGTCGGCGAAGCTCGTCGCGCGCTCGAACGTCTTGCTGGCGACGCGGATCCGTTTGAGAGTGCGCACCACGAGCATCGCTTCGAGGTGCGTGCGGGCCTCGACTCCCGAGCCGACGAGCGCGAGGTCCGACGCGTCCGGCTTCGCGAGCAGCCGCGTGGCGAGGCCGCTCACGGCCGCCGTGCGGACCGACGTGATCGAGGTGGCGTCGATGATCGCGAGCAGCCGGCCCCGTCCCGTTTCGAAAAGGAGCACCGCCCCCTGGTGCGAGTCGAGGTCCGTCCCTTCATTGCGCGGGAAGAACGTGACGGCCTTCAGACCGAGCGCCGCGAGGCCGCCGAGGTGGGCGGGCATCAGGCCCAGCGCTCCCCGCTTCTCGGCCATCCAGAGGATCTGGCGGACCGGCATGTCGGCCTCGCCGCGCGCGAGCGAGGCGAAGGCGCGCGCCATGACGTCGACGCATTCCTTCATCGGGAGGAGCCGCGGAACCTCGGCCTGATTCACGATGAGCACTTCGATCACGATTTCCCCCTGTCGCGTCATGGACCGAGGAGAAGGCCGACGAAACGTCGAAAGTTCCGCGAAGAATATGCCTTCGCTCCGGCAGCGTCTACTGCCAGCGGAAGATCCGCAGGGCGACGGCGAAGCTGACGAGAGCCCACGTGGCCAGCACCGCGAGCGGGCCCGCGATGGCGGCGAGGCCGCTGCCCTCGAGCATCACCGCCCGCAGCGCGTCGTTGAGCGCGGTCAGGGGAAGCGCCTTGATGAAGGGCTGAGCCGCGGCGGGAAAGCGTTCCGACGAGAAGAAGACTCCCGAGAGAAGCCACATCGGCACCATCACCAGGTTCATGAGGCCGCTCGCGGCCTCGAGCGTGCGCGCCCGGGCGACGACCAGAAGCCCCACGCCGGCGAAGGTCACGGACCCGACGACCGTGGTCAGGCCGAGCAGCCATAGCGCGCCGCGAATCGGAACCTGAAACGCCCAGACGCCGAACGCCAGGATGATGCCGACCTCGAGCACGAGGAAGATGAACCGCGAGAGCATCTGTGCGAGCAGGTAATCACTCTTGCGCATGGGCGTCGCGACCATGAGCTTCAGGGTCTTCTTGAGGCGCGCGTTGACGATCGAGAAGCCCACGCCCCAGATCCCGGTGCCCATCAGGTTCAGGCCGAGGATGCCCGGCAGCAGGAAATCGATGTAGCGGGAGCCCTTCTCCTGGATGAGGACGACGCGCGCCGGCGCCGGGTCCGTCCGTCCCCGCGCCCGCTGGATCGCGTCGTCCACTTCCAGCCTGGCCAGGCGCGCATCGGGGCGTGTGGTGTCGAAGAGGTACACGGGGCCGGCTCCGGCCGGCTCTTCGACGAGGAGCGTGATCTTGCCGGTGCGGAGGCCGTGCAATCCCGCCTCGCGGTCGGGATACATGCGCGGTTTCAGCGAGGCCGGACTTTTCGAGCGCCGTGCGAGATCGCGGACGCCGTCGGCCCCTCGACGACGCCCACCGCCAGGGGATCGGGCGGCCGGTCGCGGAAGGCGAAGCCGAGGACGAGCGCCATGATGATCGGGAAGGCGAAGACCCAGAACAGGGCCTCGGGCTCGCGGACGAACTCGAGGATGCGCGCCCGGGTCAGGGTGTAGAGCGGCGGCTTGCGCTCACTCGGCTGGCGCTCGTTCAATGCAGACCTATTCATCGCGAAGCTCGCGTCCCGTCAGAGAGATGAAGACGTCTTCGAGCGTCGAACGGTGGGTCGACAGCGTGACGAGCCGCGCGCCGGCCTTGTCGAGGGCCGAAAGCAGCGAGGGCACCGTGTCGGCGAGCGAGGAAGAGCCGACGAACCAGCGCCCGTCGCGCCGGCGGCGCTCGCCGATGGCGGCGACGGCCGTGAGGAGCGCCTCGTCGATGGGAGGCTCCGTGGTGAACTCCACGAAGTGCGGCGCCTGGAGGCCCGCCACGAGCTGCTCGGGCGTGCCGAGGGCGATGATGCGGCCGTGGTCGACGATGGCGACCCGGTCGCAGAGCCTCTCGGCTTCTTCCATGTAGTGCGTCGTGAGGAGGACCGTGCGGCCCGCGGCCTTGTAGGCGGCGATCCGCTCCCAGAGCTGGAGGCGGCTCTGGGGGTCGAGCCCCGTCGTGGGCTCGTCGAGAAAAAGGATCTCGGGGTCGCCGGCGAGCGCGCACGCGACGGCGAGCCGCTGCCGCTGGCCGCCCGAGAGCTTGCCGACGCGGGCGTCCCGCTTTTCCTCGAGCGAGAGGTCGGCCATGAGCTGCTCCGGCGATCGTCCGCGTTCGTAGAAAGAGCGGAAGAGCTCCAGCGTCTCGTACACGGTGAGCTTCTCGGTGAGCCGGCTTTCCTGCAGCGACACGCCGAGCCTCTCGCGCAGCTCCCGCTCCTGGCTGCCCCAGCGCCGGCCGAGCACGGTGACCTCGCCGGAGTCCGGGACGGTCAGTCCTTCCAGGATCTCGATCGTCGTCGTCTTCCCGGCGCCGTTCGGCCCGAGCAAGCCGAAGCATTCGCCGGGAGCGACCTCCAGATCGAGACCGTCGACGGCCTTCACGTCGCCGTAGTGCTTCTTCAGGCCGACGCAGGAGATGGCGGGGGAGCTCATGAGAGGGCGGATTCTACCGTGCGGGGCAGCGTGCGGCCCCGGCGGCGCGCAGCGCACGCTCGCGCGCGACGAAGCGCCCAGGTGCTTCAGCGGTTCGCCGGAACCACGATCCCTTCGAAGCCCGCGTCTTCGGCCTTCGCGAGCATCTCCTCGGCGTCCGCGCGGGAGTCGAGCGGGCCGATCTTCACGCGCGTCAAACCGTCGTAGGGCTCGAGGTACACCGCGAAGCCGGCGGCGCGGAGCCGCTCCGCGTGGCGCGTCGCGCGGTCCGGCTCGCCGAACGAGCCGACCTGCACGGCCCAGGGACCCGCGGCCACCGCCGGCGGCACCGGTGTCGGCGCGACGCCCGGCGAGATGATCACGATGCGCACCGGAGCGACGCCGGGGCCGATGATGTCGAGGCGCCGGGCGGCCGCCTGGGAGAGGTCGATGACGCGCCCGTGGATGAACGGGCCGCGGTCGTTGACGCGCACGTCGACCGATTTCCCGTTGTCGAGGTTGGTCACGCGGACCAGCGTGCCGAGCGGCAGGTCGCGGTGCGCGGCGGTCATCTTCGAGGAGTCGTAGATCTCGCCGGACGCGGTCGGCTTGCCCTCGAACCCGTCGTCGCCGCCGTACCAGGAGGCGAGACCGTCCTCCGTCCAGCCCGAGATCGCCTCGCTCGGCGGGACGGGTTTCGAAACGGGGCGGCTCGTCGCGCGCGAAGCGCAGGCCACCTCGAGACACAGGAGAAACAGGAAGGCGCCGGAAGGGCGGCGCCGCTTCAAACGCGGACGGGCGCGCTCTCCGCCGCCGTCGCTCCGGCGAGCGCCGGATCCAGCTCCTCCCGGACGAAGGCCTCGACCTGGGCGGCGCTGCGGCCGACGAGCGATTCGGGCCGGCCGACTTCCTCCAGCGCCGACCGCGTCAGACCGAAGGCGGAGTCCGCGGCGATGCGATCGAAGAGATCGGTCGGGGTCCCGCGTGGAGGCACGGAGGTCGGCCGAGGCGCGGGCGTGCACGCGCAGGCGCTCGTGGAGCTCCTGGCGGTCGCCGCCGCGGCGCACGGCCTCCATCATCACGTTCTCGGTCGCGAGGAAGGGGATCTCGGCCTCGAGCCGGCGGCGGACGACCTCGGGGTGCACGACCAGCCCGCCGAACACGTTCTCGGCGAGGACGAGGATCGCGTCCGTCGTCAGGAAGGCCTCGGGAACGGCGATGCGCTTGTTGGCCGAGTCGTCGAGCGTCCGCTCGAGCCATTGCGTCGCGGCGGTCATCGCCGTGTCGATCGAAAGCGCGATGACGTGGCGGGAGAGGGCGCAGATCCGCTCCGCCCGCATGGGGTTTCTCTTGTAGGGCATGGCCGAGGAGCCCACCTGCGTCGTCTCGAACGGCTCCTCGATCTCGCCGTCGTGCTGGAGCAGCCGGAGGTCGGTCGCGGCCTTGTGCGAGGACTGGGCGACGCCCGAGAGCGCATGGACGACGAGATCGTCCTGCTTGCGCGAGTACGTCTGGCCCGAAACGCGCTGGCGCCGCTCGAACCCGGCGCGGCGGGCGAGCGCGGCGTCGAGCTCCTCGACCTTCGCGGAATCGCCGCCGAAGAGGGCGAGAAAGGAGGCCTGCGTTCCCGTGGCGCCCTTCGCGCCGAGAAACCGGAGCCCCTCGCGGGCCGCGCGGACCTGCTCGAGGTCGATCAGGAAGTCCGAGGCCCAGAGCGTGGCCCGCTTGCCGACGGTCGTGGGCTGCGCCGGTTGAAAGTGCGTGTAGGCGAGGGCGGGGAGGTCCCGGTGGGCGATGGCGAAATCGCGCAGCTTCCGCAGCACGGACACGAGCCGGCGCTCCGTGAGGGCGAGACCCTCGCGCATCTGGAGCAGGTCGGTGTTGTCGGTGACGTACGCGGAGGTCGCGCCCCAGTGGATGATGCCGCGCGCGGCCGGCGCCGCCGAGCCGAAGACACGGACGTGCGCCATGACGTCGTGGCGAGTCTTTTCCTCCTCGGCGGCCGCCGCGGCGAAGTCGATGTCCGAGAGGTGCGCGCGCATCTGCGCCAGCGCCTCGTCGGGGATCGGAAGCCCCAGCCGCCGCTCCTCCTCCGCGAGCCACAGCCAGAGCCGGCGCCAGGTCTCGAACTTGGACTGCGGGGAGAAGATGGCGGACATCTCCGCCGAGGCGTAGCGCTCGGTCAGAGGGTGGACGAACGCGTCAGTCTTCATCCGGTCCGGCTTCTTCGCCGAGGTTGAACATGCCGACCTCGTCGTTGCCGCAGACCAGGCAGGTCGCCTCGACGATCCGGCTGCCGTCCATCTCGAAGACGTAGCAGGGCGTGCCGCACTGCGAGCACATCAGGTAGTCGATCTCCCGATCTTCTCTGGAGTCTTTCTTCTTGGGAGGGCCGCCAGCGTCGGTCACGTTGAACCTCCGTTCCATTCTCCCATCCCGGGCCAGAGGGAACAAGGCACGGAGGTGCGGCCTGAACGGTTCCGCACGGACATCATTTGTCCGCAAGGTGGTTATCCTTGAAAAAGGATGGGTACGGGGACGATTGTGTTCGTTGCGGCGGCGGGTCTCACGGTGATCGCCGCGGCGGGTCTGGTCTTCATGTGGACCCGCTCGCGGGACACCGCCGCGGTGACGCGTCTCGACCAGGTCCTGGCGGAGACGGCGCGGACGCGCGAGGCCTCGCAGTCCATCGATCGCCGATTCGAAGACCTCCGGCGCTCGATGGACGTCCGGGTCGAGGGGATCGAGAAACGAGTCGCGGCGGGGCAGCAGAGCTTCGCGGACCATCTGGGCCGGTCCACGCACCTGCTCGAACAGGTCGGCGAAAGGCTGGGACGCCTGCACGAGGCCTCCCAGAAGATCGAGAAGCTCGCGGGAGACGTCACCCGGCTCGAGGACCTCCTCAAGCCGCCGAAGCTGCGGGGCGCGCTCGGGGAAATGTTCCTCGAACAGGCCCTCGCCCAGGTCCTGCCGCCGGCCGCCTTCGCGATCCAGCATCCGCTGGGCGACGGGCTCGTCGTCGACGCCGTGGTCTTCATCCAGGACCGGCTGGTGCCGATCGACAGCAAGTTTCCGCTCGAGAACTTCCGGCGGGCGCGCGAGACCGAGGACGAGTCCGAGCGGCGCCGGGCGCGGCAGCAGTTCGGCCGCGACGTCCGCAAGCACATCGACGCGATCGCCGAGAAATACATCCGTCCGGCCAGCGGGACCTGCGACTTCGCCCTGATGTACATCCCGGCGGAGGCCGTCTACGCCGAGATCGTCACGGACGGGGAGGAGGGCTCTCTCGCGGACTATGCCTCGACCCGGCGCGTCATCCCGGTGTCCCCGCGCCTTCTCTATGCCTACATCTCGAGCGTCGCGCTCGGACTGCGGGGCATGAAGCTCCAGGAGAGCGCCCGCGAGGTGTACCAGAACCTCTCCGAGCTCGCCCGGCTCTGGGATCGCGTCGCCGGGCCCTTCGACAAGCTCGGAGGGCATCTCCAGAACGCGCAGAAGCAGTACGAGGAAACCTCGCGGGCTCTCGACCGGTTCTCGACTCGCCTGGAAACGATCGCCGACAAGGCGGCGGACAAGGACGAGGAAGGCGGAGAGCTCGGCCCGCACGGTCTCGTTCTGCTGCCGCCGTCCTGAACCCGCCCTGCTGCGTCAACGTCTTCGTGCTCGTCGACGCGCGCTGGCTCCACGCGGCGGCCTATTTCCACACGCCATAGGCGATGCCGAACACGATGAATGAGAGGAAGTCGGCCTAGTCCTCTCTCGGCGCGAGACTTAGCCACGTTTCCGGAGACACGCGGGTTTCCCGAAACACCCGCCCCTCCTGTACTATCCGCCCTTCCTCTCGGTGCCTTCATGACCCTCAAAGTCACTTCTGAAATCGGCAAGCTCAAGTCGGTCCTGGTCCACCTGCCTGGACCCGAGATCGACCGCATGGTCCCGGCCATGATGGAAGAGCTGCTCTTCGACGACATCCTCTACGGCAACCGGGCGCGCGAGGAGCATCGCCGCTTCCAGCAGGTGCTCGGCTACGTCGCCGACGAGGTCCTCGAGATCCAGGACCTTCTCGAGGAGGTCCTCCAGGTGCCCGAGCAGCGCGGCGCGATCCTGGACGATCTCGGCAAGACCCTGGGATGGGGCCCCGACATGGACTACCGGCTGCGCGATCTCTCGGCCGAGCAGCTCGCCTCGGCCCTGATCACCGGCATCGAGAAGCCGGCGCCCGATATGGCGAGCGCGGCGTCCGAGCTCTACTGGCTGCCGCCGATTCCCAATTACTTCTTCCAGAGGGACCCGCTGGTCGTGGTGGGCGACCGCGCGGTGCGCGGCTCGATGGCGACGCCGGCCCGCCTGCGCGAGCCCCTGCTCTCGGGCTACGTCCTCTCGCTGCATCCGCGCTTCGCGAATCCGGAGGGCGGGAAGTTCTGGTTCCAGGAATTCTCGGCGGATTACGCCAAGCCGTCCTCGTACGCCCGCATGCGCCCGACGCTCGAGGGCGGGGACGTCCTGGTGCTCCGCGAGGACCTGCTCGCGATCGGCTACTCGGAGCGCACGGAGAAGACGACGATCGAGCGCCTCGCGGAGTCCCTGAAGAAGCTCAAGTCGCCCATCCGGCGGATCATCGTCGTCGCGATTCCGCCGGAGCGCTCGTTCATGCACCTCGACACGGTCTTCACGATGATTTCCCAGGACGAGTGCCTGGTGTACGGGCCCATGATCCTGCCCGACGGCGCCGAGGAGGCCGACGTCTACGAGTGCGATCTGGGCAAGCGCGAGATCACGTGGACGACCGAGAAGGATCTGCTCTCCGCGCTGAAGGCGGCCAAGCTCGACCTGAAGCCGATCCGCTGCGGAGGTCAGGACCCGATCGCCGAGCGCCGCGAGCAGTGGACGGACGGCGCCAATGCGTTCGCCCTGGCGCCGGGCGTCGTGCTGATGTACGACCGCAACGAGGCCACGGCGGCCGAGCTCGGGCGCGCGGGATACACGGTCGTCGACGAGGCCGACCTCCTCCTCGGCCGGAAGGAGCTCGAGCTCTGGAAGCCCAAGAAGAAGTACGTGATCCTCCTCGCGGCGCACGAGCTCTCGCGCGCCCGCGGCGGCCCGCGCTGCATGACGATGCCGCTCGTGCGCGAAGACGTCCAGCCGTAGGCCCGCCGCGACCGCCGCCCCATGAACCCGACGCCGTTTTTCTCGTTCGTCCGCCCTCTCGCCGTCGTGGCCTTCGGCGGGAACGCGCTCCTGCGCCCGGAGGACTCCGGAACGACCGCCGAGCAGCTCGAGCGCGCGCGGGAGGCCGTGCGCAAGCTCATCCCGATCCTCGGAAAGGGCTACGAGCTCATCGTCGTGCACGGGAACGGGCCCCAGGTCGGCAACATCCTGATCCAGGCCGAGGAGGCCGCCGAGAAGGTGCCGCCGCAGTCGCTGGACTTCTGCGTGGCGCAGACGGAAGGCTCGATGGGGTTTCTGCTCGAGCTCGCCTTCGACAACGAGCTGCCGCGCGCCGGCTTCCGCAAGCAGGTCGTCACGATCATGACTCAGGTCGAGGTCGACGCCGCCGATCCCGCGTTTCTCAAGCCGTCCAAGCCCGTCGGGCCGTTCTTTCCGAAGGAGCGGGCCGACGTTCTCCAGAAGACGGCCGGCTGGACGATGGTCGAGGATGCCGGCCGCGGCTGGCGCAAGGTCGTCGCCTCGCCCAAGCCGCGCGAGGTGCGCGGCGTGGAGGTCGCGGCGGCGCTGATCAACCGCGGCCACATCGTCATCGCGGCCGGAGGAGGCGGGATCCCGGTGGTGGTGACCGACGAGGGCGAGGTTCGCGGCGTCGAGGCGGTCATCGACAAGGACTACTCGGCCTCGATGCTGGCCGCCTCTCTCTCGGCGAACCTCTTCATCATCCTCACGGGCGTCGACCGCGTGTCGAAAGACTTCGGCAAGCCCACGCAGACGGAGCTGGCGACGGTCGAGGTCGGCGAGGCCCGGCGTCTCCTCGCCGAGGGTCAGTTCCCGCCCGGGAGCATGGGCCCGAAGATCGACGCGGCCATTCGCTTCGTCGAAGCCGGGGGCCATGAGGTCCTCATCACGCGGGCGGAATCCCTGTCGGAGGCTCTCGAGGGAAAGACGGGCACGTTCATCCGCCCGACGCGATGACCGACGAGGACGTTCCCTTCGTCGGCGAGCCTCCGGAGGAGCCCCCGGAGCTTCCCGGAGCTGCACCTGCACCCGAACCTGCGGTCGAGCTCGAGCCGCCCCCGCTCGCGACGACCCAAACCGAAACCGAAACCGACTCCGTCTCCGAATCCGAAATCCCGTCCGAGCCGACCTTTCTGGGGAAGTCCTGGCCCCTCTTCGCGGCGGCCCTGCTGATCGCCGGGACCCTGGTCGCCGTCTTCTCGCTTCTGAGCCCGCGTCCGGCCGGGGCCACGGCCGCGGCGGCCGCGGGTACGCCCGCCTTCGTGACGCTCGACGCGATCGAGCTGCGGCGCGAGCCGTCGGCGACGGCCGAGTCTCTCGCGACACTCGAGGAGGGAGACCGCGTCGAAGCGTTCGGCACGCGTGGGACGTGGCTCGAAGTCGAGTCCGATGGCAAACGCGGGTACCTGCCGGTCGACGTCGTCGAGCGGGAGTCGGAGCGAGAGGCCCGGCAGCGGCGGCAGAAGACGCTGCTCGCCTTCGCGCCTGTCTACGGCGTGGTCGGAGACGCGACCGACGTGATCCTCGCGCCGTACCCGCTGGCGCCCCGCGCGGGCCGCCTCGCGAAGGGAGCGGTCATTGCCATCCACTCGGTCGACCACTCCTACTTCGCGTTTCGCGACAAGAAGTGGGAGATCGCGTTCGTCAGCTCGGCCGCCGTGGATCTCATCCCGCCCGATCCGAGCCAGCCCGCGATCGAGCCCGAAAAGGTGAAGCCGCTCAAGAACCTGACGGTCATCGATCTCGAGGGCGAGCCGCCGCCCGACGAGCCGCTCGATGAGCTCACCGGGGAAGACGCCGCTTCCGAGGAGAGCCCGGCGCCCGCGCGGCCATCCCCGGTCCCTGCGGTTGCAGGGGCTCCGGCCGCCGGACTTCTCGAAGGCTCCGACGCTGATCTCGCGCGTGGAGCCGGTGTACCCGGATCTCGCGCGCCGCGCCGGGATCGAAGGCACCGTCGAGCTCGAGGTCTCGATCGACCCGACCGGAGCGGTCACCGACGTCGAGGTCGTCCGGGGCCTGCCCCTCGGGATGTCCGAAGCGGCCGCGGCCGCCGTGCATCGCTGGAAGTACAAGCCGGCGCGGACCGCGGCCGGCCCGGTCGCGTCGCGCAAGTCCGTGCGCATCCGTTTCGTGCTCGAGAGGCGAGTGATTCACCGACCGCTCTATAATTTGCGAACTTCATGCTCCAGGTCCTGTACGAAACCGAGGGGCGGACGCAGGTCTTCAGCCTGGCGAAGGAAGTCGCGTTCATCGGCCGCGCGAACGACAACGACATCGTCCTGAACGACTTCTCCGTCTCGCGCCGGCATGCCTACCTCAAGAAGGAGGACGGCGGCTGGGTCCTCTACGACAACCAGTCGACCAACGGGGTGAAGGTGAACGACCAGGCCGTGCCGCATGCGGACGTGCACGACGGCGACCGCGCGCTGATCGGCACCTTCCTGCTGCGCTTCCGCGACGATCCGACGGCGGCCGGGAAGGGCAAGCGCGTCGTCGACTCGACCTCGACCCGCATCCGCCCGATCGCCGAGCTGAACCAGGACTTCGGGCTCGAGAAGAGCGCGGTGCCGCTTTCCGACTCGACCGCGCAACGGCGGCGGGCGGAGCTGGACGTCGCGTACAAGAATCGCGTCTTCGAGATCCTCGTCCAGGTCGCGAAGGCCCTCATCTCGGCCGACGACCTCTCGGCCGTGCTCGACAAGGTCATGGACCTGATCTTCGAGTTCCTTCCGGCCGACCGCGGCTACCTTCTGCTCGAACAGGCCGACGGGAGCCTGACCCTCTCGAACTCGCGCTTCAAGTCGAAGAAGCGCCAGACCTCGGACGGCACGACGCCGTACTCTCGGACGATCGTGGACATGGTCGTGCAAGCAGAAGGTCGCGATCCTGACCTCGGATGCCCAGACCGACCAGCGCTTCGAGAGCGGCGACTCGATCCGCCTGCAGCAGATCCGCTCGGCGATGTGCGCGCCGCTCTGGAGCGGCTCGGCGGTGATCGGGGTCATCTACATCGATTCGCCCCTGCACGCCGGGAGCTTCTCGGAGCAGGACCTCGATCTGCTCGGCGGCGCTCTCCAACTTCGCGGCCGTCGCGATCGAGCGGGCCCGACTCCACGACCGCGTCGCCGAGGAGAAGCGCATCCGCGGCCGTCTCGAGCGTTACCACTCGCCGCAGGTCATCGAGGAGATCATCACGGAGGCGGAAAAGACCGGGGATCAGGCCGTGCAAGACCAAGGTCGTCACGATCCTCTTCGCCGACATCGTGGGCTTCACGAGCTGGTCCGAGAAGATGGGGGCCGACGAGCTCTCGCGCGCTGCTGACGGAGTTCTTCACTCTGGCGTCGGACGCGGTCTTCGCGTGCGGGGGCACGATCGACAAGTTCATCGGCGACGCGGTCATGGCGTTCTTCGGCGCGCCGCTCGAGCAGCCCGATCACGCCGAGCGGGCCGTCGCGGCCGGCCTCAAGATCCGCGAGGGCATGGCGGCCTGGAACACGGAGCGCGCCTCGCGCGGCGACGGGCCCCTCGAGGTCCGGATCGCCGTGAACACGGGCGAAGCGATCGTCGGCGACATCGGCTCCGAGCGCCGCGTGGACTACACCGTCCTCGGCAACGCCGTGAACGTCGCCGCGCGGCTGGAGGAATTCGTCGCGCAGCCGGGCGACATCGTCGTCGGTCCGGAGACCTGGGCCGCGGTCAAGGATCGGTTCGAGGTGGCCCAGCTCGGCTTCTTCGCGCTCAAGGGTCTGTCGGCGCAGGTTCCGCTCTACAAGGTCCTGTCGGCCCGGGATCCGGGGCGCTGAAGACCTCGCGGATCGTCTCGATCCGCGCCGCCATTCGCGGTGTGCGCGTGTCAGAATCCCGGCGTGGAGCGGCTGCCGATCGTCTTCGTCACGAGCCGCGCCGAAAAGGCGCGTGAGGCGGAGCGGCTCGGTTTCTCGATCGAGCGGCTGGACGTCGAGCTCTCGGAGCCGCAGGCTCTCGATCCTTCCGACATCGTGGCGGAGAAGGCGCGCTCGGCGTACGCGATGCTGTCGCGTCCGGTCCTCGTGGAGGACAGCGGCCTCGCCATCCGGGCGTGGGGAGGTTTTCCGGGCGCTCTCGTCAAGTGGGTCGAGGCGAGCGCCGGCGTCCCCGCGCTTCCACGCATGCTCGACGCGTTCGAGGATCGGGGCGCGACCGCGATCTGCGCCATCGCCTACTACGACGGGGGCGAGATCGTGACCGCGCGCGGGGAAGCCCACGGCTCCATCGCCGCGGCGCCGCGGGGGAGCGGTGGCTTCGGATGGGACACGGTCTTCGTGCCGGAGGGCAGCGACCGGACGTTCGCCGAGATGGCGCCGGCCGAGAAGGACCGCGTGTCGCACCGCCGCCGGGCCTGGGACGCGCTCGCCGGCCGGCTGCCGATCGCGAAGAAGGCCTGAGCATGCGCCGATCCGCCGCCCTCGGCATGATCGCGGCGGCGGCTCTCACGTGGGCGTGCGGGAAACCGCCGGCCGCGGCCGCGACCGCCGCGAGCGAAAATCCCCGGACCGTCGCGACGAAATCCGGAGCGCGCCTCGAGGTCCAGACGTTCGTCTCGGGTCTCGAGGTGCCGTGGTCGATCGTGTTCACCTCTCCCGGACGCATGCTCGTGACGGAACGGCCCGGGCGCGTGCGAGTCGTCGAGAACGGCGTTCTCGCGCCGAAGCCGCTCGCGGTCCTCGAAGACGTGGAGGCGAAGGGCGAGAGCGGCCTCATGGGCATCGCGCTCGCGCCGGACTACGCGACCTCCCGCTTCGTGTACCTGGCCTACGCGTACGACTCTCCGGACGGACCCCGCGTCCGCGTCGCCCGCTTCCGCGACGACGGGGCGTCGCTCTCGGGGCGCACCGTGATCATCGAAGGCATCCCGGCCGCGCGGAACCACGCGGGCTGCCGGATCCGTTTCGGCCCGGACGGCAAGCTCTACGTCACGACGGGAGACGCCACGGACCGCCAGATCGCGCAGGACCTCAAGTCGCTCGGAGGAAAAACGCTCCGCCTGAATCCCGACGGCTCGATTCCGGCGGACAATCCTTTTCCGGGCTCGCCCGTGTTTTCGTACGGCCACCGCAACTCGCAGGGGATCGACTGGGATCCCCGCACCGGACTGCAGTACCAGACGGAGCACGGGCCCTCGGGCTTCGACGGGCCGGGCGGCGGCGACGAGGTCAACCTCGTGGAGAAGGGCAAGAACTACGGCTGGCCCGTCGTGCATCACCGGGACTCGGCGGCGGGAATGGTTTCGCCGCTGCTCGAGTACACGCCCGCCGTCGCGCCTTCGGGAGCATCGTTCTCGACCGGGAAGGCGCTGCCCTCGTTCCAGGGCGATTTCTTCTTCGCCAACCTTCGCGGCGAAGTCCTCATCCGCGTGCGGTTCGACCCGAAGGACCCCCGGCGGGTTCTCGAGACGGAAGAGCTCTTTCGGGACGTCTACGGCCGCCTGCGCGACGTCGTCGTCGGCCCCGACGGGGCGCTCTACGTCGCCACGAGCAACCGTGACGGCCGCGGACGCCCCCGTCCGGGCGACGATCGCATTCTTCGAGTTGTCGAAGTCGTTCCCGTGCATTAGATTGGCCGCTTCCCAATGGAACTTGCAGAGGTGGTCGGACATCTGGCCGTCCTGCGGCGCTTCCCGGTGCGCGCCCTGGGCGGAGAATCGCCGGACGAGTGCCTCGTCCAGGGCTCGGGCCTGGCCGGGGATCGGATCTACGACGTCTTCGACGAGAAGCAGGGCGCGCTGCTGAATACGGCCGACGCGCCGTTTCTCCTGCGCTACCACGCCCGCTTCCTCGATTCGATGGTCCGGGGCACGGAGCTCTCGGCCTGGGTGCGCATCATGATGCCGGACGGCGCCGAGACGGCTCTGACCGACCGGAGCTGGCTCGAAGACGTGGCGCGGCGCCGCGGGCACGCCGTGAGCCTGCGGACCCGCGCCGATGCGGACGCGGATCCGGCGCCCCTCCACCTGATCTCGGTGCCGACGGTGCGGTTCCTCGAAAAGCAGTACGGAGGGCCGCTCGAGCCGGAGCGGCTGCGCTCGAACGTGCTCCTCGACCTGCCCGATGGCCGTCCTTTCGAGGAAGACCACTGGCTCGGCCGCCAGCTCTGGATCGGCGACGTGCTTCTCGAGATCGTCGGCGGCTCGGATCACTGCGTCATTCCGACCCTCGACGGCGAAACGGTCGAGCGATCGCCCGGGATCCTGTCGGCGATCGCGCGGGGACGCGGCGGCCGGATCGGCGTCACGGCGCGGGCGCTCGCCGGCAACCGGCTGCGCGTCGGCGATCCGGTCGCGATCGTCGACTGATAAACTCGGGATCCGTCACGAGGAGCACCCGCAGAAAGCATGTCCCGACCAATCCGCGTCCTCATCGCCAAGCCCGGCCTGGACGGGCACGACCGCGGCGCCAAGGTGATCGCGCGCGCCCTGCGGGACGCCGGCATGGAGGTCATCTATTCGGGGCTGCGGCAGACTCCCGAGCAGGTCGTGGCCGCCGCGATCCAGGAGGACGTGGACGTCATCGGGCTCTCGATCCTCTCCGGAGCGCACAACGTTCTGTTTCCCGAGATCATGAAGCTGCTGGGCGAGAAGGGCGGGGAAGACATCCTGGTGCTCGCCGGCGGCATCATTCCCGACAAGGACATCGCGCCGCTCAAGGCCATCGGCATCCGCGAGATCTTCCTGCCGGGAACGCCGACGCAGACGCTCGTGGAGTTCATCCAGCGCGAGGCCGGGGCGAAGGTCGGGCGGGCCTGACGTCGTCCTGATGGATCGACTCCCGACACACGTCGACCCCAAATCCCCGGAGTTCGGAGAGCGGTTCCGCGCCATGGAGGCCCTGACGGCGCAGCTCCGCGAGGAGCTCGCGCGCGCCCGCCGCGGCGGAGCGGGGCGCGAGCGTCACGCCGAGCAGAAGAAGATGTTCGTCCGCGATCGCGTGGACGCGCTGCTCGATCCGGGCTCTCCGTTTCTCGAGCTGTCGCCGCTCGCGGCCCATGGCATGTACGACGGGGAGGCGCCGGGCGCCGGGCTCGTGACCGGCATCGGGCGCGTCTCCGGGCGGGAAGTCGTCGTCATCGCCAACGACGCCACGGTCAAGGGCGGCACGTACTTTCCGGTGACGGTCAAGAAGCACCTGCGCGCCCAGGAGATCGCCGAGGAGAACCGGCTGCCCTGCGTGTACCTGGTCGACTCCGGCGGCGCGTTTCTTCCGCTGCAGGCGGACGTGTTCCCGGATCGGGAGCACTTCGGCCGCATCTTCTACAACCAGGCGCGGATGTCGTCGAAGCGGATCGCCCAGATCGCGGTCGTCATGGGCTCCTGCACCGCCGGCGGCGCATACGTGCCGGCGATGTCGGACGAGGCGGTCATCGTCAAGGGCACGGGAACGATCTTTCTGGCCGGGCCGCCGCTGGTCAAGGCCGCGACGGGCGAGGACGTCACGGCCGAAGATCTGGGAGGCGCCGACGTGCACACCCGGATCTCGGGCGTCGCGGACTATCTCGCCGACGACGACGCGCACGCCCTCGAGATCGCGCGCACGATCGTCGAGACGATCCACCTCTCCGGCCGCAGCCCGAAGCCGCTCCCCGCCGACATCGCGGAGCCCGAGGAGCCGGCCTACGATCCCAGGGAGATCTACGGGATCCTCTCGCGCGATCTCCGCGAGTCCTACGACGTCCGGGAAGTGATCGCGCGCCTCGTGGACGGCTCGCGCTTCGACGAGTTCAAGGCGCGCTACGGGACGACCCTCGTCTGCGGTTTCGCGAGGCTGTCGGGCTTCCTGATCGGCATCGTCGCCAACAACGGCATCCTGTTTTCCGAGTCCGCGCTCAAGGCCACGCACTTCATCCAGATGTGCGCCCGCCGCAAGGTGCCTCTGCTCTTTCTCCAGAACATCACGGGCTTCATGGTGGGCAAGGAATACGAGCGGGGCGGCATCGCCAAGGACGGCGCGAAAATGGTGCACGCCGTGGCCAACGCCGCGGTGCCGAAGCTCACGGTGATCATCGGCGGCTCCTTCGGCGCCGGCAACTACGGCATGTGCGGCCGGGCCTACGGGCCGAGGTTTCTCTTCATGTGGCCGAACGCTCGCATTTCCGTCATGGGCGGGCCGCAGGCCGCGTCGGTCCTCTCGACCGTCAAGCAGGATCAGCTCGCGCGCGCCGGAAAGCCGGCCATGACGGCCGGGGAGGTCACGGAGTTCGAGCGGCCGACGCGCGAGAAGTACGAAGCGGAAGGCCATCCCTTTTACTCGACGGCGCGCCTCTGGGACGACGGCGTGCTCGATCCCGCGGAGACGCGCACGGCCCTGGCGCTGGCGCTCTCGGCGGCTTACAACGCGCCGATTCCGGAGACGGAGTTCGGCGTGTTCCGGATGTAACCCCATGTTCCTCGCCACGGTGCTCCTCTCGGCTCTTCTCGTTCCCGATCCCGCGCCGTCTTCCGGCGCCCTGCGCTTTTCGATCGAGGTCGCGGGCGTGACCGACGCGCGCGTGACCGTCACCGGCCCGGAGTCGGAGCTCCCCGCCGGCCCGTTCCGCGGCTTCGTCTCGATCAACGGTTCCACGGCCGAGCTCCCGATCTCCGGCGTCGTCGCGCATGCGGACGGGAAGTTCCGCATGCCGGTGACCGTGCGCTACGCCGAGCTCCCGGAAGCCTGGACGGAGGGCTTCCGCACCGACACATTCACCTACCGCATTCGCAGCGCGAGTCCGGCTCCCCGGGAGTGGACCGGCACGCAATCGTTCAAGGACGTCGAAGTCAGCGGCGAGAACTCGGACAAGTTCCTCGCGCTCCAGGACGTGCACCTGACCGATGTCTCGCTCCTCTCGAGCGAGGCCGTCGGCGAGCTCATGCTGGTCAATCCGCTCGGTTTCGACGTGAAGATCGCCGAAGCGACGTACGTTCTCTTCGCGGAGGGCGAGCCCGTCGGGGAAGGCTCGGCGCGCGGATTGATCCTGCGGGGCCAACGCAAGAACACGCTCCGCCTGCCCATCGCGATCGATCACGCCTCGCTGCTGTCCGCCGCCGGCCGGGCCGCGGTGGCCGGCGATGCCGCCGTCCGGCTGAAGGGGAAGCTCGTCCTGCGCCTGAGGGGCGGCGACGTCGCGGTGCCGCTCGACCTTTCCGGGCATCTGTCGGGCGGATCGTGAGCGGCGGTCCGTACCGGAACCTTCGCCTCGCGCGGGACGGCGCCGTTCTGCGGGTCACGCTTGCCCGCCCGGACGTTCGCAACGCCTTCGACGACGTTCTCATCGAGGAGCTGACGCGGGCGTTTTCGGAGGCCCGCGAGGATTCCGGCATCCGCGTCGTCGTGCTCGCGGGCGAGGGACCGACGTTCTGCGCCGGCGCCGACGTGAACTGGATGCGCAAGGCCGGCGGCTATTCGAAGGCCGAGAACGAAGCCGACGCCGATCGGATGGCGCGGATGCTGCGCGGAATCGACTCCTGCCCCAAGCCGGTGATCGCGCTCGCGCACGGAGCCGCGATCGGCGGAGGCGTGGGCCTCGTCGCGGCCGCCGACATCGCGATCGCGGCCGAGGGCACGGTCTTCTCGCTCGCCGAGGTCCGGCTCGGGATCCTGCCGGCGGTGGTCTCGCCGTTCGTCCTGCAGGGCGATCGGCCCGCGGGTGGCGCGGGACCTCTTTCTGACCGGCGACCGTTTCGACGCCCGCGAGGCCCATCGGATCGGACTGGTGCACCAGGTCGTTCCGGCCGAGGATCTCGGGGCCGCCGGCGATCGCAAGACGGCCTCCCTCCTCGCCGCAGGACCGGAGGCGGTGACGGTCGCGAAGGCCTTGATCGCGGAGGTCGCCTGGAAGTCGCCCGACGACGTCGCGACGCCGACCGTTCGGGCGATCGCGGAGCGGCGGGCGTCCGCCGAGGCCAGGGAAGGCCTCACCGCCTTTCTCGAGAAACGAAAGCCGTCCTGGGCCGGCGAAGGCGACAAGTCGCCGGGGAGAGAGAAGACATGAAGGGGACTCAACGTCGGATGGTCTGCGAGAAGTGCGGCAAGGTGTTCTTCTCCTGGCGGCCGGAGGACTTGCCGGGCGCCCAGGTCAAGTGCTACTTCTGCGGCCACACGTTCGCCGACGATGCGGCGAAGCGGCCGCCCCTGCCCGTACCGGCTCCCGCGCCGGCCGCAGCGCCGGCCGCCGCTCCGGCGGCGGTGCCCGCGGACGCCTCCGCCGCGAAGGAGCCTTCGTGAAGTTCGCGGGTCGCCTCGCCGCCGTCCTGCTGATCGTCTTCCTCGTTTCCTTCGTTGGCGGCGCGGCCTCGGCCTGCGGGCAGGATCCGGCGGGCGCGGCCATCGAGAAGCTGACGGGCCCGTCCTCCCGCATGGAGCCGGACCTTCGGAAGCTGACCGACGACATCGGCGGCCGGATCACCGGAAGCGCGGGATACGACCAGGCGCTGCAGTGGGGCATCGAGGCCTTTCGGCGCGCGGGTGTCGATTCCGTCAAGCTGGAGACCTATCCCGTCGAGCTCAAGTGGGAGCCGATCTCGGCCTCGGCCTCGGTCGTCGCGCCGGTCGCGTTCCCGCTCTCCGTCGTCTCCTTCGGCCTGGCGCCCTCGACGTCCGGACCGTTGACGGCTCCGGTCGTGGATGCCGGCATGGGCACGAAGGCCGACTTCGAGCGGCTCGGCGCGTCCGCGAAGGGCGCGATCGTTCTCGTCCGCTCGAAGCCCATGCAATCGTTCGACGACCTCTTCGCCGAGTACATGGCGGCTCCCGGGATGATGCAGGCCGCCGCGGAGCAGGGCGCCGCCGCGGTCCTCTTCCTCTCGACCCGGCCGCGGGAGCTGCTGTACCGGCACACGATCACGTGGGGCACGCTCACGCCCATCCCGATGGCCCAGGTGTCCCGCGAGGACGGCCTCCGGGTGGCGCGTCTGCTCGAGACGCGGGAGAGCGGAAGCGTGCGGGCGACTCTCGACATCCGGAACAAGATCGGCGGCCCGTGGCAGGCCGCCAATGTCGTCGCCGAGATCCGAGGCTCGGAGAAGCCCGAGGAGATCGTGCTTCTCGGCGCGCATCTCGACGCCTGGGACCTCGGAACCGGCGCCCTGGACAACGGCGTCAACTGCGCGCTCGTCACGGAGGTCGCCCGCGCCATCGCGTCGGGCCGCCGCCCTCGCCGGACGGTGCGGTTCGTCCTCTTCACGAGCGAGGAGACGGGCCTGCTCGGCTCGCTCGGGTACGTGCGCCGTCACAAGAACGAGCTCGACGCCCATGTCGCGGTGCTCATTCATGACATCGGCGACGGCAAGGTCGTCGGCTATTTCACGAACGGACGTCCCGAGCTGGACGCGCCGGTCCGCGCCGCTCTGGCTCCGGTGGCCGGCTGGGGCGCGGACAACACGAACGACGAGGCGATCCTGGGCACGGACAACTTCGACTTCCTGCTCGAAGGCGTTCCGAACCTGATCGCGAACCAGGAGACGGAGCGCTACCTCGCCGACTATCACGCGTCGTCGGACACGTTCGACAAGGTCGATCTCGACCTCGCGAAGCGCAACGCCGCCGTCGCCGCGGTCGCGGTGCTCGGTCTCGCCAACGCTCCCACGCGGCCGGGCGCGCGCCAGACCCGGGCCGAGATCCAGAAGCTGCTCATCGACCGCGGGCTCGAGCCGCAGATGAAGCCGTACGGCCTCTGGAGCACGTGGGAATCGGGCGAGCGCGGCCGGGCGAAGTGATCCGCCGCCTCCTCATCGCCAACCGCGGCGAGATCGCCGTGCGCGTGGCCCGGACGGCGCGCGAGATGGGGATCGAAACCGTCGGCGTCTATGCCGAAGCCGATGCCGGGGCGTTCCACACGCGCAACGTCGAGCGCGCCGTTTCGCTCGGCCCGGGAACGCCGGCGGAGACGTACCTGTCGATCGGCCGGCTGCTCGAAGTCGCGCGCGACAGCGGTGCGGATGCGGTCCACCCCGGATACGGGTTTCTCTCGGAGAACGCGGGCTTCGCGCGCGCCGTGATCGAGGCGGGCCTCACGTGGGTCGGGCCGCCGCCCTCCGCCATGGAGGCGATGGGAGACAAGCTGCGCGCCCGGGCCGCCATGGAGAAGGCCGGCGTGCCGGTCGTCCCGGGCTCGCCTCCCGGCTCGGCCCGCAGCGGCGACACGGAGCTTCTCGCGGAAGCGCGCCGCCTCGGGTTCCCGCTCCTCATCAAGGCCTCGGCCGGCGGAGGCGGGAAGGGCATGTCGCGCGTGACGGGGATCGAGGATCTCCCCGCCGCGCTCGCGGAGGGCCGACGGATCGCGGAAGCGGCGTTCGGCGACGGCACGGTGTACCTCGAGAGGCTGCTCGAGGGCGCCCGCCACGTCGAGTTCCAGATCTTCGGAGATTCGGCGGGGAATCATGTGTCGCTTTTCGAGCGCGAGTGCAGCGTCCAGCGAAGACACCAGAAGATCCTGGAAGAGACCCCCAGCCCGGCGCTCAACGAGCCCCTGCGTCGCGCCATGGGGGAGGCGGCCGTCGCCGCGGCGAAGGCGGTGGCCTACGTGGGCGCCGGGACGGTGGAGTTTCTGGTCGACGAAAGCGGAGGCCGCTTCTACTTTCTGGAGATGAACACCCGGCTGCAGGTCGAGCACCCGATCACCGAGGAAACCCTGGGCTGCGATCTCGTGCGGGCCCAGCTCGAGGTCGCCGCGGGTGGCGAGCTTCCGGCCTCGTGGAGAGATGGCTCGCTCCGGCCCCGCGGCCACGCGATCGAGCTTCGCCTGTACGCCGAAGATCCGGTCGAGTTCCTCCCGCGGTCGGGCCGCCTCCTCGTGTACCGGGAGCCGGCGGGCCCGGGCGTTCGCGTCGACGCCGGCGTCGAGGAAGGATCGATTGTCGGCGTGGACTACGACCCGCTGCTCGCCAAGCTCGTCATCTCCGCGGAGACGCGCGAGGCGGCCATCGCGCGGGCGAAGCGAGCGCTCGAGGAATGGATCGTCCTCGGAGTCGAGACGAATGCGCGGCTGCTCGCGGCGGTCCTGGACTCGCAGGCGTACCGATCCGGCCGCTACTCGACGGACCTGGTCGCGCAACTTCCATCTCTCGACGAATCCCGCCCCGAGACTCCCGATGCGGCGTGGATCGCCGCCGCCCTCGCTCCCGCGGCGGGGGAAGGGGGACCGGCGCGCGACTCGGGCACGTCCGCGCGGGATCCCTGGAGCGCGTACCCCTCCTGGAGGCCCGGCGCATGAAGACGGTCCGGCTGGTGGAGGCGCGCACGGGGCGCGCGCGCGAGGTGCGGCTCGACCGCGATGCGGCTTCCATCGACGGACGCGCGGTGCCCTTCGCCGTGTCGCCCGGATCCGGCGGGCTCCGCGAGCTCGTCGTCGACGGCCGGCGATTCCGCGTCGCGGCCGCCCGTTCGGGCAATCGGATCTGGGTGTGGTGCGAGGGCGCCGTCACCGAATTCGAGATCGGCCGCGGAGGACGCCTGGCCGCCTCGGCCGAGCACCACGGCGGCGGTCTCGCGGCGCCGATGCCGGGCCGGGTGCGCCGCGTGGTCGTGACGCCGGGCGCCGCGGTCCGGAAGGGCGACGTTCTCCTGGTCCTCGAGGCGATGAAGATGGAGCACGCCATCCGGGCCCCGCACGACGGCGTCCTCGAGCGCCTGCACGTGGCCGAGGGCGACCTCGTGGAGGCGGGTATGGAGCTCGCGGAGCTCTCCGGGAGCTGAGCGGTCAAAGGTAGCCCAGGGGGATAATCGAAAAATGGCGACCGACAACACCTGGGAAGATCACGCGATCCGGCGGCCGCACCTGCCCGAGCGGGTCACCGTCTACGAGGTCGGCCCGCGCGATGGGCTCCAGAACGAGAAGGAGACCCTTCCCGTCGAAGTCCGGGCGTCCTTCGTGGACCGGTTGACCGATGCCGGCCTGCCCGCGATCGAGGCCGGCTCCTTCGTCTCGCCGAAGGCGATCCCTCAGCTCGCGGACACCGAGGAGCTCTACCGGCGGATCCATCCGGCGAGCGGCGTGCGCTACCCGGCCCTCGTCCCCAATCTGCAGGGTCTCGAACGCGCGCTGTCGGTCGGAGTGCGCGAGATCGCCATCTTCACCGCGGCGTCGGAGACGTTCAACCGCAAGAACATCAACGCCGGGGTCGACGAGTCGATCGAGCGATTCCGGCCGGTCGTCGAGCGCGCCAAGGCCGAGAAGATCCGTGTCCGCGGTTACGTCTCGACGGCGTTCGGATGTCCCTATGAAGGCGACATCGCCCCGGAAGCCGTGCGGGAGGTCGTCCACAAGCTGCTCGACCTCGAGTGCGATGAGATCTCGGTCGGCGACACGATCGGCGTCGCGACGCCTTCCGGCGTCTACGATGTGATCGAGACCCTGTACGAGTCCGGTGTGACGCGGGGTGTCCTCGCCCTGCACTTTCACGACACGCGCGGCACGGCGCTCGCGAACGTTTATGCCGGACTCCAGTGCAGCGTCACGACTTACGACGCTTCGGCGGGAGGCCTCGGCGGATGCCCCTACGCTCCGGGTGCGTCGGGCAATCTGGCGACCGAAGACTTGCTCTACTTCCTCGAAGGCCTCGGCATTGCGACGGGCGTCACACTCGCCAAAGTCGTCGAGGCGTCACGATTTCTCGCCGAACATTTGGGGAGGCGGCCGCCGGGACGCTATCTCGCGGCGGTCTGGGGAGAAAGCCGTTGACACTTTGAGTCGATCCGGGTAACCTCCTGACTCAACGAAGGTTAACTCAGTGGCAAAACGCATTCTTCTGGCAGACGACAGTCTTACGATCCAGAAAGTCGTCGAGCTGACGTTCTCTGACGCGGACTACGATCTGGTCTGCGTTCCGAATGGGCAACGCGCCCTCGAGAAGGTCGCCGAGAGCGCGCCCGATCTGATTCTTGCCGACGTCGTCATGCCGGAAAAGAACGGCTACGAGGTCTGCGAGGCGATCAAGGCGAACCCGGCGACCGCCGGAATTCCCGTCATCCTGCTGTCGGGGACCTTCGAGCCATTCGATCGCGATCGCGCGGAGCGTCTCGGTTGCGATGCGATCGTCTCGAAGCCGTTCGACTCGCAGCAGCTGCTGCGCCAGGTCGAAGCGCTGCTCGCGCGCGCGCCGCAGGATGTTCCCTCGGCGTCGACGATGGCGATTGCTCTCCCGACGCCTGCGCCCGCTGCGCCTCCGCCTCCGCCTCCGTCGGCCGCCTCGCCCGAACGGGCGCCGGCCGAGGCCGGCTTCGCGTCCGAGGATTTCACGGGCTCGATCCCGCGGCCCGCGGAAATCGCGGGCGGCCCCGATCTCTTCGAGGAGGAGTACGGACAGGCCGACGTGGAATCGGCGATCGCCGCTTTCGAGAAGGCCCACCCGGAGTTCTCCTACGTCGAAGATGGCGCGGCGACGGCCGCGATGACGCCCGAAAATGGCGCCGGAGACGGCGCGCGCGCCGACGCCGGTGCGATGCACGCTCCGGATGAGGCGATACGAGGAGAAGGGCAACCCTCCCGGCCGAAGCTCGCCGAGTGGCTCCAGGAGGAGCGGGACGCGGCTCCCGCCCCGGAAGTTCCGCCTCCCGCCCCGGCGCCGTTCTGGGTGCCGCGTGAGGCCGAGCCCGAGCTCGCCCCGATCCCGTTCGGCGCCGACGACTCGGGATCGAGGCGCCCGTCGGTCGAGTCCGTCGAGCCGGTGCGCGCGGACTTCATGCGCGCCGACGAGGGGCCCACGCAGCAGATCCCGCTGGCTGCCGACTACGCCGCGCTCGGACGGCCCGGGGGGCCGCTCCGGGACAGGGACGAGGACGACGACGAAACTTCGCCGCCGAGGCCCGTCGAGGAGCACACGGCCGAGATTCCGATCATCTCTGCCATGTCTGCGGTGCCGCCGCCGCCGGCCCCCGCGATGACCGGAGTCCGCCGTCCCGAGGAGGTTCGGCCGGTGCCGGCCGAGATCGAGGAGCTCGCCCAGTCGACTTCGATCGGCCAGCTCAAGGAGATGCTCTCGTCGGTCTCCCGCAGCGAGGGCGGGCTTTCGGACGACGAGATCGACCGGCTGGCGACGCGCGTCGTGGAGCGCCTCTCCGAGAAGATCGTGCGCGAGATTGCCTGGGAGGTCATCCCCGACGTCGCCGAGCTCGTCATCAAGCAGCGCATCAAGGAGTTGGAGGCCGGCGCCGAGTAGGGCCGCTCCGGGTTCTGATATATGAAAGGGCTCCAGAGAGCCCTTTTTTCATGTCCGAAAAGCAGACACGCGTGGCCGAGACGCTCGAGAAGACCTTCGACCCGGCGCACTTCGAAGAGCGCTGGTACTCCACCTGGGAGAAGGATGGCCGGTTCCAGCCCCAGGGCCCGGCCGGATCTCCGCGATTCGTCATGGTCATCCCGCCGCCGAACGTCACGGGACGCCTCCACATCGGGCACGCGTACGGCCGGACGATCGAGGACATCCTGGCGCGCTGGCAGAGGATGTCCGGCCGCCGGGTCCTGTGGCTTCCGGGCACCGACCACGCCGGCATCGCGACCCAGATGGTGGTCGAGCGCGAGCTCGCGAAGCAGGGGATCCGCCGCCGGGACCTCGGCCGGGAGGAGTTCATCGAACGCGTGTGGGCGTGGCGACGGGAGTCGGGCGACGCCATCCTCGCCCAGTTGCGGCGCCTCGGGTGCTCGCTCGACTGGAGCCGCCTGCGCTTCACGATGGACCCCGACCTCTCGCGGGCGGTCCGGCACGCGTTCGTGCGGCTCTATCGCGACGGGCTCATCTACAAGGGGCGCTACGTCGTCAACTGGTGCCCGCGCTGCGAGACCGCGGTGTCGGACCTCGAGGTGGTGCACCGGGAGACGAAGGGAACGCTGTACCACGTCCGTTACGACGTCCCCGGGATCGAGGGGGGCGCCGTGGTCGCGACGACCCGGCCCGAGACGATGCTCGGCGACACCGCGCTGGCGATCCATCCCGACGACCCCCGCACCGCGGCGCTGCGAGGCAAGACGGCGATCCTGCCGATCATGAACCGGGAGATCCCGATCGTCGAGGACCCGATCCTCGTCGACCGGGAATTCGGGACCGGCGTCGTGAAGGTGACGCCGGCCCACGACGCCAACGATTTCGCGTCGGCGCGGCGGCTGAACCTCCCGGCCGTCGTGGTCATCGGCGGCAACGGAAAGATGACGTCGGAGGCCGGGGAGTACGCGGGCCTGGATCGCTTCGAGGCGCGCAAGCGCGTGATCGCGAGGCTCGAGGAAGAGGGGAGGCTCGTCAAGACCGAGCCCCACGTCTACAACCTCGGCTACTGCCAGCGCTGCGACACGATCATCGAGCCGTATCTCTCGACGCAGTGGTTCGTGAAGATCCAGCCGCTCGCCGATCCGGCGATCGCGGCCGTCGAGAAGGGGGACGTGCGCTTCGTGCCCGAGTCCTGGACGAAGACGTACTTCGCCTGGATGCGGGACATCCACGACTGGTGCATCTCGCGGCAGCTCTGGTGGGGCCACCGCATTCCCGCGTTCACGTGCCCGAACGGCCACGTCACGGTGTCCGACGAGGACCCGACCGCCTGCGCCGAGTGCGGCTCGAAGGAGCTCACGCAGGACCCGGACGTGCTGGACACCTGGTTCTCGTCCCAGCTCTGGCCGTTCTCGGTGTTCGGCTGGCCCGACGAGACCGAAGACCTCAAGGATTTCTATCCGACGGACGTGCTCGTCACGGGTTACGACATCCTCTTCTTCTGGGTGGCCCGGATGATCATGGCGGGACTGCGGTTCACGAACAAAGCGCCGTTTCACACGGTCCACCTGCACGGCCTCGTCCGGGTGGGCGGCGAAAAGATGTCGAAGACCAAAGGCAACGTCATCGACCCGCTCGAAGCGATCCAGGAGTTCGGCGCCGACGCCGTGCGGTTCACGCTGGCTTCGGCGGCGTCCTCCGGGCCCACCGTCTCGGTGGAGCGGGGGCGCATGGCCGGCTCGCGCAACTTCGCGACGAAGGTCTGGAATGCCGCGCGCCTGTACCTCCTCTCCCTGCCGGAGGGCGGGCAGCCCGGGGAAGAGCTGGCCGGCCGGACGCTGAGCCTGGCCGACCGCTGGATCCTGTCGCGCTTCGAGGCGACCGCGGCCGACGCGAACCGCCACCTCGAGGCCTTCCGCTTCGACCAGGCGTCCGACGCGATCTACTCGTACGTCTGGCACGAGCTCTGCGACGGCTATCTCGAGATGGCCAAGCCGGCCCTCGCGGGCGCGGACACGGAGACCGCGGAGACGACGCGCCGCGTGCTGCGGCGCTGTCTCGAGGGCTCGGTCGCGCTGCTGCATCCGATCATGCCGTTTCTGACCGAGGAAATCTGGGAGAAGCTCACCGGACGCTCGGGCACGTTGATCGTCTCGCCGTACCCGTCCGGCGACGGCCCACGGGATGCCGAGGCCGAAGCCAGCGTCGAAGCCCTGCGGGCGGTGGTGACCCGCATCCGCAACTTCCGGACGGAACGCGGTGCGACTCCGACCGAGCCGGTGACGCTGACGATCGACCCCGCCTCGCCCAATCGCGCTCTCGCCGCCGCGGTGCAGGAGCTGTCGCCGCTGCTCATCCATCTGGCGCGGCTGGATCGCCTCACGTTCGGGCCCGCTGCCGACGGGGCCTTCCAGGACGTGGTGTCGGGCCTCGCTCTGGGCCTGTCGCTGCCGCGAGGAACCTCGGTGGAAGGCGGCGCCCGCGTCGAGAAGACGGCGGCGGCCGCGGATGCCGAGATCGCGACCCTGCGCGCGAAGCTCCAGAACGCCGAATTCCTGGAGAAGGCCCCGCCGCCGGTGGTCGAGAAGGTGCGCACGCGGCTCTTCGAGCTCGAGGAGAAGCGGGCGGCGCTCGCGCGGTCGTGATCACCTTCTCCGACGGCTCCCTCGATCCGAATCGCCTGAGCGTTCTCGAGAACCTCGTCTGCCTGCGTTCGATCCCGTCGTCGAACGCGCTCGCGCGCGACCTCATCGACATGTACTTCGAAGAGGAACAGAAGCTGCGCCCCACCGTGATCGCCGCGGAAGCGCAGCCCGGCGCCTACGGCCGCAACGGGCGGTCCTGGTCGGCCCCGCCGGGCCAGGGTCTCTACTTCACGATCCTGCGCCGGGCCGCGGAAGGCGAGCCGCTGTCGGTCGTTCCGATCGCGTTCGCGCGCTGGATCCGCGACGTGCTGCACCAGGAGACCGGAGTGCCCGTGGCCCTGAAGTGGCCGAACGATCTCTACGTCGGGCGGCGCAAGCTCGCCGGCGTCCTCACCGAGTCGCGGACGCAGGGCGGCGAGACCGGCGTGGCCGTGGGCGTCGGGATCAACGTGCTCGGACGCTCGGAAGCCCTCGCGGTTCCGAACTCCACCACCCTCGAAGAGGAGACCGGCCGGGGCATCGCCCTCGCGGGCCTCCTGCAGTCGCTCCTCGAGCGGCTCGACGCCGAGCTCGCCCGCCCCCGGTGGGAGGACGAGATCCGGGCCTGGGAGCTCGCCTCGCTCCATCGTCCCGGCGACGTGCTCACGATCCGCCGCGCCAACGAGGAAGTGCGCGGCGAATATCTCGGACTCGATCCGGCCGGATTTCTGCGCCTCAAGACCGAGGCCGGCGAGACGATCGTGTCCGGGGGCGAGGTCGCACAGTGGTGAAGCCGTGAAGCCGGCCGCCGATCCGGCGGGCGCCCTGCTTCTCGCCGTCGACGTCGGAAATACCAACACGGTCCTGGGCCTCTGGCGCGGAGACGAGCTCGCGCGGTCCTGGAGGCTGACGACGCGCCGCGACGCGACGGCCGACGAGATCGCTCTCTCGATCCGGGGACTCTTCGCGGCGGGTCCGGCTCCCGAGGAGCTCGAGCCGATGCGGGTCATCGTGGCGAGCGTCGTGCCCTCGCTCAAGTTTTCGCTGCGTCAGGCCCTGCGGCAGATCCTCGAACGGGAACCGCTCTTCGTCGAGCCGGGCGTCAAGACCGGAATGCCCATTCTCTACGACATGCCCCAGGAGGTCGGCGCCGACCGCATCGTGAATGCCGTGGCGGCGTTCGAGCGCCTCGGCGGGCCGTGCATCGTGGTCGATTTCGGGACGGCCACGACGTTCGACGTCGTCACGCCGAAAGGGGAGTACGCCGGAGGCGTCATCGTGCCCGGGATCGCGATCTCGGCCGAGGCGCTCTTCGAAAAGGCCGCGCGCCTCTGGCGGGTCGAGATCAAGCGGCCCGAGCGCGTCGTCGGCAAGACGACGGCCGCCTCGATCCAGTCCGGCCTCTACTTCGGCTACCTCTCGCTCGTGGACGGCATGATCGATCGCATCGCCGCCGAGATCGGCGGGAAGCCGGGTGTGATCGCCACCGGCGGCCTCGCCGAGCTCTTCGGCGGAGGATCGGAGCGCATCGTCGAGATCGACCCCCTTCTCACTCTGCGGGGCCTGCGGCTGATCGATGAGCGAAACCGGGGAGGGTAGGGAGTACTTCGCGGCCGCCGAGGCCGCGTTCGTGCGTCGTCGCGGCACGCCCTTTCTCCTTTCGCCGAAGGATTTCGCGCTGCTCAAGGAATGGCGCGCGCTCGGCGTGCCCCTCGAGGCCGTCGAGTCCGGGATCGAGGAGGCGTTCGCCCGCCGCGAGGAGCGCGGCGCCGTCGGCCGGGTCAACTCGCTTTCGTACTGCCGCGACGCCGTGCTCGAGGCCTGGGAGCGGAGAGCCGAGACCGCGCGCGGGAAGGGGAGCGCGAGCGCGGCGGACGCCGTGGACGCGGGCGAAGCGCTGAAACGCCTGGCGTCGGATCTCGCCGCGGTGGCGGCGGCGCGCCCCGACCTCGCGGCCGAGCTCGAAAGCGCGGCCCGCTCGTTGTCGAGGCTCGAAGGATCGGGCAAGTCGCCCGAGGAGATCGAGAGCTCACTCGCCGGCCTCGATCGCCGGCTGGCGAAGGCGCTGACGGAGGCGCTCCCCGAGATGGAGCGTGCGGAGCTGGACGCCGAGGCCGAGAAGATGCTGGCCGGGGCCGGCGCGCGGATGGACGCGGTCACGCTCGAGAAGACGTCCCGGGCGCTCAAACGCCGGCTCCTCCGCGAACGGCTGGCCCTGCCGCGGCTGTCGCTGCTGTGAGCGACCGGACCGACCGGACCGACCGGATCGTCCGCATCGAGAAGCTCGCCCCGACCGGCGAGGGGATCGCCCGCACCGAAGACGGCGTGGGCTTCGTCGAGGGAGCGTTGCCCGGCGAGCTCGTCGCGACAAATGTGTATCAGGTGAAGAAGAAGTTCTGGCGGGGTCGCGTCACCGGCGTGCGGGAGCCGTCCGCCCGGAGGATCGAAGGCCCGCACGCCGATTGCGCCGGCTGCGACTGGGCGTTCTTCGACGCGGCGGCGGCGCGCGAAGCGAAGCGGGATCTGTTTCGGGAAACGATGCAGCGGCTCGGCGGCCTCGACCCGGAGACCTTCGGCGCGCTTCCCGTCCACGCC
Source organism: uncultured Acidobacteriota bacterium (assembly GCA_963804915.1). Taxonomy (GTDB): domain Bacteria; phylum Acidobacteriota; class Thermoanaerobaculia; order UBA5066; family Gp7-AA6; genus DAHUXD01. The sequence continues at coordinate 244,845 of CAWDSI010000027.1, forward strand.
TCTCTGCCGGGATACCGGCTGCGGGCGCGGCTGCACGTCGACTCGTCGCCCTCGCGCGCCGAGATCGGTTACTTTGCGCCGAAGACGCATCGTCTCGAGCCGGCCACGGCCTGCGAGGCGATCGCACCCGCGACGCGGGCGCTGTTTCCGTCGATCGAGGCGGCCCTGCGCGAGTCGGGCGCCGAAGCGAGGGAGATCGCCCTCCTCGAAGACGTCGCGGGCACCTCCCGTGTGAGCCGCGTGACGGTTTCGGGTTCGCCCGCCTCCGCGGCGAAGCTGGCCGCCCGTTTGACGGGGGCGGATTTTGCGGGCGTGCGGGTGTTCGGTGCCGCCGGCGAAGTTCTGCTCGAGGCGGGAGAGACCGCGCTCGACCTTGCGATCGGAGGCCGGACGTTTCGCGTCTCGGTCGACACCTTCTTCCAGGGAAACCGCCACCTGACCGGCGCCCTCTACGCGGCGGTCGCGGCCGAAGCGGCGCGCGCACCCGAGGGCCCGGCCCTCGACGCTTTCGGCGGCGTCGGCCTCTTCGCCGGGGCGCTTCTCGATGCCGGCCACCGGGTCGTATCGGTGGAAGCGGATGCCGGCGCGGCATCGGACGCCGCCGCCACCGTCGCGCGCTGGGAGGACGGCCGCCGCTGCGAAAACCACGAGGTCGCCGTCGAGGAGTTTCTGCGGCGGGACGAGCGTCGCTTCACGTGCGTCGTGGCCGATCCGCCCCGCGCGGGTCTCGGCAAGGAGCTCGCGCGGGAGCTCGCGGAGCGGACCGAGGAGGTCTTCGTCTACGTGTCCTGCGACCCGGCCACGCTCGCCCGGGATCTGCCGGCCATCCTGGCCGAAGGCTTCGCCATCCGCACCGCCGCTCTCTTCGATCTCTTCGCGTTCACGCACCGCGTGGAGGCCGTGGTCTCGCTCGAGCGCGCGGCGTGATCCGGCCCGTCCTCGCCGGCGGCCGGGCGCCGGCGGCGACGGCGGCGATTCTTCTGGTCGGGGGCACGCTGGCAGGCTCTTTCTCGACGAGCGGGGCGGCCGCGTCCGCGGCGCTCGTCGTCGTTTCGGGCGTCGCGATGGCGATGGCGCATGCGCGGCGGACGTCGGGAAAGCGCCGCCTTCCGGCTCGCGTTCGGGGCGTTCTGGGCGGGCGCCGGGTTTCTCTCGGGCGCCGTCCGGATCGCGCGCCCGGCCGCCGTGGCGTCGGCGACGCACTCCGAGCTTCCGGCGTCCGTGACCTCGGCGGCAGTTCTCGAAGGCACACTCGCCGATTTCTGGAGCGGCCGACCTCCTCGAGCGCGCTCCACGCTCGCGGCCGAGCGCATCCGGGACGGCCCCTCGTGGCGACCGTTTCCAGCCGAGGTCACGTTGTTCGTCTCCGGGGAGACCCCAATCGCGCGGATCGCCGACCGGGGAGACCGGGTTCGCGTCACCGGCCGCCTCGAGGGCGAGGACCTTCCCGCTTCCGACCGCGAGCTTCCCGGCGCGTGGCCGCGCTACCGGTTGTCGGTCAAGAGCGCGCAGATGGTCGAAAGGCGCTCGTCCACTCTGATCTCGGCGCTCGCCTGGCCCAACCGCGCGCTCTTCGAGGCGCTCCCTCGGTCCGGGACGCCCGCGTTCGAGCGCGACGTGCGCGGTCCTCTCGCCGCGCTCCTTCTCGGAAGGACCTCGGAGCTCGACCGCGGGCTCGTGGCGCGCTATCGGCGGGGAGGCCTCTACCATCTCCTCGTGGTCTCGGGCCTTCACGTGGTGCTGGAGGCCGGGCTCGTGTCTCTGGCGCTCTCGCTTCTGCGGATCGAGGGCAAACGGCGGGACGTCCTGCTCCTCGTCTCGGTGTTCTTCTTCGTCCTGGTCGGAGGCGCGAACCCGCCGGCCGTGCGCGCCGGCCTCGTGGTCGGTGTGTTCCTCATGACCCGTCTGCTGGAGCGTCCCATCGGTTCGGCGCAGGCGATCGGTCTCTCGGCGCTCGTCCTGTTCCTCGCGGATCCGGCCGCGATGTTTTCGGTCGGCACGGTGCTGACGTTCGCGGCGGTCTGCGGCATCGCTCTCTTTTCGGCCCCGATCCGGCAGCGGCTCCCGTCTCGCCCCGAGTGGCTGTGGTCCGGCCTCGCCGGCACGCTCGCCGCGGAAGCCGCCACGGCGCCCGTCCTCTTCTGGCGCTTCAACCTCGTCGCGGCCGGGGCCTGGGTGACATCTCCGGCGGCGATTCCGCTTTCCGCCGGTTTGATCGCCGTCGGCGGCGCGCTGCTCGTCTTCTACGCGCTGGGGCTGCCGGCGGGGATCCTCGAGATCGTCTTCGCTCAGGGCTCGCGTGGCCTCGAATGGCTCGCGGAACGTTCCACCGGGGCCGCTTTCCTGCGGCCGACGCCGCCGCTGTGGGCGATGCTTCTGGCCGGCGGGCTTCTCGGGGCCGCGGCGCTCGGACCGCGGCTCCTTCGGCGGGCGCTTCGCCGTGAGCGCCGCCGGCGTCTTCGGCCTTTGCGCGCTGCGGCCGGGCCCGTCCGGTCCCGAGCGCGGCTTTTCGATCGAGGCCCTCGACGTCGGCCAGGGAGACGCGATACTGCTGCGCTGGAAGCGGAGGGCGATTCTGGTCGACGGCGGGGGACCTTTCGACGTGGAGGCGACGGAGTTCGGGCGGACGCGGGTGCTGCCGAAGCTCCTCGACCGGGGAGTGACGCGTCTCGATGCGGTGCTGCTGACGCACCCCCATCCGGATCACGCGCTCGGCCTCTTCGCCATCCTCGAAGAGCTCCCGGTCGGCGAGCTCTGGCGTTCCGACGGTGCGGACGAGGGCGGATTCCACGCCGACCTGACGGCTCTCGCCGAACGGCGGGGAGTCCCGGCGCGCGTTCTTCGCACCGGCGATGTGCTCGAGGTCGACGGGGCGCGCATTTCCGTTCTGCACTCGGGCGGCCCGATGCGCAAGAACGACGGCGTCAACAATCAGTCGGTCGTCGCTCTCGTCGAGCGGGACGGGCGCTCCGCACTGCTGACGGGAGACATCGGGAGGCCGGCGGAGGACGCCCTGCGCGAGGCCGGTGCGGCGCCGCGCGCCGACGTCCTGAAGGTCGCGCACCACGGAAGCCGCACGTCGACGAGCCCGGCCTTCGTGGACGCGGTCGGGCCGAAGCTGGCGCTTCTCTCGTGCGGGCGCCGCAACCGGTTCGGCCATCCCGCGCCCGCGACTCTGGAAACTCTGGCGGACCGCTGCGTGCCGCTGCTCCGGACGGACACGCGGTCCGACTGCCGCGTCGAGCTGCGCCCCGAAGCGACGCGGCTCGTCTGGAGAGGTCGGGAGAGGCCTTGAACAGCCACGATGGGTCCGGGCCGGCGGGGAAGCCGGACTTGCTCGTGATCGTCGGGCCGACGGGCTCCGGCAAGACCGACCTGGCCCACGCCGTGGCCCTGGCCCGGGAAGGGGAGATCGTCTCGGCCGACGCTTTCGCGGTGTACCGCGGCCTCGATGTCGGAACGGCCAAACCGACTCCGTTTCAGCGGTCCGAGGTCCGGTACCACATGCTCGACGTCGCGGGACCGGAGGAGCCCTTTTCCGCCGGTCGATTCGCGAGCGAGGCGCGGCCCATCGTCGACGACGTCGCCGGGCGCGGGCGCCTCCCCATCGTCTGCGGCGGCAGTGGTTTCTACGTTTCGGCGCTGCTGACCGGCCTGCCGCCGGCGCCCGCGCTCGAGGACGGCCTGCGTCCCTCCCTCGCGCGATGGGCCCGGTCGCGCGGCCCCGAGGCGGCCCACCGGTTCCTTTCCGATGAACGATCCCGTTTCGGCGGACCGGATTCCCGTCGCCAACGTGAAGTACACCCTGCGCGCCCTCGAGGTCCTGCTCTCGACCGGCTCGGCCGCGTCGGCGCGCACGATTTCCGCCGATGGCTGGGCGGAGAAGTACCGGGTGCGGATGCTCGGTATCCGCCCTTCACGCCCGCAACTCCATGCTAGGATTGAAGATCGAGTCCGCCGAATGCTGGATGCGGGGTGGGGCGAGGAGGTGCGGCGGCTCCTCGAAAGCGGTCTCTCCCTGGATTCGAATTCCTTTCAGGCGATCGGGTATCGCGAGGTGGCCGAGTGGATCCTCGGGCGCACCTCGAGAGAAGAGGCCGAGTTGAAAATCGTGAGCGCGACGCGGGGCCTCGCCAAGCGGCAGGCGACGTGGTTCGCGCGTGAGCGCGGGATCCGCTGGTCGAGCCCCGAGGAGGGGTTGGACGCGGCCCTCGCGCTCCTTACGGGGAAGGGCGACGAGGAGACGCGATGAACAAGGCGCCGATCAACGTTCAGGACTCGTTTTTCTACAACCTGCGCAAAGACAACGTGCCCGTGACCGTGCGGTTGACGTCCGGCGAAGACCGCATGGGACGCCTCCGCCGATTCGACAAGTTCGCTCTCGTCCTCGAAGTCGAAGGGCGCGAGGAAATGATCTACAAGCACGCGATCGCGTCGATCCGGGCGGAGAGCCTGCCCGCCGGATCATGACCCGGAGACCAGAGCCCACGGGCCAGATCGACCGCTTCCGCCGCCTCTGACCCGGCGACGCGCCGCCTTTTCGCGAATGCGTCGCCGTCTCCGACTCCGCTTGCTTCCGCCTCTCGCGCGCTTCGCGCTCCTCGTCGTCCTCGTCGTCCAGGTCGCTGCCGTCCGCTGCGCCACGGCGCCCGGGCCGCCGCGCGATTCCTTTCCGCTGGATCCGAGGGAAGGCCTGGCCGGGCCCTTCGACGAGTCGGTCGCCGAGGGCTGGCGGGCTCTGCTCGCCGGCGACACGTCGGGCGCCGAGCGCGAATTTCACCGCGCGGAATCGTCGCGCCAGGCCGGCTCGGCGCGGGCCGGGGCCATCGGGTCGATCGAGGCTCTCGTTCTGTCGCGGCGCTCCGAGCAGGCCGTCGGGACCTGCGCCGAATTGCTTGCCGAGGGCGAACCGACGGCGGCGCTTCTCTCCGCCTGTGGCGAAGCGCGCGCCCGCACCGCGGATCCGGTGGGCGCCGTCGAGCTCTACGACCGCGCCGCTTCGGCGGCCCCCAACCGTCCCGGCCTCGCGGCCCGAGCCGAAGAGCTGCGCAAGGCGGCGGCCGACGCCCTCCTCGATGAGGCCGCGCGGAGCGCCGAGGCCGGACGCCGGGACGAGGCGCGTCGCCAGGTCGCGCGCGCTCTCGGATGGAGCTCGCGCTCCGCCGAGATCCTCCTGCGCGCGGGGGACGTGGAATGCGAGTCGGGCGACCGCGAGCGGGCGCTCGAGTACTACCGGGAGGCGATCGCCCTCGGCGGGGTCGACACGGCGGCGCAGCAGAAGGCCGGGGACATCGCGTTCGAGCTCCACGATTACGCGGCGGCGGCGAGCATCTTCGACGGACTCGCGGCTCGCGATCCGCATTTCGCGGCCCGGGCCGCCGAGGCGCGCCTCGCGTTCCGGATCTCCAACTGGCCCGATGCCGAGCGCGAAGCCGCCCTGTCCCGCCGGCTGACCCGGAGCGGAGCGGCGCTGCTCGTCTGGTGGGTCTTCCCGGAGGTGCGCGAGGCCCGCGTCGAGTCCGCCGGGATCGTGGCCACGGACGTGCTCGAGCGCCGGGACAGCCGGGTCATGATGCGCGCGGTCTCCCTGGGCCTCCTGGAGGTCGATCCCAACACCCATCGCGCGAGGCCGGACGCGCCGCTGACGCGGGTCGGCGGCCGCCCGGATGATGGTTCTGCTCGCGTCCCGGCTGGCGCGCTCCGGGCCGATGCCCGGATGTTTCCAGGGGGCGCCGGGTCCGGGAAAGGGAGGACGGGAGGCGATTCGCGTGGCGGCAAAGTGCGAACTCCTGTCAGAATCGGGGGGCTCGGCCGTCGGCGGCGCGGAGTTCACCCGGGGACTGGATCGCCTCCGCTCGCTCTTCCCGGCCGGGGAGGCCATGAAACGTGATTGACGCAGCCGTGTTTCGCCGTGTCGCCCTCTTTTCGGAGCTCGAAGCCGGGGAGCTCGAAGCCCTGGCCCGCGCGTTCTCGCCGCGAAGCTACCCGTCGGGCTCGCCGATCATCCGGGAGTCCGAGGCGGGGGATCTCTTCTTCGTCATCCTCCGAGGGGAAGTCAAAGTCTTCGTCGATTCGCCGGACGGCCGGGAGGTCGTGCTGTCGCATCTGCAAACGGGAGACTTTTTCGGCGAGATGGCGCTCCTCGAGGGCGAGACGCGAAGCGCATCGGTGGAGGCCCTCACGGACTGCGAGCTCGCGGTTCTCGCTCGGGCGGAGTTCTTCGCCGTGCTCGAGCGGGACTTTTCGCTGACCCGCAAGATCCTCAAGACGCTCTCGAGCCGGCTGCGCAAGGCCAACGAGGTCATCGAATCCATGGCGCTGCTGGACGTGGGCGGCCGCCTGGCGCGCTACCTGATCCGTCTCGCCGACGAATCCGGGCAGCCGGCCGTCGAGGGTTACTTCGTCGTGACCCGGCCGACGCACCAGGAGATCGCCAACTCGATCGGCGCGACCCGGGAGACCGTCACCCGGATGCTCAAGCAGTTCGAGGCGCGCAAGCTCATACGCACCAAGGGGTCGATGGTCTGGGTCCCGGCCGAGGTTCCGGCCGGCGCCCGCGAGAACGAATGGAGGCGCCGTTGAGGGGTCCCTGGACCCTACCTAACTTCATCACCCTCCTCCGGCTCGCGGCGCTCCCGTTCTTCCTGGTCTCCATCTCGGACGGCCGCTTCGACATCGCCCTGGCGATCTTCGTGGTGGCCGGGATTTCCGACGGCGTCGACGGCTACCTGGCGCGCCATTTCGACATGAAGTCGGCCCTCGGCGCCTACCTCGATCCCATCGCCGACAAGCTCCTGCTCATCTCGTCGTACCTCTTTCTCGCCGTGCCCTCCTACCCGGCTCTCTTCAAGGTTCCCGTGTGGCTGGCCGTGATGGTGCTCTCCCGGGACTTCCTCCTGCTCCTCGTCGCCCTGCTCATGATCCTCACCGGAGGGAAGCGGAAGTTCCCGCCGAGCTGGGCGGGCAAGGTCACCACGGTCACGCAGATCGTGACCGTCCTCTTCGTCCTGTGTGCGAACGTGTGGAACTGGCCGATGCCCATCCTCTGGATCGCGTTCGGGGCCACGGCCACCACGACCGTCATCTCCGGCTTCGGCTACGTCTACAGCGTGGCCCGCGAATCGGCTCCCGCCGCGACAAGTCCTTAGCCCATGATCGAGCTCCGCCTGCTCTCGCGCCCGGGCTGTCATCTGTGCGAGGAGATGCGGGCGGAGGTGGACCGGATGCTCGCCGGCGACGCGCACCGCTGGGAGGTCGTCGACGTCGACTCCGACGACGAGATCGCGCGGCGCTGGGGCGACTCGATCCCCGTTCTCTTCGTCAACGGCCGGTTTTTCGCCAAGGTGCGGGTGCCCAAGCTCGCGGCACGGCTGCGTCTGCTGCGGGCGGCGGCGGGGGAGGGGGAGCGCGAGAAGTGATCGGCGGCGTTGCTCTTCGCGCTCTTCGCGGCGGCCCAGGGCGTGCTGCTCGAAGACCTGACCTGGATCGAGGCCGAGAAGGTCCTCCGGCCCGAAACCGTCGTCGTCATCCCGCTCGGCGCCGCCTCCAAGGAGCACGGGCCGCACCTCAAGCTCAAGAACGATCTGATTCTGGCCGAACGACCTGAAGGAGCGCGTCCGGCAGCGCGCCGACGTCGTGATCGCTCCGACGATTCCCTACAGCTTCTATCCGGCGTTCGTCGAGTACCCGGGCTCGACCAGCCTCACGCTCGAGACCGCGCGGGACACCGTCGTCGAGATCTGCCGCGGGCTCTCCCGCTTCGGACCGAAGAGGTTCTACGTGCTGAACACGGGAGTCTCGACCGTGCGCGCGCTCGCACCCGCGGTCGAGATGCTCGCGGCGGAAGGCATCCTCATGCGCTACACCGACCTCCTGAAAGCGCTCGGGCCGACCGAGAAAGCGATCGCGAAACAGGAGGGCGGCACGCACGCCGACGAGATCGAGACCTCGATGATCCTCTACATGAGCCCCGGCGACGTCGACATGTCCAAGGCCGTCAAGGACTACCACCCGGGAACGGGAAGCCTCACGCGCGACCCGAAGGCGGAGGGCAAGACCTACTCGGCCACCGGCGTGTTCGGCGACGCCACGCTCGCGACGAAAGAGAAGGGGAGGATCGTGACCGAGGCGCTGGTCGACGCGATTCTCAAGGACATCGAGGAGCTGCGAAGAGACGCCGCCGCCGGCGGTTGTCCCGCCGGCTCAGTTCGCTAAGATCTCGCCCGATGCGGGCATAGTTCAGCGGTAGAACGCCAGCTTCCCAAGCTGGATGTCGCCGGTTCGATCCCGGTTGCCCGCTCCAAACTAGCCGCAACTTCCGAAGCGACTTCGGGAAAAACTCCCTTCGGGACCGAGCGGTCGGAGGTTCGAAGTCCTCTCGCCCAGACCAACTGTCCCGCACGACTGTGCACGTTCGACGGCAGGCGTCGCGGCGCGAAGCTCGCGAGAACAGGCGATCGACGCTAGATGGAGGGCGACGGCTAACGATGTGCTGTCCTGAAGGGCTGAGAACGGCCCATTGCTGCGGATCGTCCTTGTTCGCTTCGCGCTCCTCCTGCCCTCCGTGGCTTCCTCGCTGTACCCGGCGAGGCGCAGACCTACAGCATTCTCCATTCCTTCGAGGGCCGCGCCGGTGGTCCCCACGCCGGCCTGACCCCCGCTTTCGACGGAAAACTCTATGGAACGCTCTCCTGGGGTGGTCTCTATGGGCTGGGCTCGATCTACGTCCTGACCCCCGACGGACTCGGTGGCTTTGCATACTCCGAGCTCCATGCCGCGACGCCGTCGGATGGCGTCGAGTTCCTCGACAAGCGGCTCCTCGCGGCGAGCGACGGTCGCTTCTACGGGGTGACAGGGTACCGACCGAGCTACGGCGGCATCTACCGGGTGGACGACACCGGTCATTTCGAGCTGCTTCACGCTTTCGATTACGCGACGGAAGGCGCCCAGCCGGGCGCGCTCATCGAAGTCGGCGGCGCGTTCTACGGCGTGGCGAGTAACGGAGGAGGGGGTTCCAACGTCGGCACTTTGTTCCGCATGGACACGGACGGCGTCGTCACGGTCCTGCACCGGTTCGGAGAGCCGGAAGGTGGCGGTCCGACGGGACCGCTCCTCGCCGCGAGCGACGGCTTCCTGTATGGAACGACGTCTCATGGCGGAGCGAACTCATTGGGCAGTGTGTTCAAGTCCGATCTTTCCGGCAACGTAGCCGTCGTCCACAGTTTCGCGGAGGGCGAGGGATTCTTCGCGGGCGCGCTCGTCGAGGGCGCGAGCGGAGTCTTCTACGGCACTTCGGCTGGAGGCGCCTTCGGCCACGGCACGGTGTTTCGCGTCGATCCCTCCGGGACTCTGGTGACGCTCCATGCGTTCACAGGGGGCGCTGGAGGATCGGCTCCGGCGGTAGCTCTCCTGCGAACGTCCGACGATAGCCTCTATGGGACCACGATTCTTGGAGGCCCTGCCGAGAGCGGAACGGTCTTCCGCATCGATGCCGCCGGGAGCTTCGAGATCGTGCGTGGATTGACGTTCGCCGACGGCAAGTGGCCCTACGGCAAGTTGATCGAAGCCGACGGCCGGCTCCTGGGAACGGCGTGGGGCCGCGGTGATGGGGGAGTCGGAACCGTCTTTGCCGTGGACGCCACCGGCGAATTCGGGGTCGTCTACTCGTTCCGCGGGTCGACCGAAGGATCAGCACCGTTGGGTGGACTCGTTCAAGCATCCGATGGCGACCTCTACGGCGCAACCTGGACGGGTGGAAACCGCGGCTACGGAACGATCTATCGCCTCGATCTCGCCGGCAATTTCGCTGGTGGTCCGTGATTTCGAGCGGAACGGCCGACGGCGGAAATCCGCTCGGCGATCTGCTCGAGGGGAGCGACGGGGCGCTCTACGGCACGGCGTCCACCGGCGGAACGGGCATGTCGGGAACGGTGTTCCGGATGGATCTTTCCGGGTCGTTCACCACGTTGCACTCCTTCACGGGCCCGGACGGAAGCTTTCCGAGCAACGTCCTGGCCGAGGAAGCGACGGCCGCTTCTACGGGGCGACGTATGCGGGCGGCCTATCCGACTTCGGGACGCTCTTTGTGTCGATTCCTCGGGTCAGTTCTCCCTGCTTCACCAATTCAGCGGCGCGGAGGATGGCGGTCATCCTCTCGGCGGGCTTCTGCGGCCTCTCGGACGCGGTCGGGCCATGTCTACGGCACGAACGGTCGGAGTGCCGCTGGATGCGGGAACGCTGTTCCGGGACTCGATCGTGTCCGGCGGATACGAGGTCCGCATGAATTCGCGCCTTAGCACTCCCGAGGGGCACGGCCCCTTCGGGATCGACGCTTCCGAGCGCCGGACGGAAATCTCTTTGGAATGACCCGCCAGGGGCGGACTGAAGACGGCCGAGGCACGGTCTTCCGTTTGGACACGCAGGGCGAAGTGACGCTCGTGTCGCTCGGTTCCTTCGACGCGCGCCTTCGGGCGGCCTGGTCGAAGACGAGAACGGAAACCTGTACGGCGTCGAGGGCGGTGATCCCTTTACCTCCCGCGGCGCGGTCTTTCGGTCGACCCGGCGAGTACAAGGTCCTTCACCGGTTCAACGGAAGCGACGGATGGGCGCCGCAGGCGCGTCTCGTGCGCGCGAACGACGGGAAGCTCTACGGGACGGCGTACGGAGGAGAACTCGCCGGCGGGGTCGTCTACCGAATCGATCCTGCGGCCATCATCTCGCTCGATGAGGGCCGCCGCGGGCTCGGGTCCGTCCGCCGGAGGAACGAGCGTGCATATCTTCGGGAAGGCGTTCCAGGCCGGAGCTTCCGTCTCGTTCGGCGTCACCGCCCGGGAGGCAGAACAATCGGCGGCGTCGGTCTTCCGCGTGGACCGTCGAGTGTCATCGTCGTCGGCCGCTCCGGATCGGGCCGTCGCACCTGCGCTCTTGCGGAAGCCTCGGACGGGTCACTCTACGGCGCGACGTCAACGGCGGAGCGATCGCAGCGGCGTGCTGTTCGGATGTCACGCCGCCTCCGGGCGTCTCCGTCGGTCCGTCCAGCTCGCTCGGGCGACGCCGCGGGAGGTACGCTCGCGACGTGTCGGATTTCCCGGAGCGGCCTACGACATCCTCGTGGCCAACGGCGTTTGTCGACGCCAGGCTGCAGGTCAGATGCCCGGTCGCCGGGACCCTCCTCGCGTGCCTCGCTCCTCGCGCTCTACGACGCGATCGATCCGGATGCTCGGCGATCTTCGCCTGGGGCGATCTTCGGCCGGCTGCGGTGCGCAACTACTGCCCGACTCCTCCGTCACGCGCGCTCAGCTCGCGGTCCTTCTCCTGAAGGCCAAGCTCGGCCCGCTCTACGTCCCGCCTTCGGCGACCGGAAACGTGTTCGTCGACGTTCCTGGGACTCTTTCGCGGCGGCCTGGATCGAAGACCTCGCTCGGCGGGACATCGCCGCCGGTTTCGGGAAGGAACTTCTGTCCGGACGCGCCGGTCACGCGCGGCGCTGATGGCCCCGCTCCTGCTGAAGACGCTCCTCGAGGCGTCCTACTACGCCTCCCGAGACGACCGGCGGCGTGTTCTCGGATGCGCCTGCCGATTCCTTCGCCGCCGCGTGGATCGAGGACCTCGCGATCCGGGGCATCTCCGCGGGCTGCTCCGCGCGACCCCGCCCTCTACTGTCCGGGCGCCGCGACGACCCGCGGACAGACTCGCGGCCGTTCTCGTCCACGCGTTCGACCTCCTGCCCGCGGTTGTGAGCGGGAGCCCGGTTCGCTAAGATCCGCCCCTATGCGGGCATAGTTCAGCGGTAGAACGCCAGCTTCCCAAGCTGGATGTCGCCGGTTCGATCCCGGTTGCCCGCTCCAACTTTTCAGTCCAGTGGCGACTGCCGCGATCTTGACGACGGAGGCCGGTTCGAAATGCCGGTGGGAGGGGGCGAGGAAATGACAAAATGGTCCAACGTGCTCAGGACGATCAGGGTTCTTCCTCTCGCGGTCGTCCTCTGCAGCCCCCTCGCGGCCGAGGAGCGCACCGCGACGCTGCGCTTCGAGCTGTCCTTCCCATCGACCGTCCGGACCGAACCCGCCGACGGGCGCGTCTTCGTCATCCTGACGCGCAAGGCCGAGCCCGAGCCGCGTCTCCAGTTCGGCAAGTCCGGCGGACAGTACAAGTCCACGCCCGTTCTTCGGCGAGGATGTCGACGGGCTGAAGCCCGGCCAGCGGGCCGTCATCGGCGGCCGGTCCACGGGCTATCCCGTCGAGCGCCTCGCTGAGCTCCCCGCAGGCGACTACTACGTCCAGGGAATGCTGAACGTCTACACGACCTTTCCCCGCGCCGATGGCCATGTCGTGAAGATGCACATGGACCAGTGGGAGGGCCAGGATTTTCCGGTCTCGCCCGGCAACCTCTACAGCGAGCCGAGGAAGATCCACGTCGATCCGGCGTCCAGCGCGCCGATACGGATTGTCCTCGATCGGAAGATCCCTCCGATCGAGATGCCGAGAGATACCCCGTGGGTCAAGTACGTGCGCTTCGAGAGCCCGCTGCTTTCGAAGTTCTGGGGGCGCCCCATCCTCATCGGCGCGACGATCCTCCTGCCAAAGGACTACGACCGCGACTCCGGGGTGCAGTACCCGGTCAATTACGAGCAGGGGCACTTCTCTACGGAGCCGCCGGGCGGATTCGTGGAACGCGCCGAGCCCCAAACCTGACGGCACCGAGCGGGAGAAAAAGCGTGCTCGCCGGGCGGAGGAATTCTCGAAGGCCTGGCAGTCGGGCACGTTTCCGCGGATGCTGTTCGTGACCTTCCAGCATCCGACGCCGTACTACGACGATTCCTACGCGATCGACTCTCCCAACATGGGCCCCTACGGCCAGGCCATCACGCAGGAGCTCATTCCCTACATCGAGAAACACTTCCGCGCGATTCCTCAGCCCTGGGCGCGGATCCTTTCGGGCGGCTCGACGGGCGGATGGGAGTCGCTCGCGCTCCAGATCTTCTACCCGGACTATTTTGGCGGCACGTTCTCGTATTGCCCGGATCCGGTCGATTTCCACTATTTCGAAATGGTCAACATCTACGACTGGGACAACGCCTGGTTCCGCAAGGACGACTGGCGCAAGACGCCGATCCCTGGCGAGCGCCAGCCGGACGGCCTGGTCCTCTCGACCATGCGCGAACAGCTGAAGTACGAACAGGCCATGGGCTCGGGCGGACGTTCCGGCGAAGACTGGGACTGCTGGCAGGCCGTCTACGGACCAGTCGGAGCGAACGGCTATTTCCAGCCGCTCTTCGATCCGGCGACCGGAGCCATCGACCACGGGGTCGCCGCGTACTGGAAAGAGCACACGGACCTGAACGCGTACCTCCAGCGAAACTGGAAGGAGGTCGGGCCGAAGCTCGCCGGCAAGATTCACATCTGGACCGGAGACATGGATACCTATTACCTGAACAACGCGGTGTACCTTCTCGAGGACTACCTCAAGACGACGACCTCGCCTCCCTGGGGTGGATCGATCACCTACGGACCCCGCGAGCCGCATTGCTGGGCGGGGCCGTTTTCCCTCGAAGAGCGGCTGAAGATGATGGCCGGATACGTGGCCGCCACGGCGCCCCGGGACGTGGATCGGCCGTGGTGGCGAGAGTAGCTCCGGGAGGGCCAGGATTTTCCGCTCTCGCCCGGCAACCTCTACAGCGAGCCGAGGAAGATCCACGTCGATCCGGCGTCCAGCGAGCCGATACGGATTGTCCTCGATCGGAAGATCCCTCCGATCGAGATGCCGAGAGATACCCCGTGGGTCAAGTACGTGCGCTTCGAGAGCCCGTTGCTTTCGAAGTTCTGGGGGCGCCCCATCCTCATCGGCGCGACGATCCTCCTGCCAAAGGACTACGACCGCGACTCCGGAGTGCGCTACCCGGTCAACTACGAGCAGGGGCACTTCTCCACGGAACCGCCGGGCGGATTCGTGGAACGCGCTGAGCCCAAACCGGACGGCACCGAGCGCGAGAAAAAGCGTGCTCGCCGCGCGGAGGAATTCTCGAAGGCCTGGCAGTCGGGCTCGTTTCCGCGGATGCTGTTCGTGACCTTCCAGCATCCGACGCCGTACTACGACGATTCCTACGCGATCGACTCTCCCAACATGGGCCCCTACGGCCAGGCCATCACGCAGGAGCTCATTCCCTACATCGAGAAACACTTCCGCGCGATTCCTCAGCCCTGGGCGCGGATCCTTTCGGGCGGCTCGACGGGCGGATGGGAGTCGCTCGCTCTCCAGATCTTCTACCCGGACTATTTTGGCGGCACGTTCTCCTATTGCCCGGACCCGGTCGATTTCCACTATTTCGAAATGGTCAACATCTACGACTGGGACAACGCCTGGTTCCGCAAGGACGACTGGCGGAAGACGCCGATCCCTGGCGAGCGCCAGCCGGACGGCCTGGTCCTCTCGACCATGCGCGAACAGCTGAAGTACGAACAGGCCATGGGCTCGGGCGGACGTTCCGGCGAAGACTGGGACTGCTGGCAGGCCGTCTACGGACCACTCGGAGCGAATGGTTATTTCCAGCCGCTCTTCGATCCGGCGACCGGAGCCATCGACCACGGGGTGGCCGCGTACTGGAAAGAGCACACGGACCTGAACGCGTACCTCCAGCGAAACTGGAAGGAGGTCGGGCCGAAGCTCGCAGGCAAGATTCACATCTGGACCGGAGACATGGATACCTACTACCTGAACAACGCGGTTTACCTTCTCGAGGACTACCTCAAGACGACGACCTCACCTCCCTGGGGTGGATCGATCACCTACGGACCCCGCGAGCCGCATTGCTGGACGGGACCGTTTTCTCTCGAAGAGCGACTGAAGATGATGGCCGGCTACGTCGCCGCCACGGCGCCCCGGGACGTGGATCGGCCGTGGTGGCGAGAGTAGCTCCGGGGTTTCAGACAACGATCGCGCACCCTCGGACGACAACTTAGACAGCCAGGGTCACCGCGATACGGCGGGAGCCTCTGCGCCCCCGTTGATAGAGTGGCGCCGACCGATGGTCCTCGCGGCCGGCAAGCGCCTCGGGCCCTACCAGATCCTGGACCGGATCGGTTCCGGAGGCATGGGCGAAGTTTATCGGGCGCGCGACGCGAAGCTTCGCCGCGACGTGGCCGTCAAGGTTCTTCCGACCTCCGTCGCAAAGAACCGCGAGCATCGGGCCCGCTTCGAGCGGGAGGCTCTGGCGGTCGCGGCGCTTTCGCACCCCAACATCCTCTCGATCTTCGATTTCGGCATTCAGGGCGGCATCTCCTATGCCGTCACGGAGCTGCTCGAAGGCGAGACACTGGGTGCAAGGCTGGCCGCAGGGCAGATTCCTCAGGGGCAGGCCCTGAGTTATGCGCTTCAGATTGCGCGGGGTATCGCCGCGGCTCACGAGAAGGGCGTCGTCCATCGCGACTTGAAGCCCGACAACCTGTTCATCCTGGCCGACGGCCACGTCAAGATCCTCGACTTCGGCCTGGCGAAGCGCTCTGGCGAGACGGACGGGGAAGGGAAGGCGCCGGTCCTGGACCTCACGGAACCCGGCACCATCATGGGAACCGCGGGCTACATGTCGCCCGAACAGGTGCGCGGCTATACGGTCGATCACCGCGCCGACATCTTCGCGTTCGGAACCATCCTCTACGAGCTCCTGACCGGTCGAAGAGCGTTCCGGAAGGACACACCCGTGGACACCATGGCCGCGATCCTGCACCAGCAGCCGGAGGATCTTTCGGCGTCGGGGCGGAGCATCGCGCCGGCCCTCGACCGGATCGTCCGGCGCTGCCTCGAGAAGTCGCCACAGCAACGCTTCCAGACCGCTCGGGAAATCGTCGTCGCGCTCGAGCAGGCGTCCTTTCCGGAGGCCGACAGCTTCGTGCAGGTCCCTTCGCCGAAGGCGGGGGACGGAACCGGCTCGTCCATAGCGATTCAAGGGACCCCCACGCCTTCATCGCGCCGCCGCGCTCCCGAGGCCGAGCGCCGCCAGGTGACCGTTCTCGTATGCGGCTGCAGAGTGTTCGAGTCCGAGTCCTACCTCGAGCGAATCGACGCGGAGGACCAGGCGCGGGTGCTTCGAGGCTTTCGACAGGCATGCGACCGCGCGGCGCGCCGCTTCGACGGGACCGTGGTCAAGTGCGACGAGGATGGGCTCCTGCTCTGCTTCGGATATCCCGTGGCCTTCGAGGACGGAGCTCGGCGAGCGGCTCACACGGCCATCGCGATACTCGAAGAGCTGGCGCCCCTCGCGGAGCAGCTCCGCAGCAAGGACGGGCTGGATCTCGGGCCATGGGTTGGCTTGCACACGGGCCCGGCGGTCGTCGGTGGGGAAGCCGGCTCCGTGTCGCTCGTGGGCGAAGCGAGAAACGTGGCCATTCGATTCGCCGAAGTCGCCGTCGCCGGCCAAATCCTCTGCAGCCAGGCCACGCATCGGCTGATCCGGAGCCGATTCGACTGCGTGGGCTCCGGCGCGCACAGGATCCGGGGGCTCGCGCAGCCGATCGAGATCTTTTGCATTCAGGGCGTGAGCGAGGTCGGCAATCCGATCGAGGCCCTGGGCGCGGCCGGATTGACGCCGCTCACCGGACGCGACCTCGAGATCAATCTCCTCAAGGACCGATGGGAGAGGGCCCAGTCCGGTTCCGGTCAGATCGTGCTGCTCATCGGCGAACCGGGTCTGGGGAAGTCGCGGCTCGTCCATGCGATGAAGCAGTTCGTTCGAGAGCAGCCCGGCACGATGGCCTCGAGCGACCCGGCCATGTCCGTGGGCTCATCCGCCGTCGCCGACCCGCCGATCGTCGAGTGGCGCTGCTCGCGGCGACTCCAGAATACGGGGCTCTATCCCGCGACCGAGTTCTTCGAGCGCTTTCTGGGGTTCGCGCTGGAAGACTCGGCGGCTTCGCGATTCGAGCGCCTGGTGCGGCACCTGAGAGACTACGACCTGGCACGCAGCGAGCTGGTGCCCCTGTTTGCGTCGCTCCTGTCGCTTCCCACGGATGAGCGCTTTCCCCCGTTGGGGCTGCCTCCGGTTCGTGAAAGGGAGGAAACGTTCCGGGCGCTCGTCGAGTGGCTGCGAGCGTATTCGGGACGGCGTCCCGTCCTCTTCGCAGTCGAGGATCTGCACTGGGCGGACGCGTCCACGCTGGAGTTTCTCCAGCAGTTCTTCGTGGATGGGTTTCACGACCAGATCCTGACCGTGGTGACCTTCCGCCCCGACTTCCAGCCGGGGTGGCCGACAGCGGCGCACCAGACGGGCCTGGCCCTGACTAGCCTGAACGAGCGTCAGGTCGCCGAGCTGATGGGCCGGAAAACCGGAAACGCGGTGTCGGAGGCTCTGGCCGAACAGGTCTACCGCCGAACGGGGGGAGTGCCGCTGTTCGTCGAGGAATACACCCGGATGCTGCAGGAGTCCGGGATCTTCGATCCGGCGGCGGGGGCCGAGTCGCCGATCCCGGCGGCTCTGCCGCGCGGAATCCCCTCGACCCTCCAGGACCTCGTCATGGCGAGGCTGGATCGCATGGAGGGCGACCGGGAGATCGCCCAGATCGCCGCCGCGCTCGGACGAGAGTTCAGCTACGAGCTCCTCGACGCCGTCGCCGCCGTGGACGAATCCTTTCTCCAGGACGAGCTGGCCAAGCTGGTCCAGGCCGAGATCCTCTATCCGAAGGGACGCACTCCGCGGTGTCGATACGTCTTCAAGCACGCGCTTCTGGAGGAGGCCCTGTACGACTCGCTGGTCAAGGAGAAGAGGCAGGATTTTCACCGAAGGATCGCCGAGGTTCTGGAGGCCGGGGAAATTCAGAGCGTCGAAACGCCGCCGGAGCTGATCGCGCATCACTTCACGGAAGCGGGCCTCGCCGGAAAGGCGATCCGCTACTGGCTCAAAGCGGGGTTGCGGTCTCGGGAGCGATCGGCGGAAGTCGAGGCGATCGGTCACCTGACGCAGGGCCGGAGCCTTCTCGCGACGCTTCCCGAATCCGCGGATCGAGACACGACGGAAATGGAGCTGCTGAGTCCGCTCGGCACGGCTTACATCGCCTCGCGGGGCTATGCCGCGCCCGAGGTCGGCCCCGTCTTCCAGCGGGCGCGAGAGCTCTGCGAGCGCATCGGACCGCCGGAGCAGCTCTTCGCGCTGATGCTCGGGATCTGGGAGTGGCACACGGTGCGCGCCGACCTGCGGTTGTGCGTGGATCTGGCCGAGGAGGGGATGGAATTCGCGGGCCGGCTCCAGGATCCGGGCATCTTCATGGAAGCCCTGTTCATGGAAGCGGAGACCATGCTCTACCGGGCGGATTTCGAGGGAGCCCGCGATCGATTCGCGACCGCCGTCGCCGAATACGATGACCGCGAGCGCACCCGGTATTGGGCCGCGCGCACGAGCCACAACGCCGGCGTGACCTGCCGCTCGAACCTCGCGGTGTCGCTGTGGCACCTGGGCTTTCCGGATCGCGCCCGGCAGGTCAACCTCGAGATGCGCCAGCTGGCTCGCGCGATCGACCACCCTTACAGCCTGGCCTACGCCATGCACCACACCTGCTGGCTCTATCAGTACTGCCGGTTCGGGTCCGAGGTTCTGGCCGCGGCCGAGGAAGAGATCGAGATCGCGACCGAGCAGGCGTTCGCCCTCTGGCAGGCCACCGGCACGTTCTTCAAGGGCGCCGGTCTGCTTCTCGAGGGGCAACCCGAGGAGGCCCTGCCGTTCCTCCGGAAGGGTCACGAGGCTTTCCGTGCCGGGGGAGCCAGGCTGACGTTGCCTTTCCAGTTCAGCACGCTGGGCGAGGCTCTGACCCGAGCCCGCCGTTTCGAAGAGGCGCGGCGTGCGCTGGACGAAGGGTTGGCCATCGGCGAAGAGACCGACGAGCGTTGCCAGGAGGCCGAGCTTCACCGACTCAAGGGTGAGCTCCTGCGCGCGGAGGCGCCGGAGCAGGTCCGGGCTGCCGAGGCCTGCTTCCAGCGCGCCATCGACACGGCGAGGCGCCAGCAGAGCAGAGCCTGGGAACTGCGGGCCGCGACGAGCCTCGCCCGCCTCTGGCAGACGGAGGGTCGCCGCACAGAAGCTCGAACCGCTCTCGAGAGCGTCTACCGGACGTACTCGGAGGGGTTCACGACGCCGGACCTCGTGGATGCGGCGTCTCTGCTCCAGGCGCTGAGCTAGTCGACCACTGAACCGGTGTCAGCGAGCCGTCGTCATCAAACTTCAGCTTGTCGCGGTCGCCGATCGCGTAGCGGTTGATCGGATTATCCACGAAGGCCTGCTTCGAGTTGTACATGGTCACCGACCAGAACGCGCCGACCGGCGGGAGTTGCCCCTTGGCGAAGCGAATCACGTAGCGGTTCGCGCCGGTCAGTGCTTTGCCCTCGGCGTCCACTCGCGTGATCGGGTAGACGGCATCCTCGGGCAGGTTGGAGCCCAGCCCGACCAGGGCGATGATCGATCGGAACAGGTAGTCCGTCCCGTATCGCCCCATCTTGTCGGTCATCACCGACCAGTTGTTGACCGTCTTTCCCAGCGGCTTCTGGGCCTCGGCGACGATCTTCTCCCGTGCGGCACGGGCACCCCGTTCGACCCCCTTGGCCACCGCCGGGTCGAGCTTCGCCGGGTCGAACGGCTTGCCCGGCGCGACCCCGATCGCCGCGAACCGCTTCATCGCGTCGGCATCGGCGGCGGCCGGCGGGTTGTCCTTCATCAGGGCGTTGAGCCGGGCGAAGAACGTCGCCGCGTCCATCTTCGCCACCTGCTCGGACGCGGGCGTCTTCAGCATCGACGCCCTTCGCGACGGGCACGTCGCCGGGCGGGGTGTAGTCCTTGCCCCAGGCGCTCAGGGGGGTCAACTTGTACTGGTCCTGGATGGCGCGGACCGCCGGGTAATCATCCTTGCCGTTGGTCTGCGTGCGACCGATGATCCAGACCGTGTTCGTCGGGGACTTGAGTTCCTTGACGCCCTCGGGCAGCTTCCCCGTCCAGTCCGGCCCGACGATGGCGAAGCGCACCCTTGCCGCTGCCGGTGGTCCGCGTACCGGGGTCGGCGAACACGTTCGTCCAGGCGTCCATGATCTGCATCAGGTAGAAGCGCTTCCCCATCTCCGGGACGCTCAAGACCATCGGCTCCTTCGCCAGGTCGAGCCAGGCGAGGGAGTAGAGGGTGTCGGCGTTGGGGCTGACGATGTCGGTGTACGTGTGGAGCTCAGTGCGCCGGCGTGTACCAGATCGGCGAGGTCCAGGCCCGTTGCTGCACCGTGGCCGGGACGGTGGGATTCGGCGGGATGCCGAGCTTCGCCGCCCAGTAGGTGGACCACCGCGGCGTGGGGATCTCGAGCACGCGCGCGTAGTAGGTGGCGTGGGCGTCCGGATCGAACGACGGGTCCGTCCATTCGCCGATCAGCTCCGTGGCTCCGATCGAGTTCGTGTACGTGGCGGTCTTGACGTCCACCGTATTGCCGACCGCCGCGACCTTCCCGGTTTTCGGGTCGGGCTTCCGATCGCCGCTCCACACGACGTCGAAGACCTTCTCGGCGCTCTTGCCGTTCTTCGTCGAGATCTTGATGATCTGGATTCGGTCGAGGTTGCCGCTGTTCGGATCCTTGACGGCCTGGACGGCGAACGTCGGCGCGGCCGCCCCGGCCCCGGCCGGCAGGTCGCCTCCCATCGGCACGCCACCGTCGTAGGCGGCCTTGACCCAGTCGGCCTTCTGCGTCATGTCCTTCGGATATTTCCAGCCTGCGAAAAGGCGAACCTTGATGCGCGTCCCGGAGGTGCCGAACGTCTCCTTGCGCTTCATCGCGGCGAAGAGGGACTTTCGCGTGTTTTCCTCGGCCCAGACGCCCGTCAGTCCGCTCGAGCCGAGTGAGGTCAGTGGCTCGCCGGAGATTGATGTCGTGGCGGTGATGACCGTCCTGGGGTCGCTGTCCTGGTTGCCGTGCGAGCCGGGATAGTTGCTCGCCTCCGTCGAAGAGATTCCGGAATGAAAGTCCGTGCCGGCCTCGATGCCGTACTTGAACGGATTGGCTCCCAGCTTCTGCTGCAGCTCCTGCCCGACGCCGTACGCCTGCCGGATGTAGCTGCCCGTCGCGGAGTGGGCTTTCTTGTCGGTTCCGACCAGATAGGTGAACATTTCGAAATTGGCGAATTCGTCGGACGGTGAAAGCGAAGGGCTCGTGTCGCTCTGTCCCTTGGTCTGAATGATCTCCACCAGCGGCTCGTTGGCCATCCGCCGCTCGGCATAGTCTCGCGTCAGCGGCCTGCCCGACATGTCCTTCGTGCTGAACATCAGACCGTTGCTGACGTTGCCGTTGTGGGGGATGGCGATGACATCCAGACCCTGCTGCCGCTGTTTCTCGAGGTAGCGCCAGAGCTCTTCCGGATCCTGCGAGTCGAAGGCCGTATACGGTTGCTCGGGGCCCTTGTCTGCGAAGATCACGCAACGGTGCAGGTTCGCGAAGCCCGGCGCCGAGGTCCACTCGAATCCCACGAACGACGTGAACTGTCCGGGCTTGTTGTACTTCTCGGCGATCGCCTCGTACCTGGTCCACGCGGAGCGAAGGAGGGCGGGGTCGGAGAATTCGGGTATCGGCTTGTTGACCACGAGCGAGCCGCCAATCTTCTGGTATGCCTGGGCCGAGATCGCGGGATCTCGGCTCGTCATGATGGTGTGCCACTCGGTCTTCCCGAACGGGCCATTGGGATCGATCGTCTCGCGCACCGTGCCCAGGTACTCGGAGTGGTCGGTGACCGCGAGGAAGTCGAGGGGCGCGATCCGCTTCTGCGGATTGCCCATGTAGTCGACCGTTTCGCCCATCGCATAGCGATTCGAGTCTTCCGGCGTGGTTCTCGTGCCGAAGGCGAACGCGTCCATGGAGTAACCGGTATGCAGGTGCAGGTCTCCGAAGTAGGCGTTCTTGAGAGGGTTCGCAGCCGGAGCGGCGGGCGCCGAGGCCGCCGCGGTCGCTGCGGCTCCGGGGGCGGAGGATTCGGACGGGCGCCCGCGCCTCCTTCTGCTGGCAGGCCACCGCGAGCCCCAGGGCAACGATCGTCCACGGCGAAGTGCGCGCTCTCATCGGCTCTCCCTCCGGTACCGACGACAATACCCCAGGCGGTACTAAGGGTGGGATTCGTTCGCCTGCGTGGCAGTCTCGTTGCCACGTTTCACGACTGCAAATCCGACGGCGAAGAAAATGATGGTGAAGACAATCAGTGAAAATACGCCCGGGGACAGGTTTTCCGCTCCCGGGACGCGATACTGAAGCGGCAGCGCGGAAAGCACGCCTGCCGCAATGCCGCGCGGTATCGCGACATCCACCATCCGCAACTGTCCCGGGTTCAATCCCGTGCCTCGAAGGGCCAGACGTACCGCGGGAATGCGGAAGAGAAGCAGAAGCACGGCCGCCACGGCACCCAGCACGATCAGGCGCGGTGACATGGGGAACATCAGGCCGATGAGCGTGAAGAAAAACGACTTGATGATGAAGGTCATGTTGCCGCGGATCGTTTCGGCATCCGCGTCCTGCTCCCAGTCATAGCCCCGGGCGCCATGGCCGAGGCGTCCCATGATCGACTTCGCGTTGCCGACGATCATGCCGCAACCCAGCACCGCGACGGCACCATTGCCGTTGGCGTAATCCGTCAGGCTGTAAAGGACGAGCATCATCGCCAGGAAGAGGGTGTAGTTGTGCGCGCGCCCATGGAGCCGGGGCATGATCGGGATGAAGGCCAGGCCGGCGAGGATCCCGAATCCGGCCCCGAGCCCGACTTCCCGGCCGAGCGTGACGAAAGGCCGGCTCAACTCGACCGCATCGCTGGTCAGCAAGTCGATGAGGACCATGGTGACGACGATGCAGAGGGCGTCTGTGGCCGCAGATTCGACCTCCAGCACGCGTGCGACGCGCGGATCCACTCCGCCACCGGCGAGCGTGGGCATGATGACCAGGGAGCACACCCCGCCCACGATCGACCCGCACAAGATCCAGCCCAACAGGCCGGCCGGCTTCACGAAACCCAACCGGGTCGCGCAGAAGAAGAAGACGACGACGGCCAGCACGGAGAAGAGAAACCCCAATACTGCGAGGAGAAGAGCTCGCGGTGCCGCCGAGGCGACATCTGCGAACTTCATCTTGAGCGCACCGCCGGAGAGGATGACAACGAGCGAAATCGCCCCAACGAATGGAATGCTCGGTCTCAGCGCGGTGGGGGACACGATATGGAGCACGGGTCCGGCGATGATGCCGGCCAGCACCAGCCAGATGACATCCGGAATGCCGGTCTTGCTGAAAATGAATTCTCCCAGGGCACCCAGCAGCAGCAGTACGGCGATCTCGACGAGAAGCTGTCCCACCGGGCTCATGAGGCGCACCGTTTCCAGTTGCGACCACGGTACGGCAGGGGCAGGCGAGGGTGCCGCGGTCCGAGGATCCGGACGGGAAGGGCAGTGATCAGCATCGGCTGAACGTCTCTGAAGGCTGGCCGATCATACGCTCGGCCTTGGCCGGTGATCGACCCTCTCCACCCGCAGAACGCAGCTGAATTTTCGCCGGTTCGATCCCGGTTGCCCGCTCCACCTAGTCCTCGACCGGAGCGTCGCGGAAACCTGGAAGAGCTACGACCTGGTCCACATCTTGCGACGCATGCCCGACGGGCAGAGCTGACGAGCCGCGAAGATGAATTTTGAGAATCGCCCGACACGACTTCCGCGGCTTTGCCGCGCTCTTCGCCAATGGTACGGTGGTGACGTGATGCGGGCACGCCTGAGACCGGTCATGACACGGATCATCGATCGCTTGCCGGAAGAGCAGCAGTGTGCTCTGTGGCACTGGATCGATCACCGGAAGCATCAGGCCAGGCGTCGAAAGGTCCACAACGTGGGTGAGGGCGCCAACGCCGTCACGTATTCCATGAAGGGCTTCGACGAACACCGCTGCATCTTCGTGCACATACCGAAGGCGGCGGGGATCAGCGTGGCCATGGCCCTCTTCGGCAACCTCGCCGGTGGACACGCTGCGGCGCGCGACTATCGAGTGGTGTTCGGCCGGGACTTCTGGCGGTATTTCAAGTTTACGTTCGTCCGCAATCCGTACACGCGGCTGGTCTCGGCGTACGAGTTCCTCAGGAACGGCGGCCATCCCGCATGGCCCACCGATCAGCGTTTCCGAGATGAGGTCCTCAGCAATTACGTCGATTTCGCGGATTTCGTGCTGCGGTGGCTGAAGCCGGGCCCGCAGCGGCCGCATTTTCGCCCCCAGCACGAGTTCCTGGAGCTGGGCGGCCGACTCGTGATGGATTTTGTCGGGCGCTTCGAGCGTATCGACGTCGATTTCGCCACGGTGTGTGACCGACTCGGCATCCAGGCGCAACTGGGACGCCTGAATCCAACCATTGAAAAGCACGGGAGACTCGGAGACTACTACTCCAGCGACGCGGTCGAGCGGCGCGTCCGGGACTTCTATGCGAGAGACTTCGAGCTGTTCGGATACCCGCCTCGGCCTCCGACCCAGCCCTCATGAGGGGAGAGCCCGCCCACGGCGGGGGCAGACCTGAAGAGCTCGTTCCGGGGTTGTCCGCTCCAAACTTCCCTCCGCGCTTCGAGTGAGAGCGGGCATGCCCGCTCGGCCGATCACGTGATACAGAAGCGCCACGTCATGACGACCCCGCAAGCTCAAGCCCCGGCCAGCGCCGACGAAATCCGGACTGGCTCGCGAGATGGGGCTGCTCGGCCTGGTGGCCACCGGCGTCTGCTCGATGATCGGCGCGGGCATCAACGTCATCCCGTTCATGATCCAGCGCCACGTGCCCGGCATCGGTCCGAACGTGCTGCGCGCGTTCATCTTCGCGGCGCTGCCGGCCGTGCTGGCGGGCCTGGCGTATGCGGTGCTGGCCTCGGCCATGCCGCGCGCCGGCGGCAGTTACGTGTACGCGAGCCGCGCGCTCAATCCCTACCTCGGGTTCGTCGCCTCGTTCTCGCAGTGGTTCTCGCTGTGCGTGGCGATCGGTGTGGTCTCCTACCTCATCGTTCCGTTCCTGCGCGACATCGCCGTGGCCGCGGGATCGACGGCGGTGGCGGCCACGCTGGAGACCGGACCGATCCGGCTGGCGATCTCGCTCGCGTTCCTCTGGGTAGCCGTCTTCGTGAACGTTCGCGGCGTGAAAGCATACGAACGCCTGATCGTTCCGCTGATGTTCCTGACGTTCATTCTCGGCGGCGTGGTGATCGTCGCCGGGTTCTCCTTCGACCACAACGCGTTTGCCGCGGCGCTGCAGGCGCGCGGGGGTGGTGCGGTGCCGGCCACCGAGGCGCCGCCGCTCACGTGGTCGGTGCTGCTGCCGGCGTCGGCGCTGATGTTCGCCTCGTTCATCGGCTTCGATTCGATCGCGCAGGCGGGCGGCGAGGCCAAACGGCCGGGACGAAATCTGCCGCTCGCGATCGGCATCGCCGTCGTGTCGGTCGGCATCTTCTACATGCTGTTCACGGGCGCCGTGTATCACGCCGTGCCGTGGCAGTTCATCGCCGCCGAAGCGCAGCATCGCGACCTGACGGCTCCGGGTCTTCTGGGATACCTGCTGCCCCCGGCGTGGACGGTGGTGATCGTTTCCGGTGCGGCCGTCGCATTGATCAAGGATCTGCCGGCGATGCTGCTCGCGGTATCGCGCCTGATGTTCGCCTGGGCCGAGGATGGGATCTTTCCCCGGGCGATCGCGGCGGTGCATCCGCGCTTCCGCACGCCGCACGTGGCGATCCTGGCGAGCGCCGTCATGGCCACGCTCGGCATCATCGGCTGTCACGTGGCCGGCGACTTCTTTCTCGGCATCGATATCCTCGTGACCTCGATGCTCGTCAACTTTCTGCTGATGGCGGTCTCGGTGGTGACGCTGCCCGCCCGCAACCCCGCGCTCGCGCGGGACGTCACCGTCCTCCCGTCGCGCGCCGTGCAGGTGCCGCTCGCCATGGTCGCCATCGTCGTGCTGACCGTGTTTCTCGGCGTTCACACGTGGCGGGATGTGACCCGGCCCGTGGCCGCGTGGTACTTCCGCTCGACGCCGCTCTGGCTCGCTGGTGATGGCCGTCGGCTCGCTCATCTATCGCCGCGAAACGCAGAAGCTGCGCCGCCAGGGCGTGGACCTCGACGCGCGCTTCGCGACGCTTCCTCCCGGATAGGGCTCATGGCACTCACTGTGGACCGGATCGCGCTGGCCCCCGATCTCTCCATTTCCCGCGTGCTCACCGGCCTGTGGCAGATCGCCGACATGGAGCGCGACGGCCACGCGCTCGACCCGGAGCCCACCGCGCGCGCGCTTCGCCCCTACGTCGACGCCGGCTTCACCTCGTTCGACATGGCCGATCACTACGGGTCGGCCGAGATCGTGGCGAGCCATCTGCGCGACGGATCGAGCGCCGCGCAGCCGGTGCAGCTGTTCACCAAGTGGGTGCCGAAACCGGGACCCCTGACGCTCGCCGACGTGCGTGCGGCGGTCGAGCGATCGCTCCAGCGGCTTCGGACGAGCCGGATCGATTTGCTGCAGTTCCATGCGTGGAGCTATGCCGATCCGAGCTGGATCGACGGCCTGCTGCATCTGCAGGCTCTGAAAGCCGAGGGCTTGATCGCGCACATCGGCCTCACGAACGTGGACGCGGCGCATTTCAACATGCTGCTCGCCAGCGGCATCGAGGTGGTTTCGAATCAGGTCTGCTTCTCGCTGCTCGATCGGCGCGCGGCCGGTGCGCTGTCGAACGTGTGCCGTGCGCGCGGCGTGAAGCTGCTCGCCTACGGCACGGTGGCCGGCGGCTGGTTGTCGAATCGATGGCTCGGCCAACCCGAGCCCGACTGGGAGCGCAATGGCACCTGGTCGCAGATGAAGTACGGCCGCTTCATGCGCGTCGCCGGCGGGTGGGAGGCCCTGCAGCGAGTGCTGCGGGCCGCGGACGCGGTCGCGCGGCGACACGGCGTCTCGATCGCCAACGTGGCCTCTCGCTACATCCTCGAGCAGCCGGCCGTGGCCGGCGTCATCATCGGCGCCCGGCCGGGGGAGCGAGAGCACATTGCCGACAACCTCCGGGTCTTCTCCTTCGCGTTGACCGGCGAGGATCGCGAGGAGCTGGAGGCGGCGCTCGCCACGCTCCACCCGATTCCCGGCGACTGCGGCGACGAGTACCGCAAGCCGCCGTTTCTCACGGCGTCCGGCGATCTGAGTCATCACGTGGAGTCGTTCCCGGCGCCCTACGCGGTGCAGCGCCGCGCCGACGGCCGCGTGCTCTGCCTGAGCGGCACGCCGTGGGAAGGCATGGCGGGTTTCTCCCGGGCGACACGGCGCGGCACGCGCGTGCACGTTTCGGGGACGACGGCGACGCACGGCGATCGCGCGATTGGCGGTACGGATGCCGCCGCGCAGGCGCACTTCGCGATCGACAAGATCGAAGGCGCGCTGCAGTCGCTCGGGGCGAAGCTCGAGGATGTCGTGCGCACGCGGGTATTTGTCGCGCGCATCGACGACTGGGAGGCTGTGGCCCGCGTCCACGGCGAGCGCTTCGGACACATCCAGCCTGCCAACACTCTCGTCGCCGCGACTCTCGTGGGCGACGAATATCTCGTGGAAGTCGAGGCCGAGGCGGAAGTGTCGAGCGCGTGAGGCTCGGTTGGAAACGTGCGCAATGCAGCCTAATCCCAACGAAAGGGCATGAAGATGAAGAGTCAACCAAAGGCGAGCAGGGAAGGCGGCCGACAAACTCATCAGCCAGCGGATTGCCGAGTTGGATGACTGGAGAGGCGACGCTCGGCAAGGATGCGCGCCCTCATCCGGGAGGCCGATCCTGATGTCGTGGAAGAGTGGAAGTGGGCGGGCCCGGTCTGGTCCCACGACGGGGGCATCTGCACGGGAGAGACGTACAAGTCGGTCGTGAAGCTGACCTTCTTCAAGGGCGCTTCCTTGAAAGATCCAGCCAAACTCTTCAACTCGAGCCTCGAGGGGAACGTCAGGCGCGCCATCGACATTCACGAGGGTGAGAAGATCGACGCGAGCGCGTTCAAGACTCTCATCCGCGCGGCGGTCGCTCTCAATACTTCGGGCGGAAAGAAGTCCACGAAACGCAAGTGAGCATTCCAGGGAATCCCACAAACGCCCGGGGATGACTGGCCCAAGGGTCCCAGTCATCCCCGGTTCCGAACCCGATCCGTTCAAACTGGATGTCGCCGGTTCTCAATGGCCGCGGCCCGACCTGACCGTCACCACATAGGTGATGTCCTGGCTGACACTCGTGGCGCCAAAGTGCAGGGTGTGCGTGCCCGGGGTCAGGGGCGTGAGCAGAAGCCAGTAACCGATCGAAACCCCGTGCTGAACGCTGCCCGTGATGCACGGATCAGAAAGGTCGAGAGCGCGGGATCTGCCGTGAAGTGAAACAGGGAGGAAGTGGCCCGGTAGACGAGGAGGTTCTGGAGGGGCACTCCATCGATCTCGGCGAACAGAGGCGTTGAATCCGGCACGAAGAAGTCGAGGACTTCATTTCCGGTCCTCTGGAGAAAGTGCTCCAACGTCTCGCCGGGAGGAGGCTCGAATCCGAACTCGGAGGGGCACGGATAGTCGTTGACGAAGTTGATCAGCGGGAAGAATAGACGAGGTCCCCGCGGGGACCTCGCCCGTGCGCGGCTCGGTCAGTCCATTGTTCGCCCCGGCGAGGAACCACACGGCACCCGACTGATGCGCACTGATGTCCACCGGGCCGCCCGTGTTCAGGAACGGGACATCGGCGGCCGGGAACGAGAATGCCCACTGCCACCACTCCGCGCTCAGCTCTGCGTACTTGGGCCCGTTGTTGGGAATGACTCCCGGATTGGGGTTCGGCCCCAGGGCGAGACCGACTCCACCGAGGACCAGGAGTCCGATGAGTATCAGAGGAAAGTAGTGTCTCTTCATGATCGTTTCCTTTACTGACGACGTAGCGATGTGCGTCAAGCGCCTGACCTCACTGTGCTTTCAGATCGCACGTGAAGGCGAAGCCGGACGTGGTGGGCAGACCCTTGATCCCCCGGCCTCCGTCGGTGATCACGAAGTAGATCGGGAGCTCGACCGGCGGGCTGTCCCCCGATCGTCAGGTCGTAGGTAATGAATCCGGTTCCGTTCGAGTTCACCGTGTAGGTTCCGGTCAGCTCCAGCGGCGGGAAGATATTGCCGTTGAAGCTGGCCATGGACGTCCCCGAGCACGTCGCAATGCCGTCGCAGGTCACCTGCCCGACCAGCGCGGCCGGCCCCACCGGCAGCACGGCGCTCTCGACGACCACGCCGCTGCAGCTGAATCCGTAGGAGTCCTTGATGTCGCGCGCCCTGAAGTGAGGCTGGCCGGCTTTCGCCTCCCTCTCCTCCGCCCGAGCCCCTGCCATCGAGCCGACGGTGACCGCCAGTAAGACAACTCCGAACCGAAGCCCGCTTCGAACATTGACGTTCATAACGCCTCCTGATCGAGAACGCGCAGTCAGGTCGGAAAAGCAATCATCGCGATGGTTCATGAAGATCCAAGGCGCGCGTTCTGTTCTGTGCAGGGGCAGCGCCGTCCCGGCGAGGCTCCCGGTCGCAAGGCGGCCGACGGAGCGCCTACGGTCGTCGGCGCTGCGTCGGTGTCCAGCGTACGGCTGCGTGACGAAATTGCCAGCGCTCGGCGTCTCGACGAAACGGCGTCCCTCGACCACCGACGCCGCGGGCACGAGCGTCGCCTCGAGGCCGTATCGGCGGTCAGGCTCGTTCACCGGCTGCGCCCCGCCGGCCGTGCCGGAAATCCGCGGACGCATATCCGCTGATGCGCACGCCGCCCACACGTTTCCGAAGTTGCTCCTGATCCGCCGGTCCTGCTGCGGTCCAACCGATGAAGATCAAGAACGCCCGTAGCCACCTTAGACGGCCTCGACCATTGACGTTCATAACGCCTCCTGGTCGAGAACGCGCAGTCAGGCCGGAAAAGCAATCATCGAACGTCGGCAGAAGTGGGAATGGACCTCTGTGAGCGGCAAGACGCATCGACGCCTCGTGAACCAGGGCGGTGGCTGCAGACTGCGGTTGGATCGCTGTCTTGCGTGCAGTCGAGAAAAATGCGGCCGCCGGACGGAGGATCCGGTAGCCGCGAGCGCCTGAGCGAAGACTGGCCTAACGCGGACGCGGCCGGGACTCGGAGCCGGCGGCAAGGGCTGCCGACACGGCATCTGAATTCTTGAGCAGGGGCTCGGCCGGGGGGGCACGGGGCCGCTCCCGATGCTGTGCCGCCGCCACACGTCTCCGAAGTCGCTCGCTGCAGCCGCCAATCCTGCTGCGTCAACCGCATGCAGATCAAGCACGCCCAACCGAAGCCCGCTTCGAACATTGACGTTCATAACGCCTCCTGATCGAGAACGCGCCGTCAGGCCGGAAAAGCAATCATCGAACCCGGCAGGAATGGGAGTAACCTCGGAGCAACACCGGGACACCCGAAAGGAACAAAGCGAGTTGGCCAACCTTGCCGAAAGGGACATCGAAGCCCTTCTTTCCGATTCCCGCCCGGAAGTGCGCGAGTCGCTTTCGGAGCTTCTTCCCTCGATGTACGACGAGCTACGCGGGCTCGCACGCCGCGTCCTGGCCCGCGAGCGCCGCAACCACACTCTGCAGCCGACCGCCCTTGTTCACGAGGCGTACATGCGTCTTGCCGCTCAGCGCGGGCACGGGTTCGTTTCCCGGGCGCACTTTCTGGGGCTCGCCGCACGAATGATGCGCCGCATTCTCGTCGACCACGCCCGGCGTCGAAACGCAGACCGTCGCGGCGGCGGAAGCATCGCGGTGACTCTCGACGAGGATTTCCTGATCGCCGCGCCCGAGGCGGGAGTGGACATTCTCCAGCTCCATGAAGCCCTGACGGAACTTTCGAAGCTGGATCCCCGCCAGGGGAGGGTCGTGGAGCTACGGTTCTTCGGCGGGCTGACGGTCGAAGAAACGGCCGGGATCCTGGAGATCTCCGAACCGACCGTCAACCGCGACTGGCAGACGGCCAGGATTTTCCTGCGCCACGCACTCCGCTCCGAGGGACCGCCTTAGAGCCTAATGAACGCTCAGGAATGGCAGCGCATGAAAGGCGTCCTGACGGGGGCGCTCGCCATTCCCGCATCCGACCGAGCCGCGTTTCTGGCAGGAGCCTGCGAGGATGAGGAGATGCGGCGGCGAGCGGAGTCGCTGCTGGTCAACGCGGACTCCGCAGGTGCCTTTCTGGAGGCTCCGGCGCTGGAGGCCGCGGCCGCGATCCTCGACGAGTCGCGAAGGCACGCGCCGGCTCTGACGCCGGGCCGGCGGCTCGGGCGCTACGAGATTCTGTTCGCCGCTCGGAGCGGGTGGAATGGGCGAGGTGTACCGGGCGCGGGACTCGAAGCTCAAGCGGGACGTCGCGGTGAAAGTGCTGCCCGGGTACGTGTCGGGAGATCCGGAGTTCCTTGCGCGCTTCGAGCGCGAGGCGAGTGCGGTCGCGGCGCTGTCCCATCCCAACATCCTCTCGATCTTCGATTTCGGGAACGAGGATGGCGTCGCGTTCGCCGTGATGGAGCTTCTGGAGGGGAACACGCTGCGCGAGATGCTGGCAGCGGGTCCGATCTCCCAGAGGAAAGCCGCGGACTACGCGCAGCAGGTCGCCAGAGGTCTCTGGGCCGCCCATGAGAGGGGCGTCGTCCACCGGGACCTGAAGCCCGAGAATCTCTTCGTCACCAGGGACGGCCAGGTCAAGATCCTCGACTTCGGCCTGGCGAAGAACGTCGGGAAGGCGGCGCCGGGAAAGCAGACCAGCGCCCCGACGGTCTCCGGGCACACGCAGCCGGGCACCGTGATGGGCACGGTGGGATACATGTCGCCCGAGCAGGTGCGAGGGCTGTTCGCCGATCATCGCTCCGACATCTTCTGTCTGGGGGCGGTGCTGTACGAGATGCTGTCGGGCCGGCGAGCGTTCTCCGGTGCGACCGCCGCCGACACGATGTCGGCCATCCTGAACGCGGAGCCGCCGGAGCTCTCGGGATCCGGACGCAAGATCCCTCCGGGCCTCGACCGCATCGCCCGCCACTGTCTCGAGAAGAACGCCGAGGAGAGGTTCCAATCGGCGCGGGATCTCGCCTTCGCTCTCGAGTCGGTGTCGCAGACCTCCGGCGAACAGGGGGTAGTCGCCGCGCCTCGCCGGAAGCTGCGCTCCGCGGCGCTCGTCGCCGCCGCCGCGCTCGCCCTGCTCGGCGCGGCAGCGCTCGGCGGCTGGCTTGTCTTGCGGCGCGCTCCGACGGCGCAGGAGGTCTCGTTTCACCGCCTGACGTTCCGACGCGGCAACCTGCTGTCGGCTCGGTTCGCGCCCGATGGACAGACCGTCGCCTATGCGGCGGCGTGGGAGGGAGCGCCGGCGGAGATCTTCACGGTCCGCACCGACGGCACCGAGTCCCGTCCGCTGGGCCTGTCCAGGGCGGACGTCGGCTCGATCTCCTCGAAGGGAGAGGTCGCCATCCTGCTCAAGAACGGCGAGCTCTTGAGCACCCGGCGGCAGCGGGACCCTCGCCCGCGTCCCGTTGAACGGCGGGACGCCGCGCGAAGTTCTGGAGGACGTGTTCTATGCGAGCTGGGCGCCCAACGGCGAGGACCTGGCGGTCGTTCACGGCTCGGCGAGCGGACGGCAGCAGCTCGAATATCCCGTCGGTAAGACGCTCGCCGAAGCGCCATACCTCTCGTGGGTGAAGGTGTCACCGGGCGGAGACCTGGTTGCCGTTGCGGAGTGCGACTCATCACGCGGATGTCAGCATCCGCGTCATCGACTCGAAGGGAGGCAAACGCACGCCGGTGAGCGGGCTCAGCGAGATTCACGGACTTGCGTGGTCGCCGCGCGGTGACGAGATTCTCTATTGCGGAGGGCCGACGTCGCGGCAGCAGGCGCTCCGCGCCGTCTCTCTGGACGGCCACGGCCGGGTCCTCTTGCCCGGCAACTATTACGTCCACGATGTCTCGTCGACGGGTCGGATCCTGCTCGAGAAGGCAGACGAGCGCACCGGCCTCGTGTGTCTGCCGCGCGGCGAGAGCCGCGAGCGGGAGGTGTCGTGGCTCGACGGCTCGATAGTCACAGATATTTCCTCCGACGGTCAGCTCGTGCTCTTCACGGAGAGCGGGGAGGGTCAGGGACCGAAGCTCGGCGCTTTTCTGCGCCGCTCAGACGGCGCGCCAGCTGTTCGCCTCGGAGATGGATGGCCGATCTCGCTCTCCGAGGACGGTAAGTCGGTCCTGACGCTCCAGAGCGGTCCGGCTCGGCTTGTTCTGCTGCCGACAGGAGCCGGGTCGCCGAAGCCGATTCCCGTCGCCGGAGTCGAGCCCGCCGGGGGAGTGCTCCTTCCCGGTGCGAAAGGGCTTCCTCGTCTGGGCGCGGCCGAAGGGTCGGCCGATCGAGTACTTCACCGTGCCTCCCGAGGGGGGAAAGCCCCGGCCGATCCCGACCCCCGATGCGGAAAGTGCTCGGAGCGACGTCGCTGCGTGATCAGTCCCGACGGCGACCGGCTCCTCTACGTCGCGAAGGACCGGAGCCTCCGGATCGTCCCCCTGGCCGGCGGCGAGGCGCAGAAGGTGCCCGGAGCTCCTCTGGAGCGAGGGGATTATCCCGATCCAGTGGGATGCGGACGGCCGGACCCTGTACGTCTGGCGCAGCGGAAGCCTTCCGGCGGCGGTGGACAAGCTCGATCTGACGACCGGTCGCCGGCGGCCATGGAAGCAGCTCATGCCCGCCGATCCGGCCGGCGTCACCTCGATCCGGTCGATCGTCGTCTCGCGCGACGGCGGCTCCTACGCATACTCCTACGAGCGCATCACGTCGTCCGACCTGTACGTCGTCGACGGATTGCAGGCAAAGCTCCGGCCATGATCGACCTCCGCTCCGAGGGTCCACCCTGACCTCATGAACGCTCAGGAATGGCAGCGCATGAAAGGCGTCCTGACGGGGGCGCTCGCCATTCCCGCATCCGACCGAGCCGCGTTTCTGGCAGAAGCCTGCCCGGATGAGGAGATGCGGCGGCGAGCGGAGTCGCTGCTGGTCGACGCGGACTCCGCAGGTGCCTTTCTCGAGGCTCCGGCGCTGGAGGCCGCGGCCGCGATCCTCGAGGAGTCGCGAAGGCACGCGCCGGCTCTGACGCCGGGCCGGCGGCTCGGGCGCTACGAGATTCTGTCGCCGCTCGGAGCGGGTGGAATGGGCGAGGTGTACCGGGCGCGGGACTCGAAGCTCAAGCGGGACGTCGCGGTGAAAGTGCTGCCCGGGTACGTGTCGGGAGATCCGGAGTTCCTTGCGCGCTTCGAGCGCGAGGCGAGTGCGGTCGCGGCGCTGTCGCATCCCAACATCCTCTCGATCTTCGATTTCGGGAACGAGGATGGCGTCACGTTCGCCGTGATGGAGCTTCTGGAAGGGAACACGCTGCGCGAGATGCTGGCAGCGGGTCCGATCTCCCAGAGGAAGGCCGCGGACTACGCGCAGCAGGTCGCCAGAGGTCTCTGGGCCGCCCATGAGAGGGGCGTCGTCCACCGGGACCTGAAGCCCGAGAATCTCTTCGTCACCAGGGACGGCCAGGTCAAGATCCTCGATTTCGGCCTGGCGAAGAACGTCGGGAGGGCCGCTCCGGGAAAACAGACCAGCGCCCCGACGGTCTCCGGCCACACGCAGCCGGGCACCGTGATGGGCACGGTGGGATACATGTCGCCCGAGCAGGTGCGAGGGCTGTTCGCCGATCATCGCTCCGACATCTTCTGTCTGGGGGCGGTGCTCTACGAGATGCTGTCGGGCCGGCGAGCGTTCTCCGGGGCGACGGCCGCCGACACGATGTCGGCCATCCTGAACGCGGAGCCGCCGGAGCTCTCGGGATCCGGACGCAAGGTCCCTCCGGGCCTCGACCGCATCGCCCGCCACTGTCTCGAGAAGAACGCCGAGGAGAGGTTCCAATCGGCGCGGGATCTCGCCTTCGCTCTCGAGTCGGTGTCGCAGACCTCCGGCGAACAGGGGGTAGTCGCCGCGCCTCGCCGGAAGCTGCGCTCCGCGGCGCTCGTCGCCGCCGCCGCACTCGTCCTGCTCGCCGCGGGCGCTCGGCGGCTGGCTTATCTTGCGGCGCGCTCCGACGGCGCAGGA
Organism: uncultured Acidobacteriota bacterium; assembly: GCA_963804915.1. Taxonomy (GTDB): domain Bacteria; phylum Acidobacteriota; class Thermoanaerobaculia; order UBA5066; family Gp7-AA6; genus DAHUXD01. The sequence goes on from CAWDSI010000027.1 coordinate 279,957, forward strand.
GGTCTCGTTTCACCGGCTGACGTTCCGGCGCGGCAACCTGCTGTCGGCTCGGTTCACGCCGGATGGACAGACGGTCGTCTATGCGGCGGCGTGGGAGGGAGCGCCGGCGGAGATCTTCACGGTCCGCACCGACGGCACCGAGTCCCGTCCGCTCGGGCCTGTCCAGGGCGGACGTCGGCTCGATCTCCTCGAAGGGAGAGGTCGCGATTCTGCTCAAGACGCCGGGAGCTCTTGACTCCCGGCGGCAGCGGGACCCTCGCCCGCGTCCCGTTGAACGGCGGGACGCCACGCGAGGTTCTGGAGGACGTGTTCTGTGCGAGCTGGGCGCCCAACGGCGAGGACCTGGCAGTCGTCCACCGCTCGGCGAACGGACAGCAGCAGCTCGAATATCCCGTCGGTAAGACGCTCGCCGAAGCGCACATACCTCTGGGGGGTGAAGGTGTCACCGGGCGGAGACCTGGTTGCCGTGGCGGAGTCCGACTCATCGACGTGGATGTTCAGCATCCGCGTCTTCGACTCGAAGGGAGGCAAACGCACGCCGGTGAGTGGGCTCAGCGAGATTCAGGGACTTGCGTGGTCGCCGCGCGGTGACGAGATTCTCTACGTCGGAGGACCGACGCCGCAGCAGCAGGCGCTCCGCGCCGTCTCTCTGGACGGCCGCGGCCGGGTCCTCTTGCCCGGCAACTATTTTCTCCACGATGTCTCGTCGACGGGTCGCATCCTGCTCGAGAAGTGGACCGGTCGCACCGGCCTCGTGTGTCTGCCGCGTGGCGAGAGCCGCGAGCGGGAAGTGTCCTGGCTCGACGGGTCGATAGTCACAGATATCTCCTCCGACGGTCAGCTCGTGCTCTTCACGGAGAGCGGGGAGGGGTCAGGATCGAAGATCGGCGCTTTCCTGCGCCGCTCAGACGGCGCACCAGCTGTTCGCCTCGGAGACGGATGGCCGATCTCGCTCTCCGAGGACGGTAAGTCGGTCCTGGCGTTCCAGACCGGTCCGGCATCGGCTTGTTCTGCTGCCGACAGGAGCCGGGTCGCCGAAGCTGATTCCCATCGCCGGAGTCGAGCCCGCCGGGGGAATGCTCCTCCCCGGTGCGAAGGGCTTTCTCGTCTGGGCGCGGCCGAAGGGTCGGCCGATCGAGTACTTCACCGTGCCTCCCGAGGGGGGAAAGCCCCGGCCGATCCCGGCCCACGATGCGGAAAGTGGCTCGGGGCGGAAAGTCGCCGCGTGATCAGTCCCGACGGCGACCGGCTCCTCTACGTCGCGAAGGACCGGAGCCTCCGGATCGTCCCCCTGGCCGGCGGCGAGGCGCAGAAGGTGCCCGGAGCTCCTCTGGAGCGAGGGGACTATCCGATCCAGTGGGACGCGGACGGGCGGACCGCTGTACGTCGGGGCCAGCGGAAGCCTTCCGGCGGCGGTGGACAAGCTCGATCTGACGACCGGTCACCGGCGGCCCTGGAAGCAGCTCATGCCCGCCGATCCGGCCGGCGTCATCTCGATCGACTGGATCGTCGTCTCGCGCGACGGCGGCTCCTACGCATACTCCTACGAGCGCATCACGTCGTCCGACCTGTACGTCGTCGACGGATTGCAGGCAAAGCTCCGGCCATGATCGACCTCCGCTCCGAGGGTCCACCCTGACCTCATGAACGCTCAGGAATGGCAGCGCATGAAAGGCGTCCTGACGGGGGCGCTCGCCATTCCCGCATCCGACCGAGCCGCGTTTCTGGCAGAAGCCTGCGAGGATGAGGAGATGCGGCGGCGAGCGGAGTCGCTGCTGGTCGACGTGGACTCCGCAGGTGCCTTTCTGGAGGCTCCGGCGCTGGAGGCCGCGGCCGCGATCCTCGAGGAGTCGCGAAGGCACGCGCCGGCTCTGACGCCGGGCCGGCGGCTCGGGCGCTACGAGATTCTGTCGCCGCTCGGAGCGGGTGGAATGGGCGAGGTGTACCGGGCGCGGGACTCGAAGCTCAAGCGGGACGTCGCGGTCAAAGTTCTGCCGGCGGACGTGTCCGGGGATCCGGAACGACTCTCGCGATTCGAGCGCGAGGCGAATGCGGTCGCGGCGCTGTCCCATCCCAACATCCTCTCGATCTTCGATTTCGGGACGCAGGATGGCGTGTCCTACGCCGTCATGGAGCTTCTGGAAGGGGAGACGCTCCGGGAGAAGCTCCACGCAGGCTCTTCCCAGAAGCAGGCGGTGGACTACGCGCTGCAAATCGCCCGGGGCCTGGCGGCCGCCCACGAGAAGGGTGTGGTCCACCGCGACCTGAAGCCCGAGAACATTTTCGTCAGCAAGGGCGGCCATCTCAAGATTCTCGACTTCGGCCTGGCGAAGCAGGAGGACAAGATCGCGCCCGGCGAGGAGACGAGCGCCCCGACTCTCTCCGGTCACACCCAGCCGGGGACCGTGATGGGAACGGTTGGCTACATGTCGCCGGAGCAGGTCCGAGGACTTCCGGTCGATCAACGGTCAGACATTTTTTCTTTCGGCGCAATCCTCTACGAGTTGCTTTCAGGCCAGAGGGCCTTCAGGCGGGAGACGCTCGCGGACACGGCGGCGGCGATCCTCAAGGAAGAGCCTCCGGAGCTCTCGGAGTCCGGGCGCCACATCTCGTCCGCGCTCGACCACATCGTGCGGCATTGTCTGGAGAAGGATCGCGACCGGCGGTTCCAATCGGCGCGGGACATCGAGTTTGCACTGGAGGAAACGTCCTCCCCGGCCGCAACGAGCGGCGCCAGGCTCGGTGCACCATCGATCGGAAGGAAGAAGGTCCTCATCGCCGTCGCGGCGATTGGCGTTCTTGCCGTCGGAAGCATCGTTCTTCTGCGGCGGCCGCCGAGGGGCGGGGGCGACGCGGGAGGCGTGAAGCGCGTGGCCGTGCTGCCGTTCGAGAACCTCGGCGCTGCCGAGGACGACTACTTCGCCGACGGCATCGCGGACGCGGTGCGGGGAAAGCTGACGTCCGTGCCGGGCCTTCAGGTGATCGCACGCGGCAGCTCGACGGGTTACAAGCGGACGACGAAAACGCCCCGGCAGATCGCCGAAGAGCTGAATGCCTACTATCTGCTCACCGCGACGGTGCGGTGGCAGAAGAGCGGAGACCCCAACCGCGTCCAGGTCAGCCCCGAGCTCGTCGACGTGACGTCGCCGGGATGCGCCAACGGCCAGGTGGCAGCAGCCGTTCGACGCGGCGCTGACCGACGTCTTCCGGGTGCAGTCGGATATCGCCTCACGCGTCGCGCAGGCTCTGGGTATCGCGCTCGGAGCGGGCGAGGAGAAGCGGCTTTCGGAGAAGCCCACGCAAGACCTCGCTGCTTACGACGCCTTTCTCAAGGGCGAGGAGGCCTCCGCGAGCATGGGAGCGCAGCATCCCCCCAGCCTGAGGAAGGCGCTCGGCTTTTACGAGCAGGCCGTGGCCCTCGATCCCCGCTTTGCGCATGCGTGGGCGCAGGTCTCGCGGGCCGACTCGGCTCTCTACTACCTCGGTACGCCCACGCCCTCGCTGGGCGAGCGTGCCCGTCAGGCTGCGGAGCAGGCCGTTGCGCTTGCGCCGGATCGCCCGGAGGGATACCTCGCGCTCGGCAACTACCATTTCCTCGTCAATCGGGACGCGCGCCGCGCCCTCGAGGAGTATGCGCGTGGACAGCGCGTTGCTCCGGCAAGCGCAGATCTTTTCGAGGCGATGGCCTCTGTCGAGCAGGCCCTCGGGCGCTGGGAGGAGGCGGTAAAACTCTGCCAGCAGGGGGAGCGCCTCGATCCCCGCTCGTTCCTGACCCAGTGGCGGCTCGGTCAGTCGCTCTTGTTTCTTCGGCGCTATCCCCAGGCGCGGGAAGCCTTCGACCGGGGCCTCGCGCTCGCGCCCGCCGATCTCGCGCTCATCCAGGGAAAGGCCATGCTGTTTCTGAACGAGGCCGACCTTGCCGGAGCGCGGGCCACTTTCAGGGCAGCGCCGGTCGAGCCGACCATTCTCGTGGCCCATATGGCGACCTACCAGGATCTCGTCTGGGTCCTCGACGACGAGCAGCGAGAGCTTCTGCTGCGGCTGACGCCGAGGGCGTTCGATGACGACCGAGCTAACTGGGGCCTCTGCCTCGTTCAGGCTTGCGCCTTGAAGGGTGATGCTGCAAACGTGCACACCTACGCCGAGGAGGCGAGGAAGGCCTTCGAGGAGCAGCTTCGCGCGGCGCCTGACGAGCCACAGCGTCACGTTCTTCTCGGCCTCGCGCTGGCGTATCTCGGGTCGAAAGCAAGAGGCGATCCGTGAGGGAGAGAAAGGGCTGGCCCTCCAGCCGGTCGCGAAGGATGCGTGTGAATGGTGCCTACTTCCAGCTCCAGCTCGTCCGCATCTACATGCTCGTCGGCGAACCGGAGAAGGCGCTGGACCAGTTGGAGCCGCTCCTGAAGATCCCCTTCTACCTCTCGCCCGGCTGGCTCAAGATCGATCCCAACTTCGACCCGCTTCGGAAGAACCCGAGGTTCCAGAGGCTCGTCGCCGGAGCGATGTGATTCGAAGTAGCGAGTGGATTGTCGCGCGCGTTCTCGCGATCGGCATCGCGTTCACAGGCCAGCTTTCTGCGGCCGACCAGACCCCGACGAAGGACGATTTCATCCAGGATTTCGACTACGCATCCAGGGAGATCGGCTCGACGTACGCATACTTCGACGCGAAGGCGACTTCCTGGAGTGATGTGCCCCGACTGTACCGGGCCGATCTCCAGCGGGTGACGACCCGCGACGAATTCGTCGGCCTCCTCGAGCGCGTGCTCGATGAGCTGTACGACCCGCACGCCCAGCTGAACGTGAACACCGCGACCTCGCCACGTCTCGTGCCTTCCGGGAGTGACCTGTGGGCGGAGTGGCGCGGCACGCTGGCGATCGTCACGCAGGTTCGCCCCGACTCCGATGCGCAAAGGGCAGGGATCAAGCCGGGAGCGATCATCGTCGCCATCAACTCCGTGACCATCGAGGACGCCGTGGAATCGAGGCTGGGACGCACGTATCCACACTCGACCCCGGCCGCGCGCGATTGGGCGCTCCGCGCCGTGCTGGCCGGGCATCACAACGCGCCTCGCGTTCTCCAGGTGCGGGAAGGTGGAACGAAACGGACCGTGGAGCTCCCGGCCCGCGATCAGTACGGCACCGCGGCCCCGACACTCGTCAGCCACTCCGTGATCCGGCCCGGCATCGGCTACATTCGATTGAACGATTCGCTCGGCAACGAGGCCACCGTCGAGGCGTTCGATCGGGCGCTCGGCGACTTGCGCGAGACGCGGGCCCTGATCGTCGACTCTGCGGGACACGCCCAGCGGGGGCAACAGCCGCGTCGCCAGAGGAATCCTCGGCAGATTCGTCGGCCGGGAGATGCCCTACCAGAAGCACGTCTTACCCTCGGAAGAGCGCGAGGCGGGAGTCCGGCGCAGCTGGCTCGAGCTCGTATCGCCGCGGGGAGCGTTCGTATACCGGGGGCCGGTCGCGGTCCTCGTCGATCACTGGACAGGGAGCATGGGTGAGGGTCTCGCGATTGGGTTCGATGCGACCGATTCCGCGACGGTGATCGGTACAGCGATGGCGGGGCTGGCCGGGGCCACGTACGGCGTCACTCTTCCGCGCACGGGCATCGGCATGAATGTGCCGGCGGAGCGCCTGTACCACGTCGATGGCACGCCGCGCGAAGCGTTTCGCCCGAAGATCGGGGTCAACGTCGAACATTCGGGCGACGACGAGGATCCCTTCGTCAGCGCCGCATTGCGCTCTTTCGAAGCCCCGACCGGTCGCTGAGCCCGACCCCCACACTGTCTGTTGTTCGATACGATGAGCCGACGCTTCCGATGGCCGAGAGCCCGGCAGATCTCCGTTCCGGCGAGCCGCCGCTGATCCTCTTCGACGGCGTGTGCAACCTGTGCAACGCCTCGGTCCGGTGGATCATCGAGAGAGACCCTCGCCGGATCTTTCGCTTCGCGTCCCTCCAGTCTGCGGCCGGCCGGGCTGCGCTCGCCGCGTCCGGGTCGACGGTCCCGCCGCTCGAGAGCGTCGTGCTCATCGATCGCACCGGAGCGCACACCCGCTCCGACGCCGCGATCCGGATCGCGAGACGGCTGGGCCTCCCGTGGTCGGCGGTGGCGCTCGCGCTCCTGGTGCCGCAGCGTCTCCGGGACGCCGTCTACGCTTGGGTGGCCGGGAATCGCTACCGCTGGTTCGGCCGGCGGGAGTCGTGCATGCGTCCGACGCCGGAGCTCGCCGGACTCTTTCTGGACGCGGGAGAGCCGGCGGAGACGCTGCGGGTCCAGGACCCGACGTCCGAATTGGACGCGAAGCCTGTCGGAGTCGCCGGATTTCTTGTCGGCTTGGCGAAGCGGTTCGTGCTCGCGCTCTTCTTCCTCCTGATCGTCCCGTTTCCGATCTGGGTCATCCCGGGCACCGATCGATTGGTGGAGCTGATCACCGCAGGTCAAAGAGCCGCGGTCGTGTGGGTGGGACGGACGGTCTTCGGGCTCTCGCTCACGATCTTCCCGGGAGGAAGCGGCGACACGACCTACAACTACGTCGAGCTGTTCCTCTACGCCAGCCTCGCACTGGTGTTCGCCCTGATCGGAACGCTGATGGCGCGCGGCCGGCCGGTTTCGCCGCGTGTGACGCAAGTCATGCAGACCTACGTCCGGTGTTTCCTTGCGGCGACCCTGCTCTCCTATGGCTGGGGCAAGCTCATCCCGCTCCAGTTCGGCTTCGTCGGGCCGGAGTCGATGGTCGTGACGTACGGCGAGTCTTCGCCGATGGGTGTTCTCTGGCGGTTCATGGCGGCGAGCACGGCGTACCAGATGGTCAGCGGCCTCGCCGAGCTCCCTTGCCGGCGTGTTCCTCCTCCTGCGGCGGACCATGCTGATGGGAGCGATCCTCGCGGCCGCCGTGCTGACGAACATCGCTCTCCTCAACTTCTGCTTCGATGTGCCCGTCAAGATCTTCTCCGTCAGCCTGCTCTGCATGAGTCTGTATTTGATCTCCCGGATGCGATGCGCCTTCTCGGCGTCTCGGTGCTGAACCTGCCGGTCCAGCCGACGTCGCTTCGCCCGTTTGCCTTCCGGCGAGTCTGGGTGCGGCGGCTGGCGGCGGTTCTGTACGCCGCGTTCGTCTTTCTCGTGGCGGTCTATCCGGTGTTCCAGAACCTCTCGTGGTGGCAGGAGGCCGCTCTCGTGGAGGTGGCCTCGCCGGTACACGGCTTCTTCGGCGTGGATACTTTCGAGACCGGCGGCCTGTCGGGACGGGATTTGCCGGACGCCACCCGCTGGGTCCGAGTCGGGATCAACGCCCTCTTCGGTCGCATGGCGATCCGGCGGGCGGACGGGAGCGGCGGGACCTACGGCTTCGAACTGGTCGACAATGGCCGCAAGCTGAGCATCACACGACGGGGGGAAACATCGGCGATCGGAGCGCTGCGATTCCGGAGGACGCGGACCGGGCTCATCGAGCTCGAGGGGGAATTCGAGGGCCGTCCGATCCGCGCGGTTCTTCGCCGGCGCCCGGACGAGGAGAATCTGTTGAACAGCCGGGGATTCCACTGGATCAACGAGCGGCCGTTCAATCGTTGAGCCGCGGCTCGGCGAACCGGTAAGCGGTAAGCGGTAGCCTTGCGCGATGGACGTTCGGGAGAGCTACGACTCCGCGGCCCGCGCCTATGCCGAGCATCTGGCGTCGGAGCTGGATCGCAAGCCGCTCGACCGCCATCTGCTGAACCGGTTCGCGGAGGCGATGAGCGGAGGGGGCCTGGTGGCCGACCTGGGTTGCGGGCCCGGGCACGTGGCCCGGTACCTGAGCGAGCAGGGCGTCCGGATGGTCGGCATCGACCTCTCGCCGGAGATGGTCCGGATCGCGACGGAGCTCCAGCCGGACATCGAGTTCCGCGTCGGCGACATGACGGCGCTGGACCTTCTGGACGGGAGCCTGGCCGGCGTGATCGCGTTCTACGCGATCGTGCACTTCAAGCCGGACGAGCTGGGGCCGGTGTTTCGGGAGATGCGCCGGGTCCTCTCGCCGGGCGGCCTGGTGCTGCTCGCCTTCCACGTCGGCGAGGAGGTCGTGCACGTCGACGACCTGTTCGGGGCCCCCGTCTCTCTGGATTTCCGATTCCATGTTCCGGAGAGGGTCATCGAGGCGCTAGAGTCAGCACGGTTCACGGTGATGGAACGGATCGAGCGCCAGCCCTACGAGGGTGCCGAGCACCCGAGCCGCCGGTGCTACATCCTGGCGAGGGGCACCGAGTAGATGCCGCCGGGAATCACCATTCGTCCTCTTCGCGAGGAGGATCTGCCGGCCGCCGACCACATCATGCGCGTGGCCTTCGGGACGTTTCTCGGCCTCCCGGACCCGGCCTCCTTCATGGGCGACGCGGGCTACGTGCGCGGGCGCTGGTACGCGGATCCGTCGGCGGCCTTCGGGGCTTTCCACGAGGCCGCCGCGGGAGTCGGGCTCGTCGGCTCGAACTTCGCGACGAACTGGGGCAGCGTGGGGTTCTTCGGTCCGCTCACGATCCACCCGGACCAGTGGGACCGGGGCGTGGGACGTCTCCTGATGGAGCCCGTCATGGGGTGCTTCGAACGGTGGAAGACCGTCCATGCCGGGCTCTTCACGTTCGCGAGCAGCCCCAAGCACGTCGGCCTGTATCAGAAGTTCGGCTTCTGGCCGCGGTTTCTGACCGCGATCCTCTCGAAGCCCGTCGGGTCGCCGAGCTCCACGCCCGGGTGGACGCAACTCTCGAGCGCGCCGGCCGGCGAGCACGACGCGATCCTGCGGGAATGCCGCGCGCTGACCGACGGCATCTTCCCGGGACTCGACGTGAGCCGGGAGATCCGGGCGGTGGAGGCGCGCACGCTCGGGGACACGGTGCTCGTGTGGGATGGCTCGCGTCTCGCGGGAGTCGCCGTCTGTCATTTCGGTGCGGGCACCGAAGCCGGAAGCGCGACGTGCTCCATGAAGTTCGGAGCCGCGCGTGCGGGCCCCAATGCCGAGGAAGACTTCGGCCGCCTGCTCGCGGCCTGCGAGGAGATGGCTTCCCAGCGCGGGCTCCCGCGGCTGACGGGGGGCGTCAGCATGGCCCGGCACGAGGCCTACCGGGCGATGCTGGCGCGCGGGTTCCGGACGGATCTTCAGGGCGTCGCCATGCACCGGCCCAACGAGCCGGGCTACAGCCGACCCGGCGTCTACCTGATCGACGACTGGCGGTGAGGCTCAGCGGAGCAGGGCCTCGCAGTAAGGGTACGGAACGAGGTCCCTCGTGCCGTCCGCGGTCACGACGAGCTGGTCGCCCAGCTTGACGCCGACGTTTCCCCCGACTTCGCCGCAGTAGAGCTCCGCGACCAGCACCATGTTCTCGGCGATCACCCGGTCGCCGTTGGGCTGCGGATCTTCGGGGTACGCGACGCTCGGGCTCTCCTCCTCGAGGCCGATGCTGTGGATCATGACTTCGTAGCGCTGCGCGCGGAACTTCTCGGGGAAGCCGCGGCGCCCGGGCGGCGAGCTCGGCGCAGGTCTGGCCGGGACGGATGAGCTCCCGCAACGCGCACAGCCAGTCGTGGGCGACGCGGTAGACCTCGCGCTGGGCAGGCGTCGGAGGACGCTCGCCGCACGGGAACGCTCGCGAGACGCAGAAGAAGTAGCCCTCGACGGCGACGGCATCCGTGTCGACGTAGACCAGGTCGCCGTCCTCGAGCACGCGGCCGGTCGCTTCGGCCCGCCAGGGATTGGTGTTCGGCCCCGAGCAGACCGTGCTCGTCGCGAGATGCTCGCCCCCGCGGCGCAGGAGCGTCTCGGAGAGGACCGCGAGGAGCTCACGCTCGCGGATGCCGGGGACGATGGCCCGCTCGAAGTTCCCGAGCATCTCCATGACGATCTTCCCGTTCCAGTCGAAGAGGGCGAGCTCCTCGGGCGTCTTGATCTCGCGGGCGGCCGTCGTCACCGGCGCCGAGTCGACGAGCGCGATCCCTTCCCGCTGGAGCGCCAGGAAGCCCGGGTGTGCCGAGACGGTCGACGGCGAGGCGCGACGCCGAAACGCCGAGGTCGCGCAGCGCCGCAACGACCTCCCGGGCGAACGTCCTCGCGCGGGAGTCCGTGTCGTCGTAGAACTCCCACGCGTGCATCGGCCGGACGTCCACGAGCGCTTCGAGGCCGCGGAAGAGATGCACCGCATTCGGATAGTCGAAGAGGATGGGCCGACCCTCGGCGGGAACCAGGGCGCAGCGGACGAACGTCGTGTTGCTCCAGATCGGCATGGCCGAGGCGCCGACGGCATAGCGGACGTTCGGGTCGTTGAAGAGCAGGCAGGCCTCGACGCCCTGCCTCCGCATCTCGTTCTGGAGCCGCGCCAGGCGTCCGGAGCGCAGGCGCGCCCGGTCGACGGAGTCCATGGCGCTCACGCCGCCGTCTCCTCGGGGAACTCGCGGTCCGCACGGATCCAGAGCCACAACAGCGCGCCGACGCCCGCGAACACGGTGCCGGTCACCAGGGCGGCCGGCCATCCGAAGCTCCGCACCGTCAGAGGCACGAGAAGCGCCCCGATGCCGCCGACGATGTTGCCTCCGGTGTTCATCACGCCGCTGGCCGACGACGAGTGCTTGCCCGAAACCGAGATGGCGGCCGACCAGAAGACGGCGTCGGTCATCTGCTGGAATCCCAGACAGAGGGAGAGAAATACGACGGCGCCGACGGGGCCGGCGGAGTACGCGGCGCCGAGAAGCATCGCGCCCGACAACGCGAGGCCCACTCCGCCGAAGACGCGGTGCGCGATCCGCTTTCCGCGGCGCCGCGAGACCCAGTCGCAGCCGAGCCCGCCGAGCAGGGCGCCGACGGCGCCGCTGATCCAGGGAATGGCCGCGAAGATTCCTCCCTCCAGGATCTTCAGGCCGCGATGCTCGACGAGGTAGATGTAGAGCCAGTTGAAGAAAAAGTAGAAGACGTAGTTGCTGCAGAAGTAGCTCGCCGCGAGCAGCAGAACCTGCGGATCGCGGAGGACCTGCCGGGCCGAGCCCGGAGCGCAGGGCTCGCAAAGCGCGGCGGGCCGGTCGCGGTCGATCCAGGCGCGCTCGGCGGGCCGGACCGAACGGTGATCCGCCGGGCGGTCGCGGACGTACCACCACCAGACGGCCGCGAGCAGAAACGCGATCGGGGCCGTCAGGACGAACGACATTCGCCAGCCGAAGCCGACCATGAGCCACGCGATGAGCGGACCGGTCGCCGCGGCGCCGAGCGTGAGCCCGACGTTGCCGAGGCTGCTGGGGAGGGCCCATCCCGAGACCGGGAACCAGTTGCAGGTCAGCGCTCCTCCGGTCACGGGGTAGAACGGGGCCTGCGTCACACCCATGAGCGCTCGCAGGACGATCAGGATGCCCATCGTGACGGCGAGGGGAGCTTTCCCGGCGCCGGGGACGAGCCCGATCGCGAGGTTGCAGGCGCCCCAGGCCAGCGCTGCCAGGAAGATCGCCCGGCGCGCCCCGATGCGCTCACCCCAGACGCCGCCGGGAAACTGGAAGGCGGCGTAGCCCCACGCGAACGCGGCGAGGACGACGCCGAGCTGCACCTGCGTCAGGCCGAGCTCGGCCATCATGCGTTCGCCCGCCACCGACATGTTCGTGCGGAGCAGATAGGCCACGAAGCTCGCGAGGAAGATGAGGCCGAGAATGCGCCACCGGATCCCGGTGGATCCCGACAGCCCGGTGTGTTGCATCGGCGCGGAGTGTATCGGTAGAGAGTGGACCGGCGAGTGCTAGACTGCGCACGGCGTTCCGCTGTGTCCCCACACCACGTCCGTTCTCGCCTCGCGAGGCATTGGTGCCGACTTTCGGTGCTCCTGTTCGGTGCGCTCGAGATCGCCGCCTTCGCTTCGGCGCAGCCGTATTCCGTCGTCCACGAGTTCTACCTCGAGCCCGGTTATCCCATCAGCCGCCTGATCGAAGCTCCCGACGGCAAGCTCTATGGAACGACCAACGAATCGGTCTACGCCCTGGTACCGGACGGCGTGGACGGCTACTCTCACGCCCTGCTTCACCGTTTCACGAATGACGATGGCGTGCGGCCGAACAGTCTGCTGCTCGCGTCCGACGGATTTCTCTACGGCACCACAGAACGGGGGGCGTGAACGACTCCGGCACCATCTTTCGCATCGATGGAGCAGGAGTCTTTTCGGTGCTCCACCAGTTCGCCGGCGTCGACGGGACCTGGCCGCTGGGCCTCGTCGAGGGCGCGGACGGCGCTCTCTACGGAACGACTTACGTAGGCGGTGCGAACGCTGTCGGCACCATCTTTCGGATCGACACCGGCGGAACTCTCACCACGGTGCACACGTTTTCCGCCGACACGGGCGCCTCGCCGTGGAGCCCGCTCATCCTCGCGAGCGACGGCGACTTCTACGGCACGACGACCTACCCTCCAACGGTCTTTCGCATTACGGGCGAGGGGGATCTCACGACGCTCGTAACGATGGCCGCCGGGCAGAGCCCGCTCGGGGTCGTCGAGGGAAGCGACGGCTTGTTCTACGGCACGACTTCCGCTCTTTCCGGCGGCGTCGTGTTCCGCGTGAGCGCGGACGGGGACTTCGAGTTCCTCCACACGTTTTCTTCTCCGCCAGGTCCGACGTCGACTCTCATTCAGGCCTCGGACGGGAAGTTCTACGGGGCAAGCGGACCCACCGATGTTTTT
>CAWDSI010000028.1:0-81227 GCA_963804915.1 uncultured Acidobacteriota bacterium
CCCCCTCCGAGGAGCCGCAGGATCGTCCGCCCCGCCTCCTTGCCGAGTGCCGTGTAGTCGAGCACTCGTCCGCCGACGAGGCCGTACCCGATCATCGTCGCGTGTACGCTGAAGATCGGACGGTTCGACAGCGGAGCGAAGGGCCGGAGCGCTCTCGCGAGGGATGAAGCTGCGTCCGGCGCCGTCGAGCCGAATTGCCCCAATAGAAGACGACGGTGTCCTCCGGAGAGAACTGCGATCCGCGTCTGCGAGCTCGGCCATCGGAAGGCCGGACAGCTCGATCAGCTCGAGCCCGTCGCTCGGGCCTGGAGAGTCGCGCCGGAAGTTGTCCGTTCTCGGCCCGCTCGAGATCGGATGCCCCGTTGACGAACGCGACGCGACGCGTGTTCGGGAGAGAGCACGAGCGCCAGATCGATAGTCTCCGCGATCTCGAAACGGGCCAGGACGGGGACGACTCCGTCCGGCGATAGCGGTGTATCCCTCAGGACGCCGCTCGTTCTCGATGAGCACGATCGGAATCGCCCGGCCAGAGCTCGCGCGCGATCGGAAGCAATGAAGTCGAGGCCTCCCTTCGTGACGACCAGGACGGCGTCCATTCTCCGATCCCGGTACTTCTCGACCAGCCAGGCGGCTCGCGCGCGAGCCTGAGCCCGGCTCCGGGAAGCGCGCCAGATCGAGGTGCTCGACGTAGACGTCCGGGCGGCCGGATGGAGTCCTTCTCGAGCGCGGCGTAGATGCCCGCGGTGACCTCGCTGACCCACGGGAGATAGGGATCCTCGGCATGGACGAGGAGGACGGACTTTGTCGGGACAGGCTCGCTCGTCCGGAGCGGCGGGTGCGGGCGCGGCCGACCGCCAGCGCGGCCAGGACCGCGACGAGAAGCCTCCCAAGCCGGGGACCTCGACCTGCGGCACGGGGACCCATCGGGGACGGGGTCATTCGGGGGAAGTCTATTGCGGCTGCTGGCTCTCCGGTCACTTCGGCGATGGCCTCGAAAAGCAGCTCCTCGTCGAAGGGCTTCCGCAGGCAGGGCACTCCCGGAGCCACCCGGGCCACGATTTCGACGTCTTCATGGGCCGTGATGAAGACGACGGGGATCCGAACGCCGCTCTGGACGAGCTCCGCCCGAAGGTCGAGCCCGCTCATTCCCCCGAGAAAGACGTCCAGGACCAGGCACCGATGGCGAAAGCCGCCCGAGCGGGCCAGGTAGTCCTCGGCCGACGTGAAAGTGTCCACGTCGTAGCCAGCTCCGCGCAGCAGCCGCTCGAGGGCCCGGCGAAAAGCCGGGTCGTCGTCGACCACCGCGACCGGAAGTAGTGCTGTGTTCATCGATGGACAACCCTTCGGTGAAGCCTTCCGCGACTGTCTGCACGGAAGGTAGTCCCGCGGGATGGCCGTGGCTATTGAACCTTGGGACTACGCGTCCGGGCTCGGCGGACGATTCAGGCGATGCGCGTGACGCGGCGGGTGTGCTTCCGTCCGAGGGAGAGAAGGCTTCCCACGAGCCCCGCGGCCGCGCCCGCCGCGGGCAGCAGCAGCGCCACGGGGATCGAGAGGAATCCGACCCAGAAGACCGAGAGGACCGGGTGCGGATCGCGCGCGAGCCAGAGGATCGCGAGGCGGTACGTGGCGTAAAGAAGACCCAGCGCGATGGCTCCGCCGAGGAGGCCTTCCGCGGTCGCGTACAGCCAGAACGGGGCGCGGATGGCGCCTTCGGTCGCGCCCATCAGGCGCATGATGCCGACCTCCTCGCGGTGCATGTCGAGGGCGAGGCGCACCGCGGAGGCGACGGACAGAATCCCGGCGAGCGTGAGGACCCCGCCGAGAAACAGGCCGACGTTGCGCATGAGGGTGACGGCGTCGCGGAACTTGCGCGAGAACTCTTCTTCCGACTCGGCCGACTCGACTCCGGGCCAGAGCCGCGCGGCCCCCGCGATCTGGGCCGCCGCTCCCGCAGCGGCCGCCGGGCTTCATGACGACCTCGAGCGACGGCGGGAACGGGGCGTCCTTAAGCTCCGAAAGGGCTCCCCCGATGTCGGGGAACGCCCGGCGGAAACGCTCGAGCGCGGCGTCGCTGCCGACGATGCGAATCGTCTTGATCCGGAGGTCGGAGGTCAGCCGCGCCGCGAGCGCCCGGGCGTCGGCCTGCGGCTGGAGCGTGATCACGACCGCCGCGGGCTCCCCGGTGTCCTCCACGCCGAGACGCGAGAGGTTCCGGGCGAGCAGCGCGAGGAGCCCGGGCACGTACACCGCGATGGCGATCAGGACGATCGCCGCGACCGTCTGGCGCGGGCTCGTCTTCGCGATCGACCAGGCTTCGCCGACGACGTAGCGGGGTCTGACCATCTATCGGAGATCCGCGCCGCGGCGACGCTCACAGCGCTCACGAGACCGGCAGGAACGGGGCCTCCCGGACGATCGGCGTCGCTTCGCGCGGGCGGTCGAGATCGTGGAGGCGTCCGCGCTCGAGCGTGAGCGTGCGCTTGCCCATCCGACGGATCAGCTCGAGGTCGTGGGTCGCCACGACGACGGTGGTGCCGCGGATGTTGAATTCGACGAAGAGGCGCATGATCTCCTCGGCCAGGACCGGGTCGAGATTGCCCGTCGGCTCGTCGGCGAGGAGGAGCGTCGGTTCGTTGACGATGGCCCGGGCGATCGCCACGCGCTGCTGCTCGCCGCCCGAGAGCTCGTCGGGATGGGCGTTCATCTGGTGGTGGAGGCCCACGCGCTTGAGGACGTGGTAGGCGCGGCGTTTCTGCTCGGCCCGCGGCAGGCCCAGCACGTTCTGGACGAACGAGATGTTTTCGAAGACCGTCTTGCGGGCGATGAGCTTGAAGTCCTGGAAGACGACGCCCATCGTCCGGCGGAGGTACGGCACCTGCGAGGGCGGCAGGACGCCGATGTTGCGGCCGTTCACGATGATCTGCCCGGAGGAGGGCGGCTCCTCGAGGAAGAGGAGACGCAGGAGCGTCGACTTGCCGGCGCCGGAGGGACCGGTGAGGAAGACGAACTCGCCGGAGGCGATTGTGAACGACACGTCGAGCAGGGCGTCGCGGAACGGCCCGTACTTCTTCGACACGTTGAAGAGCTGGATCATGGCACTACGCTTTTCCGTCCAGCGCCCGCGTCAGCGCCTCCCGCACGGCCGCCGGATCCGCGCGGCCGCCGGTCTTCTTCATGACCTGCCCCACGAACCAGCCGAACGTCTGGGTCTTGCCCGACTTGTAGAGCGCGACCTGCGAGGGATTGCCGGCGACGATCTCGGCGACGATCGCCTCGAGCGCTCCCGAGTCGCGCATCGCGCCGAGCCCCTTTTCCGCGACGATCGCGTCCGCTTCGGCCGGCGAGTCCAGCATCGCCGCGAAGACCTCTTTGCCCGAGGCGGCCGAGATGGTTCCGGACTCGACGAGCCGGAGAAGACCCGCCAGGCGCGCCGGAGCGATCGGGAAGGTGGACGCGTCCTCCGCCGAGATCTTCCGCTCCTTCATGTGACGGAGGACCTCCCCCGTCACCCAGTTCGCGGCGAGCTTCGGGGACACCGCCTTCGCCACGGACTCGAAGTAATCCGCCAGCTCGCGGGCCGAGACGAGCGTCTCGGCATCCGCGACCGCCATCCCGTAGTCGCGGACGAAACGCGCCCGGCGCGCCCGCGGCAGCTCCGGCATGTCCGCCGTCGCTTCGGCGAGCCAGGCCTCGTGGACGACGAGCAGCCCGAGATCGGGCTCCGGGAAGTACCGGTAGTCGTGGGCCTCTTCCTTGCCGCGCATCGAGACCGTCCGTCCCGCCTTCTCGTCCCAGAGACGCGTTTCCTGCACGATCTTTTCGCCCCGGGAGATGGCCTCGGCCTGCCTCTCGATCTCGTGCTCGATGGCCTTCGCCACGAAGCGGATCGAGTTGACGTTCTTGATCTCCACCCGCGTGGAGAGAGGCGCCGTCTCCGACAGGCGCACGGAGACGTTGGCGTCGCAGCGGAGATTCCCCTTCTCCATGTCGCCGTCGCAGACGCCCGTGTAGCGCACCAGGCGCCGGAGCTCCGTCAGGTAGGCCGCCGCCTCTTCCGCCGAGCGGAGATCGGGCTCCGAGACGATCTCGACGAGAGGCACCCCGGCGCGGTTCCAGTCCACGAGCGAGACGTCCGTCGGGACGTCCGAGTACGGCGTGTCGTGGAGGAGCTTGCCCGCGTCTTCCTCGAGATGGATCCGGACGAGGCGGACGGCCTTCTCGCCCGAGGGCGTGTCGATCGTGATCGATCCGCCGGTCGAAAACGGCCGGTCGTACTGCGAGATCTGGTACCCCTTGGGCAGGTCCGGATAGAAGTAGTTCTTCCGGGCGAACTGCGACTCCGGGTGGATCGTCGCGCCGGCGGCCGTGGCGAGACGCAGGCCGAGCGTGACCGCGTGGCGGTTGAGGACGGGAAGGGTCCCGGGAAACCCGAGACAGACGGGACAGGTGGCGGAGTTGGGAGGCGCGCCCACGGTCACCGGCGAGTCGCAGAACATCTTGGAGCGGGTCAGAAGCTGCGCATGCACTTCGAGCCCGATGACCGGAAAGACCTTGATTTTACTGGGCGTTTCGATGGCCGACACTTGCGAATATTAACACGCGCGGGAGCAGGCCGTCCGCTTTCCGCGGTCCGCTCTCGCTCTCCCCTACAATGCCCCCATGACCTGGATCGAGGACGTTCGCGACGGTGTGACGGTGATGCGTCCGAGCGAGACGCCCGAGGGTCTCGTCGTCGCGTTCTCGGGCCGCGGCCACGCGCCCGAAGGCGAAGAGACGCCGACGGCCTGGCTCTCGCGGCGCTTCTCGCGCGCGATCGGCCTCGACGGCACGCCGATCCACTGGGCGCACCAGGTGCACGGCAACGACGCGGTGACCGTGCGCACGCCGGCCGACGGCGAGCCCAACGTCGGACGCTGCGACGCTCTCGCCACCACGCTTTCCGGCGCGGCTCTCGTCGTCCAGACGGCGGATTGCGTTCCGATCCTCCTGGCGAGCTCCGCCCCGCATGCCGTGATCGGCGCGATCGGCGCCGTCCATGCCGGCTGGCGCGGCTCCGCGATCAACGTGGCCCGCCAGGCCGTCCGCGCGCTCGAGGCCCTCGGAGCCCGGCCATCGACTCTGCTCGCCTGGATCGGTCCCGCCATCGGACCCTGCTGCTACGACGTCGGAGGCGACGTCGCGGCCCAGTTCGCCGGCGACTTCGTCCGATCGGACTGCGGCGGCGGCCGGTTCCGGCTCGACCTCAAGTCCGTCAACGTCGCCCAGCTCGTGGAGGCCGGCGTGCCGCGCGCCTCGATCACGGTGCATCCCGCCTGCACGAAGTGCGGCGGCGACAAGTTCGCGAGCTACCGGCGGGACGGAACGAAGGCCGGCCGGATGATCGCCCTGATCGCTCGCACTTGAGCGGCCGGGGCGCGCGCCCTATACTCACCGCACCCGATTCACGAAAACCGACAACTCACGACAGGAGACAGCATGAAGCGCACCGCTCTGCTCGCGGCCGCCCTGACGGCAATGACCGCACACGCTCGGGCCGATGCTTTCGCGGCCAAGGGCGCGAAGGCGACACTGACGGTCGAATACGTCTACGCGTCCAACGGGAAGACGCAGGACCAGAACGACTCTCGCCAGTGGAGCGTCACTCGGACGGTCAAGCTCAGCGCCGACCTGATCGCGCAGACCCCGCAGCCCCTCCCGACCATGCACGAGATGGAGGCGGGCCAGAAGGCCGACCTCAAGAACAAGCAGGAAAAAGCCCAGAGCGCCCAGGAGAAGATGGCGCCGGTGCAGGCCGACATCGAGAAGATCATGGCGAAATGCGGCGAGGACGAGGCTTGCCTGGAGCGCGAGATCCAGAAGTACGGCATGTCGAACTCCGACTCGGCCAAAATGAACACAGCCCGGTCCGCCGACAAAGACATCGCCGTGGCGTCCAACCAGGGTCCGGCGCGCTACCAGCTCTGGACCGCCGCCTCGCAGAAGGGGACGTACTCGATCGAGGAGTCGCGCCACGACGTCATCGCGGATCCCGCCTGCGGCGCCTCCCTGCACTGCACGACCGACGAAAACGCAAAGGGAGCCGGCGAGGTCCCTCTGCCGCCCGGAGCCAAGGCCGCCGCGAGCGGCCTCCCAGGCTTTTCGATGGCCGAGATCGACGCCGGGGGCAAGACGCTCGCCATCGTCCTTCCCGTCCCGCTCTCGCCGCTGCCCTATACGAAGACCATCAAGTCGAACTCACCGGACCGGAAGAGCGGAACCTTCCAGGAGCTCGTGCGCTGTCCGCCCAAGGATCTCAAGCCCGTTCGCGTCGCCCTCAAGGGCGGCGGACGCGACGAGAGCGGCACCGAGGAGATCAAGATCGCCGGGGCGGGCGCGGACGGCGGAACGCTGACGATCCGCTGGAAGCTGACGGCGAAATAGCCGACCCCGCCTACGCCGGCGTCAGGTCCGCGTAGCGGGCGACGAACTTCTTCTTGCCGGCCCGGTCGAAGTAGACGGTGAGGCGGGTCTCCTCGCCGGAGCCCTCCTCGCCGAGGATCACGCCGTAGCCGTACCGAGGATGCTTGACGCGCTTTCCGCGGCGGAGCGGACGGTCGTCGACTTCCTGGCTCTCGTCCTCGGCGGCCACATTGGCCGCCGGAAAGAAGCTCC
Organism: uncultured Acidobacteriota bacterium; assembly: GCA_963804915.1. Taxonomy (GTDB): domain Bacteria; phylum Acidobacteriota; class Thermoanaerobaculia; order UBA5066; family Gp7-AA6; genus DAHUXD01. The sequence goes on from CAWDSI010000028.1 coordinate 6,655, forward strand.
GTTTCGAAAACGCGGCGGCCGACGGGCGTCCGAAGAGGCGCTCTTCGATGGCCGAGGCCGGGATCTCCTCGACGAAACGCGAGGGACGCCGCGGCTCGACGCGCCCGTAGACCAGCCGACGGTCGGCCAGCGTCACGGTCAGCGAGTCCTTGGCGCGCGTCATCCCGACGTAGAGGAGCCGTCGCTCCTCCTCCAGCTCTTCCTCATCCTCCGCGGACTGGCCGTGCGGGAGGTAGCCCTCCTCGAGGCCGACCAGAAACACCTGCGCGAACTCGAGGCCCTTCGCGGCGTGGAGCGTCGAGAGCGTGACCGCCCCGCCACTCTCGATGGCGTCTTCGTTCGTCGCGAGCGAAACCGTGTCCAGGTACTCCGCCACCGTGGCGTCCTCGGCGTTGCGTCGCTCGAACTCCCGCGCCGACGACAGCAGCTCGCGAATGTTCTCGCGGCGCGCGACGTCCTCGCGATCTTCCGAGCCCTCGTAGAGAGAGCCGTAGCCGGTGACCGCCAGGAGGTGCTCCAGCAGCGCCGACGGAGACTCGCTCTCGGCCCGCTTGTGCAGGTCCTCCACGACGTCGCGGAAGCGCGCGAGCGCCGTCTTCGCCCTGTCGGGGATGCCCTGCGGATTCGCCGAGACTTCCCACCAGGACTTGCCGGTTTCCCGGACCGCCGCGGCGAGCTTGTCGAGGGTCGCGGCGCCGATGCCCCGGGCGGGCACATTGACGACGCGGCGAAACGCCAGATCGTCCTCGGGCCGGGCCGCGAGCTTCAGGTAGGCGAGGACGTCCTTGACCTCGGCGCGCTCGTAGAACTTCATGCCGCCGACGACGACGTAGGGGATCTTCCGGCGGACCATCTCTTCCTCGAAGGGCCGCGACTGGGCGTTGGTGCGGTAGAGGATCGCGGACTCCCCCGGGGCCCGTCCCGAGCCCTCGATCTCGCGAGCCACGGCTTCGACTTCGGTGCGATCTTCTTCGAACCGCCAGAGCCGGACGGCGTTTCCGTCGCCGCGATCGGCCCTCAACCGCTTCTCGCGCCGCCGGCGATTGTGCGAGACGACCCCCGAAGCCGCCGCCAGGATCTTCGCCGTCGACCGATAGTTCGATTCGAGAGCGATGACGCGGGCCCCCGGGAAATCCTCTTCGAAGCGCAGGATGTGCTCGATCTCGGCGCCGCGCCAGCGATAGATGGACTGGTCCTCGTCGCCGACCGCGCAGAGGGAATCGGCCTCCATGCCGAGGAGCTTGACGAGCGCGTCCTGCGAAGAGTTGGTGTCCTGGTATTCGTCGATCAACAGGTGCCGCAGGCGCCGGCGCTCCTCGGCCGCGACGGACGCGTTGGAGGAGAGGAGCCGCACCGAGCGGCCGATCAAATCGTCGAAGTCGAGGGCCCCCGATGCCGCGAGCTTCTTCTCGTAGAGGGCATAGATCCGGGCGGTCCGCTCGCCGGCAAAGTCCGTCTGCTGGGCGGTGAAGCGCTCGACCGAGACGAGGGCGTTCTTGGCCGAGGAGATCCGGGATCGCACGGAGTTGGCCGGGAGCATGTCGGTCGAGATCCCGAGCTCCTCCATGGCTTCCTTGACGAGGCCGAGCTGGTCGGAGGAGTCCGCGATCGAGAACCGCGGCGGCAGATTCGCCTCCCGGTAGCGGCGGCGCAGGAAACGCAGGCACCAGGAGTGGAAGGTCCCGACGAACGAGCCGAGCGCCGCCCCACCGGCGAGGGCCTGGGCCCGTTCGCGCATCTCGCCGGCCGCCTTGTTCGTGAACGTGACGGCCGCGATCGCGCGCGGGTCCGTTCCGGAGCGGATGAGCCGCGCGAGCCGGTGCGTGATGACGCGGGTCTTGCCCGAGCCGGCGCCTGCCAGCACGAGGAGCGGCCCCTTCTCGTGGAGGACCGCTTCGCGCTGTTCGGGATTCAGCTTCGAAAGGAAATCGGGGTCGGACACCGGCGGATCATACCGCCTCGAAACGCTACTCCACCGTCACCGACTTCGCGAGGTTGCGCGGCTGATCGACGTCGCAGCCGCGGCGCACGGCGACGTGGTACGCGAAGAGCTGCAGCGGGATCACCGAGATGATCGGCTGGAGCTCCGGAATCGTTTCGGGCACCTGGATGACGTGATCGGCAACCGAAGCCACTTCGTCGTCGGGCCGCGTGCCGAGCACGATGGCGATGCCGTCGCGCGACTTGACCTCGCGCAGGTTCGAAAGCGTCTTCTCGCGCCAGGCGTCGTGCGGCGCGAGCACGAAGACCGGCAGGTTCTCGTCGACGAGGGCGATCGGCCCGTGCTTCATCTCGCCGGCGGGATAACCCTCGGCGTGGATGTAGGAGATCTCCTTGAGCTTCAGGGCGCCCTCGAGCGCCACCGGATAGTGGAGCCCTCGGCCGAGGAAGAGGAAGTCGCGCGCATGCTGGTAGCGGCGGGCGAGCTCTTCGATCTGGGGCTCGAGGGCGAGGGTGTCGCCGATCGCCTTGGGAAGGTGCGCCAGGGACGCGCCGCTCCTCGGGCGAAAGCACGGGCGCGAGACCCCGCGAGGCGCGCAACTTGGCCGCGAGCAGGTAGAGCACCGACAGCTGCGTGGTGAAGGCCTTGGTCGAGGCCACGCCGATCTCGGGCCCCGCGTGTGTGGCATAGACGGCGTCGGCCATTCGCGCGATCTGGCTTCCGGGCACGTTCACGATCGCGCCGATCGGCGAGCCCGAGCGCCGGGCTTCGGACAGGGCCGCGACGGTGTCCGCCGTCTCGCCGGACTGCGAGATGCCGATCGTCAGCGTCTTTCCGTTCACGACCGGCCGCCGGTAGCGGAACTCGCTGCTGTAATCGACCTCGACGGGAATCCGGGCCATGCCCTCGATGAGGAACTTCCCGACGAGGCCCGAGTGCCAGGACGTCCCGCAGGCCAGCAACAGGACACGGTCGTAGCCCTGGACCTTCTCCGGGGTCAGGAGCGGCGAATCGATGTACAGCTCCCCCGTCTCGAGGGAGACCTTCCCGCCCAGAGACTCCGCGACCGCCGTCGGCTGCTCGTGGATCTCCTTCGCCATGAAGTGGCGGTAGCCGCCCTTCTCCGCGGCCACGGCGTCCCACATGATGCGGTGGACCGGCCGCTCGAGACGGGCGCCCTCCGCGTTGTGGATCGCCACGCCCTTCGTGTCGACGCGCGCCACGTCCCCGTCCTCGAGGAAAATGACGTCGCGCGTCCACGGAACGAGCGCCACGGGGTCCGAAGCCACGTAGTTTTCGCCATCGCCGAGACCCAGGGCGATCGGCGGGCCCGAGCGGGCGGCCACGAGCACGCCGGGCTCGCGGCTCGAGGACACGAGCACGGCGTAAGCGCCGGTGAGCTTCTTCACCGCCGCGCGCACCGCCGCGTCGAGGTCGCCCTGGAAGGCCGCCTCGACTTCGTGCGCGAAGACCTCGGTGTCGGTCTCGCTGTGGAAACGATGGCCGGCCTTCGCGAGCGCGGCCTTGCGCTCGGCGAAGTTCTCGAAGATGCCGTTGTGGGCCACGACGATCTGGCCGGTGCAGTCAGTCTGGGGATGGGCGTTGAGCTCCGTCGGCCGGCCGTGCGTCGCCCAGCGCGTGTGTCCGATCCCGGTCGTCCCGACGGCGGGCGCGAGGCTGAGCTTCTCGACGAGGTTGCCGAGCTTGCCCGGGGACCGGTGGATCGTGAAGCCCCCGTTCGAAAGCGTGGCGATCCCGGCCGAGTCGTAGCCTCGGTATTCGAGCCGTTTCAGACCCTCGATCAGGAGAGGCCCGACCTCGCGGGGACCGGTGATTCCGACGATTCCGCACATGGGTTACCTCGAGGAGAAATGCCGCAGCCGTTGGGGCCCCGGCCAGCGCGTTGTCATGGAAGGCCGTATTGTAGCAGCCGAACGGGCGAGTCTCAGGGGGCCGGCGAGATCCTCGAGAACGCCACGTCGTAGTTCTGGTTGACCCCCAGATGGTGGTAAACGCCCGAGAGCGAGTCGCTTCCGGGGTCGTAGGTCAGCGTGTAGTAGCTCCCGGGGTAACCGCGATCCTGGAGCTCGAGAAAGACGCGCAGCAGGCCGTCCACCATCCCCGACTCGGCTCGTTCGACGTGGATCGGGCCGGGATTGAGATAGCGGGCGTCGAGCTTCCCGTCCGGCGCGACGCTCGCGATCTCGATCGTGTAGTCGGAGTCGCTCCGCCCCCAGCGGCCCACGAGGCGCTCGGGCGAGGGGGTCGGAGCCGCCGCGGGCGCGGCGCGGCCGCCGCCGGTGCCGCCGTCGGTGAAGCCGCGGCTCCGCCCGGCGCCTCGCGCGGACGGCAGGCCATCGTGGCGACCAGGATCAGGATCGCAGCGTGCTTCATCTCGCTCCTAATTTCTTCAGAAGTCACTCGACGCGATTCTATACACCCGCTCTTAACGAGCTCGCACATCGGCGGCATGATTCAATGGCGCCGGACCGCCGACGATGAGCTCCGATCGCCCGCGCACCGGAAACTACGAGCCGTACCGTAGTCTGTTGACGATCAACGGCGGCTCGTCGAGTCTCAAATTCGCCGTGTTCTCCTCCGGCTCGACGCTTCGGCGCAAACTCTCCGGCAGGATCGAGCGCATCGGGACGCCGGACGCCACGCTCGCGGCCTCGGACGCGAAGGGACATCCGGTGGCGAGTCTCGAAATCGGCGCCGGCGATCATGCGCGCGCGGCGGAGCGTCTGGCCGGATGGCTGGACACCCAGGCGGACATCCTTCCGATCGCGGCGGTCGGCCATCGCATCGTGCACGGCGGCCTGAAGCTGAACGAGCACCAGCGCGTCACCGACGCCGTCCTCGACGAGCTCCGGGGAAACCGGTCGCTCGATCTGGCACACCTTCCGCAAGAGATCGCGATGATCGAAGTGTTCGGGCGTGCGTGGCCGGGAGTGCCGCAGATGGTGTGTTTCGACACGGCGTTTCATCGCGACCTGCCTCGGGTGTCGCAGCTTCTTCCGATCCCGCGGACGTACATCGACGCGGGCTTTCGCCGGCTCGGCTTTCACGGTCTGTCCTACGAGTACCTGCTCGGCGAGCTGCGCCGCGTCGCGGGCGAAGCCGCCGACGGGCGCGTGATCCTGGCCCACCTCGGCTCGGGCGCGAGCCTGGCCGCGGTCCATCGCGGCCGCCCGGTCGATACGACGATGGCCTTCACGCCCACCGCCGGCGTGGTGATGGGGACGCGGCCCGGCGATCTCGATCCGGGCCTGCTCCTGCACCTCGAGCGCCTGGAAGGGCGGCTGCCCGAGGACATGGACCGCTACGTCAGCGAGAAATTCGGACTCTTCGGCGTTTCCGGCGGAACCTCGGACATGCGGGACCTGCTCGCGCGGGAGGAGTCCGACGTGCGCGCGAAGGAGGCGGTCGAGCTCTTCGTCTACCAGATCGTCAAGGCCGTCGGCGCCTACGCGACGGTCCTCGAAGGACTCGACACGCTCGTCTTCAGCGGCGGGATCGGCGAGCGGTCGGCCGCGATCCGGAGTCGCATCTGCGCGCGCCTCGCGGCGTGGGACGTGCGCATCGACGAGTCGCGAAACGCCGCGGGCGCCGCGGTCATCTCGAGCGGCGCGAGCTCCGTGACGGTCCGGGTGATCCCGACGGACGAAGAAATCGTCATCGCCCGCGCCGTCCGCGCGATGCTGGAGGAACCATGACGAGCCCCGATACCTCCCTTCTCCTCTCGAGAATGGACGCCTACTGGCGCGCCGCCAATTACCTTTCGGTCGGACAGATCTACCTTCTGGACAACCCGCTTCTCCGCGTGCCGCTCGAAGCGAAGCACGTCAAGCCGCGGCTGCTGGGCCACTGGGGAACCTCCCCCGGCCTCAACCTGATCTACGTCCACATGAACCGGCTCATCCGCGAGCACGATCTGAACGCCATCTACATCACCGGGCCCGGCCACGGCGGCCCGGCCCTCGTGGCCAACGTCTATCTCGAAGGGACCTACACGGAGGTATATCCGCACATCACGCGGGACGAGGACGGCCTGCGAAAACTCTTCCGGCAGTTCTCGTTCCCGGGGGGCATCCCCAGCCACGTCGCGCCTGAGACTCCGGGCTCGATCCACGAAGGCGGCGAGCTCGGCTACTCCCTGAGTCACGCCGCCGGCGCCGTCCTCGACAATCCGGATCTTCTCGTCGCCTGCGTCATCGGGGACGGCGAGGCCGAGACCGGTCCGCTCGCGACGGCGTGGCACTCCAACAAGTTCCTCGATCCCGTTCACGATGGAGCGGTCCTGCCGATCCTCCACCTCAACGGATACAAGATCGCGAATCCGACGATCTTCGCGCGCATCCCCCACGCGGAGCTCGAGCAGTTCATGCGGGGTTGCGGATGGGATCCGCTCTTCGTCGTCGGAAACGAGCCCGAGGACGTGCATCGCCAGATGGCCGCCGCCCTGGACATGTGCCTCGGCCGCATCGGGGAGATCCAGGAGGGGGCGCGAACGCGCGGCGCCTCCAGCCGCCCGCGCTGGCCCATGATCGTCCTGCAAACGCCGAAAGGCTGGACGGGACCGAAGACCGCGGACGGGAAGCCCGTCGAGGGGACCTTCCGCGCGCACCAGGTGCCCCTGTCCGATCCGCACAAGAATCCGGAGCACCTGAGACAGCTGGAGGCGTGGCTGCGCAGCTACCGACCCGACGAGCTCTTCGACGCCGGCGGACGCTTCGTCCCGGATCTTCAAGAGCTCGCTCCGGAAGGCGAGCGCCGCATGGGCGCGAACCCGAACGCGAACGGCGGCCTGCGGCTGCGCGAGCTGCGACTCCCGGACTTCCAGAGCTACGCGGTCGAGGTGCCGTCGCCGGGGAAGGAGGACGCCCAGGCCACGCGGGTTCTCGGGACGTTCCTGCGCGACGTCATGAAGCTCAACGACGCCGAGCGGAACTTCCGTCTCTTCGGCCCGGACGAGACGCTTTCGAACCGTCTCAACGCCGTGTTCGAGACCACGAACCGGCAGTGGGAAGCCGAGACCCAGCCCCACGACGAGTTCCTCGCGCGCGAAGGCCGCGTCATCGAGGTCCTGAGCGAGCACCAGTGCCAGGGCTTCCTCGAAGGGTATCTGCTGACGGGGCGCCACGGCCTCTTCAACAGCTACGAAGCCTTCATCCACATCGTGGATTCGATGTTCAACCAGCACGCCAAGTGGCTGAAAGTCACCCGCGAGCTGCCCTGGCGCGCCCCGATCGCGTCCCTGAACTACCTCCTGTCTTCGCACGTCTGGCAGCAGGACCACAACGGCTTCACGCACCAGGACCCCGGCTTCATCGACGTGGCCTGCAACAAGAAGGCCGAGGTCGTCCGCGTCTACCTGCCGCCCGACGCCAACTGCCTGCTCTCGGTGATGGACCACTGCTTCCGCAGCCGCCACTACGTCAACATCGTCGTCGCCGGCAAGGCGCCGTCTCCCCAGTGGCTCACGATGGACGCCGCGGTCCGGCATTGCACTGCGGGAATCGGGGCGTGGGACTGGGCCAGCAACGACGGCGGCGGCGAGCCGGACCTCGTGATGGCCGCCGCCGGCGACGTGCCCACCATCGAGATGCTCGCGGCCGTGACGATCCTCCGGCGCCTGCTGCCGAAGCTCAAGATCCGCACCGTCAACGTCGTCGACCTCATGAAGCTTCAGCCCCAGAGCGAGCACCCGCACGGCCTGCCCGACGACGAGTTCGACGCGCTCTTCACGAAGAACAAGCCGATCATCTTCGCGTACCACGGCTATCCCTGGCTGATCCATCGCCTCGCCTATCGGCGGACGAATCACAAGAACCTGCACGTCCGCGGATACAAGGAGGAAGGCACGATCACGACGCCCTTCGACATGACGGTGCTCAACGACATCGACCGGTTCCATCTCGCGCAGGACGCCATACGGCGGCTTCCCCGCCTCGCCGCGCGGGCTCCGAAGCTCATCCAGGAGCTCGACGAGAAGCTCTCCGAGCACCATCGCTACATCCGTGAGCACGGGCAGGACATGCCCGAGATCCGGAACTGGCGCTGGGGCTCGGGTGAGACGAGCGGCTAGCCGCTCTTCGCGCTCTTCGACTTCTTCGCCTTGCGGCTCGCGGCCCAGCCGGGCTTGTTGACCTGCGGAACCCGCGAAAGGGCCAGAGCCCCGTCCGGCACGTCCTGGGTGACCGTGGTCCCGGCCGCGACGTAGGCGCCGGCGCCGACGGTCACGGGCGCGACGAGCTGCACGTCGGTCCCGACGAAGGCCCCCTCGCCGATCTTCGTGGGGTGCTTCTTCTCGCCGTCGTAATTGCAGGTGATGACCCCGGCGCCGATGTTGGATCCGGCGCCGACGTCCGCGTCCCCGAGGTAGGCGAGGTGCTGCGCCTTGGCGCCCTTGCCGATGCGGGTGTTCTTCGTCTCGACGAAGTTGCCGATGCGGGCGTCCTCCTCGATGACCGACTTCGGACGAAGGCGGGAGAAGGGACCCACGCGCGCGCGCGGACCGATCGTCGAGCTCTCGCTTTCGCAGTGCGGCCCGACCGCGGCGTTTGCCGAAACGACGGTGTCGACGAGCCGCGTGAAGGAGAAGATCTCGCATCCTTCTTCGAGGACCGTCGCGCCCTCCAGCGACACGAACGGATGCAGGATCACGTCGGGCGCGAGACGGACGGAGGGACCGATGCGGACGGTCGCGGGATCCAGCACCGTCACGCCGGCGTCGAGGGCTCTCTCGACGCCGCGGCGATGCTCCAGTTCTTCGGCCGCGGCGAGATCGCGGCGGGTGTTGACGCCCCACGCTTCGCGCCAATCGTCGGCGGCGATCGCCTCGACCTTTCCAGCGCCGCGGGCCAGCAGCTCCACGGCGTCGGTCAGGTAGTACTCGCCTCCGACGGGGTTCTTCCGCAGGCCGGAGAGGGCCCGTCCGAGCGCGCCCGGCGCGAAGCAGTAGACGCCGGCGTTGACCTCCGCGATCGATTTCTGTTTCGCCGACGCGTTCTTCGCCTCGACGATCCGCTGCACGCGGCCGCGGGCGTCGCGCACGACGCGCCCGAAGTCGCCGGGCTCCGGAGGCCGGAAGGAGAGGAACGCGAGATCCAGTCCCTTCGCCGCACGCAGGGCGACGAGCTCCGCGAGCGTCCGCTCCGTCAGCAGCGGCGTGTCGCCCGCGAGGATCAGGATCGGACCGGGTCCCTCCCCCAGCGCCGGAAGGGCCTTGCGGGCGGCATCGCCCGTGCCGAGCGGGGAATCCTGCACGACGAAGTCGATCTTCCGCCCGGCGAGCGAGGCCTCGACGCGGGGCCGGTCGGCTCCGACGACGACGATCACCCGTTCCGGGGAAAGGCCCTCGACCGAAGCCAGCACCGCGTCGAGAAGCGTCCGGCCTCCGACGCGATGGAGAACCTTCGGCAGGGAGGAGCGCATCCGCGATCCCACGCCGGCCGCGAGGATCACGACGCGCGGCGGAAGCGCGGGAGACGCCGGCGCGCCGGGCGTTTTCCGACGGCCGCCCGAACGCCGTTTCATCGGATCAGTATAGGCCGGCGTCGCGACACGGACGCGGAGCCGGACCTACGCGGAAAGCAGCTTCTGGAACTCGGGAGCCTCGCGGACCGGATCGAAGTCGCGGTCATGCCGCGCGAGCACCCGGTGACGCTGGTCTTCCTCGATCGCCTTGCGCAGGTGGTCGAGCGCCGTCTCGAGGTCGCCCTGCTGCGCGTAGCAGCACGCGAGCAGGAAATCGACCTTGCCTCCGCCGTTCTTGCGGGCGGCGCGGCTGAGGTGCTCGATCGCCTCGGCCACGTTGCCCCGGTTCTTCTCGAGAACCGCGGCGTAGTAGAAATCCTCGGGCTCGGTCAGGGCCGGGCGCGGGTCGCGCCGCTGCCTCTCGCAGATCTGCACGTACACGCGCGCCCGGTCGACGAGCTCCCGCTCGTCCGGGTACTTCTGGATGAGATCCAGGAAGTGGCGCTCGGCTTCTTCGAGCTTCTTCTTCTGGAGAGCGGAGACGCCGCGGTCGTAGTCCTTCCGGGCGTTCTCGGTGTGCTTGGAGAGCTCTTTCAGCGTCTGGGCTTTCTTCGGAGCGGGAGCGTCGGCGGCCGGCCCTCCGAGGAGCCCGAGCTTCTCCATTTTCTTCTCGAGCTCGTCGATCCGGACCGACAGGGCGTCGGCCAGTGCCTGGACACTCATCTTCTCTGCGTTGTCTTTGAGGAACCTGAGTTCCGCTTCCGCCCAGCGCTTGGTCATCGCGTTCGCTACCTCCAGGCCGCTTTGTAAAAAACGGCGTATTCTAGGGGCCCGTAGGGCGGCTGTCAAATGCACGGAATGTGCCGGGCCGTCTGCGGCGTTTTTCAGCACAGACCCGAGGTCACAAATGCGCAAAACCGCTTCCATCGTCCTCGCCGTGTGTCTCACTGTCCTCGCGACGGTTTCGCCGTCCGCCGAGGCCGCCGACAAGGCCCTGAGCGCCACGGGCACGATCCGGACGGTCCAGGCGAGCTCCCGGACGGTCGTCGTCGCTCTCACCGACGGCGGCGAGGCCCGATTCTCCTGGAACGACGACACAAAAATCACCGGAGTGCTCGCTCCGGGAGCGAAGATCACGGTCCGCTACGTCCCCGGAAGCGGCGGCGAAAACGTCGCGCTCCAGATCACCGTGCCGCGCTCCTGATCTCTCGGCGCTCGACCTTTCCGCGCACCCGTCTCAGGTAGAATCACCGCGCCCGGTTGAGCCGCGGCGAGGAGGAATCCGGATGGGGATGTACATCATCGCGGAGCCGTGCATCGGCACCAAGGACACCGCCTGCGTGGACGTGTGTCCGGTCGACTGCATCCACCCGCGTAAGGACGAGGCCGGCTTCGAGACGGCCGAGATGCTCTACATCGACCCCGACGTCTGCATCCAGTGCGGAAACTGCGAGCCGGCCTGCCCGGTGACCGCGATCTTCACGGAAGAGACGGTCCCGGACAAGTGGAAGCAATTCCAGCAGGTCAACGCGGACTGGTACAAGAAGTAGGCGTCAGGGCGACCACTTGAGTCACCCCGGCCTTCGACCCGCGTTGCCTCGCCTACTTTCCCTTCAGCACCTTCGCGAAAAACGCATCCGTACGCGCGTCGGCGTCCTTCGCGTCGGCGGGACGGAACACCTTCGGGTCCTTCGAGGATGCGAAGGCGTGGCCCGCGTCGGGGTAGATCTTGAAGTCGACGCTCTTGCCGGCCTTCTTCGCCTCGGCGGCGAAGGCCTCGACGTCCTTGACCGGAATGCCCTGATCCTGTCCGCCGAAGTTGCCGAGGAGCGGGACCTTGAGGGCCGCGATCGTGGCCGGATCGGTCATGAGATGGCCGTAGTACATGACGGCGCCGGCGAGCGTGGGCTCGTTGACGGCGAGATCGAGCGCCAGCCCGCCGCCCATGCACCAGCCCACGACGCCGATTCTGGCGCCGTCGACGTCGGGACGCGAGCGCAGGTAGGCGACCGCGGCCTTCATGTCGCGCAGGGCGCGGTCGTTCGGCATGCCGCGCATCAGCTGGTGCGCGGTGTCGCCATCTTCGGCCACCTTGCCGCGGTACAGGTCCGGCGCCAGCGCGACGTAGCCCTGTTTCGCGAACCCGTCGGCCTTTCCCTTCACGAAGTCGTTCAAGCCCCACCACTCGTGGATGACCACGATGGCCGGCTTCTTGCCGCCGCCTTCGGGCACCGCGAGGTATCCGGAGATCGTCTCGGATCCGCTGGGGAACGAGACCGGCGTGCCGGCGCGCGCGAGACTCGAGATCACGAGGACGCCGGCGAGCGCGAGACCGAGCTTTCTGAGCATGCTGCCTCCGTGCGCTAATCTTATTGCGGTGGAGCTGCTCTTCCCCATCGCCGAAGCCGATCCCGAGTCGCGGCTCCAGCTCCTCTACGACCGCCTCGCGGCCCGCTTCGGATTCGATCCGGCGCGCGTCCGGCTGTCGCGCCGCAAGCTCACGGGCGGCGAGATCGTCTACGGCCCGCCGCACCGGATCGTCATCTCCGCTCACCTCGCCCCCCAGGAGCAGGAGGACACGCTGCGCCACGAAGCCGCGCACGCCTGGGCTTTTCGTCTCGACGGGCCGCGCTCCGGGCACGGCCGCCTCTTCCGCCGGCTCTCCCGCACGCTCGGGGCGAAGGACGGCGGCGCCCCCGAAACTCCGGCTCTGCGCTCTTTTCGCGAAAAGCGGACCCGTGTGGTGTACCGCTGCGAGGGCTGCGGGCAGCTCTTCCGGCGCTTCCGCCCCTTCCGGGGAGCGCGCGAGTGTCTCGCCTGCCACCGGGCGGGCCGTCCGGCCCGGCTGCGGAAGCTTCGGACGTGAGGTTTCCTCCGGGCTATCGCATCGGCCACGCCACGGACGCGACGCGCCGAACCGGCTGCACGGTGATCCTCCCGCCGCCGGGCACGATTGCGGCGGTGGACGTGCGCGGCGGCGCTCCGGGAACCCGCGAGACCGGCCTCTTCACTCCCGGCAATCTCATCTCCGAGATCGACGCTCTCGTCTTCGCGGGAGGCAGCGCCTTCGGCCTGGCCGCCGCGACCGGCGTCACCGAGTGGCTCGCCGAACGCGGCGTGGGACGCCCCATCGGTCCGGCGCGGGTGCCCATCGTCTCCGGCGCCGTGCTCTTCGATCTGGCCGTGGGCGATCCGAGGGCCTATCCGGACGCCGCGATGGGCCGCGCGGCCTGCGACTCCGCCGCGGAGGCCTCGGGCACTCGCCCGGTCGAGTGCGGACGCGTGGGCGCCGGAGCCGGCGCGATGGTCGGCAAGCTGCTCGGCATCGAGCGCGCCGCGGAGGGCGGGGTCGGCGTGGCCTCGGTCACGCTGCCGGACGGCACGCTCGTTTCCGCGCTCGCCGCCGTCAACGCCGTCGGCGACGTCGTGGACCCCGAGACCGGCGCCGTCGTCGCGGGCCCGGCGCGTCCGGGTTTTCGCTCCGAAAGGGCGCTCGTCGAGGAGCCGCTCGAGGACAGCCCGTTTCTCGGCGGCAACACGACCCTCGTGGCCGTCGCCACCTCGGCGCCGTTCGAGCCCGGAGCTCTCAAACGCGTGGCGATCGAAGCGCACGACGGCCTCGCGCGCGCGGTCCGTCCCGCGCACACGCTCTTCGACGGCGACGTCGTATTCGCCCTGGCTCCGGGCGGCGCCCCTCCCCCGCCTCCGATGCGGCTGCGCATCGGCGCGGCGGCCGCGCGGGTCACCGCGGACGCCATCCTCGCGGCGGTGCGGCGGGCGTGACGTCCGAACGCAAGGGGGTCCTCCTCGTCGCCGCGGCGGCCCTCCTGTGGTCGACCGGCGGCATCGGGATCAAGTGGCTCGACGAGCCGCCCCTCGTCATCGCGTGGTACCGGTCGGCGTTCGCCGGCGTGGCGCTCATCCTGCTGTTTCGTCCCCGCGTCTGGCGGTGGACGCCCGCATTTCTGATCGGCCTCGTCAGCTACGCCGCCTGCCTCACGACCTTCGTGCTCGCAACGAAGTGGACGTCGGCCGCCAACGCGATCTTCATCCAGTACTTCGGCGTGGTCTGGGTCCTCCTCGCAGCGCCGCTGCTCCTGCACGAGCCTTTCCGGCGCAAGGATGCCGGGGCGGTGGCGGTCGCCTTCGCCGGGATGCTCCTCTTCTTCGTCGGACGGTTCGAGACGCGGGGCCTTCGCGGCGAGCTCGCCGCCCTCGCCTCGAGCCTCTTTTTCGCGACGCTCGTGCTTTCCCTGCGTCGCGAGCGCGGCAGCGCGGCCGAGGCCGTGGTCACCTGGGGCAACGTCCTGGCGGCCCTGGCCCTGCTGCCGTTCGTCGCGGGCGATCTCGCGGTGTCGCCGCGCTCGTTCGCCGTGCTCGGCTTCCTGGGCGTATTCCAGATCGGCTGCGCCTACGCGCTCTTCGTGAAGGGGCTCAAGCACGTCCCGGCGACGGAAGCCTCGTTGATCGGAATGCTCGAGCCGATCGCGAACCCGATCTGGGTCTTTCTCTTCCTCGGCGAAAGACCCAGTCCGTATTCGATCGCGGGCGGCGCCATCGTCCTGGCGGCGATCGCATGGCGCACGGTGACGTCGGGACCTCCGGCCGCCGAGGCCGTCCCGCCGGACTGATCTCCGACCCGCGTAGTCGTTATCCGGGAAGCGAGAACTCGCGGCGAATTCTTTCGCCGTCGGCGTCGAGGGCCGGCGGAAACTCGAGCCTCCGGCCGGCGCCGGCGACCCGCACGGGCGAGGCGACGAAGCCGAGGCCCCGCGCTTCGACCACGGCTTCGAGCGCCCGTGCCGTCTCGGAGCGCAGCGCCTCGAGTGGCCCGCGCACCGGACCGGCCGGAAGCCCGGCCGCGCGGCACCGAGCGACCCAGTTCGCCCGCGTGTCGGCGAGAAAGATCGCGGAGAGCTGCGTCTCGAGGTCGGCGCGATTCACGACCCGCGCGGCGTTGGTCCGGAACGCGTCGCTCTGCGACCACTCCGGCCGTCCGACGAGCGCGGCCAGCCTCTCGAACTGGCGGTCGGTTCCCACGCCGAGAACGAACTCTCCGTCCGAGGCCTCGAACATGCGGTAGGGAACGATCTGCGGGTGCGCGTTGCCGTGGCGCTCGGCCTCCTTCCCCGTCAGCAGGGCCGATTGCGCCACGTTGATCAGCGACGCCAGAGTCGCGGAGAAGAGGTCCGTCTCGACGTGCCCACCCTGACCCGTTCGTTCCCGCGCCGCGAGCGCGGCGAGGATGCCGATCGCCGCGTAGCAGCCGGCGAGCAGATCCGAAACGGCGACGCCGACTTTTCGTCGCGCCGGACTCGGTGGATCCGGTGATCGCCATGAGCCCCGCACCCGCCTGCGCGAGAAGGTCGAATCCCGGAGCGAGCGCGTCGGATCCGCGCGTGCCGTACCCGGTGATGGAAGCCGTGACGAGCTTCGGGTTTTCGCGGCGCATCGTTTCGGCGGAAAGGCCGAATTTCTCGAGCCCGCCCGGAGGGAAGTTTTCGACGACGACGTCCGCGCGGCGGGCGAGGATGCGCACGGACTCGGCTCCCGCCTTCGAGGCGAGATCGAGAGCGATCGATTCCTTGTTGCGGTTGACCGAGAGGAAGTACGCCGACATCCCCGAGGCGGGATCGTAGGGCGGCCCCCAGCCGCGGGTGACGTCTCCGTCTTCCGGGTGCTCGACCTTGATCACGCGGGCGCCGAGGTCCGCGAGCATCATCGTGCAGAAGGGGCCCGCCAGGACCCGCGAGAGGTCGAGGACGAGCACGCCCGAAAGCGGCGCGCTCACCGCGGCCTCAGTGCGCCGCGGCGGGCGCGAGGCGCCAGCCGAGCGCGCCCGGCTCGAAGTGGAAGAGGCCGAGCGGCGAGAGCGTGACGTCGTCGATCCGTTTGGAGACTCCCCAGTACTGGTCGACGCCCCACAGGAAGTCCGCCGGCTGGTCCGCCGCCAGGAGGCGGTGGATCTGGCGATACAGCTCGATCCGTTTGGCCTCGTCGAGCTCGAGGCGCGCGGCCTTCATGAGGCGGTCCGCTTCGGGATTCTTGTAGAAGCCCATGTTCTGGCCGGCCGGAGACCACTGGCTCGAGTCCCAGTAGGGGAACGGATCGAAGTTGGGAGGCACGAACAGGCGCCCCGTCATGTACGCGTCGAACTCGCCGTCCTGTCCGCGCTGCGTGTAGACGGCCATGTCGAGCGGGAGCGGCGTCAGCTCGACGCCGATCTTCTCGTAGGCGCTCCGGAGAATCTCGGACAGGTTGATCTCGACGCGGGACTGGGCGCGGAACACGAGATCGATCTTCGCCCTCCGGCCGCCCTTGCTCCGGACGCCGTCCGGCCCGGCCTTCCAGCCGGCCTCGTCCAGGAGCCGCGCGCTCTCGGCGGGATCGTACCTGGGCGGCGCGACGTCGGGCGCATTCGCGGACACTCCCGGCGGGTAAGGGCCGGACACCAGCGTGGCGCCGTCGGGCACGTAGAGCTGCCGGGCGGTCTCCTCGCGCGGCCACGCGTGCGCCAGCGCGCGGCGAACGCGCGCGTCGGAGAGAAAGGGGTGCTTCACGTTCCAGATGAGCACCACTTCGATCGGCTGCTGGACCTTGAGCACGCGCACCCGGGCCAGAAAGTCGGGCATGCCCTCGGTCGCCTTCCGCTGATCGCGGTTGATCTTGAACTCGTCGAGGTCGCCGCGCCCTCCGGCCTGGAATCGCGTGTTGTCGTCCGGGATGATTCGGAAAACGACCTCGTCGAAATTGTACTTGTCCGCCGGAGCATCGGGCCTCCGCGTCAGCCGGATCGTCCGGTTGGAATCCCAGGAGGCGAGCCGGTACGGCCCGCTCCCCACGGGATGGCGATCGACGTCGCCGGGCTTCGCGCGAGCGTAGGCGGACGCCGACACGATCGGCAGGACGAAGGCGAGGATTCGCTCGGAGTACGGTTTCTGGAAACGGATGCGCACCGTCGCCGCGTCGGGGGTCTCGATGCCGGCGAGGTCCTCGAATCCCCAGCTCCAGTTGGCGGCGTTGGCCTTGGGATCGTGAATCCGCTCGACCGTGAAGCGCACGTCGTCCGAGGTCACGGGCTTGCCGTCTTCCCAGGTCGCCCCGGGGTCGAGATGAAACTCGTAGACGAGGCCGTCGTCCGAGACGCTCCATGACCTCGCGAGCCCCGGCACGAGCTTCAGATCCTTGTCGATGTTGATGAGCGGTCGGAACATCATCGCGACCACGCGCGCGGATTCGTCTTCGTTCATCGTGATCGGGTCGAGCGTCGGCGGGTCGCCGGCGAGGTGGCGGGAGATCGTGGCGGCCGGAGGGGCCGGCGCCTCTCGGCGCCCGCAGGCCGGCGCCAGAACGACGGCGACGAGCACACCGAGGGCGAACAGACTGAGACGAAGACGCTTCATCGGCGGCGCCGGACAGAATAGCATCCCCGGCGTGGCGACCGTCGTCATCGACATCGAAACCGTCGGTCAGGTCTGGGAGTCGCTCGACGATGCGCAGCGGACGTATCTCGAGAAGAACGCGCGCTCCGACGACGAGCGCGCAAAGTTGCCCGAGACGCTCTCGCTGTGGCCGCTCACGGGCAGGATCATCGTCGTGGCGATGCTCAATCCGGACACCGGCCGCGGCAAGATCTGGTACGAGAAGACCGACGGCCGCGTCGAGGAGACGTCGGCGGACAAGCGCTTCACGTTCATCGGCGACGAGGAGCCGGTGTTGCTCGCCGAGTTCTGGAAGGCGATGCGTCGCTTCCACCGGTTCGTGACGTTCAACGGGCGCGGATTCGACGGACCGTTTCTCATGCTCCGGAGCGCGGTCCTGGGCCTGACGGTCACGCGCAATCTGGTCGGGTACCGCTACTCCATCCGGCCGCACACCGATCTGCTCGAAGCCATCACGTTCTTCGGCGCCTCGCGGAAGTGGAATCTCGACTTCACGTGCAAGGCCTTCGGCGTCGAGAGCCCCAAGGAGCACGGCATGGACGGGTTTTCCGTGGGCCCGTACTACAGGGCGGGACGGCTGCGGGAGATCGCGAACTACTGCCGCCGGGACGTGGAAGCCACGGCGGGACTCTTCCAAAAGCTTGAAAAAACGCTGCTTCCGGCATTCGAGAGCCGCTGAGGAGCGGGCCCGGGAGCCCGAATCCCGTGTATGATGAGCCGCAAAAAAAAGTGGAAACACATGCGCGGAGGTTCGACGAAGCGCTCCATGGTACGCAATCCAGCGAACGAAAGAGCTTCGGAGCGAGTTCGCATCGGCGCGCCCGCCACGCTGAAGTTTGGCGAGATGGAATTGTCCGGCTTCGTCGAGGTCGTCAACACCGCCGGGATGTTCGTGGCCAGCTCGCGGGCACCCGAGATCGGGGACTACGTCGAGCTCGTCTTCTCGCTCCCCGGTGACCGGAGAAGCTTCCGCGTTCGCGGCAACGTCGTGTTCCTCGACCAGGCGCCCCCGGCCGGCTTGAAGCGCCCGGGCTTCGGCGCCCGCTTCGAACGCCCCCCCGTCACCCTCCTCGACGCGATCCGCAACCTGCACCGCGAACACTAGTCGCGTCGAGCGACGTCTGCCGCGGCCCGAGCGTCTCGCCGACCGAGCGAGCGAGGGATCCGCACCGGCAGGGCCTGAGCGCACGCAGACCGGTCCGCATCGGGGCCGACCGACGGGCGAGGACGGTCTCCGAGCTCTCCCTGTGAACGCGCCGGCTAGTCCGGTTTGGCCTGCGTGAGCGTCAGCGTGGTGTAGGAGAACTCGATCGTCGCGGTGACCTCTGTGAGGGTGCCCGCGCCGGCCGACGAGATGGTGGCCGGCTGGACGTTGGTCAGCTCCCAGCGCGCGAGGACGACATTCTGGTTGTCCCGGGCGACGATCGCGACGCTCTTCGACACCGGATTGTCGTTGGCCGTCGCGTCGTTGAGCCACCCCTGGAGCCGGTTCAGACCCTTCTGGGTCACCGTGACCGCCAGGCGGCGCTGGTCGGGCGAGTACGCGGTGTTGAGCTGGCGCGAGTCGGTGCGGGTCTGCGGGTCGTGGTTGAACTCGATGCGGTACCCGATGACGCCCTGGATGACCGCGCCGTCGACAAAAAACTGAAAACTGTTCTCCCGGGGATCGGGACCGACCTGGGCGCCCAGGAAAGCTCCGGGGAGCATCGCGAGAAGAATCAGCAGGATGCGGGATCGCAACATCGTTCCTCCAGAAGGGGCCGACAATCTAACACGGCCGGCCCTTGATTCTGTTCCCGGACCGTTTTACAAAGACGGGATCGGGGCGCAGCCGGCGCACGCCGGCTCCCCTTTTCGTGGATTCGTCAAGTGACGCGAGGAGGTGCCATGACCCTGAAGTCCAAAATCGCCATCGTTTCCGTTCTCGTGACCGGTATCGCGATCGTCGGCGCCGGGTACGACCAAATCCGCCTCCAGTACATACGAAGTGACGGCCGATACCATCGAGGGTTGTTCGTGTCCTCTTTTCTGCACGTGCTACTTCGGAGCTTCGTCCGACGAGCACAAGTGCGAGGCCAACAACGTCTACAAGTTCCGCAAGGGCAGCCACTACGGCGACGTGGATCTCTCCAACGCGATGGTCTGGGTCAACCTGGATCTGGGCGGGGAGTGGCATCACAACCCCGGCCCCGGGATGCCGACGAACTGGGCGGTCGTGACCTTCGACAAGAAGACGACGCCGGCGCAGCGCGAGGCCATCGGCAAGGTCCTCAACACGGTCTTCCCGGTGAAGTGGTCGAAGTTCTCGACCCGCGAGGATTCCATCGCCTGGCACGACGACGCGAACGGCTCGCACGCCACGATGGCGAGCGGTCTGGCCGAGATCTCGCTCGACAAGACGTCGACGTTGCGGCCCGACAAGAAGGATCCGGTCGTCGTGAAGAACCTGCAGTACTGGTTCTCCAACGTCGAACGACGGGTTCGTGCTCGCGTACTCGAAGCACCGCTTCGAAGGCGCCGACGGCAACCCCAGGTACTCCTACGACAAGCGGAACGGGTTCACGATCGCCTGGACCGCGAAGGGCGACGTCGCGCCTCAGAAGGCCTCGAAGTAGACCGAGCCTCGATCGCAGCGAAGCGGGCGGGCGACCGCCCGCTTTGCGTTTCGAGGCCGCCGGTTACAATCGCCGGGGAGGGACCATGACGCCCGACGACATCGCTCCCGAGTTCCGGTCCTCCCCCAAGGACTACACCAAGCCTCCCGCCATCGAGGGCGTGCGCGTGCTCCGGCTCACCCGCTTTACCGACGACCGCGGCTTCTTCCTCGAAATCTTCCGGGCCAAGGCCAACCATCCCCAGAGCCGCGAGCTCGCCGAGTTCTTCATGGGCGTTCCGGTCGCCCAGATGAACTTCTCCGTGGTGGACGCCGAAGGCCACATCAAGGGCCTGCACTACCACCTCCAGCAGGACGACATCTGGTTCGTGCCGCCGCCCTCGAAGGCCAAGTTCGTCCTCTTCGACGTCCGCAACACCTCTCCGACGTTCGGCAAGACCCAGGTCATCGTCGCCGGCGGCGGCCAGGACCTCCTCGTCCGCATCCCCGCGGGCGTGGCGCACGGCTACCGCCCGCTGACGAACCCCTGCGCGCTGCTGTACTTCGTGACGGAGACTTTCGACCCGGCGGCTCCGGACGAGCTGCGGATCCCGTGGGACCACCCGGCGGTCAAGAACCTCTGGGACGTTCCGAACGGGTAGACGCAGGCGCGGCCTGCGGCTCCGCTCCCGCGAGCTTCTTCATCGCGTCCTCGGGCAGCGAGTACCGGATCCAGTCGTTCTGCTGCGGGCCGCCGCCGATCCGGCGATAGAAGCGGATCGCGTTCACGTTCCAGTCGAGGACCGCCCACTCGATCCGCATGGCGCCCCGGCGCACCCCCTCGCGCGCGAGCGCGGCCATGAGCGCTTCGCCGACCCCGCCCGACCGCGCCGACTCGTCGACGACGAGGTCCTCGAGGAACAGGAAAGGCCTCGCGCGGAACGAGGAGCCCAGGCTTTCCCAGAAAATCGCCATGCCGTCGATCCGGCCGTCGCGCTCCGCGACGAGCGCCTCGATCTTCTTCTCGTCGAACAGCATCGATCCCAGCCGCGCGGCCTCGGCCTCCGTCGGCAGGGGCAGCTTCTCGAACGTCGCGAGCTGCCGGTCGAGCTCCACCATGCGCGGCCAGTCTTCCCGACGCGCGCGCCGGACGGAGACCTCGGCCATGGACCCCTCTACTTCGCCGCCGCGACCGCGTCGAAGTCGACGTAGCCCAGGAGCTTCAACGCCGAGTCGCGGTCGACGTTGGCTCCCTGCGCGAGGACGAGGCGCGAGGGCAGGACCACGACGGTCACGAGCGTCGTCGGATTTCCGGAGGAGCGGTCCGTCACGGCGAAGGCCTTGAGGCCCTTGACCGTCACTTCTCTCGTCTCGACGCTCGGAGCCTTGGCCGCCTCGGCGACCGCCTTCCGGATCGCGGCCTCGAGGTTCTTGTCCTTGGCGTAGTCCTGGACGACGAACTGGAACTGGCGGGTGACGGTCGGGCTCTCGATTCGCTGGTAGAAGCGCGTGACCTGCGTGAAGACGCCCATGTCGTTTTCGTCGGTGTCGGGCAGAGGATCGCGCGGCGCCGCCTCCCAACCCGGCAGCTGCGCCGGGAGCCCGTTGCGGAGGTTGCCCGGCCAACCCGTGACGGGCTTGTCCTGGGCCTCGATGGAAGCCGAAAGAATGAAAAAGGCGGCGGAAAGCAGTCGGCGCATCGCGGAAAGGATAGCGCAATCGTTGCGAAACGATAGACGTTAGACTCGAGCGAGACGAATCCGAATCGGAACCCGGACCCGAACTGGAAACCCGGGATCGCATGGACGAGCTCGAGCGCGCGCGCATCCGCGTCTACCTGAACGACCCGGAGGGTCGGGGCGAGCGGCTCGTCGATACGGCGCCGCCGCTTCACGTCGACGAGGGCGCGTGGGCCTTCCGCGTCGAGGGCCCCGCGCCGGAACCGAAACCGTTCGCGACCGACACGCCCGAATTTCTCTACTGGCAACTCGCCTCGGCGCTGGACCGCGGAAAGCGGTTGTGGACGAGACGCCTTCCCTCCGGCCGATGGGTTCCCGGCGAGGTGCTGCCCGCGGTTCCGGTCGCGGGCGAAGACCTCAACGCGTACTACGACCGTCGCGCCCTGCGCTTCTTCCGCGACGTCGATCCGGAGAGCGGCCGCGTGGTGCACTCCGGCGACAGCGTGGACATCGCGACGCACGAGCAGGGGCACGCCGTCCTCGACGGCGTGCGGCCCGATCTGTGGGACGCGCCCCACTTCGAGGTCGCGGCGTTCCACGAGGGCTTCGGCGATCTCGCCTCGATCTTCGTCGCCCTCGCCGAGCCGCCGGTCTCCGCCGCCGTCGTCGGAGAGACGGGCGGCGAGCCGGGCCGCTCGAATCTGGTCTCGCGCGTGGCGGAGGAGCTCGGCGCCGCGGTCCGCCGCCGTTACGGCGACGACGCCACCGTGCCGCGCGCGCTGCGGGACGCGGTGAACACGTTCAAGTACGTCGATCCCAGGACCCTCCCCGACAGCGCTCCGGCGAGCGAGCTCTCCGCCGAGCCGCACTCGTTCTGCAACGTGCTCACCGGGGCCTGCTGGGACCTGCTGGTCGTTCTGTTCCGGCGAAGCGGCCTCTCGGATCGCGCCGCCGCGCTTTCCGCCGCGGCCGACGCGCTCGCCTTCTATGTGGCGGCGGCCGCCGAAACGGCGCCGTCGGGCGCCGACTTCTACGGGCGCTTCGCGCGCCGGATCGTGCGCGAGGCGGACACGGCTTCGGACCCGGCGACGCCGGAGCTCGCGGAAGCGCTCTTCCGCCGCCGCATGATCGCGACGCCGAACGTGCCGCGAGAGCTCGATCCCGACGAGGATCGCGGCGTCCTGGCGCCGGAGGACGGCGAGCCCATCCCGCCGGCTCTCCTCGCGGCGATCACGGCACGCCTGCCGCCCGGGCCGGGCGGAGAGATCGTGAAGCTCTCGATGCGCCGCGGGAGTGCCGCGCCGAGAACGCGAATCCTGCGGGGCCGGCGCCGGCGCGACCTGTTCCTCCGCGGCCCCGAGTACGGACCGGCCGACGGCGCGGCCGTCGAGATCTCGGACTCCTTCGCTCTCGCGTTCTCGGAGGCGGGATTCCTGCGCGCGTCGCGCATGCACGCGGCGTCCTCCCGCGACGCCGAGGATGCGCGCGCCTTCGTCCGCTTCCTGGCGCGGCGGCGGGCCATCGCCGACGAGGTCGAGTTCCGCGTCGCGACGCCGCGCCTGGTCCGCGAAGGAAAGTCGCACGCCGTGGTGGACGAAGGCGACGGCGTGCGCCGGGTGCGTCGCGTGTGGATCGCCGAGGAGGGAGCATGAGGAAGAGAAGGTCTCTCGCGAGTCTCGCGGTTCTCGTCCTGGTTCTGGCGCCGCACGCTGCGCATCCACGTCCGCGCCGGCTCCGACTCCGGCCGCGCCCGAGCCCGTGACGCCCGCGGACTTCGTCGCCTCGATGGCCGACGTCGCCGCCGGGCGCAACGAGGCGCTGGCCGAGACCGGCCTCGTGCTCAAGCGCATCGAGTTCCGGCTCGTGGTCGGCACCGAGACGAAGGCGGGCGGGAGCATCGAAGTCCTGGTCCTCGAAGCGGGAGCGTCGAAGACGACGGAGACGAGCTTCCTCCAGGAGCTCACGCTCGAGATTCCGTCCTCGGGCCGGCGCGGCGCGGCGGCGCGTCCGCTCGTGCCCGGCGTCCGCGAATTCGTCGAGGCCGCGATGAACACCGCCCGCGACCTCGCGCGCGCGACGTCCGCGGCCGGACTGCCTCAGCGCCTGAAATCCGTGGAGCTCACCGCGAAGATCACCCGCTCCCGCACGCTCTCCGGGGGCATCGCGGCCACGATTCCGGCGTGGGTCCGGCCCTCTCTCGGGGCCGAGGCGGGGCGGACCGCCGGAGACGAGAACACCGTGAGGCTGATCTTCGAGGCGCCGTAGACGATTAACGCGGGACCAAAAAAAAGCGGCCCCTTTCGGGACCGCTCCTTCTCCCCTCGGAGACCTCGAGTCTACTTCTTGACCCCGAGGATGGCGTCCTTCGCCTTCTTCGACACGCGGAACTTCACGACGCGCTTGGCGGGAATCTTGATCTCTTCGCCCGTGGCCGGGTTGCGGCCCATGCGCGCCTTGCGATTCACGAGCACGAGCTTGCCGACGCCCGGGATCGTGAAGCTGTTCTTCGCTTCCTTGTACGCGAGCGCCGTCAGGTCGTCGAGGAACTGCGTCGCGACCCGCTTCGTGGTGCCCGTGGACTTCGACAGGTGATCTGCGATGCTGGACTTCGAAAGCGCCTTGGAGGCCGTTGCCATATGCACTACCCCTTTTCTCTGTGGTTTCGCCCCTGGGGGGCGTATCAAACTGGGGCGGTATTCTAGACCCCTCGGCGCGAAGGGGTGCAATAAAAATTACGTGCCCGCTTGAGAAATTTTCACTCTCGCTTTTCGACGCCTTCGCAGAACTCCGGGTTAAGATCGCGTCGCGGATGAGTCGCCGGTTCCCCCCTTCGACCGCGCGCGCACCACGGCGCCGAGGTCCGGGACCGGCTCGCGGGCGAAAAGCGGCCGTCGCGGTCGCGGCGCTCGTCGCGGTGTTCGCGATCGCCTGTGGCGAAGCTGCACCCTCGCGCATGGCGGATCGCATCCTCGAGCGTTACCGCAAGACCTCCGGGGCCAAGCCTTTGACCGCGGGCGGGATGATCCTGATCCGCCTCACGCGGCCCGACGGCGCCGCGGGCGAGACGGGCCGGGAAGAGGTTGTCTGGGAGCCTCGCCGATTTCGCGACACGGTGGCGTCGGCCGGGATGACGACGGTCCGGGGCATCGAGACGGCCCGGGCGTACTTCACCGACGGCGACGGAGTGACCCGCGTCGCGTCCGAGCCGGTGCTCCGGGAACTGATCACGCGGTCATATTTCTGGCGGAGGGCCTGGCTGTTCGAGGACCACGAGAAGGCGCTCTTCCGCCTCGGGCCCGCCGACGCGGATTCCGCCTCCGTGCGACTCGACGTCATCGGCGGAAATACCCTGACCCTCGCCTTCGCGAGGAGCGATGGCCGCCTCCTGCGCGTCCGCTCTCCGCGCTTCGATCTCGACTTCCGCTCCCCGACCCGCTATCGCGACGTCTCCGATCCGGCGCGTCCGGTCGAAGGCGAGGTCACGTGGACGGGGCTGCCCACCGGCACGATGCCGACACCTCAGGTCGGCGGGGGCCGCGCCGTGTTCGCCCGGCCTGAGACCCGCCTGCCCGCGCTCCGCCGCGACGGCGCGCTCCTCGTCGACGCGGCCGTGCTGGGCCGACCGATCCGGCTCGCCGTCGACGGACGAGCGGACGGGCCGATCCGCTTCTCGCCGGCCCTGGCCGCGAAGCTCTCGCTGCGCTTCGTCACCGACGTGTTCGGCCGGTCGATCGCCCCGGGCGCCGCGCTCCAGGTCGGCGACGCGTCCTGGCCATTGCTCTTCGCGCAGATCTCCGAGGAGATTCCGCCGGGGGCCGACGCCGTCGCGGGGGCCTGCCTGTTTCGCGAGTCCGTGGTGGAGCTCGACCTCGACCAGGCGCGCCTGGGCCTCCACGATCCATCCGGCTGGGTTGTCCCCGAGCGCTACGTGCGGATCGTCACCGACGACGACGGGGACCGGCCGGTCGCGATCTTCCGCCAGGGATCGGAGGATCTCCGACTGACGGCGGCGAGCGACACCGGCCACGCCGCCATGGTGCTGGCGGCGGCGAGCGCCGAACGCGCCGGCCTCTCCGGCGCTTCCGAAGCCGACGACCTCAAGTGGGGTCCTCTCAAGCTGCCGGCCCTGCGGCTGCGCATCGCGGCCGAAGGATTCTCCCCGGCCTGGGGCGACGACGGGCTCGTGGGCTTCGCCCTCTTCGAGCACACCCACACCTTCATCGACATGCCCCAGCGCTGGACGTACGTGAAGCCGCTCGAGCAAAAGCCCTAGAGGCGCGCAGCGGATTCGTGGGAGAGGGTCCCGAGAGACATCCCCTCTCCCGTCGGTCGGCCCGCGCAGCGGGCCGCTCAGAGTCCGAGCCCTTAGACCGCTCCGCGCTCCTGCTCGAAGGGCGCCAGAGCGATCTCACGATCGCACTTGCCGCAGAGCACTTCGTCGCGGCCCTCGAGCCACGACGCCTCGAGCCGAAGCTCGGACGCGCAGGCGGGGCACTCCATCACGAGCGAATCCCCGGCCTTGTCCGGAGCGCCGCGGCGCGCGAGGCCGCCGCGCCGGGCGGGGTCAAACGGCACAACGTTGTCGTGTCTCACCGTCGTTCCTCCTGTCCGAAATGCCGATCGGTCTCCGTCACGGCAGACGCATCCGGAGAATTCGCGAGGGACAGCCGGGTGCGTCCCGTCGGCCGCCGCGACTTCCGGATGGCGAGCAACACCACTCCGAAGAGAAAGAGCACCCCGCCCGTCGTGAGCAGGCTCGCGATCGCGGCGCGGACGGGCCGCGGCGTCTCGCGCAGATCGTGGCCCCCGGCGCCGACGACCACGCCGCCGAGGAAGAGACAGAGGACCGAGACGAGCAGCAGGCTTCGCGCGCGGTCGTGGGAGCGAGGCGCGGGCTGCGACCACACCAGTTTCATGAGGAGAAGTCCGGTATCGCCGCCGCGGCGGGCCGGGAAGGCCGCCGCGGAGCTGCGTCGCGAGCGAGGTCGAGTGTCAATCGGCCCTCCGCAGCCTCCGGGACGAGACTCGAAACGGCTTCGATCCTCCCGCGAGGATCGCTCGCCCGTCCCGGAATTCGACGCGTTCATTCTACTCGCCGCGCGCGCGAGCGGCAATGGATTTATGCTTGCGCGCCGTTGAAAGGAGCTCCATGAGACGTTTCGTTCCGCTCGTTCTCTCGATCGTTCTTCTCGGCGCGGCGACCGACACGCCTCCGTCGCCGCGCGGGTTCTTCGAAGAGAATCTCGACGCCCAGCAGAAGGCCGAGCGCGAGTTCCTCGCGCGGCCCGATCCGGCGGTCGCGCGCGAGACGATGCGCCGGCTCGCCGCGGCGCCGCATCATCTGGGCTCCCCCCAGGGCGCGAAGAATGCCGAGTGGATCCTCGGAAAGTTTCAGGAGTGGGGGCTCGACGCGCGCATCGAGACCTTCGACGTGCTGTTCCCGACTCCCAAGGAGCGACTCGTCGAGCTCGTCGAGCCCGGATCGTTCCGCGCGACGCTGGCCGAGACGGTCCTCAAGGAGGACCCCACCTCCGGCCAGACGGCGGAGCAGCTTCCGACGTACAACGCCTACTCGATCGACGGCGACGTCACCGCGCCGCTCGTCTACGTGAACTACGGCGTTCCCGACGACTACGAGCGCCTCGAGCGCCTCGGCGTCGACGTCAAGGGGAAGATCGTCATCGCCCGCTACGGCGGCGGCTGGCGCGGCATCAAGCCCAAGGTCGCCGCGGAGAAGGGCGCCGTCGGCTGCATCATCTACTCCGACCCGAAGGACGACGGGTTCTTCGAGGGCGAGGTCTACCCGAAGGGCGCCTTCCGGCCGGAGCAGGGCGTCCAGCGCGGCAGCGTCGCGGACATGCCCATCTACTCCGGCGACCCGCTCACGCCCGGCGTGGGCGCGACGAAGGACGCGCAGCCGCCTCGAGCGGAAGGACGCCGCGACCCTGACGAAGATCCCGGTCCTTCCGATCGGCTACGGCGACGCGAAGCCGCTGCTCGCGGCCCTCGAGGGCCCGGTCGCGCCGGAGGCGCTGGCGCGGCGCGCTCCCGATCACGTACCGGATCGGGCCCGGGCCCGCGAAGGTCCACCTCAAGCTCGTCTTCGACTGGAAGCTCGTTCCCGCGCGCGACGTCGTCGCAAGAATCCCGGGCAGCGTCTGGCCCGACGAGTGGATCGTCCGCGGCAACCACCACGACGCGTGGGTCAACGGCGCCGAGGATCCGATCTCGGGCCTCGTGGCGATGCTCGAGGAGGCGCGCGCGTACGGCGCGATGCTCGAGAAGGGCTGGCGGCCGAAGCGCTCGATCCTCCTCTGCGCGTGGGACGGCGAGGAGCAGGGGCTGCTCGGCTCGACCGAGTGGGCCGAGATCCACGCGGAAGAGCTCCGCGACGAAGGCGCGTCGCGTACATCAATACCGACGGCAACGGCCGCGGCTTCCTCGTCGCGTCGGCGGGTCGCACAGTCCCTCGAGCCGCTCGTCACCGGCGTGGCCTCGGAGATCCAGGACCCGGAGAAGAAGATGACCGCTCTGCGCCGCGTGAACCTCCGGAAGATCTCGCAGGCGGGGAAGGCGGAAGACCGGCAGAAGGTCCGGGAGCGTCGGTACCTCGAGCTCGAGGCCCTCGGTTCGGGCTCGGACTACACGCCGTTTCTGCAGCACATCGGCCTCGCCTCGCTCAACGTCGGGTACGAGGGCGAGAGCGAACGGCGGGATCTACCACTCCATCTACGACGACTTCACCTGGTACACGCGCTTCGGGGACACCGATTTCGCGTACGCGCGCGCCCTCGCGCAGACCGTCGGGCCTGCTCACGATGCGGCTCGCGAACGCCGACGTCCTGCCGTTCGACTTCACCGGCTCCTCCGAGGCGGTCGCCCGCTACGTCGGCGAGATCGCCGAGCTCGCGAACAAGAAGCGGGAGGAAGCGGAGGAGATGGAATCTGGGCATCGAGGAAAACCTGCCGTGGGCCGTGGCGGACCCGAAGAAGCCCTTCGTCGCCCCGAAGCCGCGCGTCGTGCCGCCGCACTTCGACTTCTCGCCGCTGCAGAACGCGTCGGACGCGCTGACGGACGCGGCGAAGGCCTACTCGCGCGCCTATCGACGCGGCGTTCGCTTCGGGGGCGGCGCGTCCCACCGCGGCGCAGCTCGCCGCCGTCAACCGCGCGCTGGCGGAGTTCGAGCGCGGCTCACCTCCGATACCGGGCTGCCCGGCCGGCCCGTGGTACCGCCACTACGTCTACGCGCCCGGGGCCTACACCGGCTACGGCGTCAAGACGCTGCCCGCGGTGCGCGAGGCCCTCGAGGAGAGGCGCTGGGACGACGTGAACCCGCAACGCCGAGGCGACCGCGAAGGTCGATCGCCCAGGCGCTGCGCCGCCGCGCAGACTGCTCCGAGGCGCGCGGCGAAGCTGCTGGCGCGTCTGAGGGACGGCCCCGGCAGTCGGCACGGGGCCGCATGCGACTCCTCCGCCGCGCATGCGCTCGTAGATCTCCTGGCTGTCGGACTTGCCGAGAGCGATGGCGCAGGTGCCGTCGCAGCGCGCCGTGACCTTGCCCTCGCCGTCGAAGATTTCGGCGGCCGCGAAGATCAGGTTCATCCCGGCGCGGATGAGGCGCGCCTCGGCGACGACGCGGTCGCCGCGCGTCGGCCGAAAGAAGGTCATCGCGAGGTTCACGGTGGCCGAGCGCGTGTCGGGCCGCGACGAGCCAGCCGACGGTGCCGATGACGAGGTCGAAGAGCCCGGCGAGCACGACGCCGTTCACGGCCTCGGTCCCGAGGCCGCCGCGGTGGATGTCGAGCACCGGATCGATCACGGCGCGAACCCGATCGACGCGCTCGAAGTCGAGCCTGCGCTCCGAAGTGCTTCATCGCCGGCGACGCGTTCCACATCTCGCCGAGCGCGCGGAGCGACTCGAGCGTCGGATAGGCGGTCGAGAAGGGCTGGCCGTCCGGCGGCTCATTGGGGCTCGCCTTCGACTCTACTTCAGGCCTTCGACGACGAAGAGATCCGACAGCAGGCGCGTGAAGCAGTAGGCGTAGCCCTTCCCGTCCGGCGTCACGAGCGACGTTCGAGATCCGCTCGACACCCGAGGGATCGGCCGGGATCAGCTCCTTGAAGGGCTCGCGCTTGCCGCTCTCGACGTCGATCCGGGTGACCTTGGCCGGAACGTCGCCGCGCTTCCAGACGTAGAGCCACCGTGCCATCGGGCGAGAAGCGGAGCGGGAACTCTCCGTCCTCGACGCCGGGGATCACGCGAGGCGCTCCGCCGTCGATCGGGAACAGCATGCGCCTTGCGATCCGCCGCCGATCGCCGCCACGGACTTGCCGTCGGCGATCACGGCGAAGCCCGGAAGCGCCGAGACGATCCCCTCCGGTGAGATCGGCCGCGGGCTTGCCGCCGTCGATGCGCCTGAATGTAGAGGCGGGTGCGGTGCCCGGGCTCGCTTCCGGCGAACACGATGCTCTTGCTGTCGGGAAGCCAGGTCGCGGCCTGCTCCGGGCTCACTCCTCGCCGCGGCCAGCTGGAGATGATCTCCGGTCCCCGTCGGCAGCAGGATGAACGGCGAGTTGGGGGTCGGCAGCATCGAGAGCGCCCACCGGCCGTCGGGCGAGATGGCCATCGCGTTGCCCTCGCCGAGACGGACGACCGGCGAACGGTCGGACTTGCGGAGGAAGACGGTGTAGTTGGCGCCGCCGGCTTCGCCTTCCTCGTCGAAGAGGAGCGTCTTCGCGTCGGGCGTGAGTCGGCCGCGAACGAGTAGTCGAGGAAGGACATGTCGCGCTCGCGCGTGTCGCCGTCGAGCATGGCGAGCACGCCGACGCGCGGGCTCTCCCGCGTCAGCAGCACGCGGCCGTTCTGCGCCACGTCGTGGAGCTTGAGCCCCCCGGGCACGCGCGCGACGACCCGGAGCTTGCCCGGCGAGAGTCACGCCGTAGAGGGAGCGGTTCGCGCCGGCCTCCGTCGCGGTGAACCAGACCTCGTCGCCCGTCGGCGACCAGGCGAGGCCGCCCTCGCTCGCCCACTTGGAGGTCAGCGTCGTCTTCTTGCCGGCGAGATCGACGACCGCGACCGTCCCGCGTCGTCGAGGGGAAACGGGTGATCGAGAAACGCGATCCGATCGCCCTTCGGCGAAAGCCGCGCGTAGCTGATGTGCCCGGAGGTTTCGTAGAGCACCTTGCCCATCGGAAACTCGAGGCGGGCCTTGCCGCCCACGTCGCGGACGACCATCAGCGTCGTTCCGTCCGGCGCCCAGTCGGCTTCCTGCACTCCTTCCGCGACGTCCCGGGGAGAGCCGCCGGTCAGCGCCGCCGGCGAGCGTCCCGGCGCAGACGCCGGGGTGATTGGACCGGCAGTCGATGGCGATCGCCATCTCCCCGGACGGCGAGATCGAAAGCAGGTTCGCGCTCGGGAGCTCGAGGGGAAGCGAATCGGGGCTCGACGGGTGCTTCAGGAAGAGCTTGATCGGGCTGCCGTCCCACGCCGCGCTGTAGACGATCGTCTGACCGTCGGGAGCGAAGCGCGCCGTACGGATCGTGCCGCTGCCGAAGGTGATCTGCTGGTAGGACGGAGGGAGAGTGCGCGCGAAGCGCCGTGCCGGTCGCGGCACCCCGCCGCGAACGCCGCCGCGAGACCGGCGGCGACGACGAGCGGCGGACAGCCAGCGCCGCCGGGGCCGCACCGCCGCGGCCGCCGTCGCTCCGGAGACCACGCCCGAGACGTGGGCCTCGGACAGGTGCTCTCGAACGGCGCGCACGTCGCGCGCGAGGTCGCGCGTCGACGCGTAGCGTTCCTCGGGATCCTTCTGGAGGCAGCGCTCGACGATCCAGCGAAAGGGAGCCGGGCACGCTGGCGTTGAGCTGCGCGACCGGCTCGGTGTCCTCGCGGATGATGGCCGTCAGAGTCTCGGCCTGCGTTCCGCGCTGGAAGGCGCGCTTGCCCGTCGCCATCTCGTACAGGATCGAGCCCATCGAGAACTGGTCGGTGCGATAGTCGAGCGGGCGGCCGCTGGCCTGCTCCGGCGACATGTACCCGACGGTGCCCATCACCGTGCCGGCCTGAGTCGCCTGCGCGGTCGGGGCGTTGGTGACCTGGTCCGGTTGCTCCTTGAGGAGCTTGGCGAGGCCGAAGTCGAGGATCTTGAGGGCCCCGTCCTTCGTGACCATCACGTTTTCGGGCTTGAGGTCCCGGTGGACGATCCCGGCCGCGTGCGCCTTGGCGAGGCCGTCCGCGAGCTGGTAGCTCAGGTCGAGCAGGCGCTCGCGTCGGCAGGGCTCCGGCGCCGAGGACCTCGCGCAGCGTCCGGCCGTCGACGAACTCCATGGCGATGTAGACCGTCTCGCCCTGGGTGCCGATGTCGTGGATCGTGACGATGTTCGAGTGGTTCAGCGCCGACGCCGACGCGCGCCTCCTGCTCGAAGCGCTTTCGCCGGTCGACATCGGCCGCGAACTCGGCCGAGAGCACCTTGACCGCGACATCGCGCCCGAGCCGCGTGTCGCGCGCCCGATAGACCTCTCCCATGCCTCCGGCGCCCAGTGGGAGAGAGGATCTCGAAAGGGTCCGAGCCTGGTTCCGCGGCGATCGTCATGCCGTGAGGTCGCTCGCGGGATTCTACACAGAATCACCGTAGAATCGGCCCGCTTTTCCGGAGAGGCCAACGCATGAAGGCATCGTTTCTCGCCGGACTCCTGTCGCTGCTCTCTCGCCGCCGCGATACGCCGTCGCCGCGGATCCGCCGCCGCGCCCGTCGCCGTGAAGGCCGGTCGTCTCATCGACGTGAAGGCGGGCGCGGTCGTGGCGAACGCGGTCGTCCTGATCCAGGACGGACGGGTGAAGGCCGTCGGGCCCTCGGTCGCGATCCCGGCGGACGCGACGGTCATCGATCTGTCCGGCTACACGGTGCTGCCCGGTCTGATCGACTGCCACACGCATCTCGTCGCCGATGCGAGCGACGCGGATCCGCTCTCGGAGCTCAAGTCCTCATCCGCGAAGCGGGCCTTCGAGTCGGTTCCCAACGCCCGGGTGACGCTCGAGGCGGGCTTTACGACCGTCCGCGACGTCGGCTCCTACCGGGCCTTCGTGGACGTCGCCCTGCGCGACGCCATCGCGAAAGGCGCATTCCCGGGGCCGCGGATGTACGTCGCCGGTCCGTACGTGACGATCACCGGAGGCGGTGGAACCATGTCCGGCGGTCTCGCCCCGGACATCCAACTTCCCTGGGATCTGAAGTTCGGAGTCGCGGACGGCGTGGACCAGGTGCGGCAGCGCGTTCGGGACATCGCGCAGAACGGCGTGGACCTCATCAAGGTTCTGGCGACGGGGGCGTTTCTGACGCACGGCTCCGATCCGAAGGCGGTCGAGTACTCCTACGACGAGCTGCGCGCCGCCGTCGAGGAAGCCGCCCACAAGGGCCTCAAGGTCGCGGCGCATGCCCATTCGACCGAGGGCATCAAGTCCGCGGTTCGGGCCGGCGTGGCCTCGATCGAGCACGGGACCTACGTCGACGACGAGGGGCTCCGGCTCATGAAGGAGAAGGGAACCTACCTCGTCGCCGACATCTACGACGCCGAATGGATCCGAGAGTCCGCCGGCTACCCGGCGGATTTCGCCGCCAAGCAGCCCGAGGGAGACGAGATCCAGCGGCAGGCCTTCCGGAAGGCCGCGCAGATGGGCGTGAAGATCGCGTTCGGCACGGACGCCGGCGTCTACCCACACGGGTTCAATGCCCGTCAGTTCGCATGGCAGGTCAAGTACGGGCAGACGCCGATGGAGGCCATCCGCTCGGCGACGATCAGCGCCGCGGACCTGATCGGACGCGGCAACGAGGCGGGGTCGCTCGAGCCGGGCAAGTGGGGGGACCTCATCGCCGTGAAGGGCGACCCGCTGCAGGACGTGAAGCTTCTCGAGAACGTCGCGTTCGTGATGAAGGGCGGGAAGGTCTACAAGGACGTCCGCTAGCCCTCACTTCTCCCGAACGGCTTCGACCACCCGGTCCCGCGCGAACTCCGCCGTCAGGGCCGGCTTGTCGTAGATGTTCCAGCCGGTGAAGACGGCGATGAGCTCGAGAGACGGCACGACGACGAGCAGCTGGCCGCCGTAGCCGATGCCGGCGTAGGAGGGCGTCTTCCCCGGCAGCACCCACCACTGGTAGCCGTACCTCATCGAGGCGTCCTCGCCGGTCGGATCGCTCTGGCGCCGCGTGGAGGCCGCGACCCAGCCCTCCGGCAGAATTCGCCGTCCTTCCCAGACGCCGTCCTTCATGTACAGGTACCCGATCTTCGCCAGATCGCGCGCGGTCAGGTACAGGCCTCCCTCCGTGTCGGGATGGCCCGTCGGCGTCTTCTTCCAATAGAAGCGCGAGATGCCGAGCGGCCCGAAGAGATGCTCGGCGGCGTAGGCGTCGGCCTGTTTTCCGGTCGCCTTTCGGAGGACCTCGGCGAGGAGCTCCGTCACGCCGCTCGAATAGACGAACGTCGAGCCCGGCTCGGCGGCCATGGGCTGGTCGAGAACGAACTGGATCCAGTCCTTGCTGGCCTCCATCCGCGCGCAGCTGTTGGCCGGATCCGTGTAGTCGACCGTGGTCTCGTCCCAACGGATGCCCGAGGTCATCGTCAGCAGGGCCTTCAGCGTCATGCGCTCGCGCCGCGGATCCGCCGCGACGCGATAGGCCGAGAAGTACGGCAGCGCCTTCGCGTCGACCCCGGGGATCTCGCCGCGGCGGATCGCGATCCCGACGAGCGCCGAGGTCACGCTCTTCGACACCGATTGCATCGTGTGGAGGTCGCTCCCGTGCTCGTAGGGATACCAGGCCGGGTCGTAGTAGTTGTAGGGCCCCGGGACGCGGTCGGGCGCCGTCTGGAACAGCTTCGCGTAGTCGTTCCGGTACGTCTTCTCGTAGGCGACCCGACCGTTGCGGATCACGAGCAGGCCGTCCACGTAGCCGTGCTTCCCGCTCGCAAGCTCCGCGTCGAGACGGTCGAGGACGGCGGCGTCGAGACCCTCGGCCGCCGGCGACGAGGCCGGCCAGCCTTTCGTCGGCCAGATCGCCCCGGACGAAAGCATCAGCACCGTTGCGAAGAACAGGATCACGGAGGGGTCGCCGGCCCCGCGAGCGCCGGCCAGTTCACGATCACGCCGATCGGAGCGCGCTCGGTCGGCGCGAGGTCGACCAGGAAACGCTGGCCGGAGGCATCGACGTCGTAGTCCCGCACTTCCCCTTCGAGACGGAAGAGCACCGACGGGTTGCCGGGCTCCGGTCTCGTCCCCGGTCGAATGGGAGTGGCCATGAGATCGCCGTTCGGTGCGACGTAGAAGAGCTCCTTGCCGTCCCGGCGCCAGCGGGGCATGCGGCCGCCCGTCGCGGAAACGCGGGTCCGCTCGCCGCTGCCTTCGAGCGGCCGCACGTAGATTTCGAGCGTGCCGGCCTCGCCGGACACGTACGCGAGGGAGCGACCGTCCGGCGAGAAGCGGGCGCCGGCCTCGTTATACGGCCCCTGCTCCAGCGGCGTCGGCTGGGCGCCCTCGGCGAGCGGCAGGAGCCACAGATCGCCGTTGGTCTTGCGGTTCCACTCCGTGAAGACCAGGAACCGCCCGTCCGGAGAGACGTCGTCGGGGTGCTGAACGCCATTCCGCCGGAACAAGAGGGATTCGCGTCCCGGGGAAGAGGACGGGATCGTCCAGATGTCCGGCGGCCCGAACTGATCGCCGCGAAAGAAAATCCGAGCTCCATCCGCCGACCACAACGGCACCTGCTCATCGCCCACGCTGAGCGTGAGACGCAGCGACAGCCGCCGCGCCAGATCGTAGACCCAGACGTCGCTGGTGCCGAACTTCTCGTCCCAGACGTGGGCCGCGACGGCACGGCCGTCGGGAGACAGGCGCGCGGACCCGACGATCCCGTCCAGGCCGATCTTCTCGACTTCCCGGCCCGAGCGGTCGAGCCACGCCACCCGGCTCGGGGCGGCGAGCTTCTCGTACGAGACGACCCCGGTCTCGGATGCGGAGAAGCCGGCCTGGGCCGGTCCGTTGAAGTAGTAGATGCGCTCGGCCAGCGTCACGGCCGGGCCCGAGAGGCGCAGTGTGTCGGCATCGAAACGCTGCGCGACCAGCGCGCCCTGGTTCCCGTAGACGAGGTAGCCGGGCTTCACGTACTCGACCCGGGACCAGATCGCATCCGAGATCTCGGTCGAATCGGGGGACTCGGTCGAGCCGACCCTCAGGTGCCACCGATCGTTCGGTCCGAAGACGCGAGAGAGATAGAGGAATCGCTTGCCGTCCGGCAGAAAAGACGCCCAGACTCCGTTGGCTTTCTCACGGTCCTTGATGACCAGGCGTCTCGGCTGCCCGCCGGACGCGTCGACGACGAAGAGGCCGGGGTCCGTCGGTCCGATCTGAGCGAAGAGGATCTGCCCGGCGGAGCCCCAGCTCGGAAGCGTCTCGAGAGAGGACGCCTCGGCGATGGTCCGGGGAGGACCCGTGAAATCCAGCCGCTGGAGCTTGCCGTCCGCGAAGAAACCGAGAGATCTCGAGTCGGGCGACCAGAACGGGGAGATCGCGCCGTCGGTGCCCTCCAGCGGCCGCGTCTCGAGCGAATCGAGCGATCTCAGATAGAGCCGCCGGCGCCCGAGCGCTACGCCGACGAAAACGAGCTTGCGCCCGTCGGGAGAGATCGCGTGCTGTCCCTCGATCTCGCCGTTCTCGAACTGGACGCCTTCCGGCAGCACGACGGAGAAACGGACGACGGGGGACGGCGCGGCCGCCACCGGGCGCCGGCTCGCGACCCACAGCCCTCCCGCCAGAACCGCCAACGCCGCGGCGACCGCCCAGGGCAACCAGGCCCTCTCCCGGCGTTTCGGCGCCTCCGCCCGCGCCGCGGCTGCTCCGCTGCTGGTCTCGCCGGCCCGATCCCGCAGGTTCGCGAGGTCGCGCGCGAGGTCGCGGGTCGAGGCGTACCGGTCGTCGGCGTTCTTGGCCAGGCAACGCTCGACGATCCAGGAAAACGGCGCCGGCGACATCGGCGCCAGGCGCCCGATCGGCTCGGGCTCGTCGCGAATGATGGCCGTGAGCGTCTCGGGGGCGCTCCCCCGCTCGAACGCTCTCTTTCCCGTCGCCATCTCGTAGAGGATCGATCCCAGCGAGAACTGGTCGGAGCGGAAGTCCACCGGCGCGGCCGAGCGCCTGCTCGGGAGACATGTAGCCGGCCGTTCCCATGACGACTCCCGGCTCCGTCGCCCCCGAGACCGTCGGAGCCGCGGTGCGGTCGCTCGTGTCCTCGGGCTGGGTGAGCTTCGCCAGTCCGAAGTCGAGGATCTTGACGAAGCCGTCCTTCGAGACCATGAGGTTCTCGGGCTTCAGGTCGCGGTGCACGATCCCGGCGCCGTGGGCTTTCGCGAGGCCGTCGGCGGCTTGCGCGGCGATGCCGAAGAGCATTCGCGACGGCAGCGCACCGTCGGCGAGAATCTCGCGCAGCGTTCGTCCCTCGACGAGCTCCATCGCGATGAACTCGATGCCGTTCGAGGAGCCGATGTCGTGGATCGTGACGAGGTTCGGGTGGTTCAACGCCGAGGCCGAGCGCGCTTCCTTCTCGAAGCGTTTCAGCCTCTCGGCGTCGGTGGCGAGGGCCATCGGGAGAACCTTGAGAGCGAGCTCCCGACCGAGCCGCGCGTCGCGCGCGCGATAGACCTCGCCCATCCCGCCCGCTCCGAGAGGAGCCACGATTTCGTAGGGTCCGAGTCGCGTACCGGCGGGAAGAGGCATGAAGGTGGCGGGATTCTATCGATAGAAGACGCCTCGCGGACGGAAGGCCCAAACCGGCGGACGAATCGGGCGCACCGCGTCGAATGGCGGGGAGCGATGGGAAGGCAACTCGGGATTCTTGGGTTAGCCTAGGGCGATGCTTCGGCCGGCTCCTTTTCGTGGTCCGTGCGTGCGCGCGAGCATCTTACGGGCGCTCGCTCTCCTGTTCGGCGGCGCGGCAATTTCGCTCGCCCAGGAGCCGCCCGAGCGGCTCGGCGCCGTGCAGGAAGAGGTGGTCGTCGAACGCCTCGTCATCGACGCGCACATCATCGGCGCGGACGGGAATCCGATCCCGGGGCTCACACGGGACGACATCGTGGTCAAGATCGACGGCCGGCCGGTGATTCTCGAGGACGTCGAGTGGATCCCGGGGGACAAACCGGAGACTGACGTTTCTGCGCTCGTCGGCATCGAGACGGAGGAGGCGGAGCGATTCCGCCAGGACGCGCCTCCCGGGCGGCTCATCGTCTTTTTCTTTCAGCACGACGCCAGCCAGATCAGTCGCCTCCACGGCCTCGTGCGCATGTCGCACCAGGCTCGGAGGTTCCTCGACACGCTCCTGGAGACGGACCGGATCGCCGTGGTGTCCTACGACTCGCAACTGAAACTGCGACAGGACTTCACCTCGGACCGCGAGAAAATCCTCAAGGCCATCAGCGCCTCCGTCAGCACGTCTCCGGCGCCTCCGCCGGATTTGAGCGGCCGTCCGTCACTCGGCCGATACTTCGACGGCGACGGGGCGAAGAAGGCCGGCACGCCGGACCGGGCGATCGAGGTCCTGGCGCGCGCCCTCGAGCCCCTGCCCGGCGGTAAGTCGATCGTTTTCTTCGGGTGGGGGCTCGGCAGCACGCAGGGCGGGATCACAGGCTCCGTCGCATCGGAGCGGAAGGATTTCGGCGACATGATCTATTCCCTCGCGGCCGCGCGCGCGAGCATGTTCACGCTCGACGTCGCCGACGCCGACTACCACTCGCTCGAGGGCTACCTCCAGCAGGTCGCCGAGTTCACGGGCGGGAAGTACATGAAGACCAACAATTTCCCCGCGCTCGCGATGGACCTCGTGCGACGGGCGATATCGGGCCGCTACGTGCTCGTCGTCGTCAAGCCGAGCCGCTCGCGGGGCGACCACACGATCGAGATCGAGCTCGTCGGGAAGAAGGGGTTCGTGTACGCGAGGCAGTTCTACCAGGACTAACCGTCGTCGAAATCGCTCGAGCACGGTCGGGATCGTCGCGCGACCTTCGACATTCGCCGACCCTCTGAACGTTTCGACTTTCTGACGTCTCTCCAGCTTCGCTCTTCCCCCGCTCTCCTTCTCGATGCCGTCGGAATCCAGAAACGCCTTCGCCGCGGCGTCGCCGCGCAGGTAGTCGTCCCAGAACGCGACGCTGACGGCCTTGACGTCCTGGAAGATCGCGACTTCCTCTTCCGCGGAAGGCGCGCCCTTGCCCCGCCCCGACAGCGTCGCGCCGGGCTCGGCGTAGCGGCCCGTGGAGGACAGGTGGCTCGCTCCCCGGAGAAAGAGGCAGAACTTGTCTCCGGGAGGCGAGAGGCGGAAGGCGTCCATGCGCCAGGAGGGCTCCTGCCCTTTCAGAGTGCCGTCGCGGGAGCCCGTGACGAGAAGCAGCGGGCGCTCTACGTTCGACCAGGAGTCCGCGGTCCAGCCCCGCACCCCGGCGCCCGGAGGCGAAAGCAGGAGGAACGCTTTCGGCCTCGGGTCGGCAAAGCTGATGGCCTTCGCCGCGACGGTCTTCGGTCCCTTCGGCGGGGCGACCGAGGCTCCTGCCACGGTCGCTCCCGCAAGGAGTCCGGCGGTGTAGGCGCCGTAAGAGTGGCCTCCGACGCCGAGCTTCGCGGCGTCGAGTTTTCCGGCGAGCGCCGGCACGCGCTGCTCGACCTCGGGCAGGGCGTCGATGAGGAAGGCGAGGTCGCGCGCGCGCGTCTCCCAGGCTTTCGGATCGGCGAGGTTCTTCGCCGACGGCGCGTCGCGGTGCGAGGGAGCGAGCACCACGTAGCCCCGCGTCGCCCAGAACCGCGCGAGCGGCCGCGCGTCGCCGCCGCTTCCGCCGTCGCCGTGCGAATACACGATCACAGGAAACTTCCCTGCGCCTCCCGGATACGTCACGGCCACCTCGATGTCCCGTTGCCGCGCCGGATCCGTGAGCCGGAGACTCGCGTCCGCGACGACCGCGAGCCCGCTGCGGGCGAGCTCCGCCGCCGGAGGCGGCGCCGCGGGAGCGGCCGGCGCGGATGCGGACGGAGCCTTCGACGACGCCGCGCAGGCGCAGGCGAGACACAGCGAGATCGCGAGAACCCAACGTCGCATGAGAGTCTCCGGAAACTTACGGTCGGTAGATCAGATCAGCATATCCCCGGACCGTCGAGAAGCGCGGCGACGGGCTGTCGATCCAGGCTGCACCAACGCGAAACGTGAGCGTCCGTCCGAACTCCGCGGGAACGAGCCGCTCGAGACGCGCTTCGGCGCCGGCCGCGCGCACGGGATCCGGCCGGACTTCGTTCCCGCTCCACGCGCGCATCCACTCTCCGTAGACGACGATCGGCGCTCCGGCGAGCTCGAGGGCCGCGCGGTACGCGTCGAACTTCGTTCCGAGCTGGACCGCGAACGGCAGCGCCGGGCTCTCGATCCGGTTGCGGTCGAAGCCCGGCGGAAGGATCGTCGACGGCGAGCCCCCGATGGCATACACGTCGAACCGCGAAGGCGATCCGCCGGTGCCGCCCCAGCGACCGCCGACGGAGAGCGTCGCGTAGGGAGTGATCCAGGCCGGCCGGACCCCGCCCGACCACTGGCTCCAGAAGAGACCGCGCGTTTCGCCGAGCGCACCCGGTGGCCTCGAGGTCCAGGCCGGCGCCCCAGCGACCGGTCGTGCGCCGGATCGCGAGCCGCAGCCGCGACGAGCCCAGCGCTCGCGAGAAGCGCTCGTCGTCCGAAAGCGCTTCGAGACTGGCGGCGCCGCTGCCGAGCTCCGCGTCGAAGCGGCCGCCCGTGAACGCCCGGCTCCACCATGCGTTGACGAAACCGCCGCGCCTCTCCTCGTCGAGCTCCGGCCTCGGCGCGAGACTCTGCCGGCCCGGCTTCTCGAGGGCGGAGAAGAGCTGCGCCGACAGCGCGACCGGCAGCCCCCGCCAGGCGGCGGCGGCGGTGCCGCCGCGCGGACCGGGGGTGTTGCCGACGGACGCGGCGGCCAGCCAGTGGAAGCGGCCGAGCACGTCGGCTCCGTCGACGCCGATCTGGACGGTGTCGCCGTCGGGGCCGATCGAGAAATTGAGAAGCGGCCGCACGGTCTGGGAGGGCCACACCGAATACGGACGCTCCGCCTCCACGGTCTCGGGAAGCGTGACGCGGGCGGATGCCGGCGCGACGGCGGCGACGACGAGGAGCGCTTCGGCCGCCGGATCGAACGGTTCCAGCCTCCGGACGTCGACTCCCCGCGCGGTCCAGTCCAGAAAGTAGAGCCGCTTCCCATCCGGCGAGGGCGCCGGAGAGAGAGCCCCGCCGGTCACGCGCGTCCAGACTTTCGGCTCCGCGACGCCGTCGGGATCGACCGAGACCACCTCGGGAATCCCGGAGGCTCCCGCCCTCGACACGAACAGGATCGCGCCGTCTCCGCTCCAGGCGGGCGCCGACAAGGGGGCGCCGCCCAGCGAGAGCTCGCGGAAATCTCCGCCGTCCACGGGAAGGATTCCGAGCCTCCAGCGGCCGTCGAGATGCACGAGCGCGGCGAGACGTCGCCCGTCGGGAGACACCCGCGGCTCGCCCCAGACGGGCCAGGCGTCGGACGAACCCGTGCGGACCGGAAGGTCGCGCGTCGCGCCCGATGCGAGATCGACGCGCGCGAGTGTGGAAACGCCGAAGCGATTGCGCACGGCGATCGCGAAATCGCCCGCGGGCGACGGGTCCGCCTCCGCGAGATCCTCGCGGCGCGTGACCCGGACGATGGTCTTCCCGGCGGTCTTCTGAGCCGGGTCCCGGAGGGTCCCACAGATAGAGATCGCGTCGGAGATCGCCTTCGGCGTCGGGAGCGCGTTTGGAGAAGAGCACGCGGCGGCCGTCCGGCATCCAGCGAGGGTCGACGGCCGAAAAGCCGTCCTGCCGGGGAAGCTTCCAGTAGGGCGGCGTCGTCGGGCCCGAGCGTGGCGTTCCAGATCGCGACGTAGCTCTCACGACGGGTCGGATCGCGCCGTGCCAGGAGCTTCGTCCCGTCGGGCGAGACGTCGAGCTCCGACGTGCCGCCTTCGAGGTGGAGCGCCAGCTCTCCCGCGGCGAGACCTTCGGCCTGGATGCGCCGTTCCTCGCCGACCGCTCCGGCGGTCGTCTCCGCGACGAATCGGTCGTACAGATCTTCCGGAGAGTCGCCGAACACTTCCTCGAAGGAGGCCGCGAAGCCTCCCGCGAACCGGGACGCCATGCGGCGCCACAGCTCGCGCAGGCTGTCTTCTCCGGCGCGCGCGGCGAGCCACTCCAGATAGGCCGAGCCCACGAGATAGGGGACGGCGTCCGACAGCCAGCCGCCTCCCCCGTCGAGCTTCGCGTACGGAGGCAGCTTGCCTTCGATGGCCAGCTGCCGCAGCACCATCGCGCGGAGGCTCGAGGCCGGCCGGCCGGAGCCCGTGAGCGCGCCCTCGATCAGCGTCGCGTACCCTTCGAAGACCCAGCGGGGCGAGCCGAGCGCGAGCGGGCCGAAGGGCGCCGGCAGGAGCCGCGCGAGAAAGGACACGGGTCCGCTGCCCGGCCGCGCGAGGTGAACGACGTGCGCGACCTCGTGCGTCGCGAGGATCTCGGTCCAGTCCGGAAAGTCGGAGAGCCAGGAGCCCGCCGGCGGAGGCGACGTCCAGAGCACGATCGCCGGCCGGTCGAGGTAGGGCAAGGCCATCCCGTTCGCGTCGGCGGCCGGGTCCGCGACCACGACCTCGATCGGGTGCCCGGGCTCCCAGCCCACGAACGCCGTCACTCGCCCGCGAATGGGCTCGAGAAGCCCCGCGGCGTGACGGGCCCAGGCCTCGAACGGGGCCGGATAGTGCACGCGGAAGTGCGCGGTCTCGATCGTCCGCCAGTCGGCCGAAGGGCTCTGGGCCGAGGCGGAGA
Source organism: uncultured Acidobacteriota bacterium (assembly GCA_963804915.1). Lineage (GTDB taxonomy): Bacteria > Acidobacteriota > Thermoanaerobaculia > UBA5066 > Gp7-AA6 > DAHUXD01. Next base: position 48,695 of record CAWDSI010000028.1, read on the forward strand.
CGGCGAAACAGAAAGCCCAGAGCGAGGAATGCGGCGCGGCGCACGCGCGACAGGCTATCAAGCGGCGCTGGTAAACTCGCTCACACTTCGGATTCCCGAGACACAGGAGACGACGATGCGCGCATGGCCTCGCCTCGTTTTCGCAGTCGCCTCGGCCGCGTTTTCCGCGACCGCTTCCGCCGCCGACGTCTGGACTCCGATCGGACCGCGGACCGGCGACGTCCAGACGCTCGCTCTCGATCCGTCCGAGCCCGCGACGTTGTACGCCGGCACGTTCGGAGGCGGCCTCTACCGGACCGCCGACGGAGGCGCGACGTGGACGCTGTCCTCGGGGATCCCGCGCGACTCGATCGTCGAAGGAGTCGCCCTCGATCCGTCGCGGCCGAAAACGGTCTGGGCCGTCACCCGCATGGAGGGCGTCTACAAGAGCGCCGACGGCGGGGCGACCTGGAAGCGCGTCCTCGGAATCGAGAACCAGGAGTGGAAGGCGATCGCCGTGGACCCGAAAGGCGTGGCGTACGCCGCGGCCGACACGACGGGGCCCAGCCCGGGCGTGCATCGCTCGGCCGATGGCGGCGTCTCGTGGAAGCACAGCGATTCCGGGTTTCCGCACAACTTTCGTCTCTCGACCCTCGCGGTCGACCCGAAGGCGCCGGCGACGCTCTACGCGGGGACCCAGGGCGACGGCGTCTTCAAATCCTCCGACTCCGGCGCGACCTGGGCCTACACGGGAGACGACAAGCTCGGCAAGGAAAACGTGCATGCCCTCGCCGTGGATCCCGTCGGCAACGAGACGGTCTGGGCCGGCGTCGGCGGTGCGGTCTATCGAAGCGACGACTACGGAAAGAGCTGGGCGAAGAAGAGCACCGACCAGTGGCGGCCGTTCGACGGCGATGCCTTCGCGATCGACCCGACGAATCCGAAGATCGTCTACGTCGCCGTTCCCAACCGCGTGTCAAGACGACGGATCTGGGCCGCAGCTGGACCGAGATCGCCAAGGGCTTCAACTGGATCAATTTCTCGGCGCTGGCGCTGGACCCGTCGGGAACCCTCTATGCCGGGACCAACCGCGAGGGCGTCCTCAAGACGACCGACGGCGGGCGGAACTGGACGCCGACGCCGGACGGCTTCCAGGCGACCGACATCGAAGCCCTCGTCGCGGACCCCTCCGCGCCCGGAACGATCTACGTCGGCACCGTTCAGGGCAACGTGTCGAAGACGGTCGACGGCGGCAAGAGCTGGACGCGCCTGTCCGAGGGCATGACCACGACCGACGTGCGCGGCGTCGCGATCGATCCGACCTCGCCGAAGATCCTGTTCGCCGGAACCGACGAGGGGATCTTCCGCAGCGTCGACGGCGGCGAGGAGTGGACCCAGGTCCACCGGGACATCGCCGTCCAGAGAAGCATCGGATCCTTCATCTTCGACCCGAACGACCCGAAGAGGATCTGGTCGCGCGACGCCGACACGATCTACGCGAGCGAGGACGGCGGAAAATCGTGGAAGGAGAGCGAGGTGCCGGATCGAGGATCCAGCCTCGTCGGTCTGTTCGGCTTCGCCGCCACGCCCGAGGGGCTTTTCCTGAGCACGCACGCCGGGCTTTTCCGATCGAGCGACGGCGGAAAGACCTGGAGCAAGAGCGGCGCCGGCATCCCCCACTCCCAGATCCAGACGATCGTCTACGACAAGGGGAGCAAGACGATCTACGTCGGTACCGAGGGCGAGGGCGTCTTCAAGAGCGCCGACGGCGGCGCGACATGGACCGCCGGCCACCAGGGTCTCGGCCGGATGAACGTGCAGGTTCTCATGATCGACCCCGCCGACAACCGGACCCTGTACGCGGCCACGTGGAAGAAGGGCATGTTCCGCTCCCGGGACGGAGGCACGTCCTGGGCGCCGTTCGGGGGCGAGGCTCCGCATCCCGACCTCATCGTCCTCGCGCCGGACTACGCGAACCCGGGCCGGATCCTCGTCGGCACCGCCGGACGCGGCGTCTGGAGCCTCGATACGAAGGCGGCCGGGGCGGCTCCTCCGCCTCCCTCAACCCCGAAGAAGGCCGCGCCCGCAGGCTCCCCGAAGTCCCCTCCGAAGACGCCGAAGCCGTAACCTTTTCGGGCGTCCTCCGTCTCCCCCTGCGACGGAGGTCACATGCGTCTGAAAGCGTTGCTGCTCGCGCTCCTGCTCATCGCCCCCACCGCGTCCCGCGTCGCGGCAAGCGGGCATCCACATCCACACCCACACCCGATCCCCAACCCCAGGCGAAGCCCGAGCCCACTCAGCCCAAGGTGAAGGAGAAGAAGAAGATCGTCGTCATTTCTCCCGAGAAGGAGATCGTCGTCGACGACGACGGCGTCTTCATGTCGGGCGAGGGCTGGGACGACCCCGAGATGTTCGCCGACCTCGGCGAGATGGGCGAGCTCCCCGAGTTCTCCTGGTTCGAAGGCGGCGGGTACATCGGCATTCGTCCCCTCGAGATGACGCCCGAGCTCCGGACGCACTTCGGCGCGCCGAAGGAAGCCGGGGTCTTCGTCGGCACGGTCGAGAAGGACTCGCCCGCGGCCAAAGCCGGGCTCCAGGTCGGAGACATCGTGACCTCCGCCGACGGAGAGAAAGTCGAGCGCAAGAGGGATCTCGTGCGCACGATCCGGCGCAAGAAAGAGGGCGAGACGGTCCAGATCGAGCTCGTCCGCGACCGCGCGGCGACGACGCTGACGGTCACCGTCGCGGAGCGCGAAGACAGCCGCGTTCGCGTCGGGGACTTCGGCCCCGGGATGCGACGGTTCCACATGCGTCACCCGCGTGGCGTACCGCCGGTCCCGCCGGTTCCTCCCGCGCCTCCGGCCGCGCCGGTTCCGCCGGTTCCCCCGGCGTTCCAGCAGCAGCTGGACGATCTCGAGCAGCGGCTCGACGCGCTCGAGAGCCGCGTTCCCCAGAAACAGAACTTCTAGCCTCGGGTTCGCGCCTCTTCAAAACCTTCCTCAGGGCCGCCGGGGATCCGGCGGCCCGCTTTTTTTGAGCGGGCTATCCCCGGGTCCCGCTCCTCTCGGAGCGACGGCTCTGGCGATGGTCACGAACACGCTCGTCGAGACGCCGCGCGAGTCCTTCCTCGGCCTGGCCTTCATCGGGCTCGGGATCCCGATCTGCAGGATCCAGCGCGCGCTTAAGCGCCGCGCCACTTCGTCCCATGAGTCGTGAGAGAGGGATGGTAACGTTTCTGCAATGCTTTCTTCGAGAGCTCGGTCGTCGCAGGTCGCAGCCGATCGGGTCCCCGTACAGCCATGAACTACGGCTTCCTCATCGACAACCGCAAGTGCATCGGCTGTCACGCCTGCTCGACCGCGTGTAAGTCGGAGAACGAGGTGCCGCTCGGCGTCAACCGCACGTGGGTCAAGTATGTCGAGAAGGGAGAGTTCCCGGACACCCGCCGCTACTTCCAGGTCACCCGCTGCAACCACTGCGCGCACCCGCCCTGCGTGCCCATCTGCCCTACGAAAGCCATGTACCAGCGCGAGGACGGGATCGTCGAGTTCGACTCGGACATCTGCATCGGTTGCAAGGCGTGCATGCAGGCCTGCCCCTACGACGCCGTCTACATCGATCCGGACTCCGGCACGGCCGCCAAGTGCCATTTCTGCGCGCACCGCACGGACGTCGGGTTGGAGCCCGCCTGTGTCGTCGTCTGCCCGGTCCACGCCATCATCGCGGGCGACATCGACGACGCGGGCTCGGAGATCTCGCGCCTGCTCTCGACCCATGAGGTGAGTGTGCGCAAGCCCGAGCAGAACACCCGACCCAAGCTCTTCTACATCGAGGCGGAAGAGTCGGCGATCCTCCCGACGGCGGCGGCCCAGGACTACGGCATGCTCTGGGCACAGCCGCCGGGGCAAGGAAACGGCGGAAGCGGACAGAGCGACTGGCGCGGCCCGATCCAGATCGCGGCGGGGAGGATGGCGGGCGCGATGTGTCGGCCGGCCAGCGGGGCGGACGTTCCCGAAAGTCGAGCGCGCCGCGAGAGACCTACAACGTGCCCCACCGCGTCCCGTGGCACTGGCAGGTGCCCGCGTATCTCGTCACCAAGGCGATCGGCGCGGGCGCGTTCATCGTGGCCGCCGCCGGAGTCGCTCTGGGGCTCCTGCCCTCCGTCCCGCTCTTTACGACGATCGCTTCCTTCCTGGCGCTCCTCTTCGTCGGCGTCACCGTGGGATTGCTGGTGTGGGACCTGGACCGCCCGGAGCGGTTCTGGACCATCCTGATTCGCCCGCAATGGCGATTCGTGGCTGACACGCGGAGCAGCCATCCTCATCGCCTTCACCGTCGTGGTTGGCTTCTCGTGGGTCCTTCCGCTGTCGGGTTCGGCCGGGCTGGCCGGACACCTCCGATGGCCCGGCGTCCTGCTCGCCATCCTCTCGGCGGTCTACACCGCGTTTCTCTTCGCACAGGCCGAGGGGCGCGACCTCTGGCAGAGCACGCTGCTCCCCTGGCACCTCTTCGTACAGGCCGTCATGGCAGGGGCCGCGGCGCTTTCGATCATGGGCCTCTTCGTGGAGCTCTCACCCGAAGCGGCCCGGGTTCTCACTTGGACCCTCGGTCTGAGTCTGCTCGTCAACCTCTTGCTGACGGCCGGCGGCGAGTTCGCCGTGCCCCACGCCAGCTCCGTCGCGGCCACGGCCGCGCGCATGATCACCCACGGACGCTATGCGCCCCACTATTGGGGGAGCCTCGCGGGCGGGTTGGCGCTGCCGCTTGCCGCGATCCTCCTGGCCCCCGGATCCGCCGCGGCGCTCGCCGCTCGCGGGCGGGTTGTCCCTGGCCGGGCTCTTCGCCTACGAGTGGGCTTTCGTGATGGCCCCGCAGCAAGTTCCGAACAGTTGACGCGCTGGAAGGTGACATGACCGATCCTGTGAGACCCACCCGCCTTCCGCCGCAAGCGACCGACGCCGGGCAACGGATGCAGCAGTACCCCCCTCCGGAAACCTGGGACGACTGGGTCGAGTGGGACCAGAGGCAGTGGCCGAGGAAGGTGCCTCGCCACTACATGCTCGTTCCGACGGTCTGTTTCAACTGCGAGTCGGCCTGCGGGCTACTGGGCTGGGTGGACAAAGAAACGTTTCAGGTGCGCAAGTTCGAAGGCAACCCGGCGCATCCCGGAAGCCGCGGGCGCAATTGCGCAAAAGGGCCGGCGACCCTCAACCAGGTCAACGACCCGGACCGGATTCTCTATCCCTTGAAGCGCGCCGGCGGACGCGGGGAAGGCCGATGGGTGCGGGTGTCCTGGGAGGAAGTGCTCGAAGACATCGGCGGGCGCATCCGGCGCGCCTTCCAGGAGGGGCGCCACGACGAAGTCATGTACCACGTCGGCCGGCCCGGACACGACGGCCTGATGGAGTGGATTCTGCCGGCCTGGGGTGTGGACGCGCACAACTCGCACACCAACATCTGCTCGTCCGGCGCGCGCGCCGGATACGCCTTCTGGATGGGGTTTGACCGTCCGAGCCCCGACCACGCCGCCGCCAACGTCATTCTCCTGATCAGCGCCCACCTGGAAACCGGGCATTACTTCAACCCGCACGCCCAGCGGATCGTCGAGGGCCAGATGGCCGGGGCGAAGCTGATCGTCTTCGACACGCGCCTCTCCAACACCGCCTCGAGGGCCGACACCTGGATCGCGCCGTGGCCCGGCTCGGAAGCCGCAATCCTGCTGGCGATCGCCAACCATCTCATCTCGACGAACCGCTACGACCGGGACTTCGTCCGCAAATGGGTGAACTGGGAGGAGTATCTGCGCCTGGTCCACCCGGACTCGCCGGTGACCTTCGAGTCCTTCGAGACGACACTGAAGAGCGTCTACGCGACGTACACCTTCGAGTTCGCCGCCCGGGAGTCGGGGGTCGAGGCCCGCGTCCTGATGGGTATCGCCGAGGATGTGGCCAACTGCGGCGGAAAGCTCGCGGCCCACAACTGGAGGAGCGCCGCCGCGGGAAACCTCGGGGGCTGGCAAGTCGCACGCTGCCTCTTCTTTCTGAGCGTCCTGACGGGCTCGATCGGTGTCGAGGGGGGCACGTCGGCCAATGCCTGGGACAAGTGGGTCCCTCGGCCGCACCGGCTCGCCCCTCACGTGAAGCGCTGGAACGAGCTGACGTGGCCCGGAGAATACCCGCTCTCCTATTTCGAGATGAGCTTCCTTCTCCCGCACTTCCTGAAGGAGGGTCGCGGGAAGCTCGATGTCTATTTCTCCCGCGTCTACAACCCGATGTGGACGAACCCGGACGGGTTTACGTGGCTGGAGGTCCTGCGGGATGAATCGAAGATCGGTCTCCATGTGGCCCTGACCCCCACCTGGAGCGAGACGGCCTGGTGGGCGGACTACGTGCTGCCCATGGGACACGGCTCCGAGCGGCACGACCTGATGAGCCAGGAGACGCACGCGGGGCAATGGATCGCCTTCCGACAGCCCGTTCGCCGGGTCGCCCTGGAACGGGTCGGCAAGAAGGTCCACCGCACCTACGAGGCCAATCCGGGGCAGGTCTGGGAAGAAACGGAGTTCTGGGTGGATCTCTCCTGGAAGATCGATCCCGACGGATCTCTGGGCATCCGCCAGTACTTCGAGTCTCCGTATCGTCCCGGCGAGCGCATCACGATGGACGAGTACTTCGGTTGGATGTTCGAGAACTCCGTGCCGGGCCTGCCGCAAGCGGCGGCGAAAGAAGATCTGACGCCCCTCGCCTACATGCGCAGGTACGGTGCCTTCGAGATCCGCGCCGGAGCAGAGGCCGAGTTCAAACGCCCCCTTTCGTCGGAGGAAGTAGCCGCCTCGAAGGTGGACGAGAAGACCGGGATCCTCTACACGAGCGTTCCGGCCTCGCCGCCCAAGAACATTGTCCCGACACCGGCGCCCGTGGCGACGGGGCTCGGCCGTCCCATCGGCGTGATGATCGACGGAGTCCCGCAGTTTGGCTTCCGCACTCCCTCTCGCAAGCTCGAGTTCTACTCCACGACGCTCGCGGAGTTCGGCTGGCCGGAGCTGGCGATCCCGGAGTACATCCGAAGCCACGTTCATCCGGACTCCGTCGACCGCGCGGCGAACGAGTTTGTCCTGCTTTCGACCTATCGCCTCCCGACCTTGATCCACACGCGCAGCGCCAACGCCAAGTGGCTGGTCGAGATCTCCCATTCCAACCCGACGTGGATGCATACGTCCGATGCCGCGCGGCTCGGCGTGGCCACCGGAGATCTCCTTCGCGTTCAGACCGAGATCGGCTACTTCGTGGACAGGGTCTGGGTCACCGAGGGGATCCGCCCCGGCATCATCGCCTGCTCGCACCACCTCGGCCGCTGGCGGCTGGCCGAAGGAGAAGGGGCCAGCCGCATGGCCTCCGCCCTGGTGGAGTTGAACGAGTCGGACGGCCGATGGGACCTCCGGCAGCGCAAGGGCGTCGCCCCTTACAAGTCTTCCGACCCCGACACCGAACGCATCTGGTGGACCGACGCCGGGGTGCATCAGAACCTGACCTTTCCCGTGCAGCCCGATCCTGTGAGCGGGAGCCACTGCTGGCATCAGAAGGTGAAAGTCACGCGGGCAGAGCCGCAGGACCGCTATGGGGACGTTCACGTGGACACGCACGAGTCTCACGAGGTCTTCAAGCGCTGGTTGGCCCTGACGCGCCCGCCGAAGGGCGGGTGGCGGCGACCTCACTGGATGTTGCGTCCCTTTCGCCCGGACACGGAGGCGTACCGTTTTGCTCCCCCTTCCCCCGCGGGTGTGTCCGGAGGGTCGGAGTGAAGGACGTGCCCGAGGCTTCTCTCGGCTTATTGTCCCGCCTCTGGCTTCGCGAGCCGGATTCCCTGGCACTTGCCGCCGCCCGAGGGCTCCCGTCCCTGGCGCCGCATGCCGACGAGCCGGCGGAGATGGCACCCGCGTACACGGACCTCTTCCTGCTGAACGTCTATCCCTACGGCACCGCCTTTATCGACCCTTCGGGCGAGCTGAACGGGCCGGCCGCCTGGCAGGCCGCGCGACGTTACGAGAACCTGGGCTTTCGCCCGCCGGAACTTTTCGAAGTTGGCGCGCCCGATCACGTCGGCCTCTGCCTGGGGTTTCTCGAACATCTCGCAAGAGGCGGGCAGGAGGATCTCGAGTTCTCTTCCTTTCTCCTGGAGTGGGTCCCGATCTGCTGTCTTGCCGTCGAACGGGAGCCCTCCGCCCATCCCTTCTACAGGGCCGTGGCTGCGGCCACGCGAAGGCGTCTCATGGAGGACATTCCGGAGTCTGTTTCGCAGACCTCCGTGCCGGAAGAGAACTCCCCGCAGAGCACGGACCCTGAGGAAGAGGAGGTCGGTCTCTCGCATATCGTCCGCTTCCTCCTCGCGCCGGCGCGATCGGGTCTTTTTCTGTCCCGTGCGAGACTCGGCCAGCTGGCCAGAGCGGCCGGGATGCGCCTCCCGTTCGGTTCTCGGTTCGACGTGGCGCGCATGCTCTATCAAACGGCAGGAGAAGGCGGCAAGGTGGGGACGGTCCTGGATCTGCTCGGGGCGGAGCTCGCCGTCTGGGAGGCCGCGTATCGAGCATGGGCCGAGGAGCACCGGCGCTGGGCACCTCTCGCCGCCCGATGGCTCCATCGGACCGGAGAGACCGGCCGCATGATCGCGCAAATGCGGAAGATCCTCGAGAATCCGCCGGAGCTGGAGTACACGGATGGACGAAGCGGAGAGGGCTCCGCGTAGCTTCCTCCGCAACGCCTGATCCAGACGCGCTCCGGCGGCCGCTTTTCCGCGCGGGATAGAGTACGCGCACGTTTCGGCCCACGTCGTCGAAGGAGGGTCATCCATGACGGAGCTCCGCCGCGACCTCACGCTCTTCGATACCGTCAACCTCGTCGTCGGGACGATCATCGGCTCCGGGATCTTTCTCGTGCCCGCCGAGATCGCGCGCGCCGTCCACACGCCCGGATGGATGCTCGCGGTGTGGGTGATCGGCGGCGTGCTGACCCTCCTCGGCGCTCTTTCGCTCGCCGAGCTCGGGGCCGCGATGCCCGAGGCGGGAGGCATCTACACCTTCATCACGCGAGGGTTCGGGCGGCTTCCGGGGTTTCTCTGCGGCTGGATGCTCTTCACGGTTGCGACGTCCGGCTCGATCGCGACGCTCGCAGCCGCCTTCCCGATCTACCTGGGCGCCTTCGTGCCTCTGACGCCGGCAACGGCGAAGCTCGCGGGCGTGATCGCGATCGCGCTGCTCACGTGGGTCAACATCGTCGGAGTCAAAAACGGCGCGCGCGTGGGAAACGTCCTGACCGCACTCAAGGTCGGCGGCCTCGTCGTCATGGTCGTCGTGATCTTTCTGCTCCCCGGTCCGATTCCGCAGGGAGATGCGGGGCCGGCCCCGGCTCCTCTCCCCTCCGGCCCGGTGCCGCTCGCCGCACTCGGCGTGGCCCTCGTCGCGGTGCTCTGGGCTTACGAGGGATGGCACGACGTCAGCTTCGCGGCCGGCGAGATCCGCGACCCCCAGAAGAATTTTCCGCGCGGCGTCATCGGCGGCGTGTCCATCGTCATTGGCCTGTACCTTCTGGCCAACCTCGCGTACCTGAAGGTCCTGACGCCGGCCGAGATCGCGGGCTCCGACCGGGTGGCGCTGACCGCCATGACGCGTGTGACCGGCGAATGGGGCGGCAAGCTCCTCACGGCCGCGATCCTCTGCTCGATCCTGGGCGCGATGAACGCCCTGATCCTCGCCGGGCCGCGGGCGTACTACCAGATGGCCAAGGACGGGCTCTTCCTCGAGCGCGTCTCGCGGGTCCACCCGCGCTGGCGGACGCCGGTCGAGGCGCTCCTCTTCCAGGGCCTGTGGTCCGCGTTCCTGGTCCTCGTCATCGGCGGCTTCTCGCAGCTCTTCACGTACGTGATCTTCGGCGGGTGGATCTTCTACGCCCTCGCGGTCCTCTCCGTGATCGCGCTCCGCCGCAAGGAGCCGGAGATGCCACGGCCCTATCGGGTCCCCGGCTATCCCTTCGTCCCGATCCTCTTCGGCGTGACCGCCTTCGCCATCGTCGTCAACACGCTCGTCGAGACGCCTCGCGAATCGCTCCTCGGCCTGGCCTTCATCGCGCTCGGGATCCCGATCTACTGGATCCAGCGGAAGCTGCGGAAGAGTGGCTAGTGTTTTCTGCCTGAGAGCGCTTTACGACGCCGGCAACTGCCCTTCCTCCGCCTTTCGGTAGGCGTGGCTGTCATGATCCAGGGCTCCGGTCGGGAGCCACTTCCACAACGCCCCGAGGTCGCTGCGCACCTGATCGACGTAGAAAGCGGGGAGCTTCATCGTCTCCTGGTCGAAATAGCGCTGGACGTCCTTGTCGGCGTCGAGTCGCCGCCGCAGTTCCCGGTGATAGGCGAGCCTGCCGAATCCTTCCGACGACACCGCCCGGACCAGGCTCATCCAGCGCGGGATCATCATCCGGGTCGCTCGGAAACGGTTCACGATGGCGCGTCCCGAGAACGTGTGCCTGGTCAGACTGATGACCTGGTCGTAGAACTCACGCCAGGAGTAGTTCTTCGGCTTGACGTTCATGGCGTGATTGTTGTCGAGGAAGTGGAACGGGAACGGAAGCACGCGATTGGCGCGCTGGTACTCGAGGTTCAACGGCGCTGCCCGCCCGAACGCGGAGAGAAGCGAATAACCGGGGAACGCACCGGGAGTCATGTCCACGAAGCGTTTCGTCAGTTCGAACGGCTCCGTTCCTTCGTCCGAGTCGAGCCCGAGCACGAAGTTGGTCTGGACGCCGGGGACATACTTCGATATCAGGTTGACGTGCTCGGAGACTTGGCGGACTTTGTCCATTCCGGTGAGTTGGCCGGTCCTGGACTTGTTGCCCAGCTCGTACCAGGATTCGACGCCGGGCAGCAGGACCTTGAATCCGCTGCGCTGGAGTCGCTTCAGATGCGGCTCCGCCAGGAGAGAAAGGCTGCTCTCCGCGATGAAATCGATCCGGTTCGGCGGCACCGCCGCGTCGATCGCGTCGAGGGTTTCGTCGAATCGCACGCCGAAGTTCGGGTCATGCCAGCCGACTCGCGGCCGCCGGAGCGTCCGCGCGAGGAACCGGAGGTCATCGGAGAGCACCGCGAAGTCGAGGGGCTGATACGGGACGACCGAATCGATGCAAAAGCTGCAGGTGTAGGGACACCCGAGGCTGGCGATCATCGGCACGATCTTGAACAGGGGGGCTTTCTGCAGCGTCGGCTCGATGAACTTCCAACGCTCGCGCACGCCCGGAAGCGCCGCGGGCTGCCGCTTCGCCGCAAGGTGCGCACCGATGGGCCGGTGCGGCGAGCAATCCTTCAGCACCTCGCGGATCACGGTCTGGTCGGTAAAGCCGAGGACATAATCGAAGTAGCTCCGGGCGTCCTCCGGGTAGCAGCGGGCGTGAGGACCGCCCAGGACGGTGACGGCTCCCTTCGATCGGAACAGGTTGGAGAGCGCGTAAGCGAGGAGGGCCGCCTGAGTAAACGCGCCGATGAAGACGAGGTCGAGCTCGTCGGGCAGATCGTCGACCAGGTTCTCGAGACCGGTGTAGCAGACGAAGGTGACCTCGTGCCCTTCCGCTTCGCACCACACCGCGACGACCTGAGGCATGATGCTGGCGAGATTCGCGTTCATGACGCGCGCGTACAGGGCCCGGGTTGGCGCTTTGGAGACCAGATCGATGACGCCGATACGGAGCTTACGCAGCGGCTCTCACCAGCGGCCGTATCGCTCGAAGCCGCGTCAAAACGGCGAGCCTAGTCACTTTCGGGCATTCTAGGCCCTGGACCCTCAGACGACCGAGGCCTTTCGCCGGCGAGGAGCGGATTCCACGCGCGTTGACGCCGCGCGGCCTCAGTCGTCCAGGCTGGCCGAACTTCCCGTCCTGGAAGTCGATCATGGCCTGCCGGATCTCGCCTTCGGTGTTCATCACGAACGGACCGTAGGACACGACCGGTTCGTCGATCGGCTCGCCCGCGAGCAGGAGCATCTGGGAGTCGGATTTCGCCTCGACGGCGATGTGCTCGCCGGCGTTGGCGAAGACGACGAGCTCGTTCTCCGACGCGTCCTCGCCGTTGACCGCAATCTCCCCCTTCATGACGAGCAGCGCCGCGTTGTGGCGGCTCGGAACGTGGAACTCCGCGCGCCCCATGCCTTCGAGCCGGATGTCCAGCATCGTGACGGGCGTGAAGGTCCGGGCCGGGCCGCGCACACCCAGGTACTCGCCGGCGATGACGCGCACGGTGCCGGCGCCGTTCCGCAGCGTCGCGACCCCGATCCGGTCTGCCGTGATGGCCTGGTAGCCGGGCGGGTCCATCTTGTGCGCCCGCGGCAGGTTGACCCAGATCTGGGCCATCTGCATCGTGCCGCCCTTCCGCGCCCAGGCCTCCTCGTGGTACTCGCGGTGGAGGATCCCCGAGGCCGCCGTCATCCACTGGACGTCCCCGGGGTTGATGACTCCGCCTCGACCCGTCGAGTCGTGGTGGGCGACGCTGCCCCGGAAGGCGATCGTGACGGTCTCGAATCCGCGATGCGGATGCGGCCCCACGCCCTGCCGCGTGTTCGCGGTCGGCGGGAACTCCCGCGGCGCCCCGTAGTCGAGGAGCAGAAACGGGCTCAGCTTGCGCTGGGCATCCGGGATCGCGTTGAAGAAGCCGGAGACGAAGAACCCGTCGCCCACCCAGTGGGGGCTGGGCGAAGCGACGATGCGGTCGATCCGGCGCGGCGCCGCGGAGGGAGAAGTCGAAGGCTCGGAAGACGTCATGGTTTTGCTCACGCCACCACATATGCGCCCGGCGGCGCTTCGGGTTCTTCCGGCTCAGCGCGCTCCGGCGGCCTCGAACGACTCGCGGATGATCGCCAGGGCCTCCTCGACGTCGCCGCGCGTCACGTTCAACGGCGGGGCGACGCGGAAGCACGTTCCCCTCGAGACCGCTCTTGCCCACGAGCAGGCCCCGCTTGCGGGTCTCCTCGAACACGCGGTTCGTCAGCGCCTTCTCGGGGGTCCGGTCGCCGGTGGTCTCGTCGACGACGAGCTCGATCGCCTGCATCAGACCCATCCCGCGGACGTCGCCGACGTTTCTCGGGAAGCGGCCTTTCAGCTCCTCGAAGCCGTCGCGGAGGATGCGGCCCATCCGCTCGGCGTTGCCCGGCAGATCGTCCTCCTCGATGATGCGGATCGTCGCATTCGCGGCCGCGCAGGACACGGGATTGCCGCCGAAGGTCGAGATCGTCAGCGCCTTGAGCGACGCGGCGATCTCCGGAGTCGCGATGCAGGCGCCGAGCGGCAGCCCGTTCGCGATGCCCTTGGCCATCGTCATCAGATCCGGCTCGACCCCGTAGTGCTCGATCCCCCAGAACTTGCCGCCCGTCCGGCCGAAGCCCGTCTGCACCTCGTCGCAGATGAAGACGCCGCCGTATTTCCTGACGATGCCGACGGCGATCTCGAAGTACTCCGGCGGCGGCGTGATGAAGCCGCCGACGCCCTGGATGGTCTCGGCCAGGAAACCGGCGATCCGGCCCGAGGTCGTCGTCCGGATCAGCTCCTCGATGTCCTTCGCGCAGGCCACGCCGCAGGAGGGGTACGTCAGCTTGAGCGGGCAGCGATAGCAGTACGGCGCCAACGCGTGCTTGATGCCCGGGACCTGCGTCGGCAACGGCTTCCAGGTCGAAACGGCGGTCAGCGACTGCGCCAGCATCGAGCGGCCCGAGTAACCGTGGCGGAGCGCGACGATTTCGGAAGCCCCCGTGTGGAGCTGCGCCAGCATGATCGCGGTCTCGTCGGCCTCCGTGCCGGAGGTGGCCAGGAAGCTCTGCTGCAGCCGGCCCGGTGAAATCCGGGCGAGCGTCTCGGCGAGCTCCACCGCCGGGATCGTCGGATACAGCGTCGAGACGTGCGAGAGCCGCGTGATCTGCGCGACGACGGCGGCGTTGACCTTCTCGTTGGCGTGGCCGACCGAGACGGTCAGGATCCCGCCGAAGAAATCGAGGTACTCGTTGCCGTCGGCGTCCTTGATCCGCATCCCCTGGCCCTCGGTCAGGACGAGCGGCTCCGCGTAGTACTGGATCGTCGCGGGAAGCATGAACTCCCTGTGCTTCTCGCGGATCTCGCGCGTCGTCTCGGAGGTCGGGGCCTGCGTCTTGACCGTCGTGCTCATCATCGCCCATCGCCGTCTCCCGCTCGCTTCAAAACCACCGTGAAATCACGACCTTCTTGTCCGTGTAGAACTCGTACGCGTCCCGCCCGTGGGCCTTGAGGTCGCCGAAGAAGCTGTCCTTCGCGCCGCCGAAGGGGAACGGAGCCAGCGGAGACGCGACCCCGATGTTGACGCCGACCATGGACGCGGTCGCGAGACGCGCGTACTCGCGCGCGGCCTTGCCGCTGGAGGTGAAGATCGAGGTCGCGTTCGCGTTGGGGTGCGCCTGCATCACGGCGATCGCCTCCTCGAGTGAGCCGACCGGCGCGATCGCGGCGACCGGCCCGAAGATCTCCTCGCGGCCGATGGTCATCGCCGGAGAGCACCTCGTCGAAGAGCGTGGGGCCGAGGAAGTAACCGTCCGGACGATCCGCGACCGGGTTCCGGCGGCCGTCCAGCAGCAGCCGGGCGCCTTCGGCGATCCCTTTTTCGATGTAGCCGAGCACGCGGTCCCGATGCGCCGCGCTGATCACCGGGCCCATCGCCACGCCGGGCTTCGACCCGTCGCCGACCCGGAGGGCCCGCGCCGACTCGGTGAGCCGATCCCGCGCCTCCGCGTGCGCCGATCCGACCGGCAGCATCACGCTTCCGGCCAGGCATCGCTCGCCGGCGCAGCCGTAGAAGGATTCCGTGATGACGTCGATCGCCCGGTCGAAATCCGCGTCCGGCATGACCACGACGAAATTCTTCGCGCCGCCCAGAGCCTGCACGCGCTTGCCGGCGTGCGTCGCCCGCCGGTACACCGCCCGCGCGACCTCCGTCGAGCCGACGAACGAGACGGCGCGGATGCCGGGATGGTCGCAGATCGCCTCGACGACGTCGCGTCCTCCGTTGACCAGGTTGACGACGCCCGGCGGCAGGCACTCCTCGAGAAGCTGCGCGATCCTCCGCTGCGTCAGGGGGACCTGCTCGGACGGCTTGGCGATGAACGTGTTTCCGGTGGCGACGGCGAAGGGCAGAAACCACAGAGGCACCATCGCCGGGAAGTTGAAGGGCGCGATCGCGGCGCAGACGCCGAGAGGCTGCCGCAGGACCTGGCAGTCGATCCCGGGCCCGACGTTCTCGAGGCCGTAGCCCATCATCAGGGAGGGCGAGCCGCACGCCACCTCCACGCACTCGATCCCCCGCCGGAGGCTTCCGCGCGCCTCGTCCAGGGTCTTGCCGTGCTCGCGGGTCACGGTCGCGGCGATCTCCTCGAAGTGCCGCTCGAGGAGCTCGCGGAACCGGAACATCGCCCGCGCCCGGACCATCGGCGGCGTGTCGCGCCACGCGGGGAAGGCCTTCGATGCCGCGCCCACCGCGGCGTCCACGTCCGTGCCGGTCGAGAGCGGCGTGCGCGCGATGACTTCGCCGGTCGCCGGGTTGTGGACGTCGAGGAACTCCGTGGTCCCCGAAGGCACCCAGCGCCCGCCGACGAAGTTGGTCAGGGTCTCCAGAGAGGGGATTCTACTCGTCGCAGTCGGGGCAGCCGAGGAACGGGATGGGCTCCGAGGGCGAAGGATGCGCGTCGCCGGCGATGCCGGCCCACGCCCCGCCGTGGGCGTGCCAGAGGTAGCACTCCAGCCGATACGCTTCGTTCGCGTCCTCGGCCAGGACCCAGCCGAAAAGGATGTTGGGATGCCTCTGGCGGGCGTACTGGAGCAGGCGCTGTCGCAGGTCGACGTCGTCCCGGCCGACCCGCTCGGTGATCTCGCCCTCCTCGCCGACGCCTTTCAGAAAGAACACCCCCGGACGGCCGGGCGGCACGTTGCGGGCCACGTTGGACTCCGTCAGCCGGATGGCGCCCTGGATCCGCACCGTGGGGGGAAGAGCGGGAAAGAGGAGAAGCTGCGCAGGATCGAAGATCGGAGCTTCGCGACCGGAACGTCCGGCGAGCCTCATCGCTGCCTCTATTTTAGCAGGCGAAACGCGATTCTCGACACGAGATCGCGCACTTCGGCTCGCCGTGACGGACGAGATCGGAGTCGTGCTCCGGGTAGAATCCCCGGCCCATGAAGGCTTCGATCCTCGGCATCGCGGTCATTGCCGTCGCGGCCGCGCTCGCGGCTTCGCGTCTCGCGGCGCAGCCGACGCCCGAATTCACGCCGACACTCGCGATCCGCGCGAAGCCGACGCCCCCGCCCTCGACGAAGATCTCCGGCACGCTCGAATGCGAGAAGCCGGAGCGGACCTCGATGGAGGTCGCGGACGCGCCCGGCCACGTCCTCTCCGTCGGCAAGACTCCGTGTCGGTGGACGAAGCCCCTCGTGCTCGGAAAAGCAGCGCACGTTCCGCGGAGAGTCGAAGATGATCCGCGAACAGAAGGGCGACACGGCACTCGAGCACGGGTACCACGTCGGTCGAACCGGGGGGAAGGGCGACATCTATTACCTTCGCTTCGACGGCCAGAGCCGGGGTCGCAACGGGGTTTTCGAGACGACTGCAGGGACGCTGGGCCTTTACCGGCGGCACCGGCGAGCTCGAGAGATTGCAGGGCCAGGGAACCTACAAGGGCACGTTCGACAAGAACGGCGCCGCCACGATCGAGATGGAGGGCGAGTACCGGCTGCGCGAGCCGGCCGCTCCCGGGAGGACCCCATGAAACGATTCCGGTTTCTTTGCGCGGCGGCGCTTCTCGCGGCCGCCGGCCTCGTCGTCGTCGCCGCCGCGGGGCCCGAGGACTACGAGATGGCGACCTATCAGGTGGGCTTCTACCGCAAGGGCCCGAACTGGACGCCCGGGTCCACGCCCGAGCTCCAGAAGCTCCAGTCCGAGCACCTCGCTCACATCGGCAAGATGGCGGAGTCCGGCAAGCTCATCATCGCCGGCCCGTTTGCGGACGGCGGCGACCTGCGGGGCATGCTCATCTTCCGCGTCGACACCCCGGAAGAAGCGAAGGCGCTCGCGGAGCAGGACCCGGCCGTGAAGGCCGGGCGGCTCATCCTCGAATGGCATCCGTGGTTCGCCGCGAAGAACATCACCGTCACGGCGAAGGCCCCTCAGCCCTGACCCCCCTCTCCTGCGTGGAGAGGGAGTCCTAGAACGCCGACGTGTCCGCGACGCTGGCGAGCGTCCCGGACGGGTTCGAGTAGGTCTTCGTCGCGCCCGTCTGGGTGTCCGTGATGTGGATCGTGTACTGCACGCTCGACAGGGCCCCGTAGAAGACCCAGAAGTGGTCGTTGATCCCCCGCCCGTCGAGCACCTTGATCACGAGCTCGACGTTCGCCGAGGTGAAGAACCAGAAGTACCCCGTATCGGACGTCACCGGCACGGCCGTTCCGATGCCGGTCCGCCCCTGCGCCGGCACGGCCCAGTCCACCCGGATCTGAAAGCGGCTCGCATTGAGGCACAGCGTCTGAGCGTTGGCGGAGCACGCCGCGGGCGCCGGCGCAAGATCGCCGCCCGGCAGGCTCGCGACCGAGGGCGCGCCCGGCGCGAATCCCGCCTTCGCCTGCGCGGCCAGAGCCCACGCGACGTCCGACGCCTGAGCGAGAGGAGCGTCCGGCGCTCCGCCGGTCACGCCGGCGAACGCCTGGATGTCCGCGACGCTCGCGAGCGTCCCGGCGGGGTTCGTGTACGTCTTGACCGCGCCCGTCACCGTATCCGTGATCCGGATCGTGTACTGCACGCTCGACAGCGCCCCGTAGAAGACCCAGTAGTGCTGGTTGATGGAGCGGGCGTCCAGCACCTTGATGACGAGCTCGATGTTCGCCGGCGTGAAGAACCAGAAGTAGCGCGTATCCGCGGTCAGCGCGACCTCGGTGCCGACGCCGGAGCGCCCCTGGGACGGAACCGCCCAGTCCACCTCGATCTGGAAACGGCCGGCCTGGCCCACGCCGGCCGTCCACGTGCGGCTCGTCAGTGAGACGCCGGCGGCGGCCTCGTCTTTCACGAGGTTCGACGTGTCGCGGACGCGGACCTCGATGCGCTTGACGCCCTCGGCCGTCGGCGTGAAGGTGTAGGAGTTGGACGAGGCGCCCTGGATGGGAGCTCCGTCGATGTACCAGCTCGCGGCCAGGCTGCCGCCGCGTCGGCTTGAGAACGCCGACGGAGAAGGTCTGGCTTCCCGGGAACGGGATCGATACGAACCCCGGCGCCGGGCTCTCGGAGCCGGGCTCGATCAGATCGATGCCGCCGGCCGGGACGCCCCAGCCTCCGCGGTAGAGCTGGAACACGTATTCCTGCTTGCAGATCTCGCAGAACGGCTGGCCGAGCGCGCGCATCAGGCAGTTCTGGCGGGGCCGGAACATTCCGGTCGAGAGGAATCGGGCGCCCTCGAACAGGCCGACCGCCGAGTTGTACTGGGCGGTCGCCGGCGTGGGCACCGGCGTGGCCGCGTCGATCCAGTCGTTCCACTTGATCGAGGCGCGATCCTGCTGGTCGGTGACGTTGGGCTCGCACGCCGGCGAGGTCACGTCACTGCAGGCCGGAAAGCCCGGGAAGGGCGTCTGGTACTCGTCGGTGAGCTCCGTGAAGGAGTGGCCGTACTCGTGCTGCGCGATGGAGAGTGCCGTCGGGTTCGTCGACACCGTGGAGAGCGTTCCCCCGCCGCCGCCGTACGTCGTGTCGTTGACGATCACGAAAATCTGGTCCCAGTCCGGCGACACCGCGGCCGCCGCCAGGACCTTGGCGTTGTCCACGACGAGAAGCCTGTGGATGTTGCTCGAGCAGAACGTCGCGTCGAACGCCGTGGTGACGAAGGTGCCCGCCTTCGTGTCGGTCTGAGCCGTGGGATCGGCGCAGCAGGACGGGAACGGCGTCGAACCGCAGCTCGCGTTGAACGGAGGGTGGTCCGCACCCGACTGCGTCGAGGTCGTGAAGAGCGTCGCCGTGTTGACGAAGTTCCGGTAGGTGGAGTACGGCGTGATGCTGAAGAAGTTCGAGATCAGGTTGGCCGCGTCCGTGTCGAACCTGGCGTGCTCTCCGGACGTATAGCCGTCGCCCATGACGAGCACGTCGACGCGATTGCCCGAGTTCGCGGCCGCCGCGGACCGAAGCTCCACCTCCGGCGCAAAGCGGGCCAGCGGCAGGCTGGCGTCCGCGGCGAGAGCGTCCAGGTCGAACTCGGCGTCGCGGAAGGCGGCTTCCCGCGGTTGTCGACCCTCGCGGCCGACCGAGAGGGCCAGCCAGCTCCGCTCGAGAACGGGTACGCGGACCACGAACGCGCGCTTCCCGTTCAGCGGAAGGCGGCCCTCGATGTCGGCGTCCGGGGCGTCCTCGGAGACGGGAAGCTCGGCGCGCGTCCACCGCGGCACCGCGACGACGTCCTGGAAGGCGAGCGCTCCTCCGTCGGCGAACATCCGCACGTGCACCTGCTCGACGTCGCGCGCCGGACGGGCGAGGCGCGATGCGACCTCTTCGGGGGTCAGCGACCGCCACGCGGAGGACAGTTCCACGATCCGATGCATCTGCGGCCGCACGGCCCCGTCGGCGTCGATCTCGAAAACGACGTATCGGGCAGCGGCGCCGGCCCGCGCCTCCTCGGCGAGCAGTCGGGCGGAAGTCAGAGAGGCGAGACAGAGGAAGGCCGGAAGCAGAAGGGAGAAATTCCTGCGGGGGCGCATGGTTTACCTCCCTGAGTGTCGACGCAATCTATGCCAGTCGGCGGGCGCCCGCGACGCGAACAGCCCGTCTAGAATGCCGGGGCGCCCGACGGGCGCGGAGGTATCCATGGCTCACCTGATCTCGAGGTTTCGCCGGCTCGCTGCCGCCGCGGGGCTGGGACTCGCCGCCTCGGCCGGGCTGGCGTTTCCGGCTCCCCCGCCGGCCGACTCCTGTCCGGCGATCGATCCCCCGACCGCGGCGTCCCCGGAGCGAGGAATCCGCGTTTTCGTCGATCCGGCGACCGGACAGCTCCGCCGGCCGACGTCCGAGGAGAGGCAGAGGATCGCCCTCTCCTCGCGCGACCGGTCCGGGAAGACGTATGAGGTGCTCGTCCGGCCCGACGGGACCCGGATCGTGAAGCTCGACGAGACGTTTCTCATGAGCGTCGTGGCCACCGTGAATCCGGATGGGACGATCTCCTACAGCTGCCGAAAAGGAAGCGTGCGACCCACCGACGAATGCCCGGCGGAGGACCCCCAGTGACGGCCCGCCGGCTTCGGGCTCTCGCGACTCTCGCCCTCGTGCTTGTGCTCGTCGCGTTCGCGCCGGCTGCGGCGCGCGGCGCCGCGCAGATCACGATCGTCAACACCGACGGGCCGAACGAGGGCTTCAACGATCCCACGGCGGCCACTCCGGTCGGCGGGAACACCGGCACGACCGTCGGCCAGCAGCGTTTGATCGCGTTCGAGCGCGCGGCCGAGATCTGGGGACAGCTGCTCGACACTCCCGTCGAGATTCGCGTTCGCGCGTCCTTCGATCCGCTCCCGTGCACCGCGGACGAGGGAGCGCTCGGCGGCGCGTTTCCGGACACCGTCGTCTCCGACTCGCCGGACGCTCCCCTGGCCGGCGCCTGGTACCCGTCGGCGCTCGCGAACAGATTCGCGGGGACCGACCTCGTCCCCGGTTCCGACGACATTACGGCGCGGTTCAACTCCAGCGTCGGGCAGACCGGTTGTCTCGAAAACGGGTCCTGGTATTACGGGCTCGACGCCCAGCACGGCACCGGCTTCGATCTGGTCGCCGTCCTCCTCCACGAGCTCGGCCACGGTCTCGGATTCCTGACCCTCGTCGACGACTCGACCGGCTCCGAATTCCTCAATCAGCCCGACATCTTCGAGTCCATGATCTTCGACGAGTCGGCCGGCAAACACTGGACCGACATGACGGCGCGCCGAGCGGGCGAGCTCCGACCGTCAACACGGGACCATCTCGTCTGGGACGGGCCGGCGACGCACGCGGCGGCGCCCCAGTTCCTGGGCCCGCTGGTGGCGCTGCACGTCGACTTCGCCGCTCGGGAATCGCCGGCGATCTCGACTTTGGAACGGCGGCGTTCGGTCCCGACGTCAGCGAGGTCACTGACCGGACATGTCGCGGCGCCGATCGACGCCGCCGACACCGCCGGACCGACCACGACCGACGGCTGCTCGGCGTACACGAACGCTTCGGCGATCGCCGGCCACGTCGCGCTCGTCGACCGCGGCGACTGCACCTTCGTCGTCAAAGGCGACCAACGCCCAGACCGCCGGCGCGGTCGCTATCGTCGTGGTGGACAACGTGCGCGCGGCGCATCCTCCCGGAATGGACGGCGACGACCCGACCATCACGATCCCGGTCCTGAGCGTGACGCAGACCGACGGTGCCGACGCTCAAGGCGAATCTCGACGCGGCGTCGTCGTGCGGCTCGGCGTCATTCCCGGGCGGCTCGCCGGACGGGTCGTTGGGCTCGACCGCCCGCGTCTCTACGCGCCCAATCCCGTCGAGCCCGGCTCCTCGATCTCGCACTGGGACACGAGCGCCTCGCCGAACCTCCTGATGGAACCCAACCTGAGCGGCGATCTCCCCCACACGGTCGACCTCACGCTGCCCCTGCTCCACGACATCGGCTGGACGTTCGGATTCCTTCCCGGAGCCCCAGCCGCGCGAGGCGCCCGAAAGAGCCGGTCGGGAACGGGCGACCCGGGAGGTCACGGACCGGCCGTAGTCCTCTCGCGCCGCGACTCTCTTCCGCCCTCAGCGCGAGGCGAGCTTCTCGATCGCGGCCCATTCCTTGTCGGAAACGGGCATGACCGAGAGCCGGGAGATCCGGACGAGCGGGAAATCGCGGAAATCGCCCGAGGCCTTGATCTCGGCGAGCGTCACGGGACGGGCGAGCTTCTTGACCGGGACGACGTCGACCGCATGGAGCTTTCCCGCGGGGTCCTTGGGATCGGGATAGGCGTCGCCCGCGGCCTTTGCGATCGCCACCACCGCCTTCTGGTCCCCCGTGTGGTAGTAAAAAATCCGGTCGCCCTTTTTCACCGAGCGCAGATGTTTCTGGGCGAGGGGATTCTTGACCCCGGTCCAGCTCGTCTTCCCGTCGCGGACGAGGTCGTCGTAGGAATAGTGCGTCGGTTCTTCCTTGAACAGAAAGTTCATCGCGGGCCCTCCTGTCCGTCGAGCGTCAGAGGCGGCTGCACCTTCTGGAGCTCGGCCGCAACACCCTCCATCTGCCGCATGGCCCGGAGATGGTTGCGCCCGGCGATCTTCATGACGTCCTCATCCGAGTAGCCGCGCCGCAGGAGCTCGGCGAAAAGGTAAGGGTACCGCGTCACGTTTTCGAGCCCTTCGGCCATCGATGTCGCGCCGTCGTCGTAATAGTCGGCACCGATGCCGACGTGATCGATCCCGGCCAGCTTGACCGCGCGGTCCACGTGGTCGGCGACGCGGCCGATGGAGCCGCGCGGCTCGGGATTCGCCTTCTCCCAGTTCTTGAGCTCCAGGTCGATCGCTTTCTCGTCGCCGAGGCGCTCCTGAAGTGCCTTGCGGGCGACCTTCCGCTTCGCGTCCCACGCCGCGTGCTCGGGCGCGATGAACGCCGCGATGAAGTTGACGTGGACGACGCCCCCGTTCGCCGCGAGCGCGCGCAGGACGTCGTCCGGCACGTTGCGCGGATGGTCCGTGACGGCCCGGGCGCTGGAATGCGAAAAGATCACGGGCGCGCGCGACACGCGCAGGACGTCGCGCATGGTGTCGGCGCTGACATGCGAGATGTCGACGAACATCCCGAGGCGGTTCATCTCCCGGACGAGCTTCTCGCCGTACACCGTCAGGCCGTCGTGCTCCGGCCGGTCCGTCGCCGAATCCGCCCACTCCACGTTGTCCCAGTGCGTCAGCGTCATGTATCGGCCGCCGAGCTCGTAGAAGATCCGCAGGGCGGCCGGCGACTGCTCGATCATGTGGCCGCCTTCGACCCCGATGAGCGAAGCGATCTTCCCCTCGCGGTGGATGCGTTCGATGTCGTCGGCCGTCCGGGCGAGCTCCAGACGCGGCTGGCTGCGAATCAGGCGCAGCGTCACGTCGAATTCGCGAAGAGCCTCGTGAAGAGCGGTGTGTGTCGACATCGTGGACGACTCGACGAACACCGACCAGTACTGAGCGCCGACGCCGCCCTCGATCAGCCGAGGCACGTCGGCGCAAAGCGCGGCCTGGACGCTCCCGAGGTCCACCCGGGTGAGGTCGCCCTTGTACTTTTCGAGCAGCATCGACGGAAGATCGTTGTGGGTGTCGATGAGGGGGGCGGCCTCGAGCAGCCGGCGCGCTCGCGCGAGGAGCGCCGGGTCGGCCGACGGCCCCGACGCGCCGACTGAGCGGGCTGAGCGGAAAGCCCGGCGGCGCACGTCAGGAGCGCGATCCCGATCGACAGCAAACGCCGCATGGTGTTTCGCCTCTCGCTCGCCGCCTACGGCGTGCCGCCCGGCTTCGGCCGGTTCCGGTAGCGTTCGTAGAGCCGTTTCTGCTTGTCGGTCAGATCCAGCGCGCGCCCGTCGATGTACGCGGCGACCACGTGCGTGCGGAGATCGAGGATGTCGCCGTCGGTGAGGACGAGGGTCGCGTCCTTGCCGGGCTCGAGCGAGCCGATCCGGGCGTCGACGCCGAGGATCCGCGCGGGCTCGAGCGTCAGGGCGGCGAGCGCCTTCTCGCGAGGGTACCCGTAGGCCACGGCCATCGCGGCGAGCTGCGGGAAGTTCCGGACGTTCGACGCATCGTCGCCGCCGTCGTTGAAAGCCACCCGAACGCCCGCGCGATCCAGCACGCCCGCATCCGCGAACTCCGCGTCGTACGGGTCGTCTTCGCGCACCGGAAGCGCGAGCGGCGATTCCAGGATCACGGGCACGCCGGCTTTCGCGAGCTCGTCCGCCATCCGCCACGCGTCGGCGCCTCCCCAGATGACGAGACGCAGCTTCTCTTCCGACGCCCACTTCATCGCGTCGCGGATCTGCGCGAGCCGCTGCGCGTGCACCACCACGGGAATCGACCCGTCGATCGCCGGCAGGAGGGCCTCCAGGCGCGGGTCGAAGTCGTGCTTCGGCACTCCCGCGGTGCGCTCGGCGCCCCGCGCCTTGCCGTACGCCCGGGCGTCCCGGAAGGCCTTCCGGAGGCGTTCGAGCGCTTCGTCGCGTGTCTTCTCCTGCTTCTTGACCGTGCGGCTCGCGTCGGGAGAACGGTTGATCCTCAGATCCGGCCAGTAGATCGTGATCGCGGCCGGGGCCTTGAGCGTGGCGTCCTCGCGCGTCCAGCCGTCGCAGCTTCGTCGCCACGGCCGGTCCCGGCGATGATGCCGCCGATGGGCGTGACTCCGGCGACGAGAACGCCTCCGGAACGGGCCACCGGAAGCAGCTCCGAATCGTAGTTGATCGCGACGTCGGCGCGCGCCGCCGGATTGATGCCGCCCAGCTCCTGCTTGTCGACCGTCGCGCGAACGGCGTCGATCTCCTCGAGGCCGAGCACGGTCATCGGCGGAAAGAGCGACGGGTAGACGTGCTTGCCCTTGCCGTCCACGACCGGAGCTCCCGGCTCGGGCGCCGCGCCCGCGGAGACGGAGGCGATCTTGCCGTCGCGCACGACGATCGTGCCTCCGGCGATCTCCGGGCCGGAGACGGGATGGATCGTCGCGCCGACGATCGAGAAGACCCGGGGAGGCGGCGGCGGCGTGACTTTCGTCCTGGGCGCGCATTCCGGCGAGCGCACAGCAGCGAGACGAGCGACGCGGCGAAGCGATTCGCGTCTTCATCGCCCGCCTCCTTCCGACGGAGCCTTGTCCGGCTTGGCCTGCTTGTCCGCGCTCCCCGCCTCGGTGCGCGCCTTCGCCTTCGCGATCAGCTCGGTGCGCTCGGATTCGCGCGTCGGCCTCGCGGCGACGTCGGCCGTGCGGTCGAAGTACTTCTTGCCCTCGATCCAGGTCTCGAGCGCGACCGTGGTCGTCGAAAGCGGATCCCCGCTCCAGACCACGAAGTCGCCGTCCTTGCCGGTCTCGAGCGAGCCGACCCGCGCCTCGATGCCGAGCTGCTTCGCGGGATTCGATGTCACGAACGCGAGCGCGTCCGCGGGCGCCACGTGGCCGTACTTCACGGCCTTGGCGGCCTCGAGGTTCAGGCGCCGCGCGAGACCATCGTCGTCGGAGTTGAACGACACGAGCACGCCGCGCTCCCGCATCAGCGGGAACGCGTACGGAATCGCGTCGAAGACCTCGACCTTGTAGGCCCACCAGTCCGAGAAGCCCGATGCTCCGGCGCCGTGCCGCGCGATCTCGTCCGCCACCTTGTAGCCCTCGAGCACGTGCTGGAACGTGCCGATCTTCACGCCGAACTCTTCCGCGGAGCGGATCATCTGGAGGATTTCGTCCTTGCGATACGAGTGGCAGTGGATCGTGCGCTTGCCCTCGAGGATCTCGGCGATCGCTTCGAGCTGGAGGTCCGGCGCCGGCGGAATCGGCCGGGCGCCCTTGCCCGACGGCGGCCTTGCGGTACTCGTCCTGCCGGCGGCGGTAGTCCTTCGCCGCCTGGAAGCGCTCGCGGATCGACTCCGCGACGCCCATGCGCGTCGCCGGATAGCGGGGCGTGGGATTGCTCCAGTTCGACTGCTTCGGGTTCTCGCCGAGCGCGAACTTGATGCCCTCGGGCGCGCCCGCGAAGTACGAGCGCGTCCGGCCCGCCGCCCCATCTCCACTTCACGATCTGGTTCTGGCCGCCGATCGAGTTGGCCGAGCCGTGGAGCACGTTTGCGATCGTCGTGCCGCCCGCGAGCTGGCGGTAGATCGCGACCTCGAAGGGCGTGAGCACGTCGCGAATGCGGACCTCGGCCGTGATGTTGTGCGTGCCCTCGTTGGTGTAGTCGTCGATGGCGGTGTGCGAGTGCGCGTCGATGATGCCCGGAGTGACGTGCTTGCCCCGGCCGTCGATCTCGAGAGCGCCGGCGGGCGCCGAGACGCCCCGGCCGACCGCCGTGATCTTCCCGTCGACGACGAGCACGTCGGCGTCCTCGAGGATGCCGGACGGGCCCTGCGTCCAGACGGTGGCGCCGCGGACGACGACCGCCCCCGGGGTCGCGAGCGGTGCCGGCCTCGCGGGCCGGAGCGGGGCGCACGTCCGGCGCCTTCGCCGCCGAAGGCGCCTTGGACGCGGCCGTCTCGCCGCGGCGTCGGCTCTTCTTCGGCGTCAGGTCGATCCGTCGCCGTCGATCCAGATCTCCGCGACCGGCTCTTCTCCGTCGAAAGGCTCGCCGTCGCGGACGACGAGGTTCGCGATCCGGCCGGCCTCCAGGGTGCCCAGGCGGTCGCCCAGGCCCGAGCTGGCGCGCCGGGACCGACGGTCACCGCCGCGAGCGCGTCGTCCGCGGAGAGGCCCCGCCCCATCGCTTCGCGCACGCGGCCGTCGAAGTCGTCGACCTTCTCGAGGCCGTCCGTCGTCAGCGAGAAGTCGAGAGTCCGGCGTCGCGAATCCACCGCGGATTGCCGGGCGCGCGGTCGAACGCGCGCAGGCGCGTCGATCGGGACGTCGAGCCACTCCTCCTCCCGATCGAGCTTGTCCGGCCGCGGAAAGTGCGACGCGCAGGACGAGGTCGGGCTTCGCCGCGACGACCTCGTCGCGGAGCAGACGGTACTCGTCGCCCGCCGCCGACGAAGCGGGCCTGGAGCTTCAGCTCGCGCGCGATCCGCGCGGCGCGCAAGGAGCGCGAGCACGTCGGTCGTCTCGAAGACGACCGTCTCGCGGCCCTCGGCCGCCGGCACGAGCGCCGCCGTCGCCGCCATGAAGCGCGGCCGCGTTCGGCCCGCCGGGCTGCGCGGCGTAGGCCGCCTCCGCGTCGCGCGCACCACCTCGCGTCCAGGAACGCCTGTCGCGTCACGGCGACCGCGCCCATGTTCGAAGACGGGTACTCGTTCGCCTCGTCGAGCGCCGTCCATACGCGAGACGACCTGGCCGTCCGAGGGATCGAGGACGCGGACCGAAAGCGGGCCGTCGGCCAGGCTGACGACCGCGCCCTGGCCGCGGAGGACTCCGGTCGGCCGGCACGGCGTCGACGACGGCGAAGCCCTGTCGCCGGTAGCGCGTCGGCGACGTCGTCCTTCACCGTCGAGCACGTCGATCGACGCGCGTCTCGGCGCGCACGGCCGAGACGGGATGGGCCGACGGTCCCGACGGTGCGGCGCGACGGCGCGGCTTCGCGGCGCCGACCGCTCTCGTCGTCGGACGGCGGCTTCGGCGCGCCGGCCCGCGAGCCGGTCGGCGGAGACGTAGGCGTCGATGAACGCGGCGTGGACGACCTGGCCGGACACGTCGATCACGCTCGCGTCGGCCGGGATCGCGGTCCCCGCGGGGCCGACCGATTCGATGACGCCGCCGCGAACGACGACGACGCCTCAGTCG
Organism: uncultured Acidobacteriota bacterium; assembly: GCA_963804915.1. Taxonomy (GTDB): domain Bacteria; phylum Acidobacteriota; class Thermoanaerobaculia; order UBA5066; family Gp7-AA6; genus DAHUXD01. The sequence goes on from CAWDSI010000028.1 coordinate 76,165, forward strand.
AACGACCTTGCCCGGGGCGGCGATCACGCGCGCGCCCGTGAGCGCGTACGCGTGGCGGTCGGGCGCGCCGCGGGCGCGACCGGCGACGAGGAGAGACGCCCGAGCGAGCGGAGGAACGCGGGAGATGGGTCCGGGCGCGGGAGGGCCGGGATCATACGAGCGGGGCGATTCGCATATGCTTCGCGGCCGCGACGCGGCGATTTTGTCAGGTCGTCGCAGAGGAGGAACATGCAACGCATACTTCTTCGAATCACGATTCTTGGCACTCGCTCTGGTCGTCACCGGAGCGACTCTCCCGACGGCCCAGGACCGGCCAGCCGCTGTCTCCCCCGGGCAGCGCCAACGCGATGGTCGGCGTCAAGTGGAGCGCACCGGACAAGGACGGCGACATGGTCGACGAAGGCGGAAAGTGGATCGAGGTCACGTACAGCCGCCCGATGCTTCGCGGCCGGACCAACATCTTCGGAAAGGGAGCCGACTACGGCAAGACCGTCGCGAGCGACAAGACGCCGTCTGGCGCGCCGGCGCGAAGCGACGACGACGCTCAAGACCGAGGTGCCGCTGATGATCGGCGGCAAGCGGATCGAGCCGGGCACGTACGACATCTTCGTCGAGCTCAAGGAGCCGGCCTGGACGCTCGTCCTCTCCTCGCAGCCGAGGGCAGGAGAAGTACGACGCCAACGACAAGACCAAGATCTGTTTGCGACTTACGACTACGACCCGAAGTTCGACATGGTGCGCGTGCCGATGACGATGCTGACGCCGAAGGCGTCGATCGACCAGTGGACGATCGGCTTCGTCGACATGACGGACGACGGCGGCAAGCTCGCGATGGCCTGGGAGAAGACGGTGGCGATCGTTCCGTTCACGGTCGCGAAGTAAGTCGATGAATGCCTTCGAGGGGGAGGGCATCGGGCCCTCCCCGTGCGTCGTTTCTGGCCGTCACCGCGGCGCGCTCCTCGCCCAGGACCGGGCGATCCCCTTCTGGCCCGACGAGGTCCCCGCCGCGATCCACCGCGAGGTCGACGGCGTCGGCGCCCTCGAGACCGTGCGCGAGCTCGTCGCGCTTCCACCGCGTGCACGGCTCGCCCGGCTTCGCCGCCGCCGCCGAGCACATGCGGAAGAAGGCGGCCGCCGCGGGCCTCTCCGATGTCGCCATCGAGCGCTTCCCGGCCGACGGAACGACGAAGTACGCGCACTTCCGCTCCCACGTCGGCTGGGACGCCGTGTCCGCAGTGCTCGAGGAGGTCTCGCCGCGGCAGGTCACGATCGCCGCGTTCCCCGATCTGTCCGTCGCACTCGCCGACTACAGCCACGACGCGGACGTCACGCGCCGAGCTCGTCGACGTCGGCGCCGGCACCCGGCGAAGGACTACGAGGGCCGGGACGTGCGCGGAAAGCTCGTGCTCGCCGACGGCACGCTGCCCGTCGTGCACCGGCTCGCCTGCGAGGAGCGGGGAGCCGTGGGCTTTCTGTCCGCCTATCCCAACCAGCACACGCCGTGGTCCGGCGACGACCGCGACCTGATCCGCTGGGGCCACCTCTCGCCGTACCAGCTCGAGAACCGCTTCGCGTTCATGGTCTCGCGACGCCAGGCGGAGGAGCTTCCGCGCGAGGCTCTCGGCGGGCGAGAAGATCGGCTGCACGGCGCGCGTCGACGCGAAGATGGTTCCGGCGAGCTACGACGTCGTCGTCGGCGACGATCCCGGGAACCGATCCCGGCCGCGGGCGAGGTCGTCGTGACCGCGCACCTCTGCCACGAGTCCGCCGGCGCCAACGACAACGCGTCCGGCAGCGCCGCGATCCTCGAGGTCGCGCGCTCGCTCGCCGCGGCGATCCGCAAGCAAACGCTAATACGCCGCCGAGGCGGACGATCCGCTTCCTCTGGCTGCCGGAGATCACGGGCTCGCAGGCCTATCTCGTCGCGCCACCCGGAGCTCGTTCGCGCTTCGTCGCCGGCGTCCACATGGACATGGTCGGGCGGCCTGCTCTCCACGACGAACGGCACCTTCCACCTCTCGCGCACCGCCGAGTCCCTGCCGCACGCGATCAACGCGATCGCGGAGGCGTGGTTCGACTCGGTCGTCGCGGCGTCCGACCGCTACGCCGAAGGGAAGGGCTCCGACTCCTGGGCCGGGCTCGTCTGGCCGCCGGGCTCGCGCGAGCGCGTTCCTCGGCGACGTGCGCGGCCTCGAGATGGGCAGCGACCACGAGGTCTTCGAGGCCGCGGGCTTCCGCGTGCCGATGGCGTACTTCCACGACTATCCGGACGTCACGATCCACACCCAGAAGGACCAGCCCGAGAACCTCGACGCGACCAAGCTCGGCCGCGTCGCGTACCTCGGCGCCGGCGTCGTCTACACGCTCGCGGCGCTGCCGGACGCCGAGGCGCCGCGCGTGCTCGCCGAGGTGCGTCGCCGACGCCGAGAGCGCGCCTCGCCCGCGCGCGAGCCGCGCCGCGGACCCGACGCGCCGCTGCGCGTGCGCGAGGCGTCGCGAGTCGGGCGCGCGGGCGCTCGAGAGCGTCGCCGCGCTCTGGCCGTCGGTCGTCGCGCGAGGCGACGCCGCGGCGGCACGGCGCGCGGCCGTGAGGCTCCGCCCGCCGCCGGCATCGTCCGACCGCCGCGTGCCGGTCCGCAATCCGCGCGATCATGGGCCCGCTGAACGTCTACTACTACGACTACTTCGCCGACATCCCCGGCGCCGACTTCACGAAGATCGCGCTGGCCAGCCGCCGACAACGGCGACGTGCTCGCCTACGAGGCGCTCAACCTCGCCGACGGCAGCGGCGGCGTCTCGGAGATCCGCGACGCCCTCACGGGCCTCTACGCGACCGTCCCCCTCCCCGCCGTCGCCGAATACTTCGACCTCCTGGCCCGGCGCCGTCACATGGGGCAGGTCCCCTTGTCGTCGGTCAGTCTCCCGCGCCTGACACGACTCGGCGCCCGTGAGGATCGCGCAGATCGCCTCGATCGCCTTCTCGATCCCGCCTCGCTCCCACGGCGGGACCGAGATCGCCATCGACCTGCTCACGCGCGGCCTCGTCGCGCGCGGCCACGACGTCACGCTGTTCGCCTCCGGCGACTCGCGGACGACGGCGCGCGCTCCACGCGGTCGTCCCGCGCGCCGACACAGGAGGATCCCGACGTCGACCTCCTACCTCGAGCGCGAGTACGAGGTCCGCAACGCGGCCGAGGCGTACGTGCCGCGCGGACGAGTTCGACGTCCTCCACTCGCACTGGCCGACGCCGGCGGCGTACTTCTCCGACCGGACGCCGCTCGCCGAGCGTGATGACGTACGCGTACATCGAGCGCCCGCTCCACGAGTACTACCGCGACGCGTATCCCCGCCTGACGGGCGTCTGCATCTCGGAGGCGCAGAATCGCTCGCTCGGCGGCGGGCTCCCCGTCATCCCCTACGGCGTCGACGTCGCGCGCGTTCCGTTCGGCGCGCAACCGGGCGACTTCCTGCTCACGGTCGGCCGCCTCGTCCCCCACAAGGGCGCGGACCGCGCGATCGCGATCGCGCGCGCCGCCGGGCTGCCGCTCGTCATCGTCGGCGCCGTGACGCCGTACCTCGACGAGAGCGAGCCGTTCTGGGAGGAGCGCGTGCGCCCGCACGTCGACGGCAGGGCGGTCGTGCACCACCCGCACCTCCCCAACGACGAGGTGCTGCGCCTGATGGCGCGCGCCCGCGCGTTCCTCTTCCCGATCTCGTGGGACGAGCCGTTCGGCCTCGTCGTGGCGGAGGCGATGGCGGCCGGCACGCCGGTGATCGCGACGCCGCGCGGCTCGCTGCCCGAGCTCGTCGAGCACGGCGTCACCGGTTTCCTCGGCGACACGGACGCGGAGCTCGCGGAATTCGCGCGCCGCGCCTCCGAGATCGACCGCGCGGCCTGCCGCCGCCGCGCCGAGACGCTGTACAGTGCGGACCGGATGGTGTCGGACTACGAGTCCCTGTATCGGCGCCTCACCGGCCGATGAGCTTCGACCTCTCGCCCGCGACCCTCGACCGCGAGTTCCCCGTCCGCCGCAACTTCGTCTACCTCAACCACGCGGCGGTCGCGCCGCTGCCCCGCCGCGTCGCGGACGCGATGCTCGCGCACGTCGAGAACGTCCGCGACCGCGGAATGAGCGACTGGCGCGGGTCCTACGAGACGATCGAGACGGCGCGCGCGAAAGCGGCGCGCTTCATCGGCGCGGCCGCCGAGGAGATCGCGTTCCTCCCGAACACGTCGTGGTGCGTCAACGTCGTCGCGCTCGCGTTTCCGTGGCGCGAGGGCGACAACGTCGTCATCGACGACATGGAGTTCCCGTCCAACGCCTACCCCTGGCGCGCGCTCGAGTCGCGCGGCGTCGAGTGCCGCGTCGCGAAGAACCGCGACGGCCGCGTCACGCTCGACGACGTCGCCGCGATGGTCGACGCCACGCACGCGCGTCGTCGCGGTCTCGTGGGTCGCGTTCCACAACGGCTGGGTGTTCCCGCTCGAGGAGCTCGGCGCGCTCTGCCGCGAGCGCGGCATCCTCCTCGTCGTCGACGCGATCCAGGGCCTCGGCGCGCTGCCGATGGACGTCTCGCGAGGCCGGCGTGCACGTCCTCGCCGCCGACGGGCACAAGTGGCTGTACGGCCCCGAGGGCGGCGCGATCTTCTACGTCTCCGAGGAGGCGCGCGACCGCGTGCCGGCCGATCATGAGCGGCTGGTGGAGCCTGCGATACGAGGGCGGATACCTCGAGCGGCCGCGCGAAGCCGTACGACGGCGCGCGCCGCTACGAGCCGGGAACGCTGCCGATCGACCACGTGCTCGGCCTCGCCGCGGCCATCGACCTGCTCGACGAGATCGGCCGCGACGCGGTGATCGGCGCGCGTGTCTCGAGCTCGTGCGCGCGCTGCGCGACGGACTCGCGGCGCGCGGCTGGAAGATCGCGACGCCCGACCCGCCCCGCTCCGGAATCCTCGCCGCCGTCCCGCCACGCGGCGACTCCCGCTGGGCGAAGGCGCTCGACGAGCGCGGCGTCATCGTCGCGCCGCGCGAGGGCGCGATCCGCTTCTCGCCCCACGCG
>CAWDSI010000029.1:0-19560 GCA_963804915.1 uncultured Acidobacteriota bacterium
TGTCCTACGCCGGGTTCGACGGCAAGGAATTCACACGCGTCCTCGGCGATGCCCTCTTCCACGTCGCCAACCACGGGACGTATCACCGGGGCCAGGTGGCGACGCTCGTTCGCCAGCCTGGGAAAGAGGCCTCTTTCCCGACGGACTACACGCGCTGGCTCAATGAGCGCACGCCGGGCTGAGGCGCGTGTTGCTCACTGTGGTCTCGCGGACTTAAAAGCGCGCGAGATCGCCAAAGTCTCGGCGGGACATCCAGAAGTTGATGCCGTCGCTGCACACGCTACCCACGTCACCAACTTGGAGTGAGCCCCAGAGGCGCCAAGCTAGCGGCATTCCAGAGCGACACAGTATTCGTAAGGTTCGCCACGATCACTCGCTGGCCGTCGAAACCGGCAACGAGGGGAGAGGCCAGTCCGTTTCCGGTGAGGACCCTCAGAATAGCTCCCGTGGAAGCCTGCACGACCGTAACGGAATCCGAGGCTGACCCACCCATGAGCCACAGGTTTCCGCCATCAAAGGTCGCTCCGATTGCCGCAACGTTGACGGTCTGCGTGACCGTCCCGTTCGAGTCCAGTCGCAGTATTGCGCTACCGCCGAATGCAGGCACCCAGAGACTGGCTCCGTCGAAAACTATGAACGATGATCCGATCGGGCCTGGTACGGTGGTCATTACCCATCCGGTAGGTGTGAAGAACGAGAGCGTTCCATCGTCGTTGGGCGCCCACAGTCGACTGCCGTCGAACGCCATGGGTCCGTTGGCCTTTAGATTCGTCGCAACCGGAGTGAGGGCCCCGGCGGGCTGAGACGGATCGATTACAAAAAGTTGCGTGGTATTCGACTGCTCGTCATAACCCATGACGAATACGCGGCCCATAGCAACCCGCGCCTCAACTGTTCCGACGGCTCCAGTCCACGTTTCCAAAACTCGTCCGTCGCTCCCTCGCACGCGCACTACGGCTCCCGTGGAAAGCGGAACCCAGATATCTGTTCCGTCGCAAGCCGGCCGACCCACCGTGTAACCGATGGGTGTGGATGCCACCGCGCTGATGTCGCTCGTCGTCCACCACTGCCCGAGTGCGGCCCGACGCGAGCCGCGCGCGAGCGCCTGGTTGAGGGCCTTTGTTGTGAACACCGCCGCCTGGCCCCGCGTGATGGCCACGTCCGGCGAGAATGTCGTGGGTGAGGTGCCGGCCGTGATACCCATGTAGTACGCCTCGAGCACGAACGGGCAGAACACCGGCGAGACGTCGACGAATGGCCCGCAGGTGTCCTGGACTATGCGAACAGCGCCCCCCACGAACGTCGCACCAAGGCCGATCGCTCCAAGCAAGCACCCACGGCCGAACCAGGATCTCGTCATGTCGGTACACTCCTTACGGATGCGATGTGCCGGGTGTCTCGAAGCTCGCGGTCACTTGATGCAGCCTGTTGCGTTTTGGCCAGCGCCGGCTCGGCCGCAGCGCCGAGGGCGTTGAGATTCTCGGGTGTGCGCTGCAGGACGTGCGCTCCGTATCATGAGCGGGTCTTCCCAGGGGATTGAAGACAGCCGGAAGGTCGCGTCGTCAATTCGTCAATTCGTTTTCGCCACGGCCTTTGCGGCTTCGAGCGTGTTGACCGGTTCGGTTTCGCGCTGCAGCGTGTTCGCTCCGTAGCCCTTCTTGGAGACGAACTGGAAGTCGACCTGCTGATAAGGAATCTTCTTGGGAAGAAGCTCTTTCCGGTAATGCCAGACCTCCATCTTGTCGTCGCCCGACATCGCAGCGCTCTTGCCCGGTCCCCCGTAGGCGACGTTCGTCTGGATAGCTGGGCCGAGCTCGGGGCGCGACGGCCCTCGGGGGCAGACTTGCTCGGAGCCTGTGCCCGGGCCCAGGCCTGGTTCTCCCCGTCCCTCGCGTCCTGCGATCCGACGGTCGAGAGTCCCGCGGCGTCGCCTTTGTCGTCTCCCGTCTTCAGGGGCTTGCGGCCAGCGAAGGTCGGCGGGCCCAGCAACACGAAGACCATTCCCCGGTCCGTCCCGCTCCCGCGCTGCTCCTCGTCCTCCGCGAGGTTCTGATCGGCGAAGGCGACGCGGCGCTCGAACTCCTGCCGATACGTCCGGCCGTCGGCGCCGGGCAGGGCGCGCGCGCCGTCCAGAACTCCTCGACGAACGTGACCCGCGCGTTGGGCTCGGTGATGGCCGACCATGCGGTCTTCTCCGAGTCGGTCATGATCCAGCGCACGGCCCCCTCGGCCCAGTACTGGTCCGCGGGATACCGGTCTTTCGCGTCGGCCGGCGGCTGGAATTCCTTGTAGGCCTCGGCGAGGGAAGGCGCGCGCTCGGCCGACGCTATCCGGGCTTTCTCGAATGCGGCGACGGCTTTCTTCGAGTACACGGCCGAGTCGATGGCCGCGCCGGGCTGCAGCTTGAGGAACGCGCCGAACGACGCGACGGCCTCGTCCGTCTTCCCGAGGTTGGCCGAACAAACGCCTCGGTAGAACGCGAGAGGCCCCGCGAGCTGTTTCTGCGCGCTCTCGTTGCCAGGCTTCGCGGCCTCGGTTTCCAGCGCGTCCATCGTCTTCAACGCCTCGGCCCAGGATTCGGATTTGATCTCCGTCTTGACCTTCCCGAAGAGCTCCGGGAGCGTCTGGGCGACGGCGATGGACCCGAGCGCGAGCGCCGCGAGCACGAAAGCCGGAATCCGAATTCGTTCTCTCACCAACGAACCTCCTGTTTCAGGGAATCTGGCGTCGGGACTTTGCGGCATCGAGCGTGTTGACCGATTCGGTTTCGCGCTGGAGCACCTGCATGCCGTAGCCCTTCTTCGTCACGAACTGAAAGTCCACCTGCTGGTAGGGAACCCCGGAGGGGAGGAGCTCGCGCCGGTAGTGCCAGACCTCCATGCGGTTGTTGTCCGAATCGATGGCGTTGCGGCTCGGGCTTCCGAACCTCGCGCTGTTGGCCGCGAGCTTGCCCGAGGTCATCGACCGTCCGCCGCTCGCCTTCAGTTGCTTCTCCGAGTTGCCGGCGTCCTGCGAGCCGACCGTGGACATGCCCGCGTTGTCGTTCGCGTCTTCGCCGGTGCGCATCGGCTTGCGGCCGGCCCAGGTGGGCGGACCCATGAGGACGAAGACCATGCCGCGATCGGTCAGGCTCCCGCGCTGCTCGGGGTCGACGGAGAGGTTCTCGTCGGCGAAGGCGACGCGGCGCTCGAACTCCTGCCGGTAGGTCCGGCCGTCGGCGCCCGGGAGAGCCGCGCGCGCCGTCCAGAACTCGTCGACGAACGTCACGCGCGCGTTGGGGTCGGCGAGCGCCGACCACGCCGCCTTTTCCGGGTCGGTCATGATCCAGCGCACCGCCCCCTCGGCCCAATACTGGTCGGCGGGATATCGGTCTTTCGCGTCCGCCGGCGGCCGAAAGTCCTTGTAGGCTTCGGCCAGGGATGGGGCGCGCTCGGCCGCCGCCTTCTGGGCCTTCTCGAATGCCGCGACGGCTTTCTTCGAGTGAACGGTCGAGTCGATGGCCGCGCCGGGCTGCAGCTTGAGGAAGTCGCCGAAGCAGGCAACGGCCTCGTCCGCCTTGCCGAGGTTGGCGGAACAAACGCCCTTGTAGAAGGCGACAGGCCCCGCGAGCTGCGTCTGCGCGCTCTCGTTGCCGGGCTTCGCGGCCTCGGCCTCCAGCGCGTCGAGCGTCTTCAGCGCCTCGGCCCACGATTCCGATTTGACCTCTGCCTTGACCTTCCCGAAGAGCTCCGGAAGTGTCTGAGCTCGGCTCACATGGGTCACAGCTGCAAACAGCAGTGCGGAAACCGCCAGAAAAAGCCTTCTCATTTCGCCCCCGCGCCAGTCGGCTCCCAGCCAACGCGGGTTTAGTTCCCGCAGGAGCGCGGGTGTTACGGAAAATGCTTTTCGGGGTCGTTCCGGCCGCGCGGGCCGAGCGTCAGCGGGAGGCGGGGGCCGGCTTCGCGGCCTCGAGCGTAGTCACGATGTTCGATTCGCGCTGGAGCACGCTCATACCGTAGCCTTGCTTGTCAAAAATTTGAAGTCCAGCTCCTGGAACGGGGCGCCGGCCGGAAGGAGCTCGCGCCGGTAGTGCCAGGTCTCGACCGTGTTCGTGTTCGCTCCGAGCGCGCCCTTTCCGGGACCAGCGAACTGGGCGCTCTTCGTCGCAAGCTTGCCGGAGGTGGTGCTTCCGGCGCGGGCGCCGCGCTGCGCGTTGGCGGCTTCCTGAGAGCCGACGGTCGACAGCCCATCCGAGATGTCCTGTTCGTCTCCAGTCCGCATCGGCTTTCGCGCCGCCCAGTTCGGCGCGCCCAGCAGGATGAAAACCATGCCGCGGTCGGTCAGGCTGCCGCGCTTCTCGGCGTCCTGCGGGAGGTTCGTATCGGCGAACGCCGCCCGGCGCTCGAATTCCTGCCGGTACGTTCTTCCATCCGCGCCCGGAAGCGCCACGCGCGCGGCCCAGAACTTCTCGACGAAGTCGACTCGCGCGTTCGGGTCGGTCCAGGGAGGTCCACGTCTTCGTCTCGTCGGCCGTCATGACCCAGCGGACCGGGCCGTCGCCCCAGTACTGGTCCACGGTCTCGGAGGTCTGCAGAGGCGTGAATTGTTTGTAGGCCTCGGCGAGCGAGGGCGTGTGCTCCGCCGCCGCTTTCTGCGCCTTCTCGAAGTCGGCCACGGCCTTCTTCGAGTAAACCGCGTTGTCGATCGAGGCGTTGGGCTGAAGCTTGAGGAACGCGCCGAAAGAGGCCACGGCTTCGTCCGACTTCCCGAGATTCGCGGCACAGACGCCGCGATAGAACGCGAGCGGCGCGTCGAGCTGCTTGCGCACGCCTTCGTTGCCCGGTTTGCTCGCCTCGGTCTCGAGGGCGTCCAGCGTCTTCGACGCGTCGGCCCAGGACCCCGCCTTGATCTCTTCCTTGGCCTTGCCGAACAGCTCCGGGATCGTCTGTGCGAAGGTCAGCGACGCCGACAGCAGTAATCCGATGACGAAAACTCGCTTCATGGCTCCCTCGAGGCCGGTCATTCTACCCGCGGGCGGCTCCGTGCGAAGCGATAGGCCGCGGCGAACAGCAGAGCCGACGCGGCGATCAGGATCGAGCGCTCCCCAGAAGACGCTGCGCGCCATGCCACGCCCTCGGACGGAAGCGTCTTCGATGGTTCGCTTGGTCAGTGCGTCGAGTCCGGCCAGCACCGCGGCGCGCTCCTCGGAAATGCTGGCCATGGCGGCCCGGCGCTCTTCGCCGAGCGCGGCGAGCGCCGCCTCGCGCTCCGCCGTGATGAATCCGGTCATGGCGAGACGTTCCTGCTCGACGGCCGCCAGCAGCTCCTCGCGCTGCTCGTCGAGAAGCCTCAGGAGGGGCTCGCGCGCTTCGCGCACGGCGCCGGGCAGGTCGGTGAGCAGCGCGTCCGCGTGCCGTGCGGCCACGCCGATGGAATGGAGGTCGTCGACCGTGGCGGCCCAGGCTGTCGCGGCCCGTGATGTCTTCCGTGGCGAGCGCCGCCTGCCACCGCGTCACCTTGGGCAGAAGCGTGATGTAGGCGTTCAGCCGCAGGGAGATGTCGGCAACAGTGTCCGTGGCCTGGCCGACCGCGGCGAGCGCTCCGCCGCTCTCGTCCTGGGAAAAATGGGCGAGCTCGGAGATGGCCGTCTCGCGCGCCAGGAAGGATCCGTCGATCGGGTGTGCCCGGGCGAACTCCTGGAGCCTGGCCTGTCGCCGAAGGTATACCGCTTGATCGGTGTAGAGAGAGGACGCCGTGCTTTCGGCGAGCTTCACCATCTTCTGGACCGCACCGACGGCGATCTCCTGCTGGGGGCCGAAGCTGTCTTTTCCGGCGCCGTCCTCGAGGTAGTACTCCATCTGGTAGACGAACACCGCGAGGTCGAGGGCGCCCGCGAGGGGATCCGGACGGAGGGCCGCGGCGTAGAGGGCCGGGATTCCGTCCGCTTCCCAGAGGAGGGCGCGGCGCCGAGCGGCGGGATCGGTGGATTTCGCACGGATCTGGTCGGCCGCGACTTCGACGATGCCGCCGAGCTGCTGCGGCAGCTCGTAGAGGCGCAGGCGAAGCTCCGTGGCGCTGATGCCGCCGGGCGTCCCGATCTTTTGCTGCAGCGCGGAGCGATCGGAAGCGGCCGTGCTCCCGCAGGCCGACAGAAGGCCGCAGGTCGCCAGGAGCGTCGCGACCCGGCTGAGCCGAGCACCGGATGGCATCAGCGCCTCCTCTCCCGTCAGTCCTTCTCTGGCTCCTCCGCCCGGTTCTGGACGAATTGCCAGCCGAAGCGTCCCTTGATGCAGAGGTGTCCGTTCGTCACGTCGTGGTCGAGGGGCGAGGTCACGCGGACGATCGCGTTGTCCTGCACGCGGAGCTCGAGCGTGCAGCCCACGCCGCAGTACGGGCAGATCGTGTCGGTCACGGTCTGCTTCGACTCGTCCCATCGCCCGGCCTGCCTCAGGTCGTGCTCGCTCTTGAACATGAGCGCGCCCGTGGGACAGACCCCGATGCAGTTGCCGCAGTAGACGCAGGCCGACTCGGGCAAGGGCGTCGCGAGCTCGGTCGAGATGCGCGCGTCGAAGCCGCGGCCCGCGACGGCGATGGCGAAAGTGTTCTGGGCTTCGACGCCGCAGGCCTGGACGCACTTGTAGCAGAGGATGCAGCGGGCATAGTCCCGAATGTAAAGGTCGTTGTCGATTTTGACGGGCTGGGCGACCGTAGTTGCTGTCGCCGCGATTCCGTCGGGCGCGTGGTGATGCCCGGGCTGCGCGCCGTCTCTCTGGCCCGCCTCCTGCCGGAGGGCCGGCCGGGCCGTAGCGAGCGGGCTCGGCGCCGTAGCGTTCCATCCAGCGGCGGACGTCGTCCGAGGCGTAGGAGAGATCGACCGACGACGCCAGGAATTCCAGGACGACGCGGCGCGAGAGCCGCACGCGCTCGCTGTCGGTCTGAACCTTCATCTTCGGCTCGACCGGGCGCGAGCACGCGGGAACGAGGACGCGCGACCCTTCGACCTCCACCACGCAGACGCGGCAGACGTTCACGGGGGTCAGGTTCTCGAGGTAGCAGAGTGTGGGCGTGTCGACGCCCCGCGAGCGGCACGCCTCGAGGATCGTCGTCCCGCGCGGCACGGTGACCGCGTCGCCGTCGATCGTGAGCTCGACCGGCTGGCTCGGGTCGAGGCGCTTGTCGCTCGGGATCAAGACTTGGCGCCTCCGAAAACGCCGAGCTTTCCGATGGCCGACTGGATGGCGCCGGACGCTGTCTGTCCGAGGCCGCAGATCGACGCGTCCTTCATGGCCCGCGCCATCTCGTCGAGCAGGGCGAGCTCCTGCGCCATCGAGCCCAGCGGCCGCCCCGAGGCGATGCGCGCCACGAGCTCCTCCTGCCGCTGCGTCCCGACGCGACAGGGTACGCACTGGCCGCAGGACTCGTCGCGGAAGAACGCCGCGATGCGGCGGACGGCGTCCGCGACGTCGGCGCGCTCGTCGAAGACCATGACGACTCCCGAGCCGAGGGTGGCGCCGATCGCGCGCGTGCCCTCGAACGTCAGCGGCGTGTCCAGAACGTCGGGCCCGACGAAGAATCCGGCGGCGCCGCCGAGGAGAATGCCCTGGATCGCCCGGCCTTCCGGCACTCCGCCGGCCTCTTCGAGGAGCTGGCGGAGGGTTGCGCCGAACTCGACCTCGTAGACGCCGGGCCGGGCGACGTGGCCGGAGAGGCAGAAGAGCTTGGGTCCCGTCGACTGGCCGCTCCCGATTGCCGCGAACGCGGCGCCGCCGCCGAGGACGATTTGCGGCACGCAGACGAGCGTCTCGACGTTGTTGATGACGGTGGGCTTCCCGAAGAGGCCCTTCTCGACCGGGAAGGGCGGCTTGTTGCGCGGCTCGCCGCGGAAACCCTCGATCGAGTTGAAGAGGGCGGTTTCCTCGCCGCAGATGTAGGCGCCGGCGCCGCGGCGGACCTCGACGTCGAAGGCGAAGTCCTTTCCGGCGACGCGCGAGCCCAGAAAGCCTCCGCGGCGCGCGGCCGCGATCGCGGCTTCGAGCCTTTCGATCGCGAGCGGATACTCGCCGCGCACGTAGACGTATCCGTGGGCGCAGCCCGTCGCGAAGGCGACGATCGTCATCGCCTCGAGGACGGCGAAGGGATCCTCCTCCATGAGGACGCGGTCCTTGAAGGTGCCGGGCTCGGACTCGTCGGCGTTGCAGACGATGTAGTGCGGTTGCGCGGGCTGCTTCGCCACGGCCTCCCACTTGCGGCCGGCCGGGAAGGCCGCGCCGCCGCGGCCGACCAGCTTCGACTCGAGGGCCTCGCGCACGATGCCCTCGGGCCCGAGCGCGAAAGCCTTCTCGAGCGCGGCGTATCCGCCGTTCTTCCGGTAGTCCTCGAGGCTTCCGGGGTCGACGCGTCCCACTCGGGCGAGCAGGCGCAGCTTCGCGTGTCGCGCGTCCTGGGTCTGGGGCGCGGAAGGGGAGCCCGGACCGGGGCGAGCGTTCGACGGGTGCCGTACGGCCGGCAAGGCATCCGCCACCGCCGGGGCGACCGCGTAGTCCTTCGCCCCGTCGCCCGACGTCTGCACGAGCGCCGCCGGGGCCCGCTCGCAAAGCCCGAGGCACGGAGAGGATTTCGCGGCTCCGTCGGGCAGTCGCTGGCGGAGCTGAGTGAGGAGCTCCGGGCCGCCGGCGAGGCGGCAGGCGATGTCGTCGCAGACGTGCACGATCGTCTTCGGCGCCGGAGCGACCGAGAACATGGCGTAGAACGTGGCGACGCCCCACGCCTCGGCGGGCGCCACGGAGAGGCGCTGACAGATGTAGTTGAGCGCGCCGGGAGAGATCCAGCCTTCGCGGGACTGGGCCGCCCAGAGGGCCGGGAGCAGAAGGTGCCGTTTCGCCCGGATCGCGTCGCCGCCGGTCGCGACGTGGCCCTCGAGGTCCATCCGCCGCTTCCCGCCTTCCCATCCCGAGGCCGGCGGGCCCAGGACGGCGTCCACGGCCGCGCGCTCCGCGGGGGAGGCGTCCGCACCCGGGATCAGATGCAGATCCACGGGCCTACTCTAGCAAGCGGACGGCGCCGCCCTCAGGGCTTGACCTCGCTGCGCGCCTTCTCCCGGGCCTGGTCACGCTCCTTCTGCTGTTCCACGACGAGCTGGTAGGCCAGGTAGTACTTGTAGATGTTCGAGACGTAGGTCACCGTCTCGCGGCCGATCTTCTCGGAGGCGATGATCTCGACGTTGTTGAACCAGACGTTGGGATTGAGGCCGCGCTCCTTCGCGATCTTCCGGAGCTGGGCGATGCGGCCCGGTCCCGCGTTGTAGGAGGCGAAGGTGAAGAGGCCCTTGTTCAGGGCGTCCATGGGCTCGTTGCCGTAGTACTTGTCGAGCATGAACCGGACGTACTTGACGCCGGCGTGGATGTTGGGATCGACCTGGTGGATGTCGCCGACGTTGAGCTCCTTGCCCGTGGCGGGCATCACCTGCATGACGCCGACGGCGCCGACCTGGCTCTTGGCGTCCTGGTCGAGGCGCGACTCCTGGAACCCCTGGGCCGCCATCAGGAGCGTGTCCATGTCGTACTGCTTGCAATACTTCTCGAAGAACTTGACGGTACCGTTGAACTTGGCGCGCTCCTCGTCGGACGTCGCACTCTTCGCCCACTTCGTGCTCTTCAGGTACTTGCTGAGGAGCTGATTCCGCATCGAGGAGCCTTCCGGATAGCGGGCGATGAATGTGTCGAGCGCCTTCTTCAGCTGCGGGCTGTTCTTGCGGATCATCCAGCCCGTCTCGCCCCCGGTGCGGACCGCGGCCTGGGGATGGAGCTCGATTTTCGTGAAGACCTGCTTCCAGAACTTCGCGCGCGTCTCGTCGATGACCGTCGCCGTCACCAGCCCGGCGTTGACCATTTCGAGAATGTCCTCGGCCTCCAGGTTGTCCGGCGCGATGCGGATCTTTGCCGGAGGCTTGCCGGCCTTCTTGAGCTCGGCGTTGAGTCTCTCGACGCTCTCGTAATAGGAGGATGCCTTGCGGAGGTACACCTCCCGGCCGGAGAGGTCCTGCGGAGAGCTCAGCGGCGGCTGGCCGGCCGTCGTGACGACGATCTCCGAGACGTCTCTGGCCGTCGGGTTCGTGAAGTCGATTTCCTTCAGTCGCTCGGGAGTGATGGTCAGGTATGCCATCGCCACGTCCCCGTAGCCGTCCTGGAGCTCCTTGATCAGGTCTCCGCGCGCGCTGGGCTTGAAGATGACGTGGACCTTGACGTGGCCCTTCTTGAGGTGCTTGTTCAGGTCCTCCTCGAAGAGCTTGAAGACGTCGTGGGCGAGGCCTCGCGGTTGCCCCTTGTCCACGAAGTAGAGCGTCTTCGAGTAGGGCACCAGGACGCGGATCTGCCGGCGCTTGAGCATGCCGTCCAGGTCGCCGGTATGTTTCTGCTCACCGAACTTTTCGAGAGCGGCCTCCGAGGGCGATTCGGCCTGCGGTTTGGGCGTGGGTGCGGGGGATGCGGCGACGAGGAGCGCGGCGATTCCGGCGATCGGAAGGACTTGAAAAAACATCCGCGCGATTCTATGTCGGCGCGTAATTCGCGTCATCCCGACGCAAGCCAACCAGCGAAGGCGGACTCTTCGCCTCGAGTCACGGGATCCCTCGGGCTGTCGCCCTCGGGATGACCGCTACGGCGTCGCGAGCGACGCCTGCGCGGTCACCCTCTCGATCCGGATGGCCGTGGCTTTGAATTCGGCCGTGCCGGTCTTGGGATCCGTCGCATCGATCGTGAGGATGTTCGTCGCGACTTCGTCCTGGAAGTGCAGTGTCATGAAGGCGAGCCCGGGCCGCAGGGTTTCATCGTAACGGACCGGGACTTCGATCGCGCCGCGCCGGGAGACGGCGCGCACGAGCTCACCATCGGCCACCGAGAGCCGCTTTCCGTCCTCCGGCGCGATGTCGAGCGACTCGCCGCGCCGCAGCGGCGACGTATAGCCGCCCGTCTGCACTCCCGTGTTGTAGGAGTCGAGCCGGCGCCCCGTCGTCAGACGGATCGGGAAATCCTCCGAGAGCTTGTCCACGGGCGGGTCGTGCTCCGCGGCGACGAAGATGGCGAGGGGCTCCCCGGGCGGGTCGTCCCACAGCCGTCCATGCAGGAACGGGCTTCCGGGATGCGACTCGTCGGGGCAGGGCCACTGCAGGCCGTTGTGCTCCTCGAGGCGCCGATAGCTCATGCCGCCGTGCCAGGGAGAAAGCGAGCGCATCTCGTCCCAGACCTGCTCGGCCACCGAGCTTCCGAGATCCACGCCGAGGCGCTTTGCCGAGCTCGACGAGGATCGCCAGGTCGGGCTTCGCCTGCCCCGGCGGATCGAGCGCCTTGCGAACGCGCTGGACGCGGCGCTCGCTCGAGGTGACCGTGCCTTCGTCCTCGCACCAGGAGGCCGCGGCCGGCAGAACCACGTGCGCCATCTCGCCGGTCCGCGTCAGGAACATGTCCTGCACGAGGATGAAGTCGAGCCCCGAGAGCAGACGCATCGCCCGCGTCTGATCGGCCTCCGACTGGGCCGGGTTTTCGCCGAGGACGTACAGCCCGCGGAACTTCCCGTGCTCCATTTCCTCGAACATCCGCGAGAGGTGCCAGCCCCGATGGTGGGGAATCGGGGCGCCCCAGACGCGCTCCCACTCCTCGCGCGACGCCGGGTTCTCGACGTCGTGGCCTCCCGGCAGCTTGTTGGGCAGGGCGCCCATGTCCCCGCCGCCCTGCACGTTGTTCTGTCCGCGGAGAGGGCAGACCCCCGATCCCCAGCGGCCCACGTGACCCGTCAGGAGCGCCAGGTTGATGAGCGCGAAGACGTTGTCGAGCGCGTTGTGGTGCTCGGTGATGCCCAGCGTCCAGCACAGCTGCGCTTTTTCCGCCTTCGCGTAGGCGTGCGCGACGTCGCGAATCGCCGCGGCCGGTACGCCCGTCTCCTGCTCGGCATAGGCCAGCGTGTATTTCTGGACCCCGTCCCGATACGACTCGAAGCTCGCGGTCGATTTGGAGATGAACGCGCGATTCTCGAGGCCCGCCTCGAGGATCTCGCGCCCCATGGCGTTGGCGAGCGCCACGTCGGAGCCGACGTCCAGGCCGAGCCAGGTGTCCGCCCACTGCGCGGAGGTGGTCCGCCTCGGATCCACGACGATCAGGCGGGCGCCGTTGCGAATGCCGCGCAGGACGTGATGGAAGTAGATCGGGTGCGCTTCGCGAGCATTCGATCCCCACAGGAGGATGATGTTCGCCTCCTCGACCTCGCGGTACGAGCTCGTTCCGCCCCCCGCTCCGAACACCGTCGTCAGACCGACGACGCTGGGAGCGTGTCAGGTACGGTTACAGCTGTCGATGTTGTTGGTGCCGAGCGCGAGCCTGGCGAACTTCTGAGCGAGGTAATTCACCTCGTTCGTCGCCTTCGAGCACGAGAAGAGGCCCAGGGCCTCTGCGCCGTGCGCGTCGCGAACGCGGCGAAATCCCTCCGCGGCGGCGTCTAGGGCCTCGTCCCAGGACGCCTTGCGAAGCTTGCCGCCCTCGCGAATCAGGGGCTCGGTCAGCCGAGCGTACGGTTTCATGTGTCAAGCCTAGCACCGGGCCCTCACTCCGGCGTAGCCTCCCGGACCGGCGCGACGGCCGGGAGAACCTGGGGGATTCCGAGGTCGCGTCGCGCGACCTCCCAGATCGTCGGCAGCGTGTTCTCGCCTTCGCCCGTGTAGATCGGGCGGCCGTGGGGATCGACGTCGTCGCGGCCGATGCGATCGGCGAAGCTGTCGCCATAGCGGCGCAGGAGCTCGTCGACCATGGCCGTCACCCATTCCGGGATCGGCCGAAGCAGCAGCCCGGCTTCGATGACCGACGCCGCGGCGCGGTCGACCTCGATGTCGGGATACCTCGCTAGGAGCCGAAGCATGTAGAGGTCGGATCCGTCGACGGCGGGCTCGCGTGCGAACCCTTCGCCGAGCCGGCGCAGCTGGTCTCGAGTGAGCTCCGGAGCCGGTTCCTCGACGATCGAAAGCTCTTCCGTATCCGTCTCCGAGTCGTATTCCCGGACGTACACCTCGATCTCGGTCCGAAAGTCGAGGAGGTCATAGAGATCGATGAGCCCCTCCGGGCGCGTGGCCCGGTGCTCGGCGGCGCTGACGTGCCAGTCGAGTCGCTCGGCGTCGTCGCTGCCGTCGGCCTGGAGCTCTACGGCGAGCCGGACGACGTCCGCAATCGCATCGATGTCCGTATCCTCCGAATACTCATCGAGCCGCAGGGAGTGGTACAACGCCCAGCGGTTCGCCATCCATGCCTCGAAGGCGTCGTACGCCTCGTCGGAATCCCGGCGCATCCTTTCGAGGTCTTCACGCGACTGCGGGTGGTCGAGTCGCAGTCGGATCTGATCCGGGTTCTCATCGAGCTGCGACGAATAGAGCTCATATCGGTAGAAGTCGAACTCCCTTTCCTGCGCCGCGCGTTCGGCGCCCCTCTGGAGAAGTGCCACGAAGACGTCGCCGACCTTCCAGTACGTCGACCCGTAGTCCTCGCCGAGGTCGACCGATATCGTGGCCGGCGGGTCCCCCTTGAGTTTCTCGAGCACCCGGAGCTCTGCCACCGTCCTCTTGCGCGGCAGCGGCCAGGCCGTCCCGCTCGTGCTCGCGCCGAGCTCGTGCGCGTCCATGCTCTCGATCCGAACGAGGGCGATCGCCTCCGCTCCTTCGATGTAGCTCCAGACCGAGATCACGATCCCGCAAGCCCGGGTGGGGACGGGAAAAACGATCTGCGCAAAGACAACCAGAATTACGACGACGACTGTGGCCGATGTCTTCATGGTGCGCTCCTCGAAAAGGCGGGACACTGGCGGATCGGCGTCGGTTCCGTGACCGCGTCGCCATGATCGCGATTCCGGATTCTCGAACGCGCGGTGCACGAAATTGGACGCGCGCAGGCCCAAGAATCCGGCCGCGCGCGAGTCTCAGCCGGCGAGAGCCTCCACGGCTTCGCGGAAGACCTTCGTGTGGAGATCGATGTCGGCTTCGGTGGTTGCCGGCGAGACGAGGGCCATATTGTGGAACGGAGTCATGAGGATTCCGCGATTCAGGGCGGCGAGATGCATGTAGCGGTCGAGCTCCGGATCGATCGCGGCGGCGGCCTCGGAGCCGTTTCGCGGCGGCGTCGGCCGGAACCAGTACTCGGCACGGCACCCGAGCTGCGCGACGTGCCACGGCAGGCCGTGCTCGGCGATCACGCCCGCGACGCCCTCGGCGAAGCGGCGCGCCAACGGGATCGTCTTCGCGTAGGCCTCTTCGGTCAGGACACTCTCGAGCGTCGCGCGCATCGCGGCGAGCGAGAGCGCGTTGCCGGCGAGGGTGCCTCCGATACCGCCGGTATCGGACTCGTCGACACGGATTCCGGCCTCGATCCGGCGAGCGAGCTCGGCCGACACGCCGTAGACAGCTGCGGGCACGCCGCCGGCGATCGGCTTGCCGATCGTGAGAACGTCCGGAGAAAGTCCCCAGGCGCGCGTGCAGCCGCCGGGGCCGGCCGAGATCGTGTGGGTCTCGTCGAGGATGAGCAGCGTCCCCGTCCGCCGCGTCGCCTCGCGGAGCGCCTCGTGGAACCCGGGCTCGGGTTGGACGATGCCGATGTTGGTCATGACGGGCTCGGCGAGCACGCACGCGACGTCGTTGTGGGCGAGCGCGGCTTCGAGGGCGGGCAAGTCGTTGAACTCGACGACGCGCGTCGTCTCCGCGGGATCGACGGGAGGCCCGAGGTTGCCGGGACGAGCGCCGACAACGCCGTCGCGCAGTGTCACGAACGTCTCGTCCACCGTTCCGTGGTAGCACCAGTGGAAGACCAGGATCTTCGGCCGCCCCGTGAGGTGGCGCGCCAGGCGGATGGCGAATCGATTCGCGTCGGTCGCCGTGAGCGTGGCCTGCCAGTACGGGAGTCCGAAACGGCGGGCGAGCTCCTCACCCAGCCACACGGCGTCCTCGGTCGGCAGCATGAACGTCATTCCGCGGCGCGCCTGCGCGGCGATGGCCTCGACGGACGCGGCCGGCGCGTGCCCGGTCATGGCGCCCGTGTCCCCGAGGCACAGGTCGAGATAGTCGAGGCCGTCGGCGTCCCGGAAATGCGCGCCCGAGCCTTCCGCCACGAACAGGGGAAAGCGGCCGGCCCACCGAACCATCCAGTTCATCGGAACGCCCGACAGCCAGTGCGCGCGAGCGCGTTCGGCGAGCGCGCGACAGCGCGGGTGCAACGCCGCGAACCGCTCTTCTTCGCGCGCGAGGGCGTCGAGGAGGCGCCGCCGGTCCGGGAACATTGCGGCGCAGTATACGGACGCCCGGACCGTGCCGAGGAGGGCTACATCTGCCCGAGAATCAACCGAGGCTCGCGCGCGTGGCGGAAGTGTTCGCGGTCCGGCCGGGGAATCTCCAGCCCGCAACGCGGACAGCGCGTCCGATGCGGCCTGGACTCGAGCTCGGTGTGCCAGCAGCGCGGGCACCGAAACATCCGATTCGGCTCCGGCATGTCCATGGCTTCCTCCGCGGCGTCTTTAGACTTACTTCATCTTCGGCGTGCGCCTTTCGGAGAACGCAAAGGGCGTGCCGGCGAGTTCGATGGTGCACCGATTGCACGAAACTGGCGTGAGAGCGAGCGGAGGCCGCGCCCGGGACCGACCGACCCGGCAACGAGGCGCCGAGCCGTTCATTCCGAAGACCTCGAGTCTCCGCCGGCTCGAAGCCGCGGTCGACGCATGCCGGGGATGCGATCTCTACCGGAATGCGACCCAGGGGGTCTTCGGCGAGGGTCCGCGGGCCGCTCCGCTGATGCTCGTGGGTGAGCAGCCCGGTGATCGCGAGGATCTCGAGGGACGCCCGTTCGTGGGCCCGGCGGGTGCGCTTCTGGATCGCGCCCTCGTGGATGCGCGGATCCCGCGCGACGGCGTATACCTGACGAACGTCGTCAAGCACTTCAGGTTCACGCGCTCGGGCAAGCGCCGCATCCACCAGACGCCCGACAGCGGGGAGATCGAGGCCTGCGGACCGTGGCTCTTCAAAGAGCTCGAGATCGTCAAGCCGGACGTGCTCGTTTGCCTTGGAGCGACGGCGGCAAAATCGATTCTGGGATCGAGCTTCCGCGTCTCGACAGGGCACGGCCGGGTGCTCGAATCGAAGCTCGCGCCGAAGACGCTCGCGACGATCCATCCCTCGGCGGCCTTGCGCGCTCCGGATCCCGCCGGCCGCCGGAGGCTCTACCGGCAGCTGGTGAACGACCTTCGTGCGGCCGCGCGGGCCGCCGGCGGATCCTCCGGGTAGTTAGCGCTCCTCGGGCTCCGAGCGCTTCCGGTCGGCCGAGCGATTGTGAAACGCGATGGCCTGATCCCGGGGATCGAGGTCCGCGCCCGTCTCCCAGCCGAGCCTTCCGTGCTCCAAGTCGATGTGCTCGGCGGAGCGTTCCGGTGCGGCGAACGGATCGCTGCGGAGGAACTGCCTCAAGTAATCGCCCTCGGCGACGTCGTCGCGATCTTCGTCGGCGGCGAGGCCGCCCGTTCCGATGTTTTCTCCGCGGTCGAGGCCGAGCCCCGTGGCCGTGCCCGAGGCGATCTGCTGGAAGGCCCCCTCCTCGTCGCCGGTCGACGCCATGGTTTCGCCTTCGTCGACCGCGGTGCCCTCGGCGGACATGCCCTCGCGTGCCGTGGTCTCCGGATCGTGTTCCGAAGCGGCCTGGCCCTTGCGGGCCTTGTTTTCAGGCTTTTTTCGCATGTCTTTCGAGGATGCGAGTTCGATGCCACGGTCCGGATACGCCGAAAGCAGGGAATTACCCAAACTCGCAACATAATCCGCGGTCGTGAGGACCTGGGCGAGCCCCAGCGGCCCGGGGACCGGCTCGGTGACGAGCCGGTTCACCTCGCGGCGGCTCAGGTCGATTCTCTCGATGTGGCGCGCCTCGATCCGCGGGCGCGATCTCTTCGTCGCGAGCATTCCCATCACGGCGTCCGTGTTTCTGGCGGGGTACCTCCTCGTGCGCGCGGAGGAGGCGTCGCGGCAGGCGTTCAAGCAGAAAGCCCTCGAGCTCCGCGCGCTCCTCTTCGATCGGCTCGCGCAGCCCGTCGAGAGCCTGACGGTCCTCGCGAGCTTCATCGAAATCTCCGGAGGCGTCACGCGCGAGCAGTTCCGCCTGCTCGCGATGCCGCTGCTCGGCCGGCATCGCGCCGTGGCCGCGTTCGAGTGGATGCCGTGGGTGCGTGAGGAGCACCGGCGGGCGTTCGAATCCGAAGCGCGGGCGGCCGGCCAGACGGACTACCGTTTCTGGGAGACGGGCCCCGACGGAAAGCAGCGGGACTCGGCGTCGCGCCCGTTTCACCTTCCCGTCCATTTCATGGAGCCACCCAGCGCGCTCGCGCTCGGGTTCGATATCTCGAGCGATCCGACCCGACTGGCGATCGCGGAGAGGGCGCGCGACCGGGGGAGGATCGCGGCCTCGCAGCCATTCATCCTGGTCCAGGACACAGGGCGCCCCGACGCCTCGCCGGCCGTCGTCGTGTACGCGCCCGTCTATGCCGAGCGCGAGCCCGCGACCGTGTCCGAGCGCCGCGCCGCGCTGCTCGGGTTTACGGTCGTGATCTTTCACGTCGCGCCGCTCATGGACACGGCCGCCTCCAAGATCGGAGGGAGCGGCCTGGCCTTCATGCTGCGGGACGTGGACGCGCCCGGCGCGCCGGCCCTCGCAGAGCGCCCGCTGCGATTCACGTCGCTGCCGCGGCGCAAGGGATACGAGGCCTCGCTGATCGGGGATTTCGCGGACCGGAAGTGGAAGCTGGACGCGGTGCCCCTGCCGGGACAGTTCGTGGCCTCTCGGCGCGGCGCCGTCGCCATGGCGCTCGCGGGGCTCTTCACCGGACTCTTCGGCCTCGCGCTCGTGACCTCGCTGCGAGTCATCTTGCGCCTGAAGCGGCAGCGGGAAAAGGTCGGGCCCTATCGGCTCGTGCGCCGTCTGGGGCGCGGAGCGATGGGCGTCGTCTGGGAAGCGCGGCATGCGCTGCTGCGGCGGCCGACCGCCGTCAAGCTGCTCGCGCCCGGGACCGAGGGCGAGCGCGCGCTCGCGCGGTTCGAGCGCGAGGTGCAGCTGACCGCGGGCCTCACCCATCCGAGCACGATCGCGATCTACGACTACGGCCGCACGGCGGACGGCATCTTCTATTACGCCATGGAGCTTCTCCGAGGCCTGAACCTCCAGCAGCTCGTGGCCTTCGACGGGCCTCTGCCGGCGGGGCGGGTCGTCGGTCTCCTGAAGCAGGCCTGCGGCGCGCTCTCGGAAGCCCACGCGGCGGGGCTCATCCATCGCGACATCAAGCCCGCGAACATCATGATCTGCCTCTACGGCGGCATCCCGGACTTCGTGAAGCTCCTCGACTTCGGCCTGGTCAAGGACCTCACCGCTCCGCCGGTGGAGGGCGAGCCGCTCCCCCTTCCTCCGGGCGCCGATGACGGCCTGCTTTCTCAAGACGGATCCCTGCTAGGAACCCCTCTCTACATGGCGCCGGAAGGGATGAGCGATCCGGGACGCCTCGACGCCCGCGCGGACCTCTTCGCCCTCGGGGCCGTGGGGTATTACCTTCTGACCGGGAAGCCTCCGTTTCCCGGCCGCACCGCCATCGAGATCTTCAAGCAGGAGCGCCACGGTCCCTCCGCGCCCCTCGCGCAGGCGGCGGCCTGTCTGCCGGCCGGCCTCGCCGCGGCGCTCGGAAAGTGCCTGAGCTTCAAGCGGGAGGACCGCCCGGCCTCGGCGGACGCCCTCGAGGCCCTGCTCGAGGGGTGCGGTGTGGCGCCCTGGAGCGCGGCGGAGGCGCGGGCGTGGTGGCGGACCCGGGGGACCGCGGCGCTGGAAGCGACCGAGCCCGAACCCGACGAGCGCGAAAGCAGCCAGGCCGTCTTCCCGGCCACGGCGAGCGGCAGCCAGCACTGACCGGGGAGGGCTCGTCCCCGGGGCGGCGATAAACCATAGAATAGCCGCCATTCGAAGCGAGGACCCGAGATGTTGAGCGTAGACGCCGCCTTCGACAGGATTGGATCGGCTCTCCGGGAGCGGGGCTACAAAGTCGACACGGATGAACGGCCCGCGGACAAGCCCGAGGACCGTGTCGTCGTCTTCATCTCCGAGGACATGCACGTGCGCCTGCGATGGCACGGGAAGGCGCGCATGCTCACGGTCGATGTCCACACCGACGACGAGTGGGTGGAGTTCGCCCGCCGCAATTTCGGCCCCACCGGACTCGAGGAGAATTCCGTCGACGCGGTCCTTCGGAAGGTGCTTCTCGAGGTCGCCGAAACGTCGACCGACTCGGACTGACCCGAGGCCGAAGGCCGAGGGATCCCGCGATCGTCGGCTAAACCCGGGTTTCGCGATCCAGGACCGCGATGGCCCCCGCGTAGATGGATCCGCCTCCTCGGGGCTGCCGCCGATGGCGGTCAGGCCGACCTTTCCGTACTGCGACAGCGCGCCGATCATGTGGAAGAGCGCTCCGGTCTCGGTGCGCGTGGCTGTAGTGCAGGCGGTTGATCGTCATGATGTCGATCAGGTCCTCCGGACAGAGCCCCCG
>CAWDSI010000030.1:0-25422 GCA_963804915.1 uncultured Acidobacteriota bacterium
TGTCCTACTCCGGATTCGACGGCAAGGAATTCACTCGCGTCCTCGGCGATGCCCTCTTCCACGTCGCCAACCACGGGACGTATCACCGGGGGCAGGTCGCGACGCTCGTTCGCCAGCTCGGAAAGAGTCCTCTCTCGACGGACTACACGCGCTGGCTCAATGAGCGGACGCCGGGCTGAGCCGACTCAATTCGTCTTCGCCGCGGCCTTTCGCGGCCTCGAGCGTGTTGACCGGTTCGGTTTCGCGCTGCAGCGTGTTCGCGCCGTAGCCCTGCTTGGAGACGAACTGGAAGTCCACCTGCTGATAGGGAACCTTTTTGGGCAGGACCTCTTTGCGGTAGTGCCAGACCTCCATCTTGTCGTCGCCGGACGTCGCGGCGCTCTTGCCCGGTCCGCCGTAGGCGACGTTCGTCTGGATGAGCTGGGCCGAGCTCGGGGCGCGACGGCCCTCGGGGGCATACTTGCTCGGAGCCTGTGCCCGGGCCCAGGCCTGGTTCTCCCCGTCCCTCGCGTCCTGGGATCCGACGGTCGAGAGTCCCGCGGCGTCGCCCTTGTCGTCTCCCGGCTCCTCGTCCTCCGCGAGGTTCTGATCGGCGAAGGCGACGCGCCGCTCGAACTCCTGCCGGTACGTCCGGCCGTCGGCGCCGGGCAGGGCTGCGCGCGCCGTCCAGAACTCCTCGACGAACGCGACCCGCGCGTTGGGCTCGGTGATGGCCGACCATGCGGCCTTCTCCGAGTCGGTCATGATCCAGCGCACGGCCCCCTCGGCCCAGTACTGGTCCGCGGGATATCGGTCTTTCGCGTCGGCCGGCGGCTGGAATTCCTTGTAGGCCTCGGCCAGAGAAGGCGCGCGCTCGGCCGACGCTTTCTGGGCTTTCTCGAATGCGGCGACGGCTTTCTTCGAGTACACGGCCGAGTCGATGGCCGCACCGGGCTGCAGCCTGAGGAAGGCGCCGAAGGAGGCGACGGCCTCGTCCGTCTTCCCGAGGTTCGCCGAACAGACGCCGCGGTAGAACGCGAGAGGCCCCGCGAGCTGTTTCTGCGCGCCCTCGTTGCCGGGCTTCGCCGCCTCGGTCTCCAGCGCGTCCATCGTCTTCAGCGCGTCGGCCCAGGATTCCGATTTGATCTCCGCCTTGACCTTCCCGAAGAGCTCCGGGAGCGTCTGGGCGGCGGAGATGGATGCGAATGCGAGCGCTGCGAGCACGAAAGCCGGAGTCCGAACTCGTTCTCCCCGGGGACCAACGAACCTCCTGTTTCAGGGAATCTGGCGCCGAGACTTCGCGGCGTCGAGCGTGTTGACGGATTCGGTCTCGCGCTGGAGCACCTGGACGCCGTAGCCCTTCCTCGTCACGAACTGAAAGTCCACCTGCTGGTAGGGAACCCCCGAGGGGAGGATCTCGCGCCGGTAGTGCCAGACCTCCATGCGGTTGTTGTCCGACTCGATGGCGTTGCGGCTCGGGCTTCCGAACTTCACGCTGTTGGTCGCGAGCTTGCCCGAGGTCACGGACCGTCCGACGGTTGCCTTTAGCCCCTTCGCCGAGTCGCTGGCGTCCTGCGAGCCGACCGTGGACATGCCCGCGCTGTCGTTCGCGTCGTCGCCGGTGCGCATCGGCTTGCGGCCGGCCCAGGTGGGCGGACCCATGAGCACGAAGACCATGCCGCGATCGGTCAGGCTGCCGCGCTGCTCGGGGTCGACGGCGAGGTTCTCGTCCGCGAAGGCGACGCGGCGCTCGAACTCCTGCCGGTACGTCCGGCCGTCGGCGCCGGGGAGAGCCGCGCGCGCCGTCCAGAACTCCTCGACGAACGTGACGCGCGCGTTGGGATCGGTGGTGGCCGACCACGCGGTTTTCTCCGAGGCGGTCATGAGCCAGCGCACAGCTCCCTCGGCCCAGTACTGGTCGGCGGGGTACCGGTCCTTCGCGTCCGCCGGCGGCTGGAATTCCTTGAAGGCCTCGGCCAGAGAAGGCGCGCGCTCGGCCGACGCCTTCTGAGCTTTCTCGAATGCGGCGACGGCTTTCTTCGAGTGGATCGCCGAGTCGATGGTCCAGCCGTGGGCTGCAACTTCAGAAACTCCGCGAAGCTCGCGACCGCCTCGTCCGACTTCCCGAGGTTGGCGGAACAAACGCCCTTGTAGAAGGCGAGAGGCCCCGCGAGCTGGGTCTGCGCGCTCTCGTTTCCGGGTTTCGCGGCCTCGGCCTCCAGCGCGTCGAGCGTCTTCAACGCCTCGCCCCACGATTCCGATTTGACTTCTGCCTTGACCTTCCCGAAGAGCTCGGGAAGGGTCTGGGCTCCGCTCACATGGGTTACAGCCGCAATCAGCAGTGCGCAAACCGCCAGAAAAAGCTTTCTCATTTCGCCCCCGCGCCAGTCGGCTCCCAGCCAACGCGGGTCTAGTTCCCGCAGGACCGCGGGCGTTACGGAAAGGCTTTTCGGGATTGATCCGGCCGCATGGGCCGAGCGTCAGCGGGAGGCCGGCCGGCTTTGCGGCCTGGAGCGTGGTGACGATGTTCGATTCGCGCTGGAGCACGCTCACGCCGTAGCCCTGCTTGGTCAAGAATTTGAAGTCCAGCTCCTGATACGGGCGCCGGCCGGAAGGAGCTCGCGCCGGTAGTGCCAGGTCTCGACCGTGTTCGTGTTCGCTCCAAGGGCGCTCTTCCCGGGACCGGCGAAGCCGGCGCTCTTGGTCGCAAGCTTGCCGGAGGTGGTGCTCCCGGCGCGGGCAGAGCGCTGAGCATTGGCGGCGTCCTGGGATCCGACCGTGGAGAGGCCGTCGGAGATGTCCTGCTCGTCCCCGGTGCGCATGGGTTTGCGCGCCGCCCAGTTCGGCGCGCCGAGGAGGACGAACACCATGCCGCGGTCGCTCAGGCTGCCGCGCTTCTCCGGATCCTGCCCGAGGTTGGCGTCGGAGAACGCCACGCGACGCTCGAACTCCTGGCGGTAGGTCCTCCCGTCGGGACCGGCAAGCGTCGAGCGCGCGGCCCAGAACGTCTCGACGAAAGCCGTGCGCGCGTTCGGGTCCGTGAGCGCCGCCCATGCTCTCTTCTCATCCGCCGTCATGATCCACTGCGCCGGGCCCTCGGCCCAGTACTGGTCTGCCGCCTCCACGGTCCCGGCCGCCGGCGAAAACGCCGCATAGGCTTCGGCGAGCGAGGGTGTGTGTTCCGCCGCCGCTTTCAGCGCCTTCTCGAAGTCGGCCACGGCCTTCTTCGAGTAAACCGCCTTGTCGATCGAAGCGTTGGGCTGCAGCTTGAGGAATGCGCCGAAAGAGGCGACGGCCTCGTCCGACTTCCCGAGGTTCGCGGCACAGACGCCGCGGTAGAACGCGAGCGGCGCCTCGAGCTGCTTGCGCACGCCCTCGTTGCCCGGTTTGCCCGCCTCGGCCTCGAGGGCGTCCAGCGTCTTCGACGCGTCGGCCCAGGACCCCGCCTTGATCTCTTCCTTGGCCTTGCCGAACAGCTCCGGGATTGTCTGTGCGAAGGAATAGGTCAGCGACGCCGACAGCAGTAGTCCGATGACGAAAACGCGCTTCATGTCTCCCCCGAGGCGGTCATTCTACCCGCGGGCGGCTCCGTGCGAGGATAGGCCGCGGCGAACAGAAGTGCCGACGCGGCGATCAGGATGAGCGCTCCCCAGAAGACGTTGCGCGCCATGCCGCGCCCCCGGACGGAAGCATCTTCGATGGTTCGCCTGGTCAGGGCGTCGAGTCCGGCCAGGACGGCGGCGCGCTCCTCGGAAATGCTGGCCATGGCGGCTCGGCGCTCTTCGCCCAGCGCGGCGAGCGCTGCCTCGCGCTCCGCCGTGATGAATCCGGTCATGGCGAGACGTTCCCGCGCGACGGCCGCCAGCAGCTCGGTGCGCTGCTCATCGAGAAGCCGGATCAGGGGCTCGCGCGCGCTCCTCGCGCACGGCGCCGGGCAGATCGGCGAGCAGCGCGTCCGCGCGGCGCGCCACCATCCCGATGGCGTGGACGTCGTCGAGAGTGGTGCCCAGCTTGTCCGGCCCGTCATGTCTTCCGCGGCGAGCGCCGCCTGCCACCGCGTCACCTTGGGCAGAAGCGTGACGTAGGCGTTCAGACGCAAGGAAATGTCCTCCAGAGTGTCCGTGGCCTGGCCGACCGACGCGAGCGCTCCGGCGCTCGCGTCCTGGGAAAAACTGGCGAGCTCGGAGATGGCGGTCTCACGCGCCAGGAAGGAACCGTCGATCGGGCGTGCGGGCGAACTCCTGGAGCTTCGCCGTTCGCCGGGCGTATACCGCTTGATCTGTGTAGAGAGAGGAAGCCGTGCTTTCGGTCAGCCTGACCATCTTCTGGACGGCACCGAGGGCGATCTCCTGCTGAGGACCGAAGGCGTCTTTCCCGGCGCCGTCTTCGAGGTAGTACTCCATCTGGTAGACGAACACCGCGAGGTCGAGGGCGCCCGCGAGAGGGTCCGGACGGAGGGCCGCGGCGTAAAGGGCCGGGATTCCATCCGCCTCCCAGAGAAGGGCGCGGCGCCGAACGGCGGGATCGGAGGATTCCAAACGGATCCGATCGGCCGCCACTTCGACGATGCCGCCGAGCCGCTGTGGCAGCTCGTAGAGGCGGGCGCGAAGCTCCGTGGCGCTGATGCCGCCGGGCGTCCCGATCTTCTGCTGAAGCGCGGAGCGGTCGGAAGCGGCCGTGCTCCCGCAGGCCGACACGAGGCCGCAGATCGCCAGGAGAATTGTCGCGCGGCCGAGCCGAGCACCGGATGGCATCAGCGCCTCCTCCGTCAGTCCTTCCGTGGCTCCTCCGCCCGGTTCTGGACGAATTGCCAGCCGAAGCGTCCCTTGATGCAGAGGTGTCCGTTCGTCACGTCGTGGTCGAGGGGCGAAGGGCCACGCGGACGATCGCGTTGTCCTGCACGCGCAGCTCGAGGGTGCAGCCCACGCCGCAGTAGGGGCAGATCGTGTCGGTCAGCGGTCTGCTTCGACTCGTCCCATCGCCCGGCCTGCCGCAGGTCGTGCTGCTCTTGAACATGAGCGCGCCCGTCGGGCAGACGCCGATGCAGTTGCCGCAGTAAACGCAGGCCGACTCGGGCAAGGGCGTCGCGAGCTCGGTCGAGATGCGGGCGTCGAAGCCGCGGCCCGCGACGGCGATGGCAAAGTGTTCTGGGCCTCGACGCCTGCAGGCCCTGACGCACTTGTAGCAGAGGATGCAGCGCGCGTAGTCGCGCACGTAGAGGTCGTTGTCGATCTTGACGGGCTGGGCGACCGTGGATGCCGTCGCCGCGGCTCCGTCGGGCGCGTGGTGATGCCCGGGCTGCGCTCCGTCTCTCTCGCCGGCCTCCGCCGGAGGGCCAGCGGGGCCGTTGCGCGCGGGCTGGGCGCCGTAACGGTTCATCCAGCGGCGGACGTCGTCCGAGGCGTAGGAGAGATCGACCGACGACGCCAGGAATTCCAGGACGACGCGGCGCGAGAGCCGCACGCGCTCGCTGTCGGTCGAAACCTTCATCTTCGGCTCGACCGGGCGCGAGCAGGCGGGAACGAGGACGCGCGACCCTTCAACCTCCACCACGCAGACGCGGCAGACGTTCACGGGCGTGAGGTTCTCGAGGTAGCAGAGCGTGGCGTGTCGACGCCCCGCGAGCGGCAGGCCTCGAGGATCGTCGTCCCGCGGGGCACGGTGACCGCGTCGCCATCGATCGTGAGCTCGACCGGCTGGCTCGGGTCGAGGCGCTTGTCGTTCGGGATCAAGGCTCACCGCCTTGCGGGATCATGACTTCGCGCCTCCGAAAACGCCGAGCTTGCCGATGGCCGACTGGATGGCGCCGGACGCGGTCTGTCCGAGGCCGCAGATCGAGGCGTCCTTCATGGCCCTCGCCATCTCGTCGAGCAGGGCGAGCTCCTGCGACATCGATCCCAGCGGCCGTCCCGAGGCGATGCGCGCCACGAGCTCCTCCTGCCGCTGCGTCCCGACGCGGCAGGGCACGCACTGGCCGCAGGACTCGTCGCGGAAGAACGCGGCGATGCGGCGGACGGCGTCCGCGACGTCGGCGCGCTCGTCGAAGACCATGACGACTCCCGAGCCGAGGGTGGCGCCGATCGCGCGCGTGCCCTCGAAGTCAGCGGCACATCCAGAGCGTCGGGCCCGACGAAGAATCCGGCGGCGCCGCCGAGGAGAATGCCCTGGATCGCCCGGCCTTCCGGGACTCCGCCGGCCTCTTCGAGGAGCTGACGGAGGGTCGCGCCGAACTCGACCTCGTAGACACCGGGCCGGGCAATGTGGCCCGAGAGGCAGAAGAGCTTGGGTCCCGTCGACTGGCCGCCGCCGATCCCCGAAACCCGGCGCCGCCGCGCTCAACGATGTGCGGCACGTAGACCAGGGTCTCGACGTTGTTCATGTCGGTGGGCTTTCCGAAGAGACCTCGTTCGGTACGGAAATGGCGGCTTGGTGCGCGGCTCTCCGCGCTAGCCCTCAATGGAGTTCATCAGCGCTGTCTCTTCGCCGCAGATGTAGGCTCCGGCGCCGCGGCGGACCTCGACGTCGAAGGCGTAGTCCTTTCCGGCGACGCGCGAGCCCAGGATCCCCGCTTCGTCGCTGCCGCGATCGCGGCCGCGAGCTCGATCGCCAGGGCGTACTCGCCCCGCATGTAGATGTAGCCGTGTGCGCGCCGGTCGCGAAGGCCACGATCGTCATCGCCTCGAGGACCGCGAACGGGTCCTCTTCCATGAGCGACGCGGTCCTTGAAGGTGCCGGGCTCGCTCTCGTCGGCGTTGCAGATGACGTAGTGCGGTTGCGCGGGCGCTTCGCGACGGCCGCCCACTTGCGGCCGGTCGGGAAGGCCGCGCCGCCGCGGCCGACGAGCTTCGACTCGAGCGCCTCGCGCACGATGCTCTCGGGCCCGAGCGCGAAAGCCTTCTCGAGCGCGGCGTATCCGCCGTTCTTCCGGTACCGAAGGCTTCCGGGGTCGACGAGTCCCACCCGGGCGAGCAGGCGCAGCTTCGCGTGCCGGGCGTCCTGGGTCTGGGGCGCAGAAGGGGAGCCCGGACCGGGGCGAGCGTTCGTCGGGTGCCGTACGGCTGGCAGGGCATCCGCCACCGCCGGGGCGACCGCGTAGTCCTTCGCCCCGTCGCCCGACGTCTGGACGAGCGCCGCCGGGGCCCGCTCGCAAAGGCCGAGGCACGGGAGAGGGTTTCGCGGCTCCGTTGGGCAGTCGCCGGCGGAGCTGAGCGAGGAGCTCCGGGCCGCCGGCGAGGCGGCAGGCGATGTCGTCGCAGACGTGCACGATCGTCTTCGGCGCGGGAGCGACGGAGAACATGGCGTAGAACGTGGCCACGCCCCAAGCGTCGGCGGGCGCCACGGAGAGGCGCTGGCAGATGTAGTTGAGCGCGCCCGGAGAAATCCAGCCTTCCCGCGACTGGGCCGCCCACAGGGCCGGGAGCAGAAGGTGCCGTTTCGCCCGGATCGCGTCTCCGCCGGTCGCGACGTGGCCCTCGAGGTCCATCCGCCGCATCCCACCTTCCCATCCCGAGGCCGGCGGGCCCAGGACGGCGTCCACGGCCGCGCGCTCCGCGGGCGAGGCTTCGGCGCCCGGGATCAGGTGCAGATCCACGGGTCTACTCTAGCAAGGGGCCGGTCTAGCAAGCGGACGGCGCCGCCCTCAGGGCTTGACCTCGCTGCGCGCCTTCTCCCGGGCCTGGTCACGCTCTTTCTGCTGTTCCACGACGAGCTGGTAGGCCAGGTAGTACTTGTAGATGTTCGAGACGTAGGTCACGGTCTCGCGGCCGATCTTCTCGGAGGCGATCATTTCGACGTTGTTGAACCAGACGTTGGGATTCAGGCCGCGCTTCTGTCTTCGCGATCTTCCGGAGCTGGGCGATGCGGCCCGGTCCGGCGTTGTAGGAGGCGAAGGTGAAGAGGCCCTTGTTCAGGGCGTCCATGGGCTCGTTGCCGTAGTACTTGTCGAGCATGAACCGGACGTACTTGACGCCCGCGTGGATGTTGGGATCGACCTGGTGGATGTCGCCGACGTCGAGCTCCTTGCCCGTGGCCGGCATCACCTGCATGACGCCGACCGCGCCGACCTGGCTCTTGGCGTTCTGGTCGAGGCGCGACTCCTGGAAACCCTGGGCGGCCATCAGGAGCGTAGTCCATGTCGTACTGCTTGCAGTACTTCTCGAAGAACTTGACGATACCGTTGAACTTGGCGCGCTCCTCGTCGGACGTCGCGCTCTTCGCCCACTTCGTGCTCTTCAGGTACTTGCTGAGGAGCTGATTCCGCATCGAGGAGCCTTCCGGATAGCGGGCGATGAATGTGTCGAGGGCCTTCTTCAGCTGCGGGCTGTTCTTGCGGATCATCCAGCCCGTCTCGCCCCCGGTGCGGACGGCGGCCTGGGGATGGAGCTCGATTCTTCGTGAAGACCTGCTTCCAGAACTTCGCGCGCGTCTCGTCGACGACCGTCGCCGTCACCAGTCCGGCGTTGACCATTTCGAGAATGTCCTCGGCCTCCAGGTTGTCCGGCGCGATGCGGATCTTTGCCGGAGGTTTGCCGGCTTTCTTGAGCTCGGCGTTGAGTCTCTCGACGCTCTCGTAGTAGGAGGATGCCTTGCGGAGGTACACCTCCCGGCCGGAGAGGTCCTGCGGGGAGCTCAGCGGCGGCTGGCCGACCGTCGTGACGACGATCTCCGAGACGTCTTTGGCCGTCGGGTTCGTGAAGTCGATTTCCTTGTGTCGCTCGGGAGTGATGGTGAGGTATCCCATCGCCACGTCCCCGTAGCCCTCCTGGAGCTCCTTGATCAGGTCTCCGCGCGCGCTGGGCTTGAAGACGACGTGGACCTTGACGTGGCCCTTCTTGAGGTGCTTGTTCAGGTCCTCCTCGAAGAGCTTGAAGACGTCGTGGGCGAGGCCTCGCGGTTGCCCCTTGTCCACGAAGTAGAGCGTCTTCGAGTAGGGCACGAGCACACGGATCTGCCGGCGCTTGAGCATGCCGTCCAGGTCGCCGGTATGTTTCTGCTCGCCGAACTTTTGGAGAGCGGCCTCCGAGGGCGATTCGGCCTGCGGTTTGGGGTGGGTGCGGGGGATGCGGCGAAGAGGAGCGCGGCGACGGCCGCGAGCGGTGCGAAGGAGAATGACATGCGGCGATTCTATGCCGAGGGTCACGCCTCCGAGCGAGCAGCCCACCGAAGCCTGCTCCCTCGTCGCTCGCGCTCCTCGGGATGTCGGCTCAAGTGGGACAGTTCGGAGCCGTCATCCCGAGCGCAGCGAGGGATCCCGAACTCGGCAGGCCTACGAACGGGACGGACATCTACGGCATCGACTGCTCGAGTGCACGGGATCCCTCGGGCGTGCGCCCTCGGATGACCGCTACGCCGTCGCGAGCGACGCGCTGCGCGGTCACCTTCTCGATCCGGATGGCCGTGGCCTTGAACTCCGCCGTGCCGGTCTTGGGATCCGTGGCGTCGATCGTCAGGATGTTCGTCGCGACGTCGTCCTGGAAGTGCAGTGTCATGAACGCGAGCCCGGGCCGCAGGGTCTCATCGTAACGGACCGGGACTTCGATCGAGCCGCGCCGGGAGACGGCGCGCACGAGCTCACCATCGGCCACCGAGAGGCGCTTTCCGTCCTCCGGCGCGATGTCGAGCGACTCGCCGCGCCGCAGCGGCGACGTATAGCCGCCCGTCTGCACTCCCGTGTTGTAGGAGTCGAGACGCCGCCCCGTCGTCAGACGGATCGGGAAATCCTCCGAGAGCTTGTCCACGGGCGGGTCGTGCTCCGCGGCGACGAAGATGGCGAGAGGCTCCCCGGGCGGGTCGTCCCACAGCCGTCCATGCAGGAAGGGGCTTCCGGGATGCGACTCGTCGGGGCAGGGCCACTGCAGGCCGTTGTGCTCCTCGAGGCGCCGATAGCTCATGCCGCCGTGCCAGGGAGAAAGCGAGCGCATCTCGTCCCAGACCTGCTCGGCCACCGAGCTTCCGAGATCCACGCCGAGGCGCTTGCCGAGCTCGACGAGGATCGCCAGGTCGGGCTTCGCCTGCCCCGGCGGATCGAGCGCCTTGCGAACGCGCTGGACGCGGCGCTCGCTCGAGGTGACCGTGCCTTCGTCCTCGCACCAGGAGGCCGCGGCCGGCAGAACCACGTGCGCCATCTCGCCGGTCCGCGTCAGGAACATGTCCTGCACGAGGATGAAGTCGAGCCCCGAGAGCAGATGCATCGCCCGCGTCTGGTCGGCCTCCGACTGGGCCGGGTTTTCGCCGAGGACGTACAGCCCGCGGAACTTCCCGTGCTCCATCTCCTCGAACATCCGCGAAAGGTGCCAGCCCCGATGGTGGGGAATCGGGGCGCGCCACACGCGCTCCCACTGCTCCCGCGACACCGGGTTCTCGACGTCGTGGCCGGCCGGCAGCTTGTTGGGCAGGGCGCCCATGTCCCCGCCGCCCTGCACGTTGTTCTGTCCGCGGAGAGGGCAGACCCCGGAGCCCCAGCGGCCCACGTGACCCGTCAGGAGCGCCAGGTTGATGAGCGCGAAAACGTTGTCGAGCGCGTTGTGGTGCTCGGTGATGCCGAGCGTCCAGCACAGCTGCGCTTTTTCCGCCTTCGCATAGGCGTGCGCGACGTCGCGAATCGCCGCGGCCGGCACGCCCGTCTCCTGCTCGGCGTAGGCCAGCGTGCATTTCTGGACCCCGTCCCGATACGACTCGAAGCTCGCGGTCGATTTCGAGATGAACGCGCGATTTTCGAGGCCCGCCTCGAGGATCTCGCGCCCCATGGCGTTGGCGAGCGCCACGTCGGAGCCGACGTCCAGGCCCAGCCAGGTGTCCGCCCACTGCGCGGAGGTGGTCCGCCTCGGATCCACGACGATCAGGCGGGCGCCGTTGCGAATGCCGCGCAGGACGTGATGGAAGTAGATCGGGTGCGCTTCGCGAGCGTTCGATCCCCACAGGAGGATGATGTTCGCCTCCTCGACCTCGCGGTACGAGCTCGTTCCGCCCCCCGCTCCGAACACCGTCGTCAGACCGACGACGCTGGGAGCGTGTCAGGTACGGTTACAGCTGTCGATGTTGTTGGTGCCGAGCGCGAGCCGGGCGAACTTCTGAGCGAGGTAATTCACCTCGTTCGTCGCCTTCGAGCACGAGAAGAGGCCCAGGGCCTCTGCGCCGTGCGCGTCGCGAACGCGGCGAAATCCCTCC
This sequence comes from uncultured Acidobacteriota bacterium, assembly GCA_963804915.1. GTDB lineage: Bacteria > Acidobacteriota > Thermoanaerobaculia > UBA5066 > Gp7-AA6 > DAHUXD01. The sequence goes on from CAWDSI010000030.1 coordinate 11,146, forward strand.
GCGGCGGCGTCGAGGGCCTCGTCCCAGGACGCCTTGCGAAGCTTGCCGCCCTCGCGAATCAGGGGCTCGGTCAACCGAGCATACGGTTTCATGTCTCAAGCCTAGCACCGGGCCGTCACTCCGGCGGCAGCTCCCGAACCGGCGCGACGGCCGGGAGAACCTGGGGGATCCCGAGGTCGCGCCGCGCGACTTCCCAGATCGTCGGCAGCGTGTTCTCGCCTTCGCCCGTGTAGATCGGACGACCGCGAGGATCCCGGTCGTCCCGCCCGATCCTCGCCGCGAAGTCGTCGCCGTAGCGCTTGAGGGCCTCGTCGACCATCTCCAGGACCCAGTCGGGGATCGGCCGCATGATCAGACCGGCCTCGATCACGGCCGCAGCCGTGCGGTCGACCTCGAGGTCGGGGTACCCCGCCAGGAGCCGGAGCATCGTCAGGTCGGAGTAGTCCACGGCCGGTTCCCGCGCGAAGCCTTCCGCAAGCCGCTTGAGCTGCTCGTCTGTCAGCCTGGCCGGCGGCTCGAGCTCGGCTTCCCAGGCGGGCTCTTCCGTGTCCTCGCCGGGCTCGTCTTCGGAAACGAAGGTCTCGGGCGGATCCATGCGCTGGGGGAGGACCATGAAGAAGAGCTCGATGAATCCCTCATAGCGCGTGGCCCGGTGCACCGCGGCCGTGACGTGCCAGTCGAGGCGCGCGGCCGCGTCGGCGCCGTCGGCCTGGAGCTTCACGGCGCGCCGGATGATGTCCGCGAAGGCCTCGCGGTCCGAAGCCTCCGGGTATTCGTCGAGCCGGACCACGTGCAGGAGCGACCATCGGTTCGCCATCCAACGTTTGAAGGCGTCGAAGGCCACCTCCGACTCCCGGCGCATCGCTTCGATTTCCTCGGGATTTCGGAAAATCCGAAACGGCCTCGACGAGCTCGGGCTGCTCGTCGAGCATCTCACGAAAGGCGTCGAAGTACGCCGCGTCGGACTCGCGCTGCCGCGCCGTGTCCGTCTCGCGCCTCTCGAGGAACGCGACGATCTCGTCGCCTTCCGAGTAATAGGTGGAACCGTAGTTCTCTCCGAGATCGAGGTCGATGCTTCGGGAGGGATTCCCCTTCCAGATCTCGAGGACACGCAGCACGGCCGTGTTCGCTTCCGGGGCGCCCGTTCTCCACGCGGACTCTGGCGACGGCGACGTTCCGAGATCGTGCACGTCGACACGCTCGATGCGGGCGAGAACGATGGCCTCCGCGTCTTCGGCGTAGTTCCAGATCGAGACGGCGATCGAACAGGCCCGCAAGGGCGCCGGAATCGACAGGTCTGTCACGAACAGCAGAAGGACGACAACGGCGGACGGCTTCTTCATGATTCGCTCCCTCGAAAGGCGGGACACCGCAGGTTCCGAGCTGGTTCCGCGGGATTTTCTGCGCATCGCGATTCCGGATTCCCGGATGCGCGGTGCACGAAATTGGACGCGCGCAGCCCCAAGAATCCGGCCGCGCGCGAGTCTCAGCCGGCGAGAGCCTCCACGGATTCGCGGAAGACCCTCGTGTGGAGATCGATGTCGGCTTCGGTGGTCGCCGGCGAGACGAGGGCCATGTTGTGGAACGGGGTCATGAGGATTCCGCGATTCAGGGCGGCGAGATGCATGTAGCGGTCGAGCTCGGGATCGATCGCGGCGGCGGCCTCGGAGCCGTTTCGCGGCGGCGTCGGCCGGAACCAGTACTCGGCACGGCACCCGAGCTGCGCGACGTGCCACGGCAGGCCGTGCTCGGCGATCACGCCCGCGACGCCCTCGGCGAAGCGGCGCGCGAGCGGGATCGTCTTCGCGTAGGCCTCGTCGGTCAGGACACTCTCGAGCGTCGCGCGCATCGCGGCGAGCGAGAGCGCGTTGCCGGCGAGCGTGCCTCCGATGCCGCCGGTATCGGACTCGTCGACGCGGATTCCGGCCTCGATCCGGCGAGCGAGCTCGGCCGACACGCCGTAGACGGCCGCGGGCACGCCGCCGGCGATCGGTTTGCCGATCGTGAGCACGTCCGGAGAGAGTCCCCAGGCGCGCGTGCAGCCGCCGGGCCCGGCCGAGATCGTGTGGGTCTCGTCGAGGATGAGCAGCGTCCCCGTCCGCCGCGTCGCCTCGCGGAGCGCCTCGTGGAACCCGGGCTCGGGTTGGACGATGCCGATGTTGGTCATGACGGGCTCGGCGAGCACGCACGCGACGTCGTCTGTGGGCGAGCGCGGCTTCGAGGGCGGGCAAGTCGTTGAACTCGACGACGCGCGTCGTCTCCGCGGGATCGACGGGAGGCCCGAGGTTGCCGGGACGAGCGCGGACAACGCCGTCGCGCAGTGTCACGAACGTCTCGTCCACGGTTCCGTGGTAGCACCAGTGGAAGACCAGGATCTTCGGCCGCCCCGTGAGGTGGCGCGCCAGCCGGATGGCGAATCGATTCGCGTCGGTCGCCGTGAGCGTGGCCTGCCAGTACGGGAGTCCGAAACGGCGGGCGAGCTCCTCACCCAGCCACACGGCGTCCTCGGTCGGCAGCATGAACGTCATTCCGCGGCGCGCCTGCGCGGCGACGGCCTCGACGGCCGCGGCCGGCGCGTGCCCGGTCATGGCGCCCGTGTCCCCGAGGCACAGGTCGAGGTAGTCGAGGCCGTCGGCGTCCCGGAAATGCGCGCCCGAGCCTTCCGCCACGAACAGGGGAAAGCGGCCGGCCCAGCGGACCATCCAGTTCATCGGAACGCCCGACAGCCAGTGCGCGCGAGCGCGTTCGGCGAGCGCGCGACAGCGCGGGTGCGACGCCGCGAACCGCTCTTCTTCGCGCGCGAGGGCGTCGAGGAGGCGCCGCCGGTCCGGGAACATTGCGGCGCAGTATACGGACGCCCGGACCGTGCCGAGGAGGGCTACATCTGCCCGAGAATCAACCGAGGCTCGCGCGCGTGGCGGAAGTGTTCGCGGTCCGGCCGGGGAATCGCCAGCCCGCAACGCGGACAGTGCGTCCGATGCGGCCTGGACTCGAGCTCGGTGTGCCAGCAGCGGGGGCACCGAAACATCCGATTCGGCTCCGGCATGTCCATGGCTTCCTCCGCGGCGTCTTTAGACTTACTTCATCTTCGGCGTGCGCCTTTCGGAGAACGCAAAGGGCGTGCCGGCGAGTTCGATGGTGCACCGCTTGCAGAATCGTCGGGGCATGAAGGCCGCGCGCGGGAAGCCGGCACGGTATCGAGGCGCCGAGCCGTTCATTCCGAAGACCTCGAGTCTCCGCCGGCTCGAAGCCGCGGTCGACGCATGCCGGGGATGCGATCTCTACCGGAATGCGACCCAGGGGGTCTTCGGCGAGGGTCCGCGGGCCGCTCCGCTGATGCTCGTGGGGGAGCAGCCCGGGGATCGCGAGGATCTCGAGGACGCCGTCGTTCGTGGGCCCGGCCGGCGCGCTTCTGGATCGCGCCCTCGTGGATGCCCGGATCCCGCGCGAAGGCGTATACCTGACGAACGTCGTCAAGCACTTCCAGGTTCACGCGCTCGGGCAAGCGCCGCATCCACCAGACGCCCGACAGCGGGGAGATCGAGGCCTGCGGACCGTGGCTCTTCCAGGGAGCTCGAGATCGTCAAGCCGGACGTGCTCGTTTGCCTTGGGGCGACGGCGGCGAAATCGATTCTGCGGATCGAGCTTTCGCGTCTCGACATCGCACGGCCGGGTGCTCGAATCGAAGCTCGCGCCGAAGACGCTCGCGACGATCCATCCCTCGGCGGCCTTGCGCGCTCCGGATTCCGCCGGCCGCCGGAGGCTCTACCGGCAGCTGGTGAACGATCTCCGTGTTGCCGCGCGCGCTGCGCGGACCTCCGCGCGGCGGCGCGCGCCGCCGGCGGATCCTCCGGGTAGTTAGCGCTCCTCGGGCTCCGAGCGCTTCCGGTCGGCGGATCGATTGTGAAACTCGATGGCCTGATCCCGGGGATCGAGGTCCGCGCCCGTCTCCCAGCCGAGCCGTCCGTGCTCCACGTCGATGTGCTCGGCGGAGCGTTCCGGCGCGGCGAACGGATCGCTGCGGAGGAACTGTCTCAGGTAATCGCCCTCGGCGACGTCGTCGCGATCTTCGTCGGCGGCGAGGCCGCCCGTTCCGATGTTTTCTCCGCGGTCGAGGCCGAGCCCCGTGGCCGTGCCCGAGGCGATCTGCTGGAAGGCTCCCTCCTCGTCGCCGGTCGACGCCATGGTTTCGCCTTCGTCGACCGCGGTGCCCTCGGCGGACATGCCCTCGCGTGCCGTGGTCTCCGGATCGTGTTCCGAAGCGGCCTGGCCCTTGCGGGCCTTGTTTTCAGGCTTTTTTCGCATGTCTTTCGAGGATGCGAGTTCGATGCCACGGTCCGGCCACGGCGAAAGCAGGGAATACCCAAACTCGCAACATAATCCGCGGTCGTGAGGACCTGGGCGAGCCCCAGCGGCCCGGGGACCGGCTCGGTGACGAGCCGGTTCACCTCGCGGCGGCTCAGGTCGATCCTCTCGATGTGGCGCGCCTCGATCCGGGGGCGCGATCTCTTCGTCGCGAGCATTCCCATCACGGCGTCCGTGTTTCTGGCGGGGTACCTCCTCGTGCGCGCGGAGGAGGCGTCGCGGCAGGCGTTCAAGCAGAAAGCCCTCGAGCTCCGCGCGCTCCTCTTCGATCGCCTCGCGCAGCCCGTCGAGAGCCTGACGGTTCTCGCGAGCTTCATCGAAATCTCCGGAGGCGTCACGCGCGAGCAGTTCCGCCTGCTCGCGATGCCGCTGCTCGGCCGGCATCGCGCCGTGGCCGCATTCGAATGGATGCCGTGGGTGCGTGAGGAGCACCGGCGGGCGTTCGAGTCGGAAGCGCGGGCGGCCGGCCAGACGGACTACCGTTTCTGGGAGACGGGCCCCGACGGAAAGCCGCGGGACTCGGCGTCGCGTCCGTTTCACCTTCCCGTCCATTTCATGGAGCCACCCAGCGCGCTCGCGCTCGGGTTCGACATCTCGAGCGATCCGACCCGGCTGGCCATCGCGGAGAGGGCGCGCGACCGGGGGAAGATCGCGGCCTCGCAGCCGTTCATCCTGGTCCAGGACACGGGGCGCCCCGACGCCTCGCCGGCCGTCGTCGTGTACGCGCCCGTCTATGCCGAGCGCGAGCCTGCGACCGTGTCCGAGCGCCGCGCCGCGCTGCTCGGGTTTACGGTCGTGATCTTTCACGTCGCGCCGCTCATGGACACGGCCGCCTCCAAGATCGGAGGGAGCGGCCTGGCCTTCATGCTGCGGGACGTGGACGCGCCCGGCGCGCCGGCCCTCGCCGAGCGCCCGCTGCGATTCACGTCGCTGCCGCGGCGCAAAGGATACGAGGCCTCGCTGATCGGGGACTTCGCGGACCGGAAGTGGAAGCTGGACGCGGTGCCCCTGCCGGGACAGTTCGTGGCCTCTCGGCGCGGCGCCGTCGCCATGGCGCTCGCGGGGCTCTTCACCGGGCTCTTCGGCCTCGCCCTCGTGACCTCGCTGCGGGTCATTCTGCGGCTGAAGCGGCAGCGGGAAAAGGTCGGGCCCTACCGGCTCGTGCGCCGTCTGGGGCGCGGAGCGATGGGCGTCGTCTGGGAAGCGCGGCATGCGCTGCTGCGGCGGCCGACCGCCGTCAAGCTGCTCGCGCCCGGGACCGAGGGCGAGCGCGCGCTCGCGCGGTTCGAGCGCGAGGTGCAGCTGACCGCGGGCCTCACCCATCCGAGCACGATCGCGATCTACGACTACGGCCGCACGGCGGACGGCATCTTCTATTACGCCATGGAGCTTCTCCGAGGCCTGAACCTCCAGCAGCTCGTGGCCTTCGACGGGCCTCTGCCGGCGGGGCGGGTCGTCGGTCTCCTGAAGCAGGCCTGCGGCGCGCTCTCGGAAGCCCACGCGGCGGGGCTCATCCATCGTGACATCAAGCCCGCGAACATCATGATCTGCCTCTACGGCGGCATCCCGGACTTCGTGAAGCTCCTCGACTTCGGCCTGGTCAAGGACCTCACCGCTCCGCCGGTGGAGGGCGAGCCGCTCCCCCTTCCTCCGGGCGCCGATGACGGCCTGCTCTCTCAAGACGGATCCCTGCTCGGAACCCCTCTCTACATGGCGCCGGAAGGGATGAGCGATCCGGGACGCCTCGACGCACGCGCGGACCTCTTCGCCCTCGGGGCCGTGGGGTATTACCTTCTGACCGGGAAGCCTCCGTTTCCCGGCCGCACCGCCATCGAGATCTTCAAGCAGGAGCGCCACGGTCCCTCCGCGCCCCTCGCGCAGGCGGCGGCCTGTCTGCCGGCCGGCCTCGCCGCGGCGCTCGGAAAGTGCCTGAGCTTCAAGCGGGAGGACCGCCCGGCGTCGGCGGACGCCCTCGAGGCCCTGCTCGAGGGGTGCGGAGTGGCGCCCTGGAGTGCGGCGGAGGCGCGGGCGTGGTGGCGGACCCGGGGGACCGCGGCGCTGGAAGCGACCGAGCCCGAACCGGACGAGCGCGAAAGCAGCCAGGCCGTCTTCCCGGCCACGGCGAGCGGCAGCCAGCACTGACCGGGGAGGGCTCGTCCCCGGGGCGGCGATAAACCATAGAATAGCCGCCATTCCAAGCGAGGACCCGAGATGTTGAGCGTGGACGCCGCCTTCGACAGGATTGGATCGGCTCTCCGGGAGCGGGGCTACAAAGTCGACACGGATGAACGGCCCGCGGACAAGCCCGAGGATCGTGTCGTCGTCTTCATCTCCGAGGACATGCACGTGCGCCTGCGATGGCACGGGAAGGCGCGCATGCTCACGGTCGATGTCCACACCGACGACGAGTGGGTGGAGTTCGCCCGCCGCAATTTCGGCCCCACCGGACTCGAGGAGAATTCCGTCGACGCGGTCCTTCGGAAGGTGCTCCTCGAGGTCGCCGAAACGTCGACCGACTCGGACTGACCCGAGGCCGAAGGCCGAGGGATCCCGCGATCGTCGGCTAAATCCGGGTTTCGCGATCCAGGACCGCGATGGCCCCCGCGTAGATGGACTCCGCCTCCTCGGGCTGCCGCCGATGGCGGTCAGGCCGACCTTTCCGAATTGCGAGAGCGCGCCGATCATGTGGAAGAGCGCTCCCGTTTCCGTGCCGTGGCTGTAGTGCAGGCGGTTGATCGTCATGATGTCGATCAGGTCCTCCGGGCATGAGCCCGCGGTAGGCTCGGAGCGCAGGTTGTCGGTGGATCGGTAGAACTTCGGCTGGCCGGAGGCGAGAGGAAGTGGCCCCGATTCCGGATCCAGGTGGCCCCCCGTCAGGAACTGCAGGGCGAGGAACGGATGCGTCGTCCCGCCGATCCGCAGGTTGATCTCGAGGGCGTATCGCTCCCAGTGGGACGAGCCGGGCGCCCGTCCGACGAAGAAGTCGACGCCCAGGCGGCTGACGACTCCCCGGCGGGCGAGCACGGCTCCGATCGCGACGCGCGTCGTCCTGGATGTCCCGCCGGTAGGCGTCGGCCGCGGGAAACCGGCAGCCCTGGTAGACCTGCCCCGAAACGCCGCCGAGGATCTGGTCGTGCGAGGAGATCAGCACGACCTCTCCGCGGGGATCGATCCGCAGCTGCACGCTCGGCGAGGCCGACTCGGTTCGCTCGAGAACTCCTCGACGATCCCGCCCATCGCGGCGAGCTTGCCGAGATACGACGCCCGGCGTCTCCGTCGAGACGCGCGAAGGAGAGCCTCGCGAGAGCGTCGCGGAGGGCCTCGCGTCCCGGCGAGCGACGGATATCGGAAGACGGCGTTGCCTTCTCCGGAGAAGCTCTCGTCGAGCTTGACGACCGCGCGCGAGATGCCCGGACGGCGGCCGCGCAGTTCGTCGAGCGCGTCCACGCAGGTCGTCCTCGGAGCGGATGTCTTCGAAGCCCTCGGGAAGCGACACGCCGGCTTCCCGGAAAACCTTCCGGCTTCCCGACTTCGTGCCGAGACAGCGCGAGAGCCGGGTCGACGCCGTTCAGCGGGATGCCGAGGAGCACCGCCAGCCGGCGCTCGAGCGGCGTCGAGTTGAAGACGGTCAGGAACGCCCGGGACGGGTCGGCGATGCCGTAGCGGATGCGCTGGATCAGGCGCGGGCGCTCGAGGATCTTCTCCGTCAGCGAACGCGGCGACGCGTCGTGGGCGCACAGAAGCGTCAGCCGCGAGCGCGCGTGGCTCGCCGGGATCCCGGCCAGCAGCTGGAAGTAGTACTCGAGAATGAGCGGATGGACCGGCTGGGAGGTCACGTAGACCATCCGGGCCTGGGGATTGCGGAGGCGGATCAGCAGAAACAGGAGGCGCTCCTCGTAGAAGGCCGCGCCGTCGAGCTTGGCGAGCTCGGACTGATCCAGCGTGAGCGAGGGGATCACGACGGAGGTGTACGGCTCCTCCTCGCGCGCCGAGAGCGCGCTCCAGAGGGTCTCGAGCCGCGGCTTCAGCCGCTCGAACTCGGCGAGTTCGAACGACTCCGAGAGGTCGCGGGCGAACGGAGGTTTAGGGATCAATCGGCGTCGCTCACGACACAGTTCCGTCCTGCCGCTTTGCCGGCATAAAGCGCGCGATCGGCGCGGTCGAAGAGATCTCGCGCATTGCCCCCCACCGACGTCGCGATGCCGATCGTAACCGAGATCGGGCGTTCCCTGGCCCCGACGCGGAGGGGGCGCGTTCGGAGACGCTCGACGATCGACTCGGCCTGCCGCCGCGCCGCGACGACATCGGCCCCGCACATGAGCAGGGCGAACTCGTCGCCGCCCCATCGTGCCGCCAGGTCATCCTCGCGCTTGCACTCGTTGAGGACTTCGGCGACCCGAACGAGCGCCTCGCCGCCGGCCTTGTGCCCCAGGGTGTCGTTGATGGCCTTCAGCTGGTCGACGTCGAGCAGAAGCAGAGAGAGCGGCTCCCGGTAGCGGGCGGAGTGCTCCGCGGCCCGGCGTTGATGCGCGGCGAACGCTCGGGCATTGGCCAGGGCGGTCAGATCGTCGTGCTCGGCGAGATCCCGGTAGAGGTCCCGCCCGTAGCGGTAGCGGTCCGCACGGCGTCCGACGAGCCAGCCCGCGAGGCCGAAGACGAGGCTGGAGCCGATCAGCTCGTACTGATAGAAGAACCGATGCTCGGAGAGCTCCGCGGGGATGTCGGAGACTCCTCCCAGGATCCGAATCGCGAGGGCTCCCAGAGGCGCGCCGAGGCTGAGCAGAACGCCGGTGAGCGCGTAGGTCCAGCACGCCCGGATTCGCGGCCGGTGAGCCTCGCCCTCGAGCCTGGCCTCCGCCACGTGGGAGCTCATGGCTTTCGCCGCTCGAGATCCCGGATCTTCGCGGCGAGCGCGACGATCGCGACGACGATCAGGCCCAGGGAGGCGAAGAGGCCCTTGCGTCGAAACTGGCGCTCGGCGTGGACGCGGGTGGCGGCTTCCCGGGACGATCGCGTCACCGCCAGACCCTCGGCGACCGCCTTCTCGACGGCGGCGGGAGAGAAGTAGTGGACGTCGGCGCGGGCCTTTGTGAGCGCCTCGTCGGCCCGGGCCAGGTCGAACTGGATCCGCGAGACTTCCATCCCGGCCTCGGCTTCGATCCGCAACTGCTGCTTCGCGGCGGCCGTGTCCTCCCGCAGGCGTTTCAGGTCGGCGTACATCGCGGCGGCGGCCGCGGCACCTTTGGTTCCGGGCTCGTGGCAGTCGGCGCACTTGCTTTCGGAGCCGTCGGCGAGGGCCTCGTCGGTCGGGTGGACGATGGCGTGGCTCTCGTGGCAGGTCACGCAACCGGGCAGTCCCATATCGGCAAACGCGGCCTCGTGCGGGCTCGCCTTGAACTGGTCCGCGAAGATCGCGTGGCACGTTCCGCAAACATTGGCCACAGAGGCCACCTGCGGGGGGGCGGCGCCGTGATTGCCGTGGCACGAGTTGCAGGTGGGGGCCGTCAGGTCGCCCTTCTTCGTCAGGGTCTCGAAGTGGACGCTTCGGCGGTATTTCGCGTAGACGTCCGATGGAAGTTTGTGCGCGGCCATCAGACCGGAGTCGCCGTGACATCCATTGCACGTCTCGGCGATGCGCGTCGGATAAACGGGAGACCGCGCGTCCGTGACCGCGAGGACTCCGTGCGCGCCGTGACAGCTCGCGCATGTGGCGACCATCGCGTCGCCTTTGGCGAGCGCCTTCCCGTGGCCGCTGGTGCGGTATTCCGTGAGCTGGTCGACACGCAGGCTCGGGTTGAACTGCTTCATGCGAGCGGCGTCGCCGTGGCAGTTCCCGCATAGCTCGGGGACTTCCCTCGGCGCGGGCTTGCCCCGGAAGTGCTTGCGGAGGTCGTGGGCAGCCTCCTGGTCCTCGGCCTTCGCGTCTCCGCCGTGGCAGCCCGCGCACGTGAGTCCGGCGCGGGCATGCACGTCGTCGGCGAAAGCGGCCGCCGGCGGACTCACTCGGGCGTCGCCCAGGGCGAGGTGGCAGTCGACACAGCCGGAAGGGGCCGGCGCGGCGCCGGGAGGATCTCCGAGGGCCGGGGCACGGAGCAGCGCCGCAAGCGCTGCGGCGAGAAGGAATCTCACGACGCGGCCTTCCCGGGGGGCATCAGGGCGAGGACCGTGAGAACCGCGGCTCCGATCAGCACGAGGACGACGAGCACGTCCCATAACCTCGAAGGCTTCCCCCGGGACGCGCCCCGGTCGAGCAGAGGCACCGCGACGATGACCGCCGCGAGCACGGAGAAGCCGAGAACGCCGAGTGTCTCGCCGGGCACTCCGGCGATCTCGGCGGGCAGGTACTTGAGCGCCTGGAACATCGAGAGGAAATACCACTCGGGCCGGATTCCCGCGGGTGCGGGCGTGAAGGGGTCGGCCTTGCGTCCCAGTTCCCACGGGAAGAACGCCGACAGAGCGGCGAGCAGGCCGACCGCGATCAGCCAGCCGATCATGTCCCGCAGCAGGAAATCCGGGACGAAGCGCATCGACCTCACGGGCCCTTTCCGTTCGACGGACGGCGGAACGCTCATGCCCTTTTTCTGAACGAGGAGGAGGTGCAAACCGAGGGCGAGGGTCGACACGGCCGGGAGAATCGCGACGTGGATGCCGTAGAACCGCGAGAGCGTCGCCCCGGTGACGTCGGAGCCTCCGCGGAGGATGCGCGAGAGCAGCGGGCCGATGCCGGGAATCTGCGCCGGCACGTCCGTGCCGACCTTCGTGGCGAAGTAGGACAGCTCGTTCCAGGGCAGAAGGTAGCCGGAGAAGCCGAATCCGAGCGCGAGGAAGAGAAGAACGACTCCGGAGATCCAGGTCATCTCCCGGGGCGCTCTGTAGGCCTTGAGGAAGAAGACGGAGAGGAGGTGGAGAACGACCACGCCGACGAACAGGTTCGCGCCCCAGGAATGGATCGAGCGGATCAACCATCCGAAGGGGACTTCCGCCATGATGTATTGAACGCTCTCGAACGCTTCGGCGGCGCTCGGCCGGTAGTAGAGGAGCAGGAGGATGCCGGTCGCCGCCTGCACGCAGAAGAGAAAGAGCGCCATGCCGCCCAGGTAGTAGAAGATCGTGTGGCGGTGAATCGGCACTTCCTTCTTCGAGGCCAGGCGCGCCAGATCCTGCAACCCCAGGCGATCCCGGACCCACTCCCCGAGCGAGAGGCGCGGAGCCGCGGCCGGGTCAGGCACGGCGGAGGACGATCTTGTCGCCTCGGACATTGACTTCGATCCTGGTCAGCGGCCGCGGCGGCGGCCCCGAAACGGCGATTCCGTTGGCGTCGTAGACCCCGTCGTGGCAGGCGCACCAGATGTCGGAGCGGGCGGGCCGGTACTGGACGGTGCAGGCCAGGTGCGTGCATGTCCCGCCGAAGGCCTTCAGCTCGCCGGCCGCGGTTCGAAAGAGAAGCACCGCCTTGCCGGCGAACGGGACGATCCTCCCGAATTGGGGGGGATGTCCGATGGCTTCAACTCCAGATCGACTTCGGAGAGCGAGGGCTCGGATGTCCGGGGCGGGACGACGAAGCGAAGAACCGGGTACAGAAACGAGATCAGAGTCGCGCCCAGGCTTCCACCGAGCAGATACGAAAGCCACCGCCGGCGCGAGTCGGGCGCAGGCTCCGCAACTTCTTGCAAGCTTTCTCCCTCCTAAGCCTAGCCTAGGTGGCCCGTATTCTCGATTCCTGATTCATCTGCATCATCGGCCCCCGCCGAGACTCTGGTGATCTGAGTGAGCCATGGCAGGACGCGATCTTCTTCCGGGACTTCGCGCCTATCTCTCGGCGCGCTTCGGGCCCGAGGCCGGAGCGGCCTCGATCGAGCCGCTCGTCTCCGGCGGGGGAGGGATCAAGGAGGGCGGCTACGGCGTTCCGCACCGAATTCGCTGGCAGAGTGCCGCGGGGCCGCGCACGCTCGTTCTCGAGACGGTCCGCCCCGGGCCCTTCGGCCACGAGGACCGGAGCGACCGTGCGGGCATCGTGCTGCGCGCTCACGAGGACTACGCGACTTTGCCGCGGCACGTCCGGACCGTGGACGTCGGCGCCTTCCGCGAGGACGGGCCGGCGGTCAGTCTCGGCGGAGCCGGCGAGTTCTTCCTGCTGACCGAGTTCGCGAACGGGAATCCCTATGCGGACGACTTCGAGCGGATCGCGGCGCGGGGGAGCCTCGAGGAGCTCGACGTGGCGCGGGCCGCCGCGCTCGCGGATTATCTGGCCGAGATCCACCGCGAGCCGGTCTCCCACCCGAGCTGGCATCGGCGGCGCCTGCGCGAGCTCGTCGGTTCCGGAGAATGCATCGCGGGCATCGCGGATTCCTATCCCACGCCGTTCCTGTTCGTCGACGACCGTCTCCTGTGCGAGGTCGAAAGAGGGGCGCTCGCGTGGAGGTACCGGCTGCGCCACCGGAACGAGCGTCTGCGAAGGATCCACGGGGATTTCCATCCCTGGAACATCCTCTTCGAGGCCGGCGTGGATTTCCGGGTGCTGGATCGCAGCCGGGGCCCCTTCGGTGATCCGGCGGACGACGTGGCGTCGCTGTCGATGAACTTCGTATTCTTCGCGTTGCGGACGACGGGCGGCTTCTCGGGTCCCTTCGCCGAGCTGTTCCACCATTTCTGGGACCGGTACGCCGAGCGTTCGGGCGATCGGGAGCTGCCGGCCGTGATCGCGCCCCACTTCGCGTTTCGAGCGCTCGTCCTCGCCCACCCCCTCTGGTACCCGAAGGAGACCGAGGCCGTTCGCCGCAAGCTCTTCCGTTTCATTCTCGGTACCCTCGAGGCCGACCGCTTCGAACCCGGCCGGATCGCGGACCTCTTCGAAAGGTCGCGACCGTGAGCTGGACGGTCTGGTTGACCGGCCCCCCGGCCTCGGGAAAGTCGACGATCGCCGGGGAATTCGTGCGGCGGCTCGCAGACGAGGGCGTTCCCGTCCGCTGGCTCGAGTCCGACGCGCTTCGGCCGATCCTGGCGCCGGCTGCCGGGTACTCGCCGCCGGAGCGCGACTCCTTCTATGCCGCGCTCGCCGATCTCGCCGCGCTTTTGTCCGCCCGGGGCCTGAACGTGCTCGTCGATGCGACGGCGCCGCGGCGCTCGCACCGCGACCGGCTGCGGGAGCGCGTGCCGGACCTTCTCGAGATCCTGGTCGACGCCCCCCTCGAGATCCGCCAGCGACGGGACCCCAAGGGCCTGTACCGCCGGGCGAGCGAGGGAAATGCGCCCCACCTTCCGGGCGCGACCGAAGAGTACGAGCCTCCGGCGCATCCCGACCTCGTCCTTTGCGGGACAGCCCCCGCCGGCGAGAGTGCGGAGAAGCTGCTGCGGCTCCTCCGCGACAAACGGAGCGATTCGGTCGCACCCGGCCGAATTTGATGCAACTGCGTCATGACGCGAGGAGCGAACGGCGAGATGCTCGGATCGTCAAGGAGGCGGTTATGAATCTCATTCGTTACGAGCCCACGGCATTCCCGACATTCCCTCTCTATCGCGATATGGAGGAGATGACGGATCGCTTGAATCGTTTCTTGGGGACCTGGACTCGGCCCAACGGTAAGGAACTTCTTACCGTGACCGACTGGACCCCTGTGGTGGACATTCAGGAGACCGATGTCGAGTACCTGGTGAAGGTCGAGCTCCCCGAGGTGAAGAAGGAAGACGTGAAGGTCACCGTCGAGAACGGGGTGCTCACGCTTCAGGGAGAACGCAAGCAGGAAAAGGAGGAAAAGGGGAAGAAGTTCCACCGGATCGAGCGTTCCTACGGGTTCTTCCTGAGGACTTTCACCGTTCCGCTGGATACGGACGAGATGAAGGTGGCGGCGGACTTCAAAGACGGCATTCTCAAGGTCCACCTGCCCAAAACCGAGAAGCCGCGGCCGAAGGCCA
>CAWDSI010000031.1:0-156833 GCA_963804915.1 uncultured Acidobacteriota bacterium
ATCGCTTTCGCGAGCGACTCTTCGTCTTTCACGGCCGCGCCGTCGAACGAGACCAGCACGTCGCCGACCTTCAGGCCGGCTGCCGCGGACGGCGACTCCGCCTCGACGTCCAGGATCTCGGAGAAGGCCCTCGGCCCGCACGCGCGTGGCGATGCCGAGCTCGGGATAGAGGGGATCGGTTTCGGGCGGAACGCCCCACACGAAGTTGGCGTAGGACGCCTGGACGGACGCGATCGCGCCGAGCCTGGAGTCCTTCACGGGGACGGGGATGAGCGACGCGATCCGGCCGGGAACGTCTTCCGGAGCTGGCGCTCGATGCCCATGCCGTACTGCACGTGGCCCGCGCCGACCAGAACGACCACGATGGCTTTCGAATCCTCATCGCCCCGCAGCGGCTGTACGGCGTGGAAGCCCATCGTCGCGTCCCAGGTGCACTGGGCGTCGAGCATGGACTGCCAGGCGGCGTCGTCCATGCCGGTATGGAAGCCTGGGTCCCCGAAGGACGCCCGGAAGAGGCGCAGTGACTGCGTTCTTCAGTCGATGCTGGTTTGTACGTGCGCGGGCCTCGTCCTCGGCGTTAGTCGCAGTCCTTGCGGACGCCCAGACGCGACTGCGCGGAGCGTCGATCGCGACGAGTGGGAGACGCCGGTCGCGCGCAAGGAGGAAGATGTCGCGGTAGTAAGGCCAGGGGTAACCCCAGCTCCTGTACCAGCGCGAGGCTTCGAGAAACGCGTCTTCGGTCAGCTTCCCCGAAGCCCAGTCGTCGAGGGCGGCCTGCGCGCCGTAGGGATACATCTCGAGACCGACCGTGACCCGGCGGCCGGAGCGCACGAAGCCCTCGATGACGCGCAACTCGATCCGGTGAGAGTCCATGTCGGTATGGCTCTCCCCCACCAGGAGCAGGCGCACGCCTTCGAGCCGCTTCGGCAGCTCCGACGGCAGGATCAACGCTCCCGTGGCCGTGTCCGTGATCGCATCGAGCACGACCGGGACCTCGCGATCGCGTCGGGACGGGTCGCCGATCGGGAGCCGGTAGATGTTCGCGGCGTTCTCGCCGCTTTCGGCCGACCCGACCGCGACGAGCCCTGTCGCGGCGAGCAGGATCGAAACCGCCCCGGCGAGCCTCAGGCCCACGGGGCGATGGCGACGATCTCGACCGGTCCCTCCACGAGATTCACGCGGTCGCCCGGGCGGGCGCCGAGCAGGCGCTGCGCGAATTCGGACTGATACGAGTAGATCGACGTCTCGGGCCGGGAGTCCCAGGGTCCGAGAATGACGATGTCGCGCTCCGCTCCGCCGTCGCCGCGCACGCGTACGCGCGTGCCGACGCGCACGTCGCTAGCCTCGATGTTCGACGGGTCGAGAACCCGCGTTCGCGAGAGCTCGTCGGCAAAGCGTCGCGATCCGCGCCGAGAGGTACTCGTGCTTCTGCCGCGCGGCGTGGTATTCGAAGTTCTCGCGCAGGTCGCCAGTGCTCCTTCGCCGTTTTCATGGCCTGCGCGTTGGCCGGGCAGCTCGACCTGACTTCAGCCGCAACAGCTCCTCGCGCCGCGCCTCGATCGCGTCGGCCGTCGCGTAGAGATACTCCCGCGCCGGCGCTCGCAGCTCGGGGAACTTCATCAGCAGGGCTTCCCTCACGGTCGCGCGCCGATGCTCCTCGAGGCCCCCGCACGGTCGAGCGCGAGGAGCAGGTCGCGGGCCTCTTCCTCCGAGGCGCCGCGCGCACGAGCGCGACGGCGAGGTCGCCGGGATCGAAGAGCTCCTTGAGGCGCGCGCGCAGGGTCGAGAACTCGTTCTGCGCATCGCGTCGGTCAGGGCGACGAAGAGGGCCGGTCGACTCCGCTCGGCCTTCCGCGAGCAGGCGTTCGAGCAGCCACACGAAGGCGCGCGGGGCGATCGGGCGACCGGAGGATCTTCCGGCGTGCAGGTCCGCCGCACGATCTCCGAGGGTTTCGAAGAGCGTCGTCAGGACGCGCCGTCGTCCTCCAGGGAGATCCGCTCGTGAAGATCTCGGCCCAGTCCGGGCGAGCGGCGCGAATCGCCGACAGGGCCTTCTCCCGCGCGCCTTGATCCCGGATGTCGGCGACGGTCGGCGCAGCTCGTTGCACCGCGAGAAGCTGCTACGCCGGGAACGCCTCCGGAGCGCCGGGGGCGCAGTCGGCGGCCGCCTGCGAAAGCTCCCAGGCAGCGCCGGACGAACTGCGGCCGGCCCGCCGCGCCTCGGCGGCGAGCGACCGGCCTCGAAGCCGCCAGCACCTTGGACCGCTTCGCGTTCTTTCGCGCCAGCTCGATCTTGCCGGCCGGCGTCGCCGTTTCGAACTCCTTGCGCACACTTCCTCGGCGGCTCCGCGCTTTCGCTCCAGGTGACAGCGGCCGACTTCGCGCAGCCCGAGACCAGGACCAGCTGGATGCCTCCGCGCCGCCGCCCAGAACGCGGTCCACCTCTCCTCGGAACAGGCCCGCCAAGTGGTCGCGCACTTCCTGAACGGTCACTTGCCCGGCCGAAGCTCTCGAGCAGCTGTCGCACCGCCTCCGGTGGATCGTTTTCGGCGAGATCGCGTGAGCGCCTCGGGGGCTTCGACTTTCGCCGGAGGAAGTGCGTCTGGGCAGGTCGACGAGATTCTTTCCGCCGAGACGAGCGAGAGCGGAAGCTGCGTGCCCCCGACCTCCAGGCGCATGACGTCGAGCGCCGGCTTCATTTCGATGAGGCGTCCCGCGCCGCGTCCCGGCATGACGTAGAGTCGCCGCCACGGTGAATCGCAGCCAGCGCGCGATCTGGCCCGCGACTTCGGACGGGTCCTTCGCCGTCTCGACCGAGAACTTGGCGACGACCGCGCCGAAGGCCGGGTGCGCGCCGAAGCGCTTCTTGAGCGACGCCGCGAGCTCCTTGCGGACCTCGGGATCCTTGGGCGACATCCGCGCGACCTCGAGGAGCGTCTGGATCCGTCCCTCGCTGCCCTCCGGGTGGTACTCGGCCAGAAATCGCAGGAGCTTGAGGGCGACCGCGCCGCTGCCCTTTTTCTTGACCGCGGCGGCGACGCCGAAGAAGAGCGGAAGCGAATCCGCGTCCTCCTCCATTTGCTTCGTCCAGAGGGACTCGAGCGCGTCGAACTTCTTGGTCTCGACGAGAACGTGGAACTCCGGGGGAATCGGCGTGGGTTCTCCGGACATGAGCCGTTGATAGTAGCCTAGGCGCGAATATGGCGCAGACCAGCCTCGTGACGGGAGCCAATCGCGGCATCGGCCTCGAGCTCGCGCGCCAGCTGGCCGAGCGGGGGGACAACGTCATCGCCACCGCCCGGGCCCCCGAGTCGGCCAGCGAGCTGAACGGGCTGGGCGGAAATATGCGGGTCGAAGCGCTGGACGTGGAGAGTCCGAAGAGCCTCTCCGCCCTGGCCCGCAGGCTCAAGGGCGCGCCGGTCGACCTGCTCATCCACAACGCGGCCGTGGGCGTCGCCGGGCCTGCCGTCGAAGAGGTCACGGCGGAGGATCTCGAGAGTCACTTTCGCGTCAACGCGATCGGGCCTCTCCTGCTGACCCAGGCCCTCCTGCCGAACCTGCGCGCCAGCCGAGAATCCCAGGATCGTGGCCGTCTCGAGCGGCCTCGGCTCGATCTCCGAGAACTCGAGCGGCGGATGGGTCGCCTACCGCGTCTCCAAGGTGGCCCTCCACCAGGTCATACGAACGCTCGCGGCCGAGCTCGGGAAAGAGAAGATGATCTTCGCCCTCATCTCACCGGGCTGGGTCCGCACCCGCATGGGCGGACAGTCCGCCCCGCTCTCGCCCGAGGAGAGCGTGCGCGCCGTGCTCAAGGTCGTGGATCGTCTGGCGCCGAAAGACTCCGGCCGCTTCTTCAACGAGCGCGGCCGCGAGATCCCCTGGTAAGAGTCCCAGTCTGCGCCGGCGGCTCAGGACACGTCGACGGCGGGCTTGCGGACGAACTCGGGCCGCGGCGTGACGCCCAGGCCCGGAGCGGTCGAGGCGGCCATGCGGCCGTTGTTCCGCTGCGGGGCACCGTCGGCGGTCGAGACCGTGACGTAGCTGTTGAAGTCGGTCGAGGTGAAGAGGAACTCCGTCGGCGTGCTGTGCGCGAGGTGCGCGATCGCCGCCGTCACGATGTCGCCGCCCCAGCTATCTTCGAGCGTCATCGCGACGCCGAGCGACGACGCACAGGTCGCGGGCCTGCCGCGTGCTTCGTCAGGCCGCCGAGCTTGCTGATCTTGAGGTTCACGACGTCCATCGCGCCGGTCGGCCGCGGCGCGGAGCAGCACGTCGAGGCCGTCGATGCGACTCGTCGAGCACGAACGGGTGGTCGGTCCGCCGGCGGATCGAGAGGCACTCCTCGTAGGTCGAGGCACGGCTGCTCGATGTAGACGTCGACGTCGCGGACGGCGCGGACCACGCGCGCGGCCTCGTGCATCAGCCAGCCGGTGTTGGCGTCGGCGACGAGACGGTCGCCCGGCTGCGAGCACCGCGCGCCACGGCCCGGATGCGCTCGATGTCGACGTCCGGGATCGCCGCCGACCTTGAGCTGGAAGCGGCGGTAGCCCTCGCGCGCGGTAGCCGGCGACGCGGCGCGCCATCTCGTCGGGCGATTCCTGCGAGATGGCCCGGTAGAGGACGAAGTCGTCGCCGTACCGCCCGCCGAGCAGCGACGCACACCGGCAAGCCCGCGGCCTGCCCGAGGATGTCCCAGCAGGCGATGTCGATGCCCGACTTGACGTACGGGTGCCCCTTGAGCAGCGCGTCCATGCGGCGGTTGAGCTTGCCGAGCTCGCGTCGGGTCCTCGCCGATCAGGTGCGGCGCCAGCTCGGCGAGCCCCGGCGCGCACGCCGTCGGCGTACGCCGGCAGGTACGCCGGCCCGAGCGGACAGACCTCGCCGTGGCCGACGAGCCCGGCGTCGGTCTCGACCCGCACGACGGTGCTGTCGAAGACGGTGACCGACTTGCCGCCGGACCACTTGTAGCTGCCCTCGTGGAGCGGCAGGTCGACCCGGTAGGCCGCGATCCGCGGGATTTTCATGGAGCGGAACTGTAGGCGAAGGTTAGGATGGGCGCCACCATGAACGCGAAACGGGCGCTCTTCGCGGCGCTGGGCGTCGTGACCCTGGTCTACCTGATCGCCTGGATTCGCTCGGCCCGCGGACGGTCCCGCGAAGGCCAGCCGGACGTGATGCGGCTCGCGATCGGATTCCTGACCAATTTCTTCGACACGCTCGGCATCGGCTCGTTCGCGCCGACGACGTCCATGTTCAAGCTCAATCGCCTGGTGCCCGACGAGAAGATCCCGGGCACGCTCAACGTCGGACACGCGCTCCCGACGATCGCCCAGGCCTTCATCTTCATTGCGATCGTCGAAGTCGACATGACCACGCTCATCGGCATGATCGCGGCCTCGGTCGCGGGCGCCTGGCTGGGCGCCGGCGTCGTCGCCACCTGGCCGCGCCGCCGCGTGCAGGTCGGGATGGGTCTGGCGCTGCTCGCCGCCGCAACCTTTTTCGCCATGACGAACCTCGGGCTGTTTCCGTCGGGCGGCGCCACGATGGGTCTGAAGTCGCCTCTGCTCTGGGTCGGCATCGTCGGCAACTTCGTCCTCGGCGCGCTGATGACCCTCGGGATCGGGCTCTACGCCCCATGCATGATCCTCGTCGCCGTGCTCGGCATGAACCCGCAGGTGGCGTTTCCGATCATGATGGGCTCCTGCGCGTTCCTCATGCCGATCGGCAGCCTCCGCTTCATCGCCAAGGGGAGCTACGACCTGAAGGCCGCGCTCGGCCTGGCGATCGGCGGGATTCCGGCCGTGTTCGTCGCGGCGTTCATCGTCAAGTCGCTCCCGCTCGTGCTTCTGCGCTGGCTCGTCGTCGCGGTCGTCGTTTACGCGGCCGTCGCGATGCTGCGCTCGGCGCGGTCGGACGCGGCGGCCCGGGCGAGAACCGGGGCCGCCCCGGCCGTGACGCCATGACGCGTAAGGCGTGATCCTGAGCCCTCTCTCGCCGCGAGATCGAGTTGGTGCGCTAGATCAGTTTCTTTGACATCCATGGACGCGGGCGCGCCTCGAGTCAGATTCACGAAAGGGAGGACGGCATGAAAAGAAGCCCGCTGCAACGCACACTCGGCTGCGCTCTTGTCACCGCGGCGGCGCTCGCCGCCCTGCCGGCGATGGCCCAGCAGAGCAAGACCGGAAGCGCTCGAGCGGTCTGAGCTAACGTCATGACCCGACCCGGCTCACCCGCCGAAAGTCCTACCGACTGGGACCGCGAGAGGCCGTACCGCCGCCTCCTGTTCGGGCTCCTCGGGGCCTCCGTCGTTCTCCGCGTCGCGCTCGTCCTCGCCGGCGGGCAGAAGTTCTGGCCGGACGAGATCCGTTATGACCGAGCTCGGGCGGCGACCGAAGCGTTGTGGCAGGGAGACTTAGCCGCGGCCCGACGAGCCGTCGCCCACCCCGAACACTCTCTCTTCAGCATCATTGGGCTGCTCCCCGCGGCGATCGAGCAGGTCGCGGGGCGGGACGATCGGATCCCCGCGCTCTTCTTCTCGCTCTTTTCCGTCATGAGCATCGCGCTTCTGTACGGCCTCGTGCGCCAACTCGGCGAGAGCGAGCCGGCCGCGTGTCTCGCCGCGCTCCTTCTGGGATTGTCCACCACGCACCTGTACTACGCCCGACACCTGCTGCCCTACGACGCCGCGATGGCGTTCGGACTCGGCGCGCTCACCGCGGCGGTGCGTCCGACTTCGAACCTCAAGGGAACCGTGCTCTGCGGCGTCCTCTCCGCGGCGACGCTTCTGACCTACAACGGGTACTTCCTGTTGGCTGGTTCGGCGCTCGTCATGAACGTCCTCTGGGCATCTTCGCGGCGGGACGCGGCCCGACGGCTCGGAGTCGGAGCGGCCGCATGCGCCTTGCCTCTCGCCGCGACGACCGTCGTCGGAACCCTGCAGAACGGCGACTTCCTGCGGGGGTGGGGTGACTTCATGACCGGCGTGACACAGGGCAAGTTCGCCGAGGGATGGCGGCTCCCCTTCTCCTATCTCTGGCACGCCGAGCACCTGCTGACTGCCCTCTGGGCGGCGGCCTTCCTGTTCGCCGCCGTGCGGCTCGTGCGAGGGGACCGATCCAGGGCCTTCCTCTTCGGAGTCGCCGGCATTCTCCTGATCTACGCCGGACTCGTCGTCGGATCCGTCTCGCTGCGCAAGTTCGTTGTCTACGGCCGCCTGGTCCGCCAGCTCGTCCCCTTCGCTTGCGTGCTCTCCGCCGTGGCAATCCAGCGGATCGCGGCGTCCGGCTCCCGAGGGCGAATTGTCGGCCGAGCCGCGGTCGTCGGCGCCATCTGCCAGGCGGCGTGGAACTTTCATCCCCCCCTCGTCCAGGTTTTCCCCGCCGACTTCCGCCGCATGGCGGCGGAAATTCCGAACCCGGGAAGACGACCGCGCATGCTGCTGTACGCGTACTTCATCTATCCCAAGCCTGTGCTCCCTCCCGCCGAAGGCGCGGTACTGCTGGCACGCCGGCATCCTCTGCAGTTTCTGCCGTATCAGTACGAGGGGTACGGGCCGGACGTGCGCGAGGACCTCCGTACGGTCAACATCGAAATGCGGCTGGTCGAGGCTCCGCTTCGGTCCGGACCAGCCGATGATCAGGCCGTCTCGGCTTCTCCCCCGCGGTAGTCGGTCAACAGCCAGACGACGGCGAGGATGATCGCCATCGCCCGCAATCATCCCGAGGCCGAGGCGGTCAGGCTCCTGGGCTACGCTGGCCTCCTGCCGACGGTTTATCCGTGGATGCAGGCCTTCATCTGGGCGTTCAAGCCGACCAACGTCATCGATATCCGGCGCTTCCCCGCGGAGGAAGCGAAGGCCACCGACGCGGAGATTGCCCAGCTCCTGGCGGAGAGCCTGCCGTTCGACGAGAGCGCGCTCGGCGACCGCACCGAGACGGTCCGCGTCGCCACCGTGCAGTACCTGGCAGGACGGAGAGATCTGCTCTGGGTTTCGAACCTGCAGACCACTCAGATTGCGACGGAGACCGCGCTCATCCGATTGCGCGGACTGCAGCGCGTCAACCGCGTCCGGCTGCTCCTGGCCCTGGGCGGGAGCTTCGACGCCGTGCCGGCGGCGGCGACCCAACCGATCCAATGAGACGCGCTCTCAGCTCGATGAGTGCCTGTCTGAGCCGCGGGGTTCCTACTACCGGGGGCTTGACTGCGGTGGCTGGCTCGCCGCTGGTGGGCGAGTGACCGGCTTCCCTTCCGTGTCCAGCAGCACGATCTCGCCGAGCTTGAGCTCGCCGAGCCCCGGCCCGATCTTCGAGTAGTCGCCGACCAGGACGAAGGACGCCTTCTCCGGCCGCGCCCACTTCTGCGCGGCGGCGTTCGTCTCGGCCAGCGTCGCCTTCGACCGTGTCGTCGTACTCGCGCTGGAGCTCCGCCATCGGCAGCGCGCTCGCCCAGAGGTCCGCGATCTGGTCGTTGATCCGGCCGATCGTCTCGAACTGCTGGGCGTACCCGCGCGTCTTGCGCGCCTTCGTGTCCGCGAACTCGGCCTCGGTCAGCGGCTTCGCGGTCATCCCCTTCAGCTCCTTGTCGAACTCGACGACCGACTCCTTGGTCTTGGTCGTCTGCACGCCTCCGGCGGAGTACCAGACGCCCGCGTCGTCGTAGAGCGCCAGCGCCGAGAAGACGCCGTAGGAGTAGCCCTTGTCTTCGCGCAGATTCAGGTTCAGGCGCGTCCCGAACCCGCCGCCGCCGAAGACCGTGTCGGCGAGCGACAGCGCGTAGTAGTCCGGAGTCTGCCGCTTCGGCGCCGGCAGGAACTGCGTCACGTACGTCTGCGCGGCATCCTGGCGGTCCACGACGTAGAGCTTCCCGGCGGCTGCCGGGGACGGCGCCGGGATCGTGACCGCGGGAGCGGATCCGCCCGTCCAGGAACCGAAGTACTTCGTCGGCGAGCGCCGTCGCTTCCGCGAGCGTCACGTCGCCGGAGACGATGAGAGCCGAGGAGCCCGGCTTCCAGTACGTCTCGTGGAATCGGCGCCGAGGTCGTCGCGCGTGATGCCCGTAGATCGTCGAAGGCAGGCCCTGGGCCGGGTGGCCGTACGGATGGTCGGGCCCGAACGCGAGCATCGAGCGCACGCGCGCTCCGACCGCGTTGGCGTTCTTCTCCTGCTGGGCGAGCGTGTCGAGGTGGCGCTTCTTCTCGCGATCGAACTCGGAGGCCGGGTAGGAGGAGTTCCGGACGACGTCCGAGACGATCGCCATCGCCGGATCGAGGTTGCGCTTGAGCGTCTCGAAGGAGACGCGCGCGCTCTCGCGTCCCGCGGCCGCCGTGAGCGCCACGCCGAGGTCGCCGAGCGCGTCCTCGATCTCGAGCGCCTTGCGCGTGGCCGTGCCCATGTCGATCTGCGTCGCGGTCATGTGGGCGAGACCCGCCTTGCCGGCCGGATCCGCCTCGGAGCCGGCGCGCGTGACGAACGTGACGTCGACCTTCGGCAGCTCCTTCCGCTCGACGACGAAGAGGTCCATCCCGTTGGGCAGCTTCGACGTCTGGACCGTGGGCGCGACGAACGGACGGTCCACGCCGGTCGGGGGCTCCTTCGAGCGGTCCACGGCGACCGCCGAGGGGCGCCCCGACTCCTCGACGCGGAAGCGCACGAGCAGCCGGTTCTTCGTGTCGAGGAACTTCGCGACGACCTGGCGCACGGACTCCGGCGTCGCGGCCCGGTAGCGCGCCATGTCCCACTCGAGCTTTCCGGGATCGCCGAGGTAGCGTGTTGTACTGGTTGAGCCGGTCGGACTTGCCGCCGAAGCCGCCGATCCCCTCGAGCGCCGTGACGAACTGGAACTCCTGCTTCGTCTTCGCGCGGGCGAGCTCGGCCGCCGTCGGGCCGGTCTTTCCGAGCCGGGCGATCTCCTCGCTGACGACTTTCTCGATCTCCTCGAGCGAGGCGCCCGGACGCGCCGTCGCGATGACCCCGAACCAGCCGGCGATCTCGGAGGAGTTCTGGAACGCCTGCACGGCCGTGCAGAGCTGGCGGTCGTAGACGAGCGCCTTGTTGAGCCGCGAGGAGAGTCCGTCGGCGAGGATGAGCGAGGCGAGGTCGAGATCCGCGTCGCCGGGCGTGAACCCGGGCATCGTCGGCCAGATCATGTAGACGCGGTCCTGCGGAACCCGGTCCGAGGCTTCGATGATCTTCTCGCCCTGAGCGTGGGCTCGTAGAGCGTCGGCCGGTCGAGCGGCGGCCCGGCGGGGATGGATCCGAAGTACTTCTCGACGAGCCGCTTCGCCTCCGCCGGGTCGAAGTCGCCGGCGATCACGAGCGACAGGTTGTTCGGCGTGTAGTACGTCTTGAAGAAGTCGGTGACGTCCTCGAGCGACGCGGCCGTCAGGTCCTCGTGGCTGCCGATCGTGGCCCACGAGTACGGATGGCCGGCCGGATAGAGGTTCTCGAGCGACGAGCTTGTACCAGCGGCCGTAGGGGGTGTTCTCGAGACCCTGCCGCCGCTCGTTCTTGACGACGTCCCTCTGGTTGTCGAGCTTCTCCTTCGTCATCGCCTCGGGCAGCGTGGCGAGACGGTCCGACTCGAGCCAGAGGAGCGTCTCGAGATTCGAGGAGGGCACGGTCGCGAAGTAGTTCGTGCGGTCCTGGTTCGTCGTGCCGTTGACGCCGCCCTCCTGGAGGTTGGCGCCGAGCGTCTCGACGTAGGTGAAGTAGTCGTTCTTCGCGTTGCCCGAGCCCTGGAACATCATGTGCTCGAAGAGGTGCGCGAAGCCCGTCCGGCCCGGCTTCTCGTTCTTGGATCCCACGTGGAACCACTGGTTCACGTGGACGATCGGCAGCTTGCGATCGACGTGCAGGATGACCTGGAGCCCGTTCGGCAGCGTGTACTTCTCGAACTCGATCTTGGGGACCGAGAAGGCGACGCGGAAGCGGCCGGAGCGCGGGGCCTGGCCGGAGGCGATCGCTGGCGGAGCACGACGCCGAACAGGGCCGAAAGCCAGAGAGCCGCAGACTTGCGCAATTTCACGTTTCTCCTCCGTCGTCCCCTCGGAGAACGCAGTTCGACCCTCGCGGGTCGAACGTGGATACGGACGGGAGGTTCCGGGGTTTCGGGGCTATCGGTGCTGAGCGGGCGGCCTGGCGTTTCGCGGCCAGGGACTCCAGGAATCCGGACGGGAGCATGCCGCGGATGGAGACGCCGTCCGAGTCGTTGTCGATCTGGAAGCGGCGGATGACCGACACGAGCTCGGGGGACTTCTCCTGCATGGCGAGGCGCCACATCGCGAGCATGCCGCGGAGCGCGTCCTCGAGCAGGTCGCGGCTCTCGGCGTCCGACGTGAGGCCGGTCGCCGCGAACGCGACGCCGTCGCTCTTCACGGTCGCTCCAGCGCCACCATCGAGACCGACTTCATCGCGCCGAGAACAGGGCGCGGGACGGCTCCCCTCGCCCGAGATCCTCGACGGCGGGCGCCGGGGAATCGCGTCACGTCGACGAGGGCCCAGGCCGAGGCGTCGCGGTCGATCCGCGAGAGGTGCTTGCCGATCCCCTGGCCGGAGGTCAGGCCGCCGTCGCCGCCGGATTCTCCTCCGCGCGAGCATCGCGACCACCGTGGCCTCGTTGCCGCAGACGATGAGGCCGCGGTTGACGATCGCCACGGCGCCGGACTCGTCTCCGCTCTCCTTCAGGAGCCAGTACTCGCCGGCGGGCGAGCGCCGGAGAGTCGCCTGGCGCGATTCCAGCGCCTTCGCGATGCGCGCCGGATCGAAGCGGCCCTCGAAGATCACCATGCCCGAGTCCTGGGAGCCTTTCGTGCCCGGAGTCATCGCGACGATGATGGTGTCGATGTCCTCGCGCGGCGTGAGGCCCGTCTCCTCGCAGGAACCGCGCGGCGTCGTCGTCGCCCGAGATGTGGTCGAGGTCGCGGAAGACCCGGGCGCCGAGAGGCGTCTGGCGGAGCTCGCTCCACTTCATGACCGCCACGGTCGCGGCGTCGGCAGGCACGAGAGCGAGCGGATCCTCGGTGCGGCGGACGGCGCGGGCGTCGGCCGCGGCGAGCAGGACGAGGCCCGCCGCGAAGAGCAGGCGCAAGGACGATCCGAAGCGGAATCCGGATCCGGAGCGGTTCATGGTCAGAAGTCCTTTCTGGAAAAGAGCCACGACGCGAGACCCAGGGAGGCGACGCCGAAGAGCGCCGTCGAGCCGTAGATGGCGAGAGGGTTGACGATGGCCAGCCGCGCCGGAGCCTCGTCGCCCGCGACCAGGGCCACCGTGGCCTTGCCCAGCTCGGCCGTCTTGGGCAGGACCCAGTAGAAGCCCTCGACGAGGCGGGCGGCGAGCTCGGTCGAAACGGCCGCGGAGATCTGCGTGTGCAGGGCCAGGATCGCCGCCAGGAAGAAGACGGCGTAGGTCCCCATGAGGGACACCGCCGTCGAGGACGTGATGACGCCGACCAGGAACGCGAAGGCCATGAGGGTGGCGATCGTGAAGAGGATCACGACGCCCGACAGCAGGAACCGCGGGTGGAACACGTGCGTCTTCCACGCCACGATCAGCCAGATCGCGCCGATCATGTAAGCGACGTTCGCCGCCGCGAGCAGCAGTCCGCCCGCGTACCGCGACAACAGCAGCGACACGCGGCCGATCGGCCGGGAGAGGTACAGGTCGATCGTGCCCTTCTCCTGCAGCCGCGGCACGAGGTGCGCCGTCGCGAAGAGCGCCAGGAAGAGGCCCGACGAAGTACAGGACGCCGGAGAAAGCTGGACTCGAACCCGAGGACGAGCTCGTCGATCCGGATCTGGCGGTCCGGGAGGTCGACGGTCTGGCCGAAGAGCTTGCATGCCTGCGAGCGCGCCGTTCGACGATGTCGAGGTTCACCGCCGCCGCGAACAGGAGGATGAAGAGCGTCGAGAGCGCGAAGTAGGCGATGAGCGTCCAGCGGGCGGCCGCCTCCCGGAAGACTTCCTGCACGCTCGCGACGAAGGCTCTCATGACGGTCTCCGTCTCGGCTTCGGCGCCGTCGCGGTCGCGACTCGGCTCGCCCTCGCGCGACGAGATCCACGAAGACGTCCTCGAGGCTCGTCCGCAGCGGCGTCAGCTCCTGCAGCTTCCCTCCCGCCGCGCGCAGGCGGTCGACGAGCGCGTTCACGTGGTCGAGATCCCGCGCCGACAGGTCGAAGTGGCCGTTGACGCGCTCGACCGACGCTCCCGTCTCGCGAAACGCCGGCGAGGAGGGCGTCGTCGACGCCGGTGGCCACGAGCTTGTAGCGCGAGCCCGAAGCGGTCAGGTCCTCGATGCGGCCGGCCGCGGCGACGCGCCCGCCGCGCAGCACGGCGACCCGGTCGCACGTGCGCTCGATCTCGGAGAGCAGGTGCGAGTTGAGCAGCACGGTCTTTCCCTGCGTCGCCTCCTCCTGAAGGAGGTCGCGGATCTCCCGGCGGCCCACGGGATCGACGCCGTCCGTCGGCTCGTCGAGCAGAAGGACTTCGGGGTCGTGGATCATGGCCGCCGCCAGGCCCAGCCGCTGCGTCATGCCCTTCGAAAACTTCTTCACGCGGACGTCGGCCCATTCCGAGAGCCGCACGCGCTCGAGGAGCTCCGGGGCGCGCTTGCGGACCAGGGCCGAGTCCATGCCCGACATGCGCCCGAAGATCGTGAGCGTCTGGCGGGCGGTCAGGTAGCCCGGAAATCGATGCCCCTCCGGCAGGTACCCGACGCGCCGGCGGCTCTCCGGGTTCGAGGCCGGAAGGCCCAGCAGGCTCGCCGAGCCCGAAGTGGGACGCGTCAGGCCCAGCAGGATCTTCACGGTCGTCGTCTTGCCGGCGCCGTTTGGCCCAAGCAGACCAAAGACTTGGCCCGGCTCGACCCGCAGATCGATGCCCCCCAGGGCGGTGATCCGGCGCGTCCCGAAGCGCGAGAGATAGACCTTCGACAGGCCTACAGCCTCGATGGGTGTTGCCATCGAGGAAGTTAACGAAAACGGGGACCCGAAAAGTTCGGGCTCTAGAAAAGGAAGGCCGCCGTGCCGTCCGTCCGGATCTCCAGGCGAGCCCGGTCGGAGAGGGCGAGAACCTTGCTCTCCTCGGGCTTGCGCGTCAACGACATCTCGATCGCGACGATCCCCTGCGCGTCGCCCGCCGGGTCGACGATCTCGATTCGGACTTCGGGTCCGAGCCAGGAGACGCCGGTGCCCTTCGCCTCCCGGCGCCAGCCGAGCGCGGCGAGCTCGCGCCCGAAGGACTCGGCGCGCTTCGGGTCGAGCGCGATCCGCAGCCCCGTCACGTTCTTCAGCAGAGGATCCTTCGGCGGCACCGTCAGCGCCGCCTTGGCCTGATAACGCTCGAGCACGGCCTTGCGCGAGATGCCGGACAGGCCGGGTCGCAGCTCCGGGTGCCACTGCTTCAGGAAGTTCGGCGAGTACTCCAGGATGAACGAGGTGAGGATCGGATCCTTGGGCTCGAAACCCGTCATCTTGAACCAGGGCACTTCCTTGCCGGCGGTCTCGCGCGTGCGGTCGAGCGTCTTCGCCGGACCGAGACCGAGGCCGGCGGCATCGAGCGCCTTCCGGACGGCCGCGCTGCCCCCCGCTTCCTCGATGCCGAACGCCACGGCGCTCTGGCCGATCGGGCGGTCGCGCTTCGGATCGGCCGCGAGGAACTCGAAGTACGTGCTCTCGCCGTAGAAGTAGAGACCCGTCCAGCTATCGTCGCCGGACTTCGTCGTCCGCCGCTCGAAGGGCGCGAACTCCGTCCGCAGATACTCCGAGGCGTCTGCGGCGCGGAAGGTTTCGGTGTCCAGGACGCGATAGACGTGGTTCAGATAGACGGGCGGCATGGTCGTCTCCGGAACAGCGGCGAAGCCGGCGAGACCGGCGACACCAAGGATCACCGCCGCGAAAACGGCGGAACGCGAAGTCGAGCTACGCATGGCTGGTCCGGTCCAGGCGGGGACGCGCCAGCTCCTCGAGCTCGAGGACGTAGCAGAAGATCGCGAAGAGGGCCCAGATCGAGATCGCGAGGCCCCCGGGCGTCGGACGCGTGTCGCCGGCGCGCACGATGAAGAGCGAGAACGAGCTGCCCACGAACACGAACGCGAGGCGGCTGATGAAGAGCAGCACGTGCCCGTAGCACATCGCGGTGGCGCGGCGGCGCCGCGGTCAGCCGGCAGGTGGCGTCGCCCCCAGTAGCAGGCCTGCATCACGATCACGGCCACGAGGAGCTTCCCGACGACGCCCTCACCGGGATGGTCGCCGCCGGGCCCGGCCACGAGACGCCGGTACATCGGGATCCACAGCGAAAGCGCGGCCAGAAGCGCGGCCGTGTGCACGGCGAGGAGCGCCGTCGAGAGGGCCGCCGTCCGCCTGGCCACGCCCGCGAGACTATCGCGCTAGTCGCCCTTGGACCAGGGCGGAGCGATCCCGTTCGCGCGCGCGTACGCGATCGACTGGCCGAGGTGCTCATGGAGGTGGTTGCCGATGATCATGATCACGCCGCGCTCGCTGGACTCGCCGCCGAAGATCTTGACCTTCTTGTCGAGGTCGGCGTCCGGAGTCGCGAGGACCGCGGCACGCGCGTGGGCCATGGACTTCTTGAGCAGATCCACGACGCGGGCCTTCTCCGTCACGGATTTCTCCATCCCCCGCTCCGATGCCCTCCATGGGCTTCACTCCGATGAACGACGGGATGTACGAGTTGCCGCTGACGATGTGCATGTAGACCTCGCTGATCGAGCGCACTCCCGGCGCGGGGCGCCAGCCGTACTTGTCGGCCGGCACCGCCTCGGCCAGGTCGACGATCTTCTTGGAGACGTCGTCGAACTGGGTGAGGAAGTCGGCCCGGAAGCCCGAAGTCGGGGCCGCGGGTGCGGCGGCGGGGCGGGTCGAGATCTGCGTGCTGGTGGTGGTCGGCGCCTGCGCAAACGCGAGAGAGGATCCGAGCAGGACCGAGGCGACGGACAAGAGTGACTTTCGCATGACGATTTCCTAACCTCCTCGAAGAGGCGGCAGTATATGGCAGCGGGAGCGCATCGCTGGCGACGCGTGGGGTTTCTGACCGTCGCCGCGGCCGCGCTCCTCGGGATCGGTATGTACTTCGAAGAATCGCTCCTCTACTTTCCGACGCGTGAGCTCGCGGCGACGCCGAAGGACGATCCGTATGCCCTCGAAGCCGAGGACCTCCGCGCCGAAAACCGAGGACGGAGTCACGCTCTTCGGCTGGTGGATCCGCGGCGAGGGTCGCCGCGCCGTCCTCTTCTTCCACGGCAACGCCGGCAACGCTGCGGATCGGCTGGAGCGCGCGAAAATTCTGCACGACCGGTTCGGCCTCGACATCTTTCTCGTCGACTATCGAGGCTACGGACGCTCCGCGGGCTCGCCCTCCGAGGCGGGACTGGCGCGCGACGCCCGCGCGATTTACGAAACGGCGAGGGAGCGCGGCTTTCCCGCCGAGCGTCTCGTGATCTTCGGAGAGTCGCTCGGCTCGGCCGTGGCCGTGGGCCTCGCGGCGGAGCGCCCCTGCGCCGGCGTCGTGCTCGAGACGCCGTTCCTGTCCATTCGCGCCATGGCCCGCCGCCACTATCCGTTCGTTCCCGGAATCCTCATCCGCACGCGTTTCGACAACGGCGCGCGCATCGCGTCGGTCGCCGCGCCCAAGCTCTTCCTCATCGCCGAAGACGACGAGATCGTCCCGCCCGAACAGGGCCTCCGTCTCTTCGAGCTCGCGCCGCCGCCCAAGACCCTCTACGTCATCCCGGGCGCGCATCACAACGACACGTACGTCGCCGGAGGCGAGCCCTACTGGCAGGCGATCGGCGGCTTTCTGGCCTCGCTGCCCTGAGCCGCCTCAGCGGTCCGACGGTAGGGCGTCGGATCGGTCAGCCGCCCGTACTTCCGGAGGATCCGCTGGAGCTCGGCGTGCGGGAGGGCGTGCACCGTGCGGCCGTTCGCGCCGGTCATCGTCTCGGCCGCGATCATCGCGTTGACGACGGCCTCCTCGACGCTCTGGACCGCGGCCGCGAAGAGCGGATCGATCCGGTCGTTCGGGAGCATCGTGAGCGAGACGGTCCCCTCCGTTCGGCCCGCGTTCGCGTTCGCGGTGGAGAACGCGATGAAGATGTCGCCGGAGCCGTTGGAGGCGATGGCGCCGTCGCGCGCCAGACCGAGCGGAACGCGGCGCGCCATGCGCTTCAACTGGTGCGGCAACAGCGGCGCGTCGGTCGCGAGGACCACGATGATGGACCCGTTGTCCTCGTCGCGCGCCCCGGCGCCGGCGATCTCGCGCCCCACCGGCACGCCCGCGATCCGCAGATCCGCCTTGCGCCCGTAGTTGCACTGGACGAGGGCGCCGACCGTGTACCCGCCGGCGGAGTCTCGGAAGGATGCGCGAGGCCGTCCCGATGCCTCCCTTGAAGCCGTTGCAGATCATCCCCGTGCCGCCGCCGACGTTGCCCTCGATGACCCGGCCGGCGCGCGCGCCGGAGAGCGCCTCGGAGACGTTTCCCTCGGTGACGTGGAAGCCGTTGATGTCGTTGAGCTCGCCGTCCCAGGTCTCGGCCACGACCGGCGTCGACCAGAAGTAGCCGGTGGCGTCCGGACCGCCCTGCCGGATCCGCCACGCGATCGTGCCCTGGTGGACCGCGCCCACCGAGTGCGTGTTCGTGAGCATCACCGGTCCCTCGAGCAGGCCCGACTCCTCGATCCACGTCGTGCCCGTCATCTCCCCCGCCCCGTTCAGCGCGTACCAGCCCGCGAACGCCGGCTCGTTCAGCGTCGCGCGGCCGCGCGGCAGGACGGCGGTGACTCCCGTGCGCACGGGCCCCTGGCCGACGTGGAGGTCGCCCTCGCCGCGGATGATCGTGCTGTGGCCGACGGCGACGCCCTGGACGTCGGTGATCGCGTTGAGCGGCCCCGGCGTCCCGTCGAACGGCACGCCGAGATCCCGCGCCCGCGGCTTTCCGCCGGCCACGGCCGCGAGCAGGATGGCGACGAGTAACGTCATGAAGCCTGCGACGAAGGATACAGAACGCGAAGCCTGCGCCCAAGCACCGATGAATCGCCTATGGATATGCTTGGGTTGTGACGACCGTCGGCATCTTCGGCTTCGGGCGCATCGGGCGCAACCTCTTCCGGCTCCTCTACGAGCGGGAGGACATCCGGATCGGCGCGGTCGCCGATCTCGCCGAGCCTGCCGGCGTGGAATACCTGCTGCGGTTCGACACTCTGCTCGGCCGCTTCGCCGAGGCGCGTCTCGGCGAAGGACGGCTTCCTCTACGTCGCGGGGCGCCGCATCCCGCTCCTCACCGGAAAGAACCAGCCGCCCGTCCCGAACTGGGGCGAGCTCGGCGTCGACACCGTCCTCGAGGCCACCTCGCGCGGCCGGACACGGTCGGAGGTGGAGGCCCACCTCGCCGCCGGCGCGCGACGGGTGATCCTGCTCGCGCCTCCGCTCGAGCCGCCGGACGTGACGATCGTCCGCGGCGTCAACGACGCCGCGCTCTCGCCCGCGCACCGCATCGATCTCGAACGCCTCGTCGACGGTGCACGCGCTCGCTCCGGTCGTGAAGCTCCTCCACGAAGCCTTCGGGATCCGGCGCGCGATCTTCACGACGGTCCACTCCTACACGAGCGCGCACCGGCTCGCCGACGTGCCCGGCGGAGGACAAGCGCCGCGGACGCGCGGCGGCCGAGAACATCATCCCGCAGGAGTCGCGCTCGACGGCGATGCTCGCCGGCCTGCTGCCCGAGCTCGCGGGACGCGTCTCGGGCTACGCGATGAACGTGCCGGTCTCCAACGGCTCGGTCGTCGACCTGGTCTGCTGGCACGAGCGGCCCGCGACCCGCGACGCGATCAACGAGGTCGTCCGGACGGCGGCGGGATCGGCCCGGTGGGCCGGCGTGCTCCGTTACGAGCACGAGCCCATCGTCTCCTCGGACGTGGCCCGCTCGACGCTACTCCGCGACGTTCGACTCGTCTCGCGACGATGATGCTGGGCGATCGGGTGTCCAAGACGCTCTCCTGGTTCGACTCGGGCTACGGCTACGCCCACCGCGCCGTCGAGCTCGTCGAACGGTGCGCGGCGATGGAGAGACCGCGGCGAAGACGGCATGAACGTCCGGGTCGGCATCAACGGGTTCGGCCGGATCGGCCGGAGCGTCCTCCGCATCCTCGCCGACCGCCCGGACATCGAGGTCGTCGGTCATCAACGACCTCTTCGACAACGATCACCTCGCGTATCTCTTCCAGTACGACACGGTCATGGGCGTCTTCGAGGGGGAGGTCTCGACCGACGCCGGACAGCATGACGGTGCGCGGCCGGCGGATCCACATGACCTCCGAGAAGGATCCCGTCGAGGATCCCCTGGGCGCGCCACGGCGTCGACGTCGTCATCGAGTCGACCGGGAAGGCTGACGCGGCGCGCCGAGCTCGAGAAGCACCTGGCCGCCGGCGCGAAGAAGGTCGTCCTGACCGTTCCGGCGAAGGACGAGATCGACGCGATGATCGTGCTCGGCGTCGAACGACGCCGACCTCTCGCCCCGCGCACCGCTCGTCTCGAACGCGTCCTGCACGACCAACTGCCTCGCGCCGCTCGCCGAAGATCCTCGACGAGCGCTTCGGCATCGAGGAAGGCTTCATGACGACGGTCCACGCCTACACGAACGACCAGCGGCTCGCCGACGTGCCGCACAAGGACCTGCGTCGCAGCCGGGCGGCGGCCGAGAACATCATCCCGACGACGACCGGGGCGGCGCGCGCCGTCGGCAAGGTCCTGCCGGCGCTCGAAGGGACGCATCGACGGGATGGCGATGCGGGTGCCCGTGCCCGACGGCTCGATCGTGGACCTGACCTGCCGCCTCGCGCAAGCCGGCCACCGCCGCGCGAGGTCAACGCGGCCGTGCGCGCCGCCGCGGACGGGCCCGCTCGCGCGGATCGTCGAGTACAGCGAGGTGCCGCTGGTGTCCTCCGACATCATCGGCAACCCCCACTCCTCGATCTTCGACGCGCTCTCGACGCAGGCCGAGGGCGACGGTTACCTGAAGGTCGTGGCCTGGTACGACAACGAGTGGGGCTACTCCAACCGCGTCGTGGACCTCGTCGAGCGCCTCGCGGCCATCGGGACCTGAGCGATGCCCGCGGCGGCGCTCATCCTCGCGGCCCTCCTCCGCGCCGGCGTCCCGGGCGCCTCCGCCGACTTCCCCCGCGGCCAGGTCGTCGAGAAGGTCGTCGCCGCGAAGACTCCCGGCCAGAGCTATGCGCTCTACCTGCCGTCGACCTACACGCCCGAGCGCCTGTGGCCCGTGCTCTACATGCTCGACGCCCGCAACAACGCGCTCGTGCCGATCGAGCGCTTTCGAGCGGCGGCGGAACGGTTCGGCTGGATCCTCGTGTCCTCCTACAACTCTCGCAGCGACACGAGGGACGATCCGAATTCGGCGGCCATGACCGCGATGTGGAACGACACGGTGACCCGCCTCTCGATCGACGACCGCCGCGTCTACGTCACCGGCTTCTCGGGCGGAGCGCGCGCGGCGGTCGACGTCGCGTACGCCCTGCCGGGCCGCGTCACGGGCGTGATCGGGGCCGGCGCGGGCTTCGCCGACTCGCAGGCGGCCGTCGAAGACGGTCCCCTTCGCGTACTTCGGGACGGTCGGCGATCGGGACATGAACTACTACGAGATGCGCGAGCTCGACGAGAAGCTCGAGAAGGCGAAGGCTCCCCATCGCATCGCCTACTTCGAGGGCGGACACGAGTGGATGTCTCCCGAGCTCGCCGGGGACGCGGTCGCATGGATGGAGCTGCAGGCCATGAAGTCCGGCGTGCGGCCGAAGGACCCCGAAACGATCGCGGCGCTGCAGGCGGCTGCCCGCAGCCGAGCGGCCGCGCTCGAGGCCGAGGGGAAACGGACGGACGCGTTCCGGGCGTACTACGCACGCGGCCCAGGACTTTCGAGGTCTCGCCGACGTCTCCAGCGTCGAGGAAGACGAAAAGCGGGCCGAGGCGCTCGGCCGACTCCCCGAGGTCCAGGCCGCGCTCAAGGACGCGCGCCGCCGCGACGCGCGCGACGAGGCGACGCTGCGCTCGGTCAACACCCGGCTCCGCAACGCGCTCTCTCAGCCGGACCCTCCGGTTCCGACCCTGCTCGCGGCGGATCTCGGCATCCCGGGGCTGCGCCAGAAGGCGGCCTCCGCGGACTCCCCCGAGGAGCGGCTCTCCGCCGAGCGCATCCTCGCGAACCTCCGCGCCCAGACGGGCTTCTACCTTCCCGAGGAGCTACTCGTCCGCCGGGACACCGACGCGCGGCGCGCGCCCTGCTTGCTCGTCGCGGGCCGAGATCGACCCGGACAATCCGCTCGTCTACTACAACGTCGCCTGCTACTCCGCGCGCGTCGGGCGACGCCGCGCGCGCGCTCAAGGATCTCGAACGTCGCCGTCGGAAAGGGATTCACGCGCTTCGAGCTCATCGACACGGACACCGACTTCGACTCCGATCCGACAGCGACGAGGCGTTCCGGAAATGGCTCGCCGGCCGCGCGGCCCGCGACGCCGGCTCCGGCGACTCCCTAGCCTTCCCGGCGATCCGGATCAGGCGCCGCACGCGCGAGCGCTTCCGCAGCTTCCAGACGAGGACCGCGACGATCACCCACGGCAGCGCCGCCGCGGAGGCGTAGAGCATCATCGCGACCGAACGCGAGAGCAGCGGAAGGGCGTCCCGGACCGCCTGGAAGAGAGGCGCCGCCGCGCCGTCCCGGAGGAAGGCCGCCGGCTCGAAGATCTCGATGGTGATCGTCGCAAGCTCGACCTGCTTCGCGAGATAGCGGCGCTCGCCCTCGAGCCGCTCGGCCTCCTCGACGAGCCGCGAAAGCTCGCGCTCGGCCTCGACGAGGTCCGAGAGCTTGCCCGTCCGCGTGCGCAGGATCTCGAGCAACCGCGCCTGGGCGTCTCTCTTCACGGAGAGGCGCGTCTCCAGGTCGGTGTACTCCCGGGTCGCGTCCCGGGTCTCGACGGCCGCGGACTCGACGCGGCCGAGCTCCTTGAGCTTCCGAAAGACCGCATCGAAGGACCGCGCTTCGACCGAGAGCGTGAGCGTCCCGCGCTGGCGGTCTCCGGCCTCCCGCGCCGCGTTCGCGCCGGAGAGGTACCCGCCGTGGGCCTCGGCGATCGCGACGGCCTTCTCCGCGGCTTCGGCGTAGCGGCGCACCTCGACGGAGAGGGTCCCGGTCCGGATCAACTTGCGGTCGGCGAGGACCACCTTCTCGGCGGTGGCCTCGGCCGCATTCCCGGCAAATCCGGCCTGCAGGAGGGTCGAGCTCGCCATGACGCATGCTTTGAGCCGCGGCGGAAGCCATCCCCGTTTCGCGCGAGGAGGGCTTCACGACGAGGAGGGCCGCGATCGCCGCGGTGACGATCGCGGCGGCGACGAGAAGGTGAGCGAGGCGAAGGCGTTTCATGCAATCTCCTTCGCGGATAAGGAACCCGCGACGAGGAGAAAGGTTCCCGCCTGGCGACGCTCACATGCCCGCATATGATCCCGACGCAGGCCTGCACGATGGAGATGGAACGTTCGGAACGCCCGCGCGCCGTGACGATCGTCGGATGGGTCTGGCTCCTCGCGGCCGCGTCGCGAATCCTGGACGGGTTCCTCGCCCTTCTCGTCTGGAAGGTCGGCGGGCTGGAACGCGAGATCCCGTTCGTACCGTCGGTCGTCGACATGGCAGCCATTCGTCGTTTTGCCGTCCCGAGCCTCGTCGTGCAGATCCTTCTCGCCGCGGCGATTGCCTGGGCCGCCTTCGAGCTCCTGCGCCTGAAATCCTGGGCCAGAACGGCGATCGTTGCGGCCTCGGTGCTGGGCATCCTCGGGATGGCGGCGCTCGGCGCCTACGTCTACAGTTCCACGGTCCGGGCGGCGAGCGCGGCGGGCGTCGCGGCCGACCAGGTCCGGGCGGCGGCCATCGGCGCGGGCGCCGTCATCACGCTCGTCGGCGCGGCATTCTTCGGCACGACGATCTTCCTGCTGTCCGGCTCGTCCGTCCGGCGCGCGTTCGGGAGAGCTTCGTGACCCGGGGGCGAGCGGATTTCTCGGCATCCGAGTCCGCCGACGTGCTCCGCGCCGCCGTGACGCGGCTGTCCGAAGGCTTCGAGGAGCTTCCTCCATCGGAAGCCCGGATCCCCGGCGGAGCGGAGATCGCGCGCGTGCTCGAAGAGGTCGCCGAGCGGCTCCAGAACAACTATCCGTACTTCCACCCGCTCTACGCCGGCCAGATGCTCAAGCCGCCGCACCCGGTCGCGCGGCTCGCCTACGCCCTCGCGATGTGGCTGAACCCGAACAACCACGCGCTCGACGGAGGCCGCGAGAGCTCGCGCATGGAGAAGGAGGCGGTCGCCGAGATCGCCGCGATGTTCGGCTGGAAAGCGCCGGCGTTCCTCGGCCACCTCTGCGGCGGCGGCACGATGGCGAACCTCGAGGCTCTCTGGGTGGCCGGCCGGCTCCGTCCGGGCGCCGCCGTGGTGGCGTCGACGCAGGCGCACTACACCCATGGACGGATCGGATCCGTGCTCGGCCTCCCCTTCGAGTCGATCGCCTGCGACGCCCGCGGCCGCATGGATGTGCGCGCGCTCGAGCGCCGACTCGAGCGCGGCGGCGTCGGCACCGTCGTCGCGACGATCGGCACGACGGCCACGGGCTCCGTGGATCCCCTGCCCGAGATCCTGGCGCTCCGCGAGCGCCACGCCTTCCGGCTGCATGCCGACGCGGCCTACGGCGGCTACTTCGGGCTCGCCGACAACCTCGCCCCGGAGGCACGGCGCGCCTACGACCGGCTGCGAGACGCCGACTCGATCGTCATCGACCCGCACAAGCACGGCCTCCAGCCGTACGGGTGTGGCTGCGTCCTCTTCCGCGACCCGGCCGTCGGCCGCTTCTACAAGCACGACTCGCCCTACACGTACTTCAGCTCCGACGAGCTCCACCTCGGCGAGATCAGCCTCGAGTGCTCCCGCCCCGGCGCTTCGGCCGTCGCGCTCTGGGCCACGCAGCGGCTCCTTCCCCTCGAAGCCGGCGGCGAATTCGCCGGCGGGCTGACGGACTGCCGCGCGGCCGCTCTCGACTTTCACGCCGCCCTCGCGGACGACGCGCGTTTCCTCCCGGCGTTTCCGCCCGAGCTCGACATCGTCGTCTGGATTCCCCGGGCGCAGAGCGCGTCGGAGGCCTCGGTCCGCTCCCGCCGGATCTTCGAGGAGGCCGCGCGCCGGAATCTCCATCTCGCGCTCGCGGAGCTGCCGGCGGAGTTCTTCGATCTCGGGCGCGCCGGGATCGCGCGCGACCGCGAGACGGTGACCTGCCTGCGCTCGGTGCTCATGAAGCCCGAGCACCGCGAGTGGACGCCCCGGATCCTCGCGATCCTGGGCGAAGCCGCGGACGCGTCGGCGGCGCTGAGAGCCCTAGTCCGCTTGTAGCGCTCGCGCATCGCGGCGAGCCGCCCGCGAATCACGGGAACGCGCTCCGCGGCGCCGGGCGCCATCGCGATCGCCTTCTCGACGTTCGAGAGGATCCGCGGGTTCTGCTGGTCGCGCCTCCAGTCGGCGACGTACGGCGCGAGCTTCGCCCAGACGAACAGGGCCTCGCCGCCCGAGTCGAAGAAGAGCTCCGGATGGAGCACGCCCTGCGCGACGAACGAGCAGGCCATGTCCCAGTAGCCGGTGACCATCCGGAAGTGCGTGTTCTCGGGGCCGTTCGTGAGGACCACCGTCCGCACGTCGTCGTAGGACTGCGGAAAGAAGGCCGTCCGGAACCACTCGCGTGCCGCGCGGAGCTTGTCTTCGCGGCGGAGCTCGTAGAGCCGCAGGACCAGCGCCGCGTCGTCGTAGGTGGGAGGAATGAGCGCGGGCATCGAAGCCTCCGTTGATGAGAGGGCCGAATCCTAGCGCACCCGCGCGGGCTTTCGAGACGCGACGCTAGTTTACGAGCGGCCGCCCCTCGCGGAAGTCGGCGGCGTGATCCCGGGCGAACTGGAGGTAGCTGCGAGGCCGCTCGCCGGTCACCTTCTGCACGGTGTCGGTCACGGCGCCCCCGTAGCCCTCGCGAATCGACGCGAAGAGGAGCAGCATGTCGTCCGCCAGCCAGGCCGGGACGCCGTCGGCGAGCATCTGTTTCCGGGCGTAATCCGGGGGCACGTGGACGTAGTCGACCTTGCGGCCGACGGCCTGGCTGATGGCGGCGGCGACGGCCTCGAACGAGAGCGACTCCGGGCCCGTCAGGTCGTAGATGTGGCGGTCGTGGTCGTCGCTCATGAGGGCGGCGACGGCGACGGCCGCGACGTCCCGGCAGTCGACGAGCGGCACCTCCCCCGACCCGCACGGCAGCGCGAAGCTGGCGCTCGCCGCGATCGACGGAGCGAAGCGGAGGGTCTGCTGCATGTAGAGGCTCGGGCGGAGCATGGTGAACCCCAGCCCGCTCGCCTCGATCTGTTTCTCCGTCGTCCAGTGCCAGCGGCCGATCTGGGTGGCCGCGTCCGGGCCGCCGGCCACCGACACCTTGACGATGCGTCCGGCGCCGCTTCTCTTGCAGGCCTGGACGAGATTGCCCTGGTGCTCGACCTGGTCGGGATGCGCGGGCGAGGCGAGAAAGACGCGATCGACTCCCGAAAGCGCCGCGTCGAGCGTCTCAGGCCGTGTGAGATCTCCGACGACCACGTCGACGCCCGGAAGCCGGATGTGAGAGGCCTTCGCCGGGTTCCGCACGAGCGCGCGCAACGGGGCACCCGCGGCGGCCAGCTGACGCACGACCTCCCGCCCCACATTGCCCGTGGCCCCGACGACCAGGATCACCGTGTCGCTCGAGGAGATCATGGCACAAGGAGCACCTTGCCCGTGGTGCGCCGGCCCTCGAGGGCCCGAT
Organism: uncultured Acidobacteriota bacterium; assembly: GCA_963804915.1. Taxonomy (GTDB): domain Bacteria; phylum Acidobacteriota; class Thermoanaerobaculia; order UBA5066; family Gp7-AA6; genus DAHUXD01. Next base: position 25,885 of record CAWDSI010000031.1, read on the forward strand.
GCGCTTCCGCCGCCTGGGCGAGCGGGAACTCGTGGCCGATCCGGATCTTCAGGCGTCCCTCGCGCACCCAGCCGAGGACGTCGCCGGCGCGGGACAGGAGCTCCTTGCGGTCGGCGATGTATCCGTTGAAAAGCGAAGGCCGCGTCAGGTAGAGCGAGCCTCGCTGGGAGAGGATCTGGGGATCGAAGGGCCCGACCGGCCCGCTCGACTGGCCGAAGAGCACCATCATGCCGCGAGTCGCGAGAGAGGCGAGGCCCTTCTCGAACGTGGTCTTGCCGACCGAGTCGTACACGACCTGGACGCCGCGCCCGCCGGTTTCACGTTTCACCTCGGCCTCGAAGTCCTGCTTCGTGTAGTCGATGACGGCGTCGGCGCCGGCCTCGCGGGAGAGCTTCGCCTTCTCGTCCGTGGACACCGTGGTGAACACGCGCGCGCCGCGCATCTTCGCGATCTGCGTCAGAAGCAGCCCGACGCCTCCGGCGCCCGCGTGCACGAGGCACGTGTCGCCGGGCTGGAGCGAGTACGTCGAAGTCGCGAGGTAGTGGGCCGTCATGCCCTGCAGCATCGCCGCCGCGCCCTGCCGGGTCGAGACGCCCTCGGGCAGCGTCACGAGCTGGTCCGCCGGGACGACGGCCTTCTCGGCGTAGCTGCCGAAGCCGCCGGCCCAGGCCACGCGGTCGCCCGGCGCGAGGTCGCGGACGTCGGCGGCGACTTCGAGAACCGTGCCCGCCCCCTCCCGGCCCAGGATGACGGGCAGCGGGACCTTGTACAGGCCTGTCCGGTGATAGACGTCGATGAAGTTGACCCCCGATGCCTCGACGCGCACGAGCGCCTGGCCCGGCCCGGGCGAGGCGTCCGGAATCTCTTCGTAGCGCAGCGCCTCGTCGCCGCCGGGCGCGTGGACGCGAACGGCCTTCACGATCCGCTGCCGGCCGGAGCGTCGGGGAAGGTGACGACCGTTTTCTTGATCGGCTTGAGCGTCTTCAGGTAGTCGTAGATGGCGCCGAGATCCTCGCGCGTCATCCCGCCGAAGCGCGGCCACGACATGACGGTGTTCTTCCCGGGCGGCGCGATCGGGGCGTTCTCGCCGTCGAGGTGCTCGAGCGACTTGAACCGGTCGATGAACTCCTCGCGGCTCGCCTTGCCCATGTACGCGTCCGGGTCCGGCGTGATGTTGGCCGACACGACGCGCCCCCATGGTCCCGTCAGGACCCAGCCGCCCGCGCCCTCCTGACCGGCGATCGCCCGGTGTTTGTCGTCCACCGGCGTGTGGCAGAAGATGCAGCCCGCCACCGTGGCGAGGTACTTGCCGTATGCGACCGTGTTGCTCCGATCAGGCTCGGGCACCGGCCCGGCGAGAGGCTCCGGAATGAACTTGACCACGAAGTTCACCGGGAAATCGAGCTTGCGCGGCGCGACCGCGTGATCGATCGGCGGAAGCGTCCGCAGGTAGGCCACGATCGACTTCGTATCCTCGTCGGAGAAGCGCGCGATAGTTCGGGTACGGCATCATCGGAAACATCGCCTCGCCATCCCGATTCACGCCTTCCCGAATCGCGCGCATGACTTCTCCGTCGGTCCAGCCGCCGATCCCGTTCGTCGGATCCGACGTGATGTTCTGGGCCTGGACGACGCCGGGCACGCTGAGCTTCTTGTCGAACACGAAGCCGCCCTGTCCCTCCGTGCCGGGCCGCGTCGGGATCGCGAAGCGGTCGAAGAACGCGTCCGAGTGGCAGCCGAGGCAGTGGGTCACGTTCTCGACGAGGTACTTCCCGCGGGCCAGCCGCTCGGGCGTGGCCTCGATCTTTTCGGCGGACGGGACCCGCATGGCCGGCTTCTTCGCCGCGAGCCACCCGATGAGCACGGCGATACCGACGACCAGGACGAGCGCGATTCCGCCCAGGATTTTCAAGACTCTCCGCATTTTCGAGAACTCCTCTGCCGCGTCAGGCCGCGGCCGCTTTCTTTTTTGCCGCGGCGACTTCGTCGAGCGCCTGCGTCACGATTCCGAGAACGATGTACCAACCGGCGACAGAAAGCACGACCCATTTGATCCAGGGCGGCCGGATCGCCGTGTCCCACAGGCCGTGGAGGACGACCGCGATGGCCCAGCGGCGGATGACCACCGGCGCAAGGAGCATTCCGAACTGAAACGGCTTGTCGCCTTTGACCTTCCAGATGGCGGAGCCGATCATGGCCGTCCAGATCACGTGGCCGCCGGGCGCGAGAATGCCCCGCAGGTGGATCATGCTCAAAGCCTCGTCGACCGACGAGGCCAGGTTGAACGCGTACCCCGCCGACTCGAAACCCGCGAACCCGGCGCCCACCGCGGCGCCGAGGAGGAGCCCGTTCAACTGCCAGCGGTACCGCATGTTGCCGACGACGATGAGCAGGGCCAGCGCTTTGCCGGTCTCTTCGAGAACGCCGGTCAGCATCGCGGGCAGCAGGTCGCCGGCTCCCGAGCCCGGAAGGACCTTCAAGAGCACGGACGTCAGGATCAGCGAGAGCGCGCCGCCCAGGAGCAGGAGCTTGCCGACCTGGTAGACGGACACGTTCCTGGGCGTGTTGAGCTCGAAGAAGAGGATGACCACGGCCAGCGGCACGACGAAGGACCCGATGACCACGAGCCCCGGGAAGAAGTTGGGGTTCTTGAACTCCGTGATCCCGATTCTGAGGAGCACGTAGGTCCCGATCGCCCCGAAGAGGACGCGCCAGAAGACGCGGGGCGTGGGCCAGCCGTCCTCGACGGCGGAGAGCGGCGGCGTGGTGGACGGAGTGCCGACCGCGAAGGTCTCCTCCATCTCCTCGGCCTTCGTCGCCCGGGAGAGACCGCCGATGAGGATCTGCCGGACCGGCATGCGGGAGATCGTGGGCAGATCGGCGAAGTCCGAGATCTTCTTGCCGACACGATGGAGGATCTGACCGGCGGAGGGCGACGGCGCCGCGGCCGCCTTTTTCTTCTTCGGGACCGTCGGCACCGTGTCTTCACCGCGAGGCGCCGGCCAGTCGGCATCCTTCGAGCTCGGCCAGCTCGCCGGCGGGCGCCCAGTCGGTCAGCGAACGCGTCCAGACGAGCGTCGTCCTCCGCAGCCGCCCATCGGCGATCATCTTCAGGACCTCGTCCTTCTCGACGGGCCCGCGGCGCTCCTCCCCGACCGCGTAGAACCAACGATCGGCCATGGGTTCCCCTCCGGCGGCGATATCAGACCATAATCGCAAAAAATGCCGGCCGAAGAGACGCGTGCGGCGCTGGTTCGCTTCTACGACGCCCTGGCGCGGCGCGACGCCGAGACCATGGCCGCGATGTATGCGCCGGATGCCCGCTTCGAGGACGCCGTCTTCAAGCTGCGCGGGGAAGAGATCGGCCGGATGTGGCGCGGACTCCTCGGACGCGCCCGCGATTACTCGGTGACCTACACGATCGCGCAGGCGGGCCCCGACCGGGGCGCCGTGGAGTGGACGGCCCGCTACCTCTTCGGCGGACGCCGCCCGCGAAAAGTCGTCAACGTCATCCTTTCGGAGCTCCGCTTCGAGAACGGCCGGATCGTCGAGCAGCGCGACCAGTTCGACTTCCGCCGGTGGGCGGCCCAGGCGCTCGGCGGCCCGGGACGTGTGTTCGGAAGGTTTGGCTGGTTTCAGCGGGCGGTGGCGAAGAAGGCGCGGAGAGGACTGGGGCTCTGAGCCAGAGCGTCATCCGGAGCGCCATTACGTTGTCCTAGGCGCCGTTACGCCGTCATCCTGAGCGCCATTACGCCGTCATCCCGAGGACGGCGCGACGAGCCGGCCATCCAGAGGAAACTCCCGGCAGTAGGCAACGCCGACCGCAGGTCGGCGGTATCGATCCCGAAGTCGGCAGGGCCCTCCCAGGACACTCTTCGCGGCGCTTCGAGTTCGGGATCCCTCGGGTGACCGCGAGCTCCGCTCGCGTTGCCTACTGCCGAGGGTCTGCCCTGGTGGTCGGCTCGGCCTCGGGATGACCGACGCCGCGCTTCGCGCGCCGTCGGTCAATTTACCGTCTCATCCACCGCGTTCTCGGCGTTGGGAGTCGGCGAGGCGTGGTGGTGGACGAGCCGCCACTCCCCGTCGACGCGGCCGAAGAGGTTGGTGGCCTGCATTCGCGCCGCGTCCTCCTCCTCGTCGCCGCCGAAGGGCACGATGACCTCGACACAGGTGACCCACGCGAGGTCGCCCGAGACGGCGATCCGCACGTCCTCGCAGCCGACCGACCAGGGGCGGGAGTTCGCGAAAATGTTCTCCCACGAGCGCGCGATCTCCTCCCAGCCGTCGAGACGGTGCCAGCCGGGGTGGACGCAGCTCGCCGAGACGTCCTGGAGCCACACTTTCGACATGTGCCCGAGATCACGCGCCTCGAGAGCGCGATAAAAAGCGAGGTTCGCGGCGGCAACCGCTGTCGCTTCCGGGCTCACCTCTCTACGATATACCGAGCATGGCGCGCGACACGGACATCGGAGGACCCGGAGGCGGACGCTTTCCGGCGACGCGCCACTCGGCGGTGCTCGCCGCGCAGAGCACGGACCTGATCGAGAGAGAACGCGGTCTCGCGATTCTCCTCGAGACGTACTGGCGTCCCGCGTACAAGTACGTGCGCATCCGGTTTGGCGAACCGAACGAGGACGCGAAGGATCTGACGCAGTCGTTCTTCATGCGCGCCCTCGAGAAGGATTTCTTCGACGGCTACGATCCCGAGAAGGGCAGCTTCCGCACCTACCTGCGCACGTGTCTCGATCGCTTCGTCCTCAACGAGAAGAAGGCCGCCGTCCGGGTCGAAGCGCTGGCCGGGCGCTCCGCCGCTGCCGCTCGACTTCGAGAGCGCCGAGGGCGAGCTCTCGCAGCAGGACCCTCCCGATCCCGCGTCGATGGAGCAGTACTTCCACGACGAGTGGGTGCGGAGCCTCTTCGCGCTCTCGGTCGAGCGGCTGCGCGAAGAGTGCGAGAAGCGCGGCAAGGACCTTCCGTATCGGCTCTTCGAGCGTTACGAGCTGGACCGCGACCCCGACGAGAGACTGACCTACGAGCGGCTGGCCGAGGAGTTCGCCATTCCCGCGACGCAGGTGACCAACTTCCTGGCCCTCGCCCGCCGGGAGTTCCGGCGCATCGTGCTCGAGAAGCTGCGCGAGATCACCGCGACCGATCACGAGTTCCGGGAGGAGGCGCGCAGCCTCCTCGGGGTCTCGGAATGAGGTGGCTCTCCGACCGCACCGTCGCGCACCTGAAGCACGTCGCCGAGTGGCCCGACCTCGTCGAGACGAAGTACGGCGTTCTCGGGGAGATCGGCCGCGGCGGCATGGGAACGATCTATCTCGCCGAGGACCGCGTCCTCGGACGCCGGGTCGCGCTGAAGGTCGTGAGCACCGGGGCTTCGGACCCGGCGGCCGCCGCGCGCATGCTCCGCGAGGCCCGCGTGATCGCCCGGCTCGAGCATCCCGGGATCGTTCCCGTGCACGACGCCGGGACGCTGCCGGACGGCCGGATGTTCTACGCGATGAAGCGGGTCGACGGCCGGCGCCTCGATGAGGTCGCGCTGGACGGCGGGGCGTCCCTGCCCGATCGGCTCCGCGTCTTCCAGAAAGTCTGCGAGGCCGTGGCCTTCGCGCACGCGCACGGCGTGATCCATCGGGACCTCAAGCCCGAGAACGTCATGGTCGGCCCGTTCGGCGAGGTTCTCGTGATGGACTGGGGCGTGGCGAAGGTGCTCGAAGAGGCCGCCGAGCCTCCCGCCGCGGCCAGCGCCGGATCCGCGTCGGCGACCTCCGAGGGGACCGTGCTCGGGACCCCGGCCTACATGGCTCCCGAGCAGGCGGCCGGACAGGCGGACCGCGTGGGGCCGGCCGCGGACGTCTACGCCCTCGGCGCCCTCCTCCACTTCCTCCTGACGCGGCGGCCGCCGTTCGACGACGAGACGGCGGGGCGCCGCGCGCGAGGCGAGACCGGCCTCTCGCCGGGCCCCGTCCGGAGCGCCGAGGGCCCGCTCCCGCCTTCTCTCGTGGCCATCGCCGGAAAGGCCATGGCGGCGGAGCCCGCGGCCCGCTACACATCGGTCGAGGAGCTCGCGGCCGACGTCGCGCGCTATCTCGACGGGTCCCGCGTCCTCGCCCATCGCGAAACGCCCGGGCAGAAAGCGGCGAGGATCTTCGCGCGTTACCGGACGCCGATCCTGCTCATCGCCGCTTACCTGGTCATGCGCACGCTCTTGTTTTTCTTCAGCCGCCGCGGTTGAGCCTTTAAAGGGTTTCGGATTCGCGTTGAATAGAGGGGTGGAGGGCAGTGGAACGATGAGCAAGCCACTTTTCGGACTGATTCTCGGCGGCATCCTCGGGGTCTTCGACGGCCTGACCGCGTGGTTCACCCCGTCCGTGCGCGACCAGCTCCTCGGCGATCGTGCTCGGTTCGACGGTCAAGGGCCTCATCGCCGGGCTCGCCATCGGCTATTTCTCGAAGAAGGTGGACAACCTCGCCTACGGCGTCGTCGCCGGCCTCGCGATCGGCCTTCTGCTCGCCTGGGGCGTGGCCGCGATGCCCAGCGAGTCGGGCAAGCACTACTACTTCGAGATCATGCTGCCGGGAGCGATCGTCGGCGCGATCGTCGGCTACGCGACGCAGAAGTATCGCGCCCGTCTCTCGACCGCTAAGGCCGGACCCAACGCATTCCTGTTCCCGGGCGGCCGAAAGCGAGATCTTGCCCGACCGTCGCGAGAGCGCGGCGAGCTCCGTGCCTCGACGTCGAGCCGTCTAAACCAGCGCCGCGATCTTCTCCAGATCGACGTTGCCCCCGGAGACGAGGGCCACGACCCGCGCGTTCGGCGCAACCGTGACGCGTCCCGCGAGCAGCGCGGCGGTCGCCGCGGCGCCGGAGCCCTCGACGTAGAGCTTCGCGCGCGTCAGAAGCAGGCGCATCGCCTCGAGGATCTCCTCCTCCGAGACGTTCACGATCTCGTCGATCGCCTCGCGCGCAATCTCGAGGGGCAGCGCGCCGACGAACGGGGGCGTCATTCCGTCGGCGAGGGTGTCGGGCCGCTTCACGGGCACGGGCTTTCCGGCGGCGAGCGCGGGTGCGAGCCCGGGCCCCGCTTCGAGCTCCACGGCGACGACGCGCGCCGCCGGGAGCATCTGCTTGATCGCCGAGGCGACGCCGCCGATGAGCCCCCCGCCGCCGACCGGCACGACGACGACGTCCGCGTCCGGTGCGTCCTCGGCGATCTCGAGCCCGGCCGTTCCCGCGCCCGCGAGGACGACGGGATCGTCGAACGGATGAATGAACGTCAGGCCGCGCTCGCGCTCGACTTCCCGCAGCCGGTCGAAGAGCGTCGCGCGGTCGGGGTGGAAGACGATCTCGGCGCCGTAACCCTGAACGGCTTCGATCTTGGAGCGCGGCGCGGCCGTCGGCATCACGACGACGGCCGAGCACCCGGCGACGCGCGCGGCCCAGGCCACGGCCGCCGCGTGGTTGCCGGCCGAGACCGTGACGAGGCCCCGCGCGCGCTCCGCGGCGCCGAGCGACAGGATCTTGTTCAGCGCGCCGCGGGCCTTGAACGAGCCCGACTTCTGGAAGTTCTCGCACTTGAGCGAGAGCCGCACCGGCGGCCGGGCGCGTTCCCCGAGCTGCGACGAGGAGAACAGCGGCGTGCGGTGGACCTTGCCGCGGATTCGCTCCGCCGCCGCGCGGATCGCGTCCAGAGGAATCACGGAACGGATCTTACTCCGCCAGCGTTCCGTTTTCGAAAGGACGCTGCCCTGCACTGCGTCTCTCGTTTTCGCCCTGCTCGTCGATGGATCCGCCCGGAAGCCCAGGCAAAAGACCGGCCGGCCGATCGTCGTCGAGACGGTCGTCGCCGCGTCTCCGGCCGACGTCTTCCGTCTCTGGACGACCGACGACGGAATCCGAAACTTCCTTGCGCCCGACGGGCACGTGGAAGCGCGAGCGGGCGGCCGCTACGAGATGATCTTCAACCCCAAAGTCGATCCCGAGGGCGCGCGCGCCGGAACGAAGGGCGCGCACGTCCTTCGCATCGAGCCCGACCGTCGTCTCGACTTCGAATGGAGCGTGGGCGTCCCCTCGGTGTCCTGGGATCTCAAGGACACCGACTTCGTCACCTGGGTCGAGGTCACCTTCGAGCCGGTCCCCGGGCGGCCGGACGCGACGCGGGTGCGGCTCGTGCACGAGGGCTTCCGGACCGGCGGGAGCTGGGAAGCGGCCTACCCCTTCTTCCAGAAGTCCTGGCGGAACGTCCTCGACCGGCTCACCGAGTACTGCGCGACCGGCCAAAAACCCTGGTGACGCGGCTTCGGAGGCTTCATGACCAGGCGTAGATCCAGCGCGGCTTTCGCAGCGGTTTCCCTGGCCGTGCTCGCGACAGCGGCGGTTCGAGTCGGGGCGCGCCGAACCGACCGCGGACGCCGCCGCGGAGATCCAGCGGCTCGAGCAGGAGCTCGCGCGGGCGGTCGTGGCGATCGATGTCCCGGCGATTCGACGAATCGAGGCGGAGGGCTACGTCTATACCGATAGCGATGCGAAGGTGGGTCGGCGCGAGGACTTCATTCGGGGGTATCAGGCCGGGAGTCCCGTCCGATCGCTGTCGTTCGACGACGTGGTCGTCGAGACCTACGGGGACGCGGCCGTCGTACGCGGGTTGCTGACCGTGGAACGGGTGACGGATGGAGTCGCCATCCGTCGCGTGTCCCGCTACACGCGTTTCTACGTGCGCTTTCCCCGGGGATGGCAGGCGGTGGCGGGACATGCGTCGGCCATGACGAAGCCCGAGGAGAGAAAAGCTCCGTAAGAGGAAAGCCGCCTCGCAGGCGTTATCCTTCGCGGCGAGCCAAAGCGAAAGGAGAACGCCGATGTTTCGACGCCTCGCCCCGCTCGCGACGATCCTGGTGGCCGCGATCCTCACCGCGGTCCCCGGTCTCGCCTCCGACGCCTCGCTCCTCATGCAGAAGAACGCGAGCGCCAGCCCCTCCGTGAAGCCGAAGCCGATGATCGCGAGGATCTGGCACGGCCGCACGCTCACGGCGAAGGCCGACGAGTACGAGCGCTATCTCAACGCCTCCGGAGTCGAGCGGATGCTCAAGACGGACGGCAACCACGGCGTGGAGGTGCTCCGCAAGGCGGACGGTCCCCGCACCGACTTCGTCGTGATCTCGTACTGGGAGTCCATCGACGCCGTGAAGCGCTTCGCCGGCAAGGATTTCGAAAAGGCCGTCATCCTCGACCGCGACCGGGAATTCCTGATCGAGGTCGAGCCCAACGTCCTCCACTACGACGTCGTGCGCGCCGCCGGACGCTGACGTCGCTGACGCCGTTGCGCGCGAAGTCGAGCGCGCCGCCGGAGAACATAGACCCGACCCGAGGCAAGGGTTAGTGGGCCCGAGCGCCTTGAGCCGCTCTTCCGAGTGCGCTTTGGCCGAGGAGTTCTGGCCGACGGCCAGCGCGCCGGGCTGCGACGCGACCTCGACGCTCTTCTTGTACGCGGCGATCGCGCCGGCCTTGTCCCCGCTCGCTTCGAGCGCCTCACCCAGGCTGTCGTACGGGTTGGCGGAGGCGGGATAGAGCTCCGCGTTCAGGCGGAAAATCGCGATCGCCTTCGGGTAGTCCTTCTTCTGCAGGAATCCGTAGCCGAGCTGGTTGAAGCGCGTCTCGGACAGGCCCGGATCGGACGGATTCGCGGCCTGGAGCTTCTTGTATCCCGCCACCGCGGCGTCGATGTTCCCGGCTTCGAGATCCTCGCCGGGCACGTGAGTGTTCTTGTCGACGCGCGGCGCCGTCTTCGACTTCGATTCCTCGTCGACGACCACGAGCTCCGCTCCGCCGTCCGCCCGGCGCCCGAAGGTGTAACGCGCCTCGCTGTCGCGCCGGACGTAGGCCACTCTCGAGACCGGCACGATCGTGAAGGTCTCCTCGAGCGGCACCCGCACCTGAAGCCCCCCCGCCGCCGGCTCGACGATGTAGATCGTGCTCGCGTCCAGGCGGTAGCGTCCCACGTAGATCGACAGCTCCTCGGCCGTGAGCTTCGCGGGAACGATCGTGTCGATCTGGTATCCCTCCCAGTAGTACGCCGCCGCGATCGCGCGGAGGATCTCCTGCGCCAGGGCGGAGCCGTTGTCGGAGTTCGTCATGACGACCGCTCCGTATCCGCGGTTCTCACTCGCCACGAGGAGCGCGCGGAACCCTTCGTTGGCGCCGCCGTGCGAGAAGTACCGTGTCCGGCCCTCTTCCTCGATCCCCAGGCCCAGGCCGTAGCCGTCGCGCCGCGGCGTGACCATGTTCTCCGCCATCTTCTGCGACAGGGGGCCCTTCCCGCCCGCCAGGATCCTCTGCAGCCCCATCGCAAAGCGCGCGAGATCCGACGGCGTCGTCCACAGACCGGCCGCCGCCATCTCGGGATAGACGTGGCGCTTGCCGTCCACGACTTTCCCGTCGCCGCGGTACCCGACGGCCGCTTCCGCGAGCCGCGGGGCCGGGAGCGGCTGATCGTAGGTGCTCTCCTTCATCGCGAGGGGGCCCAGCACGAGCCTCTGCATCAGCGCCGGAAACGTCTGGCCCGTGACGTCCGTCATCGCGAGCTGCGCGACCGTGTAGCCGCCCCCGGAGTAGCGGTACTCCGTACCCGGAGCCAGGTCCACCACCACGGCGCCCGTGTTCGCCGGCGCCGCGCCGTCGAGGACCTGCACCACCGTCGGGACCGTCGCCCCGGCTCCGTATCCGGGAAAGCCATGGACGGTGAGACCCGCGGTGTGGGAGAGCAGCTTTTCGAGCGTCACCGGCGTTTTCCCTGTGAGCGCGTTCGCGGGAACCTTCCAGCTCTTGAGGAACTTGTTGATGTCGCCGTCGAGCGAGAGTTTGCCCTCCTCGACGAGGGCGAGCGCTCCCATCGCCGAGACCGGCTTGCTGATCGAAGCCGCCTGGAAGAGTGTCGAGGTCGTCACCGGCTGCTTCGTCTCGGAGTCGGCGAGCCCGTAGCCCTTCGCCCACTCGAGCTTCCCATCCCGGATCACCGCGATCGAGACGCCCTCGACGCCGTAGTGTCGCATCCGGTCCGCGAGCGTCCAGGTCTTGTCGCCCTCGATCAGCACCGGCGGCCGGAGACCGCTCTCGATCTGCGCGACGCGGGCATCCGGCGTCGTCGCCGCGAACAACGCGGCGCTCATACTCGCCGCGTGGAGCGCGGCGCTCATGCTCGCCGCGAGAAGCGCGCCGGCGACGAGCACTCCGGACAGGAGCCCGAAAAGGCGGCGTTTGCGCACGGGGACCTCCCTCACTTTGTGTCGACGAAGTATCGGCGCGGATACTATCGAAATCCCGCCGCGCCAGTCCTTGGGACGGCTCAGCCGGTCGGCGTCGGCCCGGGAGAACCGAAGGTCACGACCAGGGGAGCATGGTCGCTCGTGCCGACGTCCGCCCGCACGACCGACTGCGTGGCCGTCCCCGCCAGCGCCTCGCTGGCCAGCAGATAGTCGATCCTCCAGCCGATGTTGCGCTGCCGGAGGTTGCGCCAGGGGGCCCACCACGTGAACAGGCCTTCGTTGTCGGGGTCCATGGCCCGCCCGACGTCCACGAGGCCCTGGCCGATCAGGCCGCGGAGGAGGGCGCGCTCATCGTCGCGCTGGCCCACGACCCCCGGCTTGAGCTCCTTGGGATGGACGTCCCGATCCGTGAGGGCGACGTTGAGATCCCCCGCGACGACGAGGCGGCGGCCCGCCGCCCGCACCTCCCCCGCCCAGGCGCTCAGGGCCTCGAGGAAGCGGAGCTTCGCGGCGTAGTCCTTTCCGCCGTTGGGAACGTAGACCGACGCGATCGTGAGGTCGCCGATCTCGGCCGTGACGATGCGCGTCTCGTGGTCGAAGGCGGGATGCCCGAAGGTCGGCCTCGCCTCGCAGAGCTCCTTGCGGAGGTGGAGGGCGACTCCCGAGTAGCCGCCGGCCCCGTGCCAGTAGCACCAGTAGCCTTCGGTCTCGAAGAGCAGCTCGGGAATCTGGTCGGGCTTCGCCTTGATCTCCTGGAGGCAGACGGCGTCCGGCCGTTCGGACGCGAGCCAATCGCGCACCTGCGCCTCACGGGCACGGATCCCGTTGACGTTCCAGGTCGCGACTTTCATCGCGAGGAGGGTGGGTCCGGGAGCCGCTCGGTCAGCTCGGCGCGCGCGGCCTCGAGCGCCGCCCGCCGGTCGGGGTTCTGCGTCTTCGCGAGCAGATCCTCGATCCGGGCGAGCGAGAGCTCGAGCGAGCGCCTCCGGGCCAGACGGTCCGCGTACTCGCGCGAAGGACGCGCCGCGGCCCGCTCGCGGGCGTCGCGGTCGTGCTCCTTCTCGGCTCCGACGTCCTCCTCGTTCTTACCCCAGCCCCGGGCCACGCCTTAACGCTACACCCATCCGGCGGTAAGCTGAACGCACCCAAATGACCCCGCGATGATTCCGCCGCGCGCGCTGGGCGACGACCGGATCGAGGACGAGAGCGAGAGCGAGATCCTCCTCGTCTGCCCGATCTCCAAAGGCTGGGGCGGCAGGACCGCCCGCACCGCCGTGCGCGCCGCGCATCCCGGAACCGCCGTGGGTTGGGAAGACCGCATCTACGAGGTGCTCGCGGCCGAGCCCCGGTCCGACGGCACGATGCGCTATCGCCTCGCGCCCTGGGAAGAGAGCCAGGCCATCCGCAGCTTCGAGCGGTACGACGCCGAGGCCGAGCGCGCACGGTCTGCCGCCCGGGAGGACCTCACAGCGGGGATCCGGAAACGCCGATGGTCGATCGTGCTCGCGCCGCTCGCGGGACTTCTGCCGGGCTCGGTCCAGAAGGGCATGGAGCGCGACTTCGGCGCACCCGCGCTCGCGATGACGATCTCCTCCGCGCTGCCGCTCTTCGTCGTCGGCTTCCTCGGTTTGTTTCGCAACCTGCTGGAAGTCGCCGGCGGACAGCTCGGCTGGCCGGCCTGGGTCGCTCCGCCGACCTCGATCGCCATGTATCTCTTCGTCGAGTCGGCTCTCCGCCTCGCGAGCGCAATCGCGGGCGGTGAACCGATGGGCTCTCTCCCCTTCGTCCTCGCGTACACGGCCTGGAAGGAAGCCCGCGGCGAGAGTCCGGAAGGCGCGGCGTCGGCGACGCCGGCGGCCACGGGCGCTTCGCCGGACGCGAAGACTTCGGAAACTTCTCGGGACTGATCGCGGCCGCCCGGTTTTTCGCGCGGCGACATCCGACGCGCCGGTGCTAGGCTCGCGCACTGCGGAGGTGCCACATGCGCATGGGCATGTCGGGAACGAAGCGCGCGGTCCTCATTCTCGCCGGACTTCTCGGAGCGGCGGCCGCGCGGGCGGACGACGCGTCGGACGTGCAGGCGGTGATCCAGTCGGCGTACGTCGACGGCGTCCACGTCAAGCTCGACCCGGTGAAGATGCGGAAAGGCTTCCATCCGGACTTCCGGATGCTCGTCCTCAAGGACGGCCAGATGACCGCGGTGACTCTCGAGGAGTGGATCGGCCGCATGGAGGCGGGCGCGAAGAAGAACCCCGACGCGCCGAGGCCGGCGATCAAGGCCGAGTTTCCGATGGTCAACGTCACGGGCAACGCCGCCGTGGCCCGCGTCGAGATCTCCCGCGACGGCAAGCACACGTTCACGGACTACCTCTCGCTCTACAAGTTTCCCGACGGCTGGATGATCGTCGGCAAGATCTTCCAGGCACACCCGTAGCGGGTCTTCAAACGCGAGACCGGGATGACGCCCGGCGCCTACCGGCCCGCGAGGAACTCGCGCACGTCGTCGGCGAGCAGCTCCGGCTCCTCCATCGCGGCGAAGTGGCCCCCGCGCGGCATCTCGGTCCAGCGGACCACGTCGTAAGCGCGCTCGACCCAGTCTCGCGGAGGCATCGGCTCTTCCTTCGGGAACCGGGCGACGGCGCACGGCACGGCCACGCGCGCGCCCTCGCCGAAGACGAGCCGCTGCGCGCGCCCTTCCCGATACAGGCGCATCGAGGTGCCGATCGAGCCGGTCAGCCAGTACAGCGTGACGTGGGCGAGCAGCTCGTCTTTCGAAAACCGGCTCTCGAGGTCGCCGCCACAGTCGCTCCAGCTCCGGAACTTCTCGACGATCCAGGCGAGAAGTCCGGCGGGCGAATCGTTGAGGGCATAGGCCGGCGTGCGCGGCCGCGTGGCCTGCAGATGGCCGTACGCGCCTTCCTCGTCGAGCCAGCGATCGCGCTCCGCGACAAAAGTCTTCTCGCCTGCCGAGAGCGGCCGCGAGCCCGGGCCGAGGTACGGAGCGTACGAGCCGGGAATGTAGTTCAGGTGGATCGCCGCGACGCGCTCGGGGTATCGGAGCGCGAGCCGCGTCGAGATGGTGGCGCCCCAGTCGCCTCCCTGCGCGACGAAGCGCGAGTAGCCGAGGCCGGACATGAGCTCGGCCCAGAGCTCGGCAATCTGTACGGGGGCGGCGCGCACGGCGGCCGCGCTCTCACCCGGCGCCGCGGTCGAGAAGCCGTATCCCGGAAGCGACGGCACGACGACGTCGCGCTCCGGCGCGAGCCGTGAGGCGACCTCCAGGAGCTCGAGAAACGAGCCCGGCCATCCGTGCGTCAGCACGATCGGCAAGCGGCCATTCCCCGCCCCGGAGAAGTGCACGTAGTGGAGCTCGTGCCCGCCGATCGAGGCGACGAAGTTCGGAAACGCGTTGATGCGCGACTCGACGCGGCGCCAGTCGAACGCGTCGCGCCAGTACGCCGCGAGATCCTTCATGTAGCCGCCCGGCGGCCCGCTCTCCCACCCGTCGTCCCCGTCCGAGTCCGGCCAGCGCGTCCTCGCCAGCCGCGCGCGCAGATCCGCCAGCGCCTCGTCGGGAACCTCGACGCGGAAGGAACGAGTCTTCATTCCTTCAGGAACACGCGTTTTGTCCGCCCCGTTGCAGGCCCGTTCAGGCGGTGTGCGCCAGGAGGAAGCCGGCGGCCAGGTCGATCGCCCGCTCGACGTTCTCCGCCTCGGTGCGTCCCGAGCTCTTCGGCGGCTTGAACGAGTGGTCGCCGCTCTCGATCCACTCGACGCGGATCGCGGGAGCGAGGCCGTAGCCCGAGACCTCGTCCGGCACGCCGAACGTGTCCCGGGTGCCCTGGAGGATCAGCGCCGGAGTCTTCAGAGCCTCGAGGTGCTTCGTGCGCAGACGCGTCGGCTGCCCCGGAGGATGGAAGGGATACCCGAAGCACACGAGCGCCCGGGCGCCGACCTCGTCGGCGACCATGCTCGCGATCCGTCCGCCCATCGACTTGCCGCCGACGGCGACCTTCGGACCGCCGCCGAAGCGCTCCACGACCTCGATCCACCGGGCGCGGAGCACGGGCTCGCGGTCCGGAGCGCCGCGCTTGCCTTCCGCGCGCCGCCTCGCCATGTACGGAAACTCGAAGCGCACGACGCGCACCCCGCGCTCGGCGATCCCGGCGGCCACGCGGTTCATGAAGCCCGAGTCCATCGGCGCGCCGGCGCCGTGCGCGAAGAGGAACGTGGCCGCGGCGTCCGCCGGCCCGTCGACCCGGAGGTCGTCTCGATTCACTTGCTCCATTTGTCGCTTGTAAAAGGCAAATGAATCCTCCCCGCGCCGTCTTCGCGCGGCCATACCGTGCACTTGCCGGCTCTCGAAAGCAGAAGCGGCAAGGAGGTCGTGATGATTCTCAAGAAAAGCTCCGCAACGACTCTCACCCTCGTCCTGGCATTCGGAATTCTATTCGCGGCCGGCGCCGCCGCCGCGGCGCCTCAGGGCCGCTGGTCCGGCACCGTCGCTTCGGTCGCCGGCGACGATCTGGCGCTCGTCGGGGTCGGCCAGCGTTTCCGCCTGGCCGGAAGGGTGACCGAGCTTCTCTCCGGACGAGCGCTGTCCCCGGCGGACATCGCGCCCGGAAGCGCGGTGACTCTTCGCCTGGGGCCGCGGGAGGCCGACGGCCGTTTCCGCGTGGACGCCGCGGTCGTCCAGCCCAAGGACGCGCTGGCGCTCGAAGGTGCCGTCACGGACATCGGCCGCGACGGCCGGAGCATGTCGGTCCTCGGGGTCCGCGTCGAGCTCGGCAGCCACACCGCCTTTTCCGGCCGCGGGCGGGTCGGCCTCGCCCGGTCGGCCGCGGACCTGAGCGTGGGCATGACCGCGCAGGTGCGCCTGACCGCGACGAAAGCCGGCGCGCTCGAGGCCTCGCAGGTGCGCGTGATGAGCTCGCGCGGGCGCTCGGCCCGCACCGTGGACGTGCGGACGGACGAGCCCGGCGAGGACCAGGAGATCCGCGGCACGGTGCTCGCGGTCTCGGACTCGGCCTGGACCATCGACGACCGGACGTTCCAGGTGGGCGCCGCGACCGTATTCCTCGGGAATCCGGGCCTCGGAGACTTCGTCGAGGTCCGCTTTCATCTCGACGGCGGCAACTCGGTCGCCGATCGCATCCAGAAGGAGGATGCGGCGAACGACGAGCTCGAGTTTCGGGGAATCGTCGAGGCGATCGGCGACGGCGCCTGGACCATCTCGGGACGCGTCGTGAACGTCAACGCGTCCACGATCGTCCGCGGCGACCCGCGGGTCGGCGACCTCGTCGAGGTCCGTGCCGATCGGGCTCCGGACGGGACGCTCACGGCGACGGACATCCACAGCGAGGACGCCGCGGACGCTGACGACGAACGCGAGTTCCGCGGCGCCGTCGAGTCCATCGGCGCCTCCTCCTGGACCGTTGGGGGGCGCGTCGTGCTCGTCAACGCGCAGACCGCGATCTTCGGATCGCCCCAGGTCGGCGATCTCGTCGAGGTGCGGGCGGACCGCGCCGCCGACGGAACTCTCACGGCCACGCGGATCAAGACCGAGGACGACGCCGAGGCCGACGACGAACGTGAGTTCCGGGGCATCGTCTCCGCGATCGGCGATTCCTCCTGGACGATCGGCGAGCTGGTCGTCCTCGTGAACGCCTCCACCGAAATCGACGGCAATCCCGAGGTCGGCGATCTCGTCGAAGTCCGGGCCGACCGCGCGCCCGACGGCACCCTCACCGCAACGCGCATCCACAAGGAGGATGGCGACGGCGGCGGCGGAGATGACAACGGCGGCGACGACAATGGCGGCCCGGGTGGCGGCGGCGACGACAGCGGCGGGGACGATCACGGCGGCCCTGGCGGCGGCTAGGTCTCCCCTTCCTTCCTCCGTACACGCCGGCGTCGCGAGGCGCCGGCGCTTTTTTTGACAGCTCGGAGGTCGCTATTGGGGCCCGACCGAATTTCCGGTCGGAGTCGCCGCCCGGCGGCGCCGGCGGCTGCCGAACGCAAGGCTCAGCGCGAAGAACACGGCCGCTCCGATGACGGCTCCGATCGCCTGCCCGCGGATGAGCCGGCTCGTCGAGTAGCGGACGACCTCGGGAAGGTTGACCATCGCGGCGGCCTGGCCGCCCTGCGCGAGGAACCCCGCCTCGTTGTACCAGGACAGCATCGGCGGAACGATGAACGACGCGGCCACGATACCCGCGAGCGCGCCCGCCAGGATCCAGATCACGGCGCCCTTCATGCGTGCCTCGGACCGAAGATCGAGAGCACGTGGCCGTCCGGGTCGCGGAAGTCCGCCGCCAGCTTGTCGCCCGTGACGATGCGCGGCGCGACGCGGAAGGCGACGCCGCGCTCGCGCAGCGTCCCGTAGGCCGCCTCGATGTCCTCCACCGGAAAGACGACCTCGGTGCGCAGTCCCTCGTCGGCCGGAGGCAGCGTCTCGTGGGCCTGCAGCACCAATGTCACGCCGCCGGCGTCGAGGAACGTGAACTCCTCCGAGCCGAACTGGACGGGAAGCCCCATGGCATCCCGGTAGAACGCCACCGAACGATTCATGTCGGTGACGCCGAGCATGAGCATCCCGATCTTCATTCCGGCCGTCGGCATGGGGGCCTCACCTCTGGGGCTCGACCACCGAGGCCGAGCCGTAGGCCAGGACCTCGGTGACGCCGGCCGAAACCTCGTTGGCATCGTAGCGGACGCCGACGACGGCGTTCGCGCCCATCTCCTCGGCGTGCCGGGCCATGAGGTCGAAGGCCTCCTGGCGCGCGCGCTCGCACATCTCGGTCCAGAGCGTGATGTTGCCGCCGAAGAGACTCTGGATCCCGGCGCCGATGGTGCCGACGATCGAGCGCGAGCGCACGACGATGCCGCGCACGACGCCGAGGTTGCGCGTGATCCGGTATCCCGGAAGCTCCAGCGACGTCGTCAGGAACGCGCGATTGAGCACGGCCGCCTCCTCTTTCGGCGACTACTCTAGCGCGAGCCGTCGGCCGTCAATGTCAGGCGCCTTCCCCGAGGACTCGGAAACCGTAGTCGGAGTAACGAAAGGCGGGCGGCAGGCTGCTGGAGGCCGATGGAGGCGACCAGCGGATCGCGTGGCGCCACGAGCCGCCGCGGCTCGCCCGACGCGCCGCATGGGGCGGCGGCGCGAGCGGCTCGCGCCAGTTCAGGCACCACTCGTGGACGATCGTCCCCATGTCGTAGAGACCGTAGCCGTTGGGGGTGCCGCGGCCGGTTTCCCAGGGAGCATCGAGGGGCCCTTCGGGGATCTCCCCGGGCGGAACCGCAGCGCCCCACGCCGTCGCGGGCGACGTCAGCCCGCCACAGGCGGCGTGCTCCCACTCGGCCTCGGTCGGCAGCCGCCACGCTCCGCCGGCGCCTTCGGCGACCCACGCGCAGAACGCCATCGCGTCCTCCCAGCTCACGCCGACGACCGGAAGCGCCGCGGCCGAGAATCGCGCATCCCGCCACCACGGCGGCTCGGGCACTCGTCCCAGGGCCAGAAACGGCGCGTAGTCGCGGTTGGTCACGGGGGTGCGGCCGAGACGGAAGGGCACGGCCGCCGGAATCGGGACTGTTTCGGGGGCGATCACCCCGGGGGATGTGAGGCGATCCGGGGTTTTCGAATCAGCCCGCGCTCTTGGCCGAGAAGTCCGGCTCGAGGCGCAGAACCGAGGCGTTTTCCTCGGCTTTTGCCGCCTCTTCGGCTTGTGCCAGAACGTAAGCCGGCGGCGGGAAGAGACCCGCCCGGTTCGCCCGGTCGATGCAGAGGACGATCACCGAGCCGAGCACCGTTCCGATCGGGAAGAAGAAGACACCGATCGCCGAAAAGACGAAGGCGAAGTTACGGGCCCAGATCCAATAGCGGCGCAGGAAGTAGCCGACGACCGCGTAGGCGACCGCGAGAGCGGCGCCCGTCGCCGGAAGCACCAGATCGCTGGCGTGACCTCCCTGGAAATAGACGTACGCTCCGACGCCCGCCGCGATGAGGCCCTGGGCCGACAGGACGTAGAAGATGAGACCGGCCGCCTGGACGAGCCGCCTCGCGTTCCGGATTCCCGAGGCTCGACCCGCTCGCGTCAACGTCATGCCACCCTCCGCTCCGGTCCGGTCCGAAAAAGAATCGAAAAAAAGAAACGAGCGCCTTGCGGCGCCCAGCTGCTCAATCGTTCCTTGGGTACTCGAGGATCTCGCTTCAGGTCTGGCCCCCTGGCGGGCCGGTGACTCCGGTCCGTCTTCGAATTGTTATAGCACGCGTTGGTTTTGGGGGCACCAAAAAAGTGCCAAGCCGGCTCTAAACCGTCATCCCGAGCGACAGCGAGCCGACCACCGAAGGCAGACCCACGGCAGTAGGCAACGCCGGCCGGAACGGCCGGCGGTATCGATCCCGTCATCGGCAGGTCCACGAGCCCTACGGGATCCCTCGTCGCTGCGCTCCTCGGGATGACGCGCTCGAGCCTGTGGAGTCCCTCGGCCTTCGGCCTCGGGATCCACGCTCTCGCGCGTCACTCCGACCGCAGCGCCTCGAGCGGATCGACGCGCGCGGCGCGAAATGCGGGGACCGCGCTCGCGAGCACGGCGATCACGAGCAGCAGCGCCGCGACGATCGCGAACGTCGCCGGATCGCGCGGCGCGACGCCGTAGAGCAGGCCCTCCATCAGGTGCGTGAGCAGGAGTCCGCCGACGACGCCGGCCGCGACGCCCCAGGCCGCCGTGACGATCCCGCGCCGCACGACGAGACCCAGCACGTTCGTGCGCGACGCGCCGAGGGCCATGCGGATCCCGATCTCCCGGCGGCGGCGGCTGACGAGATAGGAGAGGACGCCCGAGACGCCGATCGCGGCCAGGAACAGCGCGAGGGCTCCGAAGATCGTCAGCAGCGAGCCCGTGAGCCGCGGCGTCGCCATGGACGCCTCGACGACGTCGGTCATGCGGCGGACGTTGGCGATCGGAAGGCTCGGGTCGAGCTCGCGGACCGCGGCGCGGATCGGCCCGGCGAGCGCGGCCGGGTCGCCTGCCGTGCGCACGATCAGCGACATGTTGCGCGCGGCGTCGCCGCCCCGCGCCGCCGGAAACTGGGCGTACGGCACGAAGAACTTCTCCTTGATCGCGGCGGTCAGGCCGTTGTGCCGCTCGTCGCGCACGACGCCGACCACCGTCATCCAGGGGCGGTTCATGTTGCCGCTGCCCATCCGGATCCGGTGGCCGATCGGGTCCTGGCCGGGGAAGTAGACCCGGGCAAAGGTCTCGTTGACGAGGACCACGGGCTGGGCGCCGGCGGCGTCGGAGGCGCCGATGGCGCGGCCCGCGCGGAGCCGCTCGCCGAGCGCCTCGAGAGCGCCGTCCGAGACGACCTGCCAGTCGCCTTTCGCCTCGTTGCCGGGCGTCTCGACGTACCCCTCGACGTCCAGGCCCCAGTCGCCGATCTCGGTCGCGAGCGGGAGCAAGCGCACGAGCCCGGCCTCGGAGACGCCCGGAAGCCCCCGGACGTTTTCGAGCAGCGCCCGATAGAACGCCACGGCGGACTCGGGGCTCTCGTAACGGGACTCGGGCGGCCGGAGCTCGAGCGTGAGCACGCCCTCCGGATGGAAGCCGAGGTCGATGCGCATGAGCGCGTCGAGGCTGCGGAGCATCAGGCCGGCGCCGAGCAGAAGCAGCACGGCGATCGCGATCTGCACGCTGGCGAGGATGCCGCGCAGGCTCTGCCGCCCGAGGCCGGCCGACGATCCGCCGGCGCCGTCGCGCAAAGCCTGCGTGAGGTTGAGACGCAGCGACTGAAGCGCGGGCGCGAAGCCGAAGAGAAACGTCGTCGCGAGCGTGAGCACCGCCGCGAAGCCGAGCATGCCGGCGTCGATCCCGATCGGCGCGAGCGCCGGCAGGCCGACGGTCGCCCGCGACGCGAGGACCCGGATGCCCGCCCAGGCGAGCGCGAGGCCGAGCGCCGCGCCGGCCGCCGCCAGCACGAGGCTCTCGGTCAGGAGCTGGCGCGTCAGCCGCCCCTGGCCGGCGCCGATCGAGGCGCGCACGGCGATCTCGCGCTGCCGTCCCTCGGCCCGCGAGAGCAGCAGGTTCGCGACGTTGGCGCAGGCCATGAGCATCAGGAATCCCACGGCGCCGAAGACGAGGACGAGAGCCCGGCGGGCGCCGCCGCGGACCTCTTCTTCGACGCTCACGGCGAACGCGTCGAAGCGCATGTCCTTCGGATACATGCCCTGCTCGGTCAGCGCCTTCGTGACGAGCTGCAGCTCCGCGCTCGCGCGCTGCGCCGTGGCCCCGGGCTTGAGCTTCGCGGCGCCGTAGTAACCGTGGCTGCCGTGGTCGGTGGATGCGGGGTCGAGCCGGGCGGGAACGAAGAGCTGCGAGGGCTCCGTCGCGTCCACGGTGAAGTCGGTCGGCAGCGCGAAGCCGCGCGCCGTGACGCCCACGACGCGGCGCGCCAGGCCGTCGAGCTCGATCGAGCGGCCGAGGACGTCGGGATCGCCGCCGTAGCGGTTCTGCCAGAGCCCGTATCCGAGAATGACGACGGGCGGGCCGCCGTCGCGATCCTCTTCGGGCGTGAAGTCGCGGCCGAGCCGCAGCGATGCGCCCAGGGTCTCGAAGGTCCCGGCGGTCACGGCCGCGATGCCGATGCGCACCGGCTCGCCGTCACCGGTGAGGTTCGCGCGTCCGACTCCCAGGCCGCGACCCGCTCGAAGCTCGAGACGAGCCGCCGGTAGTCCGCGATCTCCCCCGTCGCGAGCCACGTCTTGGGAAACGACTTCCAGCGGCTCCAGATCATCACCCGCCGATCGGGCTCCGCGTAGGGCAGCGGCGCGAGCAGGACGGCGCGGATGACCGAGAAGATGGCCGTCGTCGCGCCCATCCCGAGGGCGAGCGTGGCGATCGCCGCGGCGGCGAAGCCCGGCGACCGCCGGAGGCCCCGCAGCGCGTACCGGAGGTCCTGCAGAAAGGATTCCATGCAGGCGGTGACGCGCCGGCCGGCGAAAAGTTCCGCGAATTCCGGGCTTCAGGCCCGGTCCAGCGGGAGCTCCCAGGTCTGAGCCTTCTGCGGCGCGCCGAATACGCGCGTGGTCTCGGTCCGCACGAGGCGGAAGCCGGTCTTCTCGTAGATCGCCCGGGCGGCGTGGAGCTCGGGGTTCGTCCAGAGCACGACCTTCGTATATCCGGCCGCGCGGGCGAATTCGACGCACTCCTCGACGAGGCGGCGCCCGACGCCGAGACCGCGGGCCGAAGGCTCGACGAGCAGGAGCCGCAGCTTGGCGACGCGCGCGGAGGATTTCACGAGCATGATCGAGCCGACGATCTCGCCGTCGAGCTCGGCGACCCAGCAGCGCTCCCGCTTCGGGTCGTGGGAGGAGAGGAAGTCCGCGGCGACGCGCGCGACCAGGCCTTCGAACTTTTCGCGCCAGCCGTACTCCGACGCGTAGAGCGCGCCGTGGCGGTGCACGATCCAGCCGAGCTCGCCGGCGCGGGCTTCGCGGAGGACGAGCCGGGAGCGCGCGCCGTCCGCCGCGGCTGCCCCGTCTGCACGAGGAGAAAGGAGCCTCTCGATGCTCTTCATGGCGGTGACGAGCCGGCGGCGCTCCGCCGTGGCGAGCGCGGCGAGCATGGCGGACACCTCCTCGCTCGAGGCGCGGTCGAAAGGAGCGAATGTCTTCCGGCCCTTCTCCGTGAGCGTGAGATCCCGCCGGCGGCCGTCCTCCGCGGAGGCCTGCCTCGCGAGCAGGCCCTGGGACGCAAACGCCCTCAGGATGCGGCTGAGATAGCCGGCGTCCAGGCCCAGGTCCGCGGCGAGCTCCCCCGCCGTGAGCTTCTCGCGGTGCGCGAGCTCGTAGAGGACGCGCATCTCGGTCAGGGAGAAAGGACTGCGGAGCAGGCCTTCGCTCAGGGCGCCGATGCGCTTCGTGTAGAAGCGATTGAACGCCCGGACCGCCTCGACCTGAGCCGCGGGAACGTCCGCCATGGAGACCTCCCGGCCGAGCATAACGCCAAATTAGTTGACTCAGTCAAGTAATTTGTTCGTGGCCCACTCCGGCGCCGAACGACGAGACTCTCCCCAGGAGGACAACCTCATGCGATCCGCTCGGGTTCCCCTGTGCGTTCTCGCCCTGCTCGCCGCCGGCTCAGCCTCCGCCGAGGACCGCTGCCTGGTGAAAGGAAAGATGCAGACCCAGAGCTTCGAGCTGAAGTCGTGCGCCGCCGCCATGTACGACAACAAGGGCGTCACGATCTGGTTCACCGAGAAACCCCTTCCGGCCGCGACGGTCGAGACGTTCCAGCTCAACTCCTATGCGGACCTCTCGGGAACCGCCATGTACATCGGCTTCTGTCCGGGCGGGAACACGTCCGTGGCCGGCCCGAAGGCGGCGAAATCGGTCGAGGTCGCCGTCAAGCACGCCTCCTCGCCGATGCTGTCGCAGAACTTCCTTTTCGACCCCGGGAAGACCAGCGACCTGAAGATCGAGAAGCTCTCGGGAGACCTGAAGCCCGGCGGCCGGCTCGTCGGAAAAATGAAGGTCAACACGAAGCTCGACCAGGGCCAGACCTACTCCTGGGACGCGGACTTCGACATCACGCTCCCCGCGAAGGCCGCGGCCGCGGGACCGGGCTGTGGAGATTAACCGTCGCCTCGCTTGCGCGGGAGTCTGCGCCTCTGGCGCACCGGCGATCGGCTCGCGCGGATGCGCGCTCGACCGATCGCCTGACTCCCGCGCTGCGCTCCGGCTCCCGCGGCGCGAACCTCCTCCATCGCTTCGGTCAGGAGACTTTCGCGCCGCGAGCTATCGGAGCCGCGATCCTTGGACAGCCCAAGCTAGCGAGACGAAGGCGCGACCGTCGTGCCGCGCTGCGCCGCGTCGAGGTGCTTCTCGGCCTCCGCGACGGCGGAGGGCGCGCCGAACTGTTTCGCGGTCGCGACGGCCTGCTCGGCGTACGCCAGGGCCTTCTTCGCATCGCCGCTCTCGAGGGCGAGGCGCGAGAGGTCCGTCCGCACGAGGTAGAGCGCCGCGCGTGCTGCCGCACTTCTCGGCCAGCGAGGCGGCCTCCTCGAGGATCTTCACCGCCTCGGCCTTCCCCGGCCCGTGGGCCGCAACGAAGTCCGCCTTGTGGCGAAGAGCGAACGGGACGCCGACGAGAAACCCGCCCTTCCGGCGCAGCTCGACTTCGAGGTCGATGTTCCTGCGGGCCGCGTCGAGCTCTCCCCGCTCCTCCTGAATCCCGGCCATGTGCCGGCGGGCGTAGGACTCGAGGATGATGTTCTTCTCCTTCTCGGCGATCGCGAGCGACTTCGTGTAGCGCTCGAACGCCGGATCGGGCTGGCCGTCCTGCTCGTAGGTCAGGCCGAGGTAGAAGAGCGTCTCGGAGATGCCCCGCGAGTCGCCGAGCTTCTCCCGGACGGCCAGGACGCTCTCGAAGGCCGCACGGGGCGTCTTCCAGTCTTTGGTCTCGAACGCCGCGCTGTAGTCGAGCCGGGCGAGCTGCATGCGCGCTTCGGAGAGAACGAGCTCGTCGCCGGCGGTCCGGGCCAGCCGCTCCCCTTCCTGAAGCGCGGCGAGCGCGGGAGCCGGATCGTCTTTGTGGAAGAAGCTGCTGTCGGCGAGCACGCGCCCTTTTTCGGTCGCGATGAAGGCCAG
This sequence comes from uncultured Acidobacteriota bacterium, assembly GCA_963804915.1. Classification (GTDB taxonomy): domain Bacteria; phylum Acidobacteriota; class Thermoanaerobaculia; order UBA5066; family Gp7-AA6; genus DAHUXD01. The sequence goes on from CAWDSI010000031.1 coordinate 50,796, forward strand.
GGCCGCGGTGTTGCCCGCAGGGACCTTCGCCTTCGCGGCATCGAGAACTTTGAGCGCCTCGGTCCAGCGGCCCGCGAGGGTCAGCGTGCGCGCCTGATCGCGGATCGCGTCCGTGCCCGGAGAAGCCGCGGCGGCGGAGACAAGGAGAGCGAGAAGCAGCGTCATGCCATCACAAACGAATGAGACCCTCGTATGTTTTGCCGAGGGGGATCCAACACGACACCGACGACTTCCGGGCGATCCTCGGCAAGGTCAAGGCCTGGAACGGCCCCGGCCTACGCCGCGGAGGTGCGGCCGTCCACGCCGGCCAGCGCCGAGGGCCACCCCTCGCGCACGCTCGGATAGCGCGGCTCCCAGGAGGACGAGGAGCGGAAGCGCAGATTGGAGATCCGTTGGGAGCGCGCCAGGAGCTTGCCGATGCTTCCGAGCAGCGGCGTCGCCCAGCGCGGCAGCAGCCGCGGCGGCGGAACGCCGAGGGCCTCGGCCAGGGAATCGAAGTACTCGCGGTGCGTGAGCGGCTGGTCGTCGACGACGTTGTAGACGCCGGGCTCGGCGAGGAGCGCAGCCGCCACGGCGGCGGCCGCATCGTCGTGGGAGCAGGACGAGATGTACGCGCCGGGATCGCCGGGCAGCGGGGCCCGGCCCTTCCGGACCATCCGGATGGTGTCGGCGAGGTGCTCGGCGTCCGGACCGTAGAACGCGCCGAAGCGCAGCGCGACTCCCGCCCGGCCGCTGTCCGTGAAGCGCTGCGCCGAGCGCTCCGCGTCGAGCACGGTCCGGTTGTAGGCGGTCGGTGCGAGCGGCGTGGATTCGTCGATCCACTTGTCGCCGCCGTCGGGATACACGGGCGCGAACGACTCCTGGATGAAGCGGGCCGCGCCGACCGCGATCGCCGCGTCGACCAGGTTCGCCGAGCCGTCCCGGCGGATGCGGTCGTTCTCGGCCCACGCCGACCGGAGCACGACGCGCCAGGGCGGCGAGGGGATGTGCGTGGCGACGTTGACGACCGCATCGTGTCCCCGGACAGCGCCATGAAGCGCCGCCAAAGAGAACAGGTCCGCGGCCACCGGCCTGGCTCCCTTCCGCGTCAAGTCGACCCGTTTGTCCGGGGATCGCGCGATCGCAGTGACGGAATGCCCCTGCGCGATCAACAACGGAACCAGGCGGCGTCCAACGACCCCCGTGGCCCCGGCCACGAAAACTCTCACGGCGAACGAGCCTGCAAACACCGGGCCGGGTTTCGGGAAACCTTCGCCGACGTCCTCCGTACTATATCCACAGTGGGTATACTCACGACGTGAACACAGAGAAAGACGACCCGCGGCCTGGCGCCGACTCACTGCTTCCCCTCGCTCCGGCGGCGTTCCACATCCTCGTGGCCCTGGCCGAGGAGGACCGTCACGGTTACGCGATCATGGAGCTCGTCGCCGAGCGCACGCGAGGCGCCGTGAAGCTCTCTCCCGGCACGCTCTACCGGACGATCCAGCGCCTGCTCGAGCAGGGCCTCATTCGGGAAGTCGAGCCGCGCGAGCGACCGTCGCCCTCGGACGACGACGAGAGACGTCGCTACTACCGATTGACTGCGTACGGAAGAGCCGTCGTGCGCGCCGAGGCGCGGCGGCTGGCCGGCCTCGTCCGGCTCGCCCAGGCGAGCGGCGTCGCGCCCCGGACGGCCTGATGCGCTTCTACCGCCTCCTCCTGCAGCTCTACCCGACGTCCTTCCGCGCGGAGTACGGCGGCGAGATGGAAGCCGACTTCCGCGGACGGCTCGCGCGCGATCCGGGCCTGCTCTCGCGGCTCGGCCTCGCCGGGGGCGCCGTCTTCGACGTGCTGCCGAACGCCGTGCTCGCGCATCTCGACATCCTGCGCCAGGACCTCCGCCACACCGTGCGATCGCTGTCCCGCTCGTCGGGCTTCGCGCTGACGGCGATCCTCGTGGCCGCCCTCGGCATCGGCGCCACGACGGCGACGTTCTCGATTCTCGACCACGCGCTCCTGCGCCCGCTGCCGTTCCCCGAGCCCGATCGCCTGGTGCGCCTCTGGCAGGACCAGTCGTTCCGGGGTTATCCGCAGATGGAGGTCTCGCCGCCGAACTTCCGCGACTGGCAGCGCATGAGCCGCTCCTTCGAGGCGATCGGGGCGAGCCACGGCGCGTCGGGGAACCTCGTCGGTCACGGCGAGCCCCGGCGGCTCGAGGGCGAGGCGGTCACGCACGAGCTGCTGCCGCTGCTCGGCACGGCGCCCGCGCTCGGTCGTCTCTTCTCGGCGGCCGACGACGGTCCCGGCGCGCCGGGGACGATGCTGCTCTCCGACGCCCTCTGGAAGACGCAGTTCGGAGGCGATCCCTCGGTGGTCGGGCGATCCATCCGGCTCGACGACGAGCCCTTCACGATCATCGGCGTCATGCCGGCGAGTTTCGCGTATCCCAGCCGCATGGCGCGTTTCTGGGTGCCCGCCCGGTTCACCGAGGAGAGCTACGAGGATCGGACGAACTACTGGCTCCATCTCGTCGCGCGCCTGAAGCCCGGCGTCTCGCTCGCGGCGGCACGCGGGGAGATGCGCGGAATCGCCGCGGCGCTCGAGCGCGCATACCCGAAGGACAACGCGAAGAACAGCGCGACGGTCGATCCCTTGAGCGACCGGCTCGGGAGCCAGTCGCGCCTGCTCGTCACGGCCCTGTTCGGCGCGGCGCTCGCCGTGCTCCTGATCGCATGCACGAACCTGGCGAGTCTGCTCCTCGTGCGCGCCATCGCCCGGCGCAAGGAGCTCGCCGTGCGCGCCGCGCTCGGGGCCGGGCGGGAGCGTCTGCTGCGCCAGCTCCTGACCGAGAGCCTGCTTCTGGCCCTGGCCGGCGGCGCGCTCGGCGTCGTCCTCGCGACGGCGGCGACGCCCCTGCTCGCGCGGCTTCTGCCCGAATCCATCCCGTTGATGGGCGCTCCGGCGATCGATCCGCGGATCCTTCTCTTCGCCGCGGTCCTCACGACGGTGACCGGAGTCGCGTTCGGCGTGCTCCCGGCGCTGCGGGCCTGCGGCGACGCCCGGGTCGAGTCTCTCGCCGAGGGGGCCCGCGCCGGCTCGGGCCGGCCGGCCGAGAGGCTGCGCTCGTTCCTCGTGGTCGCCGAGGTCGCCGCGTCGGTGGCGCTTCTCGCCGCCGCGGGCCTCCTCGTGCGGGCGCTCTGGAAGCTGCAGAGCGTCGATCCGGGATTCCGCACGGAAGGCGTCGCGACGCTCGGGACGTCTTTGCCCTTTCCGAAATACGAGACGTCCGCGGCGCGGCAGGCCTTCTACGATCGGGTCCTGGCCGACACGCGCGCTCTGCCCGGAGTGGTGGATGCCGGCTTCATCAGCTTCGTGCCGATGACGATGGGCGGCGGCATCTGGCCGGTCGGCGAGGAAGGCCAGCCCGATGACGCGGTCAACTCCCGGGTCGCGAGTCTCCGCTTCGCGACGCCGGGATACTTCCCCGCGATTCGGATTCCGCTGCTCGCCGGCCGCGGCCTCGCCGAGACCGACACGCTCGCGTCTCCGCGCGTCGCCGTCGTCAGCCAGTCCTTCGCGAAAGAGAACTTCCCGGGCGAGAGCGCGCTCGGCCACCGCTTCCGCTTCGCCTTCGAGGAGCGGACCATCGTCGGCGTCGTCGGCGACGTCCTCGTGCGCGGGCTGGAGCGCGAGGCCGAGCCGCAGGTCTATCTCCCCTACCGGCAACAGAAGGACGGGAACTTCATCTTCTACGTCCCGAAGAACCTCGTCGTCCGCGCCGGGGTCCCGCCGGCGACACTGCTGCCCGCGCTTCGCGAGGTCGTCGCCCGCGCCGACGCGCAGATCCCGGTGACGGACCCGCGGGCCCTGTCCCAGGTCGTCGACGCCAGCACGGCGCCCCGCCGCTTCCAGGCGCGGGCGCTGGTCGCGTTCGCCGCGGCGGCGCTCCTGCTCGCGGGAATCGGGATCCACGGCCTGCTCGCCTTCGCGGTCTCGCAGCGCGCCCGGGAAATCGGCGTGCGCGTCGCGCTCGGCGCGCAGCCCCGCGACGTCGTCGGCATGATCGTGGGGCGCGGCCTGGTGCTGGCCGGGATCGGAGTCGTGATCGGGCTTCTGATCGCGGCCGCGGCCGGGAGAGCGATGCAGGCTCTTCTCGCCGGCGTCTCCCCGGCCGATCCGGCGACGCTGCTCGCCGCGGTCGTCGTGTCCGTATTGATGACGCTCGCAGGCTGTCTCGCGCCCGCGCTGCGGGCCGCGCGCCTGGATCCCATCGCGGCGATTCGGGCAGAGTGACCGTCGGAGCGCGCAGCGCCTTCGACGGTCATCCCGAGGGCCAACGGCCCGAGGCGATCACCGACGACTCGCAGTGCGGCGCTGCGCAGTCGGGATCGATCGCGGACTCGATTCGGCGCTGCGAGTCTGGGATCCTTCGTCGCTTCGCTCAGGATGACGGCGTAACACCCACGCGCCGGGACGACGCCGCCGGTTACGCTTTCCCGCAACCCTCCGGCTTGAACACTCTCTTCGTCGAGGCCGGGAAACTTTGCCAGCTTGCCCTCCGGACGAATCGGCCGATGGACGAGCTCCCCGCCGCAATTCGGGCAGATCCCCTGGAGCTTGCGCGCGCAGTCCACGCAGAACGTGCATTCGAACGTGCAGATCCGGGCGTCCGCCGAATCCGGCGGCAGATCCCGGTCGCAACATTCGCAGCCTGGCCGCATCTCGAGCATCGTCGCCTCCTTCACTCCCAGCCGAACGCACGGGTCATGACGAAGTAGATCGCGTTCTGCTCCATCGTGCCCGCGACGAGCCAGGCGCCGGGCCGCTTTCGCGTAGACGGCGACGTCTTCGCCGCCGTGCGCCTCCGACGACATCGGGATCAGGGCCTGCTGCTTGAAATCCGGCGCCTGCGTGTCGACTCCGGTGAGGTCCGCGCGGGGCCCCGCGACGGCGCCCGGCCCGGTCCCGTAGCTCGAGCGTGGTGTAAGGGCTGTGGTCCAGCGTGTCGGTCGTCGGCGCCTTCTCCGGCCGCCCGTCCTCGCCGTTGGTGACGACGAGACCGAGGATCGGGTTGCCGCGCACGGGATAGCCCGCTCATGAAGATCGTGTGGCTGTGGTCCGCCGTGACGAGGATCAGCGTGTCGTCGCCGGCGAGCGCGGCCGCCCGTTCGACCGCCCGCGAGAGCTCGACCGCCTCGTCAGCGCCCGGACGGCGTTGCCCTCGTGATGGCCGTGGTCGATCCGGCCGGCCTCGACCATGAGGAAGTATCCCTTCGGCCCACGCTCGAGAATGCGGATCGCCTTCTCCGTCATCTCCGTCAGCGACGGCTCGCCGCCGGGGTCTTTCCTCCGGTCGAGCTCGTACTGCATGTGCGACGGCTCGAAGAGGCCGAGCACGGGACCGGTCGCCGCGGGATCAATCGCGTCGAAGCTCTTTGGCGTTCCAGACGTAGACGCCGCCGCGCGCCGCCCAGGCCGCGGCGAGATTGCGGTCGTTGCGTGTGCCCTTCCGGGCCGGGGTACTCGGGATCGGCGTCGGTGATGCGCAGAAACTTCGAGCGGCCGCCTCCCATCGCGACTTCGAGCCCGGGGCTCGCGTGTCCGTTCATCGTCGTGGGCTTCACGCGAAACTCGAAGAGCTGGCGCGCGATGTCCGGGTAGCCGGCTTCCGCGGCGGCGCGGCTGATTCCGGCGAGATCCGTATCGTCCTCGGCGTCGCGGTCCGGACGTGTGCGCATAGCAGGCCGCCGGCGTGGCGTGCGTCAGGCGGGCCGTCGACACGACGCCCGTCCACATCCCCCGCTCCTCGGCCTGCTCCAGGATCGTGCGCAGCCGGTTTTCCGGCCGGGCGGCGGCCGCGAAGTCGGGCCCGATCACGTTGGGCGCGATCGAGAGCATCCCGTCGTTGGTCTTGCTGCCGGTGACGATCGAGGTCATCGTCGGAGCGGAGTCGGAGACCTGCTGGTTGACCTGGTAGGTCTTGGAGTGCGCCAGGTAGGGGAACTTCTCGAAGGAGAGCTCGTTCTCCTCGCCCCAGCATGCCCTTCTGCTGGCCGTCGAGGATGCGCGCCGCCGTGACGGTCGTGACGCCCATCCCGTCGCCGAGAAACAGAATGACGTTGCGCGCGCGGCGGCGATCCGGCTGGATCGCGGCGTTGCGCTCGACGGCCGCCCGACCTCGGGCGAAGGAGATCTCTTTGGTCTCGGCCGCTTGAGCGAACAGACGGAACAGTCGGACCAGCGACCGGCGGAAGCGAGGGCCCCCGCGCACGCCCACAGAAGCGCGAAGAACATGCCCGCGCGGAATATACATGGTGCAATTCCGAGCCGGGCCGACGCGTTGGGTAACGGCATGACGTTTTTCCGTGCCATCCCGGTCGTCGTACTCGTCGCCATCATCGTCCTCATCGGGGTTCCCGCGCTCGCCTTCGCGGCCGGGAGCGACGCCTGGACCTTCGGACGGGCCCCCCGGAGCCAGCGTGTACGCGATCGCGCCGGCCCCGTCGAGCTCCTCGATCGTCTACGTCGGAACCGGGCGCGGCGTCTGGAAGGGCGAGCGGGGCGGCACGGGCTGGCAGGCCGCCAGCTCCGGGCTCCCGGTGGAACGCGTGGAGGCGGTCGCCGTCGATCCGTCCGACCCGAACGTCGTCTACGCCGGGACCATCACGCCTTTCGGCGTGCCGAGCGTCGGCCTCTTCAAGAGCACCGACGGCGGAGCGAGCTGGGTCGAGGCCAGCAACGGATTCTTCGATCCCTTCACGGGGGCCGAACCGCTCGACGTCCCCGCCATCTCGGTGGATCCCTCGAACCCCCAGATCGTCGTCGCCGGCACGCGCTTCTCCGAGATCTTCCTGACCACGGACGGCGGGGCGAACTGGACGCCCCAGACGCTCGGCGGCGCCGGCCTCAACCTCGAGACGACCGGACTCGCGCGCGATCCGTCGAACCCGCAGCGGATCTACGCGGCCTCGACGATCGGCATGCTGCTTTCGGTGAACGGCGGAGTCGACTGGGACGTCTTCGGAAACGCCGGGATCACGTTCTTCTGCGTGGCGGTCGATCCGTCGGCGCCCGCGACGGTGTGGGCGGGCAACGCCAACGGCTTCGGCATCGCCAGGAGCCTGGACTCGGGCGCCACCTGGCAGTCCGCGAACGGGAACCTCCCGAGCGTCACTTCCGGCGGCTCGACCTTCTTCCCGGCGATCGATTCCGTCGCCGTCGCGCCCGACGGCTCGGCGGTCTATCTCGCGACGCCGGCCGGACTCTTCCGCAGCACCGACGGCGGAACGAACTGGACCGCGCTCGAAGACGGGCCTGAACGAGCTGGACTTCCATTCCGTCGCCTTCCTCCCGGGCCAGCCGCCGGGCACCGTCCTCGCGGGCGGCCATGCCGGAGGCGTCTACCGCACGACGAATGCCGGCGCCGACTGGTCGGCCTCCTCCCAGGGTCTGAACGAGTCGCTCGTCACGGAGGTCGTCGCGAATCCGGGCTTCGCCGGAGTCGCCTACGCCGCGGCGACCGACGGCGTCTACGCCACAACGGACGGCGGAGCGAGCTGGACGCGCGCGAGCGGCGGTCTGCCCCTCTCGTCCGTTGCCGCGCTCGCCCTCCGCTTCGTGGTGAGCGTTCAACCCGGGGATCAGGAGACGCTTTTCGCGGGCACGCTCGGCGACGGTCTCTGGTCGAGCGTCGACGGCGGGACGACCTGGTCCCCGAAGGGCTCGGGGCTGGACGACCAGTTCGTCTCGGCCCTCGCACTGGATCCGTCCAACGTCACGATCCTCTATGCGGGCACCAACCACCCGGGCGCGACCTCGCAACGGGTCTACAAGAGCACCGACTCCGGCGTGACCTGGACGCAGACCGGTCTCGACGCGAACGGCTTTCCGATCGACATCATCACGATCGACCCCGACGATTCCTCCCGTGTCGCGGCCTTCGCCCATGGCGCCGGCGGCTACTTCCAGACCGAGAACGGAGGGACCTCATGGAGGACCGTCACCCCGGGACCCGCCTGCGGCGCCGTCCATGCGGTCGCTTACGAGCCGCAGGGCGACGGCGTTCTCGTCGGGGTGACGAACGGTGTCTGTCGCTCCGATAACGGCGGAACGACGTGGACCCACTACGACGTCGGCCCGTTGTCCGTCGTCGAGGATCTGCTCTTCGACCCGCAGGATCCCTCGGTCGTGTACGCGGCCGCGACGCCGGCCGTACCCGGGGGCTCCGGCGGCGGCGTCTTCCAGAGCACCGACGGCGGTCGCACCTGGACGGCCCTCGGAACCGGGCTTTCGACGTACTCGGTCCGCGCTCTCGCCTCCGATGCGTCGGGCTCCTCTCCCCGGCTCTATGCCGGAATCTTCCGAGGCGGCGTCGCGATCCTCGCGCAGGGCGAGCCGACCCGGAACACGCCCGAGCCTCCGACCCCCTCGGACCGCGAGACGCGTGTGATCGAAAGGCCCTGACGCGACAAACTGCCCCACTCCCCGGCAAACCGACTCCCTGATAGAAAGACCGCCATGAGAAAGCCCTTTCGACTCCTTCTGACCGTGCTGCTCGCCGTTCCGGCGGCTCTCGCCGCGGCCGAGCGCGCCAATCCCCTCCTCTCGAAGAGCCCGCTGCCCTTCCAGGCGCCGCCGTTCGACAAGATCCAGGACTCGGACTACCAGCCTGCGATCGAGGAGGGCATGAAGCAGCAGCTCGCCGAGATCGTGGCGATCGCCGAGAATCCGGAGCCTCCGACCTTCGCGAACACGATCGAGGCGATGGAGCGCTCGGGCGAGCTCTTCACGCGCGCGTACAAGGTCTTCTCCAACGTCGAGCAGTCCGAATACGAACGAAGCGCTCCAGAAGATCAAGGCCGACGCTGGCGCCGAAGCTCGCGGCCCACAACGACGCGATCTACCTGAACCCGAAGCTTTACGCCCGCGTCCAGGCGATCTACGACAAGCGCGAGGCGCTCGGGCTCGACGCGGAAGCGAAGTATCTCGTCGAGCGCGACCGCCTCTTCTTCGTGCGCTCGGGCGCCAACCTCGGCGCCGCGGACAAGGCCAGGCTCACGAAGCTCAACGCAGGAGGCTCGCCGCCCTGACGACGCAGTACGCCGACAGGCTCCTCGCCGACACGAACGCCGCCGCCGTCGTCGTGGACCGGAAGGCCGAGCTCGCCGGCCTCTCGGAAGGCGACCTCGCCGCGGCCGCCGAAGCCGCGAAGGAGAAGAAGCTGGACGGGAAATGGCTCCTGCGCATGCAGAACACGACGCAGCAGCCGCCGCTCGCCTCGCTCGAGAACCGCGCCCTCCGCCAGCGCATCCTCGCGGCGTCGATGGCGCGCGGCGACCACGGCGGGCCCAACGACACCCGCGCCACCGTCGTGCAGACTGGCGCGCTCTGCGGGCCGAGAAGGCGAAGCTCCTCGGGTTCGCCACGTGGGCGGACTACGTGCTCGACGACCAGATGGCGAAGACGCCGGCGAACGCGGAGCAGCTGTTGACCGACCTCGTCCCGCCGGCGACCGCGAAGGCGCGGGGCGAGGCGGCACGCGATCCAGAAGCAGATCGACGCCGCGAAGGGCGGCTTCAAGGTCACCGCGGCGGACTGGGACCTCTACTCGGAGAAGGTGCGCAAGGCCGAGTACGACCTCGACGAATCGGAGATCCGGCCCTACCTCGATCTCGATCGCGTGCTGCAGGACGGCGTCTTCTTCGCCGCCAACAAGATGTACGGCATCACCTTCAAGGAGCGCAAGGACATCCCCGTCTACCATCCGGACGTCCGCGTCTGGGAGGTCTTCGACGCCGACGGCACGCCCGCTCGCGCTGTACTACGGCGATTTCTTCCTGCGCCCGTCGCAAGGGCGGCGGCGCGTGGTGCGACAGCTTCGTCGACCAGAGCCGTCTGCTCGGCTACGAAGCCGGCCGTCACGAACAACACCAACTTCACCAAGCCCGCCGCGGGCGAGCCCGCGCTCATCTCCTTCGACGAACGTGGACACGTCTCTTCCACGAGTTCGGCCACGCGCTCCACGGCATCTTCCAGAACGTGGAGTACCCGACGCTCGGATCGACGCCGCGCGACTTCGTCGAGTTCCCCTCGCGTTCAACGAGCACTGGGCCTCGAGCCGACGGTGTTCGCCAACTACGCGAAGCACTACAAGACCGGCGAGCCGATGCCGGCCGCTCTGGTCGAGAAGATCAAGAAGACGAAGACGTTCAACCAGGGCTACATCACGACGGAGTACCTCGCCTCGGCCCTCCTCGACATGGCCTGGCACTCGCTGCCCGCGGACGCGACGCCGCAGGACGTCGACGCGTTCGAGAAGTCGACGCTCGAGCGGCGGAACGTGAACCTGCCCGAGGTGCCGCCTCGATATCGCACGACCTACTTCTCGCACATCTGGGACGGCGGCCTACGCCGCCGGGCTACTACGCCTACTCTGGCGCGAGGTCCTCAACAACGACGCCTTCTCCTGGTTCACGGAGAACGGCGGCATGACGCGGAAGAACGGCCAGCGCTTCCGCGACATGATCCTCTCGCGCGGCGGGAACGAGGACGTCGCGGCGATGTACCGCGCATTCCGCGGCCGCGATCCCGAGATCGGGCCCTTCCTCGAGGAGCGCGGGCTGACAGGGGGCTCGGGCCTTCCGCCCGGCGTCAAGGCGAAGCCTTGAATGCGAGTCGCCGGACGGAAGCCCTGGACGCTACACGCTAGGAGCCAGCCCTCAGCCCATCAGGCCATCAGGCCATAGCCGGCTCCGTCGTCCGGGTCTCGAACGGGTTCTCGTCCGCGCTGCGGCCGTACACCGCGGGGACCGGGACATCCAGGATTCGCAGGTACACCACCAGCTGGCCGCGATGGTGGTACCAGTGGTTCAGCATCAGGCTGCGCAGCATGGCGAGTCGGGGCACGGTGAAGACCTCCCGCGGACCGGCCGTCAGGCGCCACGCGCCCGAAGCCGTCGTCGCGTCGAGCGCGGACAGAGTCGCGCGCGCGGCCTCGAGGCTCGCCTCCAGCGCCGGCAGGATCTCCGCCGCCTGCGCGGGCTGCGCCGGGTTGAAGTCGACGGTCTCCGCGTCGATTCCCTCGAGCTTCGAGAGATTGGCCAGGTCTCCGGGGACCTTCGCGACGTGAAGCGCGAGCTGGCCGAGCGTCATCGACTTGGGATGCGGCCGCCACGTCAGCTTGTCCGCCGGCACCCGCTCGAGCACCCGGCGGGTGGCCCCCGCCTCCTGCTCCAATTCCGACCACATCGCCTGCGCCGAGTCCAGCATCTCGCCCTCCCGGGATTAGTCACTTGCAATATGCAAGTGATGCCCGGACCGTACCAGACGAAACTTGCTTTTTGCAAGCGGGACGGTAGGCTGGTTCCGATGCCCAAGCCGATTCGCTTTTCCGGACGCTCGGTCTGCCCCGTCGCGAACAGCCTCGACCTCATCGGCGACAAGTGGACGCTGCTCATCGTGCGCGACATGCTGCTGCTCGGCAAGAGGCGATTCGGCGAGCTCCTGCGCTCCGACGAGGGCATCCCCACGAACATCCTGGCGGACCGGCTCCGGTGTCTCGAGGAAGACGGAATCATCCGCCGCCGAGCCTACCGGCCGCGCCCCGCGCGCTACGAATACGTCCTGACGCGCAAGGGCGCCGACCTCTTCCCCCTCCTCCGCGAAATGGCCCGGTGGGCGAACCGCCACCTTCCCGGGACCGCCGTGCCGCCGCCGGGCTGGTTCGAGAAGGCGGCCCGGGGCGCGAGGCGAGAGGCCGAGGCCGCCGAGGCCGGCGCGCCTCCCAGGGCTCCCGGGAAATCCCCGAGATCCCGCCGGGCCGGAGGCAAAACACTGCGAGGCGGGCGCCGTATCTGACACCAGCGCCGCTACCCCCGGATGGGCGGAGCCGCGCCTGGAGGGCTTTCGCATGTTCCGACGCCGCTTCGCTTCCCTGTTCCTCGCGGTCCTGCTGCTGATGCCCGCCGTCCGCCTGGGCGCCCAGAGCATCACGCTCCCCCCGAGCGGCGACAATCCCCAGGCCTCGGTCATGCAGGCGATCGGCCCGGTGCGGGTCACCATCGACTATTCGAGCCCCCGGGTCGTCCGCGGAAAGATCTACGACGGCGAGGTCATCCGGGTGGCACCGAACGACCGCCGCGGCAAGATCTGGGGCGACCTCGTTCCGTACGGAATGTCGGACCTGGGCTTCAACGGCTGCGCGAGCTGCCCGTGGCGCGCCGGCGCCAACGAGAACACGACCTTCACCGTCACGCACGACGTCCAGGTCCAGGGCCAGAAGCTCCCGGCCGGCACGTACGGCCTCCACATGATCCCGGGCAAGGACGAGTGGACGATCATCTTCTCGAAGGACGCGAACGCCTGGGGCAGCTACTGGTACGACACCAAGAACGACGCGCTGCGCGTCAAGACGAAGCCGGCGAAGAGCGAGTACCACGAGTGGCTGACGTACGAGTTCACCGAGCGCGACCCGGCGAAGGCGACGGTGGCCCTCGAAGTGGGAGGAGCTCCAGGTCCCGGTGACGATCGAGGTCCCGAACGTCAACGAGCTCTGGGTCGAGAGCATCCGCAAGGAGCTGCGCGGATCGGATGGCTTCTTGTGGCAGAACTGGCAGGCGGCCGCCCAGTTCTGCGCCGACAACAACATCAACCTCGCCGAAGGCCTCGTCTGGGCGCAGCGCGCGGTGTCGGACCCGACCTGGTCCGGAGGCGAGGAGAACCTCGGCACGCTGACGACGCTCGCCAAACTGCAGGAGATGAACGGCAAGACGGCCGACGCCGAGAAGACGCTTGCGAAGGCTTACAACCTCCCGACGGCCACTCCCGTCCAGCTCCACCAGGCCGCCCGCGCCCTCCAGCGCGAAGGCAAGAAGGAACAGGCGATCAAGCTCTACCAGCTCAACGCAAAGCGCTTCCCCAACCAGTGGCCGGTCCACGTCGGCCTGATGCGGGCCTACGCGGCGATGGGCGACAACAAGAAGGCGCTGGCCGAGGCGAAGCTCGCGCTCGCGCAGGCGCCGGACGCGCAGCAAAAGAAGAGCCTCGAGGGCGCGATCCAGAAGCTCGAGAAGGGCGAATCGATCGGAGATTAGGCGCGTCGGCTAAGCTCGGCGTCGCGATGCTCGGGGCACTTGCTCGCGGCGCGCCTCTCCTTCGCGGCGTCCGCGGCCTCGGACGCGGTCTCCGCACCGATCACTTCGTCGACGGAGAGGCGCGGCATCCGTCTCTTCGTGCGCGAGGTGCGAGCGGCGTACGGAATCCCGGCAAGGACGCCGATCCTCCTCCTGCACGGCGCGCGCGTACCGGGCGTCGCATCGTTCGATCTCCCGGTGCCCGGGGGATCGCTCGCGGCGGATCTCGCGGCGGCGGGCCATCCGATCTACGTCATGGATCTCCGCGGGTACGGCCGGTCGACGCGGCCTCCGGAGATGTCGCAGCCGCCGGAGGCGAATCCGCCCCTCGTCCGCTCGGTCGAGGCGGTGCGCGACGTCGACGCCGTCGTCGAGTGGATCGCGAAGCGCACGGGCGCGAAGAAGGTCGATCTCTTCGGCTGGGCCACCGGCGGCCACTGGCTGGGCTTCTACGCGACGCTGCACCCCGAGCGCGTCGCGCACCTGGTCGTCCTCAACACCCTCTACGGAGGGACGGATGGCCACCCCATGCTCGGCCGCGGATCGGATCTCGAGGACAAGGAGAACCCCGGACGGCCCGCGAAATCCCTCGGGGCGTACCGATGGAGCACGGCCGCGTCGCTTCTGTCCGCCTGGGACAAGAGCATTCCGCTGGAAGGCGCCGACAAGTCGGCCTGGCGGGACCCCGCCGTGGCCGAGGCCTACGTCGCCGCGGCGCTCGACAGCGACCCGGACGGCCGGAGCCGCGAGCCCCGGGCCTTCCGCGCGCCGAGCGGAGCGATGGAGGACAGCTTCTACCTTGCGACGGGCCGCTCGCTCTGGGACGCCTCGCTGGTCCTCGCGCCGACGCTCGTCCTCGCTTCCGAACGGGATTTCTGGTCGCGGCCGGCGGACCGGGAGCGGCTGCGCGCGGAGCTCACGCATGCGCCCCGCGTTTCCGTGGTCGTGATCCCGGGCGCCACGCACCACGTCCATCTCGACCGACCGGAGCGGGGCCGACAGTTCCTGATCGACACGGTCCTCGTCTTCCTCGCCGAGCCATAGAATCGGAGCATGGCCGAGACCCCGGCGGAGCTCGCCGCCGTCGCCTTTCCGACGCTCACCGAGGCGGACCTCGCGGACATCGCGGAGTGCCCGGAGCTCGACCTCCGGCGCTTCCGGGACGGGGAAAGGATCTTCCAGTCCGGCGACGCCGACGTGCCCTTCTTCATCGTCAAGTCCGGAGCCATCGAGATCCTCGACGAAACCGGCAGCGAGCCGAAGTCCCTCGTCGTGCATCACCACGGCCAGTTCACGGGCGAGGTCGGCTGGCTGACCGGCGCGCGGGCGCTCGCCACCGCCGTGGCGCGCGGCGACACCGAGGCCTGGGCCTTCTCGCAGAGCAATCTGCGCGAGCTCCTGAACGTGGCGCCGGACATGGGGGACGTGATCCTGACGGCGCTGATCGCGCGCCGGCAGATGCTCCGCGACTCCGGCGACTTCACCGGACTGCGCGTCATCGGGTCCCGGTACTCGAAGGACACGTTCCGGATCCGCAATTTCCTGTCGCGCAACCGTCTCCTCTTCACGTTCACGGACATCGAGGAAGACCCGGCCGTCGCGAGCGCCCTGGAGCACTTCGGCGTGACACCCGCGGACACGCCGGTGGTCGCCTTCGGCTGCCGCATGGTCCTCCGCAATCCCGACGACGCCGAGATCGCCCGCGCGATCGGCATCAAGAAGCCGATCGAGAAGATCGTCTACGACCTCGCCGTCGTGGGCGGCGGCCCGAGCGGCCTCGCGGCGGCGGTCTACGCGGCGAGCGAGGGCCTGAGCACGGTCGTCCTCGAGAGGTCGGCGACGGGCGGGCAGGCCGGCACGAGCATGCGGATCGAGAACTACCTCGGCTTCCCCACGGGGCTGACGGGCGCCGAGCTGGCCGACCGCGCCGTCGTCCAGGCCAACAAGTTCGGCGCGATCCTCTCGGTGCCCTCGCCCGTCGTCCGGCTGACCTTCGACAACGCGTACTCCGTTCTCGAGCTCGAGGGCGGCGAGACCGTCACGTCGAAGAGCCTCCTCATCGCCTCGGGCGCCGAGTACCGGCGCCTCCCGGTCGCAGACTGCGATCGGTTCGAGGGGCGGGGCGTCTACTACGCCGCGACGCCGAGCGAGGCGCCGCTCTGCCGGGGCGCCGAGATCGTCATCGTCGGCGGCGGGAACTCCGCGGGCCAGGCGGCGGTCTTCCTCTCCAACTACGCGCGCAAGGTCCTCCTCGTGTGCCGCGGCGATTCCCTCGCGCGGAGCATGTCGAGCCTATCTCGTCCACCGGATCGAGACCACTCCGAACATCGAGGTCGTGCTCCGCACCGAGGTCGGCGCGATGCGCGGCAACGGCGACCTCGCCGAGGTCGACCTGAAGACGCAAGGCGCCGGCGCGCCGCGCACCGTCGCGACGCCGGCGCTCTTTTCCTTCATCGGCGCCGTGCCCCACACCGACTGGCTCCCGCCCGAGGTCGAGCGCGACGAGGACCAGTTCGTGCGCACGGGCCACACCCTCGCGGGCTCGCCCCACTGGAAGCTCAAGCGGCCGCCCTTCCTGCTCGAGACGAGCCGACCGGGCGTCTTCGCGGCCGGCGACGTGCGCGCCGGATCGGTCAAGCGCGTGGCCTCCGCCGTCGGCGAAGGCTCGATGGCCGTCCAGTTCGTCCACGAGTTCCTCAAGGAGATGTGATGCGGACCCGTGCCCTCGGCTCCGGCCTCGTGCTCCTGCTCGCCCTCGGGTTCGCACTGCGTGCGCGCCTCGTATCGGCTGTTCCTTCCGCCGACGTCACGCCATGGAAGCCCGCGGGAATCTCGAGCCCGCAGTTCGAGTCTCATCCCGCGTTCGATCCGCTCACCGGAGACTTCTACTTCGTCCGGAGCTCGCCTTCTTTCGAGGGCTGGCGCATCCTCGTGTCGCACTGCGGCCCTTCGGGCTGGTCGAAGCCCGAGCCCTGGCCGCTCGCCGCCGACGGGCTCGAGGCCGATCCCTGGTTCAGCGCGGACGGCCACACGCTCTGGTTCATCTCCTCGCGATCCACCGACGGCGTGAAGCGAAAGGACCTCGACATCTGGAAGGTCGAGCGGGACGCGTCCGGAAAATGGGGCGTTCCGGTCCGGCTCCCTGCGCCCGTGAACTCGACGGGCGCCGAGTGGTTTCCGCGCCCGGCGGGAGAGGGTTGGCTGTACTTCGGCTCGAACCGGCCCGGCGGCCTCGGCAAGAACGACATCTGGCGGGCCGTCGAAACGAACGGCGAGTGGATCGTCGAGAACCTCGGCCCGGCGATCAACACGCCCGGCGACGAATACGAGCCGCTGCCGTCGCCCGACGGCTCGCGGCTGATCGTGATGGCCGCCGACGGGCTCTACGAGTCGCGCCTGCGCGACAACGTGTGGACGCCGAAGACGAAGCTCCCGCCCGAGGTCAACACCGGCCACATGGAGATCGGCGCGGTGTTCTCGCCCTCCGGCAAGACGCTGCTCTTCGCGCGCGACACGAAGGGTCCGGATTCGGGCGAGTTCTTCCTGCTCCGCGAAGTCCGGCTCCCGAGGACTGGCCGCCGGACTGCCCGGCGAAGCCGAAGCCCTGAGGCGCGTTACCAGGCGATGCCGTAGTCGTCGCCGTAGTCGCTCGAGCCGCCCCACATCGTGCCGTGCTCGCGGTCGAAGAAGATGGCGTTGATCGGCCCGGAGGTCTTCGTCTCGGTCTCGATCTTGTAGCCCATCTTCCGGAGCTCCTCGCGCGACCCACGTCCGGCGACCGAGTCGTGGAGCGTCGAGCCGCCCGGCTCCGACTCGTGATCGCCGAAGGAGCTGCGCATCTGGTAGCTCGTGATGTTCGCGGCCTCGACGGCCTCCTGCACGGTCATGCCGAACTCGACGACGTTCAGGAAGAACTGCAGGAGGTTCTGGTCCTGCGTGTCGCCGCCCTGCACGGCGAAGGCGAGGAAGGGCTTGCCGTCCTTCAGCGCGAGGCGTCGGCGTCAGCGTCACGCGCGGCCGCTTGCCGGGCTCGAGCACGTTGTAGGGGTTCTCCGCCGGATCGAGCACGAAGCTCTGCATGCGCTGGCTCATGCCGATCCCCGTCTTGCCCGCGATGCACGACCGGAATCCAGCCGCCCGACGGCGTCACCGAGACGACCCATCCCTCCTCGTCCGCGGCTTCGATCGACGTCGTGCCGGCGAAGAAGCCGCGCCGGGACGTCCGCGACGATCGCCGCGGCCTCGCTCGCCTTGGGCGGCGGCCGCGCGGTCCGCCACTTCTCGAGGAGCGTCGAGATAGGGATTCTTGTCTCGCCCTGGAACGGGTACGGATCGCCGGGCTTCGCGTTCGCGTCGTTCCTGCGTCCAGTCGATCCCCTTGGCCCGCGCCGCGCGCGTACTCCTTCGAGAGCAGCCCGAGCCGCGGCTCGGCCGGCGGGACGGTCGGGATCGCCGTAGTAGAAGTCGCGGTCCGCGAACGCCAGGTTCATCACCTGGTAGAGCGTGTGGATGTAGCGCGCGCTGTTGTAGCCCATCGCCTTGAGGTCCATCGGCTCGAGGAGGTTCAGCGCCTGCAGCATCGCGGGTCCCTGCGTCCAGACGTCGAGCTTGTAGACGTCGATGCCGCGGTACGTCGTCTTGACCGGCTCTTCGAATCGCGACCTTCCACTGCGCGAGGTCCTCGATCGTGCGCGAGGCCGCCCTGCTCCCGCGAGCCGCGGACGAACTCCTGCGCGATGTCGCCCTTGTAGAAGCGGTCGTAGGCCGCGAGGATCGCGTCCTTGCGGCTCTTGCCGGCGGCTTGAGCGCCTGCTGCTCGGCCTCGACGAGCTTCGTCAGCGTCGCGAGCAGGTCCGGCTGGCGGAAGATCTCGCCCGGCCGCGGCGCCTCGCGCGCCTCGCCCGGGTGCGTCAGGAAGAGCTTCGCCGAGTAGGGCCATTCCTTGATCCGCGCCTTCTCCCGCTCGATCCCGTCGGCGAGCTCGGCCTCGATCGGATACCCCTCGGCCAGCTGGATCGCCGGCGCGAGCACGTCCTCGAGCGAGAGCTTCCCGTACTCGGCGAGCATCACGCATCAGGCCGCCCGGCGTCCCCGGCGTGACGGCCGCGAGCGGGCCGTACTCCGGCGGATAGGCCATCTTCCGGCTGCGGAAGAACTCCGGCGTCGCCCCGGTCGGCGCGACGCCGAGGGCGTTGAGCGCGATCACCTTTCCGCGTCTTCGGATTGAAGATGAGCGCCTGCGTCTCGCCGCCCCACGCCAGCGAGTCGAACATCGTCGTCGTCGCCGCGAGCATGGCGCAGGCCGCGTCGACCGCGTTGCCGCCCTTCTGAAACACCATGGCTCCGGCGGTCGCGGCCAGGGGCTTGCCCGTGATCGCCACCCAGTGCTTGCCGTGCAGGACGGGCTTGTTCGTGGCGGCGGACGCCTGCCCGACGAGAGCAGGCTCATCCCGGCCAGAAAGACACCCGCACCGACACCGATGCGGACACCCAGAGGCGCGCGCATGAGCGGGACGCTATACCAACTCCGTTCTTGCGGCGCGGGACGAGTTGGGATTAGCTCCGCCCGATGTTCGTCGGGCATTACGGCGTCTCGTTTGCCGCGAAGAAGCCGGCCCCGCGGCTCTCGCTGGGCGCGCTCTTCCTGGCCGTACAGCTGCTCGACATCCTCTTCGCGATTTTCGTTCTGCTGGGTGTCGAAAAGCTCCGGGTCGTCCCGGGGTTCACGGCCTTCAATCCGTACGACCTCTACTGGATGCCCTACAGCCACAGCCTGCTGGCCGCGCTGATCTGGTCGGCGCTCACGACGCTCGTCGCCCTGGCCGCGTTGCGCCACCTGCGCTCCCGCGACAAGCGGATCGCGGCGGGTCTGCTCGGCGCCGCGGTCTTCTCGCACTTTCTGCTGGATCTCCCGATGCACACGCCCGACCTGCCCCTCGGCCTCGACGCGGCCTCGCCGAAGATCGGCCTCGGCCTCTGGAATCATCCGGTGCTCTCGCTCGCGGCGGAGCTTCTCGTGCTCGGGGTGGGAGGCGCGATCTACCTGCGGGCGACGCGCGCCAGAAGCCGAGCCGCCGGGGTCCGGACATGGGTGTTCGGCGGCCTGCTCGTCGCGCTCACGCTCGCGACGCCGCTCTTTCCGCCCCCGCCGAGCGACCGCGCCTTCGCGGTCCAGGCGCTCGTGCTCTACGGACTCCTCGCGGCCGCGGCCGAGTGGATCGACCGGGGCCGGGCGCCCCGGCTCGTCGCCGCTTCCCGCGCTCTCGGAGCCGGGAACCCGAAGACCTTAGACGGCGGCTTCCTTCAGCTCGCGGATCTCTCCGCCTTCGGTCTCGACGCCTTCGATCTTCTTGTGCGTCTTCGCGACGAGCACGTAGATCGACGGCACGACGAACAGCGTGAAGACGGTGCCGATGATCATGCCCGAGACGAGCATGATGCCGATGCTGTTGCGCGCGCCGGCGCCGGGGCCGCTCGCGAAGACGAGCGGCATGTGTCCCATGACCGTCGCCGCGGTCGTCATGAGGATCGGGCGCAGCCGCGTCTCGGCCGCCTCGATGACGGCCTGGACCTTGTCGCGCCCGTCTCCTGCAGCTTGTTGGCGAACTCGACGATCAGGATGCCGTTCTTCGCGATCAGGCCGACGAGCGTGATCAGGCCGACCTGGCTGTAGATGTTGAGCGTCGTGAAGCCGAGGAACGAGAAGAGCAGCGCGCCCGAGAGCGCGAGCGGCACCGAGCCCGCCAGGATGATGAACGGATCGCGGAAGCTCTCGAACTGCGCCGCGAGCACGAGGTAGATCAGGATCGCCGACAGCAGGAACGTGACGAGGAACTTGCTGCCCTCGGTGCGGAGCTGGCGCGACTCGCCGGCGTAGTCCACCGTGAAGCCCTGCGGCAGGATCTTCGCGGCCTCGGCCTCGAGGACCTTCAGCGCGGCGTCGAGCGGCACGCCCGGCGGGATGACGCCCTGGATGCGGACGGCGTTGAGCTGCTGGAAGCGCTTGAGCTCGCGCGGCTGCGTCGATCGTCTTCAGCGTGGCGAACGTCGAGAGCGGCACGAGCTTGCCGCCGGCGCCCGTGACGTAGATGTCCGAGAGCTGGTCGGCGTTGAGCCGCTCCGCGCGCTTGACCTGCGGGATGACCTTGTAGCTGCGGCCCTGGATCGTGAAGCGGTTGACGTAGTTGCCGCCGAGCATCGTCGAGAGGTCGCGGCCGGCCTGTGCCGAGGTCCACGCCCTGCGAGCGCAGCTTGTCGCGGTCGAAGACGACCTCGGCCTGCGGCTGGTCGAACTTGAGGTCCGAGTCGGCGAACATGAAGACGCCGCTCGCGAACGCCTTGCCGACGAGCTGGTTGGCGAACTCCGTCGAGCCGCTCGGGCTCGGCCGTCGAGGCGATGACGAAGTCGACCGGGAAGCTGCCGCCGCCGGGCAGCGCCGGCGGCACGAGCGAGATGACGCGGATGCCCGGGATCTTGCGACAGGCCTCATCGCGGCCTCGACCTGGAGCTGCTGCGTGCTCTTCTTGCGCTCGCTCCACGGCTTCGTGACCATGCCGCCGAAGCCGCCGTTGGGCGACGTGATCTGGAAGACGCTCTGCTTCTCGGGGAACGTGTCGTAGACGTCGTAGACCTGCTCGGCGAAGAGCGTTGGTCTGGTCGAGCGTCGCGTTGGGCGCCGCCTGGATGACGCCGAAGACGACCGCCTGGTCCTCGGTCGGCGCGAGCTCCTTGGCCGAGAACATGTAGAACGGGAAGATCAGGAGGACGACGATCGCCCAGAGGGTCGAGGACGACCGGCCGGTAGTTGAGGCTGCCCGTGAGCAGCTCGCGCGTAGGTCGCGCGCACCGCTCGAAGCGGCGGTTGATCCAGCCGGCGAAGCCCTTCTCGGTGTCGCCCGCGCGCAGGAGCTTCGAGCCCATCATCGGCGAGAGCGTCAGCGCCACGATGCCCGAGATGACGACCGCGCCGGCGAGCGTGAACGCGAACTCGCGGAAGAGCGCGCCGGTCAGGCCGCCCTGGATGCCGATCGGCGCGTACACCGCGGCCAGCGTGATCGTCATCGCGATGATCGGTCCGACGAGCTCGCGCGCCGCCTGGATCGCGGCCTCGAACGGCTTCTCGCCGAGCGTGCAGGTGGCGCTCGACGTTCTCGACCATGACGATGGCGTCGTCGACGACGAGACCGACGGAGAGCACGATCGCGAGCAGCGTCAGCAGGTTGATCGTGAAGCCCGGCGACGAGCATCAGGAACACCGCGCCGATCGAGCGAGATCGGGATCGCGACGATCGGGATCAGCACGGCGCGGAACGAGCCGAGGAAGAGGAAGATCACGACGATGACGATGAGGAGCGTCTCGGTCAGCGTCGTCGAGCACCTCGTTGATCGCGTCCTGGATGTACTCGGTCGAGTCGTAGGGGATGCCGACCTTCATGCCCGGCCGGCAGCTGCGCCTGGATGTCCGGGATCTCCGCGCGGACGCGCTTGATGACGTCGAGCGAGTTCGCGTTCGGCAGCACCCAGATGCCCATGAAGGTCGCGGTCTGGCCGTTGAAGCGGACGTCCGACTCGTAGTTCTCGGCGCCGAGCACGACGTCGGCGATCTCGCCGAGGCGCACGACGACGCCGTCCTTCTGCTTGACCACGAGCTGGCGGAACTCTTCCGCCGTCTTCAGGTCCGTGTTCGCGACGAGGTTGACCGAGGTCATCGAGCCCTTGGTCTGCCCGAGCGCCGAGAGGTAGTTGTTCTGCGGAGAGCGCGTCGCGGACGTCGGACGGGCGCGATGCCGAGCGCCGCCATCTTCTCGGGCTTCAGCCAGACGCGCATCGCGAACGTGCGGCTGCCGAGGATGTCGGCGCGCTGCACGCCCGAGACGGCCGGCGAGCTTCGGCTGCACGACGCGGACGAGGTAGTCGGTGATCTGGTTCTGGTCGAGCTCGGTCCGAGGAGAAGCCGAGGTACATCGACGCGAACTGCGGTGTCCGCGGTCGGCGAGCTCGATGACCGGGGCCTCGGCCTCGGGCGGCAGGTCGTTGCGGACCTGCGCGACCTTGGCCTGGATCTGCGTGAGCGCGGCGTTGGTGTCGTAGTTGAGCTTCAGGTGGACCGTGATCGTCGAGACGCCCTGGGCGCTCGAGGACTCGATGTAGTCGATGCCGTCGGCGCTCGCGATCACGCGCTCGAGCGGCGTCGTGATGAAGCCGCGCACGAGGTCGGCGTTGGCGCCGACGTAGACCGTCGTGACCGTCGACGACCGCGATGTCGCTGCGCGGGTACTGCCGGACGGAGAGCGAGCGGATCGCCTGCAGCCCGGCGATCAGGATCACCAGGTTGACGACGATCGCGAGGACCGGCCGCTTGACGAAGAGATCCGTGAACTTCATGAGTGGTGCCCCGTTTCGCTAGTGCGGGTCGCCGGTCCTAGCTGTCCTCCGGCTTCGGCGCCGGGTTGTTCTCCGGCATGGTCTTGTTGTTGACCTGCACGGCCGCGCCCTGGCGCAGCTTGAAGACGCCGGAGGTCACGACCTCCTCGCCGGGCTTCAGTCCGGTCGAGGACCGCGATCTGGTCGCCGCGTCCGGGACCGAGCTTCACGAACTGCTGCCGGACCCCCTTGTAGGCCTTCCCCTTCGGGTCCTTCATCTCCTCGACGACGTAGACCGAGTCGCCGTACGGCGCGTAGTTGATCGCCGACGCCGGCAGCGGAATGATCGGTCGTCGCACTGCCCAGGTCCACGGCCGCGGTCACGAACATGCCGGGACGGAGCTTGCCGTTCGGGTTGGCGAACGTCGCCTGCACCTGGACGTTGCGCGTCGCCGCATCGATGAGCGAGTCGGTCGCCGTCAGCTTGTCCGGTCGCGGCCGTGTTGGCGTTCTCCGCCTTGACCCGGACCGTCGATGCCGGCCTTCAGCCGGGCCGCCTCCTGCTGCGGCACCGAGAAGTTGACGTAGATCGGATCGAGCGACTGGAGCGGCACGATCGGAGCGCCGCGCCTCGAGGTACTGGCCGAGGTTGACCTGGCGGATCCCGAGGATGCCGCCGAACGGCGCCCGGATCGTCTTGCGCGCGATCGTGGCCTTGATCTCGCCGATCTTCGCCTCGCGCCTGCTTGAGCTCGGCGTCGGCCTTGTCCCAGTCCGCCTGGGCCGCGATCCCCTGTCTGGCGCAGTCCGGCGATGCGGTCGAGGTCAGCTTGGCGAGCTCGCGCTGCGCCTGCGCCGCGGCGAGCTGCGCCTGCTTCCTGCCGCGTGTCGAGCTGGACGAGCACATCGCCCTGGCGCACCGTCCTGCCGGATTCGAACGAGATCTTCTCGACGACGCCCGGCAGGTCCGCGGTCACGATCGACGCCGTGCACGGCGGCCACGCTGCCGATCGCGGACAGCGTCGCGGCCCACTCCTGCTTCTTCGCGACGACGGTCGTGACGGCTTCGGGCGGCATCTGGAAGTTGGCCTGCTGCGCCATGCCCTTCTTGATCTGCCCGTACTTCACGGCTCCGATCGCGGTGAGGAACACCGCAATCACGAGGAGCATCAGGACCATCCGCTTCTTCATATGCAGCTAACCTCCACCTACCTACCCCGGGATCGGGATTGAGCCGCGCCCACCCGCCCGGCCCCCGGCTCCCATCAACCCATGTCTCGACGGGAATTCCCGGCCCCGAGAGCGCCGGCTCACATCCCAAATAAGCCTCTTTTGCCGCTCGAGATTCCTTGGAAGAGCGAAAAAAGAGGGCCCCGGCGGAGCCCACGGGGGCAGTGAGAATAACACCGGTCATCGGGGGAAAGTTACGGTGAACCAGGGCTTTGGGTTGCCTTCGGAGTACCGTGACGGTCCTTTTCCGGACGAAGAGGCGGGGGGCGGGATAATCGGGCCCCCGGAGGGGTCGAAATGCCGAACACGGATCCTCGAATCGACGCTTACATCTCCCGGTCCGCGGATTTTGCGAAGCCGATCCTGAAGCACCTCCGCGCGCTCGTGCACCGGGGCTGCCCCGACGTCGTCGAGACGATCAAGTGGGGCTCGCCCCATTTCGAATACAAGGGGATGCTCTGCGGCATGGCGGCGTTCAAGGAGCACTGCGCGTTCGGATTCTGGAACCGAGCGCTCGAGATCCCGGGCCAGGAAGGCGCGATGGGACAGTTCGGCTGCATCGCGAAAGTCGCCGACCTTCCGAAGGACCGCGTCCTCGTCGGCTACGTCCGCGAGGCCGCGCGCCTGAACGCGATCGGAAAGAAAGTCGGCCCCGTGCGCAAGGCCAGAAAGCCCCTTCCGGTTCCCAAGGATCTCCTCGCGGCCTTGAAGAAAAAGGCCGGCGCCACGGCGAAGTTCAAAGCCTTCCCTCCCGGCCAGCAGCGCGACTACGCCGAGTGGCTGATCGAAGCGAAGACCGATGCCACGCGGCAGAAGAGACTCGCGACCTCCGTGGAGTGGATCGCCGAAGGCAAGCCGCGGATGTGGAAGTACATGAAGAAGAAGACGGTCAAGCCGAAGGAGTTCCGGGGCTACCCGACCTCTCTCTCCCGCGGCTGATCTTTCGTCGTCTACGATTTCGGCGGCTTCGACGTCGCCGCGCGCGGCCACACGATGTCCCACGCCTCGCGCCGCTGGGCGAGGCCGGTGACCTTTCCGTCCGCTCCACGCAGGATCACGTACCGGTAGCGCGGCCGCCCCGGCACGAAGAGCACGTCCGGCGCCTCGGCCAGAAGCGGCGCGGCCTTCCGATCGCTTTGCTGTCCCTCGAGACCTCCACCGGAGCGGCGGATCTCGAACGTGACGGACGGCGTCAGCCGGTAGACGCCCACGTATTCGCCGAGGAGCGCTTCGGGCAGCGTCACCGCCGGCGGGTCGGTGCGGAGGGCCAGGACCTGGCCGGCGATCAGCTTCCAGCCCGACGGGGTCTTCTTCCAGGTGTCGGTCGAGCGGTACTGACAGTGCAGCGCCTGTCCGTGGTAGCTCTCGTTTTCGTCGTTCACGTACGTGGTCACGGCCACGTCGCCGTGGACCGCGCTCTGGAACTGCGTGACGCGCAGAGTTCCCGACACTCCCTCGGGCAGCGGCCGGATGTCGCCGACGAGCGCCTTCTTGCTGAGAACGCCGCCGCTCTCGTCGACGTAGACGCACTCCGGGTCGAGATAGCGCTCCCACACAGACGCGTCGCCGGCCGAGATCGCATCGACCAGCTCCTGCGTCTGGCGCGCGAGGATCGTCTCGACCGTCTCGGCGGCCGAGGCCGCGCCGACCCGAGCGGCGATCAGAACGGCCACGGCGAGAAGCGTCTTCGTTCGAGTACGGGTGCCTGTCGTCATCGGGCCATCCTAACCGCCTCACAGCGGCGATCTCCGTTGACCCCGTGTCCCTGCCGGTGGAGACTGAGCGCGGTGGCGCGATGGCGATAGCCCTCCTGCTCGGTCTCCTCGTCGCGGCGAGCCCCGATGCGGCCACCGTCCCCGTGGCGCCCGCTCCCGGCGCGCCGGTCGCGAGCGCGATCCTCGTGGCCGGAGAAACGATCTCTCTCGACTCGTCGGGAAGCGCGCGAATCCCGGCGGAGGCCTCGCCTTCCGCCGAGGGCCTGCGCTTTTACCATTGGCGGGTCGATTCCGGCGGTGCGAGCGGGATCTCCTATCTCCCCGAGAGCAGCGCGCTCGCGGACTGGACCCTCCCCGGTCTCGACGGTTCGGGACCGGCGAGCATCGTGGTCAAGAAGACCGACGGAGAGACCTGGGAAAACGCGCGTGCATTCGCGGCGCCTCTCGAGAAGACCAAAGACGGAAGGCACGTCCGCTTCGCGATGTCGCCGGGGACGTGGGACCTGGCGATCGTCGTCCCCGGCTTCGCCCCGGCCTTCGTCACCGAGCTCGACGTCTACGACAGCGACGACACGGTCCGGGTCGCCGCCGTGAAGCTGGAGCCCGCGGCGCGCGTGACCGCCCGGTTTCTCGACGCGCGCTCCGGGAGGCCGCCCGACCGCTGGACGGCCTGGATATCCCGGGTCGGCGGCCATTCGGATGACGAAGAAACGAGATTCTTCGACGGCCGTCCGATCGGGGAGAACGGCGCCTCGCTCGAGTTCTCGAGCCTGCCCGTCGGCGATTGGGAGCTTCGCGCCGAGGCGACCATAGGCGCAGGCGGAGTCGGCCGCGGCCGCAGCCGCTCCGTCGTGAAGGCCAGGAAGGCCCGCGAGCGGGTGAATCTCGGCGACATCTACCTCTCGGACACGGGAACGCTGCGCGTCACGGTGTCCTTTCCCACCGAGGTCCCGGATCAGGAGCTCTCGTGCCGGGTGGCTCGGTCTCCGGCGAGCGGAGAAGGCGAGCTGGTGATGCTCGCGGCGAAGGCATTCGCGCCGAATGCCTCGACCGCCCTCATGTTCGCCGACCTCGAGACCGGGCCCGTCACGATCCAGTGCGGCGACAACCGGGACATCTATGACCAGAAGACCGCGACCATCGCGAGCGGAGAAATCGCGGAAGTCGAATTCTCGTTCGCTCCGGTTCGCGTGTCCGGTTACGTACGGCGGGGCGAGAACGGCGTGCCCGGGGCCACGGTGACGGCGGTCGTGTCCGGACCGGAAGACCAGACCGTCCAGGGCAAGTCGGACGACGTCGGGAGCTACCATCTCGTCGTCTGGCCCGCGCGAGAGGCGATCCGCCTCCTCACGACCCCTCCCGAAGACCGGCTCCCCTTCGCGGAGAATCTCGTGGTCGAGGCGGGAGCCACGAAGATCGATCACGACGTCCTCCTGCCCTCGAGCTCGATCCGCGGCACCGTGCGCGACAAGGAGACCGGTGAGGTCCTCGCCGGCGCGGAGGTCGCGTTCTCGGGGTCGCTCGAGGCGAAAGGCTCGGAGTGGGGGCGGTTCTCCACGTCGACGACGTCCGACGGCGAAGGACAATTCCGTGTCGGGAATCTCCTCGACAAGCCCCTCGATGTCGACGTCACACTCGAGGGGTACGCGCGATCCGTGATGAAGGAAGTCCGGCCGACGCCGGAGGGCACCGAGATCGAGGTCCAGCTCGAGAAGGGAAACCGCTTGACCGGCGTCGTCGTCGACGAGCTCGGAGCGCCGCTGGCGAACGTGGCGGTCGGCCTCGACGTGGATTCCCGGGGCGACTACGTCCAGCGCACGGAAACGACGTCGGGCTCGGGCGAGTTCGACTTCGGCGCCGTCGCGACCGGCCGCCACCTGCTCCTGGTCTTCCGTTGCGGGAGCGTGTTCGCGCTCGAGCCGGTCGACGTGACCTCATACGAATCCGAGCCGCCTCCCCGCGTCCTCCGTCTCCGGCCCGCGGCGGCGCCGATCGAGCTTCTGGTCGTGGACGAGAACGACGCGCCCGTCGCGGAAGCGGTCTTTCGGTGGAGCGTCGGCGGCTTGACCGTGCCGATGGAGGACTGGGCGAGCGCGGCGCAGGCTTGCGGTCAGGATTTCCGAACCGACGCTCAGGGCAAGCTCCGCCTGCTCGGCTTCCCTCCGGGCGTCATCGGTGCGGCGAGTCTCGATCGCGTTCCGCTCGGGACGTTTCCGAACGACGGGACGCGCCGCCAGTGGACGCTCCGCCTGCACGTGGAGGGCGAGAACCTCGAGACGGAAACGCGCTCCTCTTCGCGCTGATCGCGGAACGTCCTCGCGGCGCCGTCCGCTATTGCGGGTTCTCGTAGATGTTCGTCAGCACGAGCCGGCCTTCGCACGGCGTGAACCAGTAGAAGTTGATGAACTTCGCCTTCTTCGAGTTGACGCCCTCGCCCGTGACCGCTCCGTAGCCCGGATAGGTCTGGATCTCGCCCGTCGTTCCAGGCTTCAGGAAACGATCGGCGTACACGGCGAAGTCCGCATCGATGCCGGGGAGCGCTCGGATCGCGGCGATCTCTTTCTCGTCGAACCCCTGTGCCGCGAGAACCCCCTTGAGGTCCTTCTTCAACGCGGCCGCCCGCACCTTCTTGTATGCGGCGACGACCTGGCCCTCCGACGGCGTGACGCCGGCCGGATCGGACCGCTTGCCGCCGACCTTGTCGCTTTCGCTGACCTCGGTGACGCGGGGCATCAGCACCGCGAGGTTGAACTCGAAGCCGCCCTTGTTGGCGTGCTCGACCTGGCCCGACGCGCGCCCGGAGTCGAGCGCGAGCGTGCTCGTCCAGTAGCGGCCGTTCGCGACGTCCTCCTCGCGCCCCGTGCCGCCGAAGGCCGTGCCCGCCGAGTAGTACTTCGACTTTCCCCGCGCATCCAGAGTGACCTCGACCCAGCCGGCGTCCCGGATGGACGTCAACGCCCGGGCTTCCGTCATGGGGCAGGGCGAGCCGGCGAGGGCCGCCGACGCGATCGACTTGCTCGTCGCGTAGACGACGGTGCCGGCGCCGTCCCTGGCCGTCCAGGCGATGCCGTCGACGAGGTCGAAGTTGCCGGAGTTGACCTCGTGGTGCCGGCCTCGAAGCCCCGGCTGCGGAGTCGGCGCGGGTGGTGGCGGCGGCTCTTGCGCGCGGACGGCGGGAGGCGCGGGCGTCACGGCCGTTCCGGCGCCAGGCTGGCTTCCGCAGCCGGCCGAAACCGCCAGGACCACCGGGAGAGCGAGAATCCCCGGACGCAGCTTCATCGTGCCCTCTTCATCTCTATATGGGTGCCTGCCTCCATTCTCGACGAATCTCCGGCCGGCGGGCCACGGATCTGCGAAACCTTCCCCCGAGGCCGTCGTATTGTGTTCCCATAGGGACTCCGATGGGGTCCCCATAGGAGGCCGGGAATGCACGCTGCCGAGAAAACGGACGTCTGGCAGGGAACGCTGGCGCTCATGGTCCTCAAGACCCTGGAGAGCCTGGGCTCTCTCCACGGCTACGGGATCGCCCGCCGCATCGAGCAGACCAGCGGCGACCGGCTCTCGGTGAACTACGGGACCCTCTACCCCGCTCTCGTCAAGCTCGAGCAGGAGGGCTACGTCGCCTCCGAGTGGGGCGTCTCGGAGAACAACCGGAAGGCCAAGTTCTACCGGCTCACGCGGGCCGGCCGGCGCCAGGTCGAGCTCGAGACGCGGGAGTGGGAGCGGACGACCGCCATCCTCGCCCGCTTCCTCGCCCCGGCGGAGGGACGCGCGTGAGGGGCGTGCGCGGGTTCTTCGCCCGGCTCGCCGGACTCTTCGGGCGGACTCGCCAGGAGCGGGACATGTCCGAGGAGCTCGAATCCCACATCCAGATGCACGTCGACGACGCCGTGCGCGGCGGAATGACGCCGGAGGAGGCCCGGCGCGAAGCGGTCCGGAAGCTCGGCGGACTCGACGTCACGAAGGAGGCGGTGCGGGATCGCCGCCGCCTGCCGTTCTTCGAGAGGGCCTGGCAGGACCTCCGCTTCGCGGCCCGCTCGCTCGGCAAGAACCCCGGCTTCGCCGCCGTCACGATCGCGACGCTCGCCCTGGGCATCGGCGCGAACACGGCGATCTTCACGGTCGTCCACGCCGTGCTCATCGAGCGTCTGCCCTTCCAGGAGCCGTCCCGTCTCGTGGCGGTCTGGGAGGAGAACGCGCAGCGTCCCGGCCGCAAGAACGTCGTCGCCCCGTTCAACTACCGCCGGTGGCAGGAGCGGGACACGCCGTTCGCGTCGATGGCCGGTTTCTACGACTCCCGGGTCAACCTCACCGGCGACGGCCGGCCGGAGCAGCTGGTCGCGCAGTTCGTCATGCCGAGTTTCTTTTCGACCCTGGGCACCGCGCCGATGCTCGGCCGCGCCTTCGCGGCCGACGAAGGTCCCGACGGAAACGATCAGGTCGTGATCCTCAGCCACGGCCTCTGGCAGCGCCGCTTCGGCGGCGATCCCGCCATCGTCGGGAGGACCATCCAGGTCGACCGCCGTCCCGTCACGATCGTCGGCGTCATGCCGCCGCGTTTCGGCCTCTTCCTGAAGACGGGAACGCTCGCCGGAAAGCCGGCCGACCTCTGGGCGCCCATGGTGTTCACCGAGAAAGGCGCGCAGAAGAGCGGCCGCTATGCGTCGGCGATCGCCAGGCTGAAGCCCGGCGAGACGCCGGCGTCGGCGCAGACGAAAATGGCGGCGATCGCCTCGGCCCTCGCGATCCAGTTCCCGGATCGCGACAAGGGCTGGAGCGTCCAGGTCGTTCCCCTGCACGCCGAGATCGCGGGCGAGATGCGCTCGACACTCCTGATCCTTTTCGGCGCCGTGGGCTTCGTGCTCCTCATCGCCTGCGCGAACGTGGCGGGCCTGCTCCTCGCGCGGGGCACCGCCCGCGTGCGGGAGATGGCCATCCGCACGGCGCTCGGCGCGGGCCGCGGGCGAATCCTCTCCCAGCTGCTGACGGAGAACCTGCTCCTGGCCCTCGTGGGGGGCGCCGTGGGTCTCCTGCTGGCGCGATGGGGCGTCGCGCTTCTCGTCGCGCTCAGTCCGGCGGATCTGACCGGTCTCTCCCTTCTTCGCCTGAGCCCGCAGGTCCTGGCCTTCACGTTCCTGGTCTCGGTGCTGACGGCGGGGCTCTGCGGTCTCGCTCCGGCGCTCGCCGGCTCGCGCCCCGACGTCCAGGACTCGCTCAAGGACGGCGCCCGTTCCGGAGGCGCCAGCGTGCGGACGCGGGTCCTCCGCAAGGCTTTCGTCGTCTCGGAGGTCGCCCTCGCCGTCGTCCTTCTGGTCGGCGCGGGCCTGATGCTCAAGAGCCTCGCGGCGTTGGGCCGCGTCCACCCGGGCTTCGAGGCCGAGGGTCTGCTGACGGCGCGCGTCACGCTCTCGGGCGACCAGTACAAGGAGGATCCGCCGACCCTGCGCTTCTTCGCGGAGGCGGTCGACCGCGCTGCGAAGATCCCCGGCGTCCGCGAGGCCGGCGCCGTGAGCTTCCTCCCCTTCACCGGACTCGCCGCGGCCACCGACTTCACGATCGTCGGCCGGCCCGTGCCCCCGCCCGGCGAGGAGCTCTCGACCGAGGTTCGCGTCTGCGACGACGGCTACCTCCGCGCGATGCGCATTCCGCTGCTCCGCGGGCGCGTCTTCACGGACCGTGAGATGCGCGAGAAGACGGACGTCGTGCTCGTCAGCGAGGGGTTCGCGAAAACGTTCTTCCCCGGCCAGGACCCGATCGGACACAAGCTCGTCATCGACATGATGGAAGAGCCGCCGGCGACCGAGATCGTCGGCGTCGTCGGCGACGTCAAGCACGCCGGTCTCGCCGCCGAAGCGCGGCCCATGGTGTACTGGCCGCATCCCGTGCTCGTGTACGGCGGCATGACCCTCGTCGTGCGCACCGGCTCCGATCCGGCCGCCGTCGCTCCCATGCTCGAGCGGGCGATCCAGGCGATCGACAAGGACCAGCCGCTCTCCGACGTGCGCACGATGGAGCAGTGGATCGGGGCGTCCCTTGCCCGCGAGCGTTTTGCTTCGATGCTTCTGCTGCTTTTCGCGGCGCTCGCCCTGACGCTCGCCGCGATCGGGATCTACGGCGTCATGTCTTACGTCGTCGGCCAGCGCACGACCGAGATGGGCATCCGCGCTGCCCTCGGCGCGACGGCCCCCGACCTCCGCCGCCTGATCCTCCGCGACGGCGCCCGGCTGCTGCTCGTGGGTCTCGCGATCGGGTTGCCCCTGGCCCTCGCCGGGAGCCGCGCCCTCAGCAGCCTGCTCTACGAGACGCGCAGCGCCGACCCGGCGACCTTCGGCGTCGTGCTCGCCGTCCTCGCGGGCGCGGCCCTCCTCGCAAGCTATCTGCCGGCGCGCCGCGCGGCGAAAGTCGCGCCGGCAGAGGCGCTCCGCCAGAGTTAGTCCCGGCAGAGGAGCTCCGTCAAAGTTAGCGCCGGCCGAGGCGCTGCGGCGAGCCTGAGAGATCAGTCCTTCCGGAGCGGCCGGAGACGGTCCTCGCAACGCACGAACACGATCGGTCGGGGATCTCCGGGCGCCGGCTTCCCCTGGATGGGGTACGTTGCGGCGCTCGCGGCCGCAAGACGGTTCGAGTCGCTGAGATCGAAGAGCGTCGCGCTGACCGGGTAGAGCGGCTTCGCCGAGGCGACGGCCAGCTCGTCCTTGCGCGTTCCGATCGTCGAGAGGTATCCGTCGACGTCCAATCGCACCGCCTGGAAATTGGGTACGGCGCCGGCAATCAGCCAGACCCGGGACTGTCCGCGATAGCGGTCCACGTCGCGCAGGAAGAGCCGGCGGTCCTCGGGCGAACAGCCGCCGACCTCGTAGTCGCCGGGGAGGAGCCCGTACTCCGCGGCGTATCTCTCGACGGCCTGATTTTCGTAGGGGAAGACGAACACGGCGTCTCCAGGCCGGCGATGGTCGCGCAGGAACGCGAGCACGGTCTTGTGATCCTCGACGATAAGCGGCGGAGGCAGCCGGACGAACGCCCATGCGGGCCCGGCGAACAGCGCGAGCATGACCGCGGCGCCGAGCGCGGTGTGCCGCCTGGCGAGGCCTCGGCGGACCCACTCGGCGGCCGCGGCGACCGCCAGGACGAAGGCCGGGAGCGTGGAGAGCGACAGACGCGAGTGGAATGGATAGATCCCGACCACAGCGGCGAGCACGACGACTCCGAGGGGGCCCATCAGGATGAGGGCACCGGCGCGATTTTGGCGTTCGAGCGACGGCCAGACCCGCGATCACGAGCGCCGCATAGAGGGCGGGCCAGGGATACGCGAGGACCCGGTTGTCGGCGAACATCAGCGCCACGCGATCCCACGGCCAGAGCAGATCCCCCGGCGTCTCGATCGGCCAGGGCGGGAAGCCCCCGCGCAGCCTCCAGAAGTTGTCCATGTGCGCGCGCGTCGCCGGAGTCACGAGGCGGAACGCGACGGCCGCGGACGCGACGCAGGCCACGGCCCAGATCGGCACGGTGATGCGCAGGGCCCGCGCGGTCGGCGCGTCGCGCTCGAAGAGCCAGGCGACGAGCAGCGCGCCCCCGAGGCCGGCGAGCGTCAGCATCGTCGGCTGCGAGAACCAGACCAGTCCGGCGCCCGCCAGCCCGGCGGCCACACACCGCGCTCGTGTGGAATCGGCCTCGCGCAGCCGCAGCGTCACGAGCGACATCGCGATGACCGCCGCCATGTCGATGCCGTACGACTTGACCTCGGCGCTGTAGCGGATGAACGGAGCGCCGATCGCGAACATCGCGACCGCGAAGGGCACGGCGTAGCCGTCGAGCAGCCGCCGCGCGAGAAAGAGGAACATCACGAGCGCCGCGAGGCCGACGGGAAGCAGCAGGAAGCGGAACGCGAGGTCGCTCTCCCCGAGCACGCGGCTGATCCCCTTCTCGGCCAGCATGAAGCCCACGGGCGCGACCTGGTCGTAGCGGAGCGGTTCGGTGGCCAGCGACGCCGCGGAGCGGTGGACCAGATTGCGGACGATCGAGAGCTCGTCGAACCAGAGCGACGTGTCCGAGGCGTACTGGAAGATGCGCAGCGCCGCCCCGATCGCCACGAGCGCCCAGAGCGACGGCGGACGGCACAGGAAGGGCGCGCGGGGAGAGAGCCGGCTGCCCCTCAACGTCGTTCGACGTCGGGCGACCAGCGGCTCGACCCACTCGCCGCAATTGAGCGGGAACGCCATCGGGGAGCCGGCGGGCGCCTGTCACCAGAGGGAACGTCTCGGCGGTCGCCGCCTCGAGGCGCTTCGGGTCGCTGAGGTCGAAGAGAGTCGCGCTCACCGGCGCGATCGGCTTCATTCCCTCAATCACGATCGAGGTGCGGGGCAAGCCGATCGTCGAGAGATATTGCTCCAGGGTCTGGCGCGGCGGCTGGAACGGCGGGACGGCCCCGGCGATGACCCAGACGCGAGGCCGGCCGCGATAGCGATCCACCTCGCGGAGAGCCATCCGAAGATCGACCTTGGAGCAACGGCCGATCTCGTAGTCCCCGGGGGCCAGGCCGTACTCGGCGGCGTAGCGCTCGATCGCCTCGATCTCGTAGGAGTAGACGTACACGGCGTCCCCGGGTTGCCGGTGATCGCGCACGTACGCCAGGACGGTCTTGTGATCCTCGACGAAGTACGGGGGCGGGAAGCGAACCAACGACCACGCGGGGCCCACGAAGATCGCCGCCATGCACGCGGCGCCGAGCGCGGGGTGCAGCCGCGAAGCGACTCGACGGATCCCCTCGGCGGCCTGGGCGACCGCCAGGACGAGGCCGGGAGCGACGTAGAGCACCAGGCGGGCTCGGAACGGGTACTGCTGCGCGACCGCCGCGGCCACGGCCGCCGCGAACGGACCCAGAAGCACGACGGCGACGACGCGCTGGCGACGAAAGAGAAGGATCAGGCCGATCACGGCGAGCGCCGTGTAGAGCACGGGCCACCGATATCGCAGGAGCGTGTCTTCGCCGAAGAGCTCGGTCACCCGGTTCCACGGCCAGAGGAGGTCCCCGGCTTTCTGGATCGGCCAGGGAGGAAAGCCTCCGCGGATCCGCCAGAAATGATCCATGAACGCCCGGGTCGCGCTCGAAACGAGGCGAACGTCGCCACCACCGCCGCGGCGCCGCAGGCGATGGCCCAGATCGGCACCGTGATCCGCAGCGCTCGCGCCGTCCGCGCGTCGCGCTCGAGCAGCCACGCGAGAAGCAGCGCTCCGCCGAGGCCGGCGAGGATCAGGATGGTCGCCTGGGAGAACCAGACGAGCACGGCGCCCAGCAGGCCGGCCGCGATGCAGCGGCCGCGTGTCGCATCGGGGTCGCGCAGCCGCAGCGTCACCAGAGACATCACGATGACCGCCGCGATGTCGATCCCGTACTGCTTCACCTCCGCGCAGTAGCGGATGAAGGGCGCTCCGATCGCGAACATCGCCACGGCAAAGGGGACCGCGTATCCGTCGAGGACCCGACGCGCGAGCGGAACGAAGAGCACGAGCGCGGCGAGCCCGATCGGCAGCAGGAGGAACCGGAACGCCAGGTCGCTCTCCCCCAGCACGCGGCTGATCCCCTTCTCGGCGACGAGAAAACCGACCGGCGCGACCTGGTCGTAACGCAGCGGTTCGGTCGCGAGCTGCGCCGCCGAGCGGTGCACGAGGTTGCGCACGAGCGAGAGCTCGTCGAACCAGAACGACGTGTCCGAGGCGTACTGGAAAATCCGGAGGGCGGCCCCGAGGCCGACGAGCGTCCAGAGGAACGCCGGACGGCACAGCACGGGCGTGCGCGGGTTCGCCAGCGGCGCTTCCGCCTTCATGCCTGGACGTCTACTTCTTGTGGTTTCGCTTGCCGAAGAGCTCGTCGTAGCCCGGCCAGTCGTCCGTCAGGCGCAGGCCGAATCCCGGAGCGGTGCGCTTCGGCGCGGCGGGGTCGACCGTGCGGACGACCCGCCCGGTGAGGGCGAGCTTCCGACCGCCGGGGAGATTGACCGTGAGGCGCAGGACCGGGCCCGTGCCCGGGATCCAGGGCGAGCGCACGAACATGCCGCGCCGGGAGACATCGCCCGTGACGCCCGTTCCGTAGAGCGCGCCCTGGCTGAACTCCACGGTCATTTCCGCGCTGCGTCGCCGGGCCGTGCGCGTATCTCCCGCGCCGATGCTGCGCCGGCGCGAGGACGGCGCGGCGTTTCGGACCTCGACTTCCTTCGCGGCCGGAGCCGGGGGCGCGGACTCCGAGTACTCGACGCGCTCGATCCGCCCGTGCAGCGTCTGGCCGTCGACGGGCACGAGGCAACGGAACGCCACCGGGAACACCTGCGCCGGCTCCTTGCCGAGAGCCTTCCACTGCTGCGCGAGCGTCTCGGCCGAGGGGGGCTGCTCGAACCAGAAAGCGACGGGGCCCGAGGCCGTCAGGATGACGGGCTGCAGGTAGTCGACGCCCGCGCCGTCAGCCGGGAAGCAATACCCGGAACAGGTCGTCTCGTCGAAGAGCTCGAACTCGGTCGCGGCGAGGTAGATCTCGTCATCGGCCCGCGAGAGGGCGTCACGTTTGACGGCCGCAACGCGCGCGTCCTTGCCGCTCCCGCCTTCGTAGCGCCAGACGGGATTGGCCGAGAGATCTTCGACCGTGAGGTCCACCAGGCGTCTCACGAGAGGAAGGGTATGACAGGAGCGGTCCGGAACACAGCCGCTTCCCGTGAGCCGGCGACCGGTCGGTAGTCAGGCCGGGCTCCGAGCTCCCGATTCCGCCGCCACTTCTGGCTCGCGGCCGCCGTCCGCCGCCCCGCCGGCGTCCCCGGCGCTCGGCCGCCCGTGAGCGTCGCGGAGCAGGATCAGGACGAGGACGGCGAGGCCCGCCGCCACGACGGCGCAGACGATCGCGGCGCGCTCGAATCCCACCGTGAAAGCCGCGCGGGCGGCCTCGACGAGCCTCGCGGCGATCTCCGGCGGCAGCCCGGCCGCGGCGGCGATCGCCCCGCCGAGGGTGGAGCGCGCCGCCTCGACGGCCTCCGCCGGGATGCCGGGAACGAGCGCGCCCGAGGCCGACATGGCGCTTCGATACACGGCCGTGCCCACGCTGCCGAGGACCGCGATCCCGACCGCCCCGCCGAGCTCGGCGCCCGTCTCGGAGAGCGCCGAGGCGGAACCGGCCCGCTCGGGCGGCGCGGCGCTGATCACGGTGTCGGTCGTGAGCGTGAAGACGGGAGCGAGCCCCAGCGAGAAGAAGGCCGACGAGACGACGATCACGAGCAGAGGCGAGCTCCCGTCGACGAAGGTGAGGATGCCGAAGCCGATCGCGGCGAGCACGAGGCCGCCCGCGATGACGGTGGCCTTGGCGAGCCTCCGGGTCAGCGGGGGCGTGAGCATCGAGCCGACGATGTTGCCGGCCGACCAGGGCAGCGTCCAGAGACCCGCGATGAGGGGCGAGAGGCCCAGCACGAGCTGGAGGTACTGCGAGATGAAGATGTACGCGCCGAACGCGACGAACACGCCGAAGACGTTCGTCACGAGCGCGGCGCTGAACGCCGTCCGCCGAAAGAGCCTCAGGTCGACGAGCGGGTCCGCGAGGTGGCGCTGCCTCTTCAGGAAGACCACGCCGATGGCCGCGCCCGCCGCGATCGCCGCCGCGGCCCCCCAGCCGAAGCCGTGCTCCGCGCTCCGCTTCACGCCGTAGATCACGAGAAGAACGCTCGCGAGCGAGAGGGCGGCGCTCCGCAGATCGAGCCGCCCCGCGTTCGGATCGCGGAACTCCGGCAGGAGCCTCGGGCCGACGAACAGGAGCAGGGCCATCACCGGAACGCTGAGCAGGAAGACGGCGCCCCACGGGAAGCGCTGCAGGACGAGGCCGCCGAGGAGCGGCCCGATGGCGCCTCCGACGGAGTAACTCATGATCCAGATCGAGATGGCGACCGTGCGCTGCTGGCCGTCGTGGAACATGTTGCGGATGAGCGACAGGGTCGAGGGCGCGAGGGTCGCTCCGGCGACGCCGAGCAGCGCGCGGGCGGCGATGAGCGTGCCCGCGCTCCTCGAGAACGCCGCGACGACCGACGCCGCGCCGAACGCCGCCGCGCCGATCAGGAGGAGCTTCCGCCGGCCGATCCGGTCGCCGAGGGTGCCCATCGTGATGAGCGAGCCCGCCACCAGGAATCCGTAGATGTCGATGATCCAGAGCAGCTGCGAGGCGGTGGGCTTCAGATCCGCCGACAGGGCCGGCACGGCCAGGTTGAGGACCGTGAGGTCCATCGCGTAGAGGACGCACGGCAGGGCGAGGACGGCGAGGCCGATCCACTCGCGCCGTGTGGCGCGGCCGTCGCCGCTCATCCCGGTGGCCTCGCTCCTGGAGATGGGAATCTTTCCGGACGACTCGTCAGCTTCGGCTTCTGGTCGTGACTAATTTTCAGGCTTCGACGCGCGTGGCCTGGGCTTCGACGCGTGCAGCGCAGGCTTCGACGAGCGTCTTGAAGCCGCCGTAGCACGTGCGACGCTCATCAGGACCTCCTCACGTCTTTGCGGGAGCGGCCTCGCGGACGCACGCGGCGGCGCGCTCGGTCAGAAGTTTTC
This sequence comes from uncultured Acidobacteriota bacterium, assembly GCA_963804915.1. Classification (GTDB taxonomy): domain Bacteria; phylum Acidobacteriota; class Thermoanaerobaculia; order UBA5066; family Gp7-AA6; genus DAHUXD01. The sequence continues at coordinate 88,778 of CAWDSI010000031.1, forward strand.
GTTCCCGCGCGTTTCGAGTCAGCGTTGCCGCGCGTTCGAACTCGGCGCGGGCCTCCTCGAAACGGCCGAGCTTGAAGAGCAGATCGCCCCGCACGCTCGGAAGCAGATGGTATCCCGCGAGAGACGGCTCGGCCCTCAGGGAATCCACGATCTCCAGCGCTTCCGCCGGGCCCGACGCCATCCCGACGGCGACGGCCCGGTTGAGCTGGACGACGGGCGACGGCACGCGCCGGCCGAGCTCGTCGTAGAGCGCCGCCATCCTCGCCCAGTCGGTGTCCTCCGCCGTGCGCGCCCGGGCGTGGCACGCGGCGATGGCGGCCTGCAGGACGTAGGGCCCCTGATGGTCGTCATCGTTGCCGTCGCCGGCGCCGAGCTTCCCGGCGCGTTCGAGGGCCGCGAGGCCGCGGCCGATCAGCATGCGGTCCCAGAGCGCGCGGTTCTGATCGAGCAGCAGCACCGGCTCGCCCGCCGGCCCGACGCGCGCCGCGGCGCGCGAGGCCTGGATCTCCATCAGCGCGACGAGCCCGTGGACCTCGGGCTCCCGAGGCGCGAGCTCCGCCAGGATGCGGCCCAGGCGCAGAGCTTCCTCGCAGAGCGCGGGCCGCATCAGGTCGTCGCCGGCGGTCGCGACGTAACCCTCGTTGAAGACGAGGTAGACGACCTCGAGCACCGACGCGAGCCGGTCCGCGAGCTCCGGGCCTCGGGGCACCTCGAACGGCACGCCGGCGTCCGCGAGGGCCCGCTTGGCGCGGACGATGCGCTGGGCGACGGTCGCCTCCGGCACGAGAAACGCCCGGGCGATCTCGTCGGTCGTGAGACCGCCGAGCAGCCGCAGCGTCAGAGCGACGCGGGCTTCCTTCGAGAGGACGGGGTGGCACGCCGTGAACACCAGGCGCAGCAGGTCGTCGCCGATGTCATCGTCGATCGCCGCGACGAGCTTCTCCTCGACGGTTCCGCCGGTGTCGGCGGTCGATCCGATCTCTTCGTGCTTGCGCTCGGAGAGGCTCCGGCGGCGCAGCATGTCGATCGCCCGGTTCTTCGCGGTGGCCATGAGCCAGGCGCCCGGGTTCTCCGGCACGCCCGTCTCCGGCCAGCGCTCGAGCGCCGCGACGAGCGCGTCCTGGGCGAGGTCTTCCGCCAGGCCGACGTCGCGCACCATGCGCGCGAGCCCGGCGATCAGACGGGGCGACTCGATCCGCCAGACCGCGTCGATCGCTCCGTGCGCATCCTTCGGCGACACAGCCGCCGATTAGAGCACGGCGGCGGCCTCCGCCGGCGCCGTGACGCCTAGGCCACCGAGCAGTGCTCATGGACGATCCGCCATTCGCCATCCGCGTAACGGAGGACGGCGATCTCGCGAATCCAGGCCGGATGCTCGCGGGCGACCTCGGGGACACGGAAGAGGCGGTGGGCCACCGCCAGCTCGCCCGCGACGGTGATCACCAGGTCCCGTGTCTCGATGTGGAACGCCGCGGGAAGGTGCGGCATGCAGGCCTGCCACACGCGACGCAAGCCGCGCGAGCCCTCGATCCGGACGCGGGGCTTCAGCTCGAAGAAGACGAGGTCGGCGTCGTAGTGCTCGAGCACACCTTCCAGGTCCTTCGCGCAGAGCGCGCGGTCCTTCTCCTCGATGAGCGTGCGGATGCGGAGCTCGGGCGGGATCGCATCGGCGCGTTTCGCGGAAGCGGCGGCGGGGGCGGGGGCATTCATGGTCTCGATCCTCCTTGGATATCCGGTGGGTTGGAAAGCGTTCAGCGCACGAGCGCGCGCGTGCGCGCGTCGCGCAGCCACAGCCCGCCCCACACCAGCGCGGCGATGTAACTCGGAAACAGGATGTGCGTGAAGAGAGGCTCGCCGATGCGGACCTGGGACGCGGTCGCCCCGCCGAGAAACGCGGTCAGGAAGATCGCTCCGATGATGGAGGTCTTCGGGATCGCGTAGAGCGCGACGCCGACGAGCGCGAGGACGCCGATGACCGGCGCGAGGGAGAGCGGATAGCCGAGCCGCGCCATGGCCTCGACCACGGGCGGGATCGGCGCGAGCTTGATCGCGGCGTCGAAGAGCAGGAACAGGATGGCAAGACCCGTCAGGACCCGCCCCGTCCAGATGCGGCCGCGGGAAGTCTTCGTCTGCGTTTCGGGAGTGGACATGGCGTCTCCGTTTTCCTCCGTCACTTCTTCCCGGGAAAGTCGGCGGGACCGTACATGGGGCGGATCTCGGTCTCGCCCTCCCAGCCCGGCCAGTGCTCCTGGTGCAGCTTCATGAAGCGCAGCGAGGCCTCGACCGCCTTCTCCTTCGACTCGACTTCGTAAATCGCGAAGCCGCCGACGATCTCTTTGGCCTCGGCGAAGGGGCCGTCGATCACGGCGAGCTCCCCGTCCGAAAGACGAATGCGCGCGCCCAGGGCGCTCGGCAGCAGTCCCCCGGTCATGACGAGCTCACCGGACCGGGTCGCTTGCTCCCCGAGCTTGCCGATCGCCTCCATGAGCCTGGCCGGCGGCGGGCCGCTCGGTTCCTTGGATTTGACCATCGTCAGGAATCTCATCGTTTTTCTCCTTTCACCCATGCGACGAACGAGGCTGCCCGAAATCGACAGCCTCCGGTATCTTTTTCCAGCCCATGTCCATGCCCATGCCCAGGGTCGTCCACCTCATCGACGGGACCTACGAGCTCTTCCGCCAGTTTTACGGGATCCGGCGGGCGAAGAAAGGGGATCCCCCGTTCGGGGCGGTCGCCGGCGTGCTCCACACGGTCGCGCAGATGCTCGAAGGCGGCGCCACCCACGTCGGCGTCGCGACCGACCACGTCATCGAGTCCTTCCGCAACGACCTCTGGGAGGGCTACAAGACGGGCGAAGGCATCGACCGCGCCCTGTGGGCGCAGTTTCATCCGCTGGAAGACGCGCTGGCCGCGATGGGGGTCGTGGTCTGGGCGATGGTCGAGCTCGAGGCCGACGACGCGCTGGCTTCCGCGGCCGCGCTCGCGGCCAGGGACGACCGCGTCGAGAAAATCTGCATCTGGACGCCGGACAAGGACCTGGCGCAGTGCGTCGTCGGCGATCGGGTCGTCCAGATGGACCGGCGGAGCGGTCAGATCCGCGACGCCGCGGCCGTGCACGCGAAGTTCGGCGTGCCTCCGGAACGCATCCCGGACTATCTCGCCCTCGTGGGAGACGCCGCGGACGGATACCCGGGAATGCCCGGCATCGGCCCCAAGACCGCGGCCCGCCTGATCGAACGCTACGGCCCGCTCGAGGACTTTCCCGTCGATGGGACGCTCGACCGCGAGCGGGCTCTGCTCTTCAAGCGGCTGGCGACGCTGCGGAGCGATGCGCCTCTGTTCCCGACGTCGACGCGCTGCGCTGGCGCGGCCCCGACCCCGGCGTTCCCGGCGTTCGCCGAAAAGATCGGCGACCCGAGGCTTCTGCCCCGGGTCGCCGCACTGTCGGAAACTCGCTTCGTAGCGCCGGAGTGATCTCGGAGCGCCGAGCGCGCTTCGACACTCGGCGCGCGAAGCTTGCGCCTCTTTTTCCTTGATGTCCACGGAGACGTCCGTGCAGTCGACCGACTCGAAGACCGGACGGATCTCGAGCTCGCACTCCTCGTTGTGCGGATTCGGGCAGCGCTTGACCCATTCGATCGCCTCTTCCATCGAGCGCACCTGCCAGAGCCAGAAGCCGGCGAGGAGCTCCTTGGTCTCCGCGAAGGGGCCGTCGATGACCGTGCGACGCGGACCCGAGAACCGGACGCGCTTTCCCTCGGAGCTCGCCTTCAGGCCCTCGCCCGCGAGCATCACGCCCGCTTTCACGAGCTGCTCGTTGAAGGCCATCATTTCGGAGATCAGCTTGTTGTCGGGTGGAACTCCCGCCTCGGATTCCTTCGTCGCCTTGACCAGCACCATGACTTTCATCGTTTCGTCTCCTTTCACTATCGCGACGAGCGGGGAATCGTCGGATCGACAAGTTCGTCTCGCCAATCTTTGACTTCCTGCCGGTCATCCTGAAGGCGAAGGCATCCCGAGCTTTCCAGCCGGTCATCCCGAGCGAAGCGAGGGATCCCGGAAACGGCAGACTTACCGTCGGCGTGCCTCGAGTCCGGGATCTCCTTCGGTCGCTGCGCTCCTCAGGATGACGGCTGGTTTCAAGTCCTTGAGCCCGAGCGATTTCGCCTCGATCCGCGCGTCCAGGCTCCACGGACCCCCGCCCGCCGCGGACAGGATACAGGAATGTGAAGCAGTAGTAGATCGCCGGACCGCCTCCGTTGAGGACCGGCCAGAAGCCGTTGGGCGCATGGCCGATGAAATAGGCGAAGGCCATCTCCCCCGAGAGGACGAATGCCGCCGGCCGCGTGAAGAGTCCGACGAGCAGGAGCCAGCCACCGACGAACTCGAGCACGCTCGCCACGCCGCCCAGAGAAGCGAGCGGCACCGTGCCGCCGCCGGGCATGACGGCGCCGGGGAAGGCGAAGAGCTTCGCCGACCTCGATCTCCACGAACAAGAGGCCCACGACGATGCGAAGGAGGCTCAGGAAGTACGGCGCGAAACTCTTCCAGCGGTCGATCATGGTGCTCTTATCCTCCCAGCAGGGCGTCCAGCTTATCGAAGCTCCCGCCCCAGCCTTCGGCGGCTCCGAGCTTCTTGTTGGCCTCGACGTCGCCGGCCGACTCGAAGCGCTGGATGACCGTGACGGTCGTCTTGCCGAAGTGGTCGTCGAAGAGGACCGTCGTCCGCGGACGGAAGGGCTTTCCCTTCGCCTCGGCCGGCCGCGCCGCGTCGAGCTGCGCGAAGAACTCGGGCGGGTGTTCGCGCGCGTCCATCGTCATGACGAGACGCGAGGGCTTCACGATCTCGAGAAACTCGCCGACGATCGGGTACTCCTCGCCTTCCGGCGAGCGCATCACGATCCGGTAGCGGCCCCCGGGCCGGACGTCCATTTCGCAGACGGGATTGGTGAACCCCTTCGGCCCCCACCACTGCGCCACCTGCTTCGAATCCGTCCAGGCCTCGAAGACGCGCTCGCGCGGCGCATCGAAGGTCCGGGAGAGCACGAAGTCGCGATCGGTCGCCGCCATGCGCGGCAAGTGCTCGGACAGGCGCTCGAGCGTGGACTTGCCGCCCTCGACGGCGTCGAACTCGCGGATCACCTTGTCGCGCGCCTCGGGCGACGTGAAGACCATGCGGAGGGACACGCGCGTGCCGGCGCCCTCGGGCTCGAACGTGATGAACGCGTGGAAGGCGGCGCCGGGCCCGCCCTCGCGCCGGCCGGAATTCTTGTACGCGATCAGGCGCGGCTTCTCGACCTCGGTGTACACGGTGTGGTTCGGGTAGAGCGCGCCGTCGGGCCCCTTCATCACGAGCGTCCATTCGCCGCCGGGACGCACGTCCATCTTCTCGATCGTCGTGGAAAACCCTCTGGGTCCCCACCAGTTCACGACGTGTTTGGGATCGGTGAACGCTTCCCAGACGAGCTCGGGCGGCGCCTGGAACGTCCGCGAGAGCTGGATGACGCGGTCGGCGGCTTCGACAGTCTCGGCCGCGGTCTCAGTGTCTGCGCTTCTTGCGGTCATGCGTCTTCTCCTTCTTCTGCATTTCCTGCAAATAGAGGTCCAGGCGGTCGAAGCTCTGCTCCCAGAACCGCCGGTAGTGATCGACCCATTCGGACACGGTCTTCAGCGGCGCGGCGTCCAGCCGGCAGGGTCGCCACTGCGCGCGGTGCGTGCGCGCGACGAGGCCCGCGCCCTCGAGCACCTTGAGGTGCTTCGAGACGGCCGCGAGACTCATCTCGAACGGCGCGGCGAGCTCGGTCACCGAGGTCTCGCCCGACGCGAGCCGAGCGCCAGGATCGCGCGCCGTGTGGGGTCGGCGAGGGCCGCGAAGGTGGCGCTCAGCGTGTCGGCCGGCATGGCGGTCCCTTCTCGTATTCAACCAATTGGTTAAATACAACGAGAGCGCGCCCTTCCGTCAAGCCCCCGAAACCTCTCCGTCGGGACTGCGTATCCCTCGGATGTGAAGGGTGTAGAACGACTCCACCCTGAGGATGTAGGATGTCTACATGGCAGCGAAACAGAGTTTCGACATGGCTGAGAAACACGAGCCCTACAAAGACCCGATCGAGCTCCTCCAGGGAACCCTGGATCTGCTGGTCCTCCAGACGCTGACCTGGGGGCCGCAGCACGGCTACGGCATCACGGCCGCGATCAAGGCCGGCTCCTCCCACGCCCTGCAGGTCGATACGGGATCGCTCTACCCCGCCCTCCACCGTCTGGAACGGGACGGCTCCGTCGCCTCGGAATGGAAGACCTCCGAGAACAAGCAGCGCGTCAAGGTCTATCGGCTGACCGCCGCCGGGCGGCGCCGGCTCACCGAGGAGCGGAGTCGCTGGGAACGTCTCCTCGAGGCGATGTCCGGCGTGCTCGACGCCTCGAAGGCGCCGGAGACGGCATGAAACGCTCTCTTCCCTTCTTCCACAAGCGCCGGCGCCGCGAGCTCGAACTGGACGACGAAATCGCCGGGCACCTCGCGATGGCGGTTCGCGAGCGCGTGGCCCGCGGCGAATCCGCGCACGAAGCCGAGGCCGCCGCGCGGCGCGAGATGGGCAACGAGGCCCTGATCAAGGAAGCGGCGCGCGCGCAGTGGGGCTGGGGCTCGTTCGAACGCTTCCGGCAGGACGCGCGCTACGGGCTGAGACTCCTCCGCCGCTCGCCGGGATTTGCGGCCGTCGCCATCCTGACCCTCGCGCTCGGCATCGGCGCGAGCACGGCGATCCTCTCGGTCGTCGACGCGATCCTCGTGCGGCCGCTGGCCTACGCGGACCCCGCGCGCCTGGTCGTGATCCTCAAGGGCGGCGACGGGCCGGTCGCGCCCGCGAACTTCTTCGACTGGAAGGCGCAGAGCGGCTCTTTCGAGAACATGGGCGCCGCCGAGTACTGGAGCCCGAACCTGACGGGCGGCGACTCCCCCGAGAAGGTCTGGGCGATCCGGATGACCGCGGACGTCCTGCCGATCCTCGGCGTGCAGCCGGCCCTCGGGCGGTTCTTCCTGCCCTCGGAGACGGCGGCCGGCGCGAATCACGTCGTGGTCCTCGGGCCACGCCGTGTGGAAGAGCCGCTTCGGCGCCGACCCGGCGATTCTCGGCAAAGAGATCCTGCTCGACGGCGAGCCCTACTCCGTCGTCGGCGTCATGCCGCCGTCTTTCCAGTTCGCCCCGTTCTGGGCGACGAACGCCCAGCTCTGGGCTCCGCTGGATCTCGCGCCGCGCGCGTCGAGCCGCAACGGCTCGAGCCTGCGCATCTTCGCGCGCCTGAAGCCCGGCATCGCGCTCGAGTCCGCGCGGCGGGAGATGGCGTCGATCACGGCGGAGCTCGACCGCCAGTTCCCCGGCACGAACCGGGACATGCAGGTCGTTCCGCTGCTGGAAAGAGTCGTCGGCGACGTCCGACCGGCTCTCCTCGTGCTGCTCGCGGCCGTCGCCCTCGTCCTCGCGATCGCCTGCGCCAACGTGGCGAACATGCTCCTCGCGCGCTCCTCGGCGCGCCAGCGCGAGGTCGCCCTGCGCGCGGCCCTCGGCGCGTCCCGAGGACGCACGATCCGCCAGCTCCTGACCGAGTCGCTCGTCCTGGCCGCGGCGGGCGGCATCGCCGGCGCGGCCCTGGGCGCGTGGGGGCTGCGGCTCCTGCTCGCGCTCGCGCCCGAAGGCATCCCCCGTCTCGCCGAGGTGAGCCTCGATCCGCGCATCTTCCTCGCGACCTTCGCCGTGGCGCTGCTCTCCGGAGCGGCGTTCGGCATCGCTCCCGCACTCGAAGCCTCGGCCGTCCACCTCCAGCCCGCACTGAAAGAGGGCGGGAGCGCCGGCGCCGGGCGCGAGGGCGGCCGGCTGCGCCGCGCCTTCGTCGCGGCCGAGATCGCGATCGCGATCGTGCTGCTCGTCGGAGCGGGACTCATGATCCGGACGTTCCTGGCCCTCCGGGCGATCGATCCGGGCTGGAACCCCGACGGGCGTCGTCACGCTCGAGGTCTCGCTCGCCGGCACGTCGCACGCCGCCCCGGAGCAGCGCGAGCCCGTCTACCGCCAGCTCCTCGAGCGCATCCGCGCGGTGCCCGGAGTCGCGGCCGCGGGCGCGATCAACCACCTGCCGATCGCCGGCGACATCTGGCGATTCCCCTATGCGGTCGAGGGGCGGCCCGAAGCGCGGCCCGGCGAGTCGCCGGTCACGGTCTACCGCGCGGTGACTCCCGGCTACTTCGCGGCGATGCGTCTGCCGATCGTGCGCGGCCGCGACATCGCCGAGACCGACGGCGCGAACGCTCCCGGCGTCGTCGTCATCAACGAACGGTTCGCCGAGATCCAGTGGCCGGGCGAGGACGCGCTCGGAAAGCGGATCATGCTCGACGACAAGAACTGGCTGACGGTCGTCGGCATCGCCAGGAACGCCGTGCGCTCCGACTGGAGCGAGCCCCCCTACGAGGAGTCCTACATCCCGGTCTTCCAGAGCCCGGAGCTCATGCGCTCGGCCCACACGTCGGCGTCCTACCTGACCTTCGTCGTGCGGGCCGCACGCGCAGCAAGGAATCCGGACCGACGGCGACCCGGCGGCCCTCGCGCCCTCGCTCAAGGCGGCGATCCGCGCGCTCGACCCGACGCTGCCGATCTCGGGCGTGCGCACGATGCGGGACGTGGTGAACGAAGCGACCGCCCGCGCGCGCTTCCAGACGCTCCTGCTCGCCGTCTTCGCCGCGGCGGCGGCCCTGTTGTCGGCGATCGGCATCTACGGCGTCATGAGCTACGCCGTCTCGAAGCGCACGCGGGAGATCGGCGTGCGCATGGCCCTCGGCGCGGACCCGCGCTCCGTCCTCCGCCTGGTCGTCGGACAGGGCATGGCCGTCGCGTTCGCCGGCGCCGGCCTCGGTCTCGTCGGCGCGTTCCTGCTGACGCGGCTGATGGCGAGCCTCCTGTACGGCGTGCGGCCGGGCGATCCCCTGACGTTCGCGGCGGTCGCCGCGGCGCTTCTCCTCGTGGCGCTGGCGGCGAGCTGGATCCCGGCCCGGCGGGCCGCGCGCATCGACCCGATGCAGGCGCTGCGGGCGGAGTAGACGATGTCGTTCTTCGGCGGGCGCTTCTTCGGCCGGAGCCGTCGCGAACGCGAGCTCCAACTGGATGAAGAGATCGCGGGGCACCTCGCCATGGCGACGCGGGACCGCGTGGCTCGGGGCCAATCCCCCGGCGAAGCCGAGGCGGCCGCGAGGCGCGAGCTCGGCAACGAGGCCCTCATCAAGGAAGTCACCCGCGAAAAGTGGGGCTGGCCGTCGCTCGAGCGCATGCTCCAGGACGCGCGCTACGCCGTGCGGCTCCTCCGCCGCTCTCCGGCTTTCACGCTCGTCGCGGTCGCCACGCTCGGCCTGGGGATCGGAGCGAACACCGCCATCTTCTCGGTCGTGCACGGCGTGCTCCTCCGTCCCCTGCCCTTCCCCGAATCCGGGCGCATCGTCGCGCTCGAGACGCTGATCACGCGGCCGGTCCGCCACGCCGCGTCGGGCTCGTACCCGGACTTCTTCGACTGGCGCTCGCAGAGCAAATCGTTCGAGGCCATGGCGAGCCGCCGCGGCGTCGGCTTCACGCTGACCGGAACGGCGCAGGCGTCGCACGTCCAGGCCCAGGCCGTCTCCTCCGACTTCCTGAGCGTTCTCCGGGCGTCACCGCTTCTGGGCCGCGGTTTCCTGCCCGAGGACGACCGGCCCGGCGCGCGCGTCGTCCTTCTCTCCCACGCGTTCTGGCAGTCGCGCTTCGGCGCGGATCCTGGAATCGTCGGAAAGACGATCGGGCTCGACGGACGCGAGCACACCGTCATCGGCGTCATGCCGCCGGGCGTGCAGTTCCCGCTCGACGAGGCGCCGTCCGACCTCTGGACGTCGATCGCGATGGACGCCGAGGGCGACGAGCCCTGGACGGCGAACCGCGGGCGTCACGACGCTCGACGTCGTGGGGCGCCTGAAGCCCGGCGTCTCCCTCGCGGCGGCGCAGGCCGAGATGAACGGCATCGCGCGCAACCTCGCCCGCCAGTATCCCGACGACGACCGCGACCGCGACGAGATCCGCGTCCGGCCGGAGCTCGAGCGGATCGTCGGCGACGTGCGGGCGCCCCTGCTCGTCCTGCTCGGCGCGGTCGGCGGCATCCTCCTGATCGCCTGCGCCAACGTCGCCAGCCTGCTGACGGCGCGGGCCAGCGCGCGCCGGCGGGAGCTGGCGCTGCGGGCCGCCCTCGGAGCCGGCCGGGGGCGCGTGCTCCGGCAGCTCTTGACCGAAAGCCTGATCCTCTCGCTCCTCGGCGGCGGCGCCGGGCTCCTCCTCGCGGCCGGCGGCATGCGCCTTCTCCTCCGCTTCTCGCCGGAGCGGATTCCGCGGCTCGAGCAGGTCGGCCTCGACGGGACCGTCCTGGCCTTCACGTTCGGCGTGTCGCTTCTGACCGGCCTGCTCTTCGGCGCCGCGCCGGCGTTGCGCCTCGCGCGGGCGGATCTCTGGACGCGGCTGCAGGAAGGCGGCCGCGGCGGCGAGGGCGGCGACGGACCGGGCTCAAACCGCTTCCGCTCCGGACTCGTCGTGGCCCAGACCGCGATCGCGGTCATCCTGCTGACGGGAGCGATGCTGCTCCTCGAGAGCTTCCGCCGGCTCCGCAGCGTCGATCCGGGCTTCTCGGCCGAGAACGTCACGACGTTCCACCTGAGCCTCCCCGAGCCCGAGTACGACGTCGCCCGCCAGCGTCGCTTCTACGACGAGCTGCTCGCGTCGATTCGCCGGCGGCCGGGCGTGCGCAGCGCCGCCGCGATCTTTCCCGTGCCCTTCGGCACGAGTCGCATCGGCATCAGCTTCACGATCGAAGGACGGCCGGTCGCGAAGGCCGATGAGCCGGCCGCCGAGTACCGCCAGGTCAGCCCGGGATACTTCGAGACGCTCCGCATCCCGATTCTTTCCGGCCGCGACTTCACCGACCGGGACGGCCCGGACGCGCCGCCGGTCGTCATCGTCAACGCGGCCTTCGCCCGGACCTTCTTTCCCGGCGAGAGCGCCGTCGGCCGGCGGATCCACCCGGGCGTGGCCCGGGACGGCAAGTCCGTCGTGCGCGAGATCGTCGGGGTCGTCGGCGACGTCCGCGCCCTGGCGCTCGACGCCGAGGCCGCGCCCGAGTTCTACGTCCCGGCCGCGCAGCTCACGATCTCGGACATGACGGTCGTCGCCCGGACGGAAGGCTCCCCGGCGGCGCTCCAGGCCGACGCGCGCGCGCTCGTGACGGCGATCGATGCGAACGTGCCCGTCTACCGCGTGCGGACGCTCGAGGACGCGATCCGCCAGTCGATCCAGCAGCCCCGCTTCAACGCCCTGCTCCTCGGTCTGTTCGGCGGCGTGGCGCTCCTGCTGACGGGCGTCGGGCTCTACGGCGTCCTCGGCTACGTCGTCGCGATGCGCACCCGCGAGATCGTGATCCGCATGGCTCTCGGCGCGCGGCGGGCCGACATCCTGGGCATGATCGTGCGCCGCGGTCTGGGCCTGTCGCTCTCGGGCGTGGTCGTGGGCGTCGCCGCGGCGCTCGGGGTCACGCGGCTGTTCCGGAGCCTGCTCTTCGACGTCGCGCCCACCGATCCGCTGGCCTTCGCCGCCGCCGCACTGGCGCTTTCGCTGGTCGCGTTCGCCGCGAGCGCCGTGCCGGCCTGGCGCGCGACGCGCCTCGACCCGATGCAGGCCCTGCGCGCCGGAGTAGCTCTCCGCGAGCGGGACCGCGCTCTACAGGGCGCCGATGGTGTGCGCGACGAGGACCACGACGCAGACGAGCGAGATCACGGACTGCACCATCGTCAGGACCTTGGCCCAGCGCGAGAGCACGGGCGTGTCCGTCGGCGAGAACGCCGTCGACGTGCAGAACGCGAGGAAGAGGTAGTCGACGAAGTTCGGCGACCACGCCGGGGTCTGCTTCGGGGCGCCCTGCATCATCTGCGGAAAGAAGAAGGCGCCGGAGTCGTGACCGCCGCGGCGGTCGCGCGCGTGCGGCCCGCCGGCGTCCAGCCGCCAGTACCAGAGCGCGAAGACCAGGATGTTCGTCACCCAGATCACCGTCGCCGACCGCAGAAGATCGGCGGGCGCCTGTCGGTGCGTGGCCATCACGTACACCAGGGATCCGAGGGACGCCGCGAGAGCGACCGTCACGACCACGCTGATGGCGTAGCCGAGGACCTGGTCCAGATGGTGGCGGCCGGTCGCATGGGCGAAGAGGGCCGGAACGAGCAGGACGACCACGGCGATGGGCAGAAGCCAGCGGGGCCCCGGCACGAGGAAGTCCGGCAGCGCGAGGGAGCTGCCTCCGAGCCCGACGATCGCGATCGCCGCCGGCCAGCGGGTTTGCGTTCGTCGCCCGGGACGGCTGCGCCACGATGCGCCGAGTCTACGACGGCGTGTGATTGGTGGGGTTCGAGTCCTCGCGCGAAGGCCGGCGCCGGCGCGGCTCGAGACGTCCGTGCAGGGCGAGAGCCAGGCCCGCGCGGGGTGGCAGGCCCAGCGGAGGATGGCCGAGCTCGCTGGCCGCGCGGTCTCCGAAGAGCGCGGCGATGAGCGTGGCCGGATCCTCGGCGTCGAGGTGGCGCGACAGGATCTCCCGCGAGCGCAGGAGCGCGGCGGGCTCCAGCGCGGGGTTCCGCGCGCCGGCCAGCCGCATGGCCGAGCCCTCCTGGAGCAGGATGTCGCGAAGCGTGCGAGGCGCGCCGCGCCGGGCGACGTAGATCGCGCGGTAGATGCTGATGAGGACCTCTTCGCGGATCTCGGGCGGGCCGTAGGTCTCGCTCGACCAGAGGATGGGTGTGATCCAGCCTCGCTTCTCGAGGCCCAGCTCGGCCTGCAGGTGCATGAGCTCGCTCGCGGCGCGGTGCGTCCATCCGCCCCCGGCGTCGTCGGCCACGACGATGCCGACCCGGTAGTGTCCGGGCTCCTCGCCGAGCTTGGCCAGGGCGTCCTCCGTGGCCCGTGCCCCCACGTCCTCGGCGCCGATCGCCTGGAGCAGATCGAGGTACTTCGGGAGATGCTCCTTGGCCATCGGATTCATCATCGTCAGGGGCAGACGGAGCTCCCCGGTGACCGGATCGAGCATCGTCTGGAGGTACTGGTGGAAGCGGCCCGACCCGCGCTCGATCCGGTACAGGTCTCGCTGTACCGCCAGCATTGGAACGTATTCGAGTTTCATCCGGAGCGATTACCCTTGACCCTGGACCCTGGACCTTTGACCCTTCACCTTTTCATCCTCTCATGCCGAGGCGAGCGTTGACGGTCTCTCCCCTGCAACTCCGATTCCGGCAACGCTCTTCGAGCATGTGATGTTCCTCGCCGGTGGCTGTCCTCATTTGGGGATTCGCCGTCGTCGGGGATCGGCGTCCCGTCGCGCTTCTTTCCGCCGGCGAGATATGCCTCGAGGTCCCGAACGTAGCCGGCGTCGGTTTGCGCGAGGTCGCGCACGTAGGGCACCTGCTTGTCGACGATCTTGCGCCGCGTGAACGCTGTCGACACGAAGACGGCATCCGGATAGGCCTCGCGAAAGACCGCGTCGGCGGCGATGTGGTCGAGGTGCCAGTGCGTGTGGACCAGGTAGCGAACAGGCTTGTCTGTCTTCTTCCGGATCTCCGCGACCATCCTCCGGGCCAGCGTGGGGAAGCGGCCGGAATCGACGACGAGGACCGCCTCTTCGCCGACGACCGCGACGACGTTGCCGCTCGGAAAGGAGCCGCTCGTCTCCGCGGCGATGAAGGCGATCACGCCGGGTCCGGCTTCGACGGTCTCGAACTGCCGCTCCTTCGGGAAATCGGCACCGGGCAAAGGCAGGGCGGCGGCCATGCAGATGATCGCCGCCAGCACGAGGCTCGAACGTGTTCGCTCCGGCATGAAACCCCCTGCCCCTTCCAACGGATGGAGGCGGGTTTTGTTGCAGCCGGAGCGGACCGGATCTCAGGCCTTGGCGGCCTCCACGAAGGCCTTGGAGCGGCGCTCGATCTCTTCCGGGCTCACATCCTCGACGTGCGTGGACACGTTCCAGAGGTGGCCGAAGGGATCCCGAAACTGCCCCGAGCGATCGCCGTAGAACTGGTTCTCGATCTTGCGGACGACCGTCGCGCCGGAGGACACGGCCCGCTCGGCGACGGCGTCGACGTTCTCGACGTAAAGATGCAGAAGCACCGCCGATCCGCCGTAGGCGGAGGGCGCCCGGAAGTTCATCTCCGGGAACTCGTCGGCCAGCATGACGTGTCCGCCGCCGATCTCGAGCTCGGCGTGACCGATCTTGCCGTCCATCTCGTGGCGCGAGATTTCTTTCGCGCCGAAAACCTTCTTGTAGAAATCGATCGCCCTGGCGGCGCCGTCGACGGCGAGGTAGGGCGTCGGCGCGGCGAAGCCTCGGGGAATGGGGTTCACGGCCATAGTTGTCTCCTTTCACCCACTGGAACGGGGAGCAGGGGCCGAAGTTACGTGTCGTCGCTTCTCCTCGCAGCATCCTTGTATTTCGCGGCGCGAATAGTCTCCCGACCGGAGCGAGGGAGGAGGTTCGCGCCGCGGGAGCCGGAGCGCAGCACGGAGACCAGGGCCGCGGTCGAGTCCGCAACCGGACGAGCCGCGGCCCGGTGCCCGCAGGGCAGGTCTCCGAGCAAGCGAAGGCGACGGTTATTCGGTGGCCATGATCTGGAACTGCTCGATCTTGCCGTCGGGCATGTCTCGCTCCCAGATCTCGAGCGTCTTCGAGGCGAACTTGGCCTGGAAGTTCCGGTACGTCAGGCCGCCGCGGTCGCTCTGGCGCTGCTGCTCGACCTCGACGGGGGCGCCGAGCGGCCCGAGGCTCGACTTCAGGTCGGCGAGGGCGGTCTCCGTGAAGTAGCTGTTGCCGTTCGCGGTGAAGAGCGAGCGGTCGATCTTGCCGGCCTGCAGGCCCGTCAGGATCTCCCGCGCCCGCGCCTCGCGCGCCTTCACATTGTCGGCCGTGAAGAGCAGCGTCGAGACTTTCGTCGACGATCTCGCCGGAGGCGCCGATCGCGTCCTGGTTGACGAGGACCGTGACCGCGGCCCGGTCGTCGGGATAGATCACGTTGTCGGCCGTGAAGCCGGACACCTCGCCGCCGTGCGAGAGCGAGCGGTGGCCGCCCGCGCTCATCACGCCGAGGCCCAGGCCGTACGGCGACGCCGACGCCGTTCGTCAGCAGCACCGCGCGCCCCATCTCGGCGTACGACGCGGGCTTCAGGAGCTTCTGCTCGATCACGCTGATGTTCCAGCGCGCCAGGTCCTCCGCCGTCATCGCCAGCTCGCCCGCCGCGAAGAGCCAGCCCTTCCCCTCCTTGGGCGCGACGCGCAGGGGACCCAGCCCGAAGCGCTGATAGCCGGTCGGGATCGGATTCCGTCAGGCGGCTCTGATCGATGTCGAGGACGCTCTTCATGCCGAGCGGCCGGAAGATGCGCGCCTCGAGAAACTCCATGAGCGGTTTGCCGCCGGCCTTCTCGACGATCAGCCCGGCGATCACGTAGGCCGTGTTGCTGTACTGGTACTGCGCGCCCGGCGGGAAATCGAGCGGCTGCTTCGCCCAGCGCGCGAGGATCGCGTCCGCGGTCGTCTCTTTCTTCATGAAGGGCGGCACGTAGTCCTGGGGCCAGTAGTCCTGGTAGCCCGACGTGTGCGACAGGAGCTGGCGTACCTTCACCTTGTCGGCGTCGGTCAGATCCGGCAGGAAACGCGAGACCGGGTCGTCGAGCGAGAGCTTGCCTTCCTCGGCGAGCATGAGGATCGCCGTCGCCGTGAACTGCTTGCTGACGGAGCCGATGCTGTAGCGCATCGACGCCGCGGCCGGCGTCTTCGGGTCCCGCCGGGCGTCGCCGACCGCGACCACGCAGGCGATCCGACCCTGTCGGACCACGGCGACCGAGGCGCTCGGCACGCCGGTCTTCGTGACGATGTCGGAGGCCGCCTTCGCGACGTCCGTGCAGAACGGGTCGTTCTGGGCGTAGACCGCCGAGACGGTAAAGAACCCGAAGGCCAGGAAACGCGCAACGTGTCGCAGCATCGTCGGAGAACCTCCTTGGCGGGGCGTAGGTTATGACAGGATTCCGGCCAGACCCCCGATCCCGGAAAACAGACGGAGGAACGCATGTCGGTCGTGGCGGCCCTGCTCGCGCTCGCGCTCGTTTCCGCCGCCGAGGCGCCGGCCGGCGGCAAGGCGTCGGCTTCCGGGCGCTTCGAGGACAAGACCTGGAAGGTCAAGCTGTCCGGGGCGTACGCGTTCTGGGAGAAGTCGCACGGGACGGAAGACGCCAGCCGCATCCAGGTGGCCGTGTCCAATTCCGGGTTCGTGGCCGAGGCCTTCGACGAGCATTACGACCGGGAGCACGCGATCAACTCGCTCTTCGCGGACGACGAGACCAAGGTCGTCTACTTCGAGCTCGACGAGAAGGGCGGGTATCACGGCCTCTCGTACTACTTCGGACCCGGGAGCGGCTGCGCGTACTGCTTCTCGAGCGAGGTGAAGAACACCGTCAAGCCGAAGGACGGCCGCCTCCAGGGCCGCCTCGCCTACAAGGACGACAGCTTCGACTTCGATGTCACGCTCGACGTCCCGATCCCGCCGAAGCAGTGGGGCGAGCCGCTCCCGAAGGACGGCGGCGATCCCGGCAAGGCGTTCCTGGCCTACGCCTCGGCTCTCGAAGCGCGCGACCAGAAGCGGATCTACGCGCTTCTGGACGCGGAGAACAAGGAGCACTTCCAGAAATACGAAAAGGACGGCAGTCTCGACGACTGGCTCACGTATCTCTGGAAGGAAGAGCACACGGAGCTGAAGACGATTCGCATCACCGGCGGCTTCGTGCGCGGGGACCGGGCCGTCGTGCTCTTCGACGGGGCCAATTCCTACATCGAGAAGCTCCACGGAGAGGCCGTCCTGCGCCGCGAAGGGGGCGCCTGGCTGGTCCATCGCGACATGATCGAGGTCGGCGCGCGCTGAGGGCTCCGCGAATAATGGCGGAACCAATCCCCCCCTTCCGCGTATCTCCGACCATGGAACACCTCTATCAGGACCTCCGCTACGGGTTCCGCGCCCTCCTCAAGAGCCCGGGATTCGCCGCCGTGACGATCGCCGTTCTCGCCCTGGGCATCGGGGCGAACACAGCCATCTTCAGCGTCGTCAATGCCGTGCTCCTCAAGCCGCTCCCCTTCCCCGAGGCGGAGCGGATCATGGCCGTCCCCCACACGCCGCCCCAGGACATTTTTCCGGGACGGAAGTACTTCAGCGTGTCCCCCGCCAACTATTACGACTGGAAGGCCCAGAACACCGTCTTCTCCAGCATGGCCATGGGCGCCGATGGCGTCGCGGCCGTCACGGGGGGCGGGGAGCCGATTTCCCTCGATTGCTTCTCCGTCACGGGAGAGTTCTTCGGGGTGATGCGATCGACGCCGATCGTCGGCCGCCTCATCGGTACGGGCGACGACGAGTCCGGCCATGACGTCGTCGTTCTCTCCGAGGAGCTCTGGAAGAGCCGCTTCGGCGGCAACCGGGCGGTCGTCGGAACGACGATGACCATCGACGGGAAGGCCCACGAGATCGTGGGCGTCCTGCCCTCGAAGCTGGCCTACCCGCCGGAAGCGCGGCTGTGGCTGCCTCTCCACCTCACGGCGGAGGAGCGCGCCATTCGCGGCATCCACGACTTCGGCGTCCTCGCGCGCTTGAAGGAGGGCGTCACCGTCGAGGCCGCTCGCGCCCAGATGAACGCCCTCGCGTCCCGGCTCGCGGCGCAGTATCCCGCGGACAACAAGGGTTGGGGCGCGGCGGTGATTCCTCTGCACGAGGACCTCGTCGGCGACGTGCGGCCGGCCCTGCTCGTGCTGCTCGGCGCGGTCGGATTCGTGCTCCTGATCGCCTGCGCCAACGTCGCGAACCTCGTGCTCGCGCGGACCGTCGCGCGGCGCAAGGAGATCGCGGTGCGCACGGCCCTCGGGGCGGGGCGCGACCGGATCGTGCGGCCCATCCTCGCCGAGACGACCATTCTCGGGCTGGCGGGCGGCGCGCTCGGCCTGCTTCTCGCAGGCCTGGGCGTGCGGCTCATCGTGGCCTTCCTGGGCGATCAGATGCCGCGCGTGAACGACATCCGGGTCGATCTTCCCGTCCTCGCGTTCACGTTCGGCCTCGCGATCCTCACGGGCGTCCTCGCCGGAATTTTGCCGGCCTGGAAGCTCTCGCACGCGAACCCGAATGACGCCCTCAAGCAGGGCGGCCGCTCCGACGCCGACGCCGGCAGTCCCGTGTTGCGTCACACCCTGGTCGTGGCCGAGGTCGCGCTCGCGCTCGTCCTGATGCTCGGCGCGGGCCTCCTCGTCCGGAGTCTCGGCCGTCTCCAGAGCGTGAACCCCGGCTTCGAGCCGAAGAACGTCCTCCACGCGCGGCTCTCGCTCCCCGACGGGAAGTACCCGACGCCGGCCGCGCGGGCCGCGTTCTTTGAACGCCTTCTCGAGCGCGTCCGAACCCTTCCCGGCGTCGAGGCGGCGGGGGCGATCAACACGCTGCCTCTGACCGACGGCGGATCCACGCAGCCCGTCGCCATCGACGGCCGCCCCGTCGTCCCCATGTCCGAGCAGCCCGAGGTCGCGGTGCGCGTCATCTCGCCCGGCACGCTTCCGGCGCTGCGCATCCGCCTCCTCGAGGGCCGCGATTTCACGGCCGCCGACACGGCCGACTCGCCGTCCGCCGTGCTCATCAGCGAGACGATGGCCAAGCGCTTCTGGCCCGGGGAGAGCGCCGTCGGCAAGCGTCTCACTCTGACCTTCTCTCCCGAGTCCAAGCGCGAAGTCGTGGGCGTCCTCGCGGACGTCAAGCTTCGCGGTCTCGCCAAGCCCGAGCCCATCTCCGCGATCTACGTCCCCCACGGGCAGATGCCCTGGGGGTGGATGGCCCTGCGTGGTCCGCACCGCGCAGGACCCCGGCAGCCTGGCCTCCGCGGTGCGCGCCGCGGTCTCCGCTCTCGATCAAGGACCAGCCGATCCTCGAGGTCGGCACGATGGAGGAGCACCTCGGCCAGACGCTCTCCCATCCGCGCTTCAACATGCTGCTGCTCGCGGTCTTCGCGGTCCTCGCCCTGGCCCTCTCGGCCCTCGGGATCTACAGCGTGCTGTCGTACGGGGTCCGCCGGCGCACACGCGAGATCGGGATCCGGATGGCGCTCGGCGCGAACCGCCGCGACGTGCTGCGCCTGATCGTTTTTCAGGGCATGCGACCCGCCTTGATCGGTCTCGCCGTCGGTCTCGCGGGGGCGCTGGCCCTCGGCCGCGCGCTCTCGAGCCTCGTCTTCGGCGTGCGCGCGACGGATCCTTTGACGTTCGCGGCGGTCTCGCTGCTCCTCGGCCTCGTCGCCCTCGCCGCGTGCGCGGTGCCGGCGTGGCGCGCCTCGAGAGTGCATCCGACGGAAGCGTTGAACGAAAATTGACGCCGCAGCCGTCATCCGCATGGATGACGGCGTAGGCGTCATCCCGAGGAGCGTAGCGACGAGGGATCCCGAACTCGAAGCGCCGGCTTATCTAGTCTGGGATCCTTCGCTTCGCTCAGGATGACAGCGCAAAAGAGCGGCGCCCTCAGCCTGACGCCGCAACAGCCCTAACCCACCAGACACCCGAATCGCCCCCGGCTCGATCTCGACCGTCACCTTCCCGGCCTCCTCGATCCGGCGGAGCTCGTCGTCGACGTGCATCCGCTCCCAGCCGGTGATCTCCGCGCGGCGGGCGCGCCGTGTCGGGAGCTCCAGGGGCGCCTCGTCGCCGCCGCGCCGCGCCTCCAGGTATTCGGCGATGCGGCGCCGCTCGCCCTCTCCCGCCGTGACCACGTCGAACCACCCGTCCGACGGATCCGCCTCGGCCGCGAGCGCGAGGTTCGCGCCCACCGACGGCACGTTGAGAATTTCCACGAGCAGGTACTCGCCGTCGATCGCCTCGTCGTCCACGAAGCCCCGTCCATCGCCGCGGCTGAAGCCGGGAGAGCGCGTCGGCGTACCGCTCGATGGCCCGCGCCAGCTCCGTGCGCGTGTCCTCGGTGCCATGCTCGGGATGCTCTTCGGCGGCCGCGATGCCCGCCCTCACGAGGCCGCTTCCGACGCTTTCGAGAAACCGGCTCTCTCCCCACTGGCCGCGCGCGACGCCGAGATCGAACGGAACGTTCCGGGCGCGTTTCCACCCCGCCACGACTTCGCGGACTTCGCCTTCGATCCCGAGGCTCTTCGCGATGTTGTTCGCCGTGCCCAGCGGAAGAATCGCAAGAGGCACTCTCGATCCCGCCAGCGCGCGGGCGGCCTTTCGGACGGTCCCGTCTCCGCCTGCCACCACGACGAACTCCACGGGCTCGTCGCGCACGCGCTCGAGATCGGAATCCTTCTCGATCTCGCTCGCGAGAGCGTAGCCCTCGCTCGAAAGCGCGCGTCGGACTTCTTCGAAAGACGTCTCGTCGCCCGCCGAGGGGTTGTGGAGGAGGGCCACCCGCATCGGGCGTTCAGGTCTTCAGAGCGGCCGCGCGCCGGGCCGGCGGCGCGCCGCGGTCGGCGCTTGAGGGCGACGGCGCCGGCGCCGGCACCGACGAGGCCAGGACGCGGCTGAGGACGGCGAACGTCGTCGGCTTCGTGATGTGCGCGTCGAACCCGGCCTCGAAGCTCCGCTCGCGGTCCTGGGCGGAGCCGTATCCCGTCAGCGCGATCAGACGCACGGAGCGCCCGAGCGCCGCTCTCAGCCGGCGGGCCACGTCGTAGCCGTCGAGTCCCGGAAGGCCGATGTCGATCAGGACCGCCTGCGGCCTCCGCTCGAGCGCCCGCGCGATGCCCTCCTGCCCCTCGGCGCTCTCGAGGACCTCGTGTCCCGAGAACCGCAGGAGCTCACCCAGCCCCGATCGAATGTCGGCGTTGTCGTCGATGACGAGGATGGTCATCGGCGTCTCGGCCGGCGCAGAAGCGTCTTCCTTCGAGGCCACGGACACCCGGGAGGAGATGCGAGGGAGCTGGACGACGAACTCGCTGCCGTGGTCCCGGCCCCGGCTCGACGCCGTGACCGTGCCGCCGTGCAGCGCGACGAGCGTGCGGACCAGAGTCAGGCCCACGCCGAGGCCTCCGCGCGAGCGGTCCAGCGTCTGGTCGTCCTGCGTGAAGAGCTCGAAGATGCGCGGAAGAGCCTCGGGGTCGATCCCGACGCCGTCGTCGGCAATGCGGATGCGCCCGGACTTGTCGTCGGTTTCGGCGGAGACCACCACGTGGCCGCCGCGGGGCGTGTACTTGACGGCGTTCGACAGCAGGTTCGACACGATCTGCTCGAGGCGCACGGGATCTCCGTCGACGACGAACGCCGCGGGCATCGGTGCCAGCGTCAGCGCGACGCCCAGGTCCGCGGCCGCGGGCATCCACGACTTGACGCAGCGCTCGAGCAGGGCGCCCATGTCGACGGGGCCGGGCGCGAGCGCGATCTTGCCGAGCGTCACGCGGGACACGTCGAGAAGATCGTCCACGAGCCGCGCGAGCAGGCGCGTCTGGCGCTGGACGATCCCCCGTTCGGAGACGAACACGGACGGATCGCGCCGCTCCATGAGCTGCGACGACGTGAGAATCGCGGCGAGCGGGTTGCGCAGCTCGTGGGAGAGCATCGCGAGGAACTGGTCGCGCGAGCGGACGCTCTTCTCGAGCTCGATGAGCAGGTCCCGCACCTCGTACTGGCGCCGCCGCGCCCGCAGCGCCGTCTGGACCGCGGAGATCAGCGTCTTCTTGCGCGTCGGCCGGTCGATCAGGGTGTAGGGCGCCAGCTTCTTGAGCTCCTCCAGCGGACCGTTCTGCCTCTCGCGGCCGGCCGAGAAGATCAGCAGCGGCAGGTCCGACCATGGGAGCTGGCCGGCGAACAGCTCGCCGAGCTCGGCGACCGCTTCGGCGCGGAGGAGGTCCTCGGTGACGAGGATCGCTCCGGCGCCCTCCTGCATTTCGACCCGAAGGGCGACGAGGTCGGGGCACACGTGGCACTCGATCCCGGCCTCATGCAGCGTCTCCCCAACGAGAGACGCGTCCCGCCCGACAGGCGCCAGGACGAGGACTCGCAGCTCCGCGGGTTCGAGTCGTTTCACCGGCGCTCCGTCAGCAGCTCCTCTTCGGCCGCGCCGGTGTACTGCGGCACGCCGGTCAACACCCCCCGGAACGCGGTCAACGGAGGCCCCAGGCGCAGCCCGCCCCCGTCCATCGCGAGCTCGCGAATCGTGGATTCGTGTCGTCCCGCCCGCTTCTTGGGGACGGAGACCGCTTTGCGGATCCTTCCGCCGGCTTCGAAGTAGCGCAGCAGGATGAGCGTGTCGGCCAGGTAGCTCAGGTCGATGGGACCCGGCATGAGCGTTCCGAAGAGGCCGTGCTGGGCCATCGTCAGGATCACGGTCACGCCGAGATCGCGCAGGTAGCGAAAGAGCTCGTGGAGCTGCAGCTCGAGGAGCTTCTCCTCGGGCATCGCGTTGAAGTACCCGTTGAGGCTGTCGATCACGACCAGCTTCGCGTCCTGCGCCTCGACGGCCTCGCCGCACGATCTGCGTGAACTCGCCGGGCGTGATCTCGACTGGATTCACCGGAAGCAGCTGAATGCGGCCGGCCTCGACCTGCTCGCGCAGAGGGATCCCGAGGGCGCGCGAGCGCGCGAAAAGCGTCTCGCGGCTTTCTTCAAAAATGAGGTAGAGGCTCTTCTCTCCTCGCGCGGCCGCCGCGGAGGCGTACTGCGCGGCCAGGGCGGACTTGCCCGTTCCCGCCGGCCCCATCAGCAGAGTTGGTCGTGCCGCGGTCGAGCCCGCCTCCCAGGATCACGTCGAGCTCCGCCACGCCGCTCGGGAGCAGCTCCCCCCGGAAGCGGCCGCCCGTCTCCTCGGGGATCAGGCGGGGGAACACGACGACACCGCCGGTCGTGATGCGCATGTCGTGAAAGCCGCCCTGGTATCGCACGCCGCGCAGCTTGGAGACGAGCAGCTGGCGCCGCTCGGGCCCGTACTTGGGAATGAGCTGCTCGAGCTGGATCACACCGTGAGCGAGGGACTCGAGGAGGCCGTCGGGCGATCTCGCAGCCTGAACGTCCACCAGCAGCGCCGTGCATCCCTTGGCCATGAAGACCTGCTTGAGTGCCATGACCTGGCGCCGGTAACGGACCTCGGTGCCCGCGAGATAGCGGATCTCCGAGAGAGAGTCGATGACGACGCGCGAAGGCCGGCTGCGCTCGACGCTGTCGAGGATGCGGCGCGTCGTCTCCCCGAGCTCGACCTCCGCCGGCAGAAAGAGGGTGTTCTCGTCATCCGCCCGGATGTCGCCGGCTTCCCCCACCTCCTGGATGTCGAGCGGAGAAAGGTCCCAGCCGTGCGAGCGCGCCACCTCTTCGAGCTCGGCGCGGTTCTCGGAGAGGGCGATATAGAGGCTCCGCTCGCCCGCGGCAGCGCCGTTGAGGAGGTACTGCAGGCCCAGCGTCGTCTTGCCGGCGCCGGCCGAGCCCTTGAGCAGGTAGATCCGACCCCGCGGAAGGCCTCCCGAGAGGACATGGTCGAGCCCCGGAATACCGGTCTCAGCCCGCTTGGACGTGCCTGCCATCGATGTCGCTCCTTCTTGCTCCGGTTGGGGATGGCCTCAGGAGACGGAGAGATCCGGGGACGTTCCTGCAAGGGGCTTGCCCGGCTAGGGGAGCCCGTCCTTCCAGGTCAGCGGGGCGAGGTAGACGCCCCCGCGTTCGGCGCCGCACCGGCTGATCCACCACTTGCCGGCGGGGTCCTGGATGACCTCCGCGGCATGGGCCGGGATGTGCCCGACGCGATCCTGGACCCGGAACCGGTACGGGTCGTCCGAGACGAAGACGTCGGTGCCGTCGAAGACGTCCTTGTCGCCGTCGCGGGGACCGATGAAGAGGTAGGACTTCGTCCCGCGCCGGACGACGAACGGCGATTCCGTCGGTCCGCCGTACTTGCCGGTGCTCGGATCGGTGAACACCGTTCCGCGGACCGTCCAGCGCGTGAGGTCGGGGCTCGTCGCGTACTTCACGACGTGGTTCCCGCCGTCGGGCGCGCTCGTGGCGGTGTAGTACATGACCCACTCGTCGCCGATCCGCATCACGAACGGATCGCGGCCGTCGAACCCGTCGACGACCATCGGGATTGCCCGGGTGCCGCGTCCAGGTCTTCAGGTCCTTCGACGTCGCGAGGTGGATCTTGTACTTCGTGTGGTCCGCGTCGCCCGCGCAATAGAACATGTAGTAGGTGCCTCCGTGCGCGACCACGTGCGGGGCCCAGAGGTGCTCCTCCTTCCAGGGCGCCTCCGGCGCGACCGTCAGGGCGAACGGCTGCTTCTTCCACGGGCGCTCGAGAAGGGCCGGCGACGTCGCGTGCGCGAACTCGTCCTCGTCGAGAGCATCCGAGGGCTCGGCGTGCGTGATGCCGAAAAGATGCCAGGTGCCGTCCGCGCCGCGGATGAAGCAGTGGTCGTTGATGTACCACTTCTCCTTCTCGCCGACGCTCGGGTCGTAGATCTTCACGAACTCGCCGGCCTCGACGAGCGCGGGGCCGGGAGCCGCAACGGCCGCGGCGGCCCAGACGATCAGAGCCGCCACGCACACGGACACCGGAAGCAGTTCTTCTCATGGGCCGGCATCATACGGTGCACTCGCCAAGTCTTGTCGCGCGCGATAGGCTCCACTCGTGGGATCGAAAATCCAGAACGCTGCTCCCGTTTCGCATCGGGGTCGCACCCTCATTCCGATGGCGCGCTCGTTCCTCCTTCGGCTCCCCGGAGAGAGCGTCGGGCTCGTCTGGAACCGGCCGGTCGGCGTACGCGTCGAGGACGAATCCGGAACGCGCCTGCTGCGCATCACCGACCCGACGCGCCGCATCCAGCTCGGAATTCTCGCGGCCGGGCTCGCCACGGCGTTTCTCGTCGGGCGCGCGCGCCTTCGGAAGCCGCGGCGCCCGCGCCTCCGGATCCTGCGCAGGTTTCTGTGAGCGATTCCGAGACGCCGGACAACGACTCGACGCTCGCGGCCAGACGCGCCGCCGGCGTCATGGAGCGGCTCATCGACGCCGCGGACGTTTCCAAGGTCTACGCCGCGCCCATCGCGCATGGAGACCGTCTCCTGATTCCCGCCGCGGAAGTCCTGGCGGCCGCGGGCTTCGGCATGGGCTCGGGCGCCGGCGACATGGGCGCGCGCGCCGGACTCGCCCGTCGGGGCGGAGGCGGAGGAGGGGGCGGCGGCGGGAAGACGCTCGCCCGAAGCGTGGCCGTGATCGTCTCCTCGCCCGAGGGCGTCGAGGTTCGGCCGGTGATCGACGTGACGAAGATCGCGCTCGCGGCGCTGACGGCGGCGGGTTTCGTCTGGGCGGCGCTGCGAAAGATGTCGAAGACGTCGAAGCCGAAGGGCTTCTTCGGCTAGCTCAGCCGGCGAGGCCGGTCGCCTTCTCGGCGATCCGCCAGAGCCTCGCGGCGTCCGCGTCGTCCTGCGCCGCCCGAGCCAGCGTCGCTTCGCGGAACCGGCTGAAGTAGCGGCCCGTCACGTCCTCGAGAGCCGGATCGGCCGCAAGACGGACGACGGGAGCGGCCCCGCTCTCGGCGGAGCGCAGGAGCGCCGCGATCAACCAGCGCGCTGGCGCCGGCAGAGGCTTCCAGATGTTCGTCGCGATCGCTCCCGGATGGAGGACGTTCACGGCGATGCCGGGCTCACGCCGCGCGAGCTCGCGCGTGAACAACGCCAGAGCAAGCTTGGTATTGGCGTAGGCGCGGTAGCCGCCGTAGCCCTTCTCGAGCTCGAGGTTGTCCCACTCGAGCTTCCCTGTCCGGTGCGCGTCCGAGCCCACGTTGACGACGCGGGGCTTCGGCGCCCGCCGGAGCGCCGGGATGAGGAGGCGCGTCAGGAGGAACTGGCCGAGGAAGTTGGTCTGCCAGGTCCGCTCGTGTCCGTCCGCCGTGACCTCGCGGCGGGCGACCGCCGTGCCCGCGTTGTTGACGAGAACGTCGAGGCGCTCGTGCGAGGCCGAGAAGCGGGCGGCGGCTTCGCGGGTCGACTCGAAGGAGGCCAGGTCGACCGGGAGCACCTCGGCCGCGCCGCCCCGGCGCGTGATCTCGAGCGCCACCGCGGAGGCGCGCGCCGGATTCCGCGCGCCGAGAACGACACGCGCGCCCATCTGCGCGAGCTTGCGCGCGGCTTCCAGGCCGATGCCGCTCGTCGCGCCCGTCACGAGGACGGTCCGGCCGGCCATCGCACGCGGAGCGGCGGCGGTGCTCATGAACCGGTGGCCTCGGCCGCGACGTCCCAGAGCCGCGCGGCCGCCGCGTCGTCGAGCGCCCGGGACGATGGGGCGGCTTCGCGGAACCGGCGAAAGTAGCGCCCGCTCACGCCATCGAGCACGGAGGCGCTCGCCAGGCGCGTCACCGGGGCCGCTCCCCTCTCCGGCGGCAGCAGGTGTCCGAGGAGACGGGTCAGAACCTCGAACACCGCAACGATGGGGCGCGACTGTCCGCCGCCAGATGTTGGTCGCGATGGCGCCCGGATGGAGGGCATTGACCGCGAGAGACGGCTCTCGCCGCGCGAGCTCGCGGGTGAAGAGGACCTGCCCGAGCTTGGAGTTCGCATATGCCCGGAATCCGCCGAACCCGCGCTCGAGCTCGAGATCGTCCCATTCGATCCGCCCCGTCCGATGTCCCTCGGAGCTGACGTTGACGATCCGCGGCTTTTTCCCGCGGCGCAGAGAGGGCAGAAGCAGATGCGTGAGCAGAAAGTGCGAGAGGAAGTTGGTCTGCCACGTCAGCTCGTGCCCGTCCTTCGAAACTTCTCGCCGCGAGAGCGCGATGCCGGCGTTGTTCACGAGCACGTCGAGCCGGTCGTGGGAGTCCTCGAAACGGGCCGCCGCCTCGCGCACCGAGGCGAAAGAGGCCAGATCGACGGGCAGGACCTCGGCCTCGCCGCCTTCGGAGGCGATGCGTCGCGCGACCGCGGCTCCCCGCGCCGCGTCGCGCACGCCGAGGACGACTCTCGCCCCCATGGCGCCGAGGAGTCGTGCTGTTTCGAGACCGATGCCGCTCGTCGCGCCCGTCACGAGAACGGTCCGGCCGCCCATGGGCGCGACGGTGTCCATCGCGCCTCATCCTATAGAGTCACACCCCACATGCGGCGTTTTCTCGCGGGACTCCTTATGGCAGCCGCGGCCGCGGGCGCGGCGACTCTCCGCGCGGCCGACTCGCCGCCGGTCGCAACGCCTGTCGCGAAGGACCCGCGCGTCGTTTCCGCGCTGCAGCTCGCCCGCGGCTGGCTCGAGGCGCAGCGCGCGTATGCCCGCATCCCCGGCATTTCGGCCGCGGTCGTTTACCGGGACGAGACGCTGTGGAGCGGCGGCTTCGGGGCCGCCGACCTCGCGAGCGGCCGCCCGGCGGACGCGGAGACGCTCTACAGCATCTGCTCGATCTCGAAGCTCTTCACGTCCATCGCGATCCTCCAGCTGCGCGACGAGGACAAGCTGCGGCTGGACGACAGCGTCGGCCAGCACCTCCCCTGGTTTCGATTGAAGACGACGCAGGGAGAAGGCGACGTCACGATCGAGGGACTCCTGACGCACTCCTCGGGCCTGCCGCAGGAGCCGGCGTATTGCCTACTGGTCGGCGCCGGACTTCGCGATGCCGACGCGCGAGGAGATCATCGCGGCGAGCGGGACCATCGAAGCGCTCTACGCGCCCGAAAAGCACCACCAGTACTCGAACCTGGGCTTCGAGCTCCTCGGCGAGGTCGTGGCCTCCGCGTCGGGCGAGCCGTACCGGGACTACGTCCGGAAGAACATCCTCGGACCGCTTTCGCTGTCGAGCACGACTCCGTTCATTCCGGAGGCCGAGCGCGGCAAGCGGTTCGCCACCGGTTACTCGTCACTCGACCGGGATGGAAAGCGGTCGCCGATTCCGTTCTTCACGATGAAGGGCGTGGACGCGGCGGCCGGCTTCGCCTCGGACGCGAACGATCTGTCCCGCTTCGCCTCGTGGCAGCTTCGCCTGCTCGCCCGCGGCGGCAAGGACGTCCTGAAGGCCACGACCCTCGCCGAGATGCAGCGCATCCACTGGGTCGAGCCCGATTTCAATACGCTCTGGGGCCTCGGGTTCCGCATCTGGAAAAACGACGACGTCTTCCTCCCCGGCCACGGGGGAAGCTGCCCGGGATTCCGAAGCGCGGTCCTGGTCGGGCCGAAGGACGGCGTGGCCACGGTCTTTCTCGCGAACGCTCAGAGCGTGGAGTCGCCCGAATGGGCGATGCGCCTCTACGACATCGTGGCGCCGGCCGTCGTCGCGGCGGTCAAGGAACCCGGGAAGGCGAAGGCGCCGGATCCCGCGCTCACCCGTTATGCCGGAACCTACGACGCCCAGCCCTGGGCCGGCGAAGTCCTCATCCTTCCGTGGGAAGACGGCCTTGCCATGCTCGAGTTGCCCACGATGAGCCCCATGAAGGACCTCGAGAAGCTCCAGAAGACCGGCGAGCACCGATTCCGGCGCATCCGCAAGGACAAAGAGCTCGGCGAGGAGATCGTGTTCGTCATGGGCACGGACGGCAAGCCCGAGCGCTACATCCAGAACAACAACTTCCTGCGGCGCGTGCGGTGACGAAAAAAGGCAGACGGCAGCCCGCAGACTGCCGTCCGCCATCCGTGCGCCTAAGGTGTCGAAGCCCGTCCCTTCCGCATCACCGCGTCCAGGCTGTACCGTCCTCCGCCGTACGCGCAGATAAACAGGAAGAGGAACGCGTACACGACAGCGAGCTCTCCCTTGTTGACGATCGGCCAGAAGCCCCCGGGCGCGTGCGCCATGAAGTAGGCCGCGGCCATCTGACCGGAGGCGAGGAAAGCGGCCACGGACGTGATCAGGCCCACGGCGATCAGGATCCCTCCGCCGAACTCGATCACGCCGGCGACTTTCATCATCGGCGCTTCGGCGACCTGACCCCCGAGGGCACCGAAGAGCTTCTGCGCGCCGTGACAGGCGTACATCACGCCGGCGAAGAACCGGAGAAGTGTGTAACTGATCTCGATGAATCGGACTCGGCCGGGGCTCCATGCGTTCATGGCTGTCTCCTCCTCATGAGCTTCGAAGCTCCTTCTGCGAATGCGCTGCCGACGAGGGTCCATTCGTAGCGTATCTCCTTCGAGGCCGGCATGCCCTTCCCGTAGAGATGGCCGAACGCGCGGCCCCAGTGCGGCCGGCGGCCGTCCACGTCCGTGAAGCCGTACTCGTCCGAGAGCGTCCAGGAAGCGAAAACCCCGCCCGACTTCTCGAGCACGCGCGGGTCGGCGGCCAGCGCGGCGACGGCCCGGCCGACGAAGAACGGCGTCTCGGAGTGCGCGAAGTGGTGGTCCTTCCGGACGCCGTTCGCCCAGTTCGCCTCGGTCACACCGTGCCGGTCCAGGACCGCCTCCGTCCGCATGTAGCCCGGCGTGACCGCGACCGCGGCGACGCCGTGCTTGCGCAGCTCCCCCGCCATCGCCCAGGCGAGGCGGTTCACGGTCGTCTTGATGAGGTCGTAGAAGATCGTGCCGTGGTATCCCAGGAAATCTCCGTCGGTGATCTCGACGATCAGGCCGCGACGCTGCTCGATCATGAGCGGCGCGGCGTAATGGCTCGTGATCAGGTGCGTGTGCACGGCCTGCCTCAGGCCATCGAATCCATTTTCGAGCGAGACTTTCCAGAACGGCCGGAAGTCGTGCATCACGCCTTCGGAGATGTCGTTGACGAGAACGTCGAGTCGTTTCTGCTCGCGGCGGATGCGGTCGATCAGGGCCTCGACCTCTTTCGGAACCAGGTGATCGACGCGCAGGGCGATGCCACGGCCGCCGCGGGCCGTCACCATCTCCGCCGTTTCCTCGATCGTCTCCGGCCGACCCGCATACACACCGGTCGCCGGATGCGCGCGCGTGCTGCGGCCCGTGCAGTAGACGGTCGCGCCGGCCTCTCCCAGCATGCAGGCGATCCCCCGCCCGGCTCCCCGCGTGGCGCCCGCGACGAGGGCGACCTTCCCTTTCAACGGACGCGGCGACTTCTCAGCGGCGCGCATCGCGCACCTTCTCGGGGATCGCATCGCCGTGCACGGCCTGGCGTTCACGCACGCGGCGCGCGGCGTCCTGGACCATCCGCGACAGCGTCTTGCCCGGAAACTCCGCACCCGGCCGAATCTTGACGTGACGCATGGACTTGCCGGTGCCCTCGAGGAGCCCCTCGGGATCGGGAAGGCCCGCGCCTTCGCAGAAGCCCAGGTTGACGTGCTTCGCGTAGCCCACGACGTAGCAGAACGGTTCGCCCCGGACGCAGAACTGCGGCGCGCCGTGAACTCGGAGCTCGTCGTGGCCCGGGACGTTCGAGCGCACGAGCGCGACGAGGCGAGCGACGAGCGCGCCGAGCTCGCCCTTCACGGACCGGACGTAGACGTCGATGGCGGGATCGTGCCGAAGCGTTCCGTGGTAGCGGTAGCGGCGCTTCGAAACGGAGTCGGGAGCCGGCGCCGGTGTCCGAGGCTCGCCCTTGCGGCGCACGTCGCGGCGTTTGGCGCCGCGCAGCCTCACGTAGCGGAGAGCCGTGGCGTGGCTCTCGCCGGTTTTTTCCATTCGGGCTCGAACCAGTTTCTTCAGGTTGGTCGGCATGTCGTCCTCAACGGCAGGATGCCGCGTCCCCTCCCCGCGACTCCCGCGGTCAAAGACGAACCAACCATCTCCGGGGACATCCCCCTTTTCCCCGCGCCGTGGATCCGAAGAGGGGTCGGATCAGGCGGGTGAAAGCCGGAGTGCGGCTCGAGAAAATCCTAGTCCCGTCCGTGCGACCGCGCAAGCCCCTCTTCGAGAGCCCCGAACCGTCGCCCTTGGCCTGTCTCTTGCTGCCACCGGAAGGCGATGGGTTTGGTGTCCCATCCCAAGGAGGTTCCATGTCCCGGTTTTCCGTCTCCATCCTGGCGGCCGCAGCGCTCGCAACCGCCGCGGGTTGCGCTTCTTCGGACAAGGGCTTCGAGAACATCGCCATGACCCATGACGCCTCGGTCGTGGCGAGCTGCGAGAAAGTCGCGGATCTCACGGCCGTGCCCGGCCGTTTCGACCAGACCGACGCCGAGCTTCAGCTCCAGCGAGAAGCCCGCGACAAGGGCGCCAATACGGTTCTGGTCTCCGACGCCGAAGGCCGCGCCGGAGTCGCTTACCGTTGCTCGATGCCGGCGGTCGCCAAGCCGGGCGGAGAGAGCCACTAGCGGCGAGTCGAGTGGAGCCCGGCCCCGCTGAGCGGGGCCGGGGCCAGCGCTCGGGGAGGAGGTCAGGCCTTCTTGCCGGGGGTCAGGGCTTCTTGTTCGTCCAGCTCTGGTGGCCGACCTTCCAGGCGCCGTCCTCTTCCTCGAGCTCGATCGTGCCGTACTGAGGCTCGTCCATCATCTTGCCGGTCGCCGACAGGGTCGCCTTCTTGCCGTCGACTTTGACCGCCGTGTACTTGATGTCGGAGGGCGCCATCTCCTTGAGCATCGCCATGCCCTTCTTGGCGTCCATGCCCATCTCTTTCATGTCCTTCTCGATGCCGGCGCGGGCGGCCTTGGTGACCGATTTCTTGTAGGCCTCGAAGTCGCCCGCGGCGATCGCCTTGAGCGAGGTCTGGTAGGCCGCGGCCTGAGGCGACTTGGAGGCATCCGCGGCGGAGGCGGTCTGCGAAAGACCCAGCAGAATCGCCGCGACAGCGGCGGCGGCCAGTCGGATGTTCTGACGCATGTGCATATGTGAAGACTCCTTTCTTTGCCGGTTTACCCCTTGCCTCTAGTCTCGTCGAAACCGGAGAGCGGAGGCCAGAAGAAAGGTGCAACCTTTTCCGAGAGAGTCGGGTCCGGTAGATTCGAAAGGAGCTCCCATGTCCACCGCGCGCCAGTCTTCGCCCGCATCCCCTGCCGCCGACGCCGCCCTGATTCTCCTCAAGGAGACCTTCGAGGGCCCGTCGGGACCGTCGACCTATTTCATCGACAACGATCCGAAAGCCGGCCTCTTCGCCGCCATCGACTCCCTCTCGCCGTCCGAAGCCTCCCACTCGGCCCGGCCGGGCGCGCCGTCGATCGCGGGCCAGGTCCACCACATTGCGTTCCACCTCGAGATGTCGAGCGCGTGGATGCGCGGCGACCACGCCGACCGCGACTGGGCGCAGAGCTGGAGTGTTCGCGAGGTCGATGCGAAGGAGTGGGATGCGCTCCGGCGCCGGGTCCGCGCGGAGTACGAGAAGCTCGTGCGCGCGATCCGCGAAGAGCCGGTCGCGGCCGGCGAGGCGCTGCCCACGACAATCGGCGCGGTCGCCCACGCGGCGTACCACCTCGGTGAGATCCGCCTGAGGCTGGCCGACCAGAGACGCGATTCATCCGTCGGGAGTCGCTAGCCCGATAGCCGGATAAGCCTCCCGAAAACCCCCGAAAAACCATCGAGTTTCCGAGGGCCGCCTTGACAGCCGGGCGGCCCTCCGTCTATTTTTGCGCTGACAATGAGACTGAGTCTCAATATGATGCTGACCCGATGAGAGGCCTCCGGCGGTTCCTCTTCTGGTGCCACCTCGCGGCGGGGTCGCTCGCGGGAGCCGTCATTTTCGCGATGTGCGCCACCGGCGTTCTGCTCGCCTTCCAGCCTCAGATCCTGCGGTTCGTCGAGCGCGGCGTGCGCCGCGTTCCGGAGACCGCGCGTCCACACTCGACGGCCGAGCCGATCGCCGCCGGCACGCTCCTCCGCCTCGCCGCCGAAGCGTCTCCCGGGAACGCTCCCACCGCCGTGACGGTGAGCGCGGATCCCGCGGAGGCCGCCGCCGTCGCGTTCGGACGCGAGCGCACGCTCTTCCTCGACCGCTCGACGGGCGCCGTCCTCGGATCCGCCGCCTCCGGCTGGCGCAAGTTCTTCGGCGAAGTCCAGGACATCCACCGCTGGCTCGCGTTTTCCGAGAATGGCCGGCCCGCCGGGAAGGCGATCACCGGAGCGGCGAATCTTCTCTTCTTCGGGCTGGCGCTTTCGGGCCTCTACATCTGGTGGCCGCGGCTGCGCGGCATCCGCCGCATCTCGAGCGTCGGACTCTTTCAACGCGGGCTCTCCGGAAAGGCGCGCGACTTCAACTGGCACAACGTCATCGGCGTCTGGACGGCCCTGCCCCTCCTCGTCATCACGCTCACCGGCATGGTCATCTCGTACCGCTGGGCCGGCGACCTCGTCTATCGGGCGTTCGGCGACGCCCCTCCGCCGGCGCCGAACGCGGGGGGACGACCAGGGCGGCGGAAACCCGGGCACCGAGGCTCGCCCTCTCACCGCCGCCGACGCCGCCGCGCTCGACGGTCTCTGGCGCATCGCCGAGAAACGAGCGCCGGGCTGGCGGGCGATCACCCTGAGGCTCCCGGAGAGCGGCAAGAGCGCGGTCACGTTCTCGATCGAGGAAGGGCGCTTCCTCAACCGTTTCGCCCGCTCCTCGCTCACGCTCGACGCGAAGTCGGGCGCGGTCACCAAGTGGGAGCCGTACGCCGAAGCCGCCGCCGGCCGCCAGGCCCGCTCCTGGATGCGGTTCCTCCACACCGGGGAATCGCTCGGAGTCCTCGGCCAGCTCGTCGCGGCCCTCGCGTCCCTCGGCGGCGCGGTGCTCGCCGTGACCGGGATCGCTCTCTCCCTCCGACGCCTCCAGGCCTGGCGCGCCCGGCGCGCGGCCGAGATCTCTGCTTCCGAGAATGAACTTCAGCCGGTGAAAGGAGCCACGGGATGAGCCGCCAACGCGCGATGAAGAAGCAGTCGAGGAAGCGGACGCGCTCCGTCTGGATGGCGGCGGGAACGCTTGCGGCCTATGCCGCCGTGAGGCCCTCGGCCCGCGCGCTCGCCGCGGAAACCGTGCCCGGCGCCGCCACCGGCGCCGCGGCGCCCGCGACGCTTCCCGTGAGGCGATTCGAGATCGGCCCCGGTCCTCTCGGCGCCGTGCTCGAGGCGTATCGCGCGGCTTCCGGCGTCAAGGTCAATGTTCCGGACGCGGGCCTCCTCCAGATCCCCTCCCCCGGCGTCACCGGAGTCATGTCCGTCGAGGTCGCGCTCAAGCAGCTTCTCGTCGGCACGACCGTCGGCTTCCGATTCAAGGCCGCCGACCTGGCCGAGCTGACGCTCGACGCGTCGGAGGCCATGGTCGTGACCGGCGAGGCGCCCCTCGACATCACGCCGAAGTTCACGCAGCCCCTGCTCGACACGCCCCAGACCATCAGCGTCGTCCCGCAGGAGCTCATGCAGGAGCAGGCCAACACGACGCTGCGCGAAGCGCTGCGCAACGTGGCCGGCGTTTCGATCGCCGCCGGCGAGGGCGGCTTCCAGGGCGACTCCCTCACGCTGCGCGGCTTCTCGGCGCGCAACGACATCTACGTCGACGGGATGCGCGACTTCGGCAGCTACTACCGCGATCCCTTCCATCTCCAGCAGGTCGAAGTCCTCAAGGGACCCTCCTCCTCGGAGTTCGGCCGGGGATCCACCGGCGGCGTCATCAACCAGTCGACGAAGCTGCCGACGATGCAGTCCTCGCTGGGCGCCCAGCTCTTCGTCGGCACGGCCGAGACCTACCGCGTCACGGCCGACATCGACCAGCCGATTCCCTCGCTCGGCACCGGCGCGGCGTTCCAGCTGTCCGCCATGGGCAACCAGAACCACGTCGCCGGCCGCGACATCACGCAGAACCGCCGGTGGGGCGTCGCGCCGTCGATCGCGTTCGGCCTCGACGGCCCGACCCAGCTGACTCTGGCGTACTTCCACCTCACCGCCCGGGACATCCCCGACTACGGCGTCCCCTGGTACTTCAACGAGCCGGCGGCGGTCGATCGCGCCAACTACTACGGCTTCGAAGACGGCTCCTTCCTCGACACGGGCGCCGACATGGGCACGATCCGCTTCTCGCACGAGTTCACGCCCAACATCACGATTCGCGACCAGGCCCGCTACGCCAGCTACGCCCGCAACGGCCGCATCACCGAGGCGCGGCTGCCGGGGTCGGCGACGCCGGAGACGCCGCTCGACCAGATCCAGGTGACGCGCAACCAGATCGCCGCCGAGAGCACGGAGACCTTCCTCCAGAACCAGCTCGACGCGACCTTCGCGTTCAACACCGGCACGCTCGGCCACACGCTCGTCTCGGGCATCGAGCTCGGCCGCGAGACCTCCGACCCGATCCGGCGCCAGTACACCGGCGTCCCGACGACGAGCCTGCTCCGCCCGAATCCGCACGACGAGTTCGCCGGCACGGCGAACGTCTCGTCGCAGGTCGACACGACCGCCAACACGTTCGCGGCGTACGCGCTGGACACGGTCGCGATCGGAAACTTCCAGATCACGGCCGGATTCCGGTGGGACCGCTTCGACACGGATTACGAGCAGACGCTCCCCTCCCCGGTGCAGCTCTCCCGCGTGGACGAGATGCCGAACTGGCGCGCGGCGATCGCCTACAAGCCCCGCTCCAACGGCACGATCTACTTCGACGCCGGGACCTCGTCCAATCCGTCGGCCGAGGCGCTCTCGCTCTCCGTCGCGAACGTGAACCTCGACCCGGAGAAGAACCGCACGTTCGAGGTCGGGACGAAGTGGGATCTGCTCGACAACAAGCTCGCGCTGCGCGCCGCGCTCTTCCGCACGGAGAAGGTCAATGCGCGGGAGCCGGACCCGAACGATCCGTCTCTCAACGTCCTCGCCGGCAAGCAGCGCGTCCAGGGCGGCGAGATCGAGGCCAGCGGCACGATCACGACCTTCTGGAACATCAACCTCGCCTACTCCTATCTCGACGGGCGGCTGATCGAGTCGCAGTACTACCCGCAGTTCGTCGGCGCGCGGCTCGCGAACGTTCCCGAAAACACGTTCCGCCTCTGGAACATGTTCAACCTGCCGTGGGAGCTCCAGCTCGGGGCGGGCGTCAACTACGTCGGAGCGCGGACGGCGAGCACGACCGCGCCGTTCGATCCGGTCACGGGCCTTCTCAAGGAGGCCCCGTCGTACGTCACGGTCGACGCCATGGTGCGCCGGCCGATCTCCGAGGCGCTGATGCTCCAGCTCAACCTCTACAACCTCGGCAACACGACGTACTACGAACAGCTCCATCCCGGGCACATCATCCCGGGGCCCGGCCGGGGAGCTCTCGTCGGACTCGCCGCGAACTTCTGAGCAGAGCCGACGAGAGACGCGTGTTCCTTCCGATCCCGGACGTCCTGACGGCGGCGCAGGTCGCGCGCGCCCGCCAGCTCTTCCTCGCGGCGGAGTGGGTGGACGGCCGCGCGACGGCCGGCCACCAGTCGGCGCTCGCCAAGCAGAACCGGCAGCTCCGGGAGGACGATCCGGCGTCGCGCGAGCTCGGCGAGATGATCGTGGGCGCGCTCGGCACGAATGCCCTCTTCGTCGCGGCCGCGCTGCCCGCGAAGGTCTTCCCGCCCCTCTTCAACCGCTACGAGGGCGGCGAGGCCTTCGGCACCCACATCGACAACGCGATCCGGCAAGTCACCGGAACCCCCGTGCGCGTGCGCACGGACCTCTCCGCCACGCTCTTCTTCTCAGGGCCGGAGGAGTACGAAGGCGGGGAGCTCGTCGTCGAGGAGTACT
Organism: uncultured Acidobacteriota bacterium; assembly: GCA_963804915.1. GTDB lineage: Bacteria > Acidobacteriota > Thermoanaerobaculia > UBA5066 > Gp7-AA6 > DAHUXD01. The sequence goes on from CAWDSI010000031.1 coordinate 125,395, forward strand.
CCGGCTCGCACTCGGTCAAGCTGCCGGCGGGCCACATGATCCTCTACCCCGCCGACAGCCGGCATCACGTCCGACCTGTCACGCGTGGCGTGCGCCTCGCATCGTTCTTCTGGATCCAGAGCATGGTCCGCGACGGAGGCGAGCGCAGGATTCTCTTCGACCTCGACCTCGCCATCCAGGACGTCAACCGCGAGCGCGCCGGCTCCCCCGCCGCGATCTCGCTCACCGGCGTGTACCACAACCTCCTGCGCCGGTGGGCGGACGCATAGCGCGTAGCGCGTCAGCGCGTCGGGTCCGGAGACCCCGAAACTTCAGAACTTCAGGGTCGGGCCCCACCCCGCCGGCGTTCGCCGAGGCGGCGCTGCATGACGCGGCGGTCGAAGACCAACGCGTAGACCGAGTCGGGCGCCTGGCCCACACGCCGGTCGCGCTGTCGACGCTCACGCGCGGCGCCGCTCGCCCGGGTCGACGAGATAAGGCGAGGGCGTGACCTCCTCCGCGATCGTGACTTCGAGGTTGGGCCGCGTGAGCGGGTCCGAGACATCCTCGACGAGCCAGCCCTCCAGGGCTTCGGTCGGGATGCTCCGCGTCGCGTTCATCGCGGCGACGATGCGCCGGGCGTCGGCGTAGCTCCGGCCGCGGACCACGATCGCTCCCGCGGCGTCGCGAATGTAACGGCCGTCCTGCGTCCAGGGCTCCGGCGAGTGGTAGGCGTCGAGCTCTTCTTCCGGGAAGGGGTCGGTGCCGTCCGGGAACCCGATGGGCGGTCGCTTCTCCGGCGGCCTCACGAAAATCGATTATGGCACGCAACTCTTTTGAACAGACGCGTGTTCGTACGGTCGGAGGGACGCATGGACGGTTATCGCTTCCTCGCGATCGGTGAGGCCACCGCGGAAAAGGTGAGAACGACGCGCAAGTCGCCGGGCTACGGACATCCCGTGCACGCCGAGATCGCGACCGGCTACGGTCCGTGCCGCCTGTGCCTGCACGACTTCCAGGTCGGCACGGATCGGCGGCTGCTCTTCACGCTCGATCCCTTCTACGGCCTCGAGCCGTTTCCGCTGCCCGGTCCCGTGTTCATCCACGAGGCCGAGTGCGACCGCTATCCGGAGTACGGGGGATTTCCGGAGGACCTGCTCGCGCACGACCTGACGCTCGTCGCCTACGGCCGCGGCCGGATCCAGCGGGCCGAGGAACGCGTCGCGAACGGCGGCGTCGAGTCCACGCTCGAGCGGCTCCTCGCCCTTCCCGACGTCGACTACGTCCACGTGCGCGACACGCCGGCCGGCTGCTACGACCTGCGCGTCGAGAGGGCCTGAGGGACCCGATCAGATGCTCGCGGGAAAGAGCGCGCCGTCGGTGTCGGCGGGCGGGTTGACCTCGTCGAATACGGTCCCGACTCTCGGAACGCCTGATCGAGCGCTGCGGCCACGCACTTTCCGCAGCGGGGCTCCTCTGGAAACGAACCGCGCTCCGCCAGAACATACTCCGCGAATACGCCGCGAAAAATCTCCAGGCCGCACCAGGTGTAGTGCGCCGGCGCGCCGCAGCGAGCGCACGCCGCCTCCGGTTTCGGCAGGAGGCCGCGAACCTGCTCTCGAAGCTCGTCGGTCCAGGTCCAGAGGTGCGGCGAGCGCCGTCAGAGGAGCGAAGAGGTAGGCATTGCCTTCCCTGGCCGGCGCGACGGCGAGCGCACGATGCGGAAATCGAACGAGGTAATCCCCGAGGACCGATGAGACGCATGCGGCGCATAGCCGGCGGCGTTTGTCCTCGGACCTGCGGTTGCGCGCCAGGTCGGATCGAAACCATAAAGGGCTTTCTTCTCGAACGGGATGAGGCAGCCGTCGCAGGGCGCCTCCCTCGAGAAGAGACCCATCGCGGCGCTACTTCTTCGACAGCTCCCCGAGCGCGGCGAGGACTTCCTCGCTGTGCGGCGCGACCTTGACGCCCATGAACTCCTTCACGATCTTCCCCTGCGGGTCGATCACGAAGGTGTTCCGCGCCGAGAGCTTCTTGCCGTCGTACTCCATGACCGAGCCGTATGCGTTCGAGACCTTCGCATCCGGATCCGAGAGGAGCTTGAAGGACAGGCCTTCCTTCGCGCAGAAGTCCTTGTGCGACTGGGCCGTGTCGACCGAGACACCCAGGATCACGGCGTTCGCGGCCTCGTATTTCTTGATGTCGCGCTGGAAGTTCTGGGCCTCGAGCGTGCATCCGCTCGTGAAGTCCTTCGGGTAGAAATAGAGGACGACCCACTTGCCCTTGTAGTCCGCGAGCTTCGTGGGCTTGCCTTCGTTGCTCGTGAGCGTGAACTCGGGCGCCGCCGAGCCCACGGCGGGTGCGTCGGCGATCGCGGCCGCCGCCAGAGTCACGCCCGCCAGAACCGCCGTCAAGAGTCTCTTCGTCGTCATGGGTCCTCCTCTACTTGCTCTACCTGGGCCGCGCCTCGATGAGCGCGAACGGGCTCTTCGTCGGGATGACGCGCGTCCCCTCGAAGCCGGCATCCTGGAATACCTTCTCGAACTCTTTCGCTGTGCGCTCCCGGCCTCCCGTCATGACCAGCATGTTGAGGTCCATCAGCATGACGAAATCCGGCCGGATCTCTTCCGGCACGAGCATCTCGACGAGCACGACCTTCCCTCCGGGCGCCAGGGCCTCGCGGCAGCGGGTGAGAATCCGGACGCACTCCTCATCGGTCCAGTCGTGGAGGATGAACTTGAGGACGTGCAGGTCTGCGCCCTTCGGCACGCTCCGGAAGAAGTCGGCGGCCTCGAACGCGCAGCGGCCTGCGGCGCCCGCCGCCTGGATGGTCTGCTTCGCCTGGGGCTCGATGTAGGGAAGGTCGACGACCTTCCCCTTCATCTCGGGATATCTCCCGAGGATGGCCAGCGCCATGCTGCCGTTGCCGCCGCCGACGTCCATGATCGTGCGAACGCCCGAGAAGTCGTAGGCCTCGAGGACCGCGGCCGCCGCGAAATTCGAGACGTTCTGCATCGCGCGGCCGAACTGCTCGCCTTCGTCGACGTGCTGAGCGTAGTACTCGAATGCGGGCACGCCGAAGACCGCCTTCGGCCGGGGCAGCCCCGTCTTCACCGCGTCGGCGACGCGTTCCCAGGACTGCCAGTGCACGTGGTCGGTCTCCCCGATGAACATGTCCCTGCAGGCCGCCCGGCGCGCCGACGCGCAGCCGATCGCCGATCGGGGTGGTGGCGAAGCGCCCGTCCGAGCTCCGCTCGAGAACGCCGAGGCTCGCGAGCGCGCGCAGCAGACGAAACATCGCTCCGGGGTCCGCGCCGGTCTTCGCGGCGACTTCCTCGGCCGTCCGCGCGCCGCCCGAGAGGACGTCGGGAATCTCGAGACGCGCCGCGGTCGCCACCGCCTGCATCGCCCACGCTCCGGTGAGCAGCTGGATCAGCGGGTCCGTCGAGGCCGCGGGGGCACTCTGTGCGCTGGTTTCTACGGAAGTGGACATGGTCCCGGAGGATAACAAAGTGGCATCGATGCTGCAGGTTTTCAGCCGATGCAACCAAGGAGGTTCCGATGTTTGAAAAAACGAAAGCGCTGGCAACGATCGCGGTCCGCGACTACGGCGACCGCGCGGCGGTTCTACGAAGGGGCTCTCGGATTGAAGCCTCTTCCCTCGCCCCAGAAAGGCTCCATCACGTACGAGAGCGGCGACACCAACCTGCTCGTCTACGAATCCGCCTACGCCGGAACGAACAAGGCCACGTCCGCGACGTTCGTCGTCGGCGATGGACTCGACCGGACGGTCGAAGAGCTCAAGACCAAGGGGGTGAAGTTCGAGCACTACGACCTGCCGAACACGACGCTCAAGGGCGACATCCACGAATCCGGCGACACGCGGGTCGCGTGGTTCAAGGATCCCGACGGCAACATCCTGAGCCTGGTGAACGAATCGAGCTGGGAAGGACACTAAGCCGTCGCCTCTGCTTACTCGGGAGTCTGCGCCCTTCGGGCGCACCGGCTTGCGGCTCGCGCGGTTGCGCGCTCGACCGCAAGCCTGACTCCCTCGCTGCGCTCCGGCTCCCGCGGCGCGAACCTCCTCCCTCCCTTCGGTCGGGAGACTATTCGCGCCGCGAGCTACACGAACAGCGCCTCGGAAAGGACTCTTCATCCGGATATTGCCGTTTGCGTCTACTTAGGCGTGGCTGGCTCTACTTCGGCGCGGGCTTCGTCTCCGGAGGGGCCGTAGATGGACGGGACCGGGATGCCCAGCATCTTGTAATAGACGCTGAGCTGGCCGCGATGGTGCACCCAGTGGGAGAGGACGCCGTCGCGGATCTGGATGTGGCGGGGCGTGTCCTGGATGACCTTGCCGCCCGCGAGGAGCTTCCAGTGCGTCGCGAGGTGTGCGTCGTTCGTGCCGCGAAGCGCCGCGCGGCCTTTCTCCACGGCCGCATCCAGCGCCTTCACGAAGTCCGCCGCCGTCTTCATCGGCGGCGGCTGGAATTTCGGCCCGTCCTTCGGCGCAATGTCGAGCTCGTCCATCCCGATGACCATCCCCAGCCACTCGGGCATGCTCGCGACCATCATCGCGACGTAGCCCATCGGCATCGATTTCTCATGCGGCTTCCACTCGAACTTGCCCTCCGGAAAGCGTTCCAGAACGCGGCGGCTGATCGGGATTTCGCGGTCCAGGTCGGCGAGGAAGATTTCGGTGTACTTCAAGGTCGGAAGCCTCCATGCGCGTGCGTATCGGCCCTCGGCCGCGGGATCGTCGCGTCGGAGGGCGACGCCCAGATTCCATTCCCGGCAAGAAAGAGCAGCCCGAACAGCACGCAGCGCGAAAGTATCTCTCCGGCCTTCGAGCTCCCGCCGTGGATCGCCTCGTGGGCTTTCCAGACCGTGGCCAGGTTGAGCGACGAGTGCGAGAACGAACGTCACCATCGCCGCCGAATCCCCCAGCACGAGGAGTACGGCGCTCGCCAGGAACGCCGTCATCGAAGCGAGCCAGAGCGTGACGAGCGGCCACGACAGCGTCGCGAGGAGCGCGTTCACGGCCGGCATGCCGCTTCGGACCCGCACGTGGCGCTTCAACGCCACCGCCCGGAGAGCCAGCAGGACGCCCGCGACCGCGTTCAGGATGATGAAAGCCGCGATGACCCATCGAAGAGCTTGCATGATTCCTCCCCGGTCAGCCTCCCTTGCTGGCCTGTACCCGAAAAACCGTGCAATTTCGCTGCCTCACATAACTAAGTAAGGAGGTTCGAACGGAAGCGGATTCCAGGCACGAGGCGAGAGCCGTCTTGTAAAGACGTTACCTGTGCTTGCGGAAGACAATGTCGAACTTCGGCTTCCACGTCTTTCCGCCGTCGGTCGACGTCTCGGCGGTCTCGCGCACCTCGGCGCCCTGTGGAATCCACACGGCCCGCCACAGCACGGGGCCCTGCGCCGTTTGCTCCGTCGCCGTGAATGTCATCCGCCCGTTCTCGAACTTCCCGTCGAGAAGCAGCGCCTGCCCGCGGTTCGTCGCCCAGGTTTGATGCCAGACTTTTCGCCCGGCGTCGTACACGTTGATGCTCTCTCCGAGCATCCCGTTCACGTCCTGGTACGTTTCCTTCAGCGCACAGCCGTCCAGGATCTTCTCGACTTTGATGCGCATCGACGGCTTCGCGTCGCCGACGTCGTAGACGTCCCAGTCGCCGAGCCAGAAATCGAATTGCCGGTATTCGGGGGCGGCGCACGGCGGAGTGGCGGCCGCGAGCGGCGCGGCGAGCAAGAAGGACGTGAAGAGGCTTCGGAGAATCCTTGTCATGGCGCCGGAGCGTACACCGCGAACGAGGGACGGACTGGAAGGATTCGGACGCGCATGTCGAGCCTTTTCGACGCCGAAGGCGCGGGCGCGAAGTCGAGTAATGTGGCCCGGGACATGCAGGCACACGTGACGCTCTCTTGCGGCCCGTAACTTTCGGGTTCGGGTCAACGATTACGGTCTCTGGAGGTAACGATGGCAAATCCTTTCATTCACTCGGAGCTCAACACCACCGACCTGGAAAAGGCCAAGACGTTCTACGGCAAGCTCTTCGACTGGAAGTACGAAGAGATCGAGGGCGCCGACGGCCTCAAGTACACGGCCATCGGCGTGGGCGAGACCAACGGCCACGGCACGGGCGGCGGAATGCTCAAGCAGATGATGCCGGGCGCTCCCTCCGCATGGATGCCCTACGTTCTCGTCGACGACATCCAGGCGGCGACGAAGAAGGCGCGCTCTCTCGGAGCGACGATCCTCAAGGACGTCACCGAAGTTGCCGAGATGGGCTCGCTCAGCATCTTCAAGGATCCGACGGGCGCGGTCATCGGACTCTGGCAGACCAGGATGTAGCCTCCGCGGCGAAAGGACGACACCGATGCAGAAGATCTCTCCCTTCCTCTGGTTCGACAGCAACGCCGAGGAGGCCGTCAACTTCTACGTCTCGATCTTCAAGGACTCGAAGATCAAGGACGTCAGCCGCTACGGCGACGCGGGCCCGGGCCCCAAGGGCCAGGTCATGGTGATGAACTTCGAGATCGAAGGTCAGGACTTCGTCGCGCTGAACGGCGGTCCCCGCTTCAAGTTCACCGAGGCGGTCTCCTTCGTCGTCCACTGCAAGGGCCAGAAGGAAGTGGACCACTACTGGGACAAGCTCCTCGAAGGCGGCGGGCAGACGCAGGCCTGCGGCTGGCTCAAGGACCGCTACGGCCTGTCCTGGCAGATCGTCCCGAACGAGTTCTTCGAGCTCATGAAGGACAAGGACCCGGCCGTGCGCAACCGCGTCATGCAGGCCATGATGGGGATGGTCAAGTTCGACGTGGAAGGCCTGAAGAAGGCGGCCGCGGGCAAGTAGCACGTCATCCTGGCCGCGCGACCTTGTCCCGGCGATCCAGGGAGACTCCTGGCTGCTCAGCGGCCGGACCCACGCCGCTTCGCGGTGGAAAGGTGCGCGCGCGCCTGAGCCTTCGCTCTCGGCGGCGCCGGGCTCTTCTTCCTCGACGACGCTGCGCGGCGTGGGCGAAGGCGAATGCGCTTCACCTCGCCCATCTCCGGAGTCTTGCCCGTCACCTTCGCCTTCACCAGGTCGAAGAGGACCAACGCCTGCGGCTTCTCGAGCGTCATGTACTGCGCCGAGACGGCTCGAACTCCGATCAGCACGATTCGCGGATCCTCCGCGCCGCCGTCCTTCTCGCCGCCTTCGTTCGGAAACCAGAATTTCCAGTCCGGCGCCCAGAGCTTCGCGGATCGTCGCCCGATCCTTCGAGACGAACGCCTCCCCGGAGACCGAGACCCATTCCCGGGTGCGGTCCTTGTAGTACGCGAGGTTGACCCGAGGCTCCGCCGAGATCTCGGCGACTTTGGGCATGTGATCCATCGTCGCGAACCAGAAATCCGCCCCGGACGCCCGCTTCTGCGTGGCCATCGGCCGCGACACCATGTGGCCGTCGGCCCGGCGCGTCGTCAGCATGGCCGTCTCGATCTCCTCGACGAGCTTCCAGAGCTCGTCGAGCGTGCCGGGCTGGATGTCCGAGCGCGCCGCGTCCTTTTCCTTCTCGTTTCCGCTTGAGTCGCCATGTTCCGCCTCCCGCCCGCTGGCCTCGCAATTCCCGGGCCAGCCGCGTTCCCGTCCCGAAACCCTTGACAGATCCCGGTTCAGTGGAGTACCCATATGTTGCAATGAAACATATGGCCGCCCTCGACCGCCAGCTCAAGAAGGGATCCACCGAGCTCCTGGTCCTGTCGCTCGTCGAGAACCGCGCCCGACACGGCTACGAGATCGGAAAGCTCATCGAGACACGGTCGCGCGGCGCGCTCCGTTTCCACGTGGCGTCCCTCTATCCCCTGCTCTATCGGCTGGAGGGCCGCGGCCTGATCGAGGGGCGCTGGGTCGAAAAGCCGTCGCAGCGCCGGCGGCGCTACTACCGGCTGACCGCCGAGGGCCGGAAGATGCTGCGCGCGCAGAGGAGCGCCTGGGCGGCGTTTGTGGAAGCGATGCACCGGATCACGGAGGCCGAGCATGCCTGACTGGTCGCACGAGATCCGCGAGCGGCTCGCGGGGCTGAAAGTCGATCCGGCCCGCGAGCAATCCATCGTCGAGGAGATCGCCCAGCACCTGGACGACCGTTACGCCGAGCTCCTCGCGCAGGGCGCCCCGCCCGAGACGGCCCTCCGGTCCGCGCTCGACGAGCTCGCCGGCCCGGCGCTCGCGGCCGCGCTGGCCGACGCGGTCCCGCGCCCGAGCCCCTCGCGTGCTCCCGCCGGCCGAAGACGGCCCGGCGCAGCCGGCTTCTCCGGTCTCTTCCAGGACCTCCGCTACGGAGCGCGGCGCCTGCGCCTCGAGCCTCTCTTCGCGCTCGTCGCGATCCTCTCGCTCGCGCTCGGCATCGGCGCCAACACGGCCATCTTCCAGCTCCTCGACGCGGTGCGCCTGCGCCGCCTCCCGATCGAGCGTCCGGAAGAGCTCTACAACGTCCGCATCCCGCCGGGAACCAGCCGAAGCGGCAACTTTTCGGGCCACTGGCCCCAGCTCACCTCGGCGCTCTGGGAGCGGCATCCGAACCGAGCAGAAGGCCTTCTCGAAGCTCGCGGTCTGGAGCTCCGATCGGGTCAATCTCGCCTCCGGCGGCGAGGCGCGCTTCGCCGAGGGACTCTGGGTCAGCGGGACGTTCTTCGACACCGTCGGCGTCGCGCCGCTCCGGGGCCGGGTCCTCGGGCCGGGCGACGACGCGCCCGGCTGCCCCTCGCCCGCCGCCGTCCTCAGCGAGCGCTTCTGGAAGCGAGAGCTCGGCGGACGGGAGATCGCTCCCGGCGAGACGCATCACGGTCGAGGGCCAACGATTCGAGATCGCCGGAGTCACGCCCGGCTCGCTTCTTCGGCGTCGACGTCGGCCGCGCCTTCGACGTCGCGCTTCCGATCTGCGCCGAGGATCTCATCGCCGGACTCGCCGCGCACGCAGAAGCGCCGCAACTGGTGGCTCGCCGCGGTCGGCCGGCTCGCGCCCGGGCTGGACGCTCGAGAAGGCGAACGCGCACCTCGCCGCGATTTCCGGCGGAATCTTCGAGTCGACGCTGCCCGAGACCTACGACGCCGACCCGCGCGAAGAACTACCTCACTCTCAAGCTGCAGGCCCGTCCCGCGACGACGGGCTTCTCGGATCTCCGCGAGGACTACGCCGATCCTCTCTGGCTGTTGCTCGGGCATCTCGGCCCTCGTGCTCCTCATCGCGTGCGCCAACATCGCCAACCTGATGGTCGCCCGCGCGAGCGCGCGGCAGCGCGAGATCGCCGTGCGCCTGGCCCTCGGCGCGTCGCGGCGCCGGTTGATCCGGCAGCTCCTCGCCGAGAGCCTCGTCCTCGCCGCGGCCGGAGCGGTCTGCGGCGCCGCGCTCGCGCAGGCACTCGAGCCGGCTGCTCGTCTCGTTCCTGAGCACCGCAGGACTCGCCGTGGTTCGTCGACATGCCGCCGGACCTGCGCCTGCTCGGCTTCACGGCCGGGGTCGCGGCGCTGACGTGCGTCGCTCTTCGGTCTGCTCCCGGCCCTTCAGGCCTCCCGAACCGACCCCATCGAGGCGATGAAGTCGGGAGGCCGCGGCGTCGCCGGCAGCGGCGCAAAGCTCTCGGTCCGCCGGGCGCTCGTCGTCTCTCAGGTCGCGCTCTCGCTCGTGCTCCTGGTCGGCGCGCTGCTCTTCGTCCGAAGCCTGCGCAATCTCCTGACTCTCGACGCGGGCTTCCGGCGCGACCACATCCTCGTCGATCCGGGCGGACTACACGCGCGCCGCGCGTGCCGCAGCGAGCGGCGCACCGCGTTCCGCCGCGAGCTTCTCGAGCGCGTCCGCGCGGTGCCGGGCGTGACCGCGGCCGCGAGCGCGCGTCATCGTTCCGCTGGGCGGAGACTTCTGGAACGACCACGTCAGCATCGAGGGCACCGAGATCCAGCGCAAGGACGCCAACTTCAACCGGGTCAGCCCGGGCTACTTCGGGACCATGGACACCGCCTTGCTCGCCGGCCGGGACTTCGACGATCGCGACGCGCGAGGGCTCCGAGCCGGTCGCGATCGTCACCGAGACGTTCGCCCGCACGTTTCCTGCCCGGACAGAACCCGATCGGCCGCGTCGTCCAGATCGACAACGAGGCCGGTCGGGCGACGGTCGAGCGCTTCCGGATCGTCGGCCTCGTCACGCGACACCAAGTACGGAGAGCTCCGCGAGGACTTCTCGCCGATCGTCTTCCTCGCCGACGCGCAGGACGACGCAGCCTCGCCATGGACATCGCGATCGTCGTCCGCTCGGAGCTGCCGCTCGCGACGCTCCTGCCGTCGCTGACCTCGGCGTTCGCCGGCGTGAGCCCGGAGATCAGCGTGACCTTCCGGCCATTCCGCGACATTCTCCGCGACGGCCTGCTCCGCGAGCGCCTGATGGCGAGTCTCTCGGCCTTCTTCGGCTTTCTCGCGGCGGTCCTCGCCATGGTCGGCCTCTACGGCGTCGTGTCCTTCATGGTCGTCCGCCGCCGCAACGAGATCGGCGTGCGCATGGCGATGGGCGCCACGCGGAAGGACATCCTCGTCGCTCGTCCTGCGCGAGGCCGGCGACGCTGCTCGCGGTCGGGCTCGCGATCGGCGTCGTCCTCGCCATCGGCGCGGCGAGCCTCGCGCGGTCGCTTCTTTACGGCCTCGGGCCGAGCGATCCCGTGACGATCGTCCTCGCCGCGCTCGGTCTCGCGGCCGTGGCCGCCGCCGCGAGCCTGCTGCCCGCGCACCGCGCCGCCACGCTCGATCCGGTCACGGCGTTACGGGAGGAGTAGGCCGGGCGGGCGCCCCCGCCATGGGCGCGAACTCGTAGATCCCGCCGTCGGCCATCAGCGACATGAAGAGGTGGCCGTCCTTCAGGACGTACGAACGGACGTGGGTCCAGTCCCGGGCGAGCCGATCGTGGAGAAGCGCCCCCGACGCGCACTCTTTTTGTGACACGTCCAGCTCGCCGAGCTCGAGCTGATTCGCCGAGTCCGACTTCCACGTGCCGGTGCCCCGGTTGCAGTCGAGACGGGCGGCGAGCCGTCCCTCGGGTTTGAACTCGATCGTGTACTTCGACCCGTCGTCCGGAGTCAGCGTCGTTCCGTCGCCCCCCTGGAAACGGACGAGCTTCCAGGACGTGCCGGCCAGCCCGGACTCGCTCTGGGCATCTCCGAGCAGCTTCTCCCTGGCGAGGAGTTGCTCGAAGTTCACCTTCTGCTTCGCGAGCCAGGAAGCGTAGCCCTCGGGGTCCACGAACGCCGCGACGCCTTCCTTGGCCGCGCTGGCCCTCCTCGTCTCGAGGCCGAAGAGCTCGGCGTGCGACGGCAGCCAGATGTCGGGCTTCAGCGACTCGAGCATCGCCAGCGTGCGCGCGTAGTCGTCGGCGATTCCGGGATAGGACGGATCGACGATGAGCCGGTAGCCCGGATTGATGCTCATGCAGCAGGGAAAGACCACGTCGTAGGAGCGGCCGCCGTCCTTCACCTTCGTGATCCAGGTCGTGGCGCCCTTCGTGTGGCCCGCGCCCAGGCGGGCCGTCATCCGGACGTTGCCGAGCGAGATCGAGTCGCCGTCCTTGATCTGGCGGTTCGCGGTGACCGGCGGGAAGTGGAAGGCCGGCACGTCGCCGTAGCGAAAGTCGGTCTTGCCGCCGGAATTCAGGAGCTCGAACTCGCGGTCCATCACGACGACCTGGGCGTTCGACAGCTTCTGGAAGTGCGCGACCAGCCCCGCGTGATCGATGTGGGCGTGCGTGATCAGCAGGAGCTTGATGTCCTCGGGCCTGAATCCGGCCTTGCGGATCGCGGCCTCGAAGTCTTTCGCCGAGCCCGGCATCCCGCCGTCGAGGAGGATGTGCCCCTTCGGCGTCGTGATCAGGTAGGCGGCGAGCCCCTTCGTTCCCACGTAGTAGATCGGCCCGACGATCTTGAGCGGCTCCGCGGGCTCGACCCAGGTCCGCATCGCCTCGTCGAGTGTCGGCGGCACCGGACGCTCGGACGTGAATCCCTCGCGCGAGCGCCGTGAGCTCCGGCGGGAGCGGCTCCGCCGCGTTCTGAGCGCGGAACGTCGCAACGAGCCCCAGGGCGAGCAGGACCCCGGCCGCCGTGCGAGGAAGGACCATGAGGGAATCCTAACGGGTCGGTCGCGAATTGGTGTGGAGTTATCCGGTCCGGCCCATGGAGTAACCTGCGGCCCGAGGACGGAGGCTCCCATGTCCGCTTACGAGCTCGCCCAGCTGAACATCGCCGCCATGAAGGAGCCTCTCGATTCGCCCGGGATGGCCGACTTCGTGGCGAACCTCGACCGCATCAACGCCCTCGCCGAGACGTCGCCGGGCTTCGTGTGGCGCCTGCAGTCCGACGCCGGGAACGCCACGGAGTTCCGCCCGCTGGGAGAGAGCACCCTCGTCAACATGTCGGTGTGGAAAGACGTGGAATCCCTCAACCAGTACGTCTACAAGACCGCCCACGCCGAGATCATGCGGAGGCGCAACGAGTGGTTCGAGCGCATGCGCGAAGCGTTCGTCGTGCTCTGGTGGGTCCCCGCCGGCCACCGCCCGGGGATCGAGGAAGCGATCGAGAAGCTCGAGCTCCTGCGCGCGACCGGACCGACCGAGTAGGCGTTCACCTTCAAGAAGGCCTTCCCTCCGCCCGACGCTCGCGAAGGATCGCATTCCGTTCGCGCTCGGCGACGAATGCCCGGCCACGTGATTCGCAACGGATAGGGCCGGAAGCACGCACGCCCGCGTGCCCCCGGCCCCATCCATTGCGTCAGCTCACTTCGCTCCGCCGTTCACCGGGATCAGCTTGACGGCGAACGTCTCGCCGGTATCGCACGCCACGCAGCCCTGACCGGCGATCTCGCCATGGTCGTTGATGTCGTTGGCGAAGATCAGATACGGCGATCCATCGGCGACGAGACCATTCAGGTCCGTGATGACGCCGTTCTGCCAGAGGAAGGCGCGGCTCCCGCCGGCGCCGATCGACTGTCCGACGACCTGGCGCCGGTCGTTGATGCCGAAGGCCAGACTGATGGTGTCGTCGTCCACGGTCTCGAGATCCACGATGCTCCCTTCCCTGGGCCAGAGGACCGCATGGGCGTGCAGTCCGCCGGCGCTGCCGCCGGAAGTGTTCGCGAAACCGGCGGCATCCCCGTGGTGGTTCAGGGCGGCCGGCGTGTTCCACGCGACGCCGCCGAGATCGTCGAGCGGCCGCGGCACGCCGTCCTCCCACATCACGGCCTTGCGGGCGCTGAACCGCCCGAACGCGCGGTCGCAGGCGCCCGAGATGCCGACGATCTGTCCCCGGTCGTTGATCGCGGTCGCGGAGGAGGAACCGTCGCCCTCGAGCGGCGGAAGCACCGCGGGCGCGGCCCCGGGATCCTTCGCCGACCAGAGCGCCGCCTGGAACTGCTGGATCTGCGGCGCGACGCACGTCGCATCGACGACCCCGTTCTCGGCCCATCCCACGATCTGGCCCTGGTTGTTGATCCCGGCGGCGTAGCTGTGGGTGCCGCCGTCGAAGGGATCGAGCCCGGTCATCACGTCGTCGCGCCACAGAAATCCCCGGCAGATGTGGCCGGTCGCCGGCGTTCCGAAAAACGGCGCGCAGGAGAACCTCTCACCGAGCGGATCGACCTCGTCGAGCTCGGCGATCCCGACGATGTCGCCGTTGTTGTTCTTGACGGGCCAGCCGACCGCGCTGTTGGGGCCGCCGAGCGTGCCGAGGTCGATCGTCTCTCCCTTGCGCCACAGAGTCGCGTGGGCCGTCTGCTCACCCTCGAAGGTCGACACGCCCGTCACCCAGCTCTTGTTGTTGATGCTGATGCCGCCGCCGGCGTTTCCACCGAGCGTGTCCAGGCGGACGACGACGTAACGCACCGTCTTGTCCCCGGGCGGCGCGCCCGCCGAGCGGTCGGCGATGGAGAGCGCGGCGAACGCGGCGATCGCAGTCATGCACGTCCAGATCCTTGTTCTCATTTCTCCTCCTTGGCCATCCGCGAACGGGGCCGGCCGCCATGCGGAGCAAAGCGACGGCCAGGAGACGTCCACGCTCGCGAAGCGCTTCGAAACGCGACGCTTCGACTCGCGGACGATTTGCATTAAGACGGACCGGAGCGACGTTTTCTTGAAGACCCGTCTCGAAATCCGAACACGATCCGGCGCAGCTGCGAGAGCGACCGGGCCTCCGTCGCGGCCCGCGGAACGAAGAAGCCCTCCTCGCGCACCTTCCGGACGGCGGCCTCCATGCGGCGGCCGCGCCGCGGCACGTCTTGCTCGCGGAGCGCCCAGGCCGCGTCCTCGAACTTGCAGCAGGCCGTCGAGCACACGAACGCGAGCCTTTCCGCCGCGGTCCCGCGGCTGCGGGCGGCGGCCCGCCGCGCGCGTTGAAGCCGCAGGATGCGCGCGTATGCCGCGCCGCAGTGCCGGCCCACGGCGGCCGCCCTGGATTCCGACGCGCCGCGCGATGCCCAGGAGAACGGCTCGCATCTTCCTGTCCGCGCCTCTCACGGAAGCCCGGGCCTGCCAGGCCAGCGTCTCGAGCTGATCGCGGACGCGCCACGACCTCGCGGCCTCGGCGGACAGGATCTCGATCGCCGCTTCCAGCGGGCATTCGGCCGGAAGATCGGGCAGATAGGTCCGCAGCCGCTGCTCCGCCTCGATCTCCTGGGCGAGAAGTCTCCGCCACGGAATCCCGAGCATCTCGGCGGACGCGAGGAGCTCGTCCGCAGAGGCTCCCTCGCCCGCGAGCTCGTCGGGAAAAAGGATCCGGGTCGTCGGGACGGGGCTCGCCATGCTCCTCGGCTCGAGTATTGGAGCGGCTCCCGCCCGGGACAAGACTCCTCCGACTATCACGTCCGAAAACGGCGAGTCGCGACGCGGAGCGTGGAGTACGCTGACCGCGATGGAACTGAGTGCCGCCATCTGCGACCAGGCGCGCATGGCTCGGGACGCCCGCTTCGACGGACGGTTCTTCATCGCCATCCTCTCGACCGGCATCTACTGCCGGCCGATCTGCCCTTCTCCCCACGCCGACGCGAGAACGTCCGGTATTTCCGCTCCGCGGACGAGGCGGTGGCCGCGGGCTTCCGAGCCTGCCGCCGCTGCCGGCCCGAGGCGGCTCCGGGCACGCCGCGCTGGAATGGAACCGCGAGCACGGTCAGCCGCGCTCTGCGCCTGATCGAGGAGGGCGCGCTGCGGGAGAGCGGCCTCTCGGATCTGTCGCGCCGGCTGGGCGTGAGCGCGCGCCAGCTCCACCGCCTCTTCTCGATTCACCTGGGCACCTCCCCCACCGCGGTTGCGAAGGCGTGGCGGTTGAGCTTCGCGACACGGCTGCTCCGCGACACGGATCTGCCCATGGGACGCGTCGCGATGGAGGCCGGGTTCCGCACCGTGCGCCGTTTCAACGACGAGATCCGCGCCCGATACGACCGGACCCCGTCGGATCTCCGCCGGCATCCGGGCGCGCTCGACGCGGAGCGCGACGGGTACGTCGTGCGGCTCTCCTACCGCGCGCCCTACGACTGGGACTCTCTGCTCGCGTTTCTGGCGGAGCGCGCGATCCCGGGCGTCGAGAAGGTGGACTCGGGCGCCGGAACCTACCGGAGGACGTTTTCGCACGACGGCCGCTCCGGCGTTCTGGAGGTGCGCCACGACCGCCCCGGCGCGGCGCTGGAAGCGCGCGTCCACGTCGCGGAGCCCGGGTCGCTTCTGCCGATCGTCACGCGGCTCCGCGGCATGTTCGATCTCGACGCGGACACCACCGCCATCACGCGACATCTGGGGAACCACCCGATGCTGGCGTCGCTCGTCCGCAGGTATCCGGGGCTCCGGGTTCCGGGCGCCTGGGATCCCCTGGAGATGTCGGTGCGCGCCGCTCTCGGGGAGTCGATCGCGGGCGGCGCGGGTCCGGAGCTCCGCGAGCTCGCGCAACGCTTCGGGGAGCGACTCTCGGTCTGCGATCCGGGAGGCTTGAGCGTCGTCTTTCCGTCGGCCGAAACGCTCGCGAAGTCGCGGCTCGAGGGATGGCCTCCGGCTCGAGCGCGCACGATCCGAGCGCTCGCGGAGACGGCCCTCTCGGGCGCGGACCAGGAATCGCTGACCAGCGTCCCGGGCATCGCCGCATCGACCGCGGAGTACATCGCGGCCCGCGCCTTCCGGCAGCCGGACGCTTTCCCGTCGGACGATCCGGTTCTGCTCCACGCGGCCGCTCCGGGGAAATCGCCGACGGCCGCTCACGCTGATCGCGCTCGCGGAGCGCTGGCGCCCGTGGCGCTCCTACGCGGCCATCTATCTCTGGATGGCGAGCGTCGAAAGGCACTAGCGACCGACGCGACGGCCCGGGCCGGCATATTCTTCCGAACGGCATATTCTTCCCAACCGTGCGGAAGCCGTGTCTCGTCGTCGCCGTCGTGCTCTGCCTGTCGGGCTGCTCCAAGCCGCCGACGCCGAGCGAGCAAGGTGCCCGACTCATGGCGCAATCGAAGGCCGCGAGCGGCGGCGCCGCGCTCGACTCGCCGGCGGGATTCCACGAGGTCGGCACCTTCGTCCGCGACGGCGCGTCGGGAAACTACGAAGTCTGGGGCGATCTGCGCGCGCTGCGCAGCTCGGCGTCGCACACGCTCGGCGGGAACACGTTCACGAACGGCTTCGACGGCAAGACGTCCTGGGCGGTCGGTCCGGACGGCTCCGTGCGCAAGTCCGACTCACCGGAAGCGCTCGCCGAGGCCCGCCTGGGCACGTACCTGACGATCGGCGGGTACTTCTACCCGGAGCGCTTCCCCGCCCGTTTCGTGTACCTCGGCCGTAAACAGGCCGACGGCGCCGATTACGACGTCGTCACCGCCACGCCCGCGGATGCTCCGTCCATCAACCTCTGGCTCGATGCGGAAACGCATCGACTCCTGCGAATCACCGGAACGGTCGGGACGACTTCCTTCTCGGGCGTCGTCAAGCGCTACCAGATCGTCGACGGTGTGTGGATCGGGTTTTCGCTGGAGCAATCCGAGGGCGAGCACCGGCTCACCAACGAGCTGACGTCGTTCGTCTTCGAGGCGGTTCCGCCGGAGAAGTTCTCTCCGCCCTCGAGCTGAACGAGGTTCTCCCCGCTCACTCCAGGCGGCAGATGAAGCCCCAGCCGCCGCCGAGCTCCCCGAGGGCGAGCACGAGCTCGTTCTTGCCCTTCTTCAGCGGGAGGTAGATGGCGTCGTCTTCGGGATTGACGATGCCGAGAAAGCCGGGATCGCGGAAGTTCTGGGCGCTGCGGCCGCGAAAGAGGATCTGGCCGTTCAGGAAGACGCTGACCTCGTCGCTGTAACCGATCGAGAGCTTCTTGATCTGATCGCGATCGGACTCGATGGTCGTCCGCGCGTAGACCAGCTTCATGCCGGGCTGCGGATCCAGGCGCTTGGAGAAGTCGGTCGCGAACGAGACCCTCGGATGCGGAGCGTCGAGGTATCGATAGAGGACCACGACGCCGGGCGGCTCCGCTTCGACGGCCTGCCACGCCATGGCGTCGCTCTCGGTCCTGGAAAGCGGCCGTTCCGGGTCGCGGGACAGCGCGTCCAGCGCCGGAGAGATGCTCCACTTCGTCAGTGCGCCCGCCGGCATGGGCGGCATCCGACGCTCCCAGGGCGCATCCGGCGTCGTCCGGACTTCGAAGTTCGAGAAGTAGGTCGCTCCCGTCAGAACCGCCAGCGCCACCTGGCCCTTCTGGACGCCGCTCTTCAAGTCGGTCATCACGAGCGCCGGCTTCTCCAGGTCCTGGACGTAGAACTTCGCCTGCGCGCCGGCCACCTCCAGACGCAGGTGCATCCACGTGTCTCTCGGGATGTCGACGGCGCCCGTGAAGCCGGGCCCGTTGTAGATCTGCCAGTTCAGGCCGGTGTGAAGCACCGGCGTGTACTGCAGAGCGTCGGCGAGCCCGGACTTGTGCTGGCGGAGATACACCCATTCGGCGTCGCCGCCGCTGGCGGCGATCCGGAACTGGATGCCGAAGAACCCTCGCGCCGCGGGCGTGGCCACGTCCACGTCGATGACGCCGTCGCGCATCTCGAAGTCTTTGAGCGTGGCCCCTCCCCCGTCGAGCAGAAGACACTTGCGGCCCTGATACTCGGCCACTTCCGCCTTCCCCTCGAGCTCCCAGCGGGGCGAGTCCGGTGGAACCGCGATCGTCTCCGAATGCGCCGCCGCCGCCGCGAGGAACGCGATCACGCAGGCTGCGATATGTCGGCGCATGTCTCGAGAATGACTACGGCGTCGCGCCGACAATGTTTGGGCGGCGGCGGACTCTCACCCGCCAAGACTCCGCCAAGAAGCGCGCGGCTATTCGGCGCGCAGCGCGAGGGTCGGCGGAATCCGGCAGGCTCGCCGGGCGGGAATGTAGGCCGCCAGCATGGTCACCAGGATCATCGCCGGCACCACGAGGACATAGACCAGGTAGTCGACGCCGCCCGCGTTGAACAGCATGGAGTTCATGAGCCGTTCGACGGCGAGGCCCAGCGCGAGACCGATGACCGTCCCCGCCGCCACCAGCGCGAGGCCCTTGCCCATCACCAGTCGCATCACGTCGCGAGGACGGGCGCCGATGGCGATGCGGATGCCGATCTCGCGGGTTCGGCGGCTCACGTTGTAGGCCACCACCCCGTACAGGCCGGCGATGGCGAGAAGCAGCCCCACCGCGCCCAGCGTGCCGACGAGCTGGACGGCGACGCCCGGCCCCTCGACGGTCGCGTATCGGTAGAGCTCGTCGTAGGTCCTCGTCTCGCAGCATCGGCATGTTGGCATCGAGCGCGCGCACGACGTCCTTCACGGGCTCGACGAGCTGCAGCCGGATCGCCGTCCGACCGCAGCCAGCAGGACCATGCGCGCGACCGGATGCTGGCGCGAGCGGCAGGTAGACGAAATCGTCGACCTCACTGTCTGCGTGTACTTGATCGTCGGCGCGATGCCGACGATCTCGACCGGCGCGCCGCTCGCGCTTTCGAGACGAATCCGCTTGCCCACCGCGATCGGCGCCCGGCCAGTAGTGCCTCGCGAAGTGCTCGTTGACGATGGCGACGCGCGGCGCGGCGGCGGTGTCGGACGCCTGGAAACCGCGGCCGCGCAGGATCGGTATCCCCATCGTCTCGAAGAATCCTTCGTCGACCGAGTCCATCGACGAAGTAGAAGCTCTCGCGATCGCGCGGCATCTGGAAGCCCTCCGGCACGAAGGCGAGGCGGCCGAACTCGCCCAGCGCCGAGCGGAGGGTTCTGCGTGAACGCCGCGCTCCGCACTCCGGGCGCTCGCCGCGCGCGCTCGGCGAGCAGCCGATAGAAGCGCTCCGTCCGCGCCGCGTCGTACTGCACGAGGCGCGGGTCGAATCGGACCATCAGCACGTGATCTCTGGCCTGCTCCGCGAACTCCAATCCCCGGCTCAGGCTGTGCTGAAAGCCTCGGAACATCAGAAACGACGCGGCCAGCAGCATCAGCGACATGGCGATCTGCGCCACCACCAGCGCGTTGCGGCCCCACAGGCGCTTGCGTCCGGCGGGCTCGTCCACGTCGGCCGACTTCAACCCGCTCACGAGGTCCATGCGCGTGCTCTGGAGCGCCGGCGCCAGGCCGCAGATCAGTGCGCTCAGGACCGCACAGCGCGAGGCTCGCCAGAAGCACGCGCGTGTCCATGCGGAACGGGACCTTGACCGGCAGCTCGGCCGGAATCCGGAACTTGCCCAGGAGGTGGATGCCGGTGTATCCGACGGCGATCCCGCCCAGTCCCGCCCAGGAGCGCGAGGACCAGGCTCTCGGTCAGCAGCAGGCGGATCAGCCGAAAGCGCCCGGCGCCGATCGCCAGCCGGACGGCGATCTCGCGCCGGCGCGTGCGCGCGCGGGCGAGAAGCAGCCCGGCGGCGTTGGTGCACGCCACGAGCAGCACGACGAGCGCGAGGGTCGTGAAGATCACGCCGAACTTCCAGTTGAGGTCGCTGGCCTGCGTCCGCATCTCGAACATCGTCCGGACGGCCGCGCCGCGGTCCCGATTCGATCTTCGGATACTCGCGCTCGAGGTTCCGCGCGAGCACGGACAGCTCGTTTTCGCGCCTCGCGCCGCGACGTGCCCTTGCTTCAGGCGCGCTCTCACCATCAGCTCGCGGTCGTCCCGGTCGACGAAGAAGTCCTTCTGCGGATCGGTCGAGAACGTGCCGCGCCATCGCGAGCGGCATGTAGAAATCGGGGCGGTCGAAGATGTACAGCCCCGTGAACTTCTCCGGCAGGACTCCGATGACGGTGAAGTCCTTTCCGTTGAGGCGGACGGTCCGGCCGACCACCGAAGGATCGCCGGCGAACTCGCGTCTCCAGAAGTCCGCCGAAAGGACCACCACGGCGTCCCGGCCGGGCACCTGGTCTTCGTCGTCCCGGAACCCGCGCCCGAGCGTCGGCTCGACGTCGAGCACGCGGAAGTAATTGCCGGAGACGAGCATTCCGCCTTTCGCGATCCCCGTCGCGTCGGGCCGGGCGCTGAAGCCGACGGTCAGCAGGGGCGCGTTCGCGATCACGCCGGCGTAGCTCTTCGTCCGTTCGCGGATGTCGAGGTACTCGCGATAGGAGAACTGATCGAACGCGCTGTCGTGAGACGTGCTCACGAGCGTGAGGACCTCGCCCGGGCGCGGCACCGGATAGGGCCGGAACACCAGCGCGTCGAGCATGCTGAAGGGCGTCGCCGTCATGCCGATGCCGAGCGCGATGGTGGCGACCACGAAGGCCGCCAGGCCCGGCGTGCGGCGCAGGCTCCGGACCGCGTAGCGCACGTCGTCCACGAAATCCGTCAGCCAGTGGATGCCGCGCGTGTCCCGGATCTCTTCTTTCTTCTGGTCGAGCCCGCCCATCGCGCGCAGGGCGCGGTACCGCGCCTCCTCCGGGGTGAGACCTTCCGCGATGCCCTCCTCGATCTTGTGCTCGAGGTGGAACTGAAGCTCTTCGTCCAGCTCGCTCTCGACCCGGCGGCGGCGGAAGATCGACTTCAGCCGCAGCGGGATTCGGAAAACCCAGTGTTCGATCTTCATGGTTCTAGACCTCGACCGCGGCGCGGCGCGCCGGCACGGCGGCGCCTTTGAAGATGAGCCAGAAGGCGAGCACGACCTCGAAGACGAGCATCGGAAGCCACATGAACTCGTTGGCGGGGCCGAGAGGGATCCCGACGAGCCTCACGGGAAGGAGAATGACCGGCAGGATCGACGCGAACACCCCCAGCCAGGCGAGCGCCACGGGGACCATCAGGCCGCGCAGAAGGAGCCAGGCGAAGATCATGCAGCCGACGGCGAAGAACGTCTCGCCGACCGTCGGATTCCAGTTCGGCAGCTTCATCAGGAGCGCTCCCATCGCTGCGGCGGCCGCGGGGTCGGGCGCATCGGTTCCCGCGGCGGTCGCGAGCCAGAGCTTTCCGACGTCCCTCGGAAGGGAAACGGCGCCGATCACGCCGTTGGCGAAGAGGCAGGTCATGGCGAGCAGCGCGAGGTCGGGATCCTGGTCCCTCGTGATGGCGTACAGCGTCACGGCCAGCACCAGGGCGCAGAAGCAGCCGACGAGACCGAGCACGACGGCGAGACGCATGATCGGCGCGTGATGGGCGATCCCGGCGAGCCTGGCAGCGATCCCTTCCCCGCTCGCGGCGCGGCTGGAGAGGATCATTCCGCTCAAGGCGGCCGCGATGTAGACGAGGAAGGCGAACCCGACGGCCTTTGCGTTCGTTCTGCGAGTCATCGGTGCCTCTCCCTACGCCTCGGAAAGCTGGACGAGGTGCGAGATGGCCGACGACAGCCGTTGCCAGTTGGCCTTCTCCGACTCGAGCTCTTTCCGCCCGAGCCGCGTCAGCGAGTAGAACTTGGCCCGGCGATTGTTCTCGGTCTGCTTCCACTCGGCCTTGATCCAGCCCTCCTGCTCCAGCTTGTGGAGGGCGGGATAGAGCGATCCTTCGCTGACCTGCAGGACTTCCCCGGACAGCGCCCGCAGCCGAAGGCTGATGGCCCAGCCATGGAGGGGCTCGAGGGCCAGCATCTTCAGGAGAAGCAGGTCCAGGGTCCCCAGAATCAGGTCGGTCGGCTTGCTCATATCGGTTACCGAGAGGAGTCTATGCCCGCTCCCCTCGGTAATCAAGGGGTACGGCGATTCCGGGCGGAAGTTTCGGATCGGAGCCGGCGCTCGACCCGACACCGATCATTTCGTCTTTGTGGAGGGCCGGGGAGGAAAATCGGCGAGGAGAACGCTGACCGTGTTCTGGATTCCCCGGGCGATCTCCTTGGGACTGGTGCCCTCCGCCGCCGTTCGGGCTCCGCGCCAGACCAGCTTTTTCTCCCGGTCCCGGACGTCGAGCACGAGGGCGCTTCGCTTGCTGTACTGCGTTCCCGCGTATTCGAGGTGGTCCCAGGACCAGAGGAGAAATTCCGTCTTCTTGGTCTTCTCGAAGGTGTCCTGGCTCAGGACTCCGGCGTTGTCCATCTGGTACGCCAGGTAGATGTCGGCCTGGCCGTTCCCGGTCTCGTCGAGGCCTTTCTTCGACAGGGCCGCGGCGACGTCCTGGCGGACGCTGCGGTCGATGAACTGCGAGTCGACGATCGCGTTGCCCGGCGGCATCTTCGGCGCCGCGTCGTCGAGCCAGGCCCAGGTCTTCAGGCCGGCGAAGCTCGCGGCATGGTCATAGGCGAAGATTGGCGCCGGATTCCGCGACGCGCACGCAGCGGCGGCGACCAAAAGCAGGATCGCCGCGACGCGCAGTCTCTCTCTCACGTTGGGTACCGACGCAAGCTATCCCGGGCCCGGACCGCTCGCAACGCCGGATCAGGCCGGACCGCGTTCCGTCCCGACTCCCAGCTCCACCCAGTCGAGCTGCTCTTCGAGGCGGTGGAAGGCGTCGTCGCCGATCTCGTCCCGATCGCGCATCTCGAGGACGGTCTGGCGGGCCGCGGCCAGGGCGCGCTCGTGGATCTCTTCGTGGGACGAGCCCGGGACGTCCTTTCTCTTCTCCCCCTCGGCGGCGTGGCTGAGGTGCGCGGCGAGCTCCTGGCGAACCGCCTCCGCGGCCGGCGACGAGTCTCCGTCGAGCGTCGCCAGGGCGGCCTCGAGCGCGCGGCTGCGCGCGAGGTCCGCTTCCCGCCCGACGGGATCGTCGTCCCGGAGCCGCAGCATCCGGATGAGCGGCTTCAGCGTCAGACCCTGAAGGACGAGCGTCCCGATGACCACCGCGAACGCCGTCACGAGGATGAGATCCCGGTAGGGAAACTCGTGGCCGTCATGCGGCAATGCGAGCGCCGCCGCCAGCGTGATGATTCCGCGCATGCCCGCCCAGGAGATGACCAGACCGCCCGCGAACGTCGGCGGCTGCTGCCCGGGCCGCACCGGGCGAAAACCGAAGCGGCGGTTCTTCCAGAGCACGACGGACGTGTGCAGCGATACCCAGGCGATCCGCACCACGATCACCGTCACCAGGACGAGACCGGCGACTCGGAGGTACCGCGTCCGCGTCTCGGCGTCGAGGCCCGCGAGAATGGGCCGCACCTGCAGGCCGATGAACACGAACGCGAGCACGTTCAGCAGGAAGACGGCCGTCTCCCAGACCGCGTAGGACGGCACCCGCATCCGCGCCGGGGTCCGCGCCGGCGCCGACCGCGCGACGAAGACCGCGAAGCAGAACATCGTCAGAACGGCCGACAGGCCCAGCCGATCCGCCACGATCCAGACGCCGAAAACGAAGATGAACTGCAGGATGATGGCCGTCGGGACGTCCCGCACACGGATCGTCAGCTTCATGACGATCCATCCGAATACGGGCCCGGCAATGATGCTGCCGGCGATGACCAGCAGCAGCGTCGGCGCCAGTCTCCCGAACGAGAACGCCGTCAGCCCCACCGCTCCGACGGCCAGTCGGTAGATCAGGAGAGCCGTCGCGTCGTTCAGGAGGCTCTCGCCCGAGAGGATCGTCAGGATCCGATGGGGAGGCCGAAGCTGCTTCAGGACCGCGATCGCCGCCGCGGCGTCGGGCGGCGACACGATCGCTCCGAGCGCGATCGCCGCCGCCCAGGGCATCGCCGGCACGACCGCCCGTGCGACGATGGCCACCGCGGCCGTCGTCAGCGCGACGCTCACGATCGCGAGACTCGCGACGGGAACCCAGTAGTCCTTGAGGTCCCGGGGCGAGGAGTCGTACGCGGCATCCAGAAGCACCGGGGCGACGAAGATCGCGAGCGCCACTTCGGGATCGATCGAGAACGCCGGCGCGCCCGGGATGAACGCGAGCACGGCGCCGCCGAGCGCGAGAAACGACGGATACGGCGCGCCCACACGCCGCGCGATCGCGGCGAGGACGACGGCCACCAGCAGGACGGCGAGGAGCGATTCGAAGCCGGACACCGGGAGGAAGACTATCGGACTCGCGTCTCGCTTTACGTCCCGCCGCGCTCCGACTCGAAACGCCGCTGCGAAGCTTTCACGAGCCGCTTCGCCGCCTCGGGTCCCGACGCGGCGAAGGACGCGAAACCGGCGGCCGCGCGCTTCGTTGTAGGACACGAAGAAATGCTCGATCTCGTCGAGCAGGCGCTTCGGGACGTCGCGCATGTTGCGGATCTCACGCGTACGCAGCGAGATTCCGAGGCGACGCCGAGCAGGCGGTCGTTTCTCATCGTCTTGCCTTCCTGCGTCTGGCGCGCCTCGAGACCGCCGACGAGGCGGACGGGGACGAGGCAACCCGGGAACGTCGGGGCCTCGGCGAGGACGAGGAGATCGAGGGGATCTCCGTCCTCGGCCGACGTGCTCGGGATCGAGCCGAAGTCGAACGGGAAGACGGCGCCCGGCGTCAGGAAGTGCGCAACGGTGTAGACGCCCGACTCGCGATCGAGCTTGAACTTCACAGCGCTGCCGCGGGGAGTGTCGACGAGAACGTTCAGCGTCCCGGACTTCCCCCAGGTCGGCAGGGAGTCGACGCCTCCGTTTCGGCTTGCTCCGGTCATTCGCGGGCCCTCATCTCGTTGCTCCCCGCGGCGGCCTTTGCAAGAATCCTTCCAGCCGACGCTGAAAGCCTAGGGCACGCGGATCGCAGCACGGCGCTCTTAGTTGAGCATCGACTCGAGAACTGACCGCACCGACTCGAGCGCCGCGGCGCCTTCGTGGCGGGTCGAGAAGGCGAGATATCCGTCCGGCCGAACGAGCGCGATGCCTTGCACGGGTCTCGTGCGGAGCTCGAGGACGTCGCGGAACGACTCGGCGAGCTGTCTCGCGGCCTCCTGGGTCGCTGGATCCGCGCCCTCCCCGATCATCAGCAGGAAGCGACTGCGGATACCCTCGCCGCCGCGCAAAGAATCGTCGAAGTACCGCTCGCCGCCGCCCTCGACGATCGGGCTGCCCTCGTAGGCGATGCCGAGCCCCGACAGCCTCTGCACGAACGCGTGCTGAAACGGCGTGAGGTGCGACAGCACCGGGATGATCGTGTCGCGAAGCGCCTGCGCGAAGCGATTCGGCGTGGCCATGGCCCGGGTCATCCGGTCCGTGGTCTCGATGACGTCCTTGATGATCGGCCGCCGCTCGGCGGTGTAGCTGTCGAGGAGCCGCTCGTTGCCGCGGCCGCGCAGCGCGAGATCGAGCTTCCACGCGAGGTTCCAGACGTCGCCGAGGCCCGTGTTCATCCCCTGGCCGCCGAAGGGGCTGTGGATGTGCGCGGCGTCGCCGGCGACGAACATCCGGCCGACGCGCAGCTCGGCGACCTGCCGGTGGTGGATCCGGAAGTAGCTCGACCAGATCATCGACCGCGCCTCGATCCCCTCGGGCGCACGCTGGCGGAGGATGCTCCGCACGAGCTCGAGCGACGGCGCGTCCCCTTCCTGGCGGTCGATGGTCGCCACGACCCGCCGCCGGGTGGCGCTCATCGGAAAGATCGCCGCGGGACCGAATTCGCTCGGACACAGCACCAGCTCGTCCGCGGGCAGGGCGTCGTTCGTCTCGACGTCGGCGAGCAGGAAGAGGTCCTCGTACTGGGCGCCCTCGAACGGGAGATTCAGGAGGTGGCGGACCGCGCTGTGCGCGCCGTCGCATCCGACCACGAAGGCTGCGGAGACTTCGCTGCGCCGGCCGTCGTGATCCAGCGTGAGCACCACGCGGTCGCCGCGCTGCTCGGCCGACACGAACGTCGTTTGATACTCGACGGCGGCGTCCTCTTCGCTGCAGAGCCTCCGCGAGCAGTTTCTCGGTGACGTCCTGGGGAACCATCGCGATGAACGGGTACGGCGTCTCCTCGGGCGCGAATCGCACGTCCGCGAGCTCCCGGCCGTGCGCGACCACGGCGACCCGGGTGACCCGATTCGCCGCGTCGACGAACGGCCCGACGAGCCCGGCCATGTCGAAGATCTCGAGCGTCCTCGGAAAGATGGCGAGCGCCTTGGAGTGCTCGGACTGCCCCGCCCGCGTCTCGACGATGCGCGCCGAGAGGCCGCGCCGCGCGCACTCGTTCGCGAGAAGGAGGCCGACCGGCCCGGCGCCGACGATCAGGACATCGAAATCGGTCGGGCCGGACGGCATCAGCGGCTCGCGATCCGGTCGTCAGCGCTTCGCGACGGCGATCGTGATCTTGAACCCGTCGGGGTCGGTCAGGGAGATGTCGCGCACGCCCCAGGGCTGATCCGTCGGCGGATGATCCAGCCGGCCGCCCTTGGCCTCGATCTTCTTCGCGAGATCGTCGACGTTCGCCTTCGTCATGCAGAAGATGCGGAAGCCCTCGCCCTTCTGACGATCGCGTCCCTTCTTCCAGTCGTCCTGCCCGATCATGAACGACACGTTGCCGGCCTTCAGCGACACGCCCATGACTTTTCCCGCGTCGTCCTTCCAGGTTTCCTCGACGTCGAAGCCGACGACGTCGCGGTACCACGCGGTGCTCTTCGTCGAGGTCGCTCACCGTGAAGCTCGGCGACGCGTCGATCAGCGCCAGCGACCGGGACGTGCTGGCGGACTTTCTCGGCGCGGCCTTCCTGGCCTTTGCCCTTGTGGGAGCCTTCTTCTTCGCACGAGCGGATTTCGCGGACTTCTTTGCAGCCTTTTTCGCGGCCATGTCGATTCCTCCAGGCGGAAGAGGCTATGACCGCGAGAGCGCCGAGTCAAAGCGGACGAAACGCTCGACACTCTTCATGCCGCCTTCATCAGGCCCCGTATTCCCCGTCGCTGACCTTCTCCATCCAGTCGACGGTCTTCCCGTCGAGGTGTTCCAGGATGGCGACGTGCGTCATCGGCGTGGTCGTGGTGGCGCCGTGCCAGTGCTTCTCCCGCGGCGGACACCAGACCACGTCTCCCGGCCGAATCTCCTGTTTCGGACCGCCCTCGCTTCGCACCCATCCGCATCCGGACGTGACGATCAGGGTCTGCCCGAGAGGATGGGTGTGCCATGCCGTCCGGGCGCCGGGCTCGAATGTCACACTCACCGCGATCACGCGCGCCGGCGGGTTCCCCTGGAACAGAGGCTCGATCCGTACGGCGCCGGTGAAGTAGTCGGCCGGCCCCTCGCTGGACGGTTGTGAGCCGCTTCTCTTGAGCTCCATGTCTCGCTCCCTCCCCTTTCATTAGACTGACCCCGGGATGCCGGCGACCAGCGTCTCACGAGCCACCACCGTCGGAATGTCCGCGGCCACTCGCGCCCGGCGCGGGAAGGCTCTGCTTCTGCCCCAACAGGTCATCACGAGCCCCGAGACGCTGACCCGGTATCGGATCGACAGCCTGCTCGGCCAGGGCGGTTTCGGCCAGGCGTACCTCGCGAAGCGGATGACGCCCTCCCGCACGGTCCCGTCGGTCGTCGCGATCAAGGCGAGCGAGCAGATGGACGGCTGGCTTCGCGAGGCCTACTTCGGCCAGCTTCTCGCAGGGCACCCCCGCGCGATCCGCGTCTACGACACGTTTCCGCTGGTGCGAGAGGACGGCAGCGTCCTCTACTGTCTCGCGCTCGAGCTCGCGAAGCACGGCGACCTGCGATCCTTCCTCCAGCGCACCCCCAAGGGGTGGCCCGAGAAGACCGCGCGGCGCGAGATCGCCGGGATTCTCGAGGTCCTCGGCAAGCTCCATCGGGGCCAGCTGCTCCACCGGGACCTGACTCCGATGAACGTGTTCGTCTGCGACGGGGTGTGCCTGAAGCTCGGCGATTTCGGCATCGTGCGGCACCAGAGCGACCGGCGCGGCATCGACGCGCGCACGCTGAACCCGTGGGGCGTGCCGAGCGACTTCCTCTCGGCCGCGGCCCCGAAGTGGCAGGCGCGCGACGACGTCTATCAGGTCGGGCAGCTCCTCGGCATGCTCGTGAAGGGGACCGCCGCGGCCCGGGTTCGCACCGGCGAGGTCCGGCGCCTGCGCTGCACCGATCACCTCAAGGAGATCGTCTATCGGTGCATCGGTGAGCGCCGGAAACGGTACGAGAGCGCCGGAGAGCTGATCGATGCCCTGACCCATCCGCCCGCGTCGCTGAAGGTCGGACGTTTGCGGACGCTGAAGGGAGCGCATCTCGCCTTCACCGGCATTCTGAGCACGCGCCGCACCGAGGCCGCCAAGGCCGCGCGCCGAGCCGGAGCGACGGTCCACAGCGCGCCTTCCGCGAAAACGACCGTCGTCGTCCGAGGCCGGCCGAACCCGCTTCAGGCCGCCGGCCGGGACGCGGGCCGGAAGCTGCTCGAGATCAAACGGCTCCGCGAGAAGGGATACCGCATCACGCTTCTCAACGAGACGCAGTTCTGGCGGCTGGCGGGACGGCGAGCGAAATAGCGTTTCGAACTGAAACTTTCGCGCACAGAACACGGAGAGCTATCCATGAGACGACCGACTGCCATCTGTGTGCTCGTCGCGGCCGGGCTTGCGGCGAGCGCGCTCGCGCAGACCCCCCTGAAAGAGCCCGGCGCGAAGCGCGACCGAAAGAGCACAGTCCGCGAGCCCATCATCGACGTCCACCTGCACGCCTATCCCGCCGACGAGGCCATTCCGGACATCGCCAATCCCGCCAACGGCAAGAAGCCGGGAGTCAAGACCGGCGAGGAGCATCGCCAGAAGGTGCTCGCCGAGATGAAGCGCCTGAACATCGTGAAGGGCGTCGTGAGCGGCGGCTCCGGGGATCGCATCGCGGCCGCGATCCGCTGGAAGGAAGCGGCGCCCGACCGCATCATCGCGGGCGCGGGCATCCGGGGCTCCGAGGACACGCCGCTTCCCCCGCTCGACGTGTTGCGCAAGGCGTTTCAGGACGGCCGCCTCGGCGTCCTCGGCGAAGTCACCGCGGTATACGCCGGCGCGACACTCGGTGATCCGAGGTACGAGCCCTACCTCGCGCTCGCCGAGGAGCTGGACATCCCGGTGGCGCTGCACACCGGTCCCGGTCCTCCAGGGATTTCCTACGATCCGTGCTGCCCCGGCTTCCGCATCGCCCTCGCCAACCCCATCCTCATCGAGGACGTGCTCAACCGGCACCCCAAGCTTCGACTCTCCCTCATGCACGCGGGCTGGCCGTTCCTGCAGGAGACGATCGCCATCCTCATGGAGTACCCCCAGGTGTACGCAGACCTGGGCGCCGGCGACTGGCTCCTTCCGCGCGCCGAGTTCCACGACTACCTCGCCGCCCTCATGCGAGCCGGGTTCGGCAAACGCCTGATGTTCGGCTCCGACCAGATGTACTGGCCCGAGGGCCTCGGCCTGGCCATCGAGGGGATCGAGTCGGCGAAGTTTCTGACGCCCGCCGAGAAGCGGGACATCTTCTACAACAACGCCGTGCGCTTCCTGAAACTGGACGAGGCCGCCGGCCGCAAGAAGGACTGACGTCCAATGTCCCGACTGCTCGTCCGCTCCTTCTCCATCTCGATCGACGGCTACGGCGCCGGTCCCGACCAGAGTCTCGAGAATCCGCTGGGCGTCGGCGGCGAGGAGCTCCACGAGTGGTTCTTTCACACGCGGACGTGGCAAGCGATGCACGGCGATGGCGGCGGCGAGTCGGGTCCCGAGAACGATCTCGCAGAGCAGGGCATGTCCGGCTTCGGCGCCTGGATCCTGGGCCGGAACATGTTCGGCCCGGTGCGCGGCCCCTGGCCGGACGAGAGCTGGAAGGGCTGGTGGGGCGAGGACCCGCCGTACCACGTCCCGACGTTCGTCCTGACGCATCATCCGCGAGCGCCGCTTCGCATGAAGGGCGGGACCGAGTTTCGCTTCGTCACCGACGGCATCCACGCCGCGCTCGAGCAGGCGAAAGCGGCCGCCGGCGGCAAGGACATCCGGCTCGGCGGCGGAGTCGTCGACCATCCGCCAGTACCTGCAGGCGCGGCTCATCGACGAGATGCACCTCGCGATCTCGCCGGTACTTGCTGGGCCGCGGGGAGAACCTCCTCGCCGGGATCGACCTGCGCGCGCTCGGCTACGAGTGCGTGAAGCACATCCCGGGCGAGCGAGCGGCGGCCCACGTGATCATCC
The DNA here is from genome assembly GCA_963804915.1 of uncultured Acidobacteriota bacterium. Classification (GTDB taxonomy): domain Bacteria; phylum Acidobacteriota; class Thermoanaerobaculia; order UBA5066; family Gp7-AA6; genus DAHUXD01. Next base: position 155,835 of record CAWDSI010000031.1, read on the forward strand.
GCAAGCGGACCTAGATTCACCGATTGGCCCACCCGACTACAATTCGGGAGTCCGACGGCGATGGACACAAAACCGCGTCAGCGCGTCCGCTACCTCCGCACGGAAGACGGCGTTCAGCTCGCCTGGGCCGAAATCGGCACGGGCCCGGTTCTGATCAAGGCGGCGAACTGGCTGAGCCATCTCGAATACGAACTGGAGAGCCCGGTCTGGGGGCACTGGTTCCGCTTCTTTGGCGACCACTTTCGATTCCTCCGCTGGGACGAACGCGGCTGCGGGTTGACGGATCGAGAGGTCGACGCGCTGTCGTTCGAGCGCTGGATCCGGGACATCGAGGACGTGGTGGCCGCCTCCGGAGTCGAGGAGCCATTCGCGATGCTGGGGATCTCCTCGGGCGCCGCATTCTCCGTCGCCTACGCAGCACGCCATCCGGAGCGGGTCTCGCGGCTGATCCTCTACGGCGGCTACGCCCGCGGCTGGGCGCAGCGCAGCGATTCGGAGGGCGTGCGCCAGTACCGCGCGATGCTGGAGCTCATGCGGGTCGGCTGGGGAAAAGAGAATCCCGTCTTCCGTCAGGTTTTCACGTCGCGCTTCATCCCCGGCGCCAGCGAGGCGCAAGTCGGCTGGTACAACGAGCTGTGCCGGCGGACGAGCACCGGCGAGATGGCGGCCCGGACCCTCGAGGCGCGCTCGACCGTCGACGTGACCGACCTGCTCGGCGAGATCAAGGTGCCGACGCTCGTCATCCACTCCCGCGACGACGAGGTCTGTCCGGTCTCGGAAGCGCGCCTCCTCGCGGCCGGAATTCCCGGGGCGCAGTTCGTCGAGCTGGACTCCCGCAATCACATCCTTCTCGAGGACGAGCCGGCCTGGGCGCGCTTTCAGGAAGTCGTCCTCGATTTCATGGGTCTCGCGGCAACGCCCGAAACGCCCGGAGAGGATCCCGCGTTCGCCCGCCTCACGGCCCGCGAGCGCGAGGTGCTCGTGCTGATCACGCGCGGA
>CAWDSI010000032.1:0-137820 GCA_963804915.1 uncultured Acidobacteriota bacterium
GTTCGCAGAAGGGGGGCCATCATGGCTCGTCGGCTTTTCATGCGTCCGATTCTGGTCGCCGTAGTTCTAACCTCGACCGGAATGGCGTTGGCGCAATCGGCACCCGGTACTCTCGTAAGCGCGATTGCCGCGGCTAATTTCACGCCCGAGGGTTCGAGGGCAGCATATGGCTGGGATGCCGCGTCTGAAGCTCGATACTCGATGAGCGGCCCGGAACTCGACTCGACTACACGACTCGCTACTTCCTTAATCCTGCCTAGCGGCGCGCTGCTCGACAAGATCGTAGTTGAGGTGTACGACGATGACCCGGGCGTGGACGTATCGGCGGAACTCGTGTCTTGCTCGAGTCCCAATTCGTCGTGCACCCCCGTTGTCGCTCAAGTCACTACCGGGCAGCCGGGATGGACGAATCTGAATCTTTACCCTGTTGTCCTGGCGATCGACAACGAGAACACCTTCTATCTGCTCCGCGTCATTCTGCAGACCAGCTCCCCGCAGAATTTAACGATGTTTCGCAAGGCGGTCCTGTACTACCGCCTGCAGCCGTCGCCGGCCCCGGCGACGTCGACATTCCTCGATGTGCCTACGACGAGTCCCTACTTCCAGTTTGTCGAGGCGCTCACGGCAGCAGGAATTACTGCGGGTTGCGGCGGCGGTAACTACTGCCCAGACGCTCCCGTGACGCGAGGCCAGATGGCGGTTTTTCTCGCTAAGGCCCTAGGGATCTACTGGCCAGCTTCGTAGACAGCAGGCTGGGTATTACGCTGATCAGTTGATTCAAGAGGACATCGGAGAGCAGTCATGGTGTGGATCGTGGCGTTGCCTAACATGCGGGTGCAGCGGACTCGCTCATCGCCTTCGGCTCTTCACGAGCCGCTGACCCGCCACCCGTTAGGCTGCGGAATCAGGTCATGTTGCGAGGTTACAAATGGTGATCAAGGGTCTAGCCAGAGCGGCCGTTGGGTTGGCACTGCTTTTGATCGTAGCGGCTGGTGCCCGGGGGCAGTCCGTGGGCGAGTCCGAGGCCCGGATCATCCCGATTCACCCTATGGTCGAGGACGTCGAGGTTCTCTTTGGCGATCCCGAGAAGCCGGGGGAGCCGTTCGTAATGAGGATCCGTGAGCTTCCTGGAGGCATCATTCCCCCTCACAAACACCCGGTGGACGAGAACATCACGGTGCTCGCGGGGACCTTGTTCTTCGCAGTTGGCGACAAGTTCGATCGCGGAGCGATGAAGGAGCTGAAGGCCGGGAGCTATGCATTCATCCCAAAAGGAAGCACGATGTTTGGGTGGACACCTGAGGCCGCCATCGTTCAGGTCCACGGTGTCGGTCCCTTCCACATTCACTGGCGCGCTGGAGCTACCTGGCGTGACAAGCTGAAGACCTTGGACGATCCGGACGCCGCGTCCATTTTCAAGTTCAAGAAGGGTCAGCCCGTTGTCACCAAGCGGGGAGCCGGTCACATTCGCCAGGGATACGATTCTGGGGAAATGATTGGGTATGAGATCGACGGCGCGGACGGTAGTCTGTTTGCGGCAGAGGAGAGCGATCTTAGCCCTGCGGCGGAGCGGTGATTTGCACGCCGTGCCCGCGGCCTAACCCGCGGGTGCAGCGGACTCGCCCCTGCGCTTCGCTTCGGGGCTCGCCGCTGACCCGCCACCCGTTAGGCGGCCCATGAACGTGAGACCATGGGATCGCGCGAGCTCGATGGCTCGCGGTGGCCATGGTCGAGCGTTTGTCGACTCTGGAACCGCGCGACGAGCGGCCTATGGCGACGGCTACTGGCCGGATGCCGAGCTCGTCGATCCCACGGGCAGAATCTGGACGGGACGCGGCGCCGGTGACAGATGCGCGTGGACCTGTGGGCTGCGCCATTCGAGTGGCAGCCACGTGACGGCCGCGGTGCGCAATCGTCGCAGGCTAGGCGCTGATTACCTGCTGTTGACCGTAGATCTCGCACGTCCACGGTGCCTTAGGAGCTCCGCCAGGCGCAGTCGTAGACGCTCAGGTCACTATCGCGAACTCGACGGTCAGCACGTGGTCTCGAGAAGCTGGACGGCGTCTGGCGCATTCTCTCTGCGCAGAATGCGGTCGAGCATGTCGGGAGCTAACCTCGCGGTCGCGCATGCGGATGAGTCTCGAGGCCGCCTAACCCGCGGGTGCAGCGGACTCGCCCCTGCGCTTCGCTTCGGGGCTCGCCGCTGACCCGCCACCCGTTAGGCGGCGCTGCACGGAACGCGAGGGGCTCGGGAGGTCGAGGTGACAAGCGACATCGACTCCGCGATCGCGCGAACCGTGCCTCAGTGGTGCTCAAGGCGGTTCGATGCGAATGAGATCGACGCCGTAGGCGTCAGCATGCGAAGGGATGCCGCTCTCCTTAACCTCCGGCGCCTAACGTCGCTGTACCTTCGTCTCGCCCTCGGCGTCACGTTCCATCGGCTGTGGCATGATGTTCGGTGTTCGAGGTCGCCCGGAAGTCACAACGTCGCGTGGGGCGACTTCACCCGTTTCAGGCAGTACACCGCCCGGGTGAATCCCTGGGCGCCTCCGGCGCTGGTGCCGATGCTCGCCTGGGCCGCGACGGTCGCCGAAACCATCCTCGGTGCGGCACTTCTCGGCGGCGTCTACACGCGGGCGGCTGGGCTTGCGAGTGGGGTGCTCTTGTCTTTGTTCGCCATGGGCATGACCATCGGCACCGGAGTGAAGTCTGCTCTGGACGCCTCCGTCTTCTCCGCCGCTGCGGGCGCGTTCGGCCTCGCATTGCTGGGGCCCGATCCGTGGAGCGTGGACCGGCTGCGCACGAAGCCAGGTCGCTCGGATGGCGCCGCCTAACCCGCGGGTGCAGCGGACTCGCCCCTGCGCTTCGCTTCGGGGCTCGCCGCTGACCCGCCACCCGTTAGGCGCCCCCTTGCAACAGGGCCGCCGCGGGATGCCTTGCTGAAGCGGTTGTCGCTCGTTGGCCTCGCGCTCATGGCGGTCGCCATGCTGGGCCTGCTTGCGATCAAGTCACTGTTGACGACTTCCCCGGTTGGGATCTCAGTTCAGGTGGCCGCAGTCGTTCTGATGATTTGGGCACGAGCGACGTTCGGCCGTCGCAGTTTTCACGGGCGCGGCGAATCCCACGCCGGGTGGGCTGGTGACGGGAGGACCCTACCGCTTCATTCGGCACCCGATCTACACGGCTGCTTGTGTCTTGGATGGGCCGGCGTGCTATCGAATTGGTCTCTGCTGGCAGTCGGTCTCGCGGACACTGCTCATTGTTGGCGCCTTCCTTCGGATGGTTTGCGAAGAAAGGTTGGCGACCGAGGCCTATCCTGAGTACCTGGAGTACGCGCGGGTCACGAAACGGATGGTGCCCTACGTTTTCTAGGCGCACAGGCAAAGGCCTTCCGCGGGCGCCTAACCCGCGGGTGCAGCGGACTCGCTCGCTGCGCTTCGCTCCGGGGCTCGCCGCTGACCCGCCACCCGTTAGGCCGCCCATGGCAGGCGTCGATGGTTCCACCGAAAGCCGACAGCGGATCGCTGACCTCCTCTTCGAGACGGGTGCCGTGACGACGCGGCGAACCTTTGTCATCTCCTCGAGGCTGACCGTTTGCGGTGCCGTCCTCCTCGCCCTGACCCTGGTTGCGATGGCTTGGCCGATTTCCGGCCAGCAGGTCAAGCGATCTTCTGGGAGCGACGGGCCTCGAACCCGACGTGTGGCGTCGGCCGATGCCGCCGCCCTTGCGGCGCGACAGCGGTTCCTCGACATGTTCGCTCGGGCATACTTTCCCGGACGAACTGGCCAACTCCTCATCGTTCCACGTGAAGGCGACTTCATCACTCGGCCTGACCCGGACGTGGCGTACATGCACGGTTCGCCATGGGCGTATGACGTCTCGATTCCGATCATGTTTGCGGGCCCTGCAGTGAGAACGGGAGTGTACTCGATGCCGGCGGTGCAGCAGGACGTTGCGCCAACTCTTGCGGCTGCGCTTGGCGTGCAGATGCCCCCGACCGCGACAGGCCGTGTGTTGCCGGTTTTGCGGACTGGGTTTGCCCGACCGCGAGTTGTCATGCTGCTCGTCCTGGATGGCATGCGTCGCGATTACTTCGATCGGTACGCCGGCTCCATGCCGACGCTCGCCGCCCTGCGCCGGCGCGGCGCCTGGTTCACCCAGGCGCGGGTCAATACTCTTCCGTCGAACACCGCCGTCGGACACTCGACCATCTCGACGGGAACCGATCCCCGCGTGCACGGAATCACCGGAATCAGCGTGTACGATCGCATCCACCGCCGGCGCCACAACCTGTTCGAGGGAGCAACACCGCAAGATCTGATGGCATTGACGCTGGCAGACGCCTGGCAGCTCGCGACAGCCGGTCGCGCGATCATACTGGCGCAGGGAAGCATCGACCGAGCGGCGACGCCGCTCGCGGGGCATGGAGCGTGTCAGCTGAATGGAGCGCCGGTCGTGCTCGCAAGCTACGATCAGCAGACGGGGGCCTGGACCACGAATCCCGAGTTGTTACCGGCTGCCCGAGTATCTGAAGGATCGAAACGCGAGCACACTGCGGCCGGCTGACGGCGAGTGGATGCATCACAGAATCGATTCGCCCGCCGCGGTGCGCTATTCGGCCCTGTTTCCGGCATTCGAAGCCGATGCGATGACCGCGATGATCGAGCACGAGCCCGTGGGTGAAGATAACGTGGCCGATCTCGTTCTGATGAACTACAAAGGCGCGGATTTCGTGGGCCACAAGTACGGTCCGGATTCCAACGAGCTCCGCGTCACACTCAGCGAAATGGACGGTCAGTTGGCCCGGATGCTGACTGCGCTCGAGGCAAAGGTCGGAAGTAACTATCTTCTCGCGGTGACCGCCGACCATGGCATGCCGTCGGAACCGCCGTCGCCGGACCGCCGTCACTTTGCACCGTCGATCGTCGATCTGTTGCACGAGAAGTTTGATCCAGAGGCGAAGAAGCTGATTACGGCCTTCGATGCGGAGAACGCCAGATCTTCGTCGATGAAGACCGGCTGTCGGATCTTGGTCTGACGTTGCGAGGACCTGGCTGACTTCCTCGAATCGCAGCCGTTCGTTTTCGCAGTCTTCACAGACGACGACGTGCGGCGTGCGTCTGACACGGCGAAGCCTGTGACGCCGACCGCGCGGGCACACGAGGTACAAATGAGTCGGCCTGGACTTCATCGCAGGTGCCTCTCTGCGGCGGCCTAACACGCGGGTGCAGCGGACTCGCGTGGCTCGCTTCGCTCGCCCCGCTCGCCGCTGACCCGCCACCCGTTAGGCCCCGTCTCGAAATTCGGTGAGCACAGCCATGAGCATCGCTAGATCTATTGTTGCTGTTGTTGCCGGGTACGTGATCTTCGCGGTGTCGGCATTCGCGTTCTTTCGGCGGTCCGGGCAGCTGCCCCACCAAACAGCACCCCTGCCCATAATGCTGAGCAGCATTGCTGTTGGTGTGGTCTTCGCCTTACTTGGTGGGTACGTTGCAGCCTGGATCGCACGTCGGCGGCCCCTGGCTCACGGGGTAGCGGTAGCCATTCTGCTTGCATTTGGAGCGACCGTGTCGTTGGTGAGTACACTTGGGCATGGGGCAATCTGGTCACAAATTGCTGCCTTGGTTCTCATGGCGCCAAGTGCGGCTCTCGGAGGTTGGGTGCGTGCAAAACGGTCGTCCGGGGCCTAACACGCGGGTGCAGCGGACTCGCCCCTACGCTTCGCGACGGGGCTCGCCGCTGACCCGCCACTCGTCAGGCGACGGTGCAATAGAGGAGAGCAGATGACCGGTTTGACTATCGGGCGCGGCGTCGCGGTTACGTGTGCGGGACTGATGGCGGGACTGCTTTTCGGGGACTGGCTGGGGCCCGCCTTCGCCCGGGCCGCGATGAGCGACGCCAGCTTCATTCAGTTCCAGCAGATCGTTCATTTGAACTACTTGCGAACCCTGCCCGCACTATCGATCGTGGCGCTCGTGGCGCCCATCGTCTGGCTGATCATGCTCCGCCAACGGCGGGATAGCCGCGAGTTCAGGCTCCTCGTTGTTGCGACGGTCGCGATCGCAATCGGTTTCACGATCACGTTCGTTTTCAATGTGCCGGTCAACGATCAGCTCGAGACTTGGAATCCCGCAGCGCCGCCGGCGAATGCCCGCGAGGTCTGGGTCCGCTGGGAAAAGGCGCACGTCGTGCGGACGATTTTTTGGATGCTGGGGTTTATCGTTGAAGCGATTGCCCTGACATCCGCAGCGGCGCGCCAAGCCGAGCCGGCGCCGCGACCCCGGTAACCTTCTCGGCGATGTTGCTGCGTCTCAACCAGTTGAGGGACCGGCCGCCTAACCCGCGGGTGCAGCGGACTCGCCGCTGCGGCTCGACCCGGTAGGCCGCGCGCAGGAAAGGGAACGTGTGGAGGCGATGGGACAGCCCTCCCCGAGAGCCAAAGGGATAATGAGTGCGCAAGCCAGAGTCGTTGGCAACGAACGAAAGGTATGCAGATGAAAACCGGACGCGCCCCCGGATTAGTCATCTTCTTGTTCGGCCTAGCCGCTATCAGCCTTGCTCAGACCCCACCATCAGGCACGGGCAGACTGATACCGAACGATGCTGAAAAACACTTCCGGGGTCTCCCCACCTCTGACTCGTTCGGTCCGAACGAGTCGACGGTGAACATCGACGGATCCGCGTTTTCGCCCATTGACTCGACCGTTACTTACTCGTGGCTTCCGGACAACGAGCGATATCGCACCGGCGGCGGATCGATTGCTTGGTTTGACGCGGGCCTCAATCTGCCGACAGGGTCCGTGATCGATCACATCGCTTGGGAGGTTTACGACAACGATCCAGCCAGCGACATGGGTGGTTGGTTCTATGCCTGTCCAACCGCAACCGCATGTGACTTGTATGGATCGGACTCGACGACGGGAACGCCGGGCTGGACGTTTGTCAACTCGATTACCCTCGGTCTGACTATCGATAACCTCAACAACCGGTACTTCGTGGAAATCTTCGTCGGAACCGATACGACAGGCCTCGAAAGATTTCGCCGCGCTGTCATCTACTACCACCTTCAAGTCTCGCCTCCGCCCGACACGGCTGACTTTAACGACGTCCCGACGGGCCACCCGTATTTTCAGTTCGTGGAAGCGCTCTTTAGATCGGGCATCACAGCGGGTTGCGGAGGCGGAAACTTCTGCCCCGATAGCCCCGTTACGAGGGGGCAGATGGCGGTATTTGTGGCCAAAGCTCTTGGGCTGTACTGGCCTAACTGAGCTTTGTGTTGGAGTCTCGCCTCAGTGGAGCGGCCTAACACGCGGGTGCAGCGGACTCGCTCCTCGCCTTCGGCTCATCGCGAGCCGCTGACCCGCCACTCGTTAGGCAGCCGAAGGAGCTGACGTGCCTCGGGACGAGCGATAGTCCGAATCCTCTGATCAACATGAGTCCAGATGCTCTCCCGGGCCTGTTCGTCGTCTTGATTGTCGTCTTCGGGTTCGTGAGCTTGTTCGTGAGCCGGGAGGTGAAGCGATGTCCTGCTTTGGGTGGTTGTGGGAATTGCGTTGCCGGCCTCAGGGATCAGCGCGTACCGATGGCTTGCGCGACACCGAGGCCAGTCGCTGAGGCTGCCTAACCCGCGGGTGCTGCGGACTCGCCCCTACGCTTCGGTACGGGGCTCGCCGCTGACCCGCCGCCCGTTAGGCAGCTATGACTAGTACTTGGAGATGCGCGAAGTGCAAACGCCAGTTCACGCGCAAGAACCAACGCCACGCTTGCGGTACCGGCAACCGAGCCGAGGTGCTACGGAATAGATCGCCGGAACTCATCGAGCTCTATGCTGCGTTGGAGTCGTTCGCGAAGTCGCTCGGTCCCGTGGAGTTCGTGACACGCGAGAGGTACGTCTTATTTCGGAGCAACCGCATTTTCGCGGACTTGACGGTCATGTCTGATGCCTTGCGACTCGCAATCCACCTGGGGCGGAAGGCAGAGCACAATCTGTTCATGAAAGTAGGCGCGGATCGAAAGCACGTCACGCACGTGGTTAAGCTTCACGATATGGAGGAACTCGAAGCGATGAAGCCGTACCTGCGCGAAGCCTATGAATATTCCATCGCGTAGAGAGCGGCCTAACCCGCGGGTGCAGCGGACTCGCGTGGCTCGCTGCGCTCGCCCCGGCTCGCCGCTGACCCGCCACCTGTTAGGCGGCAATCCGTAGCAGCCAATGGATGTTCCTTCTCGCGCTATGCCACAGATGAGCGATGGCGTCGTTAGTCTTGACTACTTCGCGGCTGGGGACGCCCCGGTTCTGCTCGAAGCCGATGGTGACGCCGAGCACCGGGTACGCTTCGAGTTCCCCGACGACTTCGCGCCTTCGCTCAAACACTCCATGAGCGTTATCGCTCGATGGCAGGAAGAGCGGATCGCCGGCGCTCGATTTGCCTTCGCCGTGCGAAGTGTCAGTAACCGCGAATTGCTCGGAGGCTGTGAGCTCCTGCCTCTCGGCAACGGCGTCGCAAATCTGTCCGACTGGACGTATCCTCGGCACCGCCGCCGTGGCTTTGCATCCCGCGCGGTCACGCTGGCGTGCGGCGCTGCGTGGGCGGAGTTCCGCTTTCGTGTCGTACGGGTCGTTGTCGATCTTGACAACATCGGTTCGCAGCAGGTCGCCATTCGCAATGGATTCAAGGCCGTCGGTGAGCAAGACGGCAAGATCCTTTACATTCTCGAGCTTCCCAATCGAAGGCGACGCGATCTTCGCGGTCAGTGGTGATGTTGCCCTCGCCGCCTAACCCGCGGGTGCAGCGGACTCGCCCCTACGCCCCGCTACGGGGCTCGCCGCTGACCCGCCATCCGTTAGACTGACCTCTGACAGACCGACGTCTCGACCGAGGAAGGTGCACGACCGATTTGGTTTTTGAACGGAACCCTGGCCTGTTACGGTTTGCCTACCATAAAGGAAAGGAACACATTGCCGATCACCGCTTTCAGCAGCTTCACCGATGGCCTCGACCCGAGTCGGAGAAGCCGTGAACATTTTATCGCCAACATCGACCTGGAAGACGACCGTCGCTGGGTTCCGTATGCCGATGGCGTCTGGTTTCAGCCCTGCCACTTCAATGTCACGTCGGGCGGATTCAGCGCGATCCTGAAGGGTCTGCCCGGCGCCAAGCTGGGCACTCATTACCATGTCGGCACGGTGCGTGGCTACACACTCCGTGGTCATTGGCGGTACCTTGAGCACGACTGGGTCGCCAAGCCTGGAACCTTCATCTATGAACCAGCGGGCGAGGCTCACACCCTCGTTATCACCGAAGACTCGCCAGAGCCGGCGGTGATCATGTTCGTGGTTGAGGGCGGCCTCATCTATCTGGACAAGCCAGTCGACGGTAACGTTGCGGCCTACGAGGATGGATTCACCGCTCTTGAGCTGACCCGGAAGTACTACCGTGAGGCCGGTCTCGACGCGCGTGAGTTGGACCTGCTGGTACGCTGATTGGGCCCGCGGTCTAACCAACGGTTGCAGCGGACGGCGCGTAAGCGCCGCCGCTGAACCGCAGCGTTAGGCGGCAGAATGGAGCATCGGAGGCCGACATGACGCTGCGGCGGATCGGCTTGCTTTTCATGATGGCGGGCGCCAGTTGGTTCTGGATCGGCGCCTCTCATGTCTTCGATCAACAGCTGCCTGACAAGCGCGTGCGGGAGACTCGCGCAGCTCGCTGCGCTCGCAGCGATGACACGCGGCCCGTTAGCCGTAAACCTCAATAAAGGACAGCGATGCGTTTAACAGAAAGGTTACCAGCAGATCCAAAAACTATTCTTCGCGAAATCTACTCCAGGCTCCCTTTTCCTGGGATATCTCGTCCCACCTTTATTATCGGCTGTGGCCGGTCAGGCACAACAATTCTTGGTACATCCTTATCTAAGCATAGGAATGTCACATATCTCAATGAGCCCCGCCACTTATGGTTCTCGGCCTTTCCTGAAACTGATATCTGGTCTTCTAAAGCCAATTCGCGTACGGGAAAGCTATTGCTCACTGAGGCTGATGTTGATTCCACGAAGAGCAAGAAACTCAGTCGATTGTTTCGCTTGGAAACCATCATAAGCAGGCGACCAGTCTTGCTCGAGAAATTACCCATCAATAGCTTCCGCTTGGACTTTATCCACCACATCTTCCCTGACGCGCTCTTCATCCATATATTCAGAAATGGATTGGAAGTGGCCAGCTCAATTGAGAAGGAAAGTAAAAAGGGGAATTGGTTTGGGGCTAATTCTTATAAATGGAATCAGCTTGTTGATTACGCAGGGCGCAAGGCTGAGACCAGCGAGTTGCCAGCTCTCTGTACGAGCTACCATGATATGGGATTGCTTGAGTGGAGATTGAGTACAGAGGCCGTTGTGGCGTTTCTACGCCGCCTTCCCGATACTAGATTTGCGGAACTCAACTACGATGAGTTTGTCGCCGGTCCTGTTGAAGCTGTTTTGCAGCTTCAAGACTTTATCGGCGTTGATCGGGATCCAGCGGTCGCGGCGTTTGTTTCTAATACAGTAACCCGGAAGAGCAGTAAGGTGGGTCAGGTGTTGTCTGGCAACGATCAGATACTGGGAGGGAAGCTATTGCCATTATCAATGGATGGGGGAAAAGGGCTAACAAAGCGCTGCACCTGACCGCTATTCCGGCACGCTCCATAAGGGGCAGGGGAGGACTCGTGGTTGGTGGCCACTGGTGTGCGAGCATCGCCGCGACGCGTATCACGGCCTGTGGTCGCAGAGGCCACCCTGTCCGACCTTCGATACGGCAGCCGCAATCCGCGGAAGCTGCGCCGGGTGCGGGGCTCGGAGCGCGTCGTCCCGCCAGCGGTGGCTTGCGCGAGACATAAAGAAGCCGAATGCCGCCGACACCGGTAGTCTTCAAGAGCACGCACAGGATCAAGTTCTCCGAGCTCGATCCTTACAATCATGTCCGTACGGCGGTCTATTCGGGGTACTACGTCGATCATCGGATGAACGGCCTACGTGAGTACGTCGGCTGGGATTTGAAGACCCTTGCGAGGCTGCCGTTCATGGTCTGGGTTCGAAGGATGGAAGTCGACTTTGTACAGCCTGCCGTCGGAGATCAGGAGATCACGATCACGTCGTTCGTGCGCGAGTTCCGTGGACCCGATGCGCAGATCGAGTGCACTATGGTCGATGAGGCTGGCAAGAGTCTGTCGCGCTGCCTCATGATCGTGGCGTGCGTGGACAAGGGGACGAATCGGGCGATGGACTGGCCGGCCGATGCGATGGCGCTCTTCTTCGAAAAATGAGCTGCCTGAACAAGATGCGAACCGCCCCTGCTGGTGCTCGCAGTGCCAAGCCGCCTAACCCGCGGGTGCAGCGGACTCGCGCCCCTGCGCTTCGCTCCGGGGCTCGCCGCTGACCCGCCACCCGTTAGGCGACAGTCGGAAGGTTAGCTAGGCGTCATCTCAGGAGTCGGACAGCAATGCCCTCCAGCTGAAACAGGCGGCCCTGGAAGTATCAACCGGCTCAGCGAGTCCCGTCCGGCCATGGGCCGAACGAAGTGGAAGGCCGGCGACGACGTCCGGCGTTCAGATTGCCGGATCGTCGCATTTGATCGAAGCGTTACACGCCACAGCAACTTACGGGCAGAGAGTACGTACTTGTCTCAGCGGGCGTTCGCGTCCGAACCCTGAGGTGACGCCAACTGCAGCCCGGACGGAGTGAGACGATGAAGATTAGCCGCCGATCCTTTCTCAAAGCTGCAGCAGCAATCGGTGCTTCGCTCGCATGGGTCGGACCGGCTCGAGGTTCGCGTGTCCACTGGCATGAGCGGCGTGATCTCTATCCCCAAGGGGTCGCCTCGGGCGATCCCGATCCGCACAGCGTCATCCTGTGGACGAGGCGTCCGTTTGCCGAGGGCACACGCCAGCTCCTGACCGTCGAGGTCGCCGAGGATGAGGCATTCCGCCGAGTCATTGCGCACGCGCAGGCACCGGTCTCGAGCGCCGCGGACTGGACCGCGCGCGTTCTGATTGGCGGACTCAAGCCGGCGCGCACCTACTGGTATCGGTTTACCGACACCGACGGAAACGGCAGCCGGGTCGGCCGCACGATCACTGCGCCGTTGCCAAACGATCCGCGCACGGTGAACTTCGCATTCGTGAGCTGTCAGGATGTCAATGAGGGCAAGCTCAACGCCTATCGCCGGATGATTTACGAAGATGAACGCGCTCCCGCCGCCGAACAGCTCGATTTCGTTCTGCACCTCGGCGATTTCATCTACGAGGTGGTCGAGTATCCCGACGAGGTGAAGACACGCTACGACCGCACGATCTATGAGGTTGCGCGCCTCCCGGACGGCCACAAGGTCGGCAACTTCCACATCCCGCTGACCGTCGATGGCTACCGGGCCATCTACAAAGGCTATCTCGCCGATCCCGACCTCCAGGACGCTCGCGCGCGCTGGCCGTTCGTCGCCATCTGGGACAACCACGAATTCTCGTGGCAGGGTTGGCAAAGCATCGTCAAGGCGGGGCCGTTCGAGCAGCCTGGCCAGAGCGTCAAGGTCGCGGCGAATCAGGCCTGGTTCGAATATCTCCCCGCGCGTGTCGCTCCGCCGAGCGGGTCGCTCGAGCGCTTCGATCCACCCGCTGTGAAAGATGTTCCCATCAAGGAGTTCGATAGCGATGGGCTGGGGATGGAACCGAACAACCTGACGGCGATCAACAGCCTCAAGGCCTACCGCGCGCTGCGCTACGGCCAGCACCTCGACCTGATCATTACCGACCAGCACAGCTATCGGAGCGCCGACTGCTTCAGCGATCCGTCTCTCGGAAAGCTCGGCGGCGACGAGTTCACGGCGATGTCTCCTGAGTCTGTGATGCAGATTCTCGACGGCGGGCGTGCCTTCAACGGCGGCAATCCTCCGGCGGAAGTCCGCTTCAACGACGCGCATGTCCCCAACCCGCAACGAAACGCGCCGCCGCAAACGATTCTCGGGGCGGAGCAGAAGGCGTGGTTCAAGGACAAGCTCAAGAGCTCGACCGCGACGTGGAAAATCTGGGCGAACTCGCAGGGCGCGCTCGATTCGCGCGCCGACCCGCAGAACCTGCCGCCGGGTCTCACCAAGGAGTCGTGGCCGAAAGACGACGCTACGCGAACATGGGCGGGGGTGATTACGGCACCGCCTACGCAGAGCGCGCTGAGATCTACGATCTCGTGCGCGACGCGAAGATCACAGGCTTCGCCATCGTCTCGGGCGATCGCCACAGCTTCTGGGCCGGATATGCGACTGCGGAACTTCCGCCCGGCAAGTTCGAGCCGGTCGGCTTGAGCTTCGTCGGCGCGTCACTCGTCAGCCCCGGCACCATGGAGGCCAATGAGCACAATCTTCCGAAGGACGCTCCGCTCCGACCGCTGTTTCTCGCCGACAAGGCGGCGGGGGCGAAGCCGGACTGGACCTTCAACATGCTGCTGAAGCACGGCGTCCGTTCGTGCCTCGAATATGCAAAGAGCTTCGACCTGAAGCGCGCACGGTCGCTGTCCAACCCGGATCTCGCTCCGCACCTCGAGTTCGTCGATCTTGGAGGACACGGTTATGCGAAGGTCCGATTGTCGGCCGATGAGATGCGCACCGAGTTTGTCTGCATCCCGCGCCCCATTACGCGCAGCGAAAGACCGGACGGCGGGCCCATCAGGTATCGGGTATTACACACTGCTGCACTGTGGAAGAGCGGAGAGCGCCCGCAGCTGAAGACATCGGTGCTCGAAGGCGACGTTGGACTGGCGATTTGACGGACTCACTCGATCGGGCAACGCGGACGCCTAACCCGCGGGTGCAGCGGACTCGCCCCTGCGCTTCGCTACGGCGCTCGCCGCTGACCCGCCACCCGTTAGGCGACGAAAGCTTCGGTCAGCCAGGTTGGCTAGTTTGCGTCGAACCCGTCGGAACGGCGACTCGCCGGTCGATCGCTGGTCGGAACAGAATAGAGTTAGGCGTGGTGAGATGGCAGGCTCCGGACACCGGTGCCAGGTGGTGTCGATCCTGAGATTGCGTCGTCCGATTGGAGGAATTCGCATGCGTAGGATTGCGATCGTTTGTAGTTCGTTGGTGCTCGTCCTTGCCGTTGCCGCAAGCCCCTTGCGGGCTCAGCAGGACAAATCCAAGCGACCGAGTCCACCCGCTACAGCAAAGTGCGAACTTGCCGGCGGAAAAACAGTCACCATTGACTATTCCAGCCCGCGCAAAAAAGGCCGCAACGTTTTCCCGGATGTCGTGAAGTATGGCGAAGTCTGGCGTACTGGAGCGAATGAAGCCACGACCTTCGTCACCACCGGGGACGTCATGGTCGGCAGCACGCACGTTCCGGCGGGCAGCTACACGCTCTTCACACTTCCCGGCAAGGACAAGTGGACACTCATCATCAGCAAGAAAACCGGCGAGTGGGGCACGGACTATCCCGGTGAAAAAGAAGATCTCGCGCGCGTGGAAATGAAGGCCGGAACCGCTAGTGCCCCAGTCGAGAATTTTACGATTTCCTTTGAGAAGGCTGGCAACGGTTGCAACCTCAAGCTCGCATGGGATACCACCACTGCTTGGGTGAGTGTGGGGGCGATGTAGCGCAGCCTTCAGGCTGCGACCTTAAATGGTCTGCGATGTCCACGTCTCGCTGGTCTAGCGCGCTCGGGCTTACCGCTGGCCGTCGCCTAACAAGCGCGTGCAGCGGACTCGCGCAGCTCGCTTCGCTCGCACGCGCTCGCCGCTGACCCGCCACCCGTTAGGCGGCTCTGGGAAACAATGATGGAGCCAGTAGCGCGGAGGAGGGGTCAGGCCGCGATCTTCGCCGGAATGGCCGGTTGCGCTGCGTCTGTAGTGCTAAGGCGGTTCGACCTCGACTTCCTGTCGGGTGTCAGCCTGGGAGTTTCGCTCGCATCTTTCTTTCTTGGGTTTAGAGCGTTCTATCGACGATGACCGGCGTAACGTCGCGCTCGAGTGATGGGCTGCCTAGCCCGGCGGCGCAGGGCACTCGCCCCTGTGCGTCGCTTCGGAGCTCGCCGCTGACCCGCCACCCGTCAGGCAGCGGAAATTAGGGTGCGCAAAGTATCAGTCACGATCGTGGTTGACTCTGATGTTGGCGATCAGCTTTGCAACATGGCTGCCTCCGGGCCTGTCTGGATCGCTGACACCGTACGAAACAGGGAAGAAGCTCGGAAGCTGTGGACGGCTGGCGCGAACGGCATCACGACGTTTGTTGTGTCCGAGCGATTCGACCCTGGTAGTGCGGCCGCTGAAATTGTTAGTCAGGTCCTGCTGCATCATCCCGGAATCCAGGAAGTGCGTGTTGTTGGATGCTCGGCCAGTGGAGCTGTTCGAGATCGGCTGTCGGCAGAGGGGTTTGAAGTCTCGGAGGAAGGCCGTGAAGGATTCATCGCGCGTTCTTGAGCCGCTGCCGAACCCGCGGCAACGAGCTCGCCTCTGCGCTTCACTCCGGGTCTCACCGCTGACCCGCCACCCGTTAGGTGTCGCAACGGGATACGTTGGCCTGGATCGCATGTGCGTGAAAGCCTTCGTCGTGACGGTTGTCGCCCTGGCCGGCTGCGGGAGGTCGGATTCAGTGGTGATGATCAAGACGGATCACAGGTTTTCCAGTTCTGACAGCCGAACCAGGGGCGTCCGCCTGCCCCGGGCACTGAAGAGCGTTGATCCGGTGGTTCCCGAGGGCTGTCGCAAAGCGGGAGTCGAGAGCCGCTTCGTGTTCGAGGCAGTGGTTAACGAGTCCGGAAGCGTTGAATCTCTCGACTTGAGTCAGCCCGCCGCCATCTCGCCGGCGTGTCCGGGTCTGGAGGCTGCCGTGAGGAGGGCGCTGTTGCAGTCGACCTTTGAGCCCACCAGTATCGAGGGCCGACCGGCTCGCGTCGTACTTACGATTACCGAGCGTATCGACGCCCGATGATCAACGCGCCGCCTAACCCGCGGGTGCAGCGGACTCGCGCAGCTCGCTTGGCTCGCATGCGCTCGCCGCTGACTTGCCACCCGTTAGGCCGACGCAATCTCCGGAGGTCCCTCTGACACCGTTCTGGAGGCGACTGCTGTTGTTCGCCGTCGGCGCGGCGTTATGCGTCGTCATGTATCTGTTCCTCCTCAACGTCCCCGGCCTGGGCAGGCGTAGTCGTACCGCCGGTGTGGTTCCTGTGCTCGCCCTTGCCGCCAGTTCTTGGTGGCTCACCACTCGGTTCCTCCGGGCTGATCAGATGTCGCTCTCCGACCTCGGACTAGGCGCTGCGAATCAGTCGACTTGCGCACCTTTGTGTCGGATTCCTCGGCGGAACCGCGATGACGGGTTTGTGGCTTGCCATCATCGCCGTTACGGCGGGCGCCACGTGGCATCCGAATCCGGGGTTCCGCGGCATCACCTTCCTCGGCGCCTGTGCGTTCACCTTCTTTAACAATGTCGGCGAAGAGTTGGTCTATCGTGGCTACGCCTTCGTTCGGCTCGCGCATCGGTGCGGTCCAGGACCTCACCGTGGTCGCCACATCCAGCCTTTTCGCGCTGCTCCATCTGCAAGCTGGCCTCCCGTGGCTCAGTGTCCTGGCCGGCGTGTTCACGTCAGGGTTAGTCTTCGGAGCAATCTTTGCCCGGTGGCGCAGCGTGCCGCTCGCTCTCGGGTTCCATGTCGCCACCAATATTGTGCAGGACGCTTCGGGGCTCCGCACGAGCGCGGCGTCATTGTTCGTTCCAGCCTACGGCCCGACAGCGTCCGATGGGGCCACAGTCACTCTCACCGGCATCGCGCTGGTCAATCTCGTACTCGCCGCAGGCATACTGGTCATCGCGCGGCGACCGGGTCCTCCCTGACATCAAATGATCCTGTTGAAACGGAATAAGCAGCGGCCTCACCCGCGGGTGCGGCGGACTCGCCCCTGCGCTTCGCCCCGGCTCGACCTGACCCGCCACTCGTTAGGCGTGCCACTGTCTCTTGAGGTAGCGTCAACTCGTGAACACTCGCGAGCCCAGCCCCAACGCACGGTTGTCCGCGTTCCTGTCGCGGTTCCCCCCCGAGATCGTCGCGCTGGTGAAGCGATGTCTGCCCAAACTCCGCCGCGCTTTTCCCGGCTCCTATGAGCTCGTTTACGACTACTCCAACTCTCTCGTGGTGGCGTTCGGTATGTCAGATCGCGGATACGAGGCCATCGTCGCCGTTGCTATCTTTCCGCAATGGGTCCGGCTGTACTTCGACAAGTCTCTGCCCGACCCTAAAGGTCTTCTCGAGGGCTCTGGTGGCAAAGTGCGCAGCGTTGCCCTCAAGGCCGCATCAGACCTCGATCACGGGGACATCCAGGCACTCATCAAGGCTGCGATCAAGCACGCCGGGGCCACCTTCCCGCGTACCCGCTCGACCCGCATGGTCATCAAGTCGGAGTCGAAAAAGCGGAGACCGCGGAGAACCGGCCGCGCCTAACATGCGCCACCCGTTAGGCGCGCGTGTTGCCGCCGTCGGCGCAATCAGCGCGCTGCTCGGGATCGCGTGTGCCCGTCGCAACGTTGACTACACGATCATGGTGACGGGCGTGGTTGTCGATCAGTTGGGCCAGCCGGTACTCGACGCACACGTCACAGTCGATTTCCCGATAACGGTGTATTCCGCGGTTCTGGCTGTGACTCACGGTGAGGCGTGGACAGGTCAGGACGGGCGGTTTGGCTTCGATTTCATGTCTCACGGCCCCATCGGCCCCAAAGTTGTCTACTCGTTGGTGGTCGCGAAGCCCGGGTACTCGGAAGTCTCGATCGAAGGCGCGACACAGGCTCATGGTCCGCACCGGATCGTGCTGGAGACAGTCAAGTGACTGGCCACGCGCCTGAACCCGCGGGTGCAGCGGACTCGCCCCCGCGCTTCGCTTCGGGGCTCGCCGCTGACCCGCCACCCGTTAGGCGGCCTGTCGTTTTGGTTCCTGTTGCGGTGAGGAGCAGGCATCGTGCGGCCGCCTAACCCGCGGGTGCGGCGGACTCGCCCCTGCGCCTCGCTCGGGCGCTCGCCGCTGTCCCGCCATGCGTCAGGCGACCTCAAGCGCGCTTCGTGGCTCGCCGGCCTGGTGCTGATCACGAGCGCTTGCGCGTCCAGGGAACCTCCGCCGACCCACTTTGGGGCATGGGGCTCTATCTCTCCGGTGCAGGAGCCGGACCTGTCCGTGCTGGTGGCCGCAATAACGGCCTTGACGGTAAAGAACGCCGACTCTGTGATCCTCGCGCGCTACGCGGGCGACCTCGATAAGCGACTTGATTTAGCACCACTTCGTAATCATGTTCCCGTTTCCGTAGACGTCAGCGGCAAGCTTGGGCTAATAGGCGAAGGGTCGCCGAAGTATTTCGCGAGGGTCTTTGAGTATGACTTTCCAGGTAAGACCACGATACTCGAAGTGTCTGCGCCGGATCTGCACAGCGGGTGGGCGACAATCACGGCATGGCGGTGGGATGCGCTCGAATGGCACTGCGACCTAACTGGGAGATCTGAGCAGCTCACTCTAAAGCTTGACGGCAAGCACTGGAACGTTACAGCCACGTCAGTCGACCCGAAGGTCCTGCTGGTGCGGGCGGACTGCCCGTGAGATCGCCAAATCCGCGGCTGCAGCCGACTCGCCCCTGCGCTTCGCTGCGGGGCTCGCCGCTGACCCGCCGCCCGTTAGGCGGCGTTCAACGCATCGGCGATTGCCCATAAGCCTTCCGGAGGCCGCATGCCACGTCTCATCCTCTTTGGCGCAACAGGATCCCTCGGGAGCCACGTGCTTCGCCAGGCGTTGGCTGCAGGGCACCAGGTCACCGCGCTCGTTCGCACTCCGTCGAAGCTGCCACCAGAGTCTGAGGCTCGAGTGTCCGTGCACCGCGGCGATCTCAGCGTTCTCGCTCCGGCTGAATTGGCACGGATCATGGCCGGACACGACGCGCTCATCAATTGCGCCGGCCTCGTCACTGCGGGTCAAACCTTCGTCGACCTGTTCGACCGGCTCGTGACCGGCGCAGAGTCATTGCCCGATGGGGCGCGGCCGGTATGCTGGTTCCTCGCCGGTGCGGCGCTGCTAGACCTCGACCAGCGCGGCCGCAAAGGCATCGACCTACCCAAGATCAAGACCACATATTGGCCGCACCAGGTCAACTTCGAACGCGTCAGCCGGTCCAACCTGGACTGGCGTCTTCTTTGCCCTGGACCAATGGTGGACGAGCCGGCGCTTGGCATAGGCAGGCTGCGTATCTCGCTGGACACGGCGCCGGTTCACGTTCCGGCCTTCGCGCGCGTACTCCCGGGACCGCTATTTCTGCCAATCTTTGCGTACATGATTCCGCAGATGATCGTGCCCTACGCGGACGCGGCCGCTGTCATGCTGGCGAACCTCGATCGCGGTGGCGCCATGGCACACCGCCGCGTCGGGCTTGCACTGCCACCGGGCATGCGGGGCAAGAAGTCACAGTGGGCAGCCAGGCCACGAAATGCCGTTTAACTCAGTTGTTCGAGCTTCTCGCCTGTCATCGAGCGCCGCTGGAGAGGACGAGCCTGGGGCGAAAGAGGAATTCAGCCGTAGGATTCCGCCATGAACCGACTAAGCCTTTTGCTCGTTGTCAGCGCCGTCATCTACTTCGCCGCAGCGCTGCCTCTCCTTTTCGCACCAGAAGAGGTACTCACCTTCGCAGGCGCGCCGACCTCGATCCTGGACAGGACGCTGCTTCAGGTCCTCGGCAGCGCCATTTTCGGGTTTGCAATGCTCAACTGGTTAAATCGCTACGCGCGTGTGGGAGGCATCTTTGGGCGCCCCGTAGTGGCGAGCAACCTTGCGCATGCCGGCACCGCAGCGCTGCTGCTGGGAAAGGTCGCCAGCCGTGCTTCCTTCTCGACTCCACTCACCGTGGTCCTGCTCCTGTACGGATCTCTCGCGCTTGCCTTTGGGTTCACGTTCTTCGTGCAGCCAACGACCGTGGCCGATCAGGGCCACTGATCTGTGTTCGCTGAAATAACGCCGCCTAACCCGCGGGTACAGCGGAAGATCTAGCCAGGCATGGCGAACGGCGTGCCCACGGTGCTGACGTTTCGCGACATTCTCGACGCGCAGGCGGCCGCAGCGCTGCTCGAGGCAGAAGGGATCGAGTGCGTCCTGGCCAACGAGTACTTGATCGGCATGGCGTGGACCTATTCAACAGCGGTTGGTGGCGTTCAACTGCAGGTTGCCCCGGACCGGGCAGAAGAGGCGCTCGCTCTTCTTGGAGCTGATGAGTCGGGCGCGCTGGTAGAAATCGAGGCAGACTTGCCAGCCCGAAAGGGTGATGACGCATGCCCACGCTGCGGCTCAGACAACCTGACAATGGTTCGGTGGTCGCGCTACGCGGTCGCCGCCATGCTCGTTGTGCCGCTTCCCTTGTTTATATGGCGAACCCGCGTGAAGTGCCGGAGTTGCGGCAATGAATGGAAACCGGTCGCTGCCTAAGTCAGCGTTAGGCCGCATTAGGGAGACGTCGCGATGACGAGCGAAGCGCCGCGGAAATCCAAACTCATCCTCGTTGGGCTGCTCTTTCTTCTTGCGTCCTTGTTTCTTCCGGGGTCATTTGGGCGGTGGGCTGACGAGGCAACGAGCTACAACGCGCGCTTACTCTTCGCGATCCTGTCGGACGTCTTTCGCGCCTGCTTGTTTGTGGCGATGGGTTGCCTGGTCATCGGCGCCCTTCGCAACCGCAGATGGCGCAAGGAGGCAGCAAGTGCGCAAGGTCGGGTGTCGTGATTCTGGTGCGGCCTAACCCGCGGGTGCTGCGGACCCGCCACCCGCTAGGCGGCACATGCCTGGAGTGCCCATGACACGCCCAGAGGTTGGAAGCATCTCGCCGTTCTTCATTGTGCAAGACGTGTCGCGAGCATTTTCCTTCTATCGCGACCGCCTTGGGTTTGAGGTCACCTTTCAAGGGTTTGGCGACGATCTCTTCTTTGGCATCGTGCGCCGGGGTGGCGCAATGGTCATGTTCAAGAGCGTCGGTGTCGATCCGCTTCCGAACTACCGGCGGGAGCCAGCAGCTCGTTGGGACGCCTATCTCTACGTTCCTGATCCCGACGCGCTGGCGGCCGAGTTTGCATCGCGAAATGTCGAATTCTCGGAACCACTCAAGGATACTGATGACGGTCTGCGCGGCTTCGAGCTCAAGGACTCAGACGGTTACGTCTTGTTCTTTGGTCGCCCTCGGTAGTCGCCATGCACGGTCAACAGCGACGTCCTCAATGGAGGCGCAGAAGCTGGCGCCGCCTCACCCTCGCTGGAACGGACGCGCCAAAAGCGGCGCGCCGCTGAACCCGAGTATCGTTAGGCGGGCCGTACTCTACTGAGGTCGTGTGGAACGAAAGGAGTCTGGATGCTTGGTCTGCGACTTCGCGTTGCGATTCTCGCCGTGGTGGTGCTCATCACTGCGACAGTGCTTTCCTCGCAAAGCAGGACCGATTTGCCGGCGTCCGTGTCGCCCGATCAGTGGGTAGGCTTGGGCGACAAGGCTGGCATCGTGCTGAGCGAAAAGCCAAACAAGGTCGGCGGCAAACCGACGGGAGAAGTGAGAGGTCAGCTCTGGATCAAGGTTGAGGGCACCTGGCTGCCGGCGCTCCTCGAGCAACCGCGCAACCTGGTGCCGGCGCGGTGAGACTGAGTATCCACTCGTTCCCGTTAGGCCGTGCCTCGAGGTCGGCGCGTGCGACCCCAAACTCCTCCAGGAGCTGACCGTGAGTCTCGCTGAATCCTTCGGTAGATCCCGCTTCGCTCGGTTCATCAATAGCCCGGCCGGTCGCCTCGCGCGTCTGGTTGCCGGCATCGGCCTCGTTTCCTGGGGCGTCACTCAACGTGGTACGGCAACAGGACTTGTCCTTGTGGCTGTCGGACTCGTGCCGTTGGCGGCCGGCGCATTCAACCTGTGCGTCATCAGCGCGTTGCTTGGTGGCCCGATCCGTGGCGCGCGGATCGCCAGGAGCAATCAGTAGTGCCACCCTCGCCCGAGCGGCATGACCCGCGGGTGCAGCGGACTCGCCCCCGCGCTTCGCTCCGGGCTCGCCGGTGACCGCCACTCGTCGGGCGGACGATCCGGGAGGACAGCGCGCGATCCCCTGAACGCAGTCTCCACCCCTCGAAAGGAACATCGCAATGTCGAAGGTTGTCGCAATCATGTCCATGTCGCTCGACGGCTACGTCGCCGACCTCAACGATGGCGTGGCCGAAGTGTTCGACTGGTACTTCAACTCGGGGGACGTCGAATTCCACACCGGAGGGGCGGACCCCATGACGTTCAAGGTGTCCGGGCCGAGCGCCGAGCACCTTCGCGGTCTCTGGTCCGGACTTGGTGCCGTGCTCACCGGTCGACGCACGTTCGACGTCGCCCACGGCTGGGGCGGAAATCACGCCTGGGGACCAGCATTCGTACTGACCCACCACATCCCCGCCGGATGGCCGCGACCCAACTCGACTGTCCACTTCGTGACCGACGGCATCGAAAGCGCCGTGAACCAGGCCAAAGCCGCCGCCGCCGGGAAGTCCGTTGGGGTCCACGGCGCTGACACCATCCAGCAGCTCCTGAATGCCGGCCTCCTCGACGAAATCCACGTCGACATCGCGGCGGTTCTTCTTGGCTCCGGAGTTCGACTCTTCGACCACCTCGCCGGCACGCCAGCCGTCCTTGGCAACCCGACGGTGATCCCGGGCGTCGGCGTGACACACCTGCGCTACCCGGTACGCAAGGCGTAGTCTTCACGTCATGCGACCCCTTCGGTACTCCATCAACGTCACATTGGACGGGTGCTGCGATCATCGTGTAGGGATCGCGGACGAAGACTTGCATCGTCACGCGGTCGAGAACCTCGCCCAGGCCGATGCCCTCCTCTTTGGCCGGGTGACCTACGAAATGATGGAGGCAGCGTGGCGGCTGGCGACGCGGACGGTGAGCGATGCCTGACTGGACGGAACCCTTCGCCCGGACGATCGACGCGGCAAAGAAGTACGTCGTGTCGAGCACCCTGGACCGGGTCGATTGGAACGCGGAGCTCGTGCGCGGGGATCTGGGGAAGGCCGTTCAGCAGCTCAAGCGGGAGTCGGGCAAGGGACTGTTCACGGGAGGCGTGACGCTCCCGCTGGCGTTGGCGGAGCTGGGATTGATCGATGAGTACGAGTTCGTGGTGCATCCCAGGCTCGCGGGCCATGGGCCGACGTTGTTCGCGGGGCTATCGAAGCATGTCGACTTGAAGCTCGTGAGCCGGCTGGAGTTCGGCTCGGGGGCGGTGGCGATGCGGTATGAGCCGAGAAGGTAGCCATCCGTCGAAGCGCTGCTTCGCTCGCCGCTGACGCGCAGCCCGTAGGCCTCCGAAGATGAGCTGCGTGCTTCGAGTTTCGGCTCCCGGGATCGCTCGCGCGGCTGATGGTCTCTCCATGAAGCCCTATCGGATTGATGGGGACACGCTTCATGTCGACGTCAGCAACGCGGACTTCGATCAGCTTTCGACACAGATCGAGGAAGCGATATCGTTTCTTCAGCGCTACAAGACTGATCTCGAGGTACTCATGGCGTTGCCAGGAGTCAGCGGTGTTCTGGACTTCGCGGTCGCGAATCGGCATCTGCCGGCGCAATTCGGCCGCTTGTCGCCCGATCTCGTCTGTCGCGCAGGAAAGGCCGGGCTGGGCCTCGAGTTGTCGCTGTATTCGATTCAGGAGGACAAGGGTGCGGAGGCCTAACCCGCGGGTGCAGCGGACTCGCCCCTACGCTTCGATACGGAGCTCGTCGCTGACCCGCCACCCGTCAGGCATCCGAAGAAACATTCCTCTCACCACCACCGCGCATCAGGAGGTCACATGAAACGAGTCACTGGCATCGGCGGCATCTTCTTCAAGGCCAAAGACGCTCCATCACTGCAGGCCTGGTACAAGCGGCACCTGGGAATCGATGTCCAGGTCTGGGGCGGAGCTGCCTTCAATTGGACCGACGCCGAGGGCAAGCCGGTTGCAGGCACAACTGCCTGGTTCATCGATCCGGAGGAAAGTGATCACTTTGCTCCGAGCTCTGCTTCCTTCATGGTCAACTACCGAGTGGAAGACCTCCACGCCCTGGTCAAGGCCTTGAAGGAAGAAGGCTGCAATGTGCTCGAGAAGATTGACGAATCCGAGTATGGGAAGTTTGCCTGGGTCATTGATCCAGAGGGAAACAAGGTCGAGCTATGGCAGCCGCCTCAAGGCCAGTGAGCAGGCTCGTTGGTCACGCTGCGAACTGCGGCCTGACACTTCGTTCAACCGCCCGTAACGCGTGACCTGGATCCGGCGGCGCCTGACCCGCGGGTGCAGCGAACGCGCCACCCGTCAGGCGGCCTGAGACGAAAGATTCGAAAGACGAAGGAGCGATCATGACGCGAGTTCTTCTGCTCGGCTACGACCCGGACACCGTGGATTTTTCCGACCCTGCACTGCCGCCAGGCATGACCGCCGAGAAGATTCACGCCGGTATCGCGGTTGCGATGAAGCAGTTTGCCTCGCGCGGATGGGAGGCGGACCTCTGCTCTATCAGGCCCGATGAAACCGCCGGGCCGACAGTGGAGCGGCAGCTCGCCTCGGCAAGCTATGACTGCGTCGTCATCGGCGCGGGCGTCCGACTGCCGCCTCGTCGGCTGTCAATCTTCGAGGTCGTCATCAACGCGGTTCGCAAGGCAGCGCCGCGCGCGGCGATTGCCTTCAACACGCGGCCCGACGACAGCGCCGATGCGGCCGCCCGATGGTTGCCGACGGGCGGGGCCGCCTGACTTGCGGGGGCAGCACTCCGAGGCGAATCGCAGACCTCGACAGAATCAGCGCGACTCAGGGTCGGCTGAGAAGTCAGGATGGCTCGCGTTGACCGCCCGACTCATCGCTGACCCGCCACCCGCAGGCAGCGGCCAGTAGGGCCTGGCTTCCGAATGGCCGGAGAAGGACACATGAAGAAGAGCGCGAATGCTCGGTTCGCCATCAAGAGCTGGGATGAAAAGGCTTACAGCGAGGGCCCGGACCTGCCAAGACTCACTCGGGCCAGCGTGACCAAGACCTTCACCGGCGATATCGAGGGGGAAGGGCAGGTCGAATACCTGATGATGTATCGCAGCGACGGCTCGGCGACTTTTCTCGGTCTCGAGCGATTTGTCGGCCGAATCGGTGACAAGGCCGGCACGTTTGTACTGCAGCGCACGGGAGTATTCGAGGGCGGCCAGGCGAAGGAGTCCTATTCCGTCATTCCTGGCTCAGGGACCGGAGAATTGAGCGGAATCCGGGGCGATGGGAGCTCCGCTGTTGGGCACGGCACCGAGCACCCGTTCATGCTGAACTATGAACTGGACTAGCAGGTCCGCTACGGCGCCGCCTGACCCGCGGGCATGCAGCGGACTCGCATCACTCGCTTCAGGTTGCTCGCCAGTGCTGCGCTGAGCCTGGCAGCATTGGTTGGCTGCAACGGAGCGAAAGCGCCGTCCACCGCGACAACGGCCGACGTCGAGAGGGCCACTGCCGCGTTTCACGAGGCGCTGAGAACGAACGATGCGGAAACGTTCTTGTCGTTTGTGGCCGATGACGTCGTGATGATGCCGCCCGGGGAAGCGCCCGTCCGCGGAAAGGACGGGCTGCGCGCCTGGTACGCGGCCTTCCTGTCCCAGTACCGCACATCGTCACTGACACTGGGCGATCGAGAGGTCACGGTCGGCGAGGGATTTGCCGTGGAGATCGGAAGTTTCGAGTGGGGGCTGATTCCCGCTGCAGGAGGGACTCCCGTTCTTGATCGCGGCCACTACATGCAGGTGTGGAAACGGCAGCCCGACGGGCAGTGGCGGTTCCAGCGAGAGATCTGGAACAGTTCGGCGTCCACGCCCTCGCCCGCGGCGAAGTGACGTCAGCGGATGAAGAGTCCGGCTGACCCCCGAGATGTCGGCGGCGCGACGCCGGCAGCCGGGCGCCTGGAGTTTATCGATTCACTCCGAGGCTTTGCCCTCTTTGGCGTGTTCTGGGCGAACCTGCAGATCTTCTCGGGGATCGAGTACCTGACGAACGAACAGCGGGCTTCGTTGTTCCGCGGTCGGCTCGACACCATCGCCTATTTCTTCGAGCGGTTCTTCATCGAGAACAAGTTCATGGGCCTCTTCTCGCTTCTGTTCGGGATCAGCTTCTGGCTGTTCCTGAGCCGAGTGGGCGCCAGAGGTGCGTCGGCGACCGCGCTCTTCT
Source organism: uncultured Acidobacteriota bacterium (assembly GCA_963804915.1). Classification (GTDB taxonomy): domain Bacteria; phylum Acidobacteriota; class Thermoanaerobaculia; order UBA5066; family Gp7-AA6; genus DAHUXD01. The sequence continues at coordinate 26,220 of CAWDSI010000032.1, forward strand.
ATCGGAGGATCTTCTGGCTGTTCGTGATCGGGGCAATCCATGGCTGGCTCCTGTGGTGCTTCGACATTCTGCGTTTTTACGCGCTCTGGGCCGTACTGCTTCCGCTCTTCGTGCGAACCGCGCCCAAGCGTCTCCTCGGAATCGCTCTGGCGACCGGCGTGCTGCTTCCGGCGCTCGTCGCGGCCGCGAATGCCGGACTGACCCACCCGGTCACGGCAACGACCGACTACGACGCGATGGCTCTCGCCGCATTCCGCGGCGGGAGCTACAGCGAGGTCCTGAAGGCGAACTGGCGGTACGACTGGTATCTGACCCTCTCCATCGGTCAGATTGCATATCAAGTGGCCATCTTCGGGCGCCTCCTTCTCGGGCTCTACGTCGCCCGGACGCTCGACCTGGGGAACCTTGGCGGGCATCGCACCTTGCTTCGAAAGGTCCTTCTCGTCGGAGGACTCGTTGGCGTCGTCGGAAGCAGCATCTTCGCCGGGAAGCTTCTGACCGGCGCTCCTGAGAATCCGTGGCTGGCGTTCAGTCGACGGCTGCTCGTGGAGGGAGGTCAGCTCGGGCTGACATTGGCGTACGCGTCCGCATTGGCTCTGGCGTTTCTCGTCGCACGCTGGAGGCGCGTGGTGCGCCTGCTCGCCCCGATGGGCCAGATGGCCCTGACGTGGTATCTGCTCCAGACCCTCTTTGGCATCTGGATGTTCTACGGGTTCGCACACGGGCCTGCGCTCATGGGAAAGGCGGGACCGGCGGCACTCGCTGCCGTCGCCGTCGTCGGCTACGTGGTCCAGGTTGTGCTGGCGCGAGCCTGGATGATGCGATTCCGTTTTGGACCAGCAGAGTGGTGCTGGCGGAGTCTTACCTACGGCAAGGTCCAACCCTTTCGCCTGGCCGCGTCGGCGAAGAGTGGAGTCCGCTCATGGTTGAACTCCGAACGCCCCGTCACGCGGTGCAGCGCGAGCCGCCGCTGCACGTGTGTGAGAATTGCCGCGACGGCAAGCTGTCTGTAATGAACACCATTCCTATCGGCCAGATAGAGGGTCCGTCCTCGTCATGGACGCCACACGTGTGAGGGCCGCGGCCGCTTTCCTCGTGACGGTCCTGTTGTCGTTGGCGGGGGGCGCCGCCCATGGCGCCGAGATCGGCTCGTCCGACACGCCGTTCCCTGAGGCCCGGCGCGCGGCCATCGAGGCGGCGCTCGACCGGTCCTTCGACGAGACGAAGGCGCCCGGCGTCGTCGCCGGCATCTGGATACCGGGGCAGGGAAGCTACGTCACCGCCAGGGGGTTCGCCGACGTGGAAGCGCGTCAGCCCATGCAGGTTGGCGACTACTTTCGCGTCGGGAGTCTCACCAAGACGTTCACGGCGACGGCGCTTCTCATTCTCGCCGACGAAAAGAAGCTCGGTCTCGACGATCCGGTGAGCAAGTATGCGACGTGGGTGCCCAACGGCGATCACATCACCCTGCGCATGCTCGCGAACATGACGAGCGGGCTTCACAACTACACCGAGGTCGATGCGTGGGACAAGACGATGCTTTCCGACCTCCGGCGCGTGTGGACGCCGCGCGAGCTCGTCGACGTGGGCATCGGGCAACCGCCCGACTTCCCGCCCGGGAAGGGCTGGCACTACAGCAACACGAATTACGTGCTGCTCGGCATGATCCTCGAGCAGGTCACGGGCAAGAAAATCCAGCAGGTGTTCGCCGAGAAGATCTTTCGGCCGCTCGCGCTCACACACACGGTCTGGCCCACCAGCTCCTCCATGCCCGCGCCGTTCGCGCACGGGATCACCATGCAGACCCTCGACCACAGGCAGGCCGACGCCACGAATCGCTACCCGAGCTGGGCATTCACGGCCGGGGAGCTCATCTCGACCCTGGCCGATCTGCGCACGTGGGTCGTGTCGGTCGCAACGGGATCGCTGATTTCGCCCGCGATGCAGAAGGAGCGATTGACGTGGGTGACGATGCCCCCGATGACTCCGGAACATGCCTACGGCATCGGCATCGCCATCAATCACGGCTGGCTCGGCCACACGGGGGAGCTGCCGGGCTACAACTGCACCGCGCACTACCTGCCTGCGAACAAGGCGGTGATCGTCGTGATGGTGAACTCCGACATTCCGGTTGGCAAAGCGAATCCAGCGCCCACGATCTTCAAGGCATTGGCGGCTGTGGTGACACCGGAGAATGTGCCGGAGTAAAGCCGGTTCCCCGCGGGCGACGGCGTCGGCATGAAGCAGGCACCGAAAGTGACGACGCGGTTCCCGCTCGAGTCCGATCTCCAGGCTGGCCGCATCCAGCGACTCTCGGCCTTGATCAACGAGGTGTATGACGACGCGGAAGCCGGAATGTGGAAGCGAAAGGGCACTCGGACCAACCCTACCGAGGTCGAGCGCCTTCTTCGCGATCAAGCCCTGATCCTGGCCGAGATCGACGGCGTGCTGGTTGGGTCCGTGAACGTCAAGCTCATGAACGGTGGAGTTGGAGAGTTCGGGATGCTCGTGTCCGACCTCAACCACCGCGGAAAGGGAATCGGTTCCGCACTGGTCGAGCGCGCCGAGAACTGGGCGCGCGACATGGAATGTCACACGATGCGGCTCGAGCTCCTGACACCCCGCAATTGGACTCATCCGAGCAAGGAGTTCCTGAAGATGTGGTACACGAGGAGTGGATACCGGCCGCAGGCAACGGAATCCTTGGAGATCCTGCATCCGGAGTTGGTCCCCGAGTTGGCCACGGAATGCGACTTCACCGTGTGGCACAAGCCCCTGGCATGACCAACCGCCACGCGGCCGCACAGCAGAGCCCTCCCGCCGACGCGACGAGCGTCATCGAACGTTGGAGGCTTAACTGGTGGAGGGGGTTGTGACGTCCATGAGTGGGCCATTGATCTCGCTGATGCTGGCAGTTCCAGATGCTCCTGCGGCGCTCGCGTGGTACAAGCGCGCGCTCGGCGCGACGGAGTTGTGGAATCTCGGCTCGGTCGTAGGAATGGAAATCGGCGGAGCTCCGATCTTCCTCGGCGAACCGGCAGGGAACGGCTGGGAGACGCCGGCGAAGCTGGGCGCGCCGTCCGTAAGAGTGGAAGTGTTCTGCGACGATCCGGATGCGTTCATCGCTCGCGCGGTGGCCGCGGGAGCGAGTGGAGATCTTGACCGTGTACGGAACCATCAGATGCCCTGGGGAACTCACCGACAGGGCAGTTTCGTAGATCCGTTCGGGCACAAGTGGCTGGTGGGTGACAGATCACCTCTGAGTCGCCACGCTTGACGGATTCGCGATTCTCGTCGTCCGCGGCGCCAGTCAACTCGTTAGGAGGCCCTTCGTGAACAGCTTCTTCCGCTCTGTGACGATCCTCGCGTCGGCCATGATTGTGACGTTCGCGGCCCGTGCCGCAACCCCGGGTCAGGACGAGGCCGAGATCCGCGAGGTGGCTACGCGTCAAGGAGAGACGTGGAGCCGGCATGACGCCAAGGCCTACGCGGCCCTGTTCACTGAAGATTGCGACGTGGTCAATGTCGTCGGCTGGTGGTGGAAAGGGCGCGCGGAGCTGGAGGGCAAGCTCACGGCGGCGTTCCGCTTTGTGTTCAAGGAGAGCACGCTGTCGATCGGCGAGGTGGAGGTGCGATTCCTGTCTCCGGAAATTGCCCTGGCGCATGTGCGCTGGACGATGGTCGGCGCAAGGACGCCCACCGGCATTCCAGAGCCTCGCGAGGGCATTCAAACGCTCGTCCTCACGAAACAGAAGGGGCACTGGTTGATCTCGGGGTTTCAGAATACGCACAGCATCCCGGAACGACCGTTCCCAGCGGGACCCGGAGCCCCGCCTGCGGCGACACCGTAGGCACGCCACTCGTCAGGTCACACACACGGAGAGAATCATGGGCGCAAAACGCGCAGCCAGGAGAGCGACCGGCAAAGGCGGGCGATCCACCCGAACCCGGAGCAAGGGTCCCGTCAGGGCCGCGAAGCCGGCCCTCCTCGCAGGCGGCAATCCTCAGATTGCGAAGGCCGGCGGCGACGCACCCGTGCAGGCCTACATCGCGGCTATGCCGGGCTGGAAACGCGACGTCGGGCGCCGGCTCGACACGCTCGTCGCGCGCACGGTCCCCGGCGTGCGCAAGGCGGTCAAATGGAACTCGCCCTTCTATGGCATCGAGGGCCAGGGCTGGTTCCTCAGCTTCCATACGTTCACGAACTACGTGAAGGTGACCTTCTTCCAGGGCACGTCGCTGCGACCCGCTCCACCCGGAGGCAAGGCCAGGGAGGCACGCTGGATCGACATCCACGAGGACGACCTGGACGAGGCGAGGATGGCGGCGTGGATCCGACAGGCGGCCGCCCTGCCCGGCTGGGGTAAGTCGTAGGGGGCGCGTCCCGGCCACGGTGTCCGCGCCAGCGGTCCCGGAAGTGGACGAGGGCTCCCGATAACCCTCGGCCTCACAAATACTTCTACCCGGGCCAGGACCGCACTTCCTGATGATCCGGAATGCGCTGGCGGCGCGGCTCGAGCGGCTCGCGAACGGTTTCGACGGGGAGTTTCAGCAAGCGGGACCATGCCGGCTGTGGAAGGGCTATATTTGAGATGAGTGCTGAGCACCGCATGAGGGCGCGACGGCTGGCCGGTTTCAGGATCTGGGCCTTGCTCGGCCTGGTTCTGGCAGTGGCCGCTGCCGTCCTGGTGTACTACCGGCCAACCATCGAGTACGCGTACTTCGATATCCCCGACGACGCGTCCGTCGATATCCCGGACGGAGCCGAGCAGCTGGTATCCGAGTGGTGGATTCTGCTCGTCGTGCTCCCGCACAGGGCGAGAGTGGTGCGCAGGGCGGCGAGGAAATTGACCGAATACAGAATCGCACTGACGGACGTCCTCGATTTGAGGAGGTCACGGCGGCAGGACATCCGGGACATCGAGTCGGTATGCCTGGCTCTGGGTCCCTATAGAAACCTGACAACCCTGACAGCCTCGACGCTCTTTTCGCATCCGAACTGTCAGGTCCTCAACCATGCCGGGAAACGAATCTATGGAAACACCCAGGTCGACTTCCTGCAGGACTACAGCCCGGACAAGCTGGATCGGTTTCTGCAGTTTGCAGTTCAAATCTCCACGACAGGTCTCAGAGGCGACATGGGCGGTTCGATCACGCGCTCGCACGCATTCGATCCCAGATATAAGACGAAGGAAATCTTCGCCCAGGCCGGCGTCGAGGTGCGCAAGGAATGCATCAAGAGCCTGTTCTGGAAAGAATCGCTACGCACCTCGACAATCATCCGTGAAAGGCGGGTCGATCTCGGAGGCATTTTCGAGACGGATCCCAGGCTCCGCTTCTTGTTGCCGATCCGGCATCCCATCGACTGCGCGCTGTCAAATCTCAAGACCGGTCACGTCTCGCGCTTTCCTGGCCTGAGCAGGAGCACTCCCACGCCGCAGGTCGTCCAGGCGATCCTCGATGAGATCTTCTGGTTTGCCAGTCTCAAAAGGCAGTATCCGGACCGGTTCCATTACTTCTTTGAATACGCGATCTCGCCCACCATGCTGGCGGACCTGGCGCGGTTTCTGCGCTTACCTCCGGACGAGACATGGATTGCCAACGCGCTTGCCGCGATGAAGATCAACCCTGGCTATGAGCACGATAAGGCGCTCGTCGGGTTCTACCGAGATTATGTAGACAGCAAAGGTGGCACTTTCCCGGAGCTGGCCGAGGGGCTTCAGGCTTTCAGTGCATGAGAAGTAGCACGAAGGCCCGTCCGCCAATCGGCGTGGCGGAAGAGGCCGAGAAGTCCGGGGCTCGCCGCTGACCTGCCGCCCGCTCGGCGGCGGAAGGTCGCGCAAGTGGTTCGGCGGTCTCGCGCTCGTCGCGATTGCGGCTGCGCGGGGTGTACCTCCCCGACCTCAGCGACCTCCGCGGCGCCAGAGGTGGCGCCGGCGAAGTCGGGTTTTGGCCAGAGCTTGAGCCTCGCAATGTCATTGGGAAGCGCCCTGGCGGTCGGCGACACGTCGGTGACAGCGACGTTCACTCTCACGAACAACGGGTCGGCGGCCCTGGATGGGTGCTTTGGGCCGTCGTGGGGCGTCAGCGTGATTTCAGGCGGACACGACGCGGGCCACATCGTTCGCGCCGAGCATCCGAGTTGCGTTGAGCGGTTTACGCTCTTGCCGCGCCAGACGATTGTGTGGTCCAAGAAGGTTCCGCTCAGCGATCTGCGGGGCGGCACGGCGAAAGTGACTGGCTGGGTGAAGGTCGTCGATCCCGCCAAGTGCGATCCGCGCTCCGGTTGCCACGAGGTGTCCGTGGCGTCTCCGCTGATGACGGTCGCGGTCGGGTCGAGGTAGCCGGCGCCGCTCGCCCGCGGGTGCCGCGAACTCGCTCGCGGGCATCTCCCAAGGACTCGCCGCTGATCCGCCAACCGCTCCGCGGCGGAAGTCTCGACTGTCGGGACCGACCGAGTTACCCTCTCGCCATCCTGGCGAATCCGGGGGGACCAATGAACGAGAAACCTGCTTTTCCCTACGCCACTCACCTCGACATCAAGTTTCCCGCTCTGTCGCTCGTCGATGTCCCATCCCTCGTCGAAGCGTGCACGGACAGTTGGTACAACCAGACTCTCTGCAAGGTCAACGATTCCGTCATCCGCCTTGGCGTCATGCAGGGCGAGTATCACTGGCACAAGCACGACGATGACGACGAGTTCTTCTTCGTGCTCGATGGCCACTTCATCGTCGATCTCGAAGAGAGGTCCGTGGACCTGCAGCCACGCGAAGGCTTTGTCGTCCCGAAGGGCGTCCTGCATCGCACGCGCGCGCCGGAGAAGGCCGTCATTCTCATGGTCGAGACGGCGGCCATCGTCCCGACGGGCGACGCCTAGCCCGCGCGTGCCGCGGACTCGATGGTCTTCAAGGAGATCGTCTTTGGAACGGCGGAATACCGGCTCGAGTGCGACCTTCGCCACGCCGTTCTGCGCGAGCCCTTAGGCCTCTCGTTCACGGCCGAGGAGCTGGCGAACGAAGAGAATCAATTGCATTTCGGGTTGTTCGAACCGGAGGACGACCTGATCGCCTGCGTCGTGGCCGTCAGGCTCTCCCCAACCGATGCCAGGATCCGCCAGATGGCGGTGTCTCCCGGTCATCAGCGGAGAGGAGTGGGGACGAGGCTCATGAAGGAGCTCGAGGAGCATCTGCGGTCACGAGGCTTCCGGAATCTCGTCTTGCACGCGCGGGCATCGGCCGTGGAGTTCTATGAGAAGCTGGGATACGCGGTCGTTGGCGATGAGTTCATCGACGTCACGATCGCTCACGTTCGAATGGTGAAGGTGGTCTAGCCTGTCGAGCAGGACATGACACGGTCGGGGAGGGTGGCGCTGGGCGTCGCCACCGCGGTTCAACTCGTGGCGACGGTGGCTCTGTTCTATGCGGATCTCGATCTGATCCTGATCGTCGGCGTCCTCGTGCTCCAGTTGGTTCTCGTGCTCGTCTATCTCTGGGACGTGGGGCGAAACGAGCAGGTGCCCGAAGGCACGGAGCGCGTGTGGAGGCTGGCCATACTTCTTGCGGGTCCTTTGGCCGAGCCGGTGTACTACTGGTTTTTCATCATGGGAAGCGGTGCGTGACACCGGGCGTGAGCGGTCGGTCTCGCCGAGTCTCGACGTCAACGAGCTCGGTCAGAAGCTGGCTGCTGGATTCTGACCCGTCGATCCGCTGGCAGGTGATGCGCGATCTGACGGATGCGCCGGAGGCGGAGATCGGTGCCGAGCGTGCCAGGGTCGCGACCGAGGGCGCGGGCGCGAGGCTGCTGGCCCTGCAGGCGCCCGACGGGCGGTGGGGCGGTGCGGCGTGGAACCGCGGGTGGGATTCCACGATGCACGTCCTGTGGCTCCTGCGGGAGATGGGTCTCGATCCCGCGAGCGACGAGGCACGGCGCGCGGTGGGCCTCGTCCGCGACCGCGTGACGTGGCGAGGATGCGGTCCGCAGGAAGCGGATGACAACCCCTTCTTCGCCGGCGAGGTCGAGCCCTGCATCAACGGGCAGGTCGGGGCGATCGGCGCCTACTTCGGCCAGGACGTCAGGGGCATCGTCGACCGGCTGCTCTCCGAGCAGCTGCCCGACGGCGGGTGGAACTGCGAGGCTGAGAACGGTTCGACGCGGTCGTCGTTCAACACCACGATCTGCGTGCTCGAAGCCCTGCTCGAATACGAACGGGCCTTCGGGGACAGCCCGGAGGTGACCGGGGCCCGTCTCCGCGGGCAGGAGTACCTCCTCGAGCGCCGCCTCTTCCGCCGGAGATCGACCGGCGAGGTGATCGAGCGGGATCGCAAGGGCGACGCCGTGTGGACGCGCTTCGCCTTCCCGACGTGGTGGCATTACGACGTGCTGCGAGGGCTCGACTACCTGCGCCGCGCGGGCGTCGCGCCCGACGAGCGCGTCGCCGAGGCGATCGACCTGGTGGCGTCGAAGCGCGACGACGACGGCCGGTGGCCGCTCGACATCCAGTATCCCGGCAGGATGCCGGTCGAGATGGACGAGGGCGAGGGCCGACCAAGCCGGTGGAACACCCTGCGTGCGTTACGCGTGCTGGACTGGTATTCCGCACGAGTAACGTAGATGCTGCTGGCAGGAGACTGCCATGTCCGAAGACATTCCGAGGTCGTTTGCCGACGACAGCAACGAATTTGCGTTTGCGCTGTACGGGCAACTGCGGCAGCGACCGGGGAACCTGTTCTTCTCACCGTTCAGCATTCGCACTGCCCTTTGCATGGCCGAGGCCGGAGCGAGGGGCGAGACCGCCGCGCAGATGAAAAAGGCGCTCAGCATCTCGTCGGCGGACGAGGCGCTGCAGGTGGCCTTCGCCGAGACCATCCAGCGTCTCAACGACAGCCGGCGGCCGGCAAATTCGAGCTGGCCGTGGCCAACTCACTCTGGGGACAGGATGGGTCTCCGCTCCTGCCGGAATACGTCGACCTGATCGCCCGGCACTACGGCGGCGCCATGATGCTCGTCGATTTCCGCGACGCTGTCGCGGCGCGCGCGAGGATCAATCAGTGGGTCGAAGACAGAACGAACCAGAGGATCCGAGAGCTCATTCCCGCAGGCGCCCTGGACGCCGACTCGCGCCTGATCGTGGTGAACGCAATCTTCTTCAAGGCGATGTGGGCTCTGCAGTTTCGGAGGGCGGCCACGCGCGAGGAGGCGTTCCAGTTGGAGGGCGGCGGTGCGGTACAGGCCCCGCTGATGCGCCAGCACGAAAGGGTCCGGTACCTGCAGGCTCCGGGCTACCAGGCTGTTGAACTCATGTATCGAGGCGGCGAACTGTCGATGCTCGTGCTCCTCCCGGACCGAAAAGACGGGCTTCCGGATCTCGAGAAGACGCTTTCTGCGCGGCTGCTCCACGAGTGCGTTACCCGGATGGTGTTTCGCGAGGTCAACTCTTTCTCCCACGGTTCAAGATCACTTGCAGGACCTTCATGCGCGACGAGCTCGTCGCCCTCGGCATGCCGCTCGCGTTCACCGCCTTTCATGCCGACTTCTCCGGGATCAACGGTTACGAGCCGCCGAACGTGGATTCTCTGTTTATCTCGGCCGTGGTCCACGAGGCCGTTGTCGAGGTCGGCGAGGAGGGGACCGAGGCCGCAGCCGCCACCGCGCTCTTGGCGGAGCTCGGCGCAGCCGTTGAACCTCGAAACCCGCGCCGGTTCCCGTCTTTCGAGCTGACCATCCCTTCCTGTTCGTCGTCCGCGATCGAAAGAGCGGCGCGATCCTGTTTCTTGGACGCGTTGCGGATCCGACGCGGGCGACCTGATTCGGGAGCTCATGCATAGGAGAGTCTGGTGATCAGAGTCCTTCTCATCGTCGGCTCGAGCATCTCCGTGTTGCTGGGCGCCATCCATGGAGTGCTCACCCTCATGGATCTTGGCAATCCGCGCAGCTTTACGCCGGTGGATGCGACGCTTCGTGTCGCGATGCAGCGATCCGCGATCGCGCTTCACCCGAAAATCAATCTGTGGCAGGCGTGGCTGGGATTCAACCTGAGCCATAGCCTCGGGCTTCTGATGTTTGGCGGCGCGTTTCTTTACATCGGCATCCGCCACTCGTCGCTGTTCTCGCAGTCCGTACTCTTGCAAGGATGCGCGATTCTGATATCGGCCGCCTATCTGGTCATGTCGCTGCAGTTCTGGTACTCGAGGCCGGCGATCGGCTGGGGAATCGCAATGGCGTGCTTTGTCCTGGCGGCCGCGTTGTCGCATGCCTGAACGCGGCGGAAGGAGACGACTGCTGTGAGTCTCACGTACATCGCCCCGGTATTTCAGGTCGCCGACCTGGCCCGGTCGCTCGCGTTCTACCGCGACCAGCTCGGCTTCGACGTCGCGTTCGTCTATGAAGGGTCCTACGCCGCTGTCCGGCGCGATGGTTGCCATATCCATCTCAACTGCGCTCCGCCCGCTCCGCGAGATCAGGCCGCTTTCGAGCGGGCCGAACGCATAGACGCTTGCGTCGTCGTCACGGACGCGCAGAGCCTTTCGGCCGGCTTTGGTTCCGCCGGTGTTCCGATTGTCGTGGCGCTACGCCAGATGCCCTACGGCACCGAGTTCTACGTCCGAGACCCGGATGGCTACGTCCTTGGCTTTGTTCAGCCAGCGACCGAGGACGGAAACGCCTAAACCGCGGATGAAGCGCGCGCCGACGCGTGGCGACGTGGGTTGGTATAGCGTGATCCGGATGCGGGGAGGAGATCGCGTGCGTACCATCATGAGAGCGTCCGTCCTGGCGCTGTTCGCCATCCTGGGGCCGCTGACGCTTCTTTCGCTGAGTGCCGCTCCCAACTCGGCCAGTGAGGAAGCGGCCATCGAGCAACTCGAGCGCGATCGCCAGGACGGCCTTCGTCCGCGGTGACATCGACGCTCTCGACCGCGACACCGCCAGCGACTACACGACCATCAATGGCGCCGGCAAACTGTCCACCAAGCCGCAGATGATGGAAAACCTTCGGGCGGGCAAGACCAAGGTTCTGTCTGTGAAGCTGGACAATCTCAAGGCGCGGATCTACGGCGACACCGCCGTTCTGACCGGCGACTATCGCGACGTCAACGTTCGAGACGGAGTCCAGCGCGAAACTCATGCTCTCTTCACGCGTGTGTTCGTGAAGAAAGACGGCCGCTGGCAGGCCGTGGCCTACCAGCAGACGCTGGTCGTGGACAAGTAACCGGTCAGGAACGCGTCAACGCGGAGGCGTCGACGGCTTGGCCTCTTCGAGTCTCCAGCCGCTGCGGATGTTTCCGGCGTTGCAATAGTTGGACTCGCAGGCGTTGCCGTTCAGACAGCTCAGGACGGCCTGGCACGTCTGCTTCGGCGTCGCGCCCGCCCGCATCGGGACCGTCTGCCGGCACCACCCGGAGTATCCCGGGTTGCTGAAGGCGCAATCGGCCTTGGGTGCGGCGGTGTTCGGCGGCGGCGATCCGACGGCTCGGGTCGTCGAGAACAGGAACAGCGCCACCAGGGCGAGCATCCAGGCTGTGGTCCGTAGATCGTTCTTCAAGCAGTCCCTCCGTCTTCTGGTGCGCCCGGGCTTCGGGTGTCGACTGGCTGATCTTCTCACGCACCTCCCTGGCGTGAATCGGAATTCAGACCCATCCAGGCGCCGGCAAGAGCTCGGCGGCGGCCGAGGATGCGCGGTAATCTTCGGGCACTCCAAGAGCGGGGAGCAGATGTTCATTCCGATATGGCTGCTCGTGCTCGGCACGGTGCTCGTCGTGGGCCTGGCCGCATGGTCGTTCCTGCTGGCCAGGGATCGCAATCCTCTCCCGTTCCCGGATCGGGGATCTCGCATCTTTTCGGCCGTCTCTGCCGAGGCCAAAGATGCCGTCGTCAGTCTGCTGGCGAAGCACGGGGTTCGCGAGCGGTTTCGGTTCAACACGGACGGCGTTCTCCGCTCCATCATGTGGGACGGCACCATCATCAACCACGCGTCTGCCCGATGTCCTTCACAAGCTCGGGTCTGCTTCCGCCAGCATCGGCCTCGTCTCGAAGGACCCGGCGGCCAGCGCCCATGATGCCGCGACGTTCCTTCGCTCTCGGGGGTTCGAAGCGAGGGTCGTTCTGGACGCGGAGCCGGAGTTGCCGATTGCCTTCGTTGTCAGCGAGGCCATGCCCGGCACCCCCATCAACTTTCGCAAGCATGTGATTCACTTACCGCGGCCTCAGCCGACCCCCAGGAGCACTCGTTGAGAGATCATCCGGGTGGCCGAGAGTTGCGGAGAGACTAAGCATGGCTGTCCGGACGCAAAAGCCTCTCGCCCACAGCACACCCGCGGACACGAGCGAGGCCGTCGACAAGTTCATGGCCACGCTCGAGCACCCGTTCAAGGCCGAGATTGAGCGGATACGGCGGTTGATGCTCGCCGTGGACCCCAGTGTCCGGGAAGGCATCAAGTGGAACGCGCCGAGCTTCCGCACGACCGAGTACTTTGCCACCACGAATCTGCGGTCCAGGGCGGGTGTCGGCATCATCCTCCACCTCGGAGCCAGGGTTCGTAAGTTGCCTGCGGGCGGTGTGAAGATTGACGATCCGACGAAGCTCTTGAAATGGCTTGGAAAAGACCGGGCGATGGTCGAGTTCGGCAATTCCCGGGACCTCGGTGAAAAGGCGGCGGCCTTTCAGTCGGTCCTTCGCCAGTGGATCGAGCATGTCTGAAAGAACGAAGAAGGCCGGCACGCGTCCGGCGCGAGTGGCATGGCCTGAGGAACACTTCTAAGAGGAGTCGATATGCCAGGAGCAAGAGTGATCGTTCTCTATCCGGCCCCGCGCGATAAGAGCAAGTTCGAACGGGAGTACGCCCAGGATCACGTGCCGATGGTCAATCACCAGTCGAGAGTGGCGTGGCCTGCGGAACACTTCTGAGAGGAGTCGATATGCCAGGAGCAAAAGTGATCGTTCTCTATCCTGCCCCGCGCGATAAGAGCAAGTTCGAACGGGAGTACGCCCAGGATCACGTGCCGATGGTCAATCCTCAGAATTTCCAGGGGATTCAGAAATTCGTCGCGTCCCGTGCCGTGGGCACTCCCGACGGAAGCGCACCGCCTTTTCACACGATCGCGGAGCTGCATTTCCCGTCCATGGCGGCGCTGCAAGCGGCCGTGGCGTCTCCGTCGGCGCAGAAGGTCGTCGCTCACGCGGTCGCCATCTCGAGTGGCGGCCTGCCGATTGTCCTCGTCGCGGAGGAAGAGACGAAGACCTTTTAGCGGCCCGGGATCGAGAGGCGGCTTCGCGTGCACATCATTCCCCTCATTTTCTGGGGGAGCACGATCCTCTCCATCGGTTTGTCGGTGACCGGACTGGTCCGGCGCAGCCCGTGGATGCTCGTCGCGGGAGCGATCCTGGCGGGTCCGATCTCGTTCTATCTCGGAGCGACGCCGCGGTTTCGAACCTGGGCCTTCTTCCTGCCGTGCCTGCAGATCGCGGCCGCGGTCGTCGTACGCAGATCGGTCCTGCTCGCGGCTTTGCTGCTCGTTCCGTTGGTCTGCCTGGCGATCCTGCTGGCGGCGCTCGTCGCAGGACAGGAGATGGGAGCCGCGTAACTCGCGGGGCACGGCTCCACGCCTGCGCTCCGCAGTCATGCTCGCCGCGATCGTCCACTGCCTGCTAGGCTGGCGCACAGAGTGCGCGTAGAAATCGGACATGTGGAAGCGATCTTCCGGTATCCCGTGAAATCCATGGGCGGCGAACGCCTCGACGCCGCCAATCTGGGCTGGCACGGCCTCGATGGCGACCGGCGCCTGGCCTTGCGGCGGATCGACGACCGCAGCGCGTTCCCGTGGCTCTCAGCCAGCAAGCTTCCCGACCTGGTCCTGTTTACTCCGCTCCGCCGCGAGGACGGTGCCGACGGACAGCTTCCCACGCACATTCGCACGCCGGATGGCGAAGAGATGGAGGTCTTCGGTGCGGACCTGGCCGCCGAGGTCGGACGTCGGTACGGGGCTCCCGTGCAGATGATGCAGCTGAAGCACGGGATCTTCGATGAAGCGAGCATCTCCGTGATCGCGCTCGATACGGTCAGTGAGATCGGGCATCTCGCCGGGGTGAGCCCGGACATGCGACGATTTCGCCCGAACATCGTCGTTCGTTCCGTGCGATCCGTTCCCTTCCAGGAGGACGAGTGGGTGGGCGGCGTGCTCTCGTTCGGCGAGGGGAGCGACGCCCCCGCGGTCGCCGTCACCATGCGCGACGAGCGCTGCTCGATGGTCAACATCGATCCCGACTCGGGAAGTCGTGCGCCAGAGATGATGAAGGCGGTCGTTCGTGCGAACGAGAACTGCGCCGGAATCTACGGCACCGTGACCCGCATCGGCCGAGTGGCGGTCGGTCAGACCATTGTTCTGCGTCCGGCGACCGAGGACAGGCGATGAGCTCGTTGTGGCGGTCACGGTACTTCGTGGCGGGTGCGCTTCTGCTCCTGATCGGCACGGGGCCGCTGTTCACCGTGATCCTGCTGGCAAGGCTCGGACTGACCAGGGATCCGAACCCGAATCCCGTCGGGCTCGGAATTCTGGCGGCCCTGACGTTCCTGCCGAGCGTCCTTTTGATGGTCCTGGGCTTCCTGACGTGGAGACGCCGAGAGCCATGAAAAGTGCGCCTGGCCCGCGGGGGCTGTTCTACCATCGCTGAAATTCTCCGGGTTTGTCGCGACAGCGACGGGAGGGATGGCATGCGTCACAGGGTGGGCCACATCCTCGGTGCGCTCAGTCTCGCGCTGGTTCTCCCGGGGTGTTCGAAGTCGCCGGATGGTTACTCGGCCGAAGCCAAAGCCAGAGCGGCGCAGTTGCCGGAGCCCGTGGTCAACCATTCGCCCGGCGACGCATTGCCGGGGCAGCGGATCGCGCACGGCGAGCTGATCCTCGACGTCGACGACGCGAGGAGGCAGCTGAACGCTCAGCACCACTCGTACAAGGTCCTCGAGACGCGCCGCGTGCCCGGGGAAGTGCGACGGTCCGAGATGAAGGACGTCAAGGACTACGCACTCTCGAAAAGCGATCTGGACGTCATCAACCCGGGGCCAGGCGAGTACGTCCACGTCATGGAGGGGCAGCGGCACGGCTATGACAACCTGACCATCGGCATTACGTACACCGCGCCCGGCGGCGCTCCGCCGATGCACTCCCACCTGGGGGAGGAGGCCCACGTTCTGACGAAGGGGCAGAAGGTCATGTATGCGCTCGGCGACAAGCTGTTCGTCAAGGAGGGGCCATACATCGTCAACATCCCGGGGGGAGTGCCCCACTCGTTCACGAACCTCGACTCCGAAGTCGCCGAGCTCGTCGTGATATTTCCCAGCAACATCTGGGAGTACGACGTTCTGGACGTGTTTCCGTTTACGACGCCGGAGGCGAAGGCCATGGCGGAAGAGGCGAAACGAGGCAAGGCGCCGGCTCCTCCTCAATGATGCGCATCGCGGCTCCTCGTCGTGAAGAACCGGGCCGCCGAGACCGGTGACGCGGAGGGCATTGGGCCTTCTCGCGATCCTTGCCGCTGCGAGCATGGCCATCGGCTGCACTTCGGTCGCCCAGGTCACGAATCTGGGAGAGTCCGCGTGTCGGAATTCGTTCGAGACGGAAATGGCGGCTGTCCTCAGCGCGGAGGGCGAGACTTCGGAGAACGCGACCGCGCTGGCGCAAAGCGCGACCACGATGCTGAGGCTGGGCGACCTCGGTCCGCGGCCCTTCCTCGTGGCCGCGCCGTCCGGGACGGATTACTCCTTCTTCGTGGAAAAGACGAAATCGAGTTGCATCCTCCGTCTCTACGGCCGGCAGAAGGGCTTCGTGAGCTACACGAACAATCTGACCTACATCGATTCGCGGCCGCTTCCCGGATGCTCGTGCGCCGAATGACGCCACTGGCCGGGCGGCCTCGCCGCGGGCGCCCTTGATGGAAGAATGAACGGATGACTTCCTGGCTCCTGGCGCTTGCTCTTGTCGGAGGGTCCACTCCTTCCGTCGCCTTCCGGCGGTGGAATCGAGATTCGACCCGGAACGATGGTCGAGTTTGGCGACGCGGCGGCGTGTGCTCGAGTGCTCTCTGCGCGCGACACCTTCGTCCAGGCGATGAGCCCTTTCGACAGGTCGGCACGCCTCAAGACGGACAAAGACGTCTCGGAGGCCGAGTACCTCGGCTTCGTGGCGCGACAGGCGAGGGACTGGAGCTCGGCGGAGAAGGCGCGCGTGAGACCCATCCTCGAGTCCTTTCGCCTCAAGACGGCGCGGCTGAATCTCCGCCTCCCGCCCACCGTGCTGCTGCTGACGACGACCGGGCTCGAGGAAGGCGGAGCCGCCTATTGTCGCGGCACCGCGATCGTGCTTCCCAAGGCTCGACTCGACGAAGATCAAGCTCAACTCGAGTCTCTGATCTTTCATGAGCTGTTTCACGTCTACCGAACGTACAACCCGGCGGCGCGCCGCGCCCTCTACGAGATCATCGGCTTCGAAGTCTGCCCCGAGATCGTTCTGCCCCCGGAATTGCAGGCGCGAAAGATCACGAATCCCGACGCGCCGCTTCTCGACTCGTACATTCGGCTCAGGCTCGACGGAAAATCCGTCGCGGTGACGCCGGTGCTCCTGGCAAAAACCGAGCGATACGACACGAAGGCGGGCGGAGAGTTCTTCGACAGCATGGTGTTCAAGCTGCTGGTCCTCGCCGAGACCAGGGACGGCTTTCGGCCGGCGATGCTTCCCGGAGGGGGCGCGGACTTGCGCGACCCGTCGGCGCTTCCCGACTACCTCGACCAGATCGGCCGGAACACGCAGTACATCATTCACCCCGAGGAGATTCTCGCGGACAACTTCGTCCTGATGATCGATGAGAAGTCATCGGTCCCGTCGCCGGAGATTCTTCAAAAGATGCGAGTCGTGTTGACGAGGTGACGGGCGTCCTGAAGCCCGGCCTCGCCGAGGCCTGAACCGTGGAGGAATTCTGATGAAGAGAGTCGTCGTAATGGTCGTGGCGGGAAGCCTGACGATGGCCGCGCTTGGAGACGAACCGGCGAAATCGACGGCCTCGGGGAACCAGATCGGTCAGCCCGTGATGCTGTCGTACACCGACCTGAAGTGGACCGAGCTGCCGGAGAGGAAGGGCATGCAGTTCGCCGTGCTCTCCGGCGACCCCAGGACCGGAGCGTATACGCAGATACGCAGGGTGCCTGCCCTGACCGCCAACCCGCTGCACAGCCACAGCAGCGAAATCAAGAATGTGATCATCAGCGGTGTCTGGTACACCGGAGCGGACGTCCCGTCGGCCCGGGATTTCGGCCCCGGCTCGGTCATCGTCATGCCGGCCAACTGGGTGCACGTGAGCGGTTGTCGCGCCGGAAGCGAGTGCGTGTTCTACCAGGAAGGCAACGGAAAGTTCGACTTCCAGCCCGCGGCCGACGCGGCCCGGAACTAGCGTCGGGTGTCGCTCAGGATTCCGCGTTATGAGGTGAAGAATGACTGATTGGAAACCTTACGATCCCACGTGGCTCGTGGAGCTCGCCAAAGAACAGCTTCCCGAGGAGACCTGGCTGCCGGCGGCCCTGGCCGCATGTACGACCGCGAGGCAGGAAAGCGAGGCGTACATCCACTTCGTCAATCCGACCCATCCGGACGAGCCCGAATCGGAATGGCAGGTTCAGACGAACTTCGAGCTGCAGCACCCGACCGAGGGCGATCTGGTGCTCGACATTCTGGAAGGCAATCGGGTTGGAGGAGTGGAATTCCTGGCGAGGTTGACGGGCGACGCCTGAGCCGCGGGCGCCGCGACGGTGATGGGCAGCGATCCACAGGAGAAGACATGATGCGGTGTCGCCCCGGAATGGTCATCTTCACCTGTGCCGCGGCCCTGTTGTTTTCGATCGTGTGCCCGCTGGCGCGCGGCGAAGATGCGCCTCTTCCGCTTCGGTCGGAGTTTCTGATGCAGATGTCCACCGAGCTGGACGATTCGCAGCAGATCGGCGACACGCCGGCCGGCGGGAGGCGGATCGTGTACGTGAAGGGCGGCCAGTTCGCCGGGGCCGCGCTGAAGGGCCAGGTGCTCCCGGGCGGCGGGGACTGGGCCCTGGTGAGGAAGGACGGCGTCAGTCAGGTGGACGTGCGCATCACGTTGCGCACCGACGACGGCGCCCTGATCTACGTGACCTACCGCGGCATATCGACCATGACGCCCGAAGTGCGACAGCGGGTTCTCAAAGGCGAGGCGGTGAATCCGTCGGAATACTATTTTCGAACCACGCCGGTCTTCGAGACCGCCGCGGAGAAGTACGCCTGGCTCAACAAGCTGGTTGCGGTCGGCGTCGGTCGTCGCACGCGTACGGGCGCCGAATACAGCGTCTACGCAATCAAGTGAGCCGTCACCTCCAGCGCAACACGATGCGATGGCGACCCGGAACGGTCTTCTTCACCTGCACGACGATTCTCCTGGTGTCACTCCGTGGCGCCCTGGCGCGCGGCGAGGATGAGCCGTTGCCGCTTCGGTCGGAGCTCTTGATGCAGATGTCCGCCGAACTCGAGGACTCGCAGCAGGTCGGCGAAACGCCCGTGGGAGGGCGGCGGATCGTGTACGTGAAAGGCGGTCAGTTCGCCGGCGCCGGGCTGAAAGGGCAGGTGCTCCCGGGAGGCGGTGACTGGGTCCTGGTGAGGAAGGACGGCGTCAGTCAATTGGACGTCCGGATTACGTTGCGGACCGACGATGGCGCTCTCATCTACGTGACGTATCGCGGCATATCGACGATGACGCCCGAGATGCGCCAGCGCATTCTCAAGGGCGAAGTCGTCAATCCGTCGGAGTACTATTTCCGAACCACGCCCGTCTTCGAGACCGCGGCGGAGAAGTATGCCTGGCTGAACAAGCTGGTTGCGGTCGGGGTGGGTCGTCGCACGCGTACGGGCGTTGAGTACAGCGTCTACGCAATCCAGTGAGCCGGATCCGATGAGGGCCTACGTCCTGACGACGGGCATCCTGTTCGGGATCGTCACCCTGGCGCACGTGTGGCGCATGATCGAAGAGAGGCCGATGGCGACGGTGCCCTGGTACATCCTCATCACCGTCGCGACGGGAGCTCTGTGCTTCTGGGCGTGGCGCCTGCTTCGACGCTCGAGGCGATCCTGAGTGTCCATCTCGACCTTCGAGGCCAATCTCCGATCGGGTGAGGTGGAGAGGTGCATTCAGGCGGTTCGAGACGCCTCGGACCTGGGCTGGCCCGCCGCCAGGATCGCGAGCGAGGTGCTCCGAGACTCCGGACAGCCGAAGCGCAGCCGGGCGTGGGCGTTACAGGTGCTCAGCCTGTTTCAGGCCACCCACGCGGAGTTCGTGGCCTCGGCGGCCATCGCCGCGTTACGGGACAGCTATGCCGGCGTTCGGGCCAATGCACTCGCGATCCTCGGAACGCTTCGACAGGCGGACGCCGTGAAGGCGATTTCGGCATTGTTGTCGGACACGGAGACCGATCCGACGGCCCTGGATGAGAGATCCACGATCGCGGACGCCGCCGCGCGCGCTCTGCAGGCGATCGGCACTTCGGAAGCATTGCGAGAGCTGCACAAGGGTCGCTCCGCCTAGTCCGCGGGTGCCGCGATCTCGCTCCCTCGCTTCACGAAGAGTTCCGCAGCGCTAGACTCGCTCGGATGAACCCGCCGCTCGCCAGATCCCGTGCCTGGGCTCTCCTCTTCGCGAGACTCGTCCTGGGGTTCATCTTCTTCATGGCGGGAGTGTTCAAGGTCTTCTCCATGACTCCCGTGGGGCACGTGCGCAAGTGGTTCCTGCCGTATCAGGACACGTTTCTCCCGAGCTGGTCCCTTTGGGCCGTCGGTCTCGCCATTCCGCTGGTGGAGCTCGTCGGCGGGGCCCTCCTGCTCCTCGGCTGGCGCGTGTATCACGCCCTTCTGGCTCTCGGCGTGGTGCTGGTGATCGTGACCTTCGGGCACCTTCTGAAGGAGCCGCTGTACCCATTTCACGAACACGTCATTCCACGTCTGGCTCTTCTTCTCTTCCTGCTCGTCATGCCTCGTGACGCGGACCAGTTTTCCCTGGACGACGTCATCGCTCGCCGTTCCGGAGGGGCACGCCCGGGAGGCGGCGTTGCGTAGGCGCCGGTGCGCGCGGCCGGCATCGGAGGCACCGTCGCCGCTCTCGCATGGGCGCTCGCCGGGTTGGCTTGTCAGCAGTCGGGAGCCGAGTCCGCCAGAGTCGTCGTGCGGAACCCGGACTATCTCGTCGTTCGGCCGATCCGGCGAGAACCGGACGCGGAGCATCCGATCCAGGTGGACCTTCCCTATTCCGGAGCGGGCTACGGGTTCGCAGCCTCGTCGGCGCTTCTCGACATGAGCTCGTTCAATCTCGGGGCCGCCGAATTCGCGGGTGGCAGGACGAGTGTCGTCGGTGAAGCGACGATCTGGATACCCCTGACGCCGGAAGGCAGTCGCCGGCTCGAAGAGTGGTCGAGCCATTCCGAAGGGGACTTCCTGGGCATGTTTCTGAAGGGCAAGCTGGTGGCTGCGCCCCAGGTCAAGAGCCGGATGGGAGGCGGGCTGCCTCTGAGAGTGTCGAGCAAGAGCGAGGGAGACCTGGTGCTGAAGGAACTGCGCGGCGGTGGAGCGATCGAATAGCCGGGCCGGCGTCTGCAAGGAGTGTCCATGAGCAATGTCACCGCATCCGAGCTCGATCAACTTCGTGACTCATCCCGGGATCCCGTCGTCACCGACGGGGACAAGTACAAGGTGGTCCTCGAGAACGACCGCGTCCGGGTTCTCGAGTATCGAGACTCGCCGGGCGGGCGGACATCGCCCCATCATCATTCCGATTTCGTGCTGTGTGCGCTCAGCGCGTTCCGTCGGAGGTTCGTGCTGGCGGATGGCCGGGAGGTCGTCCGCGACGTCCGACCCGGAGAGGTCGCGTGGAGCAAGGCGCAGTCGCACATCGGGGAGAACGTCGGGACCACCGACACGCACGTGCTGATCGTCGAGCTCAAGTGAGGGCTTCCCGACGCCGGGACTCGGCGGACCACGTAAGACAGCTCGCGACGAAATACACCGCGGCCTGGTGCAGCCAGGATGCCGGAAGCGTCGCCGCCTTTTTTGCGGAGGGCGGATCGCTGAGGATCAACGACGGGAGTCCCCACGTCGGTCGCGCGGCGATCACGGAAGCCGCGCAGGGCTTCATGTCCGCCTTCCCGGACATGGTCGTCACGATGGACGATCTGAGCGTCGATGGAAGTCACGCCGTCTATCGTTGGACTCTGACGGGGACGAACGACGGCCCTGGCGGTAGCGGCCGGGCCGTTCGCATCCGCGGGTACGAGGAATGGACGATCGGGGAGGACGGCCTGATCGCCGAGTCCCGAGGACATTTCGATCAGGATGAGTATCGGCGCCAACTGGCGGAAGGCGTCGGAAGGACCTGAGCTGCGGACCGACTCCCGGTCCGCCGCCCGTCGCTGAGAAAGAGCTCGTGAGCTGGCCGAGAATCGTGGGCGCGCTCCTGGTCGTGATCGGCGCGGCGGGCTTTCTGACGATCGCGGATGACCTGCACCATGTCGGCGAAGTGCTCGGAGTCGGGAGCGTCTTCTTCATCGGCATTCTTCTGCTGGTCGCGGGATCGCCGAAATCCAGATCGGGCCGGCTGGCCGTGTGGTCGCTGGCAGGAGCCGTGGGGGTGGGGGCGGTCGCCGGGGCCGCGATCGACAACATGCCTGTGGGCGTCGGCGGCGGATTTATCATCGGACTGCTCATGGCCGCCGTGGCCGGTCGACGTCGAGACCCTGAGCGCAGAGGAGATCGCAAGTGACGGCAAGATTTCTCATCGAGGTTCCGCACGAAGAGTCGACGCTGGCCTGCGCCCGGGTCGTCGACGTCTTTCTCAAGACCGGCTCGCATTTTCTGAGCAACGCCGATTGGGGATGCAAGGACGGGGTCCACAAGGCGTGGATGGTGGTCGAGGTCGGTAACAAGGAGGAAGCCCGGCACATCGTGCCGCCGGCGTTTCGCGCCGAGGCGCGCGTCGTGAAGCTCAACAAGTTCACGACCGAGGAGATCGACCAGATCCTTCACGATCACGAGGGCTAGGCGGACGATCGACTCTGGATCGCGGCTCAGCTCGCCCGGGTCTTGCGCATCCAGACGTCCCAGGTGACCGGCCCGATGTCCTCGTCGTCCATGGGATGGCCCGCCAGTTTGAGAGTCAGCTTGATCTGGCCGTGGTGGTAGCCCTCATGCCAGACCATGTGCTGGAGCATGAGGATCGGGTGGTCGTAATGGACCTCCATGGCCCGGCCGGCCTCGATCCGGCTCTCGACCGCGTCCCTCAGGGTCTTCGCGCTGTCGGTCAGCATCCGCGCGAGGCGGCCGCGGTCGCGTTCCGCGGCCCACTCCTTCGCGGGCAGGGGCCTGGCGAATTCGGGAGCGTCCTCGAGGACGAAGACGAGTCGGCAGTAGTGGATGTGCGTGAACAGCTCGCCGACCGACGGGCTCCCCGCCGCCGGCCGGACATCCCACACGGCCTCCGGGAGGGCCCGCAGCAGGTTGACGAGGATGGTGTTGTTCCGGTCCCAGGAGTCCAGCAGAGCCTCGAGCAGACGCTGATCCGGCGCATCCATATCGACTCCGTTCTATGCTCCGAAGATTAGACTGTATTGCTCGGGGTAGCCGAGGTACGCATGACCGACACCATGTCCCATGGCGACTACGTCTCCCTCCAGCGCCGACGCGCCGCGGCGATCGCGTCCGAGATGCTCTGCGGCGCCATGGGAATGATCGAAGGCTCGCGGTCGCTGTTGTCGCTGCGGCCCGAGGTCGAGGTGGCCGAGGACGATCCGGATTTCCGCGTGTTCATCGCCATCGTCGGCGAGGAGCGCCGTCGACGGGCTTCCGACGCGGTCGAGCGCAATGCCGAGGAGGTCTCCGCGGCGGAGGCTCATGCACACGAGGACGGGAGTGAAGCGTGTCGGAACCTGATCCTCCGGTTCCGAAGGGGCTGAGGAGGGAGAGATGTTCAAACCGAAAGGCCCGTTCTGCCAGAGCTGCGGGATGCCACTCTCGCGCGATCCTCTCGGTGGCGGCACAAACGGCGACCGAAGTCGCAGCGCGGAGTACTGCAGCCACTGTTTTCGGGAAGGCGAGTTCACCGAGCCCGGCCTGACTTCGGCCGAGATGATGACGAAGGTGGAAGGCAAGCTCCGATCCATGCACTTCCCCGGATTCCTGGCCCGGCGGTTCGCGAAGGACATTCCGACGCTGCGCCGCTGGCAGTCGAGTCGTTCCAGCACCTGATCCTTGCTGCCCGGACGGCTTCCGCGAGATTCGCGTCTCGTCGGAAGGAGGGACCCATGCCCCGTCAACGCGTTCTGGCCTGCCTGCTCTCGCTGACCGTCGTCGCCGGTTGCCGGCAAGTGCATCTGATTCAGGACCCGCCCGCCATTCCCCCGTCGTTTGCCGACAGCCAGGGCCAGGACTTCAATGCAGGCCGCGTCCAATCCATTGCGGTCAGCCCGGTCGAGCGCAAGCGCACGCTCATTGCGATGGAGTTCGGCGGGCTCTGGGGGACGGTCAACGGAGGAGAGTCGTGGTTTCGCATTTTTTCCCTGCCCGCCGTCATGATGAGCGACGTCGAATTCGGGACCGACGGAACCACGGTCGTGGCCACCGTCTTGCGCGACGACCAGGTCGCGAACGGAGCCGGGATCTACGTGAGCCGTGACAAGGGCGGGACCTGGAGCCGGCCGGCGACCGGAGTCGTGCCGCCAGCCGGAGTGCGCACGAACGCGTACGCGGTGTCGCGGGCTCCCGACGAGAGCGGACTCTGGTATGTCGGCACCGACTTCGGTGTAGCGATCAGTCGTGACAACGGCGCCACGTGGACCCACGTGCAACTCGACCCGACGCTCCGCCCCATGGCGCAGGCGGTTCTGGCCTTCCCGGGAGGACAGGCGCTGGCCCTCGGACCGTCCGCGCTCTATCGCAGCGACGATCGGGGCGCCACATGGCGTTCCGTGATCACGGACTCGTTCAACCAGAACTTCAACTACGGCGCCAACAAGATGGACCGCTCGCCCTATTTTCCGTGGGCGTTCATTCTGCGGGATTATCGAAGCACCGGCGGCGCGGTGTGGTTCTACGAGCTCGACACCGGCACCCAGACGCTGCTCACGACTCCGCAGGGCAACTCGCGAGGCCCGTTCATACGGGTGACGACGGAGGCGAAGCACGCGCAGGAGTTTGGTCCCTGGCCCATCACGGTGTGGACCGGCCATGGCTGGGACGGGTACCGGGTGGCGAAAACGACGGCGGAGGAGTTCCGCGCCATCACCATGGGGGACTGGAACAGCTACATCGCGACAGCGGGCATTCACGCTGACATGGGAGATATGGGCGTCGATGGGAATCTCCAGCCGGTCTTCCTCGGAAGCGACGGCGGCATCTTCAAGCCCCGCCCACCCGGATCGACAGCGACCGGCGACTGGGTGAGCGCCGCCGTCCCCGGCAGCGGAATGAACTCGCTCCAGATGACGGACCTCGCCGGCACCAACCTGATGCGTCCCGACGGCCAGGTCCTGTCGACGTCGCTCTATTTCGGCACGCAGGACAACTTTCTCTGGGCCTCACCGGACGGGGGGAGGACGTGGCCGGTCGGGGACGGCGGAGAGGGCTACGACCTGGAGGTGCGGCCCGACGCGCCGCCCGGCGTACCCATCACGGTGGGATACGTCGAGATCGGGGGCAACTGGGCGGAGCAGTTCTCGGACGCGAACTTTCTCCACCAGCGCCTCGTCCCGGACGTCGATCAGAACGGGCAGCCGCTCGATTCCCAGCAGATGAAGCAGGCGTTCTATCTCGAGCCAACGTCGGGGGGGACGAAGACCAGCTGGCTGCGCCTCCGCAGCGGCTTCGCGGAGTACGAAATCTACGTTTCGACAAACAGCGGCGACAACTGGCGCAAGCGCTTCAATCTCAACTTCTTGTGGGCCGGCGCGGTGGAGCGGACGAACCTGAGATCCCCGGTGCTCACTCAGGGAGTCGCGGCGAGCGTGGCCCCCGACGTCACCGGCGGCATTCCCCGCGAGGGAGTGATGGCCTGGATCACGGTGTACCTCGGAACCGGCGGCATCGGGCTCGTCCCGGTGTCGAATCTCTACGCCGATCGCGTGGACACGATCGACGACAGCGACGTCGTCCGACTTCCCGGCAACGGAAGTCTCGGGATCCGCGCGGCGCAGTGGGACTCCCATGCCGTGTTCGGCGTCGACCCGTTCGACTGGCAGTTCCTGATCGCGCCGGACACCCGGGCCGGCAACGTGAAGGTGAGTCATGACGGCGGGCAGACCTGGGCGATCGACCAGCGGCTGACCCAGCAGGTTCTGATGGGCGGGCGGCTGAAGATGTACGACCGCGACGACTACCACATGCAGGTCACGAAGATCGCATTCGATCCCTACCATGAAGGCCGCATCCTCGTGGGCACGCGCGATGCGGGCGTGATCTGCACGGCCGACGACGGGAAAACCTGGCGCACGATCCAGGATTCCGGCCGGATCAGCTACGTGACGGGCTTTCACTTCTATCCGAACGGTGCGGTGCACATCGGAAGCTGGGGTCACGGGCTCTGGTTCCTTCAGAAAACGACCGGCTGCTCCAAGACCGAGACTCCCTACTGGGAGCGAGTTTCTCCGGTCGGGGACGTCGAGACCGCCGGTGTCCTCGCTCGTGAAAAGCTGGAGGAACCTCCCGCGCCGCGCGGCGTCGCCGATCCGAGCGTCGCCAAGCTGTTCGTGTGGACGGCGTATCCGGCGAGCGGTGTCGCCGGCGTGGGGCCGGACAACGTGCTCCAGGTGGCGGGCCGCGGCTTCCCCGCGGGAAAGGACGTGACGCTGGTCGTGCGCGAGCGCGAAACGTACAAGCAGGCCGCGAAGATCGACAAGGACGGCACATTCTCGACGTCCGTGCGATTGCCCGAGGATCTCCCCTACGGGAAGTACACGATCGAGGCGATCGGGCCGGAGGGCAAGGTCTTGTCCGTTGCCGAGTTCGCGAAGTCCTTCGTGGACGATGAGCGGCTGGAGCGAGAGTCACGGGAGAAGAGGCGATAGATCGTCTCCCCAGGGCCTTTCCCAGATTCCGGGCCGCCGGCGCGCGGAACTTTTTCTCGGGCGCTCGCGTAGTGGGGGGAAACGGAAGGGAGGTCTTCCATGACGCCCTGGATCGCGATCGCGCTCGTCACGAACCTGGTCTACTGGGCGGTCTTCGTCACGCTCGCGGTCCGACGGCGGCCAGGCGCCGGCGCGGTGACGCTGGGCGTGATGCACATGCTTCTCGCCGCCGCGTTCTCGGTCGCGCCCTTCCGTTCCTTCGTCGATCCGGCCTATCCGGGCTTCCGGCTGGGCATGCTGCACTTCGAGCACCGCGCGGCCACGCTGCCGACGGCCCTCCTGCTCGCGTGGGCTCTGAGCGCCGCACTGATCCTGGCGAGCCGGGGGCGCGGCTGGAAGCTCTGGGTCGTGGCGGCGGGCGACACGCTCTTTGCGGTGAACCAGACCCTCGATCTGTTCCGGTCCGGCAGCGGGAACGCGATTCAGTTCGGAGAGCACCTCACGATCAGCGGCTTCCAGGCCCTGCTCATCATGGCGGTTCTCTTCGTCGGCGGACCGGCGTTCAGCGCCTGGTGGTCCGGGCGGCGTGCCCTTCAGGCGACGTCCTGATCGCGGCGCCGCCTCGAGCTCTCATTTGGCGGCGGGCGGCGCGGGGAGCGGCGTCCTCGAGTACATGCCGATCGGGTGGCCCGCCGGATCGACGACGAGGGCGATGGCTCCGCCGTCGTCGGACAGGTTGAAGGGGAATCCGGGCGGGATCGTCCCGCCGAGCTCTTTCGCCTTCTTGCAGCTCGCCTGGATGTCGTCGACCTGGATGTAGACGACTCCGTTGAACCCGCTGATCGGACCGTCCGCGACCCGGATCGTGCCGATGGGCGTGCTGCCCGAGACGATCTCCGACGCCCGATCGGTCCCCTGGACCGTCGTGAATCGCCAGTCGAAGAGCTTGCCGTAGAAGTCCCGGGATCGAGCCAGGTCGGTCGTGGTGATGTCGAACCACGCGACGCGACCCGCTCCGACATCGGCCTTGGGAGCCTTTCGGGTCGCGGCATGGAGCGGGCTCGGGTTCGGGTTCGAAATGCCGACGAGGGTTAGGATCATCGTCATCGCCAGAGTCGCTTTTCGCATGCAGGTTCTCCTTGCTCGCGGCGCCGGGCCCGTGTCGGATACGAGTGTGTCGGATGCTAGTGCGTCCCGAGCCCGCGCCACAAGCGGATGAGTCCCGATCGCGTTCCTCCACCGACCCCGGTCGTTATCATCACGGCGGTGTTGCTCACGGGCTATCTCGGCGTGATCGTCTGGGCCTGGGCCTCGCCGACCACCGACCCGCAACACGGGATGGCAGAGGGATTCCTGATGATGGTCACGATTTTCGTGCTCGGGCTGGCGGGCCTCCTGTGGCTGGGCGTCGCGCGCGGCTCGCGGAAGCTCGTATGGACCGTATTCGGGATCTGCGTTCTCCCCTCGCTGAGCCTCGTGGCCAGAGGCGTCTACCTGCTGGTGCGCTGGATCCGTTAGCCCCATGACGACGCGCAACGTGACGCCCATGATCCACGTGCCCGACATCCGGGCGGCGGTGGAGTGGTACGCGTCGATCGGCTTCGGCGTCCTCGACACGGCCGAGGAGGACGGGCGGATGACCTGGGCCGCCATGTCGTTCGGAGCAGGAAGGGTAATGTTCAACATCGAGGGCCGGCCCAGCGACGAGAGGCGGCGCGAAGTCGACCTCTATGTGGAGACGCCGGAGATCGACGCTCTGTACGAGAGATTGAAGGGCCGCGTCGACGTGGTCGAGGCGCCTCACGACACCTTTTACGGGATGCGGGAGTTCATCATTCGCGACCTGAACCGTTTCTGGATCACCTTCGGCGAGCCGGCGGCGTCCTCGGGCGGACGGGGCGACTGACGATGTTCTGTCCCGTCTGCGGCGACGAGTACCGTCCCGGCTTTACCCGCTGCGCCGACTGCGACGTCGAGCTCACCGACACGCCGCCGACCAGGATCGAGGCGACCGAGCCGATCGAGCTCGTCACGGTTCTGGAGACCGGCGATCAGAGCCAGGTCGCCGTCGCGAAGTCGATGCTCGAAGGCGCCGGCATTCCGTGCATCGCGAGAAACGAGAGGCTCCAGAATCTCTTCGGCTGGGGCTCGATCGGCACCGGCTACAACGTCGCCATGGGACCGATCCGTCTCCAGGTGCGTCGCGAGGACGAGGAGGCGGCGAAGGAGTTGCTGTCCAGACCGCCGCCGCTGGCGATCGTCGAGGAGGATGGCTGACGTGAAGAGGAAGACCGTACTGACGATTCTGCTTTTCGCGGCCATGGCCGGCTCCGCGGAGCGCGCGCGCGCGCAGGGCGAGGATCCCCGGCCGGCGGACGAGATCGTCCGGGCCCTCGACAACGAGGAACGGGTCGCGGCCCTCAAACGCGACCGCCGGGCACTCGAACGCCTGTGGTCGGATCAGCTCATCGTCAACGCCCCGAACAACAGGGTCGTCATCGGGAAGCCCGCGGTCCTCGACGAGTTCATGGCCGGTGGCGTCGTCAACTTTTCCTCGTTCGAGCGTCAGATCGAATTCATTCGAGTCGACGGGGACTTCGCCTTCGTCATGGGCGCCGAAACCGTGAAGCCCAGGGCCGGGCCCTCCGCGGGGCAGCTCGTCCAGCGGCGGTTCACGAACGTCTGGAGGAAGGAAGCGGGGACGTGGCACCTCTACGCGCGCCACGCGAACGTGATTCCCAAGTCCTGACGAGCCCGAATCGGCATATCGTGCGCGGATGCGAATCGCGATCGACGATGACCTCGCGGGAATGTCGCGGGATCAGCTCGCCGAGGAAGTGCGCAAGCTTCGCGGCGGCATCCGCAAGCACAGGGACAGCACGGGGCAAGAGCTCTGCTGGCATCACCCGGAGCTCTGGGGCCTTCTGCCCGAGAAGACGGACCCGATCCCGGTGGTTCCCGAGTGGCCCCAATTTCTCGAGGGATGCCTGAAGTACCGGCAGTCTCTGGACGATCAGGCGCCCGGAGCTCCGCGGAGCCGCGAGCCCTACGAGGGGTGAATGGCGGCTGCGTCCGAGCCGTTCGGAGGCATATGTTTGTGCCTGCTCGAAAGGAGGATCCCGTGAAGACCCGCGAAGCCTCGCAGAATCGAGCACCGCGTCGAATTCTGAAAATCGCATGCGGTACCGCTCTCGCCGTGGCGGTCACGGCGGTTCAGCCGTCGTCGGCACACGCGGAGAAGGTGACGCCGCCGCCCGTGCCGGCCGACATCACCGTCCCCGCCGGAAACACGGCGTACCTCGAAGGACATGCGGCCGGCACCCAGAACTACCTCTGCCTGCCCTCCGCGTCCGGCTTTTCGTGGGCGTTCATCGGACCGCAGGCCACGTTGTTCGATGGCAAAGCGGGGCAGATCATCACCCACTTCCTGAGCGCGAATCCGGAGGAAGCCGGGACTGCGCGCGCCACCTGGCAGCACTCCAGAGACACGAGCTCCGCCTGGGGTCAGGCGATCGCGTCGTCGAGCGATCCGGCGTTCGTCGCGCCGGGCTCGATTCCCTGGCTCTTGCTGAGTGCGGCGGGCGTTCATGCCGGTCCGACGGGCGGCCAGAAACTCACCGCAACCACGTTTATCCACCGGCTGAACACGGCCGGAGGTGTTGCGCCGGCGACCGGCTGCAATGCGGCCGCAGACGTCGGCAAGCGAGAGCTCGTTCCCTACACGGCGGACTACTTCTTCTACAAGGCTGATTGAGACTTTGACCGACGAAGTCACCAACCTCTACGACGAGCACTACAGCCACCTCGGCGCCGAGGCCCAGCGGGCGGTGCGCCGCGAGACCTACGACGAGGACGTCGGACAGTCGAGCTGGCTGACCCTGGCGGAGGGCCTCGAGTTTTTTCGACTTCTCGAGCTCTCGCCGGGGCGCAGGGCCCTCGAAGTCGCCTGCGGGTCCGGAGGCATGACCTGCCGCATGGCCGTCGAAACGGGGGCGACGTGCATCGGCGTCGACATCAACCCGCATGCCATCGAGGCGTCGGAGGCCACGGCCCGCAGCCAGAAGCTCGAGGGTCGGGTCTCGTTCCAGCTCGCCGACGCCGGAAGTCCGCTCCCGTTTCCGGACGAGTCCTTCGACGCCGTCTTCAGCAACGATTCGATCAATCATTTTCCCGGCCGGCACGGCGGGTTCCGGGACTGGCACCGCGTGCTCCGGCCGGGCGGCCGTCTGCTCTTCACCGACCCCGTCGTCGTGACGGGCGAAGTCACGAACGAAGAGCTGCGCGCGCGCAGCTCCATCGGGTTCTTCCTGTTCACCCCGGCGGGGTACAACGAGCGGCTCCTCGCCGAGAGCGGCTTCGAGGTGCGCGAAGTGCGTGACGTGACGGACGCCACCGCTTCGATCTCCCGAAAGTGGCGCGATGCCCGGGCCGCGCATCGCGCGGCGCTCGTGTCCCTCGAAGGGGAGAAGCCGTTCGAGGACCTGCAGCGGTTTCTGGACGCCGTCCACACGCTCTCGAGCGAACGGCGCCTGTCGCGGTTCATGTACCTGGCTTCGAAACCCTGAAGGCGGAAGCGGATGCCGGGCCCGAGAGCGAAACGCGGAACGAATTGAAGGGGAGGGTATCGGGAATGAACGATTCGCACGAAGACGGAGGCTCCGCCTCCGCACGCGCAAATCATCCAGATGGCGACGGCGTACTGGATATCCCGGATCGTCTACGCGGCGGCGAAACTGGACCTCGCCGATCGGCTCGCCGCCGGTCCGAGGAGCGCTGCGGAGCTGGCCGGCGAGACGGGCACCCACGCGCCGTCGCTGCATCGGCTCATGCGGACGCTCGCGAGCCTCGGCGTTCTCACGGAGCGCGACGGGAAGCGATTCGCGCTGACCCCGCTGGGCGAGGCACTGCGGAGCGGAGCGCCCGGCGCCGCGCGGGCGACCGTGTTGACCCTGGCCGGCCCGATCGGCTGGAAGGGCTTCGAGGAGATGATGTACTCCCTCGAGACCGGCAAGACCGGCTTCGAGAAGGCCTTCGGCATGCCGGTCTTCGACTACCTCGCCCAGCATCCGGACGAAGCGTCGCTGTTCAGCGAAACGATGATCGGGGTCCATGGCGCGGAGCCGGCGGCCCTCGCCGAGGCCTACGATTTCTCGGCCCTCGGCACCGTCGTGGACGTCGGAGGAGCGAGCGGCAATCTGCTGGCCACGATCCTGGCCCGTCATGCGAAACCCCGCGGCGTGCTGTTCGATCTGCCGCACGTCGTTCGCGACGCGCCGAAGCTGTTCGCCGCGCGGGGCGTCGCCGATCGGGTCACGATCGAATCGGGAAGCTTCTTCGAGAGGATTCCGGCGGGAGGAGACGCGTACGTTCTCTCGCACATCATCCACGACTGGAACGAGGAGCAGTGCCTGACGATCCTCGGACACTGCCGCAAAGCGATGAAGCCGGGAGCGCGCCTGCTGATCGTGGAGATGGTGCTGCCCGAAGGCGACACGCCGCACCCCGGAAAGATCCTCGACATGACGATGCTCGTGCTGCCGGGCGGACAGGAGAGGACGGTGCCCGAATACTCGGAATTGCTGGGCAAAGCGGGGTTCCGCCTGGCGCGGGTCGTCCCGACGGAGTCCGCCGTGAGCGTCGTGGAAGCGGTTCCGGTCTAGCGAACAGGGTTTCGGAGTTACGCTAACGGCAGCGTGACGATCGGACGGCTCGTCGCCTGGTTGATGGTCTGGGGCAGCGGCTGGGCCCTCTTCTTCATTCGACCCGTGGGCTATTCCACGCTCGGGAGCATCCTGCTTCTCGCGGTGGCTCCGCTCGTGATGGTGACACCGCGGGAATGGAGGAACGTCCGCCTGCGGCGGGGCGCCATGCTCGTGGTCGGGCTCGTCGCTGTCTTTCTGCTCCTGGTCTTCGTCCTTCCGCCGTCGTACCGGTGGCAGTTCCCGACCGATCCCCGGCTGCTCGCGGGTCTGAAGGTGGTCGGCGTGACCATCGCCCTTCTTGGCATCGGCATCACGTCGCACCGTTTCGCGCGCGACGACTTCGCGCGCGGTCGGGCGGGTGCGAATTGAGCCGGCGGACCCGGATCGTGGCGCTCGCGTCGCCGCGAGTGGCGTCGACGCTCGACGAGGCCCTCGAGAAGATCCGAAGCCTGATGGCCGAGGCCGCGGCGCAGGGCGCGGAGATCGTGTGCTTTCCGGAGGCGTACGTGCCGGGGCTCCGGGGTCAGGACTTCGAAGTCTTTCCGTTCGATCGGGCGGCGGAGGAGCGAGCTCTGCGGACCGTCTCGCAATGGGCACGCGAGCGCCGGATCGCGACGATCCTCGGAATGGAGCGCGCGACGGACCTGGGACGGCAGATCGTGTCGGTGGTGATCGACGCTTCGGGAGACGTCCGGGGCGAGCAGACGAAAAACCAGATCGATCCGACCGAGGATCGGTTCTACGTGCCCGGCAATACCCGGCAGCTCTTCGATCTCGAAGGGCTGCGGTTCGGCGTGGCGATCTGCCACGAGGGCTGGCGCTATCCCGAGACGGTGCGATGGGCCGCCGTGCGGGGCGCCGCGATCGTCTTTCATCCCCAGCACACCGGCGCGGAGCGAGAGGGCGTCGTCCGGACGAGCTGGGGAGAGGCGGGCGCGCCGTACTACGAGAAGGCGATGATCTGCCGCAGCATCGAGAACACGATCTACTTCGCGAGCGTGAACTACGCCCTCCGTTTCCAGGAATCGGCGACGAGCCTCATCGATCCCGCGGGGAGGTGCCAGGCGCACCTGCCCTACGGGCAGGAGGGCGTGCTCGTGCAGGCGATCGACCTCGAACAGGCAACGGGAGTGCTGGCCCGCCGGTATGCGCCCGAGCGCTACCGGGAGGCCGGGAGTGAGCGCCATGAAGAAGACGCCGAAGAGCATCGACCAGTATCTCGACACGGTGAGCGCGGACAAGCGAGCCGCCCTGGAGAAGCTTCGTAAGGACATCCTCGCGGCGGCTCCGGGCGCCGAGGAGTGCATCAGCTACCAGATGCCGGCGTTCCGGCTCGAGGGAAAGGTGCTCGTGTGGTTCGGCGCCGCCTCGAAACACTGCTCCTTCTTTCCGGGCTCCACCGCGGTGGAGCGGCACGCGAAAGACCTCGCGCGGTATGAGACGAGCAAAGGCACGGTGAGGTTTCCGGCGGACGCGCCGCTGCCGGCCACGCTCGTCCGCAAGCTGGTGAAGACCCGGATCGCGTCGCGATGACGCCGGAAGACTCGATTCTCGCGGCCTGGGCGACCAGCAACCGCGTCACGATCTTCCTGGTCGAGAGCCTGCCTTCGGCGATCTGGGCCTCCCGCGTGCCCGAAGTTCCCCGCCGGACGATCCGGGGGATCGCGGCGCACTTCCACAACAGTCGCTGCGGCTGGATCCGGACGCTCGGCTGGGATCTCCGTGTTCCGGTGCCGGCCCGGGTCGATCCGTTCCGGGTGACGCAGCGCGATCTCGCGCGCGCCCTCGAACGCAGCGGAGCGGGCATGGGACGGCTGCTCGGGCTGGCCATCGAAAACGGCGGCAGCCTTCCGCCGTCGTCCAGGTACGTCTGGCGCAATCTCCCGCTGGACGTCGCGCACGTGCTCTCGTACTTCGTCGCGCACGAAGGGCATCATCGCGGCCAGCTCGTGCTCGCGGCCCGGCAGCTCGGCCATCGCCTTCCGGTGTCGACGACGGGCGGCCTCTGGGATTGGAGGCGGCGGTCAAAGGAGGGGAAGGCGAAGGGCTCAGGGTCGCGGACGAAAAGCGCAGGAGGCGCCTAGCATGGAGATCTCGGCCACCGTTGGGAATGCCCCGCCGGCTCTGAACGTCGAGGTCCGGACCGACGCGGCCCGCCGCACTCTGTCGATTCCGACGAAGCCGTCCGGCCGCGGCTCCGCCGTGAATGGCGGCGAGCTTCTGATGCTGGCCCTCGCGACCTGCTACTGCAACGACCTCTATCGGGAGGCCGAGCGCCTCGCGATCCCGATCGACGGCGTCGAGGTCGAGGCCACCGCCCGTTTCGAAGGCATCGGTCTCGCGGCCACGGACATCCGCTACCGCGCGCGGGTTTCGTCTCCGGCTCCGCCGGCGGCGATCGAGGATCTCCTGCGCCGGACGGACGCCGTCTCCGAGATCCACAACACGATCCGGGCCGGCGGCTCCGTCACGCTGGTGCCGTAGAGCTGCCGGGATTGGCATACGATCCCTGAGCTCGTGACGAATCGCGGTCTGGCCACCGGCGTCTTCCGGGCCTGGGGCTTGATGTGGTGGGTCTACGCGCTCATCGGCCTGACGCAGATTCTGAACCTCCTCCTGAGAAACCCGTACAAGTGGGACTCGGAAGCGATGGCGAAATTCGCCGTCAGCTCGCAGCTGATATCGCTCGGCTGTCAGATCGCGATCGCCTGGTTCCTCGTCGCCAAGGCCGCCTGGCTCGCCACCATCGTGTTCCCGATCGAGCAGGAGTCCGGCATCGCGATCGGCGCCGGCGAGCTGCGAACGGTCCTGTTCGCGGCCATCGGGCTGTATTTCCTGCTCGAGGGGATCCAGCTTCTGGCGGGGAGCGGCTATCAGCTCCTGGCGCGGCCCCGCGGCAGCGCGGTCGACTACATCTGGCGCCAGGCTCCGGAGGGCTTCGTGAAAGGGATCGTGAGCGTGATCGCGGGCGGCCTCGTGTTGTTCGGGCCGCGTCGAGGTCTCTTCGGCCTGTATGGGCGTGTGTTCGGGCTCCGCGATTCGGCGGGCGAGGCGGGGAGTCCGACGACGGAGGAGAAATGAAGAGTCGCAGAGAGATCCTCGTCGTGCAGGGAGGGTGAGATGAAAAGGGCTGCTCTCGTCGCGCTGGTCGCGATCGCTCTTTCGTGCGCCGCGCTCGCCGCCTCCAGGGAGAAGACGAGCGGAGCGAAGGCCGAGATCCTGCGGCTCGACGCGGAGTGGGCGAAGGCCGCCGAGGCCGGCGACCTCGAGCGGATCTTGTCGTACTGGTCCGACGACGCCTCGGTCTTTCCGCCGGGGAGCCCCGCACTCGTCGGCAAGGACGCGATCCGGGCGTACATCGCGCAGAGCCTTCAGATGCCCGGCTTCCGCATCTCCTGGAAGACGAACGAGGTCACCGTGGCGGAGAGCGGGGATCTGGCGTACGGGGTCGGCACGAACCGGGTCTCCTTCACCGGGCCGGACGGAAAGCCGGTCACCGTGGAGGGGAAGGCCGTGACGATCTGGCGCAAGGATTCGGCCGGCGCCTGGAAGTGCGTCGTCGACATCTGGAACGACGTCCCCGCGCCCAAATGAGCTCCGCCGCGGCGCTCGGGTTCGCGCCGCATTCCGGCTGGTCGGTTCTCGTGGCTCTCGGTCTCGACGGCTCCGACGCGCGGCCGCGGCTTCTCGTCCGTGAGCGCGTCGAGCTTTCGGGACCGGAAGATCCCGCGTCGAAGCAGCCGTATCACGCCGTCGAGAGCCTCCCGGTCGAGGAGGCGGCGCGGAAGCTTGCGTCGTTCCGGGCGGACGCCGAGCGCCGGGCGTACGACGCCCTCGCGCGCGTGCTCGCGACGCTGGCCGAAGAGGGGCGACGGATCGTGGGCGTCGGCATCCTCGATTCGGCGGGCCGGCGCGGGGCGTCGCTCGAAGCGACGCTGGCGTCGCACGCCCTCATACACACGGCGGACGGCGACCACTTCCGGAGCGCGATCGCGGCGGCGTCGGAGCGGCTCGGCCTCCGCGTGATGCGGGTCCGCGCCCGGGAAGTGGAGGAGCAGGCCTCGGCCGCCGTCGGCCAGCCGCCCGAGGCCCTCCGGGAGACGCTCCAGGCTCTCCGCCGCGAGGCCGGCCCGCCGTGGGGCGCCGACCAGAAGTCCGCCGCCCTGCTCGCCTGGCTGGTCCTGAGGTCCGAAGCGTGACGGGTCACCTGATCGTGCTCCGAGGGTCTCGACTCTTCTAGGATTCCTGCAGGGGAAGCCATGACCTACATGATCGTCGAGCGATTCCGCGGCGGAGACCCCGTGCCCGTCTATCGACGCTTCCGCGAACGGGGTCGGCTCGCGCCGGATGGCCTGCGCTACGTCACGAGCTGGGTCACGGCGGATCTTCGGCAGTGCTTCCAGCTCATGGAGTGCGAGGATCCGCGCCTGCTCGAGGAGTGGACGTCGCGCTGGTCGGACCTCGTGGAGTTCGAGATCCTTCCGGTCGTCACATCGGCAGAAGCCGCCGACGCCGTCCTCGCGCGCGGCTGACGTTTAGCGTTTAGCGTTGCCTTAGCGGCCGCGTTTCGCCTGCAGGGCGCGCGTCACCTTCGGGCTCGTCAGCTCGCGCAGGACTTCCTTGCCGAGCGAACGCGGCGCGGCGTCGGCAGACTCTGCGAGGCCGCGGGCCAGTTTCACCGTCGCGGCATGCAGCGCCAGGCTGCGCCGTCCGATCGCGCGCAGAGCCCAGCTCACGCCCTTCTTGACGAAGTTCCGGTCGTCGTCCGCGGCGCGCTCGGCGAGGGGAAGGAAGGACAGGAACGCCTCGTCGCCGCTCTTCTTGTCGTGGAGCGCGAGGCAGGCCATGAGGACGAATCCGGCCCGCTTCTGGAACTCCTCGCGCTTTCGCGACCAGGCCGCGGCCTTCGCGAACGCGTGCGGCGTGCGGTCGAACAGCACGAAGCAGATCGTGTCGACGATGCCCCAGTTGTCGAAGTCCCGGCACCAGCGGTCCATCTGGGCCGGCGTCACGAGGGCGGGGTCGTCGACGAAGGCCGCCACCGTGCGGGCTTCGTACCAGCCCGTGTCCCAGAGGGCGAGGGCCAGCTCGTGGTCCTTCCCGAGCCCTCGGGCGACCCGTCTGCATGGCGGACATCGGCACGCCCCACGCCTTCTTCACGACGATCCCGTAGCGGGTCGCCATGTCCTCGTGCGCTTTCCTGCTGCCCTGGCGTTCGAGGGCCGCGAGCACGGCGCGGACCTCGGTGGCGAGGGCGGCCTTCGTTCTCGCCGAGCTCTTCGACGTCTTCGTAGTTTTCGACGTGGCGGCCATTTTCGGGGCTGATTAGTTCCGTCGGCGCAGCGGTTGTCAAGAGAGTTAGGCTTGCGCCGTGACGCAGCGCTGGGAAGAGTTCCGCCGCCTCCATCGCGAAGGGTGCTTCGTCATGCCGAATCCCTGGGACGTCGGCAGCGCGCGCGCCCTCGTCCAGCTCGGGTTCCGCGCGCTCGCCACCACGAGCTCCGGCTTCGCGTGGTCGGTCGGCCGCGCGGACAACCACGTGCGGCTCGAGGACGCCCTGGCGCACTTCTATGCGATCGCCTCCGCGGTGGAAGTTCCGGTCAACGCCGATTTCGAGGGCGGCTTCGCCATCGAGCCGGTCCACATCGTCGCCAACGTGAAGCGCGCGACCGAGACCGGCATCGCCGGTCTCTCGATCGAGGATTCGAGCGGCGACGCCGCGGATCCGCTCTTTCCGTTCTCGCTCTCCGTCGAGCGCATCCAGGCGGCCCGCGAGGCCATCGACGGGAGCGGCACGGAAGTGGTGCTCACGGGCCGCTCCGAGGGCTTCATCGCCGGCCGACCCGACCTCGACGAGACGCTCCGGAGGCTGAAGGCCTATGCGGACGCGGGCGCCGATTGCCTCTACGCGCCGGGCATCAAGTCCGCCGCCGAGATCCGCGCCGTCGTCGAGGCGGTCGCTCCGAAGCCGGTGAACGTGCTCGCATACGCGAACTTCGCGACGGTGGCCGAGCTCGCGGAGCTGGGCGTGAGGCGAATCAGCGTCGGCGGGGCGCTCGCCGCGCAGCGCGTGGACGGGCTTTCTCGAGGCCGCGACGGAGATCGCCGAGAAGGGCACCTTCACGGCCCTGGGCCGCGCCGTCTCCGGCTCCGTGCTGAACCGGAAGTTCTCCTAACGATCCGTGTTCCGGACGAGCGGATACTGGTTCGCGGCGCTCTTCGTCGGCGCCCTGTTCGCCTTCTGGCCGCGATACCTCTCCCGCTTCGGCGACGAGATCGACCGTTACACGCACTTTCACGCGGCCGTCGCAACGTCTGGTGCCTGCTGCTGATCGTGCAGCCGCTTCTGATCGGGCGGCCGCCGGATCTGCACCGCCGCCTGGGAGCGTTGTCGTGGGTGGTCGGGCCGCTCCTCGTCGCGGCGTCGCTGCTCCTGACGAACGCCCGCTTCCGAGCGATGGATCCGGCGACGTTCGAAGCGGAAGCCGTCAACATGTATCTCCGCTGCAGGCATCCGTGACGTTCGGTGGGCATGGCTGCTCGCGATGGTGTTCGGCGGACGACGCCGTTGCATGCCCGGTTCATGATCGCGACGGGACTGGTCTCTTCGATCCGTGGGGGAAGCTTCTCGACTATTACGGGCCGCCGCTCGCGATCCGGCCCACACGCAGATCCTGACGTTCGGACTGGCGGACCGATTCTGCTCGGGCTTCTCTGGCGGCCGCGCATGGCACCGCGGCGCGGCGGATCTTCGCGGCGGCGCGGCGTTCCCCCTCGTGCACGCGGGCTGGTTTACGGTCGCCCCGAGACCCGCGTGGACGAAGTTCGCCACGTGGTTCCGGGATCTGCCGCTGACGTAGGCTACGGGTCTGGCGCGGAGGTCCGGTGTCGCCGCAAGAGATGGTCGAGATCGGAGAACTTTCGATTCACGAGCACGAGGCGTGGCTCGGCTTGCGCGAGCGACTGTGGCCCGAGATCCCGAAGGACGAGCTGCGGTCGGAACGGGCACTCATCCTCGACGATCCCCGGCGGAACGTCGTCTTCGTGGCGAGGCTCCATGAACCGGTCGGCGAGCTCGTCGGTTTCGTCGAGGCGGCCATCCGTGACTGGGCGGAAGGCTGCCGGACGCGGCCGGTCGGTTACATCGAGGGCTGGTACGTGGCGCCGGAGCACCGGCGACAGGGCGTGGGGCGCCGGCTGATCGAGGCCGCGGAGCAGTGGGCGCAGTCGCGAGGCTGCACGGAGATGGGCTCGGACGCCGAAATCGCGAACACGCTCAGCCATCGCGCGCACGCGGCGCTCGGATACGAGGAGGTCGAGCGGGTGGTTTCGTTCGCGAAGAGGCTCGTTCCGTGATCGCCGTCGCGGCCGCGATGCTGCTTCGCCGCAGCGCATGCAATCGCCGGAGCACGTCTCTTTCCCGACGTCGGACGGCGGCGTTCTCGTCGGCGACCTGTACGGGAAGGGCGAGCGCGGGCTCGTCCTGGCCCATGGCGGCCGCTTCGACAAGGAGAGCTGGGCGAAGCAGGCGAAGGCCTTCGCCGCTTCGGGGTTCCGCGTCCTGGCGTTCGATTTCCGCGGCTACGGGAAATCGCGCGGTCCGGGCCAGGCCGATCCCATGAGCGCCCCGCTCGAGCTCGACGTGCTGGCCGCGGTCCGATACCTCCGCGACGCCGGGGCAAAGTCCGTGGCGATCGTGGGAGGGAGCATGGGGGGAAGCGCGGGCGCGAATGCGGCGGCTCTGGCCGATCCGGGCACGATCGAGGCCGTCGTCCTCATGGGAAGCGGCGGAGGCCGGTCGCCCGACAAGATTCCGGGGCGCAAGCTCGTCATCGCCACGAAGGACGATGCCGACGGCAGCGGGACGCTGAGGCTGCCGAAAATCCGCGCCTCGTACGAGAAGATGACCATGCCGAAGGAGATCCTGATCCTCGACGGCTCGGCGCACGCCCAGTACATCTTCGGCACGGCCGAGGGAGAGAGAGTCATGCGCGAGATCCTTCGGTTCCTGTCACCTTCATAGGAGCTCCCCATGCTGAACGGCGCGCACGCCATCATCTACAGCAAGAAGGCCGAAGCCGATCGGGCCTTCCTCCGCGACGTGCTGAAGCTTCCGCACGTCGACGTCGGAGAAGGCTGGCTGATTTTCGGGCTGCCGCCTGCGGAGGTGGCGGTGCATCCGGGGGAGAACGACGAGCACGAGCTCTTCCTGATGTGCGCCGACATCGAGAAGTTTGCCCGGGAGATGAAGAAGCGCCGGGTTCCCTGCAGCGAGGTCCTGAACCGCGGGTGGGGACTCCTCTGCCAGATCACGCTCCCCGGCGGCGGAAAGCTCGGCGTCTACGAGCCGCGGCACGCGCGGCCGAAATCTCCGGTCCGGAAGAAGAGCTCCGCGAGGAAGCGATGACGGACCCCCTGCCGACTCACTTCGAGCACATCGATCCGATCCTCCGGGTCGAAGACATGGCGCGGAGCGTGCGCTACTACGCCGACGTCCTGGGCTTCGACGTCGCTCCCTGGGGCACCGACGAGTTCAGCTACGTCGGGCGGGAGGACCGCGGCATCTACCTTTGCCGGGGAGGGCAAGGCCATCCCGGGGCGTGGGTCTGGGTGGGCGTGGGCGACGTCCGCGCGCTGCACCGGATCTACCGCGAGCGAGGCGCGAAGATCCGCATGGAGCCGAAGAACTTGCCGTGGGCGCTCGAGATGCAGATCGAAGACCCCGACGGCAACGTCCTGCGCTTCGGCTCGGAGCCGGAGGAAGGGGCTTGAGGATTCGTCTGCTGCGGCGCGGCGACGAAGCCCTCCTCGCGCGGGTCGCGCCCGGAGTCTTCGACGAGCCGATCGACCGGCGTCGGAGCGCGCGGTTCCTGGAAGACCCGCGCCATCACATCGCGGTGGCTCTGGACGACGGAGCTGGTCGTCGGATTCGCCACAGCGGTTCACTACGTCAACCCCGACAAGCCGTCGGAGCTCTGGATCAACGAGGTGGGCGTCGCGGCGTCGCATCGGCGCCGGGGCTGCGGAAAGAAACTCTTGAGCGCGCTCTTCCGCGCCGGACGTCGGCTCGGCTGTGTCGAAGCCTGGGTGCTGACGGAACCTGCGAACACGGCGGCGCTGCGCCTCTATCGTTCGGCGGGCGGCGCGAGAAAGCGCACCCCTTCGGTCATGTTCGAGTTCCGCCTGAGGAGGAAGAAGAGATGAGGAGACTGCTGGGAAGAGTCGTGGTGGCGGCGATCGTCGCCGGCGGTCTCGGCCCGCCCGTCCGATCTCTCGCGGACACCGGCTCGCCCGTTTCCCTCGTCGGGAGCTGGACACTCGTTCTCGTCGACAACGTGCAACCGGACGGCAGTCGCGTGCACCTGTACGGCGAGCGGCCGGAGGGCCTGCTGGTCCTCGACGCGGACGGCCGCTACAGCCTGGAGATCTTCAGCGCCGATCGGCCGCGGTTTGCCGCCGGCGACAAGGCGAAGGGCACTCCCGAGGAATACCGCGCGGCCGCGCAGGGGAGCAACGCGCATTTCGGCCGCTACCGGGTCGACGGCAGTTCCCTGATCTTTCAGATCGACCACGCGAGTTACCCGAACTGGGAGGGCACCGAACAGAAGCGGCCCTTCACTCTCACGGGCGACGAGCTCCGGTATACCGTACCCACGCCGACGACCGGAGCCGGCGCGGCGGGCGCGACGGGGGCGACGGGGGAAGTCGTCTGGAAGAGGGCCGAGGCCCGGAAGGACTCGAAGTTGACGCAGCACGCGAAGGGAGAGTTCGACGTGAAGGTCACGCCGGTGGCGCAGGACGCCGCGTCCGGCCTGGGGAGGATGTCGCTCGACAAGACCTTCCGCGGAGATCTGGTCGGGACGAGCGTCGGCGAAATGCTGACCGCGATGAGCCAGGTGGAGGGCTCGGGCGTCTACGTCGCCGTCGAGAGGGTCACGGGCACGCTCTCGGGGCGAAAAGGCTCGTTCGCTCTGCACCACACCGGCGTGATGGAGCGCGGCAAGCCCTCTCTCACGGTCACGGTCGTGCCCGACTCGGGCACCGACGGGCTCGCGGGCATCTCCGGAAACCTCACGATCGAGATCACCGGCGGAAAGCATTTCTACGAGCTCGAGTACACGCTGCCGGATTCACGCTGAGGGGCGGAAGCCGCGGGGAGGGAAGCGATGGCTTATGACGAGCATCTCGCGGAGCGAGTTCGAGGAGCGCTGGGGAAGAGGAAGGACGTCGTCGAGAAGAAGATGTTCGGCGGCATCGCGTTCATGGTGCGAGGCCACATGAGCTGCGGGATCGTGGGCTCGAGCCTGATGGTGCGAATCGATCCGGCCCGGGAAGAGAAGATGCTTCGGGAACGGGGCGCGAAGCCGATGGATTTCACGGGGAGACCGATGCGCGGCTTTCTCTATGTCGAACCGGCCGGCCTCGCGGGGGCCGTGGCGCTGCGGAAGTGGGTTGGCCGTGCGGTGGACTTCGCCGAGTCGAGACCGAAAAAGACGGCCGCGAAGAAGGTCGCCAGGAGCGCGCGGCCGAGGAGCGCGAGAGCATGAGCCGGACGATCGGACGGGCGATTTTTGCGCTGGCGCTCTGCGGCCTTCCTCGTCGGGTGCGCGTCGAGCGCGCCGCCGGCGCAGATCGGAGTCGTGCGCGGGGTCGTGGTCGACACGTCGGGCAATGTCCTGCCCGGCATCGTCGTCTCCCTGAGGGCGGCGGACGGCAAGGTCTACCAGTCGGTGACCACGGGCGACGGCGGAGCCTACGAGTTCCCCGCGGTCCCGGTCGGCCAGTACCAGGTGTTCAGCGAGTTTGCGGGATACACGACGACGGCTCCGGTCCCGGTGAAGGTGACGCCGTCGGGCCTCGCGATGCCGCCGCGCCTGGTGCTTCAGGAGCCGGGCGATCCGGGCGCGCCTCAGCTGCAGTGAGCGAGCTCGGGTCCAACCTCTCGATCCTGCTGTCGCGCGAGCTCGCGACCTTCGAGCGTGAGCTCGCCCTGTTTCCGGACGACGAGAGCGTGTGGAAGACCGCCCCCGGCATGGCGAACTCGGCCGGGAACCTCGCGCTGCACGTGGCGGGCAATCTCCAGCACTTCGTAGGCGCGGTGCTCGGCGGAACGGGTTACGTGCGAAACCGCGAGCG
Organism: uncultured Acidobacteriota bacterium; assembly: GCA_963804915.1. Classification (GTDB taxonomy): domain Bacteria; phylum Acidobacteriota; class Thermoanaerobaculia; order UBA5066; family Gp7-AA6; genus DAHUXD01. The sequence continues at coordinate 69,157 of CAWDSI010000032.1, forward strand.
CGAGTTCGGTCGGCGCTCGGGACCGCGGAGCGAGATCGTTGCGGAGCTCCAGGCGGCGTCCCGCGCCGTGCGGGACGTCCTGCCCGGCCTCCCGGAAGAACGGTTCCGCGGCGATCTATCCGGAAAAGCTGAACGACCTCGAGCTCCGGACGGACCGCTTCCTCATGCACCTCTGCGTCCACGCGGGATATCACCTCGGCCAGGCGGCGTCCGTGCGCCGCGCCGTGACGCGGGAGGATCGCTCGAGCGGACCCGTGCCGCTCGCGGCCCTCACGGGCTGAATCGGGCTACTGGATCTCGAGCGCGTCCTTGGGCGGAAGCTTCGGGAAGGGCGCGTGCGGCTCCCGCTGGTACCAGTACACGACCGAGGCGATGTCGTCCTGGAGCGGAAGGTAGCGGTCGCCGGAGCGCCAGCCGAGGGCCTGAATCGTGACGCGCAGGTCCTTCTCGAATCGGATCGGGTCGGTCACGTGCCAGCGGTACAGGGCGAACCGCTGCTGCGACTGGTAGAGCCCGTCGGGCCGGATCACGAGCGGCATGCCCGCGTACGGGGTCGTGAATTCCTGGTACTGCTTGGTGACCTTGTTCTCGAAATTGTAGGAGCCGCAGAAGTAGTCCTCGGTGCCCGTGCCCACGATCGTGGCGAAATCCTTGTCGCCGTCCATGTAGAACTTGATCTCGCCCTCGCCCCACCAGCCGTTGTTGTGCACGCCATAGGCCATGGAGGTGCCGACGTAGTGGCCCTGGCCCCGGATCCCGTCGACGAGCGTGTAGACGTCTTTGTAAGGAAGCGGATTCACGCGGCGGAACTGCGCGTGGAAGTAGGCCGCGTCGTCGGCGATCTCGGTCAGCGCATAGTCGATCTGGTAGTAGAGGGTCATCTCCTTCTCGCCGATGTTCTCGAGCGTGATCCGTGCGCCCTTGCGGAACGGCATGGTCCAGTAGCTGTTGAAAGCGCTGCCGGGATTGACGCATACGGCGAGGGACGAGATCTGGGCGTAGCGCTGCCAGGGCGACGCGAAGAAGTCTCCGACCGGGGTCTCGACCGACGGCGTCGTCTCGCCGTCCCAGTACATGCGAAGGATGGAATAGCGCCAGGTCCCCGTGGGCGTCATCCAGATGTGCTGGATCGCGCCCATGCCATGGATGTCGGCGAGCGTGAAGACCTCGCCGGGCTTGACGACGACCGAGGGGGAGATCTTCCAGCCGACGCCGAGGTCGCGCGCATCGCTCTTGCCGGTCCCTTCGGTGGCCATGCCTCCCTTGCCCTTCTCGCCGGTGAAGTTCTCGGGCGAGATGGAGCGGCTCTTCGCGGCGGAGAGGCGCGGAAGATCCGCGAGCCCGCTCGGCAGGCCGTCGAATGGCGCGCGGGTCTGGGCCAGAACGGGCGAGGCGAGCGTGACGAAACAGACGGCGGCGACGAGCCGGGCGAGTCGCGACATGCGGTCCTCCTCGGGGATTTGGCGCCGGTAGTTGCTAGTTGCGGAGGAGTCTAGCGCAGGCGCTCGGGTGCTAGCCTTCGCGCATGCGGGTCGCGGTCTTCGGGGCGAGCGGCATGGTCGGCAAGGGCGTGCTCCTCGAGTGCCTCGATGATCCGCGCGTCGACTCGGTGCTCGTCGTCGGCCGTCGGAGCTGCGGCGTGACCCATCCGAAGCTCGAGGAGGTCCTGCACGCCGACTTCTACGACTTCTCGGCACTCCACGGCCGATTCGCGGGCCTCGACGCCGTCTTTTTCTGCCTCGGCACGACGTCGGCGGGGAAGACCGAAGCGGACTACACGCATCAGACCTACGATTTGACGCTCGCCGCCGCCCGCGCGATCGTGAAAGCGAGCCCGGGAGCGGTCTTCACATACGTGTCGGGCGTCGGCACCGACTCGACCGAAAAGGGCCGGGTCATGTGGGCCCGGGTGAAGGGACGGACGGAGAACGCGATCCTCGCTCTGCCGTTCCGCGGCGCCTACATGCTGCGGCCCGGCTTCATCGAGTCGCTGCGCGGCGTCTCGTCGAGCACTCCGCTCTACAACACGCTCTACCGGCTCTTCGCGCCCCTGCTGCCGCTCGCGCGGCGGCTGTTCCCGGATCGCATCGTGACGACGGTCGAGGTCGGCCGGGCCATGATTCGCCTCGCCGCCCAGGGAGATGCCAGGAAGGTCCTCGAGCCCGCCGACATCCGCCGGCTGGCCGCTGCAAGCTAGACGGCTAGACGGCCGGGACGCGAGCCACGTATCAGGTGTCGGAGGTTTGTCATGAGACACCTTCCGATCGTCTTCGCCGCCGTTCTGGCCGTCTCGCCGGCTCCTCGCGGACGAACCCCCACCGAATCCCGCGATCGACATGAAAGCCCACATCCGGTTGACCCAGGAGGCGGCCAGGCTCCGCGAGGGGCGGCGGCTGACGGAGGAGGACTTCCTGCGGATGAGTCGTGAGCCGGGCACGGTGGTCCTGGACGCGCGAAGCGCCGCGATGTACGGAATGCTCCACGTGAAGGGCGCCGTAAACCTGAGCTATCCCGATTTCACGGCCGAGAGCCTGTCGACGGTCATCCCGGCCCAGGACACCCGGGTCCTCATCTACTGCAACAACAACTTCCTCAACTCGCCGGCCTTCATGGCGAAGGTCGCACCGGCGTCGCTGAATCTCTCGACGTTCGCGACTCTCTACATGTACGGGTACGAGAACGTCTACGAGCTCGGGCCGCGGATCGAAATCGAGAAGTCCAGGCTGGAGTTCGAGCCGGCGCGATAAAGTCTCGGCGCACGTGCGCCGCGGATCTGCAGCTCGTTCCTCCTCGCGTTCGCTCTGACCGCGCTTTCGTCGCGGCCTTTCCGGCCGCGCTTGCTGTCGTCGCGGCGCCGAAGCCTGCCGTCGATCCTCCGTCGCCGCCGGCCTTCGACGTCGCCCTGGAAGAGGTTGTCATCCCGATGAAGGACGGCGTGCGGCTCGCCGCCGACCTCTGGCGTCCGAAGGGGAAAGGCGACGGCGGTCCCTTCCCGGTGCTCCTCGAGTACCTGCCGTATCGCAAGACCGACTCGCGAGGCAGCGACTACGACTTCTATGCCTACTTCGCGCGGCGCGGCTACGTCGTGGCGCGGGTGGACATCCGCGGCACCGGCAACAGCGAAGGCACCCTGATCCCCTACGAGTACTCCGAGATCGAGCAGCGCGACGGCGAGGAGGTCATCGCCTGGCTCGCCCGGCAGAAGTGGTCCAGCGGCAACGTCGGCATGTTCGGGATCTCGTGGGGCGGGTTCAACTCGATCCACATGGCGATGCGGAATCCTCCCGCGCTCAAGGCCATCCTCGCCGTGGACGCGACGGACGATCTCTACCAGGACGACGTCCACTTCATGGACGGGATGCTCCACGTGGACTCCTGGGAAATGATGATGGACGTCGCGAACTCCCTGCCCGGCGCTCCCGAGTACCGGATCGACGAGAAGTACTTCGCCGAGCGGTTCGACCAGCCGCCCTGGATGCTGACCTACAAGCGTCAGCAGCGGGACGGGCCGTTCTGGGACCGCACGGCGCTGAAGACGCGATACGAATCGATCCGGATCCCGAGCTTCCTCGTCGGCGGCTGGTACGACGGGTATCGCGACAGCATCCCGCGCATGCTCGAGCATGTGAAGGCGCCCGTGAAGGCGATCGTCGGCGCCTGGAACCACACGTATCCGGACGAGCCGTACCCGAAGCCCGGCTTCGAGTGGAAGCGCGAGGTCCTGCGGTGGTTCGACCAGTGGCTGAAAGGGAAGAACACCGGGATCATGGAGGAGCCGCGCCTCGCGGTGTACGTGCGGGAGTGGCACCCGCCCGGTCCGTACCTCGAAAACGCGCCCGGGTTCTGGCGGTACGAGGACGGCTGGCCGATCGCGCGCACTCGCGAGAGCACTTTCTATCCGACGCCCGACGGCGCGCTTGCGACGGAGGCACCGGCCGCCGCGACGGCACAGCTCCGCTACGTGCCGACGACGGGCGTCGAAGCGGGCGGGCCCGTGATGTGGTGGGGCGACGTCGCGCCGGACCAGCGGCCGACGGACGCGTTCAGCCTCGTCTACGAGACGGCGCCTCTCGAGCAGGACGTGGAAATCCTGGGCCTTCCGAAGGCGCTTCTGCGCGTCGCGGCCGATGCGCCTCATGCCGACTGGTTCGCGCGGCTGAACGACGTCGCCCCCGACGGCACCGTGACGCTCGTGACTGGCGCCGGCCAGAACGGGGCGCACCGGAAGTCCGCGCGCGCGCCCGAAGCCATCGAGCCGGGAAAGCCCTTCCCGCTCGAGATCGAGATGCACTTCACCTCCTGGGTCTTCCCGAAAGGGCACCGCATCCGTCTCGCGGTCTCGAACGCGCAGTGGCCGATGATCTGGCCGACGCCGTACCCGATGACGACGACGCTCTGGATGGGCGCCGACGCTTCGAGGTTCGTTCTCCCCGTCGTCCCGCCTGCGGCCTCCGAACGCCCGAAGCCGAGCTACGCGCCGCTCGGAACCGCGGAGCCCGCCGACAAGCTGCCCGGCTTCGAGGCGCTCGATACCGAGACGCCGTCGGGGTACGGCGAGATCACCTGGGTGGACCGCAACCAGCGCACCGGCGCGGCGAAGATCGTGGCGACGTCCTCGTCGGCGCACCGTTTTCCCTGGGGAGAGGAGCGCAACAACGAGTCGATCACATACGAGGCCGCGGACCCGTCGCCGGAGAAGCCGGCCGTGAAGGGGGAGTACGCGACCGAAGTGAAGCTTCCCGATCGGACGCTCCGATGTGAGAGCGTGGTCGTCTTCCGAAGCGACCGGACCAACTTCTACTACTCGGGCCGGCGTCGCCTGCTCGTGAACGGAGCGCTGGTGCGTGAGAAGAAGTGGGAAGACACGATTCCACGAGACTTCCAGTAACCGTCAACTCACGGGCGAAACGCATCGTATGGACACCGGGGAGGTAAGCCGGAAGATGGCAGCGAGTCCGCTTTCGCGCGTCCGCAAGATCTGCCTCGCACTCCCCGAGGCGACCGAGAAGGTGGCCTGGGGCGAGCCCACGTGGCGCGTCCGCGACAAGCTCTTCGCGATGTTCGCGAACAACCATCACGGTGACGGGCGGATCGCGCTCTGGTGCAAAGCGGCGCCGGGCCTGCAGGAGGACCTGGTCGCCGCGAACCCGAAGCACTTCTTCGTGCCGCCGTACGTCGGCAAAGCCGGCTGGATCGGCATCCACCTCGACAAGGGGCTCGACTGGGGAATCGTGGCCGGCCTCGTGAAGGACGGCTACCTCGAGATTGCTCCGAAGAAGCTGCGGGCGACGCTCGGTCCTAAGACCTGATCCGTCCTTCGATGCGCGGGTCGGGCACCAGCCAGATCGTCGCCACGGCGACATAGATCGCGTCCGAGATCCACTGGTTCACGAAGGCCAGAGGGATCGCGATTGCGTAGAGCACGAGCGACAGCTTGCCCTTCCGGTCGCGGCCGAGGGCCTGGGCGAGCTGGGAGTCTGGTCCGTTCTCCGCGACGATGGCGTTCGCAAGGATGAGATACGCGACGCCCGCCAGGAGCAGGACCGCGCCGTACACCGCGGTCGGCAGGGGAGCGAAGTGGTTCTCGCCCATCCAGCCGGTTGTGAACGGGACGAGCGAAAGCCAGAAAAGCAGGTGCAGGTTGGCCCACAGGATTCGCCCGTTGATGCGCGCCGTGGCGTGGAGCATGTGGTGGTGGTTGTTCCAGTAGATCCCGAGATAGACGAAGGACAGCACGTAGGTCAGAAACACGGGAAGCAGCGGCCGCAGCGCCGCGAAGTCGGTGCCGTGCGGGACCTTCAGCTCCAGCACCAGGATGGTGATGAGGATGGCGAGCACGCCGTCGCTGAAGGCCTCGAGCCGTCCCTTGGGCATCGGTCGGGACGTTATGCCACGCGGGGGACGCGCGCCAAGCCCCGGATGGAGGCGCCCCGGCGGAGCTGTGAAAGACTTTGCCCCACGAGGTTCGCAACTCGGGAAGGAGGAGCTCATGAAGGGCAAGTTCTTTCTCGGATGGGTCGTCGCGTTCGTCCTCTGGATGGCCGGAGGCTTCATCGTCCACGGAACGCTCCTGGCGGCCGACTACAAGCTCACCAATCTCTTCCGCGCGGACGCCGATGCCCAGGCCCACTTCCCCTGGTTGCTCCTGGCGCACGTCGTCGCGTCCGGCGCCTTCGTCTGGATCTATTCGCGAGGCATCGAGGCGAAGCCCTGGCTCGCGCAGGGGGTCCGTTACGGGATCGCGATCGCGTTTCTGACGGCGATTCCGATGTACCTGATCTACTACGCCGTCCAGCCGATGCCCGGATCGGTGGTCGTCCGGCAGATCGTCTACGACACGATCTGCATCGTGATCGTCGGGATCGCCATCGCGTGGGTCTACCGCGGCGCATCCGCGCGGGCGTGACGCCCACCGGCATCCGGTTCTTCGCGTCGCCGGCCGCGTTCGGCCGGTGGCTCGAGACGCATCACGCGAAAAAGACCGAGCTCTGGGTGGGGTACCACAAGAAGGAGACCGGGAGACCGAGCCTGACCTGGTCCGAGTCGGTCGACGAAGCGCTGTGCTGGGGATGGATCGACGGCATCCGCAAGTCCGTCGACGCGTCGCGCTACACGATGCGGTTCACGCCGCGAAGGGCCCGAAGCATCTGGAGCGCCATCAACATCCGCAAGGTGAAGGCCCTGATCGCGGCGGGACGGATGCGCCCGCCGGGTCTCGCGGCCTTCCGCGCCCGGCGCGGCGACCGGTCGGGCGTGTACTCCTTCGAACAGGGGAAGACGGCGAAGCTCCCTCCCAAGTACGAACGCGTCTTCCGGCGGAACCGGGCGGCGTGGGAGTTCTTCCGGACGCGGAGCGACACGTACCGGCGCCTGACGAGCTGGTGGGTCATCAGCGCGAAGCAGGAGGAGACGCGCCTCCGGCGCCTGGGCATCCTCATCGAGCGCTCGGAGGCGAAGCGGCCGATCCCCGGACTTCCGAGCGCACCGCAGGCGCGACCTGCGAAATAATCCGGCCGTTCGGGAGGACAGGATGGCGCGATACCGGAACACGCTGCCGCAACTGGACGGCCGGCTGTTTCTGACCGATGGCGGCATCGAGACGACGCTCATCTTCCACGAAGGCCTCGAACTGCCCGACTTCGCGGCCTTCGATCTGTTGAAGACGGCGCAGGGCCGGGCCGCCCTCGAAAAGTACTTCCGCGCCTACGCCGAGGTCGCCCGGCGTTACGGCGCCGGTTTGATCCTGGAAAGCCCGACCTGGCGGGCGAGCCCCGACTGGGGGAAGCGTCTCGGCTACTCATTCGGGACCCTGGCCCACGCGAACTTCAAGGCGATCGCGATGCTGGAGGCCCTCCGCGAGGAGTTTTCGTCGGAGCCGACGCCGGTCGTGATCAGCGGATGCGTCGGACCGCGCGGCGATGGTTACGTCGTCGAGCGGGCGATGACCGCGGAGGAGGCGGAGGCGTATCACCGCGAGCAGATCCAGGTGTTCGCCGACACCGCGGCCGACATGGTCACCGCGATCACGATGAATTACGCCGAGGAAGGCGAGGGCGTGGCCCGCGCGGCCCGCAGCGCGGGGATGCCCGTCGCGATCTCGTTCACCGTCGAGACCGACGGGAGGCTTCCCACCGGACAGGCTCTGGGCGACGCGATCGCTGCAGGTCGACGCGGCCACGTCCTCTTATCCCGCGTACTACATGCTCAACTGCGCGCATCCCTCGCACTTCGAGGAGACGCTCGCCGCTCTCGGCGCCTCGCGTCCGGCGCATTCGCGGCCTGCGGGCCAACGCGTCGGCGAAGAGCCATGCCGAGCTCAACGAGTCCGCGACGCTCGACGCCGGCGATCCCGAGGATCTCGGCCGCGCACACGCCCGGCTGAAGGAGAGACACCCGCAGCTGAACGTCTTCGGAGGCTGCTGCGGCACGGACGCGCGCCACGTCGGAACGATCGCCAGGGAATGCGCGCCTCTGTTCCGCGCCGACGGATGAACGACCGATCGCCCTTCCCGCCGCGATGGGCCGCTCTCCCGGGAAGGGCCCGCCTCGAGTACGTCGATCAGGGTGATCCCGAGGGCTTTCCGGTGGTCTTTCTGCACGGCGTGACGGATTCGTGGCGCTCCTGGGAGCCCGTGCTCGCGCACCTTCCGACCTGGATCCGGGCGCTGGCCCCGTCGCAACGCGGGCACGGCGAGTCCGAGCGCCCCGCCGACTATCGGGCCCGCGACTTCGCGGAGGACATCGCCGCATTCGGCGATGCGATGGGGCTCGACCGCTTCGTGCTCGTCGGCCACTCCATGGGGGCCACGAATGCCCAGCGCTTCGCGATCGATCATCCGGACAGAGTCCGCGGCCTGATCCTCGTCGCGTCCTTCGCCGGGTTCGCCGACAACCCTGTCACCGAAGAGTTCTGGAGCACGGAGCTGTCGCGGCTCGAGGATCCGATCCCCGAAGCCCTCGCGCGCGGGTTCCAGGTGAGCACTCTCGCGCGGCGGGTGCCGGCCGAGTATCTCGACACAGTCGTGGCCGAGAGCCTGAAGGTTCCGGCGCGGGTCTGGCGCGCCTGTTTCGCGGCGTTCCGCGAGGACGAGTGCACGTCGGAGCTCGGGCGCATCCGGGCGCCGACCCTGCTCATCTGGGGCGACCGCGATGCGTTCGCCCGCCGCAGCGACCAGGACGCGCTGCTCGCGGCGATCGAGGGATCGCGCCTCACCGTTTACGCCGGCGCGGGTCACGCCGTCCACTGGGAAGAGCCGCGGAGGTTCGCCGACGAGGTGGCCGCCTTCTGCAAAGCCCTGGATTCCGGAGGTGAGCGATGAAGCCGAAGACCGCCTACCTGGCGCTCTGCGTCGCCGGGACCGTGCTGCCGTACACGCAATTCCTGCCGTTCGTGAGGGAGCACGGGCTCGACATGCGGCTCTTCGTCGAGCAGCTCTTCTCGACGCGGATCGGAGCGTTCTTCGGGCTCGACGTGCTCGTGTCGTCGCTGGTGCTCTGGAGGTTCGTGCTCGTGGACGGACGGAGGGACGGCGTGAGACATCTCTGGGCTCCCATCGCGGCGAGCCTCGCGGTCGGTGTCTCGCTCGGCCTGCCGCTCTTTCTCTACTTGCGAGAGGCGGCGCTCGAACGCCGGACCGCGTAGTCGGGACACGGCGAGCCGACCGTGCCGACCTCGAGGGTGAAACGGCCGGCCGGTGTCACGGCTCTTTCGGGCTTCTTCGCCGTCGGAGCGGCGATCGCCGCGATTGCGGCGGTTCTCTCTGCTGCGGCCGGGCGGCGTTCTCGAGCCCATGTGGCGCCTCAACCCTCGCGGCCGCGAAGCGTTCCGCGTCCTCGGGCCCTGGGCCGCTGTCCTGCTCGGCATCGTGTCGATCGCCTGCGCCCTCGCGGCCGTCGGGCTCTGGAAGGGCCATCCCTGGGGCCGTCGCGTGGCGTCCGCGCTGATGGCGGTCAACCTGGTCGGCGACGCCGCGAACGCGACCGTCGGCGGCGATCGGCGGGCGGCGATCGGGATTCCGATCGCCATCGCGATCCTCTGGTACCTGCAGACCCGGCGCGTTCGCGCCTTCTTTGCGCGACCGGACGGGCCGCCGGAAATGGGAGACTGAACCGAAGCGCGATGAAAGCCTCCGACGTCGCCGCGGCCGCGGACGAGAATCTCGCGACCCACTTCACCTGGGTCCAGCGGCAGACGGCGGGGATGCGGTCCGTTCTCGAAGACGACCTCGTCCGGACCGAATGCGGGATGGACTGCGACACCTTCAATGCCGTCTGCCGCGCGCGTCTCGAGCCGGCGGGCGCGGCGCGCCGGATCGGCGAGGCCATCGCCTGGTTCTCCGGGCGGCCATTCTCGTGGTGGGTGGGTCCGGCGGACAGCCCCGCGGATCTCGGTCGCCGTCTCGAGGACGCCGGGCTCGCGGCGGCGGAGACGGAGCTCGCGATGGCGGCGCGGCTTTCTGCGCTTCGCGCGGCCGATGAGGCGCCCGACGGCCTCGAGATCCGCCGGGTGCGGACGCCGGCGGAGCTCTCGGACTTCGCGCGCGTCAACGCCGCGAACTGGACGCCGCCGGATCAGGCGGTCGTGCGGTTCTACGAGCTTTCGGCGCCGCTCCTGCTCGCGACCGGCTCGCCGATCCGTCTCTATGTCGGCTACTCCGAGGGCGAGGCCGTGGCCGCCTCGGAGCTGACGGTCGCCGGCGGCGTGGCCGGTCTCTATGGAATTTCGACGCTCGCGCCGCACCGGCGGCGGGGTCATGGAACGGCCATGACGCTGCGGCCTCTCCTCGACGCGCGCGCGGAGGGCCTGGGTCTCGCCGTGCTCCAGGCCTCGGCGGCCGGCGCCGGCGTCTACCGGCGAGTAGGATTCGAGGAGTTCGGCGGCATCACGGAGTACAAGCCCGAGGCGAAAGGGGGGAGGACGTGATCATTCTGGCGGCGATTCTCGCGGCGGCGGCCTCGGCCTCGCCGTCGCCGGCCCCGGTCGACAGCATCCTCGGGACCTGGCGCGGCACGTCGACCTGCGTCGATCGGCAGCGGCATCCGGCGTGCAAGGATGAGGTCGTAATCTACGAGTTCCGCCGGAAGGCGGGCGAGGAAGGCGTTGTCACGCAGAAGGCCGACAAGATCGTCGAAGGCGAGATCGCTCCCCATGGGCGAGCTCGATTTTCGGTGGGACGCGGAGCGGCGCGCCTGGACGTCCGAGTTTCGGAACGAGCGCGTGCACATTCTGTGGCGCTTCGTGGTGCGCGGGGACGCGATCGAGGGTACGCTCGTCGAGCTGCCCGACGGGAGTCTCGTGCGGAACGTCGCGGTGAAGCGGCAATGAGAGGAGGGCGCCGGTGACGGAGTTGAAAACCAGGAAGACGAAGCAGAGCGTCGCCGCGTTTCTCGCCGGAGTCGAGGACCCGCAGGCACGCAGGGACTGCAAGACGCTCGTCGGCCTCATGGAGGAGGCGACCGGCGCGAAGGCCCGCATGTGGGGAACGAGCATCGTCGGCTTCGGGGACTACCGCTACAAGTCCGCCCGGACCGGCCGTGACAGCGACTGGTTCGTCGTCGGGTTCGCCCCGCGCAAGGGCACGCTCGCGCTCTACCTCCTCTCGGGCCTGCACAAGCACGACGCCCTCCTCCGCAAGCTCGGCAAGCACAAGACGGGGAAGGGCTGCCTCTACATCAAGACGCTCGACGACGTCGACGCCGGCGTGCTGAAGACGCTCGTCGAGGCCGCCGCAGAAATCTGACGTGGGCCGCGTCGAAGAGCGTCTGCGGGCGCTGTCCATCGAGCTGCCGCAGCCGAGCAAGCCGGGGGCGAACTACGTGCCCTGGGCACGGAGCGGCCAGCTCGTGTTCCTGACCGGCCAGCTCTCGCAGTGGAACGGCGAGCGACGCTTCATCGGGAAGCTCGGCCGCGAGTTTGGCGTCGAGGAGGGGCAGGCGGCGGCGCGTCTCTGCGCGCTGAACCTGATCGCGCACGCCCGGGACGCGGCCGGCGGGGACCTGGACCGCGTGGCACGAATCGTGCGGATTGCCGGGTTCGTGAACTCGACGCCCGACTTCGTCCAACAGTCGCAGGTCGTCAACGGGGCCTCGGACCTCTTCGTGGACGTCTTCGGGGACGCCGGGCGCCATGCTCGGATGGCCGTCGGCGTGGCCGCCCTTCCCTACGACGTCGCCGTCGAGGTCGAGGCGGTTCTCGAGGTGCCGTAGCCTCGCTCCGTCTCCGGAGGATAGGAATGACTCTCCCGGCGCTCGCTCTCGCTGCCGCTGTCTCTACCGCCGCCGTGGTCTCGCCGACCGCGGCGCCGGACCCAGCGCCTCTGCCCAGCGTGGCGCTCCCGCCCGAGCTCGCACGGGTCCTGACCGACTACGAGGCGGCGTGGCGCGCGAAGGATGCGCGGCGCTCGCCCGACTGTTCGCCGAGGATGGGTTCGTGCTCCAGCGGAACAAGCCGCCCGTCCGCGGACGGGACGCGATCGAGAAGGCCTATGCCGGAGCCGGCGGCCCGCTCTCGCTGCGCGCGCTGGCGTTCGCGACCGAGGGTCCGGTCGGCTACATCATCGGGGCCTATTCGGCCCGCGCGGGCGAGCCCGACGACGGCAAGTTCACGCTCACGCTGAAGAAGGCCCCGACCGGCAAGTGGCTGATCATGTCCGACATGGACAACGGGAACCGGCCTCCCCGTTGACCGCGTCCAGATCCGTCGCGTCCGCCGCGAATCGTCCGGAAGACCTGGTCCGCGTGAGCACGCGTCTGCTGGAAGCCATCGTCCGCCGCGACGCGTCCGTGCTCGAGGAGCTGCTCGATCCCGAGTTCGTCCATCTGAGTGGAAATGGCGTGCGGACCCCGCGTTCCGAGTTCATCGCGTCCATCCTGTCCTCGACGTACACGGTGCTGGAGGCGGGCTTCGACTCGCTGTCCGTCGACGTCGTCGGAGGGCTCGGCGTCGTCAACGGCATCCAGCGGGCCGAGGTCGCTCTCGGGGAAGGCGAGCGGGTCGTCTCGCTCGGCGCCTTCACCGACGTGTTCGTCCCTTCCGAGAACGGCTGGCGCATCCGCCTCGCGCGCTCCATGGACCTCGATGGCTAAGCGGCGCCCGGGACGCCGCGGCGCGTCGCGATGGATCTTTCTGGCGCTCGGCGCGCTCGTCCTGCTCTCGCCGGTGCTCTTTCTCGTCGGCTATCGGATCGCGGCAAAGCGTCTCCTCACGGGACCGGCCCTGCGCGCCGAGATCAACCAGAAGCCGGAGGAGATCTGGATCGAATGGGACGAGGCGGTCTCGACCTGGCCGGGCCGCGTTTCGGTGAAGAACCTCCGCATTCGCGGGAGCGATCCGAACGTCCAGTGGATCGTGATCCTTCCCGAGGCGACCCTCCGGTACTCGCTCATGCCTCTGCTGCGCAAGAACTTCATCGTCACGCAACTGCGGCCGACGTCCATCCAGTTCCGCCTGCGCCAGAAGCTCGTCCCGGGAAAGTTCACCGAGGCGCAGGCCAAACAGCTCCCGCCGATTCCGGGCTTCGTCGACCCGCCGCTCCGGGATGAGGGCGAGAAGCTCCCGGAGCCCCAGTCCCATCCGTTCACGTTCGAGGTGCAGGACGTCGCCACGGACGTCTTCGACGACATCTGGGTGGACTCCTTCCGCTACCGCGGTCCTTCCAAGCTGCGCGGCCGCTTCCGGCTGAAGCCCGGTGAACGCGCCCAGATCGGCCCGGCCTCGGTCGATTTCGGCGGCGGCGCGCTCGAGGTCGCCGAGACGCCGGCGGTGACCGAGCTCTCCGGCCGGCTCGAAGCGACGTTCGCCGACTGGGATGTCCAGGAGCTCACGGGGAACAAGGTCTTTCGAGTCGTCACCGCGAAGGTCGACCTCGCCGGCCCGACCAAAGGGGTCGACTTCCTCGACGGACTGCTGCATCTCGGCCGCAGGGTGCACGTCTCGGGTGGGCCCGGCCGTTTCTCGCTGAAGGGCGAGATCGACCGCGGCAAGGCTTCGGGCGCCGCGGAGATCACGGCGAAGAAGGGCAAGTACGTCCGGCCGGATCTCTCGCTCGTGGGCAACGCGGACGCGAAGCTCAAGTTCTCGAACTGGGTGCTCGACGGCGGCTCGCCGGAGATCGGCGGAACCCGGCTGAAAGTCACCGACGTGTTCGTCGCGGGCGCCGGACCCACGACGAAGGGCTGGTGGGGAGATTTCGAAATTCCTTCCGGAAAGATGCTGACGGGCGGCCTGAGTGGCAAGGTCGTCCTCCAGTGCAGCGACGGCCGGCCGCTCTTCGCGTTTCTCGGAGACGGGCTGCCGAAGTGGGCGGCGGGCCTCCTCGACCTCGAGGGCCTCAAGGCTTCCGCGGAGGTCGTGTTCTCGGACCCGCGGACGACGGTCCGCAACCTCAAGGCGACGGGCGAGAATCTCCTGGTCGAAGGCGACTACGACCGCCGCGGCGAAGACTCCTCCGGCGCGTTCTACCTCGAGAGCGGGATCCTCAAGATCGCCGTCGAGATGCAGGGACAGAAGACGATCCTCCACCCGTTGTGGCCGCGAACGTGGTTCGACAAACAGCGGGGGGTCGAGAGCCCGGCCGGGCGCTAGAATCGCCGGACTTCGCTTCTTTTTTCTGGAGGGAACTCGATGAGGCACCGGATTCTCGCGCCCGCCGCCGCACTGTGGCTTGCCGCGCTCGCCGCGCTTTCCGCATCCGCCCAGGAGACGGCGCCGCTCGCTCCGCTCGAGGCGCTTCAGTTCGCGCAGATGAAGGACGCGAAAGCCGAGCGCGTCTCGTCGTCGAGCCCCAACCCGGGCTCGAACAACGACAGCTGGACCCCGATCCCGGGCGAGACCGTCGTCCTCGCGGACCTCCAGGGCCCCGGCGTCGTCACGCACATCTGGCTGACGATCGCGGCCAACGAGTATGCGTGGCCTCGGCTGCTCCGTCTGCGGGTCTATTACGACGGGAACTCCGAAGCCTCCGTCGACGCGCCGGTCGGCGACTTTTTCGCCGTCGGCCACGGGTTCGAGCGCTGGGTCAAGTCCGAGATGATCCGCAACAGCTCCGAGGGGCGGGCGCGTAACGCGTACTGGCCGATGCCCTTCGCGAAGTCCTGCAGGATCACGCTGACCAACGAAGGCCGCCGCCGCCTCGACCACGTCTACTACCACGTGGACTGGTCGAAGGTGCCCGCGCTGCCGCCCGACACGCTCTACTTCCACGCGCGCTACAAGCAGGAGCTTCCGGCGCCGGCGGAGAAGAAGGTCTACACCTTCCTCGACGTGAAGGGCCGCGGCTTCTACGCCGGGACGGTTCTCAGCGTCGTCCAGCCCGAGGCCGGATGGTTCGGCGAAGGCGACGAGCGGATCTACGTCGACGGCGAGAAGGAGCCCTCGATCATCGGCACGGGCTCCGAGGACTACTTCAACGACGCATGGGGGCTGCACGTCGTCGACGGTCCTTACACGGGCGTCACCGTGGCGGACGGGACGGGCCTCGGCTCTCGCATGACCGGGTACCGCTGGCACATCAAGGACCCGATTCCGTTCAAGAAGTCGTTCCGCTTCGACATGGAGCATCTCGGCTGGACCTTCAACAACGACGGCTCGCTGAAATCCGCCTACGGAACTCGCGACGATCTCTATGTCGTCGGTCGCGTTCTGGTACCAGGACGGCGTCGCCACAGGACTCTGGCCCGTGCCCTACGGCTCCGCCCGGCTGCCGCAGGGCAACGCGATCCAGTTCGAGGTCGAGAAGGTCTTCGACCAGGTGAAGACGGAGAAAGGCAGCGGCCTCGGTCTTTCCGGATCTCTTCTGGTCGAAGGACGTCCTGATCTTCAAGGCGGACGGGCCCGGATCGAAGCATCGAGATTCCCTTCGACGTCGCCGAGGCCGGCGACTACGAGCTCTACACGCAGATCGCGATGGGCTCGGACTACGGGATCTACAACGTGCTCCTCGACGGAAAGCCGCCGGTCGCCCCGGTGCTCGAGCACGAGCCGGGCGCCGACGTGCGGCCGGAGCTCTCCTTCGACGGATACGCGTACGAGACGTACGTCGGACGGGACTACCAGGTGGGCTGGCCGCGGCTGACGAAGGGCCGTCACACGCTGACGTACGTCTGTCTCGGCAAGAACGCGGCGTCGACGGGTTACGTGCTCGGCGTGGACAACATCGTCCTCGCCCAGGTCGGCGCGGCCGGCTGGGCCAAGGCGGCGAACGTGAAGCCGCCCGTGGTCCCGACGGATCTGGCCGGTGCGACGAAGGCCCTCTCGGATCCGGATCCGGTCGTGCGGGGGCTGGCGACGCGAGAGCTCCGGAACATGGGCGCCGCCGCGGCGCCCGCCACCGACGCGCTGGCCGCTCGCCTGAAGGATTCCGACTGGGTCGTCCGCATGGCCGCGGCCGAGGCGCTGACCGCGATCGGCCCGAAGGCGGCGCCCGCCGTGCCGGCGCTGACCGCGGCCGCGGGACAGTCCGGCGAGAACGTCAACGTCGTCCGCGCCTGCGCCGAGGCGCTCGGCGCGATCGGCCCCGCGGCGAAGAGCGCCGTTCCGGTGTTGCAGGCGATCGCGGCGAAGCCCGTTCTCCACGTGAATGGCGTCATCGAACGGTCGCCGTCCTACGCCGCCGAGCAGGCGATCCGGAAGATCGAGGGTCCCGCGAAGAAGAGTCCGCGAAGAAGTGAACGGCGAGCGGGCCGCCCGGCTCTTCTACTCTTTCTGCGTCCTGGCCGGCGCCGCGGTCCTGGCGGCGAACTTCCTCTCCGCGTTCGGGCTCGTGCCCATCCGCGGAGCGTACGCGTCCGTCTATCGCGTTCTCGTGTTCCGCGGCGGGATCGTCCTCGCGGCCGGACTCTTCGCCCTCGCCGTGCTCGTCGCGTTCCGTTTGCGCGCCGGCGCGCACACCGCTCCGGCGGGCCTCGGGTTCGCGGCCTCGGAGTGGACGCTGCGGGGCCTCTGTGTCTCGACCGCTCTCGCATTTCTCGCGACGGAAGTCGGCAAGCTCGCCCACGACGCAGAAATGCGGACCTTCTTCACCGCCTCGGGCTATCCGGTGTGGTTCCTCTACGCCGTCATCGCGTTCGAGACCCTCTGCTCCGTGGGGCTGCTCGAGCCGCGGGCGCGCCTGGTCGCGGCCCTCGGCCTCGCGCTCGACATGGTCGGCGCGATCGTCACGCACGCGCGCAACGGCGACCCGGTGTCGGACTCGTTCGAGGCCATGCACCTGCTGGCCACCCTCGTCGCGATCGTCGGCATCGGCGTGCTCCGCGAGCGCGTGCCGGCCCGCGCCGCCGGCGTCATAGAATCCGATCCCACCACGCGGGAGACACGATGAGCGACGGGACGAGCCGGCGGGAGTTCGTGACGAGGACCCTGGGAGGCGTGCGCGGTGGCGTCGCTCGCGGGAAGACTCCCCGCTTCGGCTTTCCCGGCGGCCGCTCCCAGAGTCTCCTTGCAGCCCTTCGACTACGAAGGCGTGACGCTCCTCGAAGGGCCGATGAAGGCCCAGTTCGACACCATGCGCGCCTACTACTACGCCATCCCCGACGACGACATCCTGAAGGGCTTCCGGGCGCGGGCGGGGCAGCGGGCGCGCGGCCAGGATCTCGGCGGCTGGTACAGCGGCGAACCGGCGCGGAGATTCTGGTGGTCCAACGGCGACACCTTCAACGCCTTCGGCCAGTGGCTCTCGGGCATGGCGCGGATGTCGAAGGCCACGGGCGACGCCGAGATGCGCTCGAAGGCGATCTTCCTGATGGGGGAGTGGGCGTCCACGATCGAGCCGGACGGCTGGTTCTTCTACTCGCGCCGCCCCTGGCAGCCCCACTACATCTACGACAAGCAGGTCGGCGGCCTCGTCGACATGGCCATGTACGCCGGACGGAAAGACGCCCTCGTCCACCTCTCGAAGATCACGGACTGGGCGATCGAGAACCTGGACCGGAGCCGCAAGGTCGACTCCGACACCGAGTGGTACACGCTCTCGGAGAATCTCTACCGCGCGTACCAGGTCACCGGCGACGAGAAGTATCGCCGCTTCGCGGATCTCTGGCGATTCGACGACTACTGGAACGCCTTCTCCGGCGCGGCGCCGACGGAGGTGAAGCGTTACGGCCACCACGCCTACAGCCACGTGAACACGATGTCTTCCTGCGCGATGGCCCACGTGGTGACCGGAGAGAAGAAGTATCTCGATGCGATCGTGGCCGAGTACGACTGGCTCCAGAAGACCCAGTGCTACGCCTCGGGAGGCTACGGGCCGGAGGAGGATCTCGTCCCGGAGGACGGGGAGCTCGGCCGCCGACTCGAGACGACGGCCTACTCCTTCGAGACGACCTGCGGCGCGTGGGGAGGCTTCAAGCTCGCGCGGTATCTCCTGACGCTCACCGGCGAGGCGCGCTACGGCGACTGGATCGAGAAGCTCCTCTACAACGGAAGCCTCGCGGCGCTCCCGATGGGGCCGAAGGGCGCCACGTTCTACTACTCGGACTACCGGCTCGGCGGGGGCCGCAAGTTCTACCATCCCGACGGCAACTGGCCCTGCTGCTCGGGCACGTACCCGCAGCTGCTCGCCGACTACCACAACGTCGTCTACTTCCGGGACGCGGGCGGGCTCGCCGTGAACCTGTTCGTGCCCTCGCGGGCGGCGTGGAACCAGAACGGAACCCAGGTCGTCGTCGAGCAGGAGACGACGTTCCCCGAAACCGACACGACGACGCTGACGGTGCGTCCCGGCAAGAGCGCGGCGTTCGACGTGAAGTTCCGAGTCCCCGGATGGACGGCGGCGCCGGGCGTCGAGGTCTCCGTCAACGGAAAGCCCTTTCCCGTGGCGGCGGAGCCGGGAACCTGGGCCGTTCTGCGGCGAACCTGGAACGCCGGGGACCGCGTCACGATCCGCCTGCCGATGCATCTCGCGCTCGCGCCGATCGACGTCCAGCACCCGAAGCGCGTGGCCGTGACGTTCGGACCCGTCGTGCTCGTCCGCGACGCCACGCCGCGGCTCGCGTTGCAGGGAGGTCCCACGGAATGGATGGTCGGGCGGCCCGGTCTCGAGTTCGCGGCACCGGGTCAGCCGGAAGGAGTGTTCATGCCTTTCTACAAAGTCGGAGCCAGCATGCCTTACGACATGTACTTCGATCTCCAGTCATGAGACGTCGCGCTCGCCGTCTTCTTCCTCTGCGGCGTCCGCGGCGCGCTCGCCGGCGCAGACGCGAAGCGCCCGATCACGGCCCAGGACCTCTGGGCCTTCCAGCGCGTGGGCGCTCCGGTCCTCTCGCCCGACGGAAAGACGGCGGTCTTCGCCGTCACGGAGTGGTCCATCGCGAAGAGCAAGAGCACGTCGAGCCTGTGGCTCGTGGACGTGGCCGGAGGCGAGCCCCGGCGGCTGACGCAGGCGCCGGGCGGCTCGGACGGCGCGCCCGCGTGGAGCCCCGACGGAAAGCGCATCGCGTTCGTCTCGAAGCGGGCGGACGACGACGCCGCGGCGCTGTACCTGATCGCGATCGGAGGCGGCGAGGCGAGGCGAGTGGCGAGCGCGCCGTACGGGTTCAGAGCCCCGAAGTGGCTCTCGAATACGCGGATCGCCGCCCTCACCCAGGTCATCACGGAGCTCGCGGGCAAGCTCGAGAAGAGCGACCTCGAGGCGATGCGGAAGGAGATGAAGCGGCGCAAGGACTCGCCGATGACGGCGAAGGTCACCGATGAACGCCAGTACCGCTTCTGGGACAAGACGCTCGCCGAAGGCGTTTCGGACAAGCTCGTGGCCGTCGACGCGGAGAGCGGGGCGCTCACCGATCTCTCCCCGGGCTGGAACCGCGTGTTCTCGACGGTCATGGACCCCGGCTTCGACGTCTCGGCCGACGGGAAGTGGATCGCGATGGCCATCAACGCCACGCCGCCGCCGTACCGCGAGCGCACCAACCTCGACATCTACGTCATTCCGACGGACGGCACGGGCGCCCTGAAGGACCTCACCTCCAGCAATCCCTACACCGACGACTCTCCGCGCTTCGCTCCCGACGGCCGGTCGATCTATTACGTGCGCGAGGCCAAGTACACCGCGGGCAACCGGCGGATCGCGCGGGTCGACGTCTCCTCCGGCGCGAGCGACACGCTCACGAACGCCTACGACCGGTCGTTCGACGCGGTCTCCTTCACGGGCGACGGAAAGACGCTCCTCACGACCTCCGAGGACCGAGGGATCGTCGGTCTCTTCCGGCTCGCCGCGGACGGGACGGGCCTCGCGCGCGTCTACGCCGAGGGCACCACCGGCGGGCTCGCGGCGCGGAGCGGCTCGGTCCTCTTCCTGAACGAAGCCGCCAATCGCCCCTCCGAGATCTATGCCTTCGACCTGTCGAAGGGCACGGCTCGGCGCCTCACGCGCTTCAACGATTCCCTGCTCGCGACGCTCGATCTCGGGCGGACCGAGTCGCGGGAGTTCCGGGGCGCGGGCGGGGATACCGTGCAGATGTTCGTGACGTACCCGGCGGGATTCGACTCGTCGAAGAAGTATCCCCTCGTCCAGATTCTCCACGGCGGACCCCACACGATGTTCCGCGACGACTTCGGCTACCGCTGGAACCAGCACATCTTCGCGTCGCCCGGCTACGTGGTCGCGCGCGTGAACCGGCACGGCTCGACCGGGTTCGGCGAGGCGTTCGTCGGCTCGATCGACGGCGCGTGGGGAATCAAGCCGACGGAAGACATCCTGGCCGCGACCGAGGTCCTCGTGAAGGACATTCCGGCGATCGACGGCTCGAAGGTGGCCGCGGCCGGCGCGAGCTACGGGGGGTATCTTGCGGCGTGGCTCCTCGGCCACACCGATCGCTTCGTCTGCCTCGTCAATCATGCGGGCGTCAACGACTTCATCACCGAGTACGGCAGCGACTCGACCAGCTACGGCTTCGACGCGACCGTATGGGGCGGCACGCCCTGGAAGGACGCCGCCGGGATGCAGAAGAACAACCCGATGAACTACGCCGCCGACTTCAAGACGCCGATGCTCATCTCGGCCGGGGAGCAGGACTATCGCGTCCCCTACGGCAACAGCCTCTCGCTCTACGGCGTCCTGCAGGCGATGAACGTGCCGTCGCGTCTCCTGATCTTTCCCAACGAGAACCACTGGGTGCTCTCGCCCCAGAACTCGATCTACTGGAACTACGAGGTGCAGCAGTGGCTGGCCCGCTACATCGGCGGCAAGCCCATGGAGAAGCCGGTGTTTCCGGTTGAAGAAAAGTAGAAAAGTAGAAAAGTAGAGAAGTAGGAGCCCCATGAGCGCAACGAGCTCGATCAAGCCCGGGTCGAAGGAAGTCGTCCTCGTCGCGAGCGGCGACTCGCGCCTCTCCGCGAACCAGCGCTGCTGGCCCGCGCAGCAGCACCTCGAGCAGGCCGTGGAGAAGGCCTTCGGCGAGCTCGGCGCGCGGATCGTGCGGGGCCACTCCTACGATCCCGAAAAGAAGCACGGTTTCATCGACGGCCAGGCGCGCGGGATCCAGATCTTCCGCAAGATCGACCCCGATGCGCCCCTCGTCGTCGCCGAGGCGGTCTGGGAGTACACGAGCCACGTCCTCGCGGGCCTGACCAAGCATCGCGGGCCCATCCTGACGCTCGCCAACTGGAGCGGCGAGTGGCCGGGCCTCGTCGGCATGCTCAACGTGAACGCGTCGCTGACGAAGGCCGGCATCCCGTACAGCTCGATCTGGAGCGAGGACTTCGAGGACGGCTTCGCGCGCGGAGGGCTCCGCCAGTGGCTCTCCGAGGGGCGGATCGGCCACGACACGAGCCACGCCCAGGCGATCGAGGATCGGACGTTCAACGGCAACTACGCCGAGGATCGCGCGCGCGGGGCCGCGCTCGGCGAGGAGCTCAAGCGCGATCAGGCCATCATGGGCGTCTTCGACGAAGGCTGCATGGGGATGTACAACGCGATCATCCCCGACGACCTCATGCACGCGATGGGCCTCTTCAAGGAGAGGCTCTCGCAGTCGATGCTCTTCGCGGCGATGCGGGAGGTCCCGGACGAGACCGCGCGCCGCCACTACGAGTGGCTCCAGAAGCGCGGCATGAAGTTCCAGCTCGGCAGGGACGAGGCCACGGAGCTGACGGAGTGGCAGGTCCTCGAGGGCCTCAAGATGTACAACGCGGCCGTGACGATGGCCCACGACTTCGGCTGCGCCGCGATCGGGATCCAGTACCAGCAGGGCCTCAAGGACGTCTGCGTCGCCTCGGATCTGACCGAGGGGCTGCTGAACAATCCCGACCGCCCGCCCGTGCGCGGCGCCGACGGGACGACGCTCTTCGAGGGCCTCGCGGTGCCCCACTTCAACGAGGTCGACGAATGCGCCGGCGTCGACGCGCTTCTGACCAACCGGGTCTGGCTGGACATGGGGATCGATCCCTCCACGACGCTGCACGACGTGCGCTGGGGCGCGGCGGTCGAGGAGAGCGGCGTGAACGGGTTCGTGTGGGTGTTCGAAATCTCGGGCGCGGCGCCGGCCTCGCACTTCATCGGAGGCTACGAGGGCGCCCGAGGCGAGCGTCAGCCGCCGATGTACTTCCCCAAGGGCGGCTCGACGCTCAAGGGCATCTCGAAGCCCGGAGAGATCGTGTTCTCCCGCGTCTACGTCAAGAACCACGCGCTCCACATGGACATCGGGCGCGGCGGCGTCGTCAAGCTGTCGAACGCGGAGACCGAGCGGCGCTGGCTGGCCACGACGCCGCAGTGGCCGATCATGCACGCGGTGACCTACGGGATCACGCGGGACCAGATGATGGCCAAGCACATGGCCAACCACATCCAGGTCGCGTACGCGCCCGACGCGATGACGGCGAACCGCGCGCTCGTGCGGAAGGCCTCGATGGCGCGGGCTCTCGGGATCCAGGTCAATCTCTGCGGCGATCCCGAGCAGACGCTGGACCGGCATCAGGCGGCGCAGTACCGCACGTGAGGCGCTGAGGTTGCCGACGACTCCGCCCACACCCGTGTCGCGAACGCCCTGCGCCCTCGGCCTCGATTTCGGCACGGCCTCGGTGCGCGCGGTCGTCGTCGAGACGCAGACCGGCCGCGAGCGCGGCGCCGCGGTCGTGGAATACCCGCACGGCGTGATCGACACGGCGCTCCCGGGAACCGGAGAGAAGCTGCCCGGGGACTGGGCGCTCCAGCATCCGGGCGACTGGGTCTCGTCGATCGAGAAGGCCGTGCCGCAGGCGCTCGCGGCGGCGGGGGTTCCGAAAGAGGCGATCGTCGGAATCGGCGTGGACTTCACCGCGTGCACGGTTCTGCCGGTCGATGCGGCCGGGGCGCCGCTGTGCCTCTCGCCGTTCTGGGCCGCGCGGCCGCACGCCTGGGTGAAGCTCTGGAAGCACCACGCCTCGCAGCCCCAGGCGGACCGGATCAACGCGCTTGCCGAAGAGCGCGGCGAGGCGTTCCTCGCGGACTACGGAGGCAAGACCTCGTCGGAGTGGCTCGCCGCCAAGGCCCTGCAGATTCTCGAGGAGGATCCCGAGGTCTACGCCGCCGCGGCGGCGATCGTCGAAGGCGGCGACTGGATCGTCGGCCAACTCTGCGGAGTCCGCGTCCGCAACTCCTGCGGCGCCGGCTACAAGGGATTCTGGAGCCGGGCGCGCGGCTTCCCCTCGAAAGAGTTCTTCGGCGCGCTCGATCCGCGCTTCGCCGATCTCGGGACAAAGCTGACCGGGGAGATCGTGCCGCCGGGGCGCCGCGTCGGCGGCCTGACGGAGCCGATGGCCGGACGTCTCGGTCTCCAGGAGGGGACCGCTGTGGCCGCGGCGATCATCGACGCGCACAGCGCGGTGCCGGCGGCGACCGTCGTGCAGCCGGGGCGGATGGTCATGGTCATGGGGACCTCCACCTGCCACATGCTCCTCGCCGACCGGCACGCGAAGGTCGAGGGCATCGGCGGCGTCGTCCAGGACGGCATCGTCGAAGGGTTCGCCGGATACGAGGCGGGGCAGCCCGCGGTCGGCGACATCTTCGGCTGGTTCGCGAAGCTCGTCGCGGGAGGATCCGAGGCGGGGTTCGCGACGCTCGAGAAGCAGGCGGCCGCGGCGCCCCCGGGAGGTCACGGGCTGCTGGCGCTCGACTGGTGGAACGGCAACCGGTCGATCCTGGTCGACGCGAATCTTTCGGGTCTGCTCGTGGGCATGACGCTCGCGACGACGGCGGGCGACATCTACCGGGCCCTGATCGAGGCCACGGCCTTCTCGACGCGGCGCATCCTCGATGCGTTCGAGAAGGAGCGCATTCCGGTGACGGAGCTGATCGCCGTGGGCGGGCTCGCCGAGCGGAGTCCGCTGCTCCTGCAGATCTACGCGGACGTGACGCGAAGGCCGATCGGCCTGGCGGATGCGGTCAACGCCTCGGCCCTCGGCGCGGCGATGCTGGGAGCGGTGGCCGCCGGGCCGGCCGGCGGAGGCCACGCCTCCTTCGCGGACGCGGCGCGCGCGATGGCCCGTCTCAAGCCCGCGCGCGTGGCGCCGGATCCGGCGCGGGCGGACGCCTACGACGCTCTGTATCGTGACTGGCTCGAGCTCCACGAGCACTTCGGGAGGCGCACCGATCTGATGAAGCGCCTCCGGCGAGAGCGCGCTTGACGACCCCGCTCGTCGAGGGCCGCGGCGTCTCGATGGAATTCCCGGGCGTGCGGGCGCTCGACGGCGTCGACTTCGACGTCCTTCCGGGAGAAGTCCACGCCCTCATCGGCGAGAACGGGGCGGGCAAGTCGACGTTGATCAAGATCCTCTCGGGCGAGATCGCGGGCTACGACGGAGAGGTCCGCATCGACGGGACTCCGCGGCGCATGGACGGCCCGCGCGAGGCGATCGCGGCCGGGATCGCGGTGATCCCGCAGGAGCTGCAGCTCGTCTCCTCGCTCTCGGTGGCCGAGAACATCTTCCTCGGGCGTCCCCGCTCGCTTCTGGCCGGCGCGAAGGCGGCGCTCGAGACGGTGGGCGAAACGCACGTGGCTCCCGAAGAGATCGTCGCCCACCTGGAAGCGGGACAGCGTCAGCTCGTCGCGATCGCGCGGGCGCTCTCTCTCGACGCGCGGCTGATCATCATGGACGAGCCCACGACCTCGCTCTCGGCGCCCGAGGCCGCGCGGCTCGAGCGCCTGATCGAGCGGCTCTGCGCGCGGGGCGTCGCGATCGTCTACATCTCCCACAAGCTCGACGAGGTCGAGCGGCTCGCGGACCGGATCACCGTGCTCCGGGACGGGAAGCGCATCGTCACGCGAGACGCCGAAGGCATCGACGAGGCCGAGATGGTCCGCCTCATGGTGGGCCGGCAGATCGACCGCGGCGAGCTCGTGCCCGTCGCGGCCGACGCGCCCGAAGTCCTCCGCGTCGAGGACCTGTCCGTGGAAGACCCCGACCGGCCGGGCGGCCGGCGCGTCTCGAACGTCTCATTCACGCTGCGCCGCGGAGAGATCCTCGGGCTCGCGGGCCTCATCGGCGCGGGCCGGACGGATCTGCTCCTCGCCCTCACCGGCGCGCTCGAGCGTCCGGTCACCGGCCGCGTGCGCGTGGCGGGATCCGACTATCGGCCTTCCAGCCCCGCCGCCGCGAAGGCCGCCGGGCTCGTGCTGCTGCCCGAGGAACGAAAGTCGCAGGCCATCTTCCCGGACCTGTCCGTGAGCGAGAACGTGGTCCTGCCGTCGGTGGAGCGCGCGGCGCGCGCCGGATGGATCGACCGCGCGGGCGCCCGGCGGGACGGCGAGCGGCTCATGGCCGACACCGGCGTGCGAGCGGCCTCGCCGGACGTCCCCATCGCCACTCTTTCCGGCGGCAACCAGCAGAAGGCCATCCTCGGACGCTGCCTCTACGCCTCGCCGTCGATCCTCCTCCTCGATGAGCCGACCCGAGGAATCGACCTCGCGGCAAAGGCCGACGTCTACGCGCTGCTCCGGCGTCTCGCCGGAGAGGGGTTCGGGATCGTGCTGTGTTCCTCGGAAATGTCCGAGATCCTGACGCAGTGCCACCGCGTGCTCGTGTTCCGGGAGGGACGCGTCACGGCGGAGCTGCCGCACGCCGAAGCCACCGAGGAGCGGGTCCTCGCCGCGGCGGCCGGGACCTCGGCCGGGAAGCGCGATGCCGAAATCCCGGGCGGCCCTTCCGGCGGGGCTCCTTCTCGGCCTCCGCCGGCGCCGCCATCGTCGTTCCGCGGCGCGCGCCGGCGCTTCTCCCGTTACGCGGGTCTCTTCGGCCTCGCGGCCGTGCTTCTCCTCTCGATCGTCTTCTCCCCGGTGCGCGGCGGACGGCCGGTGTTTCTGGACATCGGGAACCTGACGGACATCCTCAGGCAGGTCGCCGAGAAAGGCATCCTCGCCGTCGGCATGACGGCCGTCGTCATCTCGGGCGGGATCGACCTCTCGGTCGGTTCCGTGCTGGCCCTGGCCGCCACGCTGACGGCCTGGTGCTTCATGAAGGCGGGTCTCGGACTGGCGGCGACCGTCCTGGTCGTGCTCGGGGTCGGCGCGCTCTGCGGCGCGGTGAACGGCCTGGTCGTCGCCCGCTGGCGGCTGCAGCCCTTCATCGCGACGCTCGCGACGATGAGCGCGGCGCGCGGGATCGCCCGCTACGTCAGCGGCGGCATGGCCATCCCGCTGGGCTTCGGCGAGGGTGGCGCGCCCGAATCCGTGCGGCGCCTGGCGGGCACGCTGCTGCCGTACGTGCCGGCGCCCGCGGTGCTCTTCCTCCTCGCCGTCGTCGGCATGCACCTCTTCCTCACCAGGACGAGCGCCGGCCGGTACCTCTATGCCATCGGCGACAACGAGACGGCGGCGCGGATCTCGGGGATCCGCGTGCCCTGGCACAAGGCCGGCGTGTACGTCATCGCGTCCGTGCTGGCGGCCCTCGCGGGCATCGTCCACTGCGCGCAGCTCGAGCAGGGCAATCCCAACGACGGAGTGGCCTACGAGCTGGACGCCATCGCGGCGGTCGTCATCGGGGGGACGAGTCTTTCGGGCGGAATCGGATCGGTCGGCGGTACGCTCGTCGGCGTACTGATCATCGGAGTCATCAACAACATCATGGGGTTGAACAATGTCGATGCGAATCTGCAGCTCATCCTCAAGGGCGCCATCATCCTCGGAGCGGTCTGGCTCCAGCGCAAGAGACGGTAGGCGCGTCAGCGTCGTCGCGCTCGCGCTGCTCGCGGCAGCCGCGCTCTTTGCCGCCGTCGGCTGCGGCAAGGCAAAGTCCGGCAAGCACCTGATCGGCTTCTCGCAGTGCAACCTCGGCGAGCCGTGGCGCGTCTCGATGAACGCCGACGTCGCCGCGGCGGCGAAGGCCCATCCCGACATCGAGGTCGCTTACGCCGACGCCCAGCAGGACAATGCGAAGCAGGTCGCCGACGTCGAGAACTTCCTGAGACAGAAGATCGACCTGCTCATCATTTCGCCGAACGAGGCCAAGCCCCTGACGCCGATCGTCCGCCGCGTCTTCGAGCAGGGGATCCCGGTCATCGTGCTCGACCGCGCGATCGAGGGCGATACGTACACGACGTTCATCGGCGCGGACAATCGCCAGATCGGCAAGGCCGCCGGCGAGTTCATCGTCAAGGCGCTGAACGGCAAGGGCGACATCGTCGAGATCAAGGGCCTTCCGGGTTCGCCTCCGGCGCGCGACCGCAGCGAGGGCTTCCGGGAGGCGATCGCGGCATCCCCGGACATCAAGATCGTCCACGACCCGGTGGCCAACTGGCTGCGCGAGGAGGCCATGGCCCAGATGGAGTCCGCCCTGTCCGCGCACGAGAAGATCGACCTGGTCTACGCGCACAATGACCCGATGGCCATGGGAGCCTTTCTCGCCGCCAAGGCCAAGGGTCGCGACGGGCAGATGATGTTCGTCGGCATCGACGCTCTTCCGGGACTCGACGGCGGCCGCCAGGCGGTGGCCGACGGGAAGCTCTCGGCCACGTTCATCTACCCGACCGGCGGCAAGGAGGCGATCGACGTCGCCGAGAAGATCTTCAAGGGCGAGAAGGTGCCGAAGACGATCGTGCTGCCGACGGCGATGATTACGAAGGAGAACGTGAAGGAGTACCTGGCGAAGTGAGAGTCGAGGGTCGAGAGGTTGAAGCTGCGGACTGGAGCGGCGGTGGCTGTTCTGGCCGCCGCCGCACTCGTCGGAGCCTCGCGCGCCTCCGGCGCGCAAAGCGGTCCGGGCGGCGGCGATGCTCGACGTCGTGGCCGGGCGCATCGTCGAGAACCCGGTCGTGCTGATCGAGGGCGAGAAGATCACCGCGGTCGGGCCGGGACTCGCGATCCCGCGCGGCACGGAGGTCTTCGACCTCGGAGACGTGACGATCCTGCCGGGGCTGATCGACTGCCACACCCACGTCACGACGACGTACCGTTTCATGCTCGAGGGCGGGCCGATGCAGGACGCCGTGACCTCCGCCACGCGGGCGAAGATCACGCTCGACGCCGGATTCACCACCGTGCGCGACCTCTGGGCGAAGGACTTCGCCGACGTCGCCCTGCGCGACGCGATCGACCGGGGCGACGTCGTCGGCCCGCGGATGCTGGTCGCGACGCTCGCCATCGGCTCGACCGGGGGACACAACGAAGACGTCGAAGGGCTCTCGCCCACGATCACGGTGGGCGGCGAGTCGGGCATCGCGGACGGCGTCGACGGCGTCCGCAAGCTGGCGCGCTACGAAATCAAGTACGGGGCCGACGTCCTGAAGATCATGGCCAGCGAGGGGGGCAGCGAGGGGAAGAACGTACCGAGCGAGACGCAGTTCACCCTCGAGGAGATGAAGGCGATCGTCGAGGAGGGGCACCGCTACGGGAAGAAGGTGGCGGCGCACGCCCACGGCACCGACGCCATCAAGACGGCGATTCGCGCCGGCGTCGACTCCGTCGAGCACGGCACGCTCGTCGACGACGAAGGCATCCGGATGATGAAAGAGAAGGGCGTCTTCCTCGTGCCGACCGGAGCGATCTGGCTTATGGAAGACGAGGAAGAGGTCGAGAAAGAGGACGCCCCCGCGTGGCGCAAGGAGCGCGAGGCCGGATTCCGGCGCGGCAGCGAGGAAGGCTTCCGCAAGGCCGTCAATGCGGGGGTCAAGATCGCGATGGGCTCGGACCAGTCGGTCCTGCCCCACGGCCAGAACGCCAAAGAGATCGTGTGGATGGCGACGCACGGCATGACGCCGCTCGAGGCCATCCGCGCCGCGACCGTGAACGCGGCGGAGCTTCTGGGCTGGTCGGATCGCGTCGGCGCGATCGCGCCCGGCCGATTCGCCGACATCATCGCGGTCCGCGGCAACCCGCTCCGTGACGTCCAGACCCTCGAGAAGGTCGCCTGGGTGATGAAGGGCGGCGTCGTGACGAAGGACGCGCTCGGGATCGCGAAGGTCCAGGAGCTCATGGCGGCGCGGAAGGCCGGCGATGAGGCCGCGGCGAGCGCTCTGATGGCTCCGGATCCGCGGATCTGGTTCGACAAGAGGTCCGGGCCGGGGGATCCCTGGGGGCTCGTCACGAAGTGGACGCACTGGGACGACTACTTTCACTCGCGGAACGACTACTCCGGCTTCCGCGAGGCGGCCGACGTCGTGACCGCCGACGGCACGGAGATCAACGACTTCTACCGTCTGATTGATCGGCCGCCCCAGAAGTTCCGGGCGACGTGGTGGATCGATGCGTCCGGGAAGATCTCGGGATTTCTCTACGAGCCCCGCGGCTCGACCGCGGCGGTCGAGGATCGGTTCGATCAGTTCAAGGAATGGGCCCGCAAAACGAAGCCGGCGGAGCTGGACTCCCTGATGCCCGGAGGCCGGATCGACCCCACCGGCGACCGGCCGGAGCGCTTCCACGCCATTCTCCTCGAATGGCGCAAGGCGGCCGGCTTGCCACCCATCGAGCTGTCCAAATCGGAGCCTCGTTCCGGGCGATAGACTGAGCGCGACATGACTCTCAGGCTCGCGACGATCGGGGATCTCCCGGCGCTCGTGGAGCTGATTCCAGCTTCGGCGCGCGCGTTGTCTCGCGGCTTCTACACCGAGGCGCAGACGGAAGCCGCGATCCGTTACATCTTCGGGCCCGACACGAGGTTGATCACCGACGGCACGTACTTCATCGTCGAGGAGGACGGCGCGCTCGCGGGCTGCGGCGGCTGGAGCCGGCGCCGGACGCTGTACGGAGGCGACCAGATGAAGTCGGACGAGGATCCGTTCCTCGATCCCCGGACCGAGGCGGCGCGCATCCGCGCCTTCTTCGTCCATCCCGGCTTCGCCCGGAAAGGCGTGGGCTCGGCGATCCTCGACGCCTGTCTGGAGGCGGCGCGCGCCGCGGGCTTCCGGCGGGTCGAGCTCGCCTCGACTCTGCCCGGCGTGCCGTTCTATCAGGCGCTCGGGTTCGAGCAACGCGAGCCCATGGAGGCTCCGATGCCCGACGGCACGGCGCTGCCCATCATCCGGATGGAGAGATCGCTATGATGCCGGGCGCGACCGGAGGTGCCCTTGCGGCTGGCTCTCGTCGGATTCCGTTCCGATGCCAACTCCTCGTACCTGCGCGGCGCCGCCGACGCGCCGCCGCTCATCCGCGAGGCGCTCTTCTGCGAATCCTCGAATCCGTGGACCGAGAACCGGCGGGAGCTCACCCGCGATGCGTTCTACGACGCCGGCGACCTCGGCGAAGAAGCCGGGGCGGACACGTTCGGGCGCATCGAGGCGGCGATCGGACACCTGCTGGGGAACGGGTACGCCCCCGTGTCGCTCGGTGGCGACCACGCGATCACGTATCCGATCGTGCGCGCATTCGCCCGAAAGTACCCGGATCTTTCGATCCTGCACTTCGATGCGCATCCCGATCTCTACGACGAGTTCGAGGGCAATCGCCTCTCGCACGCCTGCCCGTTCGCCCGGATCATGGAAGAGGGGCTCGCCCGCCGCCTCGTCCAGGTCGGCATCCGCACGGCCAACGCGCATCAGCGGGAGCAGGTCGCGCGTTTCGGCGTCGAGATGATCGAGATGAAGGATTTTCGGGACGGGCTCGACATCCGCTTCGACGGTCCCGTCTACGTGACCTTCGACCTGGACGGCCTCGATCCGGCGTTCGCGCCCGGAGTGTCCCACCGGGAGCCGGGCGGCCTCTCGACACGCCAGGCCATCGACGTGATCCAGCGCCTGCGCGGAGACGTCGTGGGCGGCGACGTCGTCGAGTTCAACCCCCGGATGGATTCGTCCGGAATGACCGCCATGGTCGCGGCGAAGCTGGTGAAAGAGATCGCTTCAAGGATCGGAGTGGATTGAGCGTACCCGGTATGAACACGACGGAAAGGAGCATTTTCACCATGGGATGTTCTTCAACGGCCGCTAACTCCCGTCCGGCGCCGTCGAGGCGCCGCTAAAAATGTCCGAAGCGAACAAGGACTGCGTCCGGCGCCTCTACGAAGACGTCTGGACCCGCGGAAAAGTCGGTCTCCTCGACACGCTGATCGGAGCGGCGTACGTGGATCACAATCCCGCGTCGGGACAAGCTGCCGGCGCGGGGGGCGTGAAGGTCCGCGTCGAGACGCTCCGAGAGGCCTTCCCGGATCTCCGCTTCGCGGTCGAGGATCTCGTCGCCGAGGGCGACCTCGTGGCGGCCCGTTTCTCGTGGCGGGGCACCCACAAGGGCGAAGCGTTCCTCGGCATCCCGCCGAGCGGCAAGGCGATCCTCGTGCGAGGCATGGAGTTCTACCGGCTCCGCGACGGGAGAATCGTCGAGCATTGGGACAACGTGGACGAGCTCGGGATGCTGACGCAGCTGGGAGACCTGGGGTGAGCGCCGCCGAGCTGCTGCGGCACACCGTCGCCACCCTCGCGTATCGCGGAGGCAAGGCCGTGCGCGGCGCGCCGGCCTCGTTCCCGGGCTTCCAGGCGAGCGAGGGCACGCGCACGCCCGGGCAGATCCTGGCGCACATCAACGACCTGCTGGCCTGGGCGCTCCATCTCATCGAGGGTCGCCACCACTTCGAGGAGTCGACGCCCGGCGCGTGGGAGGCGGACGTCGCGAAGTTTCATGGCGCGCTCGAGCGTCTCGACGCGCGGCTCGCCTCCGGGATACCGCTCCGGTGTCCGGCCGAGAAGCTCTTCCAGGGACCGATCGCCGACGCGCTGACGCACGTCGGCCAGATCGCGATGCTCCGGCGCATGTCCGGTGCGCCGATGCGGGGAGAGAACTACTTCAAGGCCGACATCGAAACCGGACGCGTCGGCGCGGACCAGGCGCCTTCCCGCGTGGAGTTCGATTGACCTGCTGGAGCTGCCAGGCCGAGAACGACCTCGGGGAACGCCAGACCTGCGCGCGCTGCGGAGCGCCCCTCGTCCGAACCTCGTTCTCGCTCTTCCAGCGGCCGATCGTGCTCGGCCTCGCGGGTCTGCTCGTCTTCGGCTGGCTCGCGGCCCTCCTGTGGGCGATCGCCCACCAGTCGTGCCGGCCCTGAACCTGCCGTCCACGGCGGCCGTCCGCGCGCTGAAAGCGGCACGCGCCGAGTTCGTGGCGCACGTCTACGACTATGTCGAGCGAGGCGGAACGCGCCACTCCGCCGAGGCCCTCGGCGTCGACGAGCACCGCGTCGTCAAGACACTCGTGATGGAGGCGCGGGGACGCGACGGGAAGCCGCAGCCCCTCCTCGTCCTCATGCACGGAGACCGCGAGGTGTCGACCCGGGAGCTCGCGCGGCAGATCGGCGCCCGCGAGGTGGCGCCGGCGAGCGCCGCGGCGGTCGAGAAGCACACGGGATACGTGCCCGGGGGCGTCAGCCCGTTCGGGACGCGCCGCTCGCTGCCCGTCTACGTCGAGTCCACGATCCTGTCGCTCGAGCGGTTCCTCGTGAACGGGGGCCGCCGCGGCTTCCTGGTCGAGCTCACGCCCGCCGATTTTCTGCGCGTGGTCGTTCCGGTCCGCGTGGACGTCGCGATCGAAGCGCGTTCTCCGCGATGACGGATATGATTCGCGGCAAGCTTCGAAGGAGGGAATCGATGAGACGGAGAATCCTGCCGCTCCTGGCGTGTTTGTTCGTGTTCGGACTGGCCGCGGCCGCAACCGTTGGCGCCGCCGAAGAGGGGGGGAAGGGCGTCGACGCCGCGTGGCTCAAAGCGGTCAAGGCCAACGACGTCGACGCGCTCGTCGCGTGCTACTGGCCGGATGCCGTGATGTGGCTGCCCGATGCTCCCGAGGCGCGGGGCGAGAAGGCGATCCGAGCAGCGTACGCGGGCCTGCTGGGTGCGAACACGGTCGTCGACGCCTCGCTGGCGGACGCCGTGTACCAGACGTCCGGCGATCTCTCGACGGCCTGGGGCCACTTCACGCTGGTGCTCAAGCCGAAGGCCGGCGGAGACAACATCGTGTTGAAGGGACGATTCCTGAACGTCTCGAAGAAGTCGGGAGGCCAGTGGCGGTACGCGGCGGATCTCGCGTCGGCGGAACCGCCTCCGCCCGCGAGTCCGCCGGCGGCCAAGTAGCGCCGGGGCGACGGCGGTGGCGTCCCGGTCCCCGAGCCTCGAGCGCGTCGCCGATCATTCGGCGCTGTTCGGGCTCGCGATCGTGGTCGGGCTTCTCGCCGGAGGGGTCGCGGTCGCGTTCCAGGTGGCGCTCGCCCGGGCGGCCTGGCTGCGCGAGGGCGGGGCGCTCGGCGCTCCCACGGACGGCTGGAGACTTCCGGTCGCGATCCTCTTCTCCGCGCTCGCCGTCTGGGCCGGCGTCGCGGTCGTCCGGCGGTTCGCTCCCGAGGCCTCGGGCAGCGGCATTCCGCAGGTCGAGGCCGCCCTCCATAAGGATCGCGACGTGCGGTGGCCGCGGATCCTCTGGGTGAAGTTCACGGGCGGCGTGCTCGCGATCGGCGGCGGGCTGACGCTCGGGCGCGAAGGGCCCACGGTGTTCATGGGCGCGGCGCTCGGCCGAGCCCTCGGCGGCCCGCTGACGGCATCCGGCGAGCGCGGCCGGACGCTCCTCGCCGCCGGAGCGGGCGCGGGTCTCGCCGCCGCGTTCAACGCGCCGCTCGCGGGAACGCTCTTCGTGCTCGAGGAGATGAAGGTGCTCCGGACGCCGCGGCACGCGCTCGCGGCCCTGCTCGCCTGCGTGACGTCCGACCAGGTCTATCGGAGCCTCCTCGGCAGCGCGCCGCAGCTCGGCACCATCGTGGTCGAGCGCCCGGGAGTCTCGGCTCTCCTGCCGTTGCTGCTCCTCGGGGTGGCGGCCGGAGCGATCGGGGCGCTCTTCAACCGTCTCCTGCTCGTCACGCTCGGGCTGTTCGACCGACTGCGGGCGCGAGGGCACGCCCAAACGATTGCCCTCGTCGTCGGCGCGGCGGTCGGAGCCGTGGGGTTCTTCGCGCCTCGCCTGCTCGGGCCGGGCGACGGCCTGATCGAGCAATCCCTTCGGGCTCCGCTCGACGCCGCCGGCGCCGCCGCCGTCTTCCTCGCCCGCTTCGCGCTGACCCTCGCGAGCTACGCGACCGGCGCGGCGGGCGGGCTCTTCGCGCCGCTCCTCGTGCTCGGCGCCGAGGCCGGCGTTCTCGTCGGCCACGCGGCGGAGCAGGTTCGGCCGCTCGGGGTCACCGCCGCCCTTCCGATCTTCGCGATCGTGGGCATGGGCGCTCTCTTCGCCGGCTCGGTCCGAGCGCCCGCCACCGGCGTCGTTCTGATGATCGAGATGACGGGAGCGCTTCCTGCGCTGGTGCCGCTCGTCTACGCGACGGTCGCCGCGGAACTGACGGCGCGTCTTCTCGGAGCGCGCCCCGTCTACGAAGCCCTCCTCGAGCGCACGCTGGCGCGCGAGGGAAAGTCCTGAGGAGGCCGTCATGTGGCAATCCATCCGCATCCTCCCGGTGCTCTTTTCGGCCATCGCGGTCTTCGTCCTGGGCGCGCTCTGGTACTCCCCGTTTCTCTTCGGCCGCGCGTGGGTCCGCGCCCACGGCTACACCGACGAGAAGATCGCGCAGATGCGCGCCTCCGCGGGCCGGGCGTACGCGGTCTCGTTCGTCTGTTACGTCGTCATGGCCCTGGCGATGTCGATCCTGATCGGCCGCCTGGATGTGCGGATGATCGTCGGAGGCGTGAAGCTCGGCGCCGTCCTGGGAATCGGGTTTGCCGCGCCGCTCGGGCTGACCGCCAGCATGTTCTCGGAGAAGCGGCTCTCCGCGTGGCTGATCGACGCGGGCTACCAGGTCGCGTACCTGATCCTCATGGGCGTCATCCTGGTCGCATGGCGCGGATGAGAATGCACCGGTCGCGGCTTCGCCGGACTCTCGCGATCGCCCTCGCCGTCGCCGCGTCGCTGCTTCGAGCGTCGTCCGGGCTCGCCCAAGCGGTGGCCGAGCCTCAAACCGCGACTGCCCGCGCGACCGAGATCATCGAGCTCTCGATGTCGCGGACGCTCGCCCCGGGCGCGCAGATCGCGGTCTCCCGCGGCGGCCGTCTCGTCTGGAGCCGCAGCTTCGGCTGCGCCGACGTCGAGCTCGACGCGCCCGTCGGGCCGGAGACGCGGCTTCGCATCGGCAGCGTGTCGAAGCCCCTGACGGCGGCGGCGATCGGCCTGCTCGTCCAGGAGGGCAAGCTCGACCTCGACGCTCCGGTCCAGAAGTACGTGCCGGACTTTCCGAAGAAAGCCTGGCCGATCACGACGCGGCAGCTCGCCGGCCACCTCGCCGGCATCCGCCACTACGACAAGGGCGAGTTCGAGATCCGCGACCACTACGACACGGTGCGCGCGGGCCTCGTCATCTTCGAAAAGGACGCGCTGCTCTTCGAGCCCGGGACGCGTTTCTCCTACTCCTCGTACGGATGGAACCTGATCTCGGCCGTCCTCGAAGCCGCCAGCGGCGAACCGTTTCTCGAGCTCATGACGCGGCGCGTCTTTCAGCCCGCCGGAATGACGCATACGACCGCCGATCAGCCGGTGCCGATCATCCCCGGGCGGGCCCGCTTCTACACGCGCTCGGAGGCGGGCGTCGTCGAGAACGCGGGCTACGTCGACAACAGCTACAAGTGGGCCGGCGGTGGATTCCTTTCGACGGCCGAAGATCTCGTGGCCTTCGCCAACGCGCTGCTCGAGGGCCGACTGCTCCGTCCCGAGACGGTGAACCTCCTGTGGACGTCGATGAAGACGTCGGACGGCAAGGACACCGACTACGGCATCGGCTGGACCGTCGACCGCGACGCGAAGGGCCGGCGCCGCGTCCGGCACTCGGGCGGCGCGCAGGGCGGCACCGCCAATCTCGTGATCTATCCCGAGCAACGTCTCGTCGTCGCCCTGCTCGTCAACAGCGACGAGTCCTTCACGGGAAGGGCGCCGGCGATTGCGGAGGTGTTTGCCGATGAGCAGTAGAGCACCTGCGGCCGCCCCGTCGGGCCTCGGCTACGTCGTCCTGATCGCGGTCGCGGCCGCCCTGGGCGGTTTCCTCTTCGGCTACGACACGGCCGTCGTGAACGGCACGGTCGGCGCGCTCGAGAGGCACTTCAAGGCCGATCCGGGGCGGCTGGGCTTCGCCGTGGCCTCGGCCCTGCTCGGCTCGGCGGTCGGCGCTCTGATCGCGGGCCGCGTGGCCGACCGGTGGGGCCGCATCCCGGCGATGAAGCTGACCGCGCTTCTCTTCGCGGCGAGCTCCATCGGCTCGGGCATCGCGGAGAGCCTCCTGACCTTCTCGACCTGGAGGTTTCTGGGCGGGATCGCCGTCGGTGCGGCGAGCGTCATCGCTCCCGCGTACATCGCCGAGGTCGCGCCCGCGCGCATCCGGGGGAGGCTCGGTTCGCTGCAGCAGCTCGCGATCGTCACCGGCATATTCCTGGCGCTCGGCGTCAACGACCTCATCGCGCACACCGCGGGGTCTCCGGACGCGCCCTTCTGGTTCGGCATCCCGGCGTGGCGGTGGATGTTCTACGTCGAGGTGCTCCCGGCCGTCGTCTACGGCCTCGCGGCGTTTTTCCTCCCCGAGTCCCCGCGCTACCTCGTGAAGTCGGGGCGGGCGCCGCAGGCCGCGACGGTCCTGATGAAGATCGGCGACCCCGACGTGCCGGACCGGATCCGGGAGATCCAGCAGACGATCGGCTCGGAGCGGCCGTCCCGCCTGGCGGACCTGCGCGCTCCGAAGTTCGGCCTTCTGCCGATCGTGTGGATCGGGATCGGCCTTTCGGTCTTCCAGCAGTTCGTCGGGATCAACGTCATCTTCTACTACAGCACGGCCCTGTGGCACTCCGTGGGGTTCACCGAGTCCGACTCCATGCGCATCAGCACCATCACGGGCATCATCAACATCGTCACGACGCTGATCGCCATCGCGTTCGTGGACCGCTTCGGGCGCAAGCCCCTCCTGATCGCGGGCTCGATCGGGATGACCCTGACGCTCGGCGCGATGGCGTGGCTCTTCGCGAACGCCGGCGTCGACGCGAACGGCGCTCCGGTGCTCGCGGGCTCGAGCGGGACGGCCGCGCTCGTCGCCGCCAACCTCTACGTGTTCGCGTTCGGCTTCTCGTGGGGACCGATCGTGTGGGTCCTCCTCGGCGAGATGTTCAACAACAGGATCCGCGGCGCCGCGCTCGCGCTCGCCGCGTCGGCGCAGTGGATCGCGAACTGGCTCGTCACGCTGACCTTCCCCGGTCTCTCGAGGGCGGGCCTGGGCTTCGCCTACGGCCTCTACACCGCGGCCGCGGCCCTCTCGTTCGTTTTCGTCTGGCGATTCGTCCGGGAGACGAAGGGGCGCACGCTCGAGGAGATGTAGGCTCAGGGCGCGGCCATCGGCGCGGGGAGGGACGACATGTACCAGGACAAGTGGCGGGTGAGCGTGACGGACGCCCTGACGCGGCTCCCGGGTCCCAAGGGCGAGCGCTTCGCGACGGTGCTCGAGCACGGGACGCTCGACATCGAGATCTACGCGCCCCGAGGGACGGATCCCCAGAAGCCGCACACGCGCGACGAGGTGTACGTCGTCGTGTCCGGGCAGCGGCGAGTTCCGCAACGGCTCGACGCTCGAGCAGTTCGGTCCGGGCGACGTCCTGTTCGTCCCGGCGTTCGCCGAGCATCGGTTCGAGAGCTTCACGGACGATCTCGTCGTCTGGGTCCTCTTCTACGGGCCCGAGGGCGGCGAGGCGGCCATGGCCGGCGCTCCGTGACCGGCGCCCCATGACCGGTCGCCCCATGAAGCGTCCCGCGGCCTACTTGTGGGCGGCGCCCGTTTCCGTGGCGGCGCTTCCGCTCGTGGCGCTCGCTCTGGTCACTCGAGGCCGGGCGCGCCGCCACGCCGGCGTTCTCGAAGCGTCTGGCGGCGCGCTCCGGGGACTGCTGACGCGGGCCGTCCCGGGATTTCCGATCTCGGCGATCACGCTCGGGCACGTGGTCCTCGCCGCGACCGAGAGCGCTCTCGTCGATACGCGCGCGCACGAGCGCGTGCACGTCCGCCAGTACGAGGTCTGGGGTCCGCTCTTTCCGCTTCTCTATCTCGCGTCGAGCGTCGTGGCGCTCGTCCGGGGCCGCGGCGTCTATTCCGACAACGCCTTCGAGATCCAGGCGGCGCGCTCGACCTCGTCGTCCGCATGAAACCGCCCGATCGGTTCGCGCAGGCCGCGGACGAGCATCGGCAGGCCGTCGCCACATGTGCCGCGGCGATCCGCTCGGTCTCGGCGGCGGACTGGGAGAGGCCGCCGGCGGAGAAGAAATGGACCCCCGCGCAGATCGCGGAGCACCTGGCGGTCGCCTACGACCCGGTGCTCTCGGAGATCGACGGCACGGGCGGCTTCCGGATGATCGCTCCCTGGTGGATGCGCCCCGTCCTGCGGTGGAGGTTCCTCGCGCCGATCCTCGCCGGCCGATTCCCGAAGGGCGTTCGGGCGCCCCGGGAGGTCCGTCCGACCGCCACGTCCCGGACACCCGAGGATGGCGCGCAGCGGCTCGCCGAACGCGCCGAGGCTTTCCTCGACCGGTTCGCGCAGGCTCACGGGCAGGGCCGCGCGCGGGTCACGCATCCGTACCTCGGCCGGCTGAACGGCGCCGTGGCCGTGCGGTTCCTGACGGCACACGTCCGCCACCATCGCGAGCAACTGCCATCGAGGGCCAGCGGAGCCCGCGGCTCTGCGATATCTTCTTCCGCATGATCGAGAGACTCAAAGAGAGCGAGGGTCGCGGCCTTCGGTCTGAAAGTGAGCGGCCAGGTCACGGCCGAGGAGGTCGAGGCCTTCCTGCCGCAGATCGAGATGGCCATCGCGCGAGCGGGGCAAGCGGACCATCGGGATCCTGGTCGACCTCACCGACATGACCGGCATGGACTGGGCCGCGCGCTGGGAGGAGATCAAGTTCCTCTCGAAGTACTCCGAGCACATCGAGCGGGTCGCGGTGGTCGGCGCGCACAAGTGGGAGGAGCTCAAGGCCGAGATCCTCGGCGGCACCGTGCTCGTCCAGGCCGAGACGCGCTACTACCACGGGCCCGACATCCTGCATGCGTGGCACTGGGTGAAGACCGGCAACGACTCGCCGATCGCCGGCCAGACCATCCTGCCCAAGGGATCGCTCATGGCCGGGTACAAGCCGGAGTACATGGACGTCTGATTTGAGCGCGCGGACGCCTTCGAGCTCGCAGTCGCGCGGAAACCTCGCGATCTCCGCGATGCAGGCGGCCGACTGGGACGACGTCCGGCGGATCTACGTCGAGGGAATCGCGACCGGCAACGCCACCATGGAAACGTCCGCGCCCGAGTGGGAGAAGTGGGACGCGGCGCACCGCAAGGACTGCCGCCTCGTCGCCCGCGAATCGACACGAGGCGGCGAGATCGTCGGTTGGGCGGCTCTCTCGCCGGTGTCTGAGCGCTGCGCGTACGGCGGGGTGGCGGAAGTCAGCGTCTACGTGGCCGGCGCGGCGCGAGGCCAGGGCGTCGGACGGACCCTGCTCGCCGAGCTCGTGCGCGCCTCGGAGGAGGCCGGGATCTGGACTCTCCAGGCCGGCATCTTTCCGGAAAACCTGACGTCGATTGCGATCCATCATCGCTGCGGATTCCGCACGGTCGGCGTGCGCGAGAAGCTCGGGAAGCTCGGCGGCGTCTGGCGCGACGTCGCGCTGCTCGAGCGGCGCAGCGCCCGCGTCTAGACGGAGCGGGCCGGCGGAAGCTCAGACCGGAAAAGCACGGCGCCGCACGAGGCCGATCCCGAGAATCAGCAGTCCCGCGGCCAGGACGAGCGCTCCGACGTAAGCGAGCCGGATGAAGCCGTTCGGCGTCGTCGCGTCGGGGGAGAGCACCGAGAAGAAGAAGGCCGCCGGCAGAAAGATCGCGGCGCTCGGGATCGCGAATCTCACGAAGGCCTTCATGCGATCCGAGAGGTTGGCCTCGTCGACGTAGCGGAGCGCGACGAGCGAGAGGATCAACAGCACCGCGGCGTGCGCGTGGCCGGCGCGCCAGAGATCCTGGCGCAGCGGGTTGGCCATGTAGCGCGGGTCGTGGATGAGGAGGCGCAACAGCGTCACTCCTCCGAATTCGACGGTCGGCAGGACGATCAGCAGAATCCCGGCGAGGCGGCGCGATGTGTCGGTCATGTGGTTCTCCTCCAAGGGCTTGCGTGCAGAGGATGAGCCAGGTTGACTTACGCCTTTATTACGCCTATGGTTGGCCATGGCGGAGAAGCGGCGGCCGTCGGACGGTCCTCCCGAGATGCCCCCCTCGCGCAATCTCGGTGTGGGCAACGCGAGCTGCGGCGGGAGACACGAAGCCGCCGATCCCCTGAAGCTGATCGTCGCGTCGGGCGCGCGCAAGGAGAAGCTCCGGGAGCGCGACTTCACCCGCGCCGCGCTGAAGCTCGCCCCGCGCCCGGCGCCGCGTCCTTACGTCGAGATGCGCGCGGCCTCGGCCTTCTCGTTCCTCGATGCCGCGTCGCTGCCGGAGGACCTCGTCGAAGAGGCCGCGCGTCTCGAGATCCCGGCCGTCGCCCTCATCGAGCGCAACGGCGTCTACGGCGCGCCGCGGTTCTGGAAGGCCGCGAAGGCGGCCGGGATCCGGGCGCTGGTGGGAGCGGAGGTGACTTTGTGCCGCCGAAGGCGGCACTGTCATCCCGAGGAGCCCGCCGCTCGGACGCCCGCGACGAGGGATCCCGGACTCGGCGACGCTCGCCTCACGCTCCTCGTCGAGAACCGCACGGGCTACAAGAACCTCTGCCGCTTGATCACCGCCGGCGCGCTCGGGAAGCCGAAGGGCGAAACGGCGGTGACGCTCGAGCAGGTCGCCGCGCACGCGGAGGGGCTCCACGCGACGACGGGCGGGGACGAGTCGCCGGTGGCGCGGGCGTTCCGGGAAGGCGGCCTCGACGCGGCGCGCGCGCTGCTCGAGACGCTCGCCGGGATCTTCCCCGGCCGGCTGCACGTCGAGCTGCAGCGGCATCATCTGCGCGAAGAGGAGCGGCGCAACGCGGCACTTCTCGACCTGGCGCGAAGCCTGCGGCTTCCGTTCTACGCCGCGAACGGCGTTCGCTACGCGCGCGAGAAGGACAAGGAGCTCCACGACGTGATGACGTGCATCCGCCACCACACGACGCTCGACGGCGCGGGCCGGATCCTCGCCGCCCAGCGCGAGCGGCGTTTCAAGGGCGCGGCCGAGATGGCGGAGCTCTTCGCGGACATCCCGGAGGCGCTCGACGGCGCACGCGAGCTTTCGCAGCGCCTCGATTTCACGCTCGCGGACCTGGGCTACAAATTCCCCGACTATCCGCTGCCTCCCGGAGAAACGCCGTCCTCGTTCCTGCGCCAGATCACGTGGAACGGCGCGCGCGCCCGCTTCCGTCCGTTGACGACGAAGGCCCAGGCCCAGATCGAGAAGGAGCTCGCGATGATCGAGAAGCTCGATCTCGCCGGCTACTTCCTGATCGTCTGGGACGTCGTGCGCTTCTGCCTGGAGAACCGCATCCTCGCGCAGGGCCGCGGCTCGGCGGCCAACAGCGCCGTCTGCTACGCGCTCTCGATCACGGCGGTCGATCCCGTGAAGATGGAGCTCCTCTTCGAGCGCTTTCTCTCGGAGGAGCGCGGCGAGTGGCCGGACATCGATCTCGACCTGCCCTCCGGCGACCAGCGCGAGAAGGTCATCCAGCACGTCTACGAGAAGTACGGGCCGCACGGCGCGGGCATGACCGCGAACGTGATCACGTACCGCGACCGGTCCTCGGCGCGCGAGGTCGCCAAGGCCCTCGGCTACTCGCCCGAGCAGGTCGACGCGCTCTCGAAGCAGCTCGGCGGCTGGAACTTCGGCGAGATCCGGGATCCGCCGGAGGAGCTGGCGGGGGAGATCCGCGCGGCGGGCCTCGATCCGGAGGAGCGGCGCGCGAGGCACTTCCTCCGGCTCTTCCTCCAGATCCAGAACCTGCCGCGCCACCTCGGCCAGCATTCGGGCGGCATCGTCGTCGCGGCCGGGCGCCTCGACGAGGTCGTGCCGCTCGAGCCGGCGTCGATGCCGGGGCGCGTCGTCGTGCAGTGGGACAAGGACGACTGCGCGGACCTCGGGATCGTCAAGGTCGACCTCCTCGGCCTCGGCATGCTCGCCGCGATCGAGGAAGCGATCCCGATGATCCGGACGCACGAAAGGACGGAGGTCGATCTCGCGCATCTGCCCCAGGACGATCCCGCGGTGTACGGGATGCTCAACGCCGCCGACACGGTGGGCCTCTTCCAGGTCGAGAGCCGCGCGCAGATGGCGTCGCTGCCGCGCAACGCGCCGAAGTGCTTCTACGACATCGTCGTCCAGGTCGCCATCATCCGGCCCGGGCCGATCGTCGGCGGCATGGTGCGTCCTTTCTTCGAGAGGCGGCAGGGGAGGGCGGAGGTCGAGTATCCGGATCCCTGTCTCGAGCCCATCCTGAAGCGAACGCTCGGCGTGCCTCTCTTCCAGGAGCAGATCCTGAAGATGGCGATGGTCGCGGCGGGCTTCACCGGCGGCGAAGCCGAAGAGCTGCGGCGGGCGATGGGGTTCAAGCGCTCGGTCGAGCGCATGGACTCGATCGAGGCGCGCCTGCGGAAGGGCATGGAAGAGCGCGGGATCGGGCCGGCGGCTCGGGACCAGATCGTCAAGTCGATCACCTCTTTCGCGCTCTACGGCTTCCCGGAGTCGCACGCGGCGAGCTTCGCGCTGATCGCGTACGCGAGCGCGTACCTGAAAGCGCACCACCCGGCGGCCTTCCTGGCGTCGTTGCTCAACGCGTGGCCGATGGGCTTCTACCATCCCGCCACGCTCGTGAAGGACGCGCAGCTCCACGGGACGGGAGTCTGGCCCGTCGACGTGACGCTCTCGGGCTGGAAGTGCCGGTGGGAGAAGGAAGGCGTGCGCCTCGGGATGCGGTTCGTGAAGGGCTTGAAGCAGGAGACCGGCGAGGCGATCGAGCGGGCTCAGGCGGCCTCGCCGTTCTCCTCGATCGACGACCTCGCGCGGCGGTGCCGGCTGCGGGACGGCGAGCTCGAGCTCCTCGCGCACGCGGGCGCGCTCTGCGCGTTCGGCCGGACGAGGCGGGCCGCGCTCTGGCAGGTGGCCAAAGTCGCGCGCGAGGCGGGGCCCCTCTTCGCGGAGATCCCGACGGACGATCCCTCTCCTCTGCCCGAGATGTCGCCCATCGAGGAGACCCGCGCCGACTACGCGACGACCGAGATCACGACGGGGCCGCACATGCTGGCGCACCTGCGCAAGTCGCTCTCGCGGCGCGGCGTGCTGTCGGCCCACGAGCTCACGCGCCAGCGGGACGGCGACCGGGTGACGACGGCGGGAGCCGTCATCGTGC
Source organism: uncultured Acidobacteriota bacterium (assembly GCA_963804915.1). Classification (GTDB taxonomy): domain Bacteria; phylum Acidobacteriota; class Thermoanaerobaculia; order UBA5066; family Gp7-AA6; genus DAHUXD01. The sequence goes on from CAWDSI010000032.1 coordinate 112,378, forward strand.
GCCAGCGGCCGGGGACGGCGAAGGGCTTCGTCTTCCTGACGCTCGAGGACGAAACCGGAATGCTGCAGGCCATCGTGCGCCCCGACCTCTTCCGCGAGCAGCGCGCCGTCGTCGTGGGCTCGGGGGCGCTCGTGGTGAAGGGCAAGCTCCAGCGCCAGGACGGCTCCCTCTCGGTCCGGGCGGAGAGGTTCTGGACGATTCCCGAATTTGCCCGAATGCCGAGCCACGACTTTCGGTAGAAGTCGGAGTTCCAGCGGCAAGCGTCGCGGGTCGACGCAATGCGCGGGAAGCCAACCGGTCGGCCTCACCCTCGAAGCTCGAACGCGCAACCTTTCCGTCCTCTCCCGTAATCTCCTCATCAATGAGGTTCCGCGCGCTCGCCGCTCTGGCTGGGGTGTGCGCGCCGGCGTTTTGGCTCGGGGCCCAGGAGCCGCCGGAATACGAAAAGCCGAAGATCAAGATGGCGAGGATCACCTCCCCGATCAAGGTCGACGGCGACCTCTCGGATCCCGGCTGGAGCGAGGCCACCGTGGTGCCTCTCGCCTACGAGATCAATCCCGGCGACAACACGACGCCGGCGGTCAAGACCGTGGCCCGGATCGGGTACGACGACAAGTTCTTCTACGTCTCGTTCGAGTGCGCCGACCCGGACATCTCGAAGCTCCGGGCTCCTTACGTCGACCGCGACGGCATCAACGACGATCAGGACTACGTCGGGATCCTCCTCGACGTCGAGAACCAGAACCACTCTGCGATCGACTTCTGGATCGGGCCGACCGGCATCCAGGCGGACTCCGTCTTCTTCGAGGGGACGTTCACGGAGGACTTCGGGCCGGACTACTTCTGGCAGTCCGCCGGATGGATCGGCCCCTCCTCCTGGAACGCCGAGGTGGCGATCCCCCTGTCGTCGCTGCGCTATCCCGAGAAGGATCCGCAGGACTGGGCCCTCGCGCTCTACCGCACGTTCCCGCGCGATCGCAACTATCAGTTCTACAGCGTGCGCGTTCCGCGCGGCACGAGCTGCTTTCTCTGCAACTCGGCGACGGTCGAGGGCATCACCGGCCTCCCGCAGGGCGCGCACTGGGTGCTCGCGCCCTACGGCGCGATGACGAACACGAAGTACTACGGGGCGGACGGCCCTGCCGACGACAACACGACGACGCTGGGCCAGGTCGGCCTCGACGCGAAGTGGCTGCCGAATGCCGACACGATCGTGGATGCGACGATCAATCCCGACTTCTCGCAGATCGAGGCCGACACGGCCCAGATCTCGGTCAACGAGCGGTTCGCCCTCTTCTATCCGGAGAAGCGGCCGTTCTTCCTCGAGCACGTGGACCTGCTGCAGACGCCGATCCAGGCGGTCTATACGCGCACGATTACGCAGCCGCTCTGGGGCGCGCGGCTGACCGGGAAGACCGGCGGCACCAGCTACACCGCCCTCGTCGCCAGCGACGAAGGCGGAGGAACGGTGATCATCCCCGGGCCGGTCTTCTCCGAGACCGCGCCTCAGAACTACGAGTCGACGGTCGCGATCGCGCGCGTCCGCCAGGACCTCGGGGACTCGTATGCCGGGGTGCTCGCGACCGGCCGCGTGATCAAGGGCGGCGGGTACAACACCGTGGTCGGAGGGGACTTCCACTGGCAGGCCGGCGAGGACGACGTCGATCAACGGCCAGTACCTCTACAGCTTTTCGCAGAATCCGGACCGGCCCGATCTCTATCCCCTCTGGCTCGGCCAGAAGCAGTCCGGCTTCGGGTCGGACGTGGAGTGGGTGCACTCGACGTCGACCTGGGAGTGGAACCTCGGATACGAGGACTTCGCCCCCGGGTTTCTGGCCGACGACGGGTTCGTGCCGCAGGTCGGCTACCGCGAGGGCTCGGCGGGGCTGGGATACCGGTTCTTTCCGAGCGGGTTCTTCTCCCGGCTCCGGCCTCTCGCGGGCGCCAACTACCAGGTCGACCGCGAGGGCGACCTGATCTCGCGAAACTACTTTCCGGGGATCGCGTTCCAGGCACGGTGGAGCCTGCGCGGAGAGATCGACTACAACTTCGCGGCCGTCCGGATCGCGGGCCAGACGCTCGAATTCGACGGCGTCTCGTGGAATCTCCAGGCCTCTCCGTCGCGCTTCGTTCCGCGCATCACGTTCGCCGGAAACTGGGGCGAGCAGCCCGACGTCTCCAACGTGCGCATCGGGAATGGCGGCACGCTCACGTTGACGACGACGATCCGGCCGACGGCGCACCTCGCGCTGGATCTCATCGGCGAACGCCAGTGGATCGACGAGACCGTGGACGGGCGCGAGGGCCGCCTCTTCACCGCGACCGTCGCCCGCGCCAAGGCGATCTACGTCTTCAACTCCCGGATGTTCTTCCGGGTGATCGGCCAGTACATCGAGACGACGCGAGATCCCCTCCTCTGGACGTTTCCCGTCCTGGAGAAGGAGTCGGAGTTCTCCGGGTCGGCCCTGTTCGCCTACAAGCTCAACTGGCAGACCGTGGCGTATGTTGGCTACGGCGACAACCGCGCCCTCTTCGAAGGCAGCAGGACCTATCTCCAGCCCCAGAACCGGCAGTTCCTCATCAAAGTCTCCTACGCGTTTCAGCGGTGACCGCGCCGCCGTCGCACCGCGACGGCCTGGCGCGGTCATCCCGAGGCCAGCGACGGTCATCCCGAGGCCGAAGGCCGAGGGATCCCGCGAATTTCTGGGACCGGCAAGGCCGCCCCGGCGGAACTTTCGGCGGGTGCCGGGTTCCTTTGTTGGCAGAATGACGAATATGCGTGCGCTCTCGAAATGGGCTGGAATTGTGGTTGCGGCTGTCGCGCTCGGGGCAGCGACGGCTCAGGAGAAGCGGCCGCCCGCCGCGGTCGCGAAGCCGCGCACGCCGACTCCGGCGACGGCGACCGCGACAGGCCGTCCCGTCGCGACGACGCCTCCGACCTGGAAAGAGGTCGACCGCCTCGTCTCCGAGCAGAAGTTCGAAGAGGCCTCGCGGGCGATCGACGCGCTTCTCCAATCGGCGAAGGCGCGCAAGGACTCGGCGGAGTGGACGAAGGCCCTGATCCGCTCGGTCCAGGTCCGCACCGGCCTCCACGGCTACGAAACGGCGGTCCGATTCCTCAAGGACGAGCCGTGGCCCCCGGATCTGCTTTCGCGCGCCGCCCTCGAGCTCTTCTACGCGCAGTCGCTCGTGAACTACGCGCGGATGTACTCCTGGGAGGTCTCGCAGCGCGAGCGCGTCGAGGCGAAGGGCACGGTCGACCTGAAGGCCTGGACGCGCGAGCAGATCTACGACGAGGCCGTTCGAGCGTACGTGGCGCTCTGGAAGGAGCGGGAAGCCCTCGGCCGCGAGAACGTGAAGGCGCTCGCCGAGTTCATGGAGCCCAACGATTACCCGCCGGGAATCCGCCCCACGCTCCGCGACGCGGTCGCGTACTTCTTCACGGATCTTCTCGCCGATTCCTCCGGATGGAGCCCGGCGCAGTCGAACGCCGTCTACGCCCTCGACCTCGCGGGCCTGCTGCGCGCGGATGCGAAATCCACGGCGGCGATCCGTCTGGACGATCCGGCCGTCCATCCGGTCGATCGCTTCGTCGCCGTCCTGGCGGATCTCGAGGGCTGGCACGCCGGGCGCGGCGAACGCGAGGCCGCGTTCGAGGCGCGGCTCGAGAGGCTGCGCCGGCTCCAGGGTGCCTTTACCGAGGACGAGGATCGGGACGCGATCGAGAGCGATCTCGTGGCGCGCCTCCCGAAGATGGCGGATCTGCCCTGGTTCGCGATGGGCCAGGCGCAGCTCGCCGAGCTCCGCGAATCCGATAACCGCCCGGACGCGCTCGTGCGGGCGCGCGCCGCCGCGGAGGAAGGACGACGCGCGTATCCCGAGTCGGTCGGCGGCCGCCGCTGCCGGGCCATCGTCGCGCGCATCGAAGCGCCCAGCTACGACATCGAGGCCATGCAGATCGACGGACCGGGGAAGCGCTCGGTCCTCGTCACGCACAAGAACGTCGGCCGGCTGACGTTCCGCGCCTACGCGCTGGATCTGCCGGCCCGCCTGGCCTCGCTGCGCGACATGAACCGCCTGCTGCCGCAACAGGACGAGATGGAAAGGCTGGTCGCGACCCGAACTCCCCTCGCCGAGTGGACCGCGACGCTGCCGGCGACGCCGGACTATCGGCCGCACCGGACCTACGTCGTTCCGCCGCTGGGCAAGAAGGGTCTCTACCTCGTGGCCGCGTCCGCGGCGACGCCGTTCGGCGGCAAGGACTTTCCGGTGTCCGCCGCGAGCTTCCTCGTCAGCGACCTCGTGCTGGTGAAGAGCCAGTCGAAGGAGCGGGGAGCCGCGACACGGGTCGACGTGCGGGCGCTCTCGGGCGAGACCGGGCAGCCGGTCGCCCAGGCGACGCTCGAGCTCCTCCGCGGCGAGTGGAACCCCGAGCGCATCGAGCGCGTGGCGTCCGCGACGACCGACGCGACCGGCTTCGCCTCGCTGCGCATCGACGAGGAACCGTATCGAGGGCGCCGTTTCATTTACGGGCGCAAGGGCGAGGATCTCGCTCTCGATCTCGACGCGTCCTACTGGACGCATCCCGAGCGTCCGGACAAGACAACCGCCTCGCTGGTCTTCACCGACAGGGCCATCTACAGGCCGCTCCAGAAGATCCTGTGGAAAGTCCTCGCCTACCAGGGCGATCCGCGGGAGGGCCGGTTCGCCGTCTCGCCGCGCGCGCCGCTCAGCGTGATGCTCTACGACCGGAACAACCAGGTCGTCGAGACGCGCACGGTGACGGCCAACGACTTCGGCACGGCGTCGGGCGAGTTCGCGATCCCCACGGGCCGCGCGCTCGGAGTCTGGCGCGTGGCGACGTCGCTCGGAGGCGCGGACGCGCGCGTCCACATCGAGGAGTACAAGCGGCCGACCTTCGAGACCACGTTGAAGGACCCGGCCGAGCCGCTGCGGCTGAACCGGCCGGCGCGCCTGACCGGCGAGGCGCGCTACTACTTCGGGCTGCCCGTCGCCGCCGGAAACGTGCGCTGGCGGGTCACGCGCACGCCGCAGTACCCGTGGTGGTTCTGGTGGCGCGGCTGGGCGCGGCCCGCGCAGACCGAGACGATCGCCGCCGGAACCTCGGCGCTCGGGGCCGACGGCACGTTCACCCTCGCCTTCACGCCGTCCGCCGACGAGCGGCTCGCCGGCGAACGCAAAGGGATGACGTTCACCTACACGGTCGACGCCGACGCCTCGGACGAAGGGGGAGAGACGCGGTCGGCCTCGCGGTCGTTCCGCCTCGGCTTCGTCGCGGTGGAGGCGCGCGTGGATCTGCCGGGCGGCTTCCTCCGCGCCGGGAAGAAGTCCGAGATCACCGTCGTGCGCACGAATCTCGACGGCGTGCCGCGCGCCGGCCGCGGATCCTGGCGGATCGTCCGGCTCGAGCAGCCCGCGTCCGCCGCGCTTCCCGCCGACCTTCCGCCGGATCCTTCACAGGAGCCCGGGCCCGAAGGCGGTCTGCGGACGCCAGGCGACGCTCTCCGTCCGCGCTGGGACACCACCTACGATCCCTCGCGCGTCCTCGCGAGCTGGAAGGGCGGCGCCGAGATCGCGCGCGGCGACGTCACCCATGACGAGAAGGGGATGGCGAGCATCTCGGTCGCCGGGCTCTCCGCCGGCGCGTACCGGCTCCTCTATGCGACGCGCGACGAGTTCGGCGCCGACCTCGAGATTCCCCGGGAGTTCGTCGTCGCGGGCGAGAAGACGCCGCTCGCCCTGGCGGCCGTGCTGCTCACCGAGGCGAGCTCGGTTCCCGTCGGCCAGACGGCGCGGCTCTTCGCGGCCTCGGGCCTGCCCGGCCAGCCCATCGCCCTCGAGATCGACCGCGACGGCCGGCCCGTCGAGCGGCGCGACCTGACGGCCGGCCAGTCGTCGGAAGTCATCGAGATCCCGATCGAGGAAAAGCACCGCGGAGGCTTCGGCGTGAAGCTCACGGTCCTGCGCGACTTCCAGCTCGTCACGCTGACGCAGACCGTCTTCGTTCCGTGGGACGACGAGGAGCTGCGCGTCTCCTTCGCGACGTTCCGCGACCGGATCCGGCCGGGCCAGCGGGAGACCTGGACCGTGAAAGTCGAGGGACCGAAGGGCGCGCGCCTCGAGAACGCGGCGGCCGAGCTTCTGGCCTACATGTACGACCGGAGCCTCGACGCGTTCGTGCCGTACCAGCCGGCGAGCGTTCTGGCGCTGTATCCGAACCGGACCAGCATCGCCTGGAGCCGCGCCACGCTCGGCCAGAATCATTTCCAGCACGTGACCGGTTCGTATCCGAGCCTGCCCGACTATCCGGGCCTGCGGCCGGATCAGCTCAAGCTCTACGGCGGATACGCCCTCGGCGGTCCCGGCCGGCGCGGGATGTACGCGATGTCGAAATCCGGCGCGGCCACGGATCTCGCCGCTGCGGCTCCGCTTCCGGCGTCTGCTCCCATGGAAGAGCGTGAGCGGAAGGACGAAGGAGACATGGCCGGGGACAAGCGGCAGAACGCGGCCGCGATCGCCACCGCCGCCGAGCCCGCGACGGCGCTCCGCTCGAACTTTTCCGAGACGGCGTTCTGGAAACCGCACCTGCTCACGGGGCCCGACGGTTCCGCCTCGATCGAGTTCACCGTGCCGGATTCCGTGACGTCGTGGAACGTCTGGGTCCAGGCCGTGACGAAGGACCTCAAGGCCGGCGCGCTCTCGAAGGAGACGAAGAGCGTCAAGGAATTGATGGTCCGTCCGTACGTGCCGCGCTTTCTCCGGGAGGGGGATCTCGCCGAGCTGAAGGTCGTCGTCAACAACGCTTCGGACAAGGGCATGTCGGGAAAGGTCACGCTCGACATCCTGGACACCGTCACGAACGCGAGCGCGCTCTCCGACTTCGGTCTTTCGCCCGAGAAGGCTTCGCTCCCGTTCTCCGCTGCGGCCGGGGCGGGAGCCGACGTGACGTTCCGCCTGACGACTCCGAAACGCGTCGGCTCCTATGCGATCAAGGCCACGGCGGCCTCGGGGAGCTACTCGGACGGCGAGCTCCGGCCCGTGCCCGTCCTGCCCGGGCGTATGCAGCTCGCCCAGTCTCGCTTTGCCGCGCTGCGGGGCGGCGAGAGCCGGACGCTGAAGTTCGCCGACATGGCGAAGGGCGACGACCCGTCGCGCATCGACGAGCAGCTCGTCGTGACGATCGACGGCCAGCTCTTCTATTCGGTGCTCTCGGCGCTGCCGTACCTCGTGAACTACCCCTACGAATGCACCGAGCAGACCCTCAACCGTTTTCTCTCGACGGGCATCGTGTCGTCGGTCTTCCGCGACTATCCCGCCGTCGCCGCGATGGCGCAGGAGCTTTCGAAGCGCGACACGCAGCTCGAGACCTGGGACGCCGCCGACCCGAACCGCCGGATGGCTCTCGAGGAGACGCCGTGGCTCGAGGAGGCGCGCGGCGGCAAGACCGGGCCCGACCTGACGCGCGTCCTCGACCCGAGGATCGCCAAAGCCGACCGCGACTCGGCGATCGCGAAGCTCCGCAAGGCGCAGACCGAGTCGGGCGGCTTCCCCTGGTGGCCGGGCGGGCCGCCCTCGCCCTACATGACGCTCTACATCCTGAGCGGATTCGCGCACGCCCTGGAGTTCGGCGTCGAGGTGCCTCGGGACATGGTCGAGCGGGCCTGGAAATACGCGGGCAGCGACCTGCGGCGCGATCTCGACTCGTGCATGGCGCACGGGGGGACCTGCGAGTTCGTGACGTTCGTCAACTACGTTCTCTCCTCCTACCCCGACGAGGGCTGGTATGGCGGCGCCTTCGACGCCGCGTACCGGAAGACGCTCCTGGACTACTCGTTCCGGCACTGGAAGGAGCATTCGCCGTTCCTGAAGGGCCAGCTCGCGCTGACGCTCAAGCGCATGGCCCGCCCGAAAGACGCGAAGCTCGTGTGGGACTCCGTCATGGATGCGGCGAAGACGGACCCGGACCTCGGCACGTACTTCGCTCCCGAAGACCGGGCCTGGCTCTGGTACAACGACACGATCGAGACGCAGGCCTTCGCGCTGCGTGTCCTCGCCGAGCTCGAGCCCGCGGACTCCCGGCGGCACGGCCTCGTCCAGTGGCTCTTTCTCAACAAGAAGCTGAACCAGTGGAAGTCGACGCGCGCGACGGCCGAGGTCATCTACGCCCTCGTCTGGTACCTCAAGAAGGAAGGCGCGCTCGCGGCGCGGGAGGAAGTCACGGTCGAGGTCGCGAGCCAGAAGACGACGTTCGCCTTCGAGCCCGACCGCTACACCGGAAAGCGCAACCAGGTCGTCGTGCCCGGCGAAAAGATCGATCCGAAGCGGGACTCCGCGATCGGCGTGTCCAAGACCGGCAAAGGCCTCGCGTTCGCCTCCGCGACCTGGCACTTCTCGACGGAGAAGCTTCCGGAGGAGGACCGCGGGGATTTCTTCTCGGTCTCACGGAAGTACTTTCTGCGCGAGTCGACCGCCTCGGGCTTCGTGCTCAAGCCCCTCGCCGAGGGCACCGTCGTCCGCGCCGGCGACGAGATCGAGGTCCAGATCTCACTCCGCACCAAACACGCCGCCGAGTACGTCCACCTGCGGGATCCGCGTCCCGCCGGGGCCGAGCCCCAGAACGTCCTGTCCCGCTACAAGTGGGACCTGGGAATCTACTGGTACGAGGAGACGCGCGACTCCGGAGCCAACTTCTTCTTCGAGTGGCTCCCGGTCGGGGAGTACACGTTCAAGCACCGGATCCGGGCCAACATGGCCGGCACCTTCAAGGTTTCACCGGCGACCGTGGAGTCGATGTACGCCCCGGAGTTCCACGCCTACTCGGCGGGGGCGACGCTGAAGTTCCAGTAGAGCCTCTCCGTCGGGCCCGACGCTACCCGACCGTCTTCGTGGTCGTGAGGCCGCCGGGTGGTCCGCGGAAAACGAGGTTCACGAGGCCCAGCCGAATCGCGTCTCCGTCGGAGAGAAGCGTCGGCGCGGTGATACGCGCCTCGTTGACGAAGGTTCCGTTCTTGCTGTCGAGGTCCTCGAGGGTCGCGACGCCGTCGCGGACCGTGATCCGCGCATGGCGGCGGGAAATCGACGCGTCCGGAATGGACCCGCGAGTTCCAGGATCGCGCCCGAGAATGTTCTCTCCCGCCTCGAGAAGGATGTCGTGCGCGCCCCAGACCAGGCGGCAGCCGGACGGCGGCGTCGGGATGGCCTCGCCTTCGAAGGCGTAGCCGTAGCCGTGCACGGTGCGAATCCACTTCGGCTTGCGGGCGGTTTCGGAGAGCAGCGTGCGGATCTCGTTGACGAGGGTCGTCAGGCTCGTGTCGGACACGAAAGTGTCCGGCCACAGCGCCCGCTGCAGCTCGTCCTTCGACAGCGCCCGAGGCCGGTTCTCGACCAGCAGCTCGAGCAATTGATAGGCCTTCGTCGAAAGGTGCGCGGGCTCGCGGTCGCGAAACACCTGGTGGCGATCGGTATCGAGCGTGATGGGTCCCAGGTCGAGTCGCATTGAGGAATTTCTGAAGATTCTACAAGGACATGGCGACGGTGGCCGGACCAGCATCGGCTCGACCGAAAAAGGGGGACATGAACATGAACATATCGGTACGAAGCCTCGGGTGGCAGCGGCAACTGGCTCTCGGCTTGATCGCTCTGGCCCTGACGGCCGTCGCGTTTGCCGGCGACGGCACGTGGACCAGCCGTGGGCCGGAGGGCGTCGTGGTCTTTTGCCTGACCATGGACCCTTCGGCGCCGGGCACGCTTTACGCGGGAACGGACGGTGGCGTCTTCAAGAGCGGGAACGGCGGGAGAACCTGGGTGGCCACGAACACCGGCCTGATCCGGACTGTCGTCAGCGTCCTGGCCATCGACCCTTCGGCGCCGGCCACGCTCTACGCGGGAACGCCGGAAGGGGTCTTCAAGAGCACGGATGGCGGAGGCAATTGGAGGGCCATGAACCGAGGTCTCACCACTCTCAACGTCGATACCCTCGCCATCGATCCCAGGACGCCGTCGACGCTCTACGCCGGTGCTGTCGTCTACTTCTGCGAAGAAGTCGATTCCTGCCTCTTCAAGTCCACCGATGGCGGGAACAGCTGGAGCGCCCTCCACGTGTCCTCGCCCAATCCCTATCCTCGGGCCCTGGCGATCGATCCGGTGACTCCGACGACCATCTACGTCGGCTCCTACGAGGGAATCTTCAAGAGCATCGACGGCGGGGGAAGCTGGTCCGCGATCGGCAGCGACCCGACGAATCGATACATCGCTGCCCTGTTGATCGATCCATCCGCGCCGGGCACCCTCTATGCCGGAACCTCCGTCGTCGGAAGCGAGGGGGGGTTGACAAGAGCACCGATGGCGGCGGCCATTGGAGTGCATTGAACGTCGGTCTGTCCAACACGATGGTCGATGCTCTGATCGTCGATCCCCTGACTGCGGGAACGGTCTACGCCGGCACGATCGGCAGCGGCGTATTCAAGAGCAGCGACGGCGGAGTGAACTGGACGGAGATGAACGCTGGCCTGACCCAGATGTTCGTCAGCTCTCTGATCATCGATCCTTCGGCCCCGGGCAGGCTCTACGCCGGGACCGCCGGCGGCGTCTATGACTACGGAGACGGTGATGTCGTCGGGGCTTGCGTCCGGGATTCGACGACTCTTTGCCTGAGAGACGGCCGCTTCCAGGTGAGGACGCAGTGGACGACGCGAGACGGCTCGACCGGTTTCGGGAACGCCGTCGCGCTGACCGGAGACGCCGGCTACTTCACCTTCTTCGATCCGGCCAACATCGAGGTTGTGGTCAAGATCCTGAACGGCTGCAGCCTCAACGGGACTTTCTGGACCTTCGCCGGAGGACTGACCAATGTGAGCGTCGTCATGACCGTCACGGACAGTCACACCGGTAACGTCAAGACGTACGTCAGTCCACAGGGAATGCCCTTCCAGCCGATTCAGGACACCCGCGCGTTCGGGAACTGCGCCGTCGACACGCCGGAGATGGCGCCGGTGCCCGCTGGCGACACCGAGGCTCTCGTGGTTCCCCCGATCGTCTCGGAGTCTTTCGCCGGCGCGGCTCCCTGTGTCGCCGACGCGACGACGCTGTGCTTGAACGACTCCCGCGTCCAGGTGCAAGCCCGATGGATCTGCGCGAGACGGCAGGAGTGGAGCGGGTCAGGTGATTCCGCTGACGAAAGACACGGGCGCCTTCTGGTTCTTCAACTCACAGAACATCGAGATGGTGGTCAAGGTCCTCGACGGGTGCAGCGTGAATTCACGCTACTGGGCCTTCGCCGGAGGCTTGACGAACGTCGACGTCGACTCTCACCCTGACCGACACGCAGACCGGTGACGTCAAGACCTACACCAACTCGCTGGGAACGCCATTTCCGCCGATCCAGGACACGAACGCGTTCGCGACTGCCCAGAGGCTTCGGGTCCGTTGTCCGGGGCGGGACGAGTCCCGCCCCGATGCTCACTTCAATCCGTCGACGACGTAGAGGTTGGAGAGGACCCGGATGTAGGTGTAGGCCCAGGAACGCCCGTCGGGCGCGACTCTCACGGGGTTGATTCGGGTGAGCCCGGCCGGATCCTCCGGCGTGAGGTCTCGCCAGGGCTCCAACCGGCCCGTGGCCAGATCGAGCTTCTGCTCCCGGCCCGGCACGTCTAAAACGCGATGGACGAAGAGGTGCCGGCCGTCCGAGGTCCAGCCGACGGGGCGCGCCGCGGCGTCGAGACCTGTCACGGCGCCGGCGATTCGCCGTGGCGCCCCGCCCGCCAGCGGCAGAACCAGAATGTCCCCGCCGTGTCCGACGCCGGCCACGTGAGTCCCGTCCGGGGATAGCACGACCGAGTCGCCCATGGACCCCCCCTCGTCGAAGTCCGACGCGGCATCGTCGATCTTGACTTCGGTCCCCTTTCCGGACGCGACCTCGATGACGAACAGGCGATAGCGTCCATGCGGATTGGGACTCGTGCAGAGGATCCGCTTTGCGTCCGGGAACCACGCGACGCCGTCGCACTCGGTCTCCGTCCCGATCTGCCGCACATCTCCGGCTCCCACGGGAACGAGCACGGGATAGCTGGGCCCCTCCGACGGTACGGCCAGAACTTGCTTCCCGTCGGGCGACAAGCGCGCGGAGCGGTAGCCTTCGCCCAGGCGCAGGGGAGGCGAGCCGTCCGTCCGACGGAGGTAGAGCGCATGGCGGTCGTAAAGAAGAACCGCGCGGCCGTCGCTCGAAAGATCCGAGAGGAGGCTGTCGTCCGTTGCGGAAAACTCACGTTCGCGTCCGGTCGAGGGAGAGAAACCGCGCACACCGAGATTGGAGTCCCAGCGCGCGACCAGCAGACGGCCGTCCGAAGCGATGTCGTAGAGGCGCAACTGACCCGGACCCCGAACGACCTCTCGGATCTTTCCCGAAAGGCTCACGGCCAGGAGCGGAGGACTGTTGTCCCGAACCTGCTTCGCGGGCGTAAACCAGATTTCACGGCCGTCCGCGGACCAGGCAAGCCCCGCGGCGGTAAACCAGCCCTTGGACAGCACGCGTCGGGATCCGTCGGAAACCCGGACGGCGGACAGCGCCACCCCGGCGCCGCTCACCCGTTCGAAGAAGGCGATCCAGACTCCGTCTCGGGATATCCGGACGTCGCTGATCGGCGCTATCGGCCTCGTAGATTTTCTTGCCGATCGGGTATTCGAGCCGCACTTTCCCGTCGACCTTCCGCGCAACGGCGAGCTGCGTTCCGTCGGGAGACCAGTCCGCCGCCTCGACGTTTTCGAGCAGGTCCCGGCCGACACCTCCTTCCAGGCCGGCCCTCACGAGGGTGCCCGGCTGATCCAGGAGGGTGGCGAAAATCGGGTCGCGCACGAACGCGAGCTCGCTCTTCGACGAAATCGCCAGGAGCTTCCCCGACGGAAGATCGAGTGTGCGCGTGTCGGTCGAGCCCGGCCGTGTCGAGAAGATGCGCACCGGCTCACCGTCCCATGCGGCGCTGTAGACGATCGTCTGCCCATCGGGAGCGAAGCGCCCGGACCAGACCGTGCCGCGACGAAACCCGATCTGCGTCCAATTCGGCAGCGTCGGTTTCTCGCTCCGGCGCAGCAGAGGCGCCAGCAGGATGCCCGCTCCCAGGGCCACGGCACCCAGGACGCCGATGAGGAAGGCGCGCGCGCCTCGAGCGCGGGGTGAACGTCGGCGGCCGCCGGCCTCGAGATCCGTGCCGCTGATCTCGCTCAGGTGGTCCTTGACCGTCGCGAGGTCACGGGCGAGGTCCCGGGTCGAGGCATAGCGCTCCTCCGGCTCCTTGGCGAGGCAGCGGTCGACGATCCAGCGCAGGGCCGTGGGCGTGCCCGGGGCGGCGCTCGCGAGCGGCGGCTGAGGATCTTCCCGGATGATCGCCGTCAACGTCTCGGCAGCCGAGTTCCTCTTCCAGGCACGCTTGCCCGTGACCATCTCGTAGAGGATCGTGCCGAGGGAGAACTGGTCGGAGCGGAAGTCCAGAAACTCGCCCCGAGGCCTGCTCCGGCGACATGTAGCCGACCGTGCCGAGCACGCTCCCGGGCTGCGTCGCGACGGCTTCGTACGAGCCGGTGTCTTCTCCCGGCCGGGCATAGAGCGGTGTCGTCTTGGCAAGACCGAAGTCGAGGATCTTGACGACGCCATCCCTGGACACCATCAGGTTCTCGGGCTTCAGGTCCCGGTGCACGATGCCGCGCGCATGGGCGGCGGCCAGTCCTTCGGCCACCTGGGCGGCGATCTGGAGAGTCTTCTTGAGCGGCAGCGGCCCGCCGCTGAGCAGTTCGCGAACGGTCTTTCCCGTCGACCAGCTCCATGAGGATGTAGGACATGCCGTCGACCGAACCGATGTCATGGATGGTGATGATGTTCGGATGGTTCAGAGGCGGAGGCGGCGCGGGCCTCGGACTGGAAGCGCGCCAGGAACTCCGCGTCCTTTGAGATCGACGCCGGCAGGACCTTGATCGCCAGCTCGCGGTGGAGACTGGGATCCCTCGCCCGGTACACCTCACCCATTCCCCCGGCGCCGAGTCGGGCGAGGATTTCATGCGGGCCGAGCCTCGACCCTACCGAAAGAGTCATCGAATGACCGTCGGCGGATTCTAGCCCGCGCCTTTTGAGACATTTCTGAGGATTCGAGAAGGACCTCGCCGCGGCGGGCGGACCAGCATCGAGCCATACGAAAGGGGAATCACCATGAATCCCACACGGCTCGCAGGTTGGTCGGCATCGATGACCCAGCGGATCTGTCTCACCCTCGTCCTCGGCCTGATCGGGTCGTGGGCCGCGCTCGCGCAGGTCGCGGCCGGCGCCGCCGTCCATGCCAGGGGCTGGAAGTCGGTCGGCCCGGCTCCGCCGACGGTCGCGGCGCCGATTGCGGCGCTCCCGGCCTTTCGCACGATCTACCTCAATACTCGGGGAGGCGGCCTCTTCAAGAGCACGAACGGAGGCTCGTCATTCGTCGCACTCGAGAAGCAGCATCCGCGGCGCTTCGTCCCTGGCCGTCGATCCCCGCGATCCCAACGTGGTTTACGTCGGGTGGTTCAAGTCGATCGACGGCGGCGAGACCTGGAACTTCATGGAGGGCGGCGGAGACACCGCGCTGGTCATGGATCCCTCGAATCCGGACGTCCTCTATGGCCTCGAAGGCGAGATTCTGAAGACCATCGATGCCGGCACGACGTGGTTCTCGGCGGGGGAGGGCGTCCCGGCGCCCGCTCTCCCTCGCGATCAATCCGTTCGACACGGACGTGCTCTACGCCGGGACCCAGGGCGAAGGGGCGTTCAAGTCCGTCGACGGCGGAGTCATCTGGAGCCGGATCGACGTCGACTCGACCGTGTGGTCGCTGCTCGTCGATCCGAGCAACGGCAACGTCGTCTATGCCGGGACGAACGGCAACGGCGTGTACAAGAGCATCGACGGAGGCGCGTCGTTCGCGCGAATCGGATCGCCGAGGCCCGGCATCGTCTTCTCGCTCGCCAAGAGCGGCGACAGGCTCTACGCCGCGACCGACGTGGGAGGCGTCGTCGGTGAGCAAGGACGGCGGGCGCGACCTGGAAAGATGCGGGCGCGGCGGAGGGACGCGGTCTCGCGCTCAGCACCGACAGCGCCGGCGCGGTCTATCTCGGCACGAATCTCGAGGGCGCGTTCGTGCTTCCGGCGACCATCACCCGACGAGCCCCGGCCGATCGAAGACGTCGATAGCGCCAAGGGCAGCCAGGACAGCAAGTGGCGGCGCCTCGGCTGGAAGCACGCTCAGGAACTGCGCCTGCCAGGAGGGCTCGCGGTCTCGATCGATCCCTCGAATCACGAGCACCTCTTCTTCGGCTCCGACGGCGGACTTCTCGTGAGCGAAGACGGCGGCCGCACCTGGGAGGACGGCAACCGCCATGGCATGTCGCGGGCGCCGCCGCCGTCGGGGTGTTTCGACCCGCAGCAGCCCCGACGCGTCTACACGGGATCCAACGGGCACGGCTTCTTCAAGTCCGTGGACCACGGGAAGCACTGGGTCCGCCGCGACGTTCGGGTTCGGGCAACCAGATCATCGTCGCCGTGGCCGTCGACCCGGTCGATCATTCGGTGTACGTCGGGAACCGTGTTCGCCGACGGGCTCTGGAAGAGCACCGACTTCGGCGACACCTTCACCCGCATCGACCGCGCCCCGGACGCTCCGCCCGACGAGTTCCTGGACTTCAGCGGCCGCGGGATCACGGTCGATCCGCACAATCACACCACCGTCTACTTCACCGACCGCAGCACCGGCACCTGGCGCTCGCAGGACGCCGGCGCGAGCTGGATCAACGTCGATCCGAACGCCCGCGCAGAATGCGACCGTCGATCCGACCGACTCCAACATCGTCTACGTGGGGTTCTCTGTTCGTCGGCGTGCTCAAGAGCATCGACGGCGGCGCGTCCTTCACCCTGAAGAGCAACGGGCTGCCGGATCCCATGCTTCGTGCCGACCGCCGGCGGCGTGCGCGTCGACCCCGCCCATAACGACGTCCTCTACGTCGGCGCCGAGTTCGACGGGGTGTTCAAGAGCACCGACGGCGCGGAGTCCTGGTTGCCGGTCAGTCTGGGCCTCGACGGCCTGACCATCGTGGGGCCTCGCGCTCGATCCCGTCGATCCGAACGTGCTGTACGCGGGCACCTCCGCGTCGGTCTACAAGACCACGACGGCAGCCGAGTAGCGCTCGATCAAGCACCGAAGACCGGCCCCTTCGGGGGCCGGTCGCTTGATTTCTGAAACAGACTGACCCCTGCGGGCACTCAGGAGACAGAAATGAGATCCGCGCGGGGTCTCGCGGTGGTCCTTGTGGCGTCGTGGCTGGGAACTCCGGTGGCCTCGGGCCAGACTCCGTCGCCCACGGGAAACCTGTACGGCACCGCGCTCGATCCCGCGGGAATCCCCGTGATCGGCGCCACCGTGACCGCCATCGGTCCGGGCGGTCCACAAACGTCGAGCACGGACGTCGCGAGGCGGTTTCCATTTTCTGAACGTTTCGCCCGGCGACTATTCCGTCACGGTGGAACGGGCCGGATTCGCGACGGCTCGCTGGAGCGGGAAGGTGGCGCTTGGCAACGTCGTCCTGTCGATCCCGATGCAGGTCGCGGGAGTGGAGGAAAGCCTGACGGTCGAAAGCGGCGCGCCCGGCCCGGACAGTCGCGAGGTCCAGACCGGTGCGACGTTCGGCCGGAAGGAGCTCGACAGCATCCCGACGGCGCGGGATCCGTGGGCGATCCTGCAGCAGGTTCCGGGAGTTCTGCTCGTCAACGTGAGTGTCGGAAGCGGCACGACCGCTCACCGGGTTCCTTTCGTCGGCAAGGGCTCACCCGGGGGGCAGAACAGCTTCAACCTCGACGGCGCCCCGATCAGCCTGGGGGGCGTCACTCCCATGTTCTTCGACTTCGATTCGCTGGACACGATCGAGGTCACGACGGGAGGCTCCAACCTCGGGCTTGCGTCGCCCGGCGTCGCGCTCAACCTCGTGACCAAGCGAGGCACCAACGACCTCAAGGGCTCGGCGCGCGCGTACTTCACGGGCGAGGCCGGATGGGAGTACGGGGTCGAGGCGGGCGGCCCGCTCTGGAAAGACCGAGTCTGGCTCTGGGGAGCCTTCGCGCACAACGACTACCTCGGTCAGCCCTTCGTGAACCGTCTCGACGAGACACCTCGAGAACCGGGATCAGCTGGAGATCTGGAATGCCAAGCTCAATGCCCGTCCCGTCGCCGCCAACACGCTGACGCTCGCGTACACCAACTTACGACCGGACTTTCCTCGGTTGGGGCACCGGCCCCGATCAGTCCGTGGAATCCAGCCTGACCAATTTCGCACCGGGCGCAGTCGTACATGGCAGAGGACTCGCACGTCTTCTCGGCGAGGCTATTTGGGTCGCTCCACTTCTCTTACGTGCCAGCCTCGGCGACGGAGCTTCCTGTCGGGGGCCTGGACGAGCAGGCGGACGTCGACGCGATGGGTGTCTGGCGGCACAGCTTCGTGACGCGCCGGGTCCGGGACGACAAGCATCAGGTCGGCCTGAACGCCTCGACCTTCTTCGACACGGGCGTGCTGCGGCACGAGGTGAAGCTCGGCCTCGGCTACTGGCACGTGCGGCTCGACATGATCCGGGAATGGCCCGGGGATCAGATGGTCGGCTTCGCGCCGCCTCCGCCGTTGTCCCCGGACGACCCTCTGGAACCGGGTGAGGTCGCCATCACGCGGCGACAGAACTCGAAGTCCCTCGTCAACCTGTACGACGTGTTTGCGGGAGACACGATCCAGGCCGGCAAGCTCACCGTCAACGTCGGGGCGAGGTTCGACTACCAGCAGGGAAAGAACCTTCCGTCCTCGGTTCCGGCCAGTCCCGCGTTTCCCGATCTTCTCCCGGCCATCCAGTACCCGGGCGACTCGGGTTTCCCCTCACCTGGCGCTCGCTCGCAGCCGAGGGTGAGCGCGACCTATGCGCTGAACGAAGGCCGCACGCTCCTGCGGGCCTCCTACTCCCGCTTCACCGACCAGATGGACAGCACGACGGTGTTTGCGATCAGCCGGTTCCCGGACGTCACCGGACTCCGCTACGAGTGGAAGGACGCCAACGGCGACGGCCGCGTCCAGTCGAGCGAGGTCGACACCTCCGACGAGGGCTTCCTGTATCCGGACGGCGTCGATCCGGAAGAACCCGGGCTCCGTCGTGCCGGTCAACCAACTCTCGAAGGACCTGAAGCCGCCCACGACGGACGAGTTCATCGTCGGCGTCGAGCGGCAGTTCACGCCCAGCCTCGCGGGCTCTCTCGCGTACACCCACCGGACCCGCCGCCGCCTCACTTACAACCCGATCGTCGGGACGACGCGGGAGAGCTGGCAATACTTCGGCAACGCGACCGGGACTGCCAGCGACGGAGGGTTCGTGATCAACTTCGACGAGCCCTACTACGGACTCATCGACTGCCCGGACCCGTGCGTCGGGCAACGTGCTCGAGAACCGGCCCGACGCCAGCGAGACCTACGACGGCGTGGAGCTCCAGCTGATCAAGTCCTTCTCGGACGGCTGGATGGCGCGGGTGAGCTTCGCCTGGAACGACGCGAGGCAGCACATCGGCCCCGGCGCGATCAGCGATCCGAACAACGAGGCGCCCGGCACGAACGTGAGCGGCCCGATCCTCTACGGCGGCCAGATCAACGCGCGGTGGCAGTTCAACGTCAGCGGCACGTTCCCGCTCCCCTGGGGAATCCTGGGCGGGGTGAATCTCTTCGGCCGCGAGGGATTTCCCGCCGCGTACTCCGTGTTCGTCGCCACCGGCGCGATCGAGGGTGTTCCGAACGCTTCCCTGATCCAGATCGGGCCGGCGACCGCTATCGAACGCCCAAGGTCTTCGAAGCCGACCTCCAGCTCTCGAAGACCTTTCCTCGTCGGCGGGGTGGCGATCATTCCGACGTTCGATTGCTTCAACCTGTTCAACAGCCGCACGATCCTCGGCCGAGGCGGCGCCCGTCGGCGACCTACGAGGTCGTCGACGGCGGCCGACGTTCGATCAGCACGACGACTTCAACACGCCCTACGACACCCTCGCCCCCACCGTGTACCGCGGCGGCGTCCGGATCGCGTTCTAGCGGGCGCCGAGGCCTGGCGTCACTTCAGCCCCTCGACGACGTAGAGATTCGAGAGCACGCGCACGTAGCCGTAGGCCCAGGAAGCTCCATCGGGCGCGACGCGGACCGGCTGCGATCCGGTTGATCCCGGCCAGATCCTGCAGCGTCAACCGTCTCCATGGCTCCAGGAGGCCCGTCGACAGATCGAGCTTCTGGACATCGGTCGGAACATCCCCGGCTCGGTAGACGAAGAGGCTGCGGCCATCCGCGGTCCATCCCGCGGGGACGAGTCCCTGACGCGCGCCCTCGCCGGTCAGACGCCGGGGCTCGCCTCCCGCCAGCGGCAGGACCAGAATGTCTCCGTGGCGTCCGAGTCCGGCGAGGAAGGCTCCGTCCGGTGAGAGGGGCGGTCCTCCCGCGATGAACTCTGCCGCAGCCCCTTGGGCGATCGGAATCTCGGTCGCTTTTCCCGATTCCAACTCGATCGCGACCAGTCGGAATTTTTCCGGAGGATTGTCGATCTCACAGAGGATTCTCTTTCCGTCGGGAAACCACTCCACGCTGTTGCACTCGGTTGATCCGATCCGGCGCACCTCTCCGGCTCCCACCGGGATGAGCACGGGGTACCACGGTCCGTCCGGCGAAATCGCCAGGACCCACTTCCCGTCGGGCGAGAGACGGGCGCCGAGGTAGCCATCTCCCAGACGCAGGGGAGGCGATCCGTCCGTTGACCGGAGAAACAGCGCTTTGCGATCGTAGAAGAGCACCTTGCGGCCGTCGCTCGAGAAATCGGCGAGAAGACTGTCGTCGGTGGCGGAGAGCTCGCGCTCCTCACCGAGCGACGGCGTGGAGCCTCGGACGCCGACCTGGAGGTCCCATCGGGCGAGCAGCGCCCGGCCGTCCGGGGCGATGTCGTAGAGGCGCAGCTGGCCGGGACCCTGGACGACCTCTCTCAGCTTCCCCGAGAGAGTCACGGCCAGGAGAGGAGGACTGCTGTCCCTCACCTGCTTCTGGGGTGTGAACCAGATCTCGCGCCCGTCGGCGGACCAGGCCAGACCCACCGCGCTGGGAAACCAGCCTTCGGACAGCACTTTTCGAAGGCCGTCGGACACACGCAGGGCCTCGACCGTGACCTCGGGCCCTCCCTCGCAGAAGGCGATCCACTGGCCATCCCGGGAGAAGCGCAGGTTGCTGATGGGCCGGTCGGTCTCGTAGAGCGTCTTGCCGATCGGGTATTCCAGCCGGACCTTCTCGCCGATCTCCCGGGCCACCGCGAGTTGCGTGCCGTCGGAAGACCAGTCGGCCGCCATGACGTGCTCGAGAACGTCCCGGCCGGCTCCGGCTTCCAGGCCGGCCCTCACGAGCGTGCCGGGTTGGACGAAGAATCGGTCGAAGTGAGCGTCGCGCAGGAATGCGAGCTCGTTCAACCGCGAGATCGCCAGGATCTTGCCGGGCGGCAGGTCGAGCGTTCGCGTTTCCGTCGACGGTATTCGCGTCGAAAACAGGCTCACCGGACCGCCGTCCCATGCCGCGCTGTAGACGATCGTCTGACCATCCGGAGCAAAGCGGCCGGACCAGACGATGCCGCGACGAAACCCGATCTGGACCCATTCGGGCAGCGCTGGTTTTCGGAACAGGGGAAAAAGGAAAACGGCCGCGCCGGCGACTGCGGCGCACGCGGCGGCGATGAGAAGCGCGCGCCGGCCGCGGGAGCGCGGGACGGGCCCGGCGCCACCCTCGGCGGGGAGACCGCCGCTCACCTCGCCGAGATGATCCCGAAGCGTCGCCAGGTCGCGGGCGAGGTCCCGGGTCGAGCCGTAGCGCTCCTCCGGGTCCTTCGCGAGGCAACGCTCGAGGATCCAGCGCAGGGCCGGAGGCGTGGGCGTCGCGCTCGAGAACGGCGGGGGATCTTCACGGATGATGGCGGTCAGCGTTTCTGCCGCGGTGTTCCGTTTCCACGCTTGTTGACCGGTGACCATCTCGTAGAGGATCGTGCCGAGGGCGAACTGGTCCGACGCGGGCACGGCGCGCTTGCCCGACGCCTGCTCGGGCGACATGTACCCGACCGTTCCGAGGATCCTCCCGTCGTCGGTGTGAATGCTCGATCCTTCTGGCGCGGAGGGGTCCCCGGGGTCCTGACGCTTCGCGATCCCGAAGTCCAGGACCTTCAGGCGTCCCTTCGGCGTCACCATGATGTTTTCGGGCTTCAGGTCCCGGTGGATGATCCCGCGCGCGTGCGCGACCGAGAGCGCGTCCGCCAGCTGGGCGGCGAGGTCGAGAGCCGTCCTCAGGGGGAGCGGATCGCCGGAGAGCACATCGCGCAGCGTCCGACCCTCGACAATCTCCATCGCGATGTAGGCGAGATCGCCGTCTTCACCGACTCTGTAAATCGTGACGATGTTCGGGTGATTGAGGACGCTGGCGAGCCGCGCCTCCTCTTCGAAGCGCCGGAGATCCGCCGGCCCGCCGACGGCCGCGCGGCGGAGAACCTTGATCGCGACCTCGCGTCCGAGCGTCAGATCTTTGGCGCGGTAGACCTCGCCCATCCCGCCCCGGCCGAGAATCGACAGGATCCGGTATTCGTCGATGCTCCGGCCTTCGGGGAGCGGCGCGGACTCCTGACGGAGCTCTTTCGCTTCATCCTCGAGGGCCGGCCGCTCGAGGAAGGCGCCGGCGGCCTCCTCGTAGCCGAGCAGCGATTGGACCTCCCGGACCAGGCCTTCGTCGCCTCCGCAGGTCTGTTCCAGAAACGCCGCGCGCGCGCCGGGTTCGCGCTCGAGCGCCGCGTGGTAGATCCGTTCGACCTCGGCCCACCGCTCCGACGTCACGTCAGGCGCTCCCGGAGAGCTCGCGGAGAAGCCACGCCTTCGCCAGCCGCCAGTCCCGCAGGATCGTGTCACTCGACACCTGCAGCGCCTCGGCGCTCTCTTCGACGCTCAGCCCGCCGAAGTAGCGGAGCTCGACGACCTGACACTTGCGGGCGTCGACGGCCGCCAGAGCCTTCAGCGCGTCGTCGAGTGCGACGAGATCGGACCCCCGCTCCGGGGAGACGATGAGCGCTTCCTCGAGGGACACGACGCGGATGGCGCCGCCACGCTTGTACGCCTTCCGGGACCGGGCATGATCGACCAGGATGCGCCGCATCAGGCGGGCGGACATCGCGAAAAAGTGGGCACGATCCTGCCACCGGACCCGGCTGACGTCGATCAGTCGGATATAGGCCTCGTTGACGAGCGCGGTCGTCTGGAGCGTATGGCCGGCGCGCTCGCGGCCCATCTCCCGGTGAGCCAGGCGGCGCAGCTCTTCGTGCACGAGGGGAACGAGCTGCTCGAAGGCGGATTCGTCGCCCGCTCCCCAGGCGATGAGCAGGCCGGTGACCTGTCGTGCCGGTGGCGTCGGCTCGGGCTCTTTTTCGCCGCTCACGCTAACCGAGGATACTGCCCATCCTTTGTGCAGGCGCGGGATCCGAGGGCGGACCGCGAGCCCGGATTACAACTCTGACGCGCATTTTCCGCCTTTGCCGGTAGAGGGGGAAATGTCATGAATTCCACAGGAAGCAACCAGGTGGTCCGGAATCGCCGTATGGCGGATGGCTTTCGCTCTGACTCTGGGGGGCTTGCTCGGTTCGGGCGCGGGCATCGCGGAGGTCGACGCCGCGGCGGCCGCACAGAGCCGAGGGTGGAAGTCGGTCGGGCCGGCCCCGCCCGCGATCGCGGCCGCAATCGCCGCAGACGCGCCTTCGCACACGGTCTATCTCGTCGGCATCAGCGGGCGCTTGCTCAAGAGCACCGACGGCGGTGCGACGTTCGCCGCCGTCGAGAGCTGGCCGGACATCGGATCGACCTCTCTCGCCATGGATCCGCACGATCCCAACGTGGTCTATGCCGGCGCCTTCAAGACGACCGACGGAGGAGCCACCTGGAGCGACTTGCCGCTTCTGCTTGGCCTCACGACGGTCGTCGATCCCACGAATTCGAACGTGGTGTACACGGCTTTCGACGTCGTGGGAAAGAGCATCGACGGTGGCCAGACCTGGGACGTCTTCTTCGACGGATTGGGTGGGGCACTCATCTTTTCGCTGTCGATCAATCCTTTCCATCCGGACGTGCTCTTCGTCGGCACCAACGGCAACGGGGCGCTTCGCTCCACCGACGGCGGGGTCACCTGGAGCTCGATCGACGGACTGGGAACGAACGTGTGGTCGGTCCTCGTCGACCCGGATGATGGAAGCGTCGTCTATGCGGGAACGGACGGAGACGGCGTCTACAAAAGCACCGACGGCGGCGCCACCTTCGCGCGCGCGGGGTCCCCGAAGGTGGGAGTGGTCCTGTCTCTGGCCAAGAGCGGCGGTCGACTCTTCGCGGGTACGGGGACGGATGGCGTATCGGTCAGCGACGACGGCGGCGCGACCTGGACGAACGCGAACGTGACGTCCGCGAAGGGTCTGGTCCTCAGCGTCGACGGCGCGGGCGCCGTCTATCTCGGGACCAGCTTCGATGGTGCGTTCGTGCTTCCCGCCGCAAGCGTTCCGGGCGCGCACGACTGGCGACGACTCGGCGCAGAGCTCCTCGCGGACTGCGCCTGTCAGGACGGTCATGCGCTCGCGATGGACCCTTCGGATCACGAACGCGTGTTTTTCACCAACAACGACGGCGGTTTGCTCGAGACCGAGAACGGCGGCCGGACGTGGAAAGACGCCGGGGTCGACGGCTTCACTCAGCGATCGGCGCGCGCGGTGGCCTTCGATCCCCAGCAGCCCCGACGCATCTACGCGACGTCGTTCACCGGAGGGGGCCTGTTCCGGTCCAGGGACCGCGGCCGGAGCTGGGAGCGGCGTCTCTTCGGATCGAAAACGACGTACTCGACCGGCATGGCGGTGGATCCGGTGAACCACACCGTCTACATCGCGACGCTGGCCGGCGGCATCGCCCTGTCGCCGAACGGTCTCTGGAAGACGACGCGATTTCGGCGAAACGTTCACGCGCATCGACCGCGCCCCCGGCGCGCCCCCGGGCGAGTTTCTCGACTTCAACAGCCGCGGGGTGACCCTCGATCCCCACCACCACAACGTCCTCTTCGTCGGCGACAGGAACACCGGTATCTGGCGCTCGAAGGACTTCGGGAGGAGCTGGATCAACGTCTACGAGACGCCGGGGGCATTCGCGGTCACGGTCGATCCGACCGACTCGCGCATCGTCTATTGCGCGACGTCCTTCCTCGGCGTTCTCAAGAGCACCGACGGCGGCACGACCTGGGCGCAGAAGAGCGAGGGTCTGCCCCAGGACGATCCCGCGGACCCGGCGTCCTACTGGAAGACGTCGCGCGCCGCGGGCGTGCAGGTCAACCCCGAGAACCACCGGATTCTCTACGTCGCCATCGAAGGAGGCGGCGTGTTCAAGAGCCGCAACGCGGGGGAGTCGTGGACGGAGGTCAATCTGGGCCTCGGGGATCTGGACGTCCGCGCGATCCTGCTCGATCCCGTCGACCCCAGGATCCTCTATGCGTCCACGTTCACGTCCGTTTGGAAGACGACGACCGGGGGGGAGTGACCTCCTCGGGCTTTCGGTCGGGGCGAACGGCGGGAGGCCGTTCGTCCCGGCACGCCCGAGCGGTCAGCGCTTCTTTTTCGCCGGTGCGACGCGTTTCGCGAGGATCGTGATCTCGACGGTGACCATGTTGCCGACGGCCTTGGCTTCGGCGTTGTCCGCCCAGGCCAGGCCGTAGTCGCGCCGGTCGAACTTGAAGGTCGCATGGATCCCGACGTGCTCGTCGGCGCTCGGACCGTTGAAGTTCCCCTCGAACTTGAAGGGCAGCGTGATCTCCTTCGTGACGCCGTGCAGGGTGAGCTTGCCGTCGGCTTCCCAGCGGTCCTTCACCCTCCGCACCCGGGTGCTCACGAACTCGATCTTCGGGTACTTCGCGGCGTCGAACCACGCCGGCGCGCGCAGCTTCGCGTCCCAGGAGTCGTTGCCCGTATCGATGCTCGCGATCTCGATGACGGCTTTCGCGCGGGCGTGTGAGAGGTCGGCCTTGTCGCCGGCCCACAGCTCCAGGTCGTACTTCATGAACTTGCCGGTGACCTTGGAGACGGCCATGAGCGGCACCGAGAAGTGGATGTTGGACTGGTCCTCGACGGCCTCGTACTCGTCGGCCGAGAGGGCGCACGCGGCGAGCAGGGAAAGGAGTGCGGCCGCAGCCGCCGGGAAGCGTCGCATCGGGGACCTCATTTCAAGAGACCGGGAGGCCGTGCTTGCGAAGGAAGGTGCGGATCGCCGTCCAGATGCGGTCGTTCTCGGCGGTGGAGAAGTCGCCGTGCTTGCCGCCGGCGATCG
>CAWDSI010000033.1:0-49719 GCA_963804915.1 uncultured Acidobacteriota bacterium
GAGGCGCGTCGGCCGGAGCGCTCGTCCGGCGCCACTCCGCGCACCGTTTCACGTCACCCGGAGCGCTGTTTCACCGTCAATCCAAGCGCTCCCCACCTCGCTCCGAGCGCTGTAAACGGTCACCCGGAGCGCTGAGTCGACCATCACCCCGAACGCTCTTTCACCGCCACCCGGAATGCTCTTTCACCATCACCCGACGCTGTTTCACCGTCATCCCGAGCGATAGCGAGGGATCCCGCGACCGGCAGGCTTACGAGCCGTGCGGCGAGTCGAGTCTGGGGTCCTCGTTACTCTGCTCCTCGGAACGATCAGCGAGGAATCCAGTGACGGGATCCCTCGTCGCTGCGCTCCTCGGGATGACTACTTGGCGAACGCTGGCGCAATCGCCGCAACTACGCCGTCATCCCGAGCGATAGCGAGGGATCCCGCGATCGGCAGGCTTACGAGCCGCGCGGCGAATCGCGTCCGGGATCCTTCGTCGCTGCGCGACTCGGGATGGTCTCCGACGAACTCAGTGACGGGATCCCTCGTCGCTGCGCTCCTCGGGATGACTACTTGGCGATTGCTGGCGCAATCGCCGCGTAGTCAGTTTTCCCCTCCCGGAACGCCCGGAATGTTCAGGAACCGCCGGAACGGGTCCTTCCACGGGAACGCCTGCGCGTAGCGCCAGAGGCGGTCCGTCAGAGGAGGCTTGGCCGCGGGGTTCTTGAAGCATTCGGCGCAGCGGGGGAGCTGCGAGAAATCGTGCGTCCGGAAGCCCTCCTCGATCGTCGCGAGGAACGGCGAGTTGGCAATCTCGGCGATCGACTTCTCGCGCACGTTGCCGAGCTTCTGCGTGCCGTCGTAGTCGTAGCAGCAGTGCGTGACGTCGCCGTTGCAGAGGATGACGAACCACTGGTACGGCGTGCCCTGGAAGCAGCCGTAGTAGGCCTGGTGGAGCTCGGTGACCTCGGAGGTGTCCAGGCCCTCGCAGGTCTTCTGGATGATCGTGGCCTGGGGGTAGCGATCGAGGTGGAAGAACTCGCGGAACGACTTGACCGACTCGTCGTGCGTCTGCGTCGTGATCATCCGCTGGATCTCGACGACGATCTTCTTGCCCTTCGACATCTCGAGAAACCGACGGATGTTCTCGACGACGACGTCGAACTTGCCGCCCTTCCGCACGATCGGGTAAACCTCGGGCTTGAGCGTGTCGATGCAGATGCGGAGCTTCGACAGGGAGCTCGACAGGATGTCCTTCGCCCACTGCTCGGACAGCAACGTCCCGTTCGTCGAGACGCAGACTCCCGGGAAGAGGTCGATCGCCTCGCAGAGCCTCTTGTAGAGAAAGGGCTCACCCATCTCGTGGAGGTACTTCATCGGCAGGCCCAGCTCGCGCATCTGCCGTGCAACGTCCTCGACCATGTCGAAGGGCGCGTCCTCGAAAGGGCGGGTCAGGACGTCCATGGGGCACATGCCGCAGCGCAGGTTGCAGCGGGAGGTCAGCTCCAGCATGTACTTGAGCGAGCGGAGACGGAGGCCGTTCTTCCCCTTGCTCAAGAGGGCCGCCTCGCTTCGAGCCCCGCCATCGCGGCGACGACGGGCAACGCGTTCTTCTTGTCGAAGAGGATCATCGTGCGCGCGTTGCACTCGTGCGTGCAGCGGCAGAGCCGGGCGTGCTTCGCGTCCACGAACGCCCGGGCCGCCTCGCTCTCGCGGATCTTCGACCAGTCGTAGCCGGCCGCGCGGACGTTGCCCAGAACGTCCGAGATGAGCTCGCAGCCATGCACGTTGCCGTCTTCGGTCAGGACGTACTCCCTTTCGCCGGCGAGGCAGAACCCCTCGAACGGCCCGCCTTTCGCCTGGCGGGCGATGTACTCGAAGCGCTGGCGGTTGACCTCACGCCTCGCCCGGGTCCGCGCGCCCTTCCAGCCTCCCCGCGCCTCGTCCGGAGGATAGCGGAGGTCGATCTTCTTCGACAGCCGGAGGTAGAGATCGACGTCGAGATCGTCCTTGACGCGGGGATCGTACGCGTCGCCCCGGACGAAGCCGAGGGAGTGGTGGTTCGGCCGGTACCGGGCGTAGACGAATTCGAGGAAGTCCTCGATCTCGGCCTGGTTGTCGCGCATGAAGACGGTCGTGACGCCGGCCGTGAGGTTCGGCGTGCGGCGCGCCACCGCGAGGAGGGCCTCGAGCGTCGCGAGCGCCCGGTTGTAGAGGCCCGGTACGGCGCGCACGCGGTCGTGAAGCTCGCGAAAGCCGTCGATCGAGACGGTCACGCCCAGCGACAGGTCGGGTGAGATGCCGCAGATCTTCTCGGCCGCGAGAGCGACCTCTTCGGGCGAGAAGCCGTTGGTCGGGATCGAGGCGGAGAAGAACCGGCAGCGCTCGAAGTAGATCCGCATGAGCTCCGGCAGGTCGCGCCGCAGAAACGGCTCGCCTCCGGAGATCAGCAACAGGCGGATCGGCGGGAGGGTGGCCGCGAAGCGATCCATCTCCTCGAGCGTCAGCTCGTTCTTGCCGGCGTTGATCGGGTAGAAGCAATGGGCGCACCGGGCGTTGCAGACGGACGTCACGAAGTGCGTCCACTGGGCGATCGCCTCCCCCGGAGCGATCCAGTCGCGGGCGAGGGCGAGGCCCTGGGCGAGCTTGCTCATGCGGCCCGCACCACCGCTCCGGAGCGAAGGTCCGCGCGGCGCGCGCTGTGGAACCCCTGGATACGGGCGACTTCGCCCGTGAAGAGCCAGGGAAAGAGGGTCAGCGCCTTGCCCACGTGTCCGGCGCGCAGCATCCGGCCGAGCGTGATCCAGAGGTGCGGAAAGAGGTACAGCAGCGCCGGGAAGCGGACGAGCGCCTTGCCGGGCCGGTCATGGTCGCGGCGCGTCTCGTAGATCGTCCGGCCGCAGGCGACCTGCTTCTCCCAGAAGGCGCGCGGGTCGAGCCGCTCGTGACGGTGGACCACGGCGATCTCGGGGTCGTACCAGAGCCGGCCGCCGCGCGCGGTCACGGCCAGCGCGAAGACCGTGTCCTCGCCGGTGTTGGTCTCGGGGAAACGGACCGGCCCGATGGCCTCGCGGCGGTAGACGATTGCCATCGTCGGGATGTTGGCCTTCGCGCCCGGTCGGCCCGCGGCGATCCACTCCGAGTGATTCAGGTAGTAGTCGAGCTCTCCGTAACGGCCCGGCCGCCCGTTGACGATGCGGCCTCCGACACCCGCGATCGAAGGATCCCTCTCGAACGCGATGCGCGCCCGGGCGAGCCAGTCCTTCGGCGCGACGGCGTCGGCGTCGAGGAAGCCGACGAGCTCGCCGCGGGTCGCTTCCATGCCGACGTTCCGGGCGCCGCCGGCGTTGCGGCGCGTGGCGTTGCGGATCACGCGGGCGCCGGCCTCGCGCGCCGCGTCGGCCGAGAGGTCGGTCGAGGCGTCGTCCACGACGACGATCTCCGCGGGCGGCTCCGACTGCGAAAACGCCGACGCGACCGCGTCCCGTACGGTGTTGGCGGCGTTCCGGCAGGGGATGACCACGCTGGCGCGCATGAATCGATCAGTTTATCTCTCGGATGGAGAGCCCGGCGGCGCCGCCCGCAGCAGGATGCGGTAACGGAAGAGGCGCCCGAGGCCCGGCACCCGCCACAGAAGCTTCTCGATCCAGTGCACGAGGGGGAACGGGCGCCGGGGAGTAGCTCATCTCGAGGAGCCGCCAGCCCTCGGCCTCGAGCAGGCGGCGGATCTCGCGAGGGCGGCGCACGGCGATGTGCTCGGGGAACTGCTTGAGGATGAAGTCGTGGGCCTTGAGGCGCTCCACGTAGTGCTCGCGGTTGGGCGTGTACGCGGCCAGGACGCCGCCCGGTTTGAGGACCCGCGCCAGGGCCCGGAGCATCTGCCGGACCGTGGCGTCGTCGACGTGCTCGAGGAGATCGAAGGCTCCGGCCACGTCGATCGAAGCGTCGGGCACACCGTCGAGGGAGGCCACGTCCGACTTGAGGAAGCGGACGTTGGCGAGGCCCCGGCGCTTCCGCTCGGCCTCGGCGATCTCGAGGGCCTTCGGCGAGGCGTCGACGCCGATGGCCTCGCGCACGCGCGGCGCGAGCAGGAAGCAGACGTCGCCGCGGGCCGAGCCGAGGTCCAGAACGCTTTCCGACGCAGGGGAAGTTCGGCCGCCTAACGCGAGCTTCAGGATGTCCCGATCGCGCTCGCGCCACTTCCGCGACGTCGCCGCGAACGGCGTGACGCGATGCAGCCCGTCGTAGTACTCGTCGGGGTAGAGGTCCGCCTCGAAGGTCACGAGAGCATCTTAGGGGACTGGATCGTCGGATCGTCTCCGACGGGAGGCTCAGGGAGCGACGGGCACCTTCTCCAGAAACACCGCCATCTGGCCCCGGGTCGCCGGAGACTTCGGGCAGTAGATGTCGGTGCCGCAGCCCGCGGCGATCCCCTCGGCGGCGAGCTGCTCGATCCAGTCGGCATAAGGAGACGGACAGGGCACGTCGCCGAAGATGCCCGCGCACGTCGGTGGAATGTAGTCGGTGCCGTGCTCGGTCTTCAGCAGGAGCACGGCCGCGTGGTCGCGGGGCACGGAGCCCTCCGGACAGTAGAGTCCGCCGCCGCATCCCGCGCTGATGCCTTCGGCGCTCAGCTCTTCGATCCAGTCGGCGAACATCGAGGGACAGGGCACGTCCGGAAACACCCCGGCGCAGGCCGGCGGCAGGTACGACGAGCCATGCAGACTTTGAGCAGGAAAGCGGCGATCTGTCCCCGAGTCACGGCGGCGCCGCCGCAGTAGCTTCCGCCGCCGCATCCCGCCGTGATGCCGTCGCGGAAGATCGTCTCGATGCTCGTCGTGGAAGAGGCTGCCCGAGGGAGCGTCGAGGAAGTCGGCGAAGAAGGCCTGGGGCAGAGTCGCCGACAGCCCGTCGGTGTTGGTCACCGTGACGTCGTAGAGCGTGCCGGGCGAGAGCGTCGGCGTGACCGCGAAGTGATTCTGGTGGTCGAAGTCATCCTGGATGGCGAGCGGGAGCCTGGTCGAGTGTCGCGGCCATGCCGGGTCGGAAGTGATCGCCGCGGATTGTCAGCGGTACGCCGCCGGAGGCGAGACCCGACGCGGGCTGGAGGTCACCGATCGAGGGAGGGGAGTTCGCGAGATCGACGCGAAATACCACTCCCAGGCCGCTCGACGCCGCCGCCCCACGTGGTGCCGTAGAGCATGCCGTCGGACGCCCGCATCAGACCGGCCTTCGGCGAGGCGCCGTCGAAGTAGGTGAGCTCGTGGACCATGGCGAAGTTGGCCCCCGAAAGGTCGACGCCGAAAACGCCGCCGTTGTTTCCCAGGCTCACGGACTGGCCGCTCGTGGTTCCGTAGAGACGTCCGTCGCTTCCCTCGACGACACTGCCGAGCGTTCGCCCCTGGCCCGAGAAGGCGTGGACCACCTCGTACGTCGAGGGTCGATCGAACCGGAAGACCGTTCCCAGCGACTCGTCGGCCGCCATAGAACCGCGTCGTTCCGTACAGATTTCCATCATCCGCCTCGATGACACCGGCCGGTGGCCCTTCGCCCTCGGGGACGAAGAAATCGTGGATGTCGACGACGTTGCCGTCGAGATCGCTCCGGAAGAGCGTCCCGCGGAATCCGATACCGGTGAAATAGAGCATCCCGTCCGAAGCCTGGAGGATCCGGCCGCGGGGCTCCTCCGGGACCGCGTTGGCCTCGAAGTCGTGGAGCTTCGTGTGCGTCCCCGAGCTCGTCAGGCGAAACAGCGTGCCTCCGCCGTTGGCGCCGCCGAACGCCGTCGTGCCGTAGAAGTTCCCGTCGCTCGCCTGCATCAATCCCCCGGCCGGCTCGGCGCCGTCGGGTCCGGAAAAGTCGTGGAGCGTGGTGAGAGTTCCCGAGCCGTCGAGGCGGAAGATCGTTCCGGCTCCGCCCGCACCCTGGCTCGCCGTCACGCCGTAGAGATTCCCGTCGGGCGCGGCGAAGAGGTTGCCGGGGTTCGCGCCGTCGCTTCCCGAGAACTCGTGGACGAGGAGCGGGCCTCCGGAGAGGCGGAAGACCGTGCCCAGTCCCGCAGCGCCGCCTCCGGCCGTCCCCCAGAGCGTGCCGTCCGCCGTCTGGACCAGCTCGGCCGCCGGGTTCGCGACGGGCGCCGGCCCTCCGTACTCGTGGATCACGTCGTAGGTCGAGCCTGGAACAGGCACTCGGAACGCGACACCCATCGAGCCTTCACCGCCCCACGAACGTGACGCCGACCAGGCTGCCGTCGTTCAGCAGGGTCAAGCCGTAGTACGGTTCGACCGACGACCGTCGGGTACGGGCCCGGAAAGGACACCAGGGTCGTCACGGTCCCGTCGCTCGCCATCCGGAAGACCGTTCCGCCGCCAGCGTCTCCACCGCTGGCCGTGATCCCGTAGAAAAAGCCGTCCGGAGACAAGCGTGAGTCCGCGCGATCGGGGGTACGCCCTTCGCCGAGGCGCCGAAGGAAAGCTGTGAAGCAGCGTCACGTTGCCGGCCTTGTCGCAACGATAGGCGCTCCCGGTGCCGAAAGAGCCGGAGGTGAACGTCGTTCCGTACAGGCTCTCCGTCCGAAGCTTCGACCAGATCTCCCCAGACGAGGTTGTTGGTTCCCGGGAAGCTGTAGATCACGGTGACGTTGCCGGAGAGGTCGCACCGAAAGATCGTGCCGCCCCCGGAATAGCCCGAGCCTTCCGTCAGAGCCGACCGCCGGCTCCGCCGTACGACGCCGTGCCGTAGAGATTCCCGTCCGACGCCTGCATCAGCGCGTTGGGGCGCTCGCCGTCGGGGCCCGTGAAGTCGTGAAGATTCGTGAACTCGCCCGCCGTCGTGACCCGGTAGATCGTGCCGAATCCGGTCGAGCCTCCGGTCGAGAGTCGCGCCGTAGAGATTACCGTCCGAAGCCGGCGACGAGTCGGGTCGGCTGGTAGGGACCGTAGAAGAAGTGTTGCGGAAAGCTGTGGATCACGACGACGCCGCCGGTCGCGAGGTCGAAGGCATAGACCGTACCTCCGTCGAACGCCCCGCCGGACTGCGTCGCGCCGTAGAAGCGTCCGTCCGCTCCCTGGACGACGCCGGAGGGTTGGACGCCGTCGGGCCCGTGAAAGGAATAGAGCCGCTCGTAGGAGAATGCGCCGCCCCCGGCGGGAACGAGGCGGAAGACTTGTCCGCGCCCGAATTCGCCGCCCCCGCTCGTGCCGTAGAGATTGCCGTCCGTCCCAAGCGTCAGCTTCTCCCCGGGGCTTCCAAACTCCCAGACGAGCTGGCGGTAGACCTCGAATTCCTGACCGAGGAGGGGGGCGGAACACAGGACCAGCACTCCGGCGAGGCGCCGGAACCACGGCGCAGCTCGGAACCTCGCGGGAACGCAAGGGGCGGCACGAATCTCGATTGTCATGAAAGCGACATCGGAATTGTATCCTCGATATCCACGCATAAGATCCGCCCGTGCGGGCGCCGTGGGAGAAGTTTTCGCTGCCCTCTCAGGACGGCAGTGTGTACGCGACGGGCCGCTCGCCCGAGTTCGTGCGGACGATGCGCGAGATCTTCGGACCTCTGGTCGAGCGCGTGACGAAGCTGCCCGCGGGGCGGCACGCCTGGCTGATGGTGGAGGTCCCCTCGGAGGGCTCGCTGTCCTCCTTCTTCTCGGACCTCGAAGGGCGTCTCGAGCCGGCGGGCTCGCTGTGGGTCGTCTTCCCGAAGAAGCCCTTCGTCGCCGAGCTCGAGTTTCCTTACATGTGGCTCGACGTCCAGAAAGCGGGCCTCGCGGCGGGACTCGTCGACAACAAGATCGCCGCGTTTTCGCCGCGGCTGACTTCGATCCGCTTCGTCATCCCCGTGGCGCGGCGCAAGGCCAGGGAGAAAGTTCCCTCGAGCCGCTGAAGGATGGACGCGGAGCGCGCTGACTGCCGAAGGCGCCGGAGACGCCTCGCCGCCGCGGTGACGTTCGCGCTTGTGGTCGCCGCGGGGTCGCTCGCCTGCACGGACCGCTCTCGCAGCGTGGTCCGTCTCCCGGTGCCCGAGACCGAGTGGGTCGGCGTGGCTTCGGAGACCCGGCCCGGTGTCTGGCTCTCACCGGGGGATTCCGTACGATGGTCTCTGCCGGCCGGCCCGGCGCGCCGCCTCGCGGGCGGCTACGCGAGCCTTCTCGCCGGCGATCCGCCGGGACGGCTTCAGATCCGGATCGCCGGCGCGGAGCGCGGCCCGCGGCCGAACGTCCTGGAGCTCTCCGCCGACCCGGCGCGCTGGCACGAGTTCTCGGTGGAGCTGCCGAAGACCGGCGCGCCGGCCGAGCTCGAGCTCGCATACGAGAACCGCGACGCCGGCCCGACGGCGCGCTCGATCTTTCTTTCGGAGCCCTCGCTCGAGGTTCCGGCGCGGGGCCCGCCGCGCACCATCGTCCTGTTTCTGATCGATACGCTGCGGGCCGATCACGTGGGGGCGTACGGCTATCGGCTCCCGACGACGCCGCGCCTCGACAGCTACTTTCGAGAAGGTCTGCGGGCGGAAAAATGCGTGGCCGCGGCGAACTGGACTCTGCCCTCGCATGCTTCGCTCTTCGCTTCGGTCCCCGTCGCCCGGCACGACGCCGGCCGCTACGGCAACGTGCTGGCGGAGAGCTTCGACACGCTCGCCGAGCGGATGGCGGCGGCCGGTTACCGGACGCTCGCGGTGACGGGAGGCGGGCTCGTCGATCCGGCGTTCGGCATGGCGCAGGGCTTCGACCGTTACTTCACGGCGCGCGAGACGGCGGCCCAGGCCGTCCGGCGGTCGCTCGATCTGCTGCGGGAGTATCGCGACGAGCCCGTGTTCCTCTTTCTGCACACGTTCCAGGTGCACGACTACGCCCCCGACGAAGCCTCGGCCCGCGCGCTCTTCGGCGACGTCGCCGCTCTCGGCCCGGACTGGCGGGCGGAGTTCTCGGAGGTGACCCGCGCGCGCGGCGCCGATCCGGGGCTTGCCGACTCGCTCCGCCATCGTTACGACGCGGCGCTTCGAAGCGTGGACAGCGCGTTCGGCGAGCTTCTCGACGGCCTGCAGCGGGAGCAACGCCTTTCGCAGACCGCGATCCTGCTGACCTCCGATCACGGCGAAGCCCTCTGCGACCGCCGGATCGACGGCCAGTGCCTCGAGTGGGGCCACGCGAGCCCGTATCTCTTCGAGGAGGAGATCCTCGTCCCCCTCGAGGCCCGGGTCCCATGGGCGCCCCGCGCGCGCGGCGTCCGGCGCGGCAACGCGTCCCATCTCGACGTCGCCCCGACGCTTCTCGACGCGGCCGGCGTGCCGGCGCCCGCGAGCTTCGAAGGGCGCTCGCTTCTTTCGGAGTCGCCGCCGGCGGGCCGCGCTCTGGTCACCGAAGCCCCGCCGCTCGAGGCTCTCGCCGTCCGCGTCGACGATTACAAGCTCATCCGGCGGACCGGCTCGCCGCAGAACTCCTGGTTCGACGGCGGCGCGTTTCTGGTCCTCTCGGTCCAGGAGTCCTTCGACCTCGCGCGCGACCCGTGGGAGCGGCAGCCTCTGCCCTCGGCGTCCGATTGGGGAACGCGCCTCCTCGCGGAGGTGGACCGGTATCTCGCTTCCGGTTTTCCGGACTCGCTCGTGGTGCGCCTGCCCGCCGCTCCATCCGAGGCCGGCCGCCCGATCGTCGTCTCGGCGCGAGGACGCGCGGCGGCGCCGGCGCTCCGGGTCTTCGGGCTCGCCTCGACCGGCGCGTTCTCGCAGCGCGGCGCACGGACCGAAGCGCGCTTCGCGCGGCCGCGGGCGCCCGTCTGGCTGGCCTTCGAGACCGACGGATCGCGCTCGCTGGATCTGGATGTGCAGGGCGCCGGGCCCGTGGCGTCGACCATGGGCTGGAGCGTGGGCAAGGGTTCCTACAGCTGGAGCGGCCTCGGCTGGACGGGGCGCGCTCGTCTGCCTCCGGGAGTTGCGGTATTCACCACGCCGCCGTCCGCCGCGCGTTCGGGCGGCATGCTCCCTCTGCCGGGCGAGGTGGTCGCGCGGCTGCTTTCGCTCGGGTATCTGCCCTTCGCGTCCTCGCCGGCGGCACTCCCGGCCACGGCGGCGACGGCGGGCGAAGCTCCGGACGCGAGTCTCGCTCCGGGAGAGATCCGGATCGGCCGTGCGGACTGACGCCTGGCGCGCGGCCGCCGCCGCCGGACTGCTCTCTCTTCGCCGCCGGGTGCCGGGAGCAGGCGACTCCGGCGATTCCCGCCGGCCACCTCGCACGCGTCGATGCCCGAGCCCGTTCCCTTCGCGCCCTGGTTCCCGACCGGTGCCGGGCCGGCGTGCTCTTTCAGCCGCTCCCGAAGGGAGAGGCCGGGCTCCTCGTTCTCGGCACGGGCTTGAAGCGAAGCGACACGGTGCTCTGGAACGGGCATCCGCTGAAGACGACGTTCGGCCACAGCCGGCTGCTCACCGCCGCCGTGCCGCCGGAACGGCTCGCATCGCCCGGCCCGGTCGAGGTCACCGTCGAGGACACGCTGGATCGCTCGAGCACGAAGCTGAGCACGCGTTTCGAGATCCTCCCTTGAGACCCTAGAATCGAGACGCCATGTCTCGCCGTCCTCTGGCTGCGTCGGTGCTGGCCGCTCTCCTGCTCAGCGGCTGCGCGTCGCAGGCGCCGCTCACACTGCCCGCCGTCGGCCCGGTGGGCGCCGCGAGAGTCCTGCCCGCAGCCGGCGAGAATGCGGCGATGACGGGGACACTCGTCGTCTACTCCGAGTCGCTTCCCGTTTCCAAGCATCGCAGCTCGCCGTCCTATCCGCACACGGGCTACGTCATTCGCCGCGCCTCCGGCGAGCTCGTGGCGCAGGTCGACAACCACACGTCTTCCGCCGAGTCCGAGCCGGAAGAAGTGCCGTTGAAAGCCGGGCTCTACGAGGTGCGGGCTCGCTGCGTGAACCACGGGACGGTCGTCGTCCCCGTCGTCATCGCGCCGGGCAAGCGGACGGTGCTCTATCTCGACGCGACGGGCATGCCGGCCGCGCAGGCGCGCACGCTGACCGATCCCGTGAGGCTCGCCGACGGCCGCGTCGTCGGAGCGCGCGCGGTTCCCGCAAAGGAGTAGCGGGGACTCTCTAGAACGTCAGCGTCGTCTGGAGCCCCAGGACGAACGCGTTCGGCGATCTGCGCCGGTGCCGCCGGGCGTCACGATGTACTGAACGTTCGGCTCGAAGACGAACCAGTTCGTCAGGTGGATCGAGTAGTTGAGCTCGAAGAGCGTTTCGGCGTCCTGCGGGACCTGCCCCTCGAGCACCTGGGTGGCCGCGAGGCTCGAGCTGATGCGGCCCTGCGCCACGGAGAAGCCGAGGACGTCGTCGGGCCGGCCCGCGAACGCTCCGGTGTACTGAAGGCCCAGAAAGAAGAAGTAGGGCATCGTGTTGGTCGATTCGCTCGCGAACGCGATGCCGCCGAGGGCGGTCAGGCCCTGGTTGCCCTCCTCGGCTTCGCGCGTCAGGACCTGGTCCGCGAGGAAGTAACCGCCGCTCTGGCCGGAGTGCTCGAGAGGCGGCTGGCCCGACTCGACGTAGGGCTGGCCCTCCGCGTCGAGGTAGAGGTCGGGGGCGTTCGCGGAGGAGTAGTAACCGCCGAGCTTGTAGTGGCCGGGCCGGCCTCCCGGCGCGGAGCCGGGCGTGTACCAGAGCTCGCCGATCGTCACGGTCCCGATCGCCCCCGCGGTGCTCCAGTCGAAGCCGTTCTTGTTGACGAGCGTCGGGTTCGCTTCGAAGACGCCGGCCTGGACCATGAAGCGATCGTCCGGCGTCCACTGCACGCGGCCCCCCCAGGACGAGATCGGGTAGAACGAGAACGTGATGTTCTTGCCGAGATTGCCGAGGTTGCCGCAGATCGCCTGGTTCATGTACTCGCAGTAGAGCGGCGACGTCGCGAAGTCGGAGGCGCCCATGACGCGGCCGGCCCGGACGTTCAGCTTGCCGTCCAGGAACGTCTGGCTGATCGCGAACTCCATCAGGCGCGGCCGCTCGCCGCCGCCGAAGAGCTGCTGCACCGCGAAGAGCGCGCCCATGTCGGAGGAGAGACTGTTGCCGTCGCGGTTGTTGAAGGAAAGGCGGACCGCGGAGCCGTCGAGGCAGAAGAGCTTGCCGAGATCGAAGTCGGCCCCCCAGGACTGGTCGTCGACGTAGGTCGTGTCGCTGTTCGAGGCCCCCGACCGGGTTGCCCGCCAGGTTGATCCCGTAAGTCGCGAAGATCGAGATGCCCGCGTCGCTCCAGCGCGTGCGGAGGCCGCCCCAGTCGCCGGTCATCGTCGGCTGGTCGGCCCAGCGGGAGAGCCACTGGCCTCGCGAGGCTCCCGCGAACAGGAGCAGCGCGGCGAAGCCGGCGGACGTGGCGCGCGCGAGCATCGAAATGGCCTCGGGAAACGGAGAAGTCGATCGAGGGTAGCCGTGCGTCCGGACGCGGTCAAGCGACACCGCGGGGACCGTACAATTCCGGCATGCACTCACGCCGACGGGGATCTCTCGCCGGGACGATTCTGCTCGCCGCCGTCGCATTCGCCGCCGTGTCCGTGTCGGCGGCCCGCGACCTGCGCTGGGACGCGATCGACGTCCGGGCCCGCCTCGATGCCGAAGGCGCGCTTCACGTCGTCGAGACGCAGACCATGGTCTTCTCCGGAGACTGGAACGGCGGCGAGCGGACCTTCCGCCTCTTTCCGGGCCAGAGCGTCACGCTCGAGTCGGTGACGCGGATCGATCCGGAGGGCGGCCGGCATCCGCTGAATCGGGGAGGGCTGTCGGCCGTCGACGAGTGGGACTGGGCGGAGGAGAACGTGTTGCGCTGGCGCAGCCGGCTGCCGGGCGATCCCGAATTCTCCGAGACCACGCTCGTCTACGAGCTCGCTTACACGCTGCGCGACGTGCTCGTGCGGCAGAGCGGCGGCTACCTGCTCGACCACAACTTCGGCCTGCCGGCCGCCGCGTTTCCGATCCGCAAGCTGACGGTGACGCTCGAGCTCGACCCGGTCTGGAAACCTGCGGGCGCCTTCCCGGGACGGTACGAGGGAGGACCGCTCTCCGCGGGCTCCAACTTCACGGTCACCGTTCCGCTGGCGTACACCGGCGCCGGAGCTCCGGCGGCCGGCCCGGCCTTCGCCAGCCCCGGCCTGCGCCGCGGCCTTCTCGGCGCGCTCGTGGCCGCGATCGTCTTCGCGTACGTGCGGTGGCGGCGCCGCGACCAGGCCCTCGGCCGCTTCGCGCCGCTGACTCCGGCCTCCGAGATCGGCACGGAGTGGCTCGAGAAGAACCTGCTCGTGCTCGCTCCGGAGGAGGCCGGCGCTCTCTGGGACGAAAAGGTCGGACCGCCCGAGGTCGCGGCGGTCCTGGCGCGCCTTTCCGCCGAGAAGAAGATCGAAACCGAGGTCGAGGGCAAGAAGCTCGTGATGCGGCTGCTCGTGCCGGCGGCGCAGTTCGACGACTACGAACGCGAGCTCATCCAGGGCCTCTTCTTCGGCGGACGGACGGAGACCGACACCGACGCGATCAAGGCGCACTACCGCTCGCGCGGCTTCAACCCCGCGTCGCGGATCGAGCCCGGCCTGAAAAAGAAGCTCCAGGCCCTGCCGGATTTCGGTGACGCGGCGCCGAAGCCGTCGCGGTGGCCGGCGTTGTTGCTGGCCCTCGCCGGCGTCGCCTGCTTCGTCGTCGCGGTGCTGCAGGGACGCACGGAGCCGGGCACGGTGATCGGCGCCGCGATCATCACGGGGGTCATCTACCTGCTCGGCCTCATCGGCGCCTGGACCTTCCAGAACCGCATCCGGTCGATCGACCCGTGGTCCCTCTCGTTTCTGTGGGCGCCGGCGCTTCTGGTCTGGATGGCCTGGTACGGCGTGCAACAGGCGGCGCCGTATGCGGTCCTCGTCGTGACGGGGACGTTCCTGCTGCGGCTCGCCGCCGTCTGGTCGCTTTTCAACGTCGTCAGCACGCGCAACGGTCCGAAGCGGCTGGCGCGTCGCAAGCAGCTCGCGGCGGCGCGGGCCTACTTCGTCGAGGAGCTGAAGAAGCCCGAGCCGCGGCTGCGCGACGCGTGGTTCCCGTACGTCGTCGCGTTTGGGCTGACTTCCGAAGCCGACCGGTGGTTCAAGGCGCACGGGGCGGCGGCGGCCGCGGGCACGACGGCCTGGAGCGGCTCGCGGTCCTCGGGCTCGTCCTCGTCGTCGTCGTCCTCCTCGTCCTCCGGCGGCGGCTGGAGCGGAGGCGGGGGCGCGTTCGGCGGGGCGGGAGCCTCGAGCACCTGGGCGGTCGCGGCGGGAGCGCTCGCCGCCGGCGT
The DNA here is from genome assembly GCA_963804915.1 of uncultured Acidobacteriota bacterium. Taxonomy (GTDB): domain Bacteria; phylum Acidobacteriota; class Thermoanaerobaculia; order UBA5066; family Gp7-AA6; genus DAHUXD01. The sequence continues at coordinate 14,266 of CAWDSI010000033.1, forward strand.
CTCGGCGCCGTCGTCTTCGTCCTCGGGCGGCGGCGGGGGAGGCGGCGGGAGCTCGGGCGGCGGCGGCGGCGGGGGCTGGTAAGGCAGGGAGGCAGGATCCCGGCTCCCCGTAGAATCCCCCCTCGTGCGCGAATCCGTCACCATCGTCGGCGCGGGCCTGGCCGGCTCGGAGTGCGCCTGGCAGCTCGCCCGCCGGGGCCATCGCGTCCGCGTCCACGAGATGCGGCCGAAGGTCACGACCTCGGCGCACCAGACGGACCGCTGCGCCGAGCTCGTCTGCTCGAACTCCTTTCGCTCGGACAACCCGCGCAACGCCGTCGGGCTGATCAAGCGCGAGATGGAGGCCCTCGACTCGCTCGTGATCCGGTGCGCGCGGCAGGCCGCGGTCCCGGCCGGAGACGCCCTGGCGATGGACCGCCACGTCTTCGCCGGCCTCGTCACCGAAGCGATCGCCGCGCGGCCGGAAATCGAGCTCGTCCGCGAGGAAGTCACGGCGATCCCCGCCGAAGGCTTCGCCGTGATCGCCACGGGCCCGCTGACCTCCCCGGCGCTCGACCGCGCGATCGGCGAGCTCCTCGGCACCGACGACCTCTACTTCTACGACTCGATGGCCCCGATCCTCGAGGCTTCCTCGCTCGATCTTTCGAAGATGTACGCGCTCTCGCGCTACGGAAAGGGCGAGGGCGCGGACTACTGGAACTGTCCGCTCTCGCGGGAGGAGTACGAGCGCTTCATCGACGCGCTCCTCGCGGGCGAGACGGTTCCGATCAAGGACTTCGAGAAGGGCGTCTACTTCGAAGGCTGCCTCCCGATCGAGGTCATGGCACAGCGCGGCCGCGAAACGCTGCGGCACGGCCCGATGAAACCGATGGGCCTGACGGACCCGCGGACCGGCCGGCGCCCCTGGGCCGTCGTGCAGCTCCGCCAGGACGATCTCGCGAAGGAGCACTACAACATCGTCGGCTTTCAGACGAAGCTGAAGATCCCCGAGCAGCAACGGATCTTCCGCATGATCCCGGGCCTCGAGAACGCGTCGTTCGCACGCTACGGCATGCTTCACCGGAACACGTACATCCACGCTCCGGCGCACCTCGACCGCTTCTTCCGGATGCGCCGGGAGCCCCGCATCTATTTCGCCGGCCAGATCACGGGCGTCGAGGGCTATGTCGAGAGCGCGGCGACGGGGCTCGCCGTGGGCCTCGCGATCGCGCAGGTCCTGGAGGGGCGGGAGCCCGTTCCGATCCCGTACACGACGGCGATCGGTTCGCTGGCCCGCCACTGCTCGGAGAGGCCGCCGTCCGAGAAGTTCGAGCCCATGAACGTCACGTTCGGCCTGATCGAGGACACGTCGCACTCTCCGGTGCGCGACAAGCAGGTGCGCCGCCAGCAGATGGTCGACCGGGCGCTTTCGGCCATCGCGGAGTGGAAGGAACAGATCTCGACGCCCGCGGCCGTCGTATCGTCATAGGGGAAGCCATATATGCCGACCTGGGAAGACATCGAAGCCGCGCGTCGCCGCCTCGCGGGCGTCGCCCACCGCACGCCCGTCCTCCACTCGAAGCAGTTCGACGCGGAGTGCGGCGCCGAGGTCCATTTCAAGGCCGAGAACCTGCAGCGCGGCGGCGCCTTCAAGTTCCGGGGCGCGTACAACAAGATCAAGGCCGAGAGCGAGCGGGGACCGGTCGAAGCGGTCGTCGCCTTTTCCTCGGGCAATCACGCCCAGGGCGTGGCCCTCGCCTCGAAGCTCCTGGGGGTCCGCGCGATCATCGTCATGCCGAAGGACGCGCCCCAGTCGAAGGTCGAAGCGACGCGCGGTTACGGAGCGGAGGTCGTTCTCTACGACCGCGAGATCCAGAGCCGCGACGACATGGCCGCCGAGATCGCGCGGGAGAGGAAGGCGCTCCTCGTCCCGCCCTTCGACGACGAGCTCGTCATGGCCGGCCAGGCGACCGGAGCGGTCGAGCTCCTCGAAGAGGTTCCCGAAATCGACACGCTCGTCGTCTGCGTCTCGGGAGGCGGGCTCCTCGGCGGCTGGGCGACCGCGGCGAAGCACATGCGCCCGCAGATTCGGATCTACGGCGCCGAGCCGGAGACCGCCGACGACACGAGACGTTCGCTGCGGGCCGGAACGCGCGTCGAGGTCAAGCAGAACCCGACGATCGCCGACGGTTTGCGCGTGACGACGCCGGGCAAGCTCACCTTTCCGATCGTCCAGCAGAACGTGACCGACATCCTTCTCGTCTCCGACGCCGAGATGATCGAGACGCTGACGTGGATGCTCGAGAGGATGAAGGTGCTCATCGAGCCGTCCGGCGCGGCGGCCGCGGCGGCCGTGCGCCATCGGAAAGCCGACTTCCGCGGACGGAAGGTCGGGGTCGTGCTCTCGGGCGGCAACGTCGATCTCGCGAAGCTCGCCGACTACATCGCGTCGCGCCCGGTTCCCGCGGCGGCGGGATGAACGCGCGGCCCTTCCTGGCTGCTGCGGTTCTTGTCGCGGCGTGTCTCGCCGCGGGTCGGCTCGCCGCGCACGACTTCTGGATCCAGCCCTCGAATTTCCAGCCGGAAGTCGGCTCGGTCGTCGAGCTCCGCCTCTTCGTGGGGCCCCACTTCGAAGGAGAGCCGTTTCCACGAGTGCCGCAGCTCATCCAGCGCTTCGTTCTCGTCCCGCCGTCCGGGCCCGAGCGCGACGTCCCGGGCCGCGCCGGCGGCGAGCCGGCCGGTGTCGTCCGCATGGAGTCGCCGGGCCTCCAGATCGTGGGCTACCGCAGCTTCGACTCGCCGATCACGATCGAGCCCGCGAAGTTCGAGGAGTACCTGAAGGAAGAGGGCCTCGAAAAAATCTCCGAGCTGCGCAAGAAGCGGGGCGAGACGGACAAGCCGGCGCGCGAGCTGTTCTCGCGCTGCGCCAAGGCGCTCATCGAAGCCGGAGGCGGCGCGTCCGGAAAGGATCGCGCCATCGGCCTGACGCTCGAGCTCGTGGCGGAGAAGGACCCGTATGCGCTCGGGCCGGGCGGCGAGCTGCCGGTCGTCCTGCTCCTGGAAGGCAAGCCGCTGGCGGGCGCGCTCGTCCAGGCCAACCTCCACGGGGACCCGAGCGTGAAGGCGGCCGCGCGCACGGACCGCCGCGGGCGCGCCACGCTCCGCCTCGCGCAGCCCGGCTTCTGGTTGATCAAAGCGGTCGAGATGACTCCGGCGCCTGGCGGCGTCGATGCCGACTGGAAGAGCCTTTGGGCCTCGTTAACCTTTGAAAACGGACCCAAAAATCCGATAGGAAGGGCGCCGTGAAACGAGCTGTTGCCTCCGCCGTCGCCACAGTCTCCGCGCTCGCGCTCGCTGCTTGTGCTCGCCCAAGCCTGCCGGAAAGCGGAGGTTCCCGCGAACGCGCCGTCGAAGCCGGCGATCGCGGCCGTGGCCGCGCCGACCGTCGGGCCGAACGCGAAGCGCTATCCCCTCAAGGGCGTCGTCACCAAGGTCGATCCGGCGCGCGCGCAGGTCACCGTGCAGCACGAGGAGATTCCGGGCTACATGTCCGCGATGACGATGGCCTTCCCGATCCGGGACGATCCGAAGGTCATCGCGTTTCTGCGGCCCGGCGACCGCATCGAGGCGCGGCTCGTCGTCGACGGCGACAACTACTTTCTCGAAGAAGTGCTGACCAAGGGCTTCGTGCCCACGCCGACGCCGTTCGGCGGCTCCGGCATCAAGCCCGAGCCCAACAAGGGCGTCGCGATCGGCGACACGATCCCGGACTTCACGCTCACGGACCAGACCGGCGCCCGGGTCAAGCTCTCGCAGTTCCGGGGGCAGCCGGTGGCCGTGACGTTCGTCTACTCGCGCTGCCCGGTCGCGACGGCCTGCCCGCTCACGGTGGCCCGGTTCTCGAAGATCGACGCCGGGCTGAAGAAGGACAACTTCGGCGCGCTCCTCTGCGTCACGGTCGACCCCGAGAACGACACGCCGGCGGTGCTCAAGGAATACGCCGCGCACGTCGGCGCGGACCCGAAGCGCTGGAAGTTTCTGACCGGCGACCCGCGGGACGTCGCGCGCGTGGCGGAGCGCTTCGGCGTCCTGTACTACCCCGACAAGGCCCAGATCGTGCACTCCCAGGCGGTCGCGATCGTCGATCCCGACGGAAAGCTGGCGACCGTCTACTACGGCGAGCAGTGGGAGCCCGAAACGGTGCTCCAGGACCTGCAGAAAGCGAGAAAAGGATGAGTCGGACCCGTCTTCTCGGCGCGCTGGTGTTCTGTCGGGATCGTGGGCCTGGGCCTGGCCCTGTATGCCCAGCCGAAACATCCGTCGGAGACCTTCCTCCAGTACTGCGCGAAGTGCCACGGCGAGGACGGCAAGGCGCAGACGTCGCGCGGCAAGAACCTCAAGGCCCGGGATTTCACCGACGCCGAGTTTCAGAGTGAGGAGAGCGACGCGTCCATGATCGAGGCCGTGACCGAGGGCAAGGACGACATGCCGCCGTTCGGCAAGAAGCTCACGCCGGAGCAGATCCAGAGCCTCGTGAAGTTCGACGTGCGGGGGTTCGCTCCGAAGAAGTAGGGTCAGGCCGGCGGCTGCAGCCGCGCACGCGCTTTGATCTCCGCCCAGTCGTTCGGAACGAGCGGGATCGGCGGCTCGGACGATGCTTCGCCGTCGCTCCATTCTTTCGGCGTCCACTCCGCGATCAACGCGTCCATCCGCTCCTCGAGCACGCGGGAGCTCGGATCCAGGCCGGTGACGACGAGCAGGCCCGTCGGATACGTCGGCACCAGGAAGATCGTGAGATCGGGACGCAGCCGGCGGAGGATCGGCGCGATCTTCCAGACGTCGCCGGTCCAGAAGGACGTCGCCCGGCGGCGGGTCGCGGTCTCGGCCGTGAGCGGCAGGCAGTCGTGGAAGAGCGCGACGGTGCCGGGCTTCGCGTAGCGCTCGATGTTCTGAAAATCGCGCAGGGCCTGCTCGAACAGATGCAGGCCGTCGACGAAGGCCAGGTCGACGGCCTCGCCCGCGAGCGCCCGCGCGGCTTCTCCGGATTGGAAGAACACGTTGCTCTCGAGCGTGAAGATCATCGTCGTGGCCGCGAACACGCGTCCGCCCTTCGCGCCGGGATCGACGCCGATCGCACGGGTCGGGGGCTTCGCGAGCGAGAGGGTGCGCCCGACGTCCACGCCGATCTCGAGATACACGCGGGGCCGCAGCGTCTCGTGGAACCGGGCGAGATGCGCGAGAAAGTCGTCGCCCGGCAGCTTCGCATGCGCCATGCACACGTGCGCCGGGAGGCAGTCGGGCTGGATCGCGAGCGCCTCGCGGCAGGCGGCGATGGCGTCCTCGATCCGGCCTGCGGCCAGGTGCTCCTCGGCCTCCTTGGCGCGTTTTTCGGCCTCGAGCGCCATCAGGTCCTAATAGACCGCGTCCTCGAGCGCGACCCCGAAGATGCCCGAGTACATCTTGGGAAAGAAGTGCGTCGACTTCTGGGGAAGCCGGTCTCCCGCTCCGACCACGGCGTCGACGTCCGAGACGGTGGTCGCGCGCATCAGGATCGCCGCCTGGGAGCGACCCGAGTCGACGGCGTCGATCGCGGCATCGGTGTCGGACATGAAGGAGATGCGCTCGCCCTTGGCGATCGCGTCGGTGCGGATGCCGAGGAGCTTGTCGAAGAACGCGACTTCGAGAGCGGCGACGTCCAGCGCCTTCCAGGCTTCCGAGCGTCCCTCGGGCCACGGGAGGGACTCGGGCTTCTCCTTGAGCGTCATGAGCACGGGCTTGCCCGGAGGGGCATAGAGCACGAACGCGGGGAAGCGGCGGGAGTGCGCTTCGAGCGCATCGTAGGCCTCCCGGGCCGACCCGAGCTCGCGAAGCTCGAAGTAATCGCGGGCGGAGTGCAGCGTCTTGACGGGGCGCCAGTCCGGCATCCCGGAGAGCAGGCGATGGATCGGCCGGACGATCACGCCCGGAGACTCCATGTCGACGATCGCGCACAGCTTGTACTTCGCGCCCGGCATCTTCTCGGTGGCCGGGTCCTTCGAGAACGCGAGCGCCGTCTCGTAGCGGTGGTGGCCGTCGGCGATGATCGATTCCGCGTTCTTGACGAGGCCCTGGAGCTCGACGTGGGCGGCGTAGTCCGAGATGCGGAACGCGTCGTGCCGGACGCCGTCGTCGTCGGTGGCCGTGAGGTTCGGCGCCCGCCGCGTCGAGAGCGCCGCCGAGAGGGGCGCGCGCGTCAGGAGAAACAGGAGCTCCAGGTCCGCCTTCGTCGCCGAGAGCAGAGCGAGGCGGTCCTCCTTGGGCTTCGCGAGCGTGCGCTCGTGCGGCCGGATCGTCCCGCGTTCGTACTCCTCGAGCTTCACGAGACCGACCAGGGCGTCGCGCACGATCGTTTTTCCGCCTTCCGTGAAGGTCTGGCGATAAGTCCAGAGCGCGGGGCGCTTCTCCTTCTCGAGGATCCCGCCGGCGAGCCAGTCCGCCAGCGTCTTCGCCGCTCCGGCGTACGGATCCGGGCCCTCCTTCTTCGGATACGTCACGCGCACGATGTTCTCGGGCGCGCGGGCGTAGAGCTGGTCCAGCCGCTCCGGCGAGATCTGGTCGTACGGCGGCGCGAACACGTTCGAGAGGCCGCGCTCGCGGATGACGCGGGGGGAGAAGCGAATCGAGCGAAACGGACGCAATTCCATCCCGGTCTATGCGGGGTCCGGCACTGCATTCGCACTGCTCGGCCGGGAGCGACACTGTCGATTTGCCACGGCGCGCTAGGGCACCGGGTGCCTCACGGGTGATTTCCCTGGCTCGGGCGATCGAAGGCTTCGCCTCCTACGTGGCCGACGAGCGCCGCTACTCCCCGCGGACCGTCGAGGCCTACCGCCGGGACCTCCAGCGTTTTGCGGGCTTCTGGGAGAAAGAGTTCGCGAACAGCCCGGCCGCGAAGACGCCGCTTCCGAAGGTCGACACGCTCGCCGTGCGGTCGTATCTGGCGCATCTCCACCGGGACCGGCTGGCGAACCGATCGCTCGCCCGGCACCTTTCGACGCTGCGCTCGTTCTTCCGCTGGGCCTGCCGCGAAGGCCACCTCGAGAAGAATCCGGCGCGCGGGCTGCCCTCGCCGCGGGTCCCGAAGACTCTGCCGAGGGCGATGACGCTCGGCGACACGGAACGGCTGCTCTCGGCCGACGAGGAAGAGGCGTTCGTTCCCGAGCGCGAGCGGGCGCTCTTCGAGCTCCTCTACGCCACGGGCCTTCGCGTATCCGAGGCCGCGGGCCTCGACCTTGCGGACGTCGATTTTTCTTCGCGGCTCCTGCGCGTGACCGGGAAGGGGAGCCGCGAGCGGATCGTGCCCTTCGGCGAAGCGGCCGCCGAAGCCCTGCGCGACTACCTGCCCTCGCGAGACGCCCTGCGCCACCGCGCGGACTCGGGAGCCGGGCGCGCCGGTGAGCCCGTTTTCGTCAATGCGCGCGGAGGCCGGCTCACGCCGCGTTCCATGGCGCGGCTGCTGAAACGCCGCCTCCGCGCGGCGGGGCTTCCGGAAGAAATCTCGCCCCACGCCCTGCGCCACACCTTCGCAACGCACCTGCTCCAGGCGGGCGCGGACCTGCGCGCGATCCAGGAGCTCCTCGGCCATGCCTCGCTTTCGACGACGCAGAAGTACACGCACCTCGACGCCGCGAGGCTCGCCGAGGTCTACCGGAATGCGCATCCGAAGGCCTGAGGGGGTTTCGAGACTCTTGTGGGTTTCGGGGCTTCTGGCCTCGGCCTGTCTGTCGGCCCAGACGGCGGCGCCAACACCTTCCAGGCAGCCGCTGCTGTCCGAGATCGACCGGACGATCCGCGAGCGGTTCTGGGATCCGAAGCTGAAGGGCGTGAACTGGGAGGGCGCTGTCGCGAAGGCGGCCGCCGAGCTCGCCGCATCGCCCGCGCCTTCGGCCGCCGACGCGGACGCGATCTACGACCGCCTCCTTGAGACGCTTTCCGATTCCCACACATTCCGCGTGCCTGCGGGCCGGCTGCCACAGCACGGGTGGGGAACCGCGGGCCTGCGCATCGGCCAGGACGGCGACGGCTATGCGGTCAAGGGCGTGATCCCTGGCGGCCCGGCAGAACGCGCCGGATTTCGCCTCGGGGACCGCGTCCTGTCCGTGGACGGACGGTCTTACGGAAGCGAGCGTGTCAACTTCCGTGAGCTGTTTTTCGTCTTCGAGGGTGAGCCCGGTTCTTCCGTCTCGGTCCGGCGGCAGAGATCGAGCGAGACACGCGATACAGCGCTCGCGCAGGAGCTGATCCGTGTCCCGGAGCCGCCCGTCGATGATCTCGTCTGGAAGAGTGCCCGTGTGATTCGAAGGAACGGAAAGGCCTACGGGTACGCTCGCCTCTGGGGCATGTCCGCCGATGCGGCGCTCGCGATCGTCGACATGCTTTCGGATCCGAAGGGGGCCGAAGGCTCGCGTCCCAATCTCGGGGGGCTCTCGCAGATCGACGGATTTCTCCTCGATGTCCGCGGCAATAGCGGTGGCTACGATCCCAACATCCTCCCGACGTTTCTGCGCGGACAGTGGAACGCCGCCGACTACTACGTGATCTCCCGCGACGCGAAGCGTCTCGTGCCGCCGGCTTACAAGCCGCTGCCCGTGGCCCTCCTGACGAACTCCGGCACGGCCTCCAACGCCGAGGCGCTCGCGCTCAAGTTCCGCGCGCATCAGATCGGGCCCATCGTCGGCGAGCGGACCGCGGGCATGGCGAGCGGCGGCGCGGCCGCGGTGAGGCTGTCCGACGGATCGATGCTCTGGTTCTCGGAGCGAGCCATCGAGAGTCTCGACGGCAAGAGCTACGAGGGCCGGGGCGTCGATCCGGACGTCGCCGTCGCCGACCGCCCCGCGGCCGCCGAGGGTCGGGAGGACGCCGTCATCGAGGCCGCGATCGATGCGCTCGCCTCTAAGCCGCGTCCTCCCGCTTGAGGTAATCTCTTCTCAATGTCCAAACCGTCTCGCTGGCACTCGACGACCGTCCTCTGCGTGAGGGCCGGCGGCAAGGTTGCGATGGCCTCGGACGGGCAGGTCACGCTCGGCACCACGATCATGAAGCAGACCGCGGCCAAGATCCGCCGGCTCGCGGGCGGATCGGTGATCGCGGGCTTCGCCGGCTCCTCGGCCGACGCCTTCGCCCTCTTCTCGCGTTTCGAAGGCAAGCTCGACGAGCACCGCGGCAACCTCGAGCGCTCGGCGATCGAGCTCGCCAAGGACTGGCGCACCGACAAGATGCTCCGCCAGCTCGAGGCCCTGCTCATCGTGGCCGACCGCCAGAGCTCGCTTCTGATCTCGGGAACCGGCGACCTCATCTCGCCCGAGGAGGGCGTGCTCGCCATCGGCTCGGGAGGCTCCTACGCCCTCGCCGCCGCGAGGACCCTCCTGAAGCACCGCCCCGACATGTCCGCCACGGACATTTGCCGCGAGGCGCTTCTGATCGCTGCGAAGATCGACATCTACACCAACGACCACATCACCCTCGAGGAGCTGTAGGCCCGGTCCCCCGGAACACTGGGTTCCTGCGACGGGCTCTGGTATTTTGGTGACGTGGTCTTTCTGATGCCCGGAGAGAAGGAAGCGGAGGCGCCGCCGGCGGCCGCCCGCACCCCCCGCGAGATCGTCGTAGAGCTCGACAAGTACGTCATCGGCCAGAAGCGGGCCAAGAAGGCAGTCGCGATCGCCTTGCGCAACCGCTGGCGGCGCCAGCGCCTCTCGCCCGAGATGTCGCGCGAGATCCTGCCGAAGAACATCCTCATGATGGGCCCGACCGGCGTGGGCAAGACCGAGATCGCGCGACGCCTCGCGCGGCTCGCGGACGCGCCGTTTCTGAAGGTCGAAGCCTCCAAGTTCACCGAGGTCGGTTACGTCGGCCGCGACGTCGAGTCGATCGTCCGCGACCTGACTGAGGTCGCTGTCCAGATGGTCCGCGAGGAGAAGACGCTCGAGATCCGCGACCGCGCGCAGGGGAGGGCGGAGCAGCGGCTGCTCGAGCTGCTGCTGCCGGCGCTGCCCGACAACGAGGGCGAGGAGACGCGGGCCCGCATCCGCACGATGCTCCGCGAGGGGAAGCTCGAGGACCGCATGGTCGAGGTCGAGGTCGCGGACAAGACCTTCCCGTCCTTCGAGATCGTGACGAACCAGGGCGTCGAAGAGATGGACATCAACGTCAAGGAGATGCTCCCGGGCCTCTTCGGCGGCAAGAAGAAGCGCCGCAAGACGTCCGTCTCGGAAGCCCGGCAGATCCTCCAGGCGGAGGAAGAGGGCCGGCTCATCGATCCGGGCCAGGTGGCCCGAGAGGCCGTCGAGCGCGCGCAGTCCTCCGGCATCGTCTTCCTCGACGAGATCGACAAGGTGGCGGGCCGCGAGTCCGGCGGCCGCGGGCCGGACGTCTCGCGCGAAGGCGTCCAGCGCGACCTTCTGCCGATCGTCGAAGGCACGTCCGTCAACACGAAGTACGGGTTCGTCAAGACGGACCACGTGCTCTTCATCGCGGCGGGTGCGTTTCACGTCTCGAAGCCCTCGGACCTGATTCCGGAGCTGCAGGGCCGTTTCCCGATTCGCGTGGAGCTCGACTCTTTGACCGAGGCGGACTTCGTGCGGATCCTGACGGAGCCCGAGAACGCCCTGCTGAAGCAGTACAGGGCCCTCCTCGGCGCCGAGAACGTCGATCTCAGCTTCTCGGAGGATGCCATCGGAGAGATCGCGCGCGACGCCGAGCGCGTCAACCGGGCGCTCGAGAACATCGGCGCGCGCCGGCTCCACACGATCCTCGAGCGCCTGCTCGAGGACATCTCGTTCGCGGGGCCGGAGAACGCGGGCAAGTCGATCCGGATCGAGCTCGCCGACGTGCAGGGGGCGCTCGCCGATCTGGTCAAGGACGAGGACCTGTCGCGCTACGTTTTGCTAGCGCGCCGCTTCGCGGCGCGACGAAAATGAGAGGGGAAGGTTTTTCGGCGGCCCGCTTCGCGGGCCGACGGACGAGAGAGGGAAGTCGCGCCGGCACCCTCTCCCTGTAAGCTCCTTTCTCGCATGAGGCGCCTCTCAGCGTGTCTCGCGCATCTGCCTGCTGGCGCTGGCGTGCGGCAAGAAGGGGGACCCACAGCCGCCCGCTGCCGCGCGGTCCGAATGCCGTCAAGGATCTCGCCGTGGAGCAGGAGGGCGACGACGCCGTCCTGACCTTCTCCTTCCCGGACCGGCTTCAGACGGGCACGCCGCTCACGGACCTCGCGTCGATCGAGGTGTACCGCATCGTCAACCCGCCGCCCGGCATGACGGCGCCGCCGAGCACCGGGCCGGCCCCCAGTTCGGGCGGCGGAGGCATGTCGGGATCGGAGCTCAAGGGCCTCGGCTACGCCGAGCGCCGCGCCGCGACCAACGTGCGGCTGGCCGAGGAGGCGTTCTACGGCGGGTCCGAGCGCGTGGCGTCGCTCGCGCTTCCCGATATCGCCGAGGCGACGCACGGGGCGCAGCTCGTCTATCGCGATCCGCTGGGCAGCCTCTTCCTGCAGGAGGACGGGCCGCATCCTCTGGCCTACGCGGTCGTGTCGACGCGGCGCAGCGGCGAGCGAAGCCCGCTCTCCAACATCGTCTCGATCACGCCCGGGATCGCGCCGCAGGCGCCCGAGCTTCTGCCCGCGATCCTCGACGAGGGGCGCGTGTGCCTGGAGTGGGAGCCGCCGCGCCAGAACGTCCTGTTTCAGCCGGTCGAGATCGGCGGCTACCGCGTCTATCGGCGGCTGCTTTCGCAGGACGAGTACGAGACGCCGTTGAACGTAAAGCCGATCGAGGGGACGTCTTTCACCGATACGACGGCGCCTTACGGAGTTCCTCTGGCGTACACGGTGCGCGCGACGCTGGCGAAGAATCCCAAGGTCGAAGGCCTTCCCGCCGAGGAGCTCTTCGTCGTTCCGCGCGACACGTATCCTCCGCCCGCGCCGGCCCGCCTCGACGCGCTCTCGGAGCCGAGCCTGGTCCGGCTGCTGTGGGATCCCGTGGACGCGCCGGATCTCGCGGGCTACTTTCTCTATCGGGCGGAGGGCAGCGGCGCCCCGGTGCGCCTCACGCCGTCGCCGGTCGTCGATCCGTTCTTCAACGACACGAAGGTCAAGGTCGGCGTGCGCTACCGCTACACCGTCCGCTCCGTCGATCGCTCCGGCAACGAGAGCAGCCCCTCCCCGGTGGTCATCGCCGAACCGTTCTGACGGCGCTGCAGATGTCGGATCCGTCGCTTCGCTCAGGATGACGGCTTGAGCGTGTCATCCCGAGGAGCGGAGCGACGGGCCGACCACCGAAGGCAGACCCGCGGCAGTAGGCGACGCCGACCGCAGTCGGCGGCATCGATCCCGGGACTCGACGAGCCGGCGGCCGGATGACGCCTCTTCAAGCTTCGATTACACTCCCGCTCCCATGTCCCTGCCCAGTCGATTCGTGAAGATGGCCGGCGGCGGAAACGACTTTCTCGTTTTCGAGGCCGACGGCCGGAACCTCACCGATGAGGACCGGCGCCGGCTCGCTCTGGTCTGCCGGCGGGGACTGTCGGTCGGGGCCGACGGAGCGCTCTTTCTCTCGCCGGACGGGCCGGGACGCGTCCGGGTCGACTACTACAACTCCGACGGCGGACCGGCGACCTTCTGCGCGAACGGCACGCGCTGCGCCGCCCGCTACGCGATCCGCCACAAGCTCGCCTCCGGGCCGAGCCTCGTGTCTCGAGACGGGCTGGGGACCGATCGCGGCCAACCTCAACGGCGACGTCGTGACTCTCGCGCTGCCCGCCGTGCCGGCGCCGCAGGATCCGGTGCCGATCTCGGGCCGCGGCCTTCCGCCCACGGCGATTCCGATGAAGGTCGGTGTGCCGCATCTCGTCGTCTTCATGCGCGGAGATCTCTCACAGCTTCCGATCGAGCGCCTCGGGCCGCTCGTGCGCCAGCATCCCGCGATGCCGGAGGGCGCCAACGCCAATTTCGTGCGCGCCGGCAAGGACAACCGCATCGAGGTCCGCACCTGGGAGCGGGGCGTGGAGGGCGAGACGCTCTCCTGCGGCTCCGGCGTGGTCGCCGCGGCGATCGTCGCGGGGCGGGCCGGCCTCGCCGCCTCGCCCGTGACCTGTGCGACGAAGAGCGGCGTGGATCTCGTGGTCGAGTTCTCCGATGAAAAGGATGCCTTCACGGGCGTGCGCCTGACGGGCGACGCGCGCGAGGTCTACGCCGGCGAGCTTCTCGAGGAGGCCTGGCAGGCGTGATCGCGTTCGGTTCCGCGGGCGCTCCACCGTTTCCCTCCAAGATCGTCGCCGTCGGGCGGAACTACCGCGAGCATGCGGCCGAGCTCGGCAACGCGGCGCCCGAGGACGAGCCGCTTCTCTTTCTGAAGGCGCCCTCGGCGCTCGTTTTCGACGGCGGCGACATCGTCCTGCCGCCCGAGTCCGAGAGAGTCGATTACGAAGGCGAGCTCGCCCTCGTGATCGGGCGGCGCATCAAGTCCTGGCCCGAGGAGCGGTGGCTCGAGGCCCTCGCCGGCGTCGCCTGCGCGAACGACGTCACCGCGCGCGACCTTCAGAAGAAGGACAAGCAGTTCGCGCGCTCCAAGTCTTTCGACACGTTCTGTCCGGTCGGCCCGGCCATCGTCCCGGGGATCGATCCGTCGGACCTCGCGATCGAGACACGGGTCAACGGCGCGGTCCGCCAGTCTTCGCGCACGTCCGCGATGGTCTTCTCGCCTGCGTTTCTGGTCGCCTACGTGTCCCGGATGATGACGCTCGAGCCCGGCGATCTCATCCTGACCGGCACTCCCGCGGGCGTCGGCCCGCTCGCCGCGGGCGACGTCGTCGAGGTCGAGATCGAGAAGCTCGGCGTCCTGCGAAACCAGGTGCGGAAGCCCTAGCGAGAGATGCAACGTCGCGCGTTCGTGGTGGTATTGGCAGCAGCGGCGCTCCTGGCCGCGGCGCCCCCGTCCCCGAATCGGCCCGGCCAGAAACGCAACGCCACGCTCCTGCCGAACGGGTGGCGCATCGATCCGGCGGGCCGCCACGTCGCCGTGGGTGATTTCCCCATCTCGATCGTCGAGTCTCCCGACGGCTGCTGCGCGGTGGTCTCGACCGCCGGAGTCTCGAGCCCGACGCTGACCGTCGTGGACGTCGAGAGGATGATGGTCCGCCAGTCGCTCGAGCCGGGCAACGCCTGGCTGGGTCTGGCCTTCAGCCCCGACGGCCGGCGTCTCTATTCCTCGGCGGGAAGCGACAACGCGATCGACGTCTTCCTCTGGAAGGATCGGAAGCTCGAGAAGGAGAAGCGCATCGCGCTCGGCGAAAAGCTTACGACGAGCTTTCTCGCCGGGCTCGACGTCTCGGCCGACGGGCGCCGACTCTTCATCGTCAATCCGCTCGGACTCACGCTCTCCGCGGTCGATCTGGAATCGGGACGCGTCGAGCGCGTGGTGACGCTGCCCGCCGAACCGTACACATGCCTCCTGTCGAAGGACGGGAAGACCCTCCTGGTCTCGCTCTGGGGCGGCTCGCGGATTCTGCTCGTGGATCCGGTGAGCCTCGCCGTCCAGGGCGAGGTCGAGGTCGGCGAGCATCCGGCGGCCATGGTGCTCTCGCGCGACGGCGCCTCCATCTTCGTCGCCTGCGCGAGCACGAATGCGGTCTGGCGCGTCGACCTGGCCTCTCGAAAGGTGACCGAGCGGATCTCGATCGCGCTCGAACCGAAGGCGCCGGCGGGGAGCACGCCCAACGCCCTGGGGCTTTCGCCGGACGGCAGCACGCTCCTCGTCGCGAACGCCGACAACAACACGGTCGCGGTTGTCGACGTCGCGTCGCGCGAATCGCGGGCGAAAGGCTTTCTGCCGGTCGGCTGGTATCCGACCGGGACGCGCTTCACCTCCGACGGCAAACGCATCCTCGTCATCGCCGGCAAGGGCCTGACATCGCAGTCCAATCCGCGCGGACCCCAGCCCGGCGCCGGGGGATCGGAGGGACAGTACATCGGCCGTCTCCTCACCGGATCGCTCTCGCGCATCGACCTTCCGGACGAGGCGACGCTGGCCGCATTCACGCGCCGGGCCCACGAGCTCAGTCCTTATCGCGACGCAAACCGACTGATCCCCGCCCGGCCGCCGAAATCGTCGCCGATCCCGCTGCGCGTGGGCCAGCCTTCGCCGATCCGGTACGTGTTCTACGTGATTCGGGAGAACCGGACCTACGACCAGATCCTCGGCGATCTGCCCGGCGGCGAGGGCGAGCCCACGCTCTGTCTCTTCGGCGAAGACGTGACGCCCAACGCGCACGCCCTGGCGCGCGATTTCGTCCTCTTCGACAACTTCTACGTCGACGCCGAAGTCAGCTACGACGGCCACGCCTTCTCGACTGGCGCCTACGCGACCGACGCCACCGAGAAGTTCTGGCCCTCGTACTACGGCGGACGCGGCGGCCAGTACCTTTCGGAGGGCGGCGCGTCCGGATCGAAACGCCTACGGCAACATCACCGCGCCGCCGGCGGGCTACCTATGGGACGCCAGCGCGCGGGCCGGCATCTCCCATCGGAACTACGGAGAGTTCGCGGTGCCGCAGACGACACCCGCCGACGACAGCGCGGGAAAGCCGCCCTACGACGGGTCCGTGCCGGGAGTGCGCGGCCACGTGTGTCCGACCTATCCTCCGTACGACCTCTCGATCCCCGACAACCGCCGCGTGGACGCGTGGCTCGAGGAGTTTCGCCGTTACGAGAAGGACGGCGGGCTGCCGCGCCTCTCGATCCTCCGGCTCCCGAACGACCACACGGCCGGCACACGGCCCGGCATGCCGACGCCCCGGGCCATGATCGCCGAGAACGATCTCGCGCTCGGCCGCATCGTCGAGGCGATCTCGAAGAGCCGTTTCTGGAAGGAGTCGGCGATCTTCGTCCTCGAGGACGACGCGCAGAACGGTCCCGACCACATCGACGCGCACCGGTCGGTGCTGCTGATGGCGAGCCCGTACGCTCGCCGCGGCGCACTGGACCCGACGATGTACACGACCTCCGGCGTGTTGCGCACGATCGAGCTGATCCTGGGCCTGGAGCCGCTCAGCCAGTACGACGCCGCCGCGACTCCGATGTACGCCGCGTTCCTGTCGAAAGCCGACGCGCGGCCCTTCACGGCCCGGCCGCCTCGAGTCTCTCTCGATGAGAAGAACCGTCCGGACGCGTGGGGCGCCGAGGCGTCCCTCCGGATGAATCTGGAAGAAGCCGACCGGGCGCCGGATCTTCTGCTCAACGAGATCGTCTGGCGCTCGGTCCGGGGCGCCGATCAGCCGATGCCGGCGCCGATGCGGGCCAGCTGGGTCCGGCCGATCGAAATCGAAGAAGCGGAAGAAGTCGACGAAGGCGAGGGAGACGCCGCGGAGGCGCCGTAGGTCAACGCGCGCCCGAGTCCGCCCCACCAGTCGAGGCTTCCGGATCTCAGGCCAGTCGTGGGCGACAGGACCGGGGAGCCTTCGCGCTCGGCGGATGTTCGCCACGGCGCCGGAATCACGGGATAGGGCAGGTACTGGGCGGGATGCGCCGAAGGCGGGGCCGGCGAGACGATGCCAGCGCCTTCGCGCGTCCAGGCCAGATCGATTTCGCTATTGGACCAGAGGACGACCGGAGCTTTCAGCGCCGGTCAGAGGTAGAGGGCGAGACCCGCGGCACCGAGAAAAACGAGGAGCGCCCTGCGTCCGCCCCGGCTCACAAGCGGTCGAGGAGCGTCTCGGGGAGGCCTCCGAACGCCCCGGAGGACATGAGGATCAGCACGTCGCCGGGCCGAGATTCGCCGCGCAGGATCCCGGGTATGGCGTCGATCGTGTCGGGAGCGAACGCGGGCTTGCCCGCGGAGGCGAATCGCCGCACGAGCGCACCGCGGTCGATCTGGTTGTCGGGGCCGAGGCGCTGCGCGTGAAAGACAGGAGCGAGGACCACCGCGTCGGCGCCGGCGAAGGCATCCGCGTACTCGTCTTCGAACATCTTGCGGCCGGCCGTGTTCGAGCGCGGCTCGAAGAGCGCCCAGAGCCTGCGTCCTGGGAAGCGCGCCCGGGCGGCCTGGAGCGTGCCGGCCACCGCCGTCGGATGGTGCGCGAAGTCGTCGACGACGAGAACGCCGTTCTTCTCGCCTTTGACTTCCAGCCGCCGCCGCACGCCTGCGAAGCGTGGCAAAGCGCTCGCGATCTCGGTGTTCGAGAGGCCGACGCTCCGCGCGAGCGCGATCGCTCCGAGGGCGTTCCGCACGTTGTGGATTCCGAGCAGCGGAGAGGACAGCCGTACCGTCGGCTGGCCCGCCTCGACGAGCGTGAAGCCCGTGCCGTCGGCGCCGAAGTCGATGTCCTTCGCGGAAAAGTCGGCACCCGGGGTATCGAGCGCGACTCTCACGAGGGGCGCGTGCGCCTCGCGGGCCACCTCCATGACGCGGGGATCGTCGGCGTTCACGACCACGACGCCGTCTTCCGTCACGAGCGCCACGACCTTGCGGAACGCATCGAGGACGGCTGCGAGGTCGGCGTAGAGATCGGCATGATCGAACTCGATGTTGCCGACGAAGAGGTGCTTCGGCTCGTAGTGCAGAAACTTGGCGCCCCGGTCGAAGAACGCCGCGTTGTACTCGTCACCTTCGAGCACGAAGTGGGGACCCGCGCCGCGGCGATAACCCCGGCCGAGATTCTTCATCTCGCCGCCGACCAGAAAGCCCGGATCCCGTCCGGAATCGAGCAGGAGCCACGACGTCAGCGCCGAGGTCGTCGTCTTGCCGTGGGTCCCCGTGATGACGATCGAGGTTTTCCCCGGCAGCAGGTATTCGCGCACCGCCTGTGGCAACGAGAGGACAGTCAGGCCGCGCCGGACCGCCTCGGCCGCCTCGACGTTGTCGCGCAGAGCGGCGTTCCCGACGACGACCACGTCGGTGTCCGGCGGAACGTGGTCGGCGGCGAACCCGGCGGCGACCGGGATCCCGAGGCGTTCGAGGGTGGTCGACATGGGGGGATAGAGCGTGAGGTCGCTGCCTGTGACCCGGTGGCCCTCCTCCAGCAGGAGGGCCGCCAGGGGCACCATGGCGGTCCCTCCCACGGGCACGAAGTGGAATCGGCGGATTCCGGGCATGTTCGTCGCGGAGTCTGGTCTAATTGAGCTGTTTTCTGAAATAACCCCGGATTTCCTCGCGTTTCGCGCTTCGGCATCCCGAAATACAGGAGGAAACCTAAGATGCGTCATGTCTTGAAAATCGGCCGGCTCGCTTTCGCCGCGCTCCTGACGGCCGGGGTAGCGCTGGCCCAGAAGCCTGCCGAATCCAAGCCGGCGGCCCCGGCGCCGGGCAAGGCGGCCGTGGCAGCTCCCAAGATCGACATCACCCAGGAAACCCGCGACATGGGCACGGTCGCCAAAGGCCAGGTCATCGAGACCGACTTCGTGATCAAGAACACAGGCGGCTCGGATCTGGTCATCTCGGACGCCCGCCCCTCCTGCGGCTGCACCGTGTCGTCCTTCGACAAGGTGATCAAGCCCGGCACCGAGGGCAAGGTCCACACGAGCGTCGACACCAAGAGCTTCTCGGGCCCGATCTCCAAGTCGGTCCTGGTCGTCTCGAACGACCCCGATCGGCCGCAGATGAACCTCTTCGTCAAGGCCCTCGTGAAGCCGTTCGTCGACGTCGCTCCGCAGCAATACGTGCGCTTCTCGGTCGTCAAGGGCGATTCGGCCTCCCAGGACGTCGTCCTGATCTCGGAGGAGAAGGGCTTCAAGCCCACCGTCGCTGAGACGGCCCAGCCCTACGTGAAGGCCGAAATCTCGCCGGCCGGCGACAAGGACAAGATCGCCGGACGCCCGGGCGAGCAGTTCAAGCTCAACGTCTCGGTCCTTCCGGACGCTCCCGAAGGCCTCCTGAACGCTCCGGTCCGCATCACCACCGGCGTCCAGCAGCAGCCGACGCTCGAGATCCCGGTTTCGGGCATCGTGCGCCCGCGCGTCTCGGTCTCCCCGATCACCGTCAACTTCGGCAACTTCACCGCCGGCAAGGACCCCATCACCCGCAACATCGTCGTCACGAACAACAAGCCGGGCACGCCGGTCAAGGTCACGAAGGCCGAGGTCAGCGTTCCGGGTTTCATGACGGACGTCGTCCCGACACAGGAAGGCGTCTCCTACACGGTCGTCGTCAAGGCCTCCGACAAGGTCAAGAAGGGCGCAGTGGACGGCAAGGTCACGCTCCACACGACCGACAAGGACAAGGGCGTCATCGAGATCCCGCTCAAGGGCGAAGCGCTCTAGTCGATTCGGCCAGCTCCGAAATCCAAACGCCCCGGGCAACCGGGGCGTTTTTGTTTGCCTGTCGCCTTTGTCTACGCCGTCATCCCGAGCGCAGCGAGATCCCGGAATCGGCAGGCTCACGAGCCGGGCGCGAGTCGAGTCCGGGATCGATACCGCCGACCTGCGGTCGGCGTGGGTTACCGCTGGGCTGCGCCCAGCGTTGCCTACGGCCGGGGGTTCGAGCACGGTGGACGGCACGCCTACTGCCGGGGGTCTGCCTCTGGTGGCCGGCTCGACGCTTCGCTCCTCGGGATGAAAGCGGCGGGCCTACGGTGTCGGCACCGGCGTCGCTCCTGCGCCGATCTTGCCGACCGACTTCACCTCCACCGTCCAGCCGAGCGCGGCACCGGACGCCGACAGGAGCTCCCGGGCCTGTTCGATGGCGCGGGCCTCGATGCCCGACTGCTTGGCCGCGCGGGCGAGCTGACCGCGGGCCCAGAGCATCCAGCGCGTCCGATCCTCGGGCGTGATCGAGTTGAAGATGCCGGCCTTCTCGTCGAACCACTCGAGGCGCGGGTCGATCGCGAGGATGCGCGGGGAGGGCAGGTCGACCTCGAGCCGTCCGTTGCCGGAGTCCGCCCGGACCTTGAAGTCGGGAGACTGGAGGTCGAAGCCGGCGATGACCTTGCCGCGCATCCGGATCGTCGCCGACTTCGGAAAGTCGAAAATCAGGAAGGTCTTGACCTCTTCGAAGCGCAGGACGTCGGCGATCTGGGCCTCGACGGTCGCGAGATGCGCAATCTTCTTGATCGCGGCCACGACGGGCGCCGCCTCGGCGCGCCGCGTCTCGCGCACGCTCGTGGCCAGGCGGACGAAGAGGAGCGCGGCGATCGCCGCGAAGGCGAGAGCGAGGGCCCAGGGGAGAAACCGGCGCACCGAGTCAGCCCGCGACGAGGACGTCTCCGGGCACGAGGCGGAGGTCCCCCGCCGGAGTGAAGCAGTAGCCGCGCACCCCGTCGCCCAGAAACTGGAGGACGGGCTTCAGATCCTGCGGTGACGCCCCGGGATCGCCCAGCGAGAAACGGGAGAACTCGACGCAGGGATCGGCCACGATCACCGAATCGAGACGCACCGTGGCGCCGGAGGCCGCGCTCTGGAACGCGAGGCCGGAGGCGAAGTCTTCCAGGACGTACACGCGGTCGGACTCGAGGAGGATGTTCTCGCCGGCGCAGCCGATCGCGACGCCCTCGCCGTACCGGGCGCGCATCTTCCCGTAGTGGCTCGTGAAGCCGAACGAGACCTCGCGTCCGGGCTCGATACTTCGAAGTCGGATGATCGGCGTGGTGGACGTCGAGGACCGTCTCGCCGGCTTCCGTGATTCCGGCAGCGCCGCGAGGAGTGAGCCGGAGCTCCTTCACGGCGATCAGGGGCGCGGGATCGTAGACGCGATTCGGCCGCTCCCCGCGCTTCAGGCTCGACGTCTGGACCTGCAGGCGGACGATCCGGCCGAGCGCGATCATCGGGATCAGACGCGCTTGACCGACTTGAGGATGTCTGCGTCCCACGCGAAGGCCAGCCGTTTGCGGCCCGCGGCGGCGTTCTTCTGGAGCGCGTAGCCGTAGAGCAGGGGCAGCGCGACCGAGGTCTCGACGAACGCCATCTCGTGCGTGGCCTGCTTGGAGACCTTGCCCCAGGAGGTCGCTTCGGAGAGCGTGGATCCGCCGAGGCCGCCCCAGTGCGGAGCGTCGGTCGTGATCTGAAGGGCGTACTTGTGGCCGCCGGTGTCGATGCCGAAGATGTAGGACATCACGATCGAGTCGTTGATGTAGTTCTTCGGCACGCCGCCCGAGACGTAGAGCGCCGACGTCGCGGAGCTCTGGACCACGATCTGCGTGAGCTCGTAGTTGTCGGCGATCGAGCTGATGCGGAAGGGCTCGCGCCCTTCCTTCTTTGCCCGATGGTAATGCTCGGTCAGGCCGATGCCGATCGAGGAGTCGTTGAGCGCCGGCACGAACAGCGGGACGCCCCGGCGCGCGCAGGCGCCGAGGATCGAGCCCTTGTCCTGCGCCGCCTGCTCGGCGAGCAGCGCGAGGAACTGGCGGGAGGACATCGACTGCCCCGAGAGCGAGTCCGCGAACTTGGAGATCGCGAGGTCCGTCGCCCAGTACTTCTCCTCGTCGATGAACGTGTCGTAGAGCCGGTCGATGTAGAGGTCCCGCAGCTCCTTGTCGTCGGCGTCGGGATGGCCGTGGTAGTGGCGCCCGCCGCGCACCTGGTAGAAGTCCTGCGAGATGATCGCGCCCGTCGAGACGACGACGTCGACCATGTTCTCCTCGATGAGGTCGACGATGACCTGGCGCATCCCGGCGGCGATGAGGGAGCCCGCCATGCCCAGCATGATCGTGGGCCGCTGCTTGTCGCGCAGCATGCCCTCGAACACCGCGGCCGCCTTGCCGAGCGCCCGGGCCTGGAAGGACGCCTCGCGGTAGGAGTCGAGGAGCTGCGAAACGGTGGTGGTCTTGTTGACCTTTATCGCCGTCGTCGGGCGGCCGAGGAGCTCCTTCTTCCTCTTGCGGTCGACGCCGACCGCCGCGGCGTGGATGTATTCGCGGGCGCTGGAGAGGGAGCCTTTTCCTTTCGATCCCATCGTCTCGGTCCTCCCGAAAGAATTCGATATGCCGCCATGGCGGCGGCGTACCCGGAGTCGATGTTCACCGCCGTGATTCCGTTGGCGCAGGAATTGACGGCGGACAGCAGCGACGCGAGGCCCGAGAACGCGGCGCCGTAGCCGCGCGACGTGGGGACGGCCACGATGGGCCGCCCGACCAGGCCGCCCAGGACCGAGAAGAGCGAAGCCTCCATGCCGGCGACGGCGACGATCACGTCCGCGCGCTCGATCTCCTCGAGGCGCGAGAGCAGGCGCAGGACGCCCGCGACGCCGACGTCCGGCACGAGCGCCGACGCGACTCCCAGGTATTCGAGCGAGCGGCGGGCTTCTTCGGCGACCGGCATGTCCGAGGTTCCGGCGGTGACGACCGCCACGACGCCTTCGACGCGCGGCATCGGCTTGCCGACCGAGAGATGGAGCGTCGAGGAGCGCGGGTCGTAGTCGGCGCGGCCCGGCAGGGCCGAGATCGACACCTCGTCCCAGGCTTCCGGTGTCAGGCGCGTGACGAGCACGTCGTGCGCCCGCGAGAGCTGCCGGCAGATCTCGACGATCTGCGCGGTGGACTTGCCCTCGGCGAGCACGACCTCGGGGAATCCGACCCGCCGGAGGCGGTCGAGATCGAGCGTGTAGTCGGGACCGCGCATTTTTTTGCATTCTATGCATAGTTGCGCGCCCGACGGGCGACGCGTTATGGTTCGTCCCCTTCTCGGCTCTTTGAATCGTTCGGCGAAGGGAAGCGGGTGAAAATCCCGCGCGGCCCCCGCCACTGTCACCGGGGACGCCTCGGGCGGCAATCCACTGGACGCGAGAGATCGGCCAACGCCGGTTGCGCGTCCGGGAAGGAGCCCGCGGCGGATGATCCGGAAGCCAGGAGACCTGCCGGACGACACGCTTCTCGGACGGGGCCACGAGAGACGCGCCTTCGAATTCCCGGGGCGCGGGCCATTGCTCGAACCCGCCCGAGACATCCGTCCTGTCGAACGGGAGGTTCGAATGGCGACCCTGACGTCCGTCCTGCTGGTTTTTCTCGGCGCCCTGTCCCGGCTCATTCCCCATCCCCCCAACTTCGTGGCCCTGGGCGCCCTCGCTCTGTATTCGGGAGCGCGGCTGCCGCGCCGCTGGGCGTGGGCCGTGCCGCTCGGGGCGATGGCCCTTTCGGACGTCTTTCTCGACGCGGGCACCGGACGCGCGGCCATCTCGGGAATGCGGATCACGATCTACGCCACTTTCGCCGCGATCGTCCTCGCCGGACGCCGCCTGCGCGAGCGGTCGGGCCCGGGCCGGCTCGCCGCGTTTTCCGTCGGAGCCTCGGTCCTCTTCTTCGTCACGTCCAACTTCGCGGAGTGGGTGGCGGACCCGAAATATCCGAAGACGCCGGCCGGCCTCGCGCTCTGCTTTGTCGCGGCCATCCCGTTCTTCTGGGCGACCCTCGCCGCCGACCTCCTCGGGACGGCGACGCTCTTCGGGCTCGATGCGCTTTCCCGCCGGCAGCGGGCCCGCGCGTTCGCGGCCGTCGCTCTCGTCGTTTTTGCGGCTCCGGCTTTCATGAGCGGTCAGCAGGCGCCGCCGCAGGTGCCTCCGGCGTCCGAAGACATCGTCGTCACGGCGACTTCGGTTCCGGAGGACGAGAAGGACGTCGGCTCCGCGATCACCGTGATCACCCGCGAAGAGCTCGAGAAGAACGAAATCGTGGTTGTCTCCGACGCTCTGCGCTCGGTCCCGGGCCTCGACCTCACGCAGTCCGGCACACCGGGCTCCGTGACGTCCCTCTTCACGCGGGGAACCAACTCGACGCAGACGCTCGTCCTCGTCGACGGCGTGCGGATGAACTCGCCCTATTTCTCGGGCTACAACTGGTCCGGCATGACCACGGAGAACATCGACCGGATCGAGATCGCGCGCGGCCCGTATTCGGCGCTCTACGGCTCCGACGCCATCGGCGGCGTGGTCCAGATCTTCACCCGCCCCGGCGCGGAGGGCGTCTCCGGCCGGGCGACGGGCGAAGTCGGCAACCAGGGCTCGGGTCAGGGCTCCGGATTCGTCTCGCTGGGCGAGGGGCCGTTCACCGGGTCCGCGAGCTATCGCTATGTCGCGTTCGACGGGGATCGCCCCAACACCGACTGGCGCGAGAGAAACGGCTCGGCGAGCCTCTCGGCGAAGCTCGGCGAGGCCAGCCGCATCGGCGTCGAGTGGGGACTGATCGACGGGGAGGTCGGCAACCCCGGTCCCCTCGGCGCGCCCTCCAGCGCCCGCGGCTTCACGCACGAGGGACGGCTGTCGGTGCCGGGAAGCTTCGCGCTCTCCGACACGAATCATCTGGACGTCCTGCTCGCCGGCGTTCGTCGGAGCCGGCGTACCGGGACACGGCCGGCGGCTTCGAGTCGCAGACCGACGCCCGAACGCTGCAGGCGAGCGTCTCGGACACGGCGACGCTCGGCGCGCACACGCTGACGGCCTTCGCCTCCTGGCAGCGCTGGGAGGTTTCCGACGAGAGCAACTTCGGCGTGAACCTCGACGACGCGCGAACGACGCTGTGGGGCGTGGGCGCGCAGGACTCCGCGACCTTCGGCGCGTTCACGCTGACGGCGGGTTTGCGCTACGACCACTACACGTCGTATGGCGAGGCCTGGAGCCCGCGCGGCACGATCTCCTGGCTCTCCGCGGACAAGCTCTGGAAGGTCCGCGCCTCCGGCGGCACCGGCTTCCGCGCGCCTTCGATCGGGGAGCTCTACTACCCCTTCTCGGGCAATCCCGACCTCCTGCCCGAGCGCTCGGTCTCCGCGGAGGTGGGCGGCGAGCGCTACTTCGGAAACAACGGCCGGGCGGAAGTCTCCGTCTTCTGGAACGACCTGAAGGATCTGATCGTCTACGACTTCGCGGCGTCCCAGAACTTCAACGTCGGCCACGCGCGGACCTGGGGCGTCGAGTTCGGGTGGCAGCAGACGATCCTGCCCACCCTCGCCGTCAACGCGACGTACATGTACCTGAAGACCGAGGACCTCGAGACCGGGGATCCGCTCCTGCGCCGGCCCGAGAACGGGGCCTCGCTCGGCGTCTCCTGGTCGCCCATCTCCAATTTCAGTTTCGCGCCGCGTCTCCTCTACGTCGGGGAGCGGGCCGACGCGGACCCCCTCACGGGCGACCCCGTCGAGGATCCGTCCTATCTGCGGCTGGACTTCGTCGTCCGCTGGCAGGCCACGTCGATCCTCGCGCCCTACCTCCGGATGATCAACGCCACCAACCACGCCTATGAGGAGGCGGCGGGTTATCCCGCGGCGGGGCGGCTCGTCGCGGGCGGCTTGGACGTAAAGTTCTAACGGAGCAACTCCAACATGCCGAGGATCACGAAGGTCTACACCCGCTCGGGCGACGACGGCACGACCGGCCTGGGCGGCGGTCAGCGCGTCCCGAAGGATTCGCTTCGCATCGCCGCCTACGGCACGGTCGACGAGCTGAACAGCCACGTCGGCGTCGCCGTCGCGGCGGGCGTCGGAGAAACGAGCGGCGCGGCGCTCGCCGCGATCCAGAACGAGCTCTTCCACCTCGGATCCGACCTCTGCATCCTCGAAGACGACAAGGCGAAGCGGCCGGTTCCCGGAATCGAGTCGCGGCACGTCGACGCGCTCGAGGCTCTGATGGACCGGCTCTCGGAAGAGCTGCCGCCGCTCGAGAACTTCGTCCTGCCGGGAGGCTGTCCGTCGGCCGCCGCGCTGCACGTGGCGCGCACCGTCTGCCGGCGCGCCGAGCGGCTGGTCATCGCGCTGTCGCGCAAGGAAGCCGTCGGCCCCTTCACGATCCGTTACCTCAACCGACTCTCCGACGCTCTCTTCGTCATGGCCCGCCACGAGAACCGGCGGCGCGGCGTTCCGGACGTCCTCTGGAACAGCCGGGCGTAGAAGCGCGGAAGCGGCCGCGCCCGAAGGCCCTCGTCGCCTGGAGCTCGGGCAAGGACAGCGCATTCGCGCTTCACGAGGCCCGCGTCTCCGGAGATCTCGACGTGGTCGGCCTGCTGACCACGTTGACCGAAGACTACGGCCGCGTCTCGATGCACGGCGTGCGCGAGGCCATTCTCGATCGACAGGCGGAAGCTCTCGGCCTGCCTTGCCGCAAGGTCCGGATCCCGGCGGGCTGCGTCAACGCGGACTACGAGCGCGCGATGGGAGCGGCCATGTCCGAGGCCCGCGCCGACGGCGTCGAGCGGGTCGTGTTCGGCGATCTCTTTCTCGAGGACGTGCGCGCGTACCGGGAGCGCATGCTGGCAGGCTCGGGCATCGAGCCGGTCTTCCCGCTCTGGGGCCGGCCGACGCGAGCTCTCGCGGCCGAGATGATCGCGGCCGGACTCCGGGCGAGGATCGTGTGCCTGGATCCGCGCCGCCTCCCGGCCTCGTTCGCGGGCCGGGAGTTCGACGCGGCGCTCCTCGCGGAGCTTCCCGCGGACGTCGACCCGTGCGGGGAAAACGGCGAGTTTCACACCTGCGTCACGGATGGTCCGATGTTTCGCGAGGCGGTGGACACCGTTGCCGGAGAAACCGTGGAGCGCGACGGTTTCGTCTTCTCGGACCTGCGGCTCGCGGTCGCGAACGGGACCTCCACGAAATGACAGCCCCCCGGATCGTCTCGCTCCTGCCTTCGGCGACGGAGATCGTCGCCGCTTTGGGCTTCGCCGACGCCCTGGTCGGACGCTCGCACGAGTGCGACTACCCGGAGGAAGTCGCGGAGCTGCCGGTGTGCACGGAGCCCAAGCTGGACCCTCGCGGAAGCTCCGAGGAAATCCACCGCTCGGTCAGCGCCTTGCTCGCGCAGACGCTCTCGGTCTACCGCGTCGACGCCCAGAGGCTGCGTGAGCTCGAGCCGACCCATCTCGTCACGCAGGTCCAGTGCGAAGTCTGCGCCGTCTCGCTCGAGGAGGTCGAGCAGGCGCTCGGCGCATGGACGGTGCCGACGGAGCGCCCGCGGCTGACCGCGCTGAATCCCGCGAGTCTCGCCGACGTCTTCGACTGACATCGAGCGCGTCGCCGCCGCTCTCGATGCATCCGAAAGAGGCGCGCGGCTGGTCGCGAGGCTGCGCGAGCGGATGGAACGGATCGCGGAGGCGACCTCCGGTCTCTCGGCGCGGCCTCGCGTCGCGACGATCGAGTGGCTGTCGCCGCTCATGACCGCCGGGAACTGGATGCCCGAGCTCGTGGAGATGGCCGGGGGAGATCGACGTCTTCGGGTCGGCGGGCCGCCACTCGGCCTGGCTCTCGTGGGAGACCGTTCGCTCGGAAGACCCGGACGTCCTCGTGGTCTTCCCGTGCGGCTTCTCGCTCGAGCGCGTCGAGCGCGAGATCGGCCTGCTCACGTCGCTTCCGGGCTGGGAGCGCGCTTTCCGCCGGTCCACGCCGGCCGCGTCTACCTTGCCGAAGCCAACCAGTACTTCAACCGTCCGGGCCCGCGTCTCGTCGAGACGCTCGAGATCCTCGCCGAGATGCTCCACCCGAAGCCTTCGCGTTCGGCCACGAAGGCTCTGGGTGGAGGCGGCTCCGGACCTCATAATGCGGGCCATGCGCTCCAGACTCTTCGCGGGACTCGCGGTACTTCTCGCCGCGTCCGCTCTCGCCCAGACGCCCGAGGTCCACCCGGTCAAGACCCGCATCGTCGAGATCGATGCGCGTGCCGAGGTCAAGACGAAGCCCCGGCAGGTCGTCCGAGAAGACGGGCACAAGGTCCTGGAGTTCGAAGTCGAGCTGCTCGCTTACTTCGTCGCCCCGGAACAGCCGGTCGGGCCGGATCGGACCGTCCCGGTGGACATGGCGAAGCGGGTCCGCGTCGTGCACGACCTGTCGTGCGGAGGAGGGGATCTCGCGCTCGCCGTCGGCGACAAGGTGGAGCTCCGGGGCGAATACGTCATGGCGCCGGAGGGACAGCCGCGACGTCATCCGCTTCACCCATCCGACGGGCGGCAAGGGCTGCGGCGACAAGGCGCATCCCGCCGGTTATCTGCGC
This sequence comes from uncultured Acidobacteriota bacterium, assembly GCA_963804915.1. GTDB lineage: Bacteria > Acidobacteriota > Thermoanaerobaculia > UBA5066 > Gp7-AA6 > DAHUXD01. Next base: position 42,162 of record CAWDSI010000033.1, read on the forward strand.
AAGGTCGTGCCCGCGACGCCCACGCCCGCCGTCACGCCTCCCCGGCCGGCCGGCATCGTGCCGGATCAGCCCTACGTGGGAACGCCGGCGGCGCCGCAGAAGGCGTATGCCGGGATCCTGCGGCTGAAGCAGGAGGGAGCTTCGGACGAAAAACTCCTCGAGACGATCCGCGCGGAGAAGAAGGTCTACTCGCTGAGCCTCGACGACATGCAGAAGCTGCGAGCCGCCGGGGTGTCCTCGGCCGTCATTGAAGCGATGCTCCAGTCGGGCCGGGGTCCGATCACGCCCGGCGCGAAACCGGCGCCGGCGTCGCCGACAGCGACTCCGAGCTCCTGATCAGGCCGCGTGCGTGCGCGCGGCGCCGGAGCCGTGCTGGGCGGCGCGGCGGCGCTTCCACCACGTGCTCAGCAACCAGACGGTCGGGATGACCGCGAGCGCATAAGCCAGAAGCTGGCCGATCTTCCCGTCCGGTCCGAGGATCTCGGTCGCGTCGTGGATGGCCTGGGAAGCGGGGAAGAGGCGGGCTTCCGAGAGCTCGTGGATCCCGTAGAGCACGAGCTGGATCAGGAAGATGCCGAGGAAGACGGCGGACACGTTCAAGAGCGTCTTCAAGTCCACGCCCTTGCCGAGCTTCGTCCAGAGAAAACCGATCGCCGCCGCCGACACGAGGCCCAGGAGCAGGCCGACGAACACCGCCGAGGATTTCAGCTGGAAAAGGGCGGTGGAGATGAGCAGCGCTGTCTCCATGCCCTCGCGCGTGATCATCAGGAGCGTGAACGCGAAGACTCCCCAGAAGGCCTCAGCCGCGCTGCCGGCGCTCGCGCGCGCCTCGAGACGGCCCTCGATGTCCGACTTCAGCCGGCCGGAGACTCGCTTCATGTAGACGAGGAGGCTTCCCACGAGGGCCGCGGCGGTGAGGGCCAGGATGCCCTCCCAGAGCGGCTGGTTGACGGCCTTCGAGAAGAGCCAGCCCGCAGCCGCGCAGGTCAGGACCGAGAATCCGATCCCCGCGTAGACGGCCCGCGAGAGGCCCTTCCGGCCGGTGCGGGCGAGGTAGGAGAGGGTCAGGGCGACGATGAGGAACGCCTCGATCCCTTCCCGGAGCGCGATCGTGAATCCCTGCCACATCGAGGGCCCCCTTAGCGGATGACGATGCCGTTGCCCGGCCTGACCCGGCTTGACATGGCCGGGGAACGGGCAGAGTATCGCAATTGAGACCGAGTCGCAATCACATGGAAAAACGCGAACACACGATCTTCCGCAAGTATCTGGAACGGCGGGGCCTGAAGCTGACCCACGAGAGGCAGGCCCTCTTCGACGAGCTGTTCAGCCGGCATGAGCACGTGGAGGCGGACGAGCTGCTCATGCGTCTGCGCGCCAACCACAAGAAGATCTCGCGGGCGACGATCTACCGGACGCTCGAGCTCATGGTCGACGCGGGGATTGTGGGCCGGTTGCGGATCGGGGAGGCGGGGTATCGATACGAGCGGCTCCGCGCGGGAGACCATCACGACCATCTGATCTGCGACCAGTGCGGCCGCGTGATCGAGTTCCGCGAGCCCCGCATCGAGCAGCTCCAGGACGATGTGGCCGAGCGTTATGGCTTCGTCCTCGTCTCCCACACGCACCAGATGCGCGGGATCTGCCGGTCCTGCCGGCCGCGGCGTCAGAAGGGGATTCCGACGGCCTCCGAGACCGATACGGGCGCCGACACCGACGCCGACGAGGACCGCCTCGGGGACAGCCTGCCGTTTACTCCCAGACCACGCGGATGAACCGGCGTCCGAGGCGGAGCACGACGGCCCCGCCCGGCGCGCCGGCGAGCTTTTCATCGGGATCTCGGACCTCGCGCGGCTCCGCAGCTCCGTCGGCGTAGACCTTCAGCGCGCCTTCGGCGATCTTTCGGCGCGCCTCACGCATCGAGGCCGCAAGCCCGACGTCGACCAGCGTCTTCGCGGCGGCGCCGCCCCGGAGGCGGACGCGGACAGCTGTTTCGACTCGACGTCGTCCGGAACTTCGCCTCGGGAAAAGGCGCGGCGGAAGTCCTCCGCGGCGCGCGCGGCCGCGTCCGCTCCGTGGAAGTCGGTGACGATCCTTCCGGCGAGCTCGGCCTTGGCGTCGCGGGGATTCTCGCCTCCTTCGATCCGGCGTCGCCGCGCGACGATCTCTTCGGCGGGCACGTCCGTCAGGAGCTCGTACCAGCTCCACAGGAGCGCGTCCGGAATGGACATGACCTTGCCGTACATGTCGCCCGGAGGGTCCAGCACTCCGATCGCGTTGCCGAGCGACTTCGACATTTTCTCGGCGCCGTCGATGCCGACCAGCAGGGGCAGCGTCATGACGACCTGCGGCTCGAGACCTTCCGCCCGCATGAGGTCGCGCCCGACGAGGAGGTTGAAGAGCTGGTCGGTCCCGCCGAGCTCGACGTCCGCGCGGAGGGCCACCGAGTCGTAGCCCTGGGCCAGCGGATAGAGCAGCTCGTGCAGGGCGATCGGCTGTCGCGCATTCCAGCGCTTCTGGAAATCGTCGCGCTCCAGGATGCGCGCGACGGTGACCCTGGCCGCGAGCCGCACGAGCCCGGCCGCGCCGAGGGCGTTGAGCCACTTGCTGTTGAACTCGATGATCGTCTTGTCGGCGTCGAGGATCTTGAACGCCTGCTTCGTGTACGTCCGGGCGTTCTCCTCGATCTCCTCGCGCGTGAGCTGGGGGCGGGTCGTCTTCTTGCCCGAGGGGTCGCCGATCGCCCCGGTGAAGTCGCCGATCACGAAGACGACCCGGTGCCCGGCATCCTGGAAGTGGCGCATTTTTCGCAGGACGACCGTGTGCCCGAGATGGATGTCCGGCGCCGAGGGATCGAAGCCGACTTTGACCGTCAGGGGCCCCTTCGCGAGCTTCCGCGCGAGGTCGGCCTCGTCGATCAGGTCGACCGACCCCCGGCGCAGGTTTTCCATCGCGCGGGCCATAGCGGAAGAAGGGGAAGTCACGACGGCTGAGCATTATACGTGCGGCATCCTCAAGGCTTCTTAAATGGGAGGGGCTCCCGGGTCGGCCGCGGATAGCCTGCGGGCGGAAAGATCGAGGTGGTTTGATGCGCAAGTTTCTGCTTCTCGTATCTCTGATCGTGTTTTCGGCGGTTGCGACGCTCGGCGCCGAGGACCTGACGTTGCCGGCGGCGGCGTCCATCGTCGGCGGGCGCCCCGTTCTTCTCGGACGTGCGCGCCTTCAACACGTCCTACACGGACAGCCTGGACGTGCACGATGCGCTACCGGTGCTTCCTCCCGTGCCCGGCGGCCCACGACCGACATCGTGACGTTCACGCTGACGCCCCGGGAGTCGCGGGCCTTCAACGACATCGTCAGGTCACAGTTCCACGACGCCGAACAGCGCCGGCGGCATCGAGTTCGAGCACTCCGGGAGCGGCGACCAGCTCGTCGTGACGAGCCGGCTCTACTCGACCGCGCCCCAGCCCACGGTCGGCATGTTCATCCCCGGCCTGCCCAACTCGGAGGCGTACCCGACGACGGTGCTGACCTCGATCCGCAACGCCGCGACGCGAACGCAGGCTTCCGCACCAACGTCGGCGTTTTCAACCGCGAGGACTCGGCCGTCGACGTCACGTTCCGGATCTTCGACGGGGGCGCGCAGGTCGGCAACTCGGTGACGATCAACGTGGCGGCGCACGCGGGCGCCCAGGTCAACAGGATCTTCACCGCGGCCGGCCAGGACGCCCACGCGACCGAGAACGCCGTCATCGTCGTCTCGGCCTCGCACGAGATCTTCTCCTACGCCGCGGTCATCGACAACAACACGACCGATCCGATCTTCGTCGTCGGGGCGGAGGACGAGCCGTTCCAGGAAACCACGCCCACCGGGCCGACCCAGACGCCGACGGTTCCGGGCCCGACCGTGACGCCGACGGTTCCGGGCCCGACGGTGACGCCGACGCCTCCCGTGGGCGGCACGCGCACCGTGAACGTCGGGCAGGGGCGGAACGAACTTCGTCGATCAGGTCAGCGGCAACAGCACGTCGACGATCACCGTCGGGACGACGGTCAACTGGGTCTGGGTCGGCGGCATTCACAACGTGGAGTCGGGCGCCTGCCCGCCCTGCACTCCGGCAGGTCAGTTCAGCTCCGGCAGACCCGGCAAAGCCGGCGGAACGTTCTCGCACACGTTCACCACCGCGGGCAACTTTCCCCTACTTCTGCACCGTGCACGATCAGAGCATGACCGGAACCATCATCGTCAACCCGTAACACGCGACTCGCGACAAAGCCGTTCCTCGGCCCTCCTGTTCCCCTGTGGCCGCCCGTAAGGGCGGCCTTTCTTTTGTCAACGATGGCCGGCGACCGTCGTCGAATGAGGGTGCGACGCCGCAGGCGAGCCCTCCTTGTCTTGCTCCTGGTCCCGTCCGGCTCGTTCGCCGCATTCGCCGAGATCGTCACTTTGCCCGCCGCCGCTTCGGTTGTGGGCGCGTCGCCGTTCTACTCCGACGTCCGTGCCTTCAACACCTCGTACACGGCTTCTCTCGAGGTCACGGCCGAGTACCGCTGCTTCATCGGGGCCTGCTCGAACGCGCCGAAGACCTTCACGCTCGGGCCGCGCGAGTCGCGGGCGTTCGACGACGTCTGTGTCTCCTCTCTTCCAGTCGCCGGACTCGGCCGGGTCGGTGGAGTTCTCTCACGGCGGAGCCGATGGAGCGCTCGTCGTGACGAGTCGGCTCTACTCGACCTCTCCCGCGCCCACCGTCGGCATGTTCGTGCCGGGGCTCTCGGCCGCCGCGGCGCACCCGGTCTCGGTGCTGACGTCGGTCCGCAACATTGGGCCGGGGGCCGGGTTCCGCACGAACGTCGGCGTCTACAACCCCGGCCCCTCGACGGCCGATCCGGCCTTCCGTCTCTACGACGGGGCCACGCTCGTGGGCACGCTGCGCCTCGACGCTCCGCTGGCTCCGCGGACGGGCGCCCAGATCAACGACGTCTTCGCGCGCGCGGGCGCCGCGTCGCTGCCGACCGCGAATGGGGTCGTGGTCGTCGACGGCGGCGCCTCTCCGCTCTACGCGTACGCCGCCGTGATCGACGCCGCGACGAGCGATCCGATCTTCGTCGTGGGGGCCGAGGACGCCGCGCCTCCGCCGCCGGCCGGACCAGAGACGCTCGTGATCTCGGTCCGAGCCTGGGACTTCTCACCCGGCGGTCCGATCTCACCGCCCATGACACTTCGGGTCGGCACGACCTACACGCTCGTCTTCCGCAATGCCGACCTGCCGGGGACGGTCGGCGCGCGGCACGGGTTTTCCGGGGTCTCCGAGCTCGGGCTTTCGGCGACCGACGACATTTCCCCGGGCCACGAGTTCGTCATCCCGGCCTTCACGCCCCAGGCCTGGCAGCGCGGCAATTACCCGTTCGTCTGTACGCAGAGCGGCTGCGGCGGTGACCCGGAGCAGCACGCCGGAATGATCGGGCTGCTCGTCGTCGAGTGAGCCGGTCGGCGGTAATATGGCCGCGTGACGGAAACGAAGGAAGCGGAAACCGAAGCTCCCGCTCCGCCGGCTCGCGAAAACGAAGACGACGCCCGCGCCGAGGCCGCGGCCCGGAATCGCAAGCGCGCCGAGCAGGACTGGGAGGAGAAGAAGAAACTCTGGCGGCAGATGGGCGTTCCGAAGGGGCTGCCCGCCAAGAAGTAGGTCCGTGCGCCTGGAGAGCGCGTCTTTTCGAGAAGGCGAGCCGATCCCGAAGGAACACTCGCGGGACGGGGCGGACTCGCACCCCGCGCTCGCCTGGTCCGGCGCACCGAAAGGCACCCGCAGCTTCGCTCTGATCTGCGACGATCCCGACGCGCCGCGCGGCCGCTGGGTCCACTGGATCCTCTACGACATCCCGGCCGAGGCGTCCGCGCTGCCGGCGAGCGTCTCGAAGACCGAGCGCCACGCCTCCGGCGGCACGCACGGACGGAGCGACTTCAACGAGCTGCGGCTGGGGCGGCCCGGCGCCGCCGCGGGGGCACGGCGTTCACCATTACGAGTTCCACCTCTACGCCCTGGACGCGAAGCTGGGCCTGCCTCCGGGAGCGGGGCGCGGCGATCTCGAGGCGGCGATGAAGGGTCACGTCCTCGAAGAATCGAAACTGACTGGCACGTACGTCCGCGATTGACGGACGAGGCGGAAGACTCTCGCAAGCTCGGGCTCGCGGTCCTCGGGCTCGTGGTCGGGGGAATCGCCGTCCGGTTGTGGCTCGCCCGGCACTTCTACGGCTATCTGTCGGGCGACGACCTCGAGGTCGTCGAAAGTGCAGCCAGGTATGCGCTGGGCCTCGAGTATCAGCCGTGGTCGCTACGCTGCCTCTTTCATCCCGTCGTGCTCGTGCGCGCCGGTGCTTCGGGCCGTGGATGTCTTCGGCGCGGCGCGCGATCCGCTGGCCGTGGCGTTCTGGGCGGCGCTGCCGACCATCCTCGCCTCGAGCGCGACCGTCTGGCTGATCTTCCGGCTGGGCCCACGACTCGGCCTGAGCGTGCGGGAGAGCTTTCTCGCTGCGTTCTTCTACGCGATTCACTGGCTGCCGCTCGGCTACGGGTCGACCCAGTTTCCAAGACCGATTTCGACGATGCTCTTCGTGCTCGCACTCCTTCTGGCCTCGAGCTCCCGCGGTGCCTTCGTGGCCGCCGGCGGCCTTCTCGTCGGTGCGGCATTCGCGGTGCGCTTCAGCGAAGGGGTCCTGGCGCTGCCGTTTCTGGCGGCCGTGTGGTGGCGACATCGACGCTGGTCCGCGCTGGCCCTCGCGATGTCCGGCGGTCTTGTCGGAGCGGTCCTCTTCGTCGGCGTGACGGACTGGCTGACGTGGGGTCGTCCGTTCGCGAGCCTCTCCGAGTACTTTCGGATCATGTCCGGCGACGCTCGACCGCCGTCTCCCCGAAGCGACAAACCCTGGTTCTGGTATGGGACCTCGATCCTGCAGTGGGCGGGGCCCGTGGCCGTGGTGCTCGCAGCGTTCGCCATCGCCTTTCGTCGGGCCGCCCGCCGGCCGCTGCTCCTGCTGACGATGATCGTGCTCGGGTACTCCCTCTTCGCGTACAAGGCCTATCGCTACATGCAGGCCGCCGTGCCTTTCCTCGCCATGCTCATGGGCGTCGGCTGCGCGCATCTGCTGTCCTCGCGCCCGCGGGTCGCGCGGGCCACGGGATGGATCCTGCTGGCGCTCGCGCCTGTCTGGGGAATCGAGCGGACGATGACACTCATGCAGGAGAAGTCCCGCTCCGCGGTCGACGCCGGCCTCGGGATGAAAGCACTCTCGCCGCGCCGCGTCCTTCTCGAGCAGGTATGGGCATACGGCGGCCCTCTCACGTTCGGCAACGGCGTCGAAATTCGCGACATGGCGCCGGCGCGACCGCTCGGCCTGGATGGAGCGGCGCTGGAGGGCGTGGAGGCGGCGGCCTTCTATGAGCGAGACCTGGGGCCGTCGGATCTTCGGACGCTCGAGTCCGCGGGCTTCCGTCCGGCTTTTCGAGTGAAGCCGCGTCCGAAAACCGTGGTCGTCTATCGGCGGAGTCCTTAGTGGTCG
>CAWDSI010000034.1:0-83062 GCA_963804915.1 uncultured Acidobacteriota bacterium
AGCGTAGGGGCGGCTCGAAAGGGCCGCCCCTTTCTTGTCCGCTGCTATCGTGACGCCAAAGGAGTCTCCATGCGCCGACTCGCCGCTGCTTCGCTCGCCGCGCTCCTGCTCGCGCCCCTGGCTCTGTCCGCCGCTCCCGACGCGCGACGCTCCGCTTCGTCCCGTCCACACGTTCTCGATCGTCGCCCGCGATGCCGCGACAGGGGAGCTGGGCGTGGCCGTTCAGTCGCACGCGTTCTCGGTCGGGTCGGGCGTGACGTGGGCCGAGGCGGGCGTGGGAGCGGTCGCCACGCAGTCGTTCATCGATGTGAGCTACGGGCCGCTCGGCCTCGACCTCATGCGCGCCGGGCGGAGCGCTCCCGATGCGCTGAAGGGCCTGCTCGCCGCCGACGACGGTCGCGACGTGCGACAGGTGGCGATGGTCGACGCCTCCGGCCGCGTCGCCGCCTACACCGGCGCGAAGTGCATCCCCGTCCGCGGGCGATCACGTCGGCGTGGGCTACTCGGTCCAGGCGAACCTGATGGACAACGACACGATCTGGCCCGCGATGGCGAAGGCGTTCGAGGCGTCGCGCGGCGACCTCGCCGAACGGATGCTCGCGGCGCTCGACGCGGCCCAGGCGGCGGGCGGCGACATCCGGGGCATGCAGTCGGCCGCGATCCTGGTCGTCAAGGGCGTCTCGAGCGGCAGGCCGTGGCAGGACAAGATCTTCGACCTTCGCGTCGAGGACAGCCCGCAGCCGCTCGTGGAGTTGAGGCGCCTGGTCACGTTCCAGCGCGCGAACAACCTCGCCAGCGAGGGGGATCGGTACTTCGAGAAGAAAGACGACGCCGCGGCGTTGAAGGCCTATGCCGCCGCCGAGGCGCTCCTTCCCGACTTCGCCGAGATGGCCTTCTGGCACGCGGTCGCGCTGGCGAATACGGGCAAGGTGGACGATTCGCTGCCGGTCTTCGCGAAGGCCTATCGCCTCGACCCGATACTCCGCAAGCTGCCGCCGCGGCTTTCGAAGGTCGGACTCCTCCCTGAGGACCCGAAGGTCATCGCGCGGATCGTTGCGGCGAAATAGACGCGGCCGGCATGCCGAGGAGCCGGCTCTGGAGTCGGGCCGTCGTACCTTCAGCCGCCGTCATCCCGAGGAGCGAAGCGACGAGGGATCCCGGACTCGAAGCGGATCGGATGCCGTGAATCTGGCCGTCTCTAGCCGGTCGTCGGGACCTGACGCTGCCGGGGATCTCGGCCTCTCGGTGGTCGGCTCGCTATCGCTCGGGATGACGGCCTAGTCGGGAGTGGCTCGAAAGGCGCACTTTCGTCTGGTAGCATCCCGCGCCTGTTTCCTTTACAAGAAGAAGGAGTTTCAAGATGAAGGGGAAGTTCTCTCTGGCATTGATGGCCTCGTTTGTCCTGGCGGCGGCGGTCTCGGCACAGACGGCGAAGGCGCCGATTTTCATTCCGGCGGCGGATCTGAAGTGGGCGCCGCTCGATGCGACGCTTGCTCCGGGAGTGATGTCGGCAGACGTGTGGGGAGACCACACGACGGGAGCGTTCGGCGGATTCACGAAGTTCCCGGCGGGATTCCAGACGCCGGTCCACACTCACACTAATGAATACAAGATCGTCGTCATTTCGGGCACGTTCCTCCAGGCGCCGGAAGGCAAGCCCGTGGTCCGGCTCGGGCCGGGTTCGTACCTCATGCAGCCGGCCGGCAGCTATCGGCACACGACCGGTTGCGACAAGGCCTCGGACTGCCTGGTCTTCATCCAGAGCGAAGGGAAGTTCGACTTGATCCCAGTCGACGCCGCTAAGAAGTAGTCTCGGGTCTGATCCACGAATGAGGCGGCCTTCGGGCCGCCTTTTTCTTTTCTGCGTTCCCGTCTTGTAAGTGCCGAGTATCAGGCCGTCATCCCGAGCGATAGCGCGGGATCGACGGCGAACGCGGGCGGCGCGCGACGGCTGGCAGCAGACGGGGACGGAGAATCACGGCATCCGATTCGCTTCGAGTTCGGGATCCCTCCCTCGTCGCTCCGCTCCTCGGGACCGCTTCGCGCCTCGGGATGACCGGGGCCCGGTTCTTTCACGGCATTCGAGGAGAGGGGTCGAGAAGGGCCGCCACGTTTTTTGTGACGGCATTCCGAGCGCGGCCCCTCTTTTTTGACGGCATTCCAAGGACCCTTCGCGGTCACTTATCCCTCACCGCGCCGTCGAGCGATTCCTGCATGGCCTTCTTCGAGAAGGTGGCGACCCACTGGTGAAAGTTGTCCAGGGAAGCGCCGGGGGCGTACGCGAGGCCGATCTGGTCGACGTTGACGGCCGCCTGGACCTGCTCGAGTCCGATGGCGCCGCGCTCGAGGGCGGCGTGGACCTGGTCGATGACGGCGGCGAAGAGCTCGATCGTGCGGCGTAGATAAACCTTGTCACGCATTGTCGGGCCCTGACCGGGAACGATCGCGGCGAGGTCGAGTGCGTTTAGCCGTTGAAGCGTCTCGAGCCAGGGCGTGACGGAGTAGGAGTTCGTGGTCCAGGGCGGCGGGCCGTTGCCGTCCTCGGGGCTGACGAGGACGTCGCCGGTGACGAGGACCTTGCTGCCGGGGAGATACAGGACGGTCGATCCGGTGGCATCGCCGGTGACGCTCATGAGGCGAAACTCCCGCTGGCCGCTCCAGAACGACATCTCGTCGCGATAGACGACGTTGGGAAGGACGCGCGGCAGCGCGAGGACCTCCGCCACGAACGCGTCGCGCAGGGCGAGGTCCTCTTCCTTGGTCTTGCGGATCTCCGGAGTCAGCGGCTTGCCGTCGGCGAGCTTGCCGGTCTTGATGGCCGCCGCGAGCTCCTCGCGATCCTTCTGCCCCTGGATCTCGAGGCCGCGCACGAAGAAGCGGGGCGCCATCCGCTTCATGTAGTCGCGCGTCTCTTCGCTCGAGATGATGCGCAGGCCCGGGAAGGCCTTCGCGAACTCGTCGTTGCCGGACCAGTGGTCCTGGTGCCAGTGCGAGTTGATCAGGGCGCGGACGGGCTTGGGCGTGAGCTTGCGGATCTCGGCGATCACCGCCTTCGCGGTCACGGCGCGCGTGCAGCTGTCGAAGACGACGACGTCCTCGTCGTTGATCACGACGACGGTGTTGGTGGACGTCCAGACGTCGAGGGCCTCGGGGGCGCGGAAGACGAAGATGCCGTCGCCGAGGTCTTCCTTGATCAGCATGGCCTGGGCGCGGGGGACGGACGTCTCGATCGGATCGGCGAGGGCGCGCGGCCGGGCGGCTGGCGAGGCAGAGGGCAGCGATGAGCCATCGAGTCGTCTTCCACGGCATGGTCGTCCTCCGAATGAGCAGCGCTAGTTCTTACGTGGCGGGCACGAGGGGGGTTTTTTCGAGGGCCGCGGTGGTAATTTTCCGTCTCGGAGCCAACCGATTACCAAGGAGGAGCCAATGAGGTCGAAGTCCATTCTGGTGTTCGCGGCGGCGTTCGTTCTGGCGAGCGCGATGTTCGGGCAGGCGGGGAGCGGCGGGGATCCCATCTTCAAACGGTCGGGCGATCTGATCTGGGTGGCTCTCGCGCCCCAGATGGACCCGGGGATCAAGATCGCCGACGTCTGGGGCGATCACACGAAGACCGGATTCGGGGCGTTTCTCGAGTTCCCCGCCGGCTTCCTGTCCCCCCTCCACACGCACACGAACGACATCAAGATCGTCGTGATCTCGGGGACGTACACGCAGGCTCCGGAGGGAAAGCCCGCGGTGCGGTTGGGACCGGGCTCTTATGCGTTTCAGCCGGGAGGGAACTACAAGCACGTCTCGGGCTGCGACAAGGCGTCGAAGTGCGAGCTGTTCATCGAGAGCACCGGACCGTTTGACCTGCTGCCGGTGGCAGCGGCGGCGAAGTAGGGCGGGTCGCCTTACGCGTCATCCTGAGCGCCCTTACGATCACTCGCTCGCTCGGGATGACGGCGCTTACGCCGGTGCAGTCCTCGGCGCCTTACGCCGTCATCCTGAGCGATCGCGAAGGATCCCGAACTCGCAGGCCTCACGAGCCGAGCCTGCGAGTCGAGTCCTGGGATCGCACGTTCGACGATCCCTCAGCGTCGCAGCGCCAGCGAGTCGATCCCGGGATCGGTCGCGCTACGCTGCTCGGGATGACGGCGCAAAAAAAGGGCGCCCCGAAGGGGCGCCCCGTTCATCTCCCGCCGCGTCAGGCGTCAGTGCCAGTACGGCTTGGTGTTGTAGTACGAGTACACCGTCGTCCCGAACGAGCGGTCGCTCATGTCCGGCCAGTGGTCCTTGTCGAACCCCGGCGCGTTCTTGAGCCTCTCCTTGTCCACGTCGAGGATGAACCGCTTCTCCTCGCGCGCGAGCTTGAGGGCCTGCATCGGCACCGCGAAGAGCTTGTCTCCCATGCCGAGGAACCCGCCGAAGGAGAGCACCGCGTAGCCGACGCGCCCCTGCTCGGGATCCAGCATGAAGTCCTCGATCTTGCCGAGGTCCTCGCCCTTGAGATTGACGACCCTGTCGCCAATGAGCGTGCTGGCCGAAAGGTTGGTGCGGCCGACTTCGGATTTGCGGATGGCTGTGGACATGAAACCTCCTGAAACGAAAAGGACCCAAAATTCGGTTCCCGCGAGATTCTGGAAGTCCCGAGGGAACCGCTTCCACGGGGCGAGCGCCCTGGCGGACACTCGAGCCACTTTCGACCCTATCGAGCGATACCCCTCGAGTCAACCCGACGGGAGAATTTTTCTGGCATGCAAAATTTTCAAAATCGGGCGTGAACCCCAATGAAAACGGCTCCGCACGGTAACTGCGGTATCGTGGCTTCTCTCTCCCCCACAGGTGGAACGAACCGTTTCACTCGAAGGCAGAAGTTAGGAGCCTCTATGGGCCGCACGCGCATCCTCGCCGGGATCGCTCTCGGACTCGCCGTCAGTGTCATCGCCCTGGGCGACGCGAAGAGCATCAATCAGTCGAAGCTTCCCGCGGCGGTTCTGCGCACCGCCGAGGCGCAGGTCGCCGGAGCGACGGTGACCGGGTATTCGACCGACAAGGTCGACGGAGTCGTGACCTATCGGATGGATCTCGTCGCGGAGGGCAAGACCCGCGGGATCGTGATGGACAAGGAAGGTACGCTTCTCTCCGTCGAGCAGGAAGTCGCGTGGAACGATCTGCCGGCCGACATCCAGAAGACGTTCGACACCGTGAAGACCAAAGGCGAGCTCGGCGCGGTCAGCACCGTGACCGAGAACGGGAACCTCGTCGCGTACGTGGCCTATCTCACGACCAAGAGGGACCGCAACCTCGTCCGCGTGAAGCCCAAGGCGGCCGATCCGGCGGCGGCGGGAACGACCCAGTAGCGCCCGGGACTCGGACGCATCAGGCGGCTCGAAAGGGCCGCCCCCTCACTCCTCGCGCGCTTTCTCGCCCTCCGACTTCTTCGGGCGCAGGGTCGCGTCCCGGTTCAGATCGAGCTCCTCCTGGACGGCGGGCGACGAGGCCGGCGGGGCGTGGCCGGTGCTCATCTGGATCTCCCGCCACTTCAGCTTGAGGTCCGCCCAGCGATGCTTCGGCGGCTCGTACCCGTACGCGCGCCAGCGGCCGGGCTGCACCTTGCCCTTCTTCGCGACGTGGTCGCGAAACCGGTCCGTCCACGCGTCGAAGGCGGCGTAAACGCCTTCGCCCTCCATGTCCTCGGCCTGGTTGTCGCTGTACTTCTTGCCGCGGCCGAACTCCTGGTATGCCCACAGCGCGTCGGGCGCCTCGATTCCGCTGTAGCGGCACTGCCATACGAGCGGCGCATACGACTGGCGGCCGTCGTCCCAGATCTCCTTCCCGGGATCGAACCACTCCTTATGGCGAAGCAGCTTCGGCCGGCCGTTCTCGTCCAGCTCGTCGCCGCCTCCGTCCCCGTAGCAGAAGAACGCGGCCGTGCGCCCCTCGAGGTGGTTCGCCGAGAGCTCCGGCCACTCGGGCGAGTGCTCGAGGCGCATCGCGAGCTCGGCGTTCTTGTGCTCGATGAGGTCCTCGCGGGGGTTGCCGCCGTTGGCGCAGACGAGGCGGTCGAACATGGCCTTCAGGTTGCTCGTCGGGCCGTACCAGTTGACGGGACCGATGATCGCCCACGCATCGGCGAGGTCGAGCCGGGCATAGAGGTCGAGATCCCACATCAGGTCCGGTTCTTTCTTGTCGTCCTTCTGGTAGCAGTTGCACGGCCACACGCACAGCGCCATCGAGGTCGAGACGCAGGCGTTGCAGCTCTGGATGCGCGCGCGGCCGAAAACGTTGCCGAGGTCCTCGGCGTCGATCTCCCACTCCGGCGGCAGCCGATCCGCCATGCGGAACATGAGCGCGCGCGCCTTCGAATCGACGCCCGGACAGTTGTACTGGCGCCGGTCCGAGCCGGCGATCACGAGGACTCGGAACGGGCGCTGCTCGGGCGGGAGCTTTCCGTTCTCGTCGTTCGGCTTCATGCCGCTTTCCTGCGTTGCAGTTTCTTCTTCGCGACGCGGGTCACATAGACGGTCGCCGCCACCGTCGCGAGAAGTCCGGCGGCCAGCAGCACCCAGTGCCACACGCTGTGCTTTCCCCCCGCCCCGAAGCTTCTTCCCGCGCCGCCGAGGTAGACGTAGAGAAACGTCCCCGGCAGCATCCCGAGGGCGGTCGCCGAGATGTAGGGAACGAAGCCGATCTTCGTGAGGCCGTACAGATAGTTCGAGAGAGCGAACGGAACGACCGGCGAGAAGCGGAGCAGGGCGACCACCCTCCAGCCGCCCTCTTCGATCGCGGCGTCGGTCGCGGCGAATTTCCGATGGCGCCTCGCGTACCTGTCGACTCTCTCCTTCGCGACGTACCGCGCCAGCAGGAAAGCGAGGGCGGCGGCGACGGTGGCCGAGGGCCAGACGACGGCCATGCCGCCGGCGATTCCGAACAGGTATCCCGCCCCGATCGTCAGGATCGCGCCCGGGACCAGGAGGAGCTCCGCCCCGACGTAGGCGAGGCCGAAGAGGATCCCTCCGAGAACGCCCATGCCGTCGAGGCGGTCCTCGATCGCCTCCAGCCAGGCCTTCAGCGGCAGGAAGTGCCACCCCGCGATGAGGGCGGCGGCGGCGACGCCGGCGGCGATCCACTTCCATTTCGACGTCCAACGGGATCCGCCGGATCCGGCGGACGTCTTCTTCTGCTTCTTCGGTTTCTTCTGCGTCACGCCTCGAGCTGGGTCCGGGACTCTTCCGGATGCGGCCGCACGGCCGGTTTTCCGTCCTCCCGTCGCCAGTCGTCCTCCCTTCGGACGAAAGGCAACGCAAGGATCTTGCCCAGCGTGACGGCCTCCGGCCGGTCATAGGCGGGGACGCCGATCGTGACGGCGTCCTGGGGCACGTTCAGGCGGGCCGTGCGGTGGAGGTAGTCCCAGGCGGAGAGCAGGCTGGACCAGTTCGAGTCGGTCTCGTTCCTGTAGTTGGAGTGGTGGATCCCGTGCATGCGCGGGGTGACGAGGATCCGCACCAGGACGCGCTCGAGGCCGGGGGGCAGGCGGGTGTTCGAGTGGTGGAAGAGCACGGACACGAAGAGGAGCGACTGCCAGAGGACGACGGCGGTCGGGTCCGCGCCGATGAGCGCGACCTGCGCCGCGCGGAAGAAGACGGAGAGGCCGAGCTCGCCGAAGTGGAAGCGAATGCCGGTCGAGACGTCCATGTCGCGGTCGACGTGGTGGACGGAGTGGAAGCGCCAGAGGAACGGAACGCGGTGGTTGGCGAAGTGCCAGAACCAGAGGGTGTAGTCGAGCAGGACGACGGCGGCGACGGTGCGCACGGCGCCGGATAGGGGGAGCAGGCGCAGCAGGCCGAAGTCGTGCGCGGCGGCCCAGCGGGAGACCGGCAGCAGGATGGGGATCTGGAGGAGCTCCATCGTCGCGGCGGCGATGCCCGCCACGGCGAGGTTGCGTCCGAGCCGCCGCAGCTTCGGCTCGCGCGCGCGGCGCAGGGGGCGGAGCGTCTCGACGATGAGGAGCAGAAGGAAGACCGCCGTCAGCGCGCCCGCGACGAGCCAGGGCGACACGTGCGGCATGGCGAGGACGATATCGCCCGCGTCGTCGTCCTGGAGGAGGCTGTCTTGATTGTGGATTATGATGTGGATTAAACTCCACAGTCAGTGGAAACGATCCAGGTCGTCCTCGAAGCCGATCTGCTCAAGGCCGCCGACAAGGCGGTGCGAAAGCTCAAGACGAATCGTTCGGCGCTCTTTCGTGAGGCCCTGCGCGAGCACCTGAAGCGGATCGACGCCGCCGAGCGGGAGAAGCGGGACCGCGAGGGCTACGAGCGTTATCCGGATCTGCTGGATCAGCCTGCCGTCTGGGATCAGGTCGCGGATTGGCCGGACGAATAGAGCGGGGCGAGATTCGCCTGCACCGGTTCCCGGCGCCCGACAAAGAGCGGCCGGTGCTCGTGCTGACGCGCTCGAGCGCGCTCGCTTATCTGTCGCGCGTCACGGTGGCTCCGATCACGTCGACGATCCGGGGCGTGCCGTCGGAAGTGGCGTTGGGGCCGGAGGACGGCATGAAGCAGCCCTGCGCGGTGAACCTGCACAACGTGATGACGGTGAGCCAGGCGAACCTGGGCCGCCGCGTTGCCGAGCTGAGCCCGCCTCGGATGCGCCAGGTGTGCTCCGCGCTCGCGTTCGCGCTGGGCTGCGACGTCTAAGAGGACTGGCTCAAGCGGCGGAATACCCAATTCCGCGACAGAATGGGGCTCATGGCGAACAGCAAGACCCCGTCCCCCGCGTTTTCATCCCTCGGACTCGACGCGAGGCTCCCCGCCGCGCTGGCCGCTCTCGGGTACGAGGAGCCGACACCCATCCAGGAGCAGGCGATCCCGCCGCTTCTGAAGGGCCGGGACGTGCTGGCGCAGGCGGCGACGGGAACGGGGAAGACGGCCGCGTTCGTGCTGCCGATCCTTCATGCGATCGCGACGGAGCGGACGAAGGGCGCGGGCCCGGCCGCGCTGATCCTGGTTCCGACGCGCGAGCTCGCGATGCAGCTCGCGGAAGCGGTGCATCGGTACGGAAAGACGATCGGGGTGCGAGTGCTCCCGGTGTACGGAGGCGCCTCGATGGAGGCGCAGCTCCGCGGTCTGCAGAGAGGGGTCGACGTCGTCGTGGCGACGCCGGGGCGCGCGCTCGATCACGTGAACCGCAAGTCGCTGAAGCTCGATGGCATCCGGACGCTGGTGCTGGATGAAGCCGACGAGATGCTGGACATGGGGTTCGCCGAGGACCTGGAGGCGATCCTGGCGGCGACGCCGGCGGAGCGGCAGACGGCCCTCTTCTCGGCGACGCTGCCTCCGCGCATCGTGTCGATCGCGGGCAAGCACCTGAGGAATCCCGAGCGCATCGCGATCGCGCGGGAGGCGACGGCCGCGGGCAAGCTGCCGAAGGTGCGGCAGACGGCCTACGTCGTCGCGCGCGGGCACAAGAGGGCGGCGCTCGGGCGGGTGCTGGACATCGAGTCGCCGACGGCGGCGCTGGTGTTCTGCCGGACGCGTCTGGAAGTCGACGATCTGACGGAGGCGCTGCAGAGCCGGGGGCTGCGGGTCGAGTCGCTGCACGGCGGCATCTCGCAGTCGGAGCGCGACCGGGTGATGAAGAAGCTGCGCGCGGGAACTCTGGAGCTGGTCGTCGCGACGGACGTGGCGGCGCGGGGCCTGGACATCGGCCATCTTTCCCACGTCGTCAACTACGACGTCCCGTCGTCGCCGGACGTCTACGTGCACCGGATCGGCCGGACGGGACGGGCGGGGCGCGAGGGCGTCGCGATCACGCTCGCGGAGCCGCGCGAGCACTGGCAGCTCAAGAACATCGAGCGGGCGACGAAACAGAAGATCGAGATCGGCAGCGTTCCGACGGTCGCGGATCTGCGCGCGAAGCGGATGGAGCTGACGCGGGCGTCGCTGAGGGAGTCGCTGCTCGCGGGAGGGTTCGACGGTTACCGGGTGGTCGTCGAGTCGCTGGCCGAGGAGTTCGATCCGCTGGACGTGGCGGCCGCGGCGGTGAGGATGGCGGACCCGTCGGCCGGGGCGAGCGGCGGCGAGGACGAGCACGAGATTCCCGCGGTCGCGCCGCCGCCGTCGCCGCGCGGTCCGGCGGGACGGGGGCCGGGGCCGGGCGACAGGAAGGGGAAGTATCGGCCGCGGAGCGCCGCCGCCGGCAACGTGAAGGTCTTCGTCGGCGCCGGGCGCGGCGAGGGCGTGAATCCCGGCGAGCTCGTCAGCACAATCGTGAAGCTCGCGAAGCTGCACCCGCGCGACGTGGGCTCGATCCAGATCTCCGAGCGGTTCTCGCTCGTCGAGGTGCCGGAGGCCATCGCGGAGAAAGTCATCCGCGCGCTGCGGAGCTCCGGGATTCGGGGGAAGAACGTGACGGTGCGGCGGGACAAGGACCAGTAGCCGTCATCCCGAGGACGCACTTGCGTCGGGGCGTCGCGAATGCAGAAAGGGGAGGGGCTTCACCCCTCCCCATCGCACCGAGAGGCCGACGTCTCCGTCAGCCTCGATTGACCTCGATGGTCTCCTTCTTGCCGCTGTTCGCCACGGCGACCATGATTCCGATTCCGATCGCGGCGAGCAGCCCGATTCCGAGCCAGATCGGCGGGATCGTCGCCAGGACCCCGGTCTTCCAGAGGGCCAGCAAGCCGGCGGCCACGAGCAAGACGTAACCCAGCAGGTAGATGCCCATCCACTTCATAGGCCTTCCTCCTCGGGCGAAGCGCCCGCCAGGGAAAGTGAGCAAGGTTTGCGCCAGAAGGGGGGCCTCCCGCGGTCATCCTGAGCGCAGCGAAGGATCCCAGACTCGCAGCGCCGCAATCGAGTTCGGGATCCTTCGTCGCCGTCCTCGGAGCGCCGGATGCGAGGGACCGGCGAAGCGCTCGCGCGGATGCCGGCGGGCCAGGGCACGCTGAGGCAAAAAAAAGAGGCCCCTATCGGGGCCCCGGTAAAACGGGCTGATGGCCCGTCACGCTTTCTTATTCTTAGGTGCGGGCGTAGGACGTCGCGGTCTCGTAGGTCTCGACCGTCGGGGTTCCGTCGATGACGGTGGTGAGCTTGGCGAGAACCTGGGGATAGGTCCCCGTCTCATACGTCTCGGCGTTCTTGCGGTTGTCCCAGAGGCTGATGGCGTGGACACCCTTCGGGTTGACCAGCGTCACTTCCTCCTGAAAACCTTCCTGCTTGCGGAGCATCGGAAGAACTTCCTTCTCGAACAGACCGGCGAATTCCTGCTCTTTGCCGTTCTTGATCTGAAAACGAACGTTGCGTGCGAATCTCATGACACTACTCCTGAGTTCCTTTGGTGAGAGGCCTTCACCGGGAGATCCCCGACTTCGGAAGGAAGGCCGGCTACGACAAGGTTTCGAGGCCGACTGTCTTTGAAGGACCCTCACCGTATCACACATACCGCGGCGTCAAGGTATTTGACGGATCTGATGCGCTCGCTTCTGCGCGCTTTGTACAGGATCGCATCGATTCTCCCGTCAGCCGCTTCACCGATGTCGATTTCTCGTTTCTGAGCTGCGAACTCCTATATGGTGGAAGTTCGTCCGCACAGGTGGAACACATCCGTTTCCACTTCTAGTAAGGAGCCCCTATGTACCGCAACCGACTCATTGCCGGCATCGCTCTCGGACTCGTCATGAGTGTCGTCGCTCTCGGCGACGAGAAGGCGATCAAGCAGTCGAAGCTGCCGCCGGCTGTTCTCAAGACCGCCGAGCAGCTCACCACCGGACGCGACCGTGACCGGCTACACGAGCGAAAAAGTCGACGGAGCCATGGTCTATACGATGGATCTCGTCGCTTCCGGCCTGACCCGCGGAATCGTGATGGATTCGGAAGGCAACGTCCTTTCGACCGAGCAGGAGGTCGCGTTCAGCGACTTGCCGGCCGACATCCAGAAGAACTTCACGGATGCTTCCACCAAGGGCAAGCTCGGCGCCGTCAGCAGCGTGACCACGGACGGCAAGATCGTGGCCTACGAGGCCGTTGTCGTCGTCAAGGGCGAGCGCCATCACGTGCGCGTCAAGCCCAACGCGGAAGCCCTCTCGCCGGCGCCGGTCGCGGCTCCGGGCGGCTCGAAGTAACCCAACTCCCAATCGCAATCGGCGGGGGCGGCTCGAAAGGGCCGCCCCTTTTTTTGCTCGACGGCGGCGCTTTTCAGGGTCGAAGCTTCGCCAGCGCATCCCTCGCGTGAGGGAACTGGGGATCGAGCTTCAGGGCGCGCTCGTACGCCTCCCTGGCGGCCGCTTTGTCGCCCGCGATCTCCAGGGCCTCCCCGAGGCTGTCCTGGGCGTTGGCGGATTTCGGGAACGCCTCGACGTTCATCCGGAAGACGCGGAGCGCTTCGTCGTTCTTCTTCTCTCGCAGGAGGAAATAGCCGAGCGTGTTGAGCTCGTCCTCGCCGAGATCGTAGAGGTCGGTCTGGTTCCTCTTGAAGTCCTCGTACTGCTTCAGCGCCGCGTCGAGGCCGCCGTCTTTGTAGGTGGCCGTCAGGACTCGTCCCGCGGCAGCGCTTGGACACGATCGGCTCGGGCGTCAGACCCAGGACCGTGTCGAGGGCGGCGCGCGTCAACGGGGGCTGGCCGATGTAGTCGACGTTGGCCATCCAGACCACAGCCTTGCGGCCCTCGGGGATCATGACGAGGTCGGTGATGTAGCCGGTGTCGCCGCCGCCGTGGGAGACGATGTCGTGGCCGCGGTGCGTTGCCGAGGAACCAGCTCAGGCCGATGGCCTGGCGGCGCACGTCCGGGCCCGGCGCGGCGAGCTCGTGCGCGGGGGTCCACATCTTTTCGAGCGTGGCTTTCTCGAGGATGCGCTGGCTGTCGAGCTGGCCGCCGTCGAGGGTCGCGGCGTCGAGATTGGCGATCGCCCAGCGCGACATGTCGCGGACGTTCGAATGGAGGTCCGAGCTCGGCGTGTGCGGGCGGTTGTACGGATAGACGTGGCTGGCGAACGGGTGACCTTTCCCGTCGAGCTCGTGGCCCCACGTCATGAGCGCGGGGTCCGTGTCCTTCACGAGCAGCGTGCTGTCGGCCATGCCGAGCGGCTGAAGGATGTTCTGCCGGACGTACTCCTCGAACGTCATCCCCGAGGCCTTGGCCACGGCGTCGCCCAGGATTTCGTAAGCCATGTTGCTGTACTGCATCCGCTCGCCCGGCGCGAAGACGAGCTTCTGATCCTTGAGGCTGCGGACGTAGCGTTCGAGCGCGCCGTCGTCGTATTGCGGCCGGTCCCACTCGTAGTCGTCGACGTCGGGCATCCCGGACGTGTGCGTGAGCATCTGCCGGACGGTGATCGTCTTCGCGCGCGGATCCGCGATCTCGAAATAGGGCAGGTACGTCGTGATCGGCGCGTCGAGGGACATGCGGCCCTTCTCGACGAGCTGCATCACGGCCGTGGCGACGAAGGGCTTCGTGATCGAGGCCATGTGGAAGAGGGATCGCGGCGTCGTCGGGTCCTTGCCCTTCAAGGACTGGACGCCGAAGCCCTTCTCGTAAACGACCTTGCCGTCGTCGATCACGGCGATGGCGAACCCGGGGATCTCCTGCTTGCGCAGGAAGTCCTCGATGAGGGGCTGCAGCTTCGTCTCGTAGGGATTGGCCGCGGCGGCCTTCGGCGCCTCGCGCGCCCGGCAGGCGACGACGAAGGCGAAGGCGACCAGGAGTACCGCAAGCGTTTCATTGCTTCTTGTTCTTTTGCACTCCGCTCGAGATAAGTAACACGCGGCCCGAGTGATTCCCCTTGATTCCGCTCCAGGCCGACGTGATCAGGAAGTCGACCGTGCCGTCCCGGTCCGTGTCGCCCATGCCCACGGCGTCGAAGCCGAACGTGTCCCCCGGAATCCGGCACGTGTACGTCTTCAGGAGCTTTCCGTCCTTCCCGGAATAGAGGTACGCGCGTCCTCCCGAGACCGCGGCGCCCGCGTACTGCCACGCGCCGATGATGAGGTCGGGGCGGCCGTCGCCGTCGACGTCGCCCGCGGTGGAGGGCCCGATGCCGAAAGCCTCGCCCTGGGTCTCGCCCGTCAGCGTCCACAGCGTCGCTCCGGTTTTCCCGGACGCCGCGTACGCGCGGCCGGTCGAGGGCCCCTTCGCCCGGTTTCCGAAGTCGGTGGCGTAGAGGTCGACGACGCCGTCGCCGTCGAGATCGCCCGGAATGGACATGAACATGTAGCCGAGGGCGGCGCCCGTGGCGTCGGATTCGAGGACGAAACGGGGCTTCGCGCCGGGGCCGTCGTAGACGTAGACGCGGCCGGTCTTGTTGGGCCCGGCGGCGGGCGCGCCGATCATGATGAACGTGGTCTTGCCGCTCGTATAGCCGGCGAGGGTCGATCCGAAGGCGTCGCCTTCGCGCTCGCCCGTCCAGGTCGCGAGCTTCTTGCCGTCCTTGCCGGAGTAGAGGTAGGCGCGGCCGGCGTCCTTGCCTCCCGCGGCGTTGGTCGGAGCGCCGACGAGGACGTCGTCGTAGCCGTCGTGATCGACGTCGCCGGCGAAGGTGACGTGGCGGCCGAACGTGTCCGACTTGTTCTCGGCGGTCAGAGTCTGGAGCACATGGCCGTCTTTTCCGGAGTAGACGTACGACTTGCCGGCTCCCGGCGCGCCGGCCACGACGTCCGGCACTCCGTCCTTGTTCGTGTCGCCCGCGAGCTCGACGCCGGTGCCGAGCTCTTCGGCGGCCGCGCCGTCGACTTTCCAGAGGAGCTTTCCGGTCTTCGTCGAGTAGACGTAGACGCGGCCGGCGTCTTTCCCGGTGCCGGCCCACGTCGGCGCGGAGGTCACGAAGTCTTCGACGCCGTCGCCGTCCACGTCGCCGAGGCTGCGCGCGATCCAGCCGAACTGGTCGCCCGGCCCCTCGCCGACCCACTCTCGGAGCACGACGACGTGCTCGGCTTCGACGAAGGGATTCGCGAAGTCCTGAGGCTTCGGAAGCAGCGCCGCGAAGCGCGGGTCCTTGGAAAGTGCCTTGAGATCCTCGTCCACCTCGATCTGCGTCATGTCGAGCTTCCCGGTGGCCTTCGCCTTCCCGAGCCACTCGAACGCGGCGTCGGTCTTGCCCTCGAGGGCGTAGCCGACGCCGATGTTGTAGAGGGCCTGGGGCGCGCCTGGGGAGATCGCGAGCAGCTTTTCGTAGGCCGCGCGCGACTCCGGGATCTTCTTCTGCTTCAGGTACGCGAAGCCGAGCTGGCGCCACGCGAGCTTGTTCCCGGGGTCGGCCGCGACCACCTTCTCGAGGATCGCGGTCGCGCCGGCGAAGTCGCCCGCGCCGATCTTCGCGCCGGCGGCGGCGATCTGTGCATCGGAGCTGGAGCTAGGGGGAGTCTGGGCAGAAACGAGTGCGGCAACCAGAA
The DNA here is from genome assembly GCA_963804915.1 of uncultured Acidobacteriota bacterium. Lineage (GTDB taxonomy): Bacteria > Acidobacteriota > Thermoanaerobaculia > UBA5066 > Gp7-AA6 > DAHUXD01. The sequence goes on from CAWDSI010000034.1 coordinate 15,371, forward strand.
CCAGGACCAGGACGACTATCAGATTCTTGCGCATTCATTACCTCCGCGGTCGCACCTCCTACGAATGGCCGCGAAGCGGGTTTTTCGGGAGAAGATTGGGGCGATGGAACGAGCCGAAGCGGAAACGGCAGCGACGTCGTCTCGAGGCCGCACCTCGGGCCGCACGAGCGGCTTCTCTGGAGCAATCCCTCGATAGCGCTCGGAAGCTTCGACTCGTCTCCCGACGACGAGGACTTCGAGACGGCGGGGGAGATCGGCGACCGTCCCGCCATCGCGTTCTCGCGCACCGCCGTCGGCATCGCGCACGCGAAGCGCGCGCCCGTCGTTTCCGACGGCACGGTCGCGGTCCTGCACAACCCGCGCTATCCCTACCGGCGCTTCCGAGTGGACGCGCGCGGCGATCATTCCGAGTGGCTGTCGATCGACGCGGAGCTGCTGCTCGGGCTGAACCGGCGCCTCGGGAACGATCCGCGGCGTCCCTTCGCGGCGTCGACGGCCCCGCTCGGCCGGCGCGCGGCCGCGCTCCTGCGGCTCGTCGTCCGTCACCTGCGCGACTGGTCGCCGCCGGATCCGCTGTGGGTCGAGGAAACGCTGCTCGAGATCGTCTCCGCGCTCGGTCCCCACGGCGAAACGCCGAAGCGGCCGCGGGCGTCCGCGCGCCACGATCGCTTCGCGCATCGCGTGCGGGAGATCCTGGCCAGCCGCTCGGAGCATCCGTGGAGCGTGACCTCGATCGCGAAGGTCATGGAGAGCTCCCCGTTTCACGCCTGCCGCGTGTTCCGAAGCCGGACCGGATACACGCTGCACGGATACCTGACGGAGCAGCGCCTCCGCCGCGCGCTCACGCGGCTCGAAGAGGGAGACGGCCACGACATCCGCGAGATCGCCGTGAGGCTCGGGTTCGCGAGCCACAGCCACTTCACGGCGCATTTCCGAAGCGCCTTCGGGATCACGCCGTCCGAGTTTCGCCGGCGCGCCACTCCGGCGGCGGTCCGGGAGCTCGCCGGCCGCCTGAGGCCCGCCTAGACCATCGTCAGCACGACCCGGAAGCGCGCGTCGCCGCTCATCATCCGGTCGTAGGCGGCGGCGGCCTCGTCCAGCGGGAAGAGCTCGATGCGGGGGCGCACGCCCATCTGCTTCGCGAACCGCAGGCACTCCTCCGAGTCGAGCGAGGTCCCGGAGGGCCAGCCCGAGATCGAGCGGCGGCCGAAGATCAGCGGCAGCGCCGACACCGACATCGGCTCGCTCGGCGCCCCCGCGATGATGAGCTGGCCATCGGGGCCGAGACCGCCGATGACCGCCGCCATGGCGTCGGCGTTGGTCGCGGTGGCGAGGATGACGCGCGCGCCGCCGAGCTTCTGGAGCTCGGCGACGGGGTCCTGGGCCTTGTTGTCGATGTAGACGCGGGCGCCCAGCTCGCGGGCGAGCGGGGCCTTGTCCGCGCCGCGGCCGATCGCGACGGTGTCGAAGCCCATCTTCGCCGCGAACTGGATGCCGAGGTGTCCGAGGCCGCCGATGCCGAGGATGGCGACGAGGTCGCCCGGCTTCGCGCCGGAGTGACGGAGCGGATTGAAAGTCGTCACGCCGGCATCCATCAGCGGCGCGGCCTCCTCGGACTTCAGCCCGTCCGGGATGTGGGCCAGCACCGCCCAGGGCGCCACCACGTAGTCCGCGTAGCCGCCGTCGAACGCGATCCCGGTGATCTGGAAGTCGTTCCGGCAGGTCAGGTAGTCGCCGCGGCGGCAGCGGTCGCAATAGCCGCAGAAGCCGCCGAGCCAGCCGATGCCGGCGCGGTCGCCGCGCTTCCACCCGGGCACGTTGGGCCCGACGGCGTCGACGACGCCCGCGATCTCGTGGCCGGGGACGCGGGGATACGCGATGCCGGGAAAGAGGCCCTGGACCGTGAGCACGTCGCTGTGGCAGATGCCGCAGGCTTCGATCCGCAGGCGGACCTGGCCGGGTCCGGGCTCGGGAACGTCGCGCTCGACGAGCTCGAGCTTCGCTCCGGGTTTCGAGACGGGGAAGGCGCGCATCTTGGCCACGAAGCTCCTCCTGTGGGTGGGCCGATTCCGCGGTATGGCGGTCCGCCAAAACTGTATTAGTCCGCGCCCGCGGCGGAGGGTTCAGACTTCCGGCAGCCGGACCTCGAAAACCGCGCCTCCGCCCTCGCGGTTCGCCGCCGTGATCCGCCCGCCGTAGCCCTCCGCGATGGCCGCGGCGATCGAGAGACCCAGGCCGCTGTGGCCGTCGGCGCTCGACGCGCCTTCGCCCGGCCGGTACGTGAAGAAGCGCTCGAAGACGCGCTCCATGTGCTGCGCCGGAATCCCCGGTCCGCGATCGGCGACGCGGATGACGGCGGTCGAGTCGCGCACGTTCCAAACTGACGACGACCTCCCCGCCCTCGGGACTGAACCCGGCCGCATTGTCGAGGAGATTCTCGACGATCTGGCTGACACGATCGGTCGAGCCCCGGACGGTCGCGGTCACGCGGCCCTCGAGGCGGAAGCGGACGCGCCCGTGCTCGCGGACGTTGAAGCTGTCGACGATCTCGGCGAGCAGCTGGTCGAGCGGGACGTTCTCCTTCGCCTCCTGATCGAGCCGCGCATCGATCGAGGCGATGTCGCGCACGCCGGCCAGCAGGCGCTCGACGCGCGCGATGTCCCGCTGGACGATGTCGCGGAAGCGGCGGCGCTCCGCCGGATCGTCGACCTCGGCCGCCATCTCGGCGGCGGTGCGGATGGAGGTCAGCGGATTCCGAAGCTCGTGAGACACGTCGGCGGCGAAAGACTCGAGCGTCCGGATGCGCCCTTCGAGCCGCCGCGTCAGCTCCTGGAGCGCGCGGGCGAGGTCTCCGATCTGGTCGGCGCGGCGGGAGCCCTGGAAGCCTCCGGTGAGTCGGCCGCGGTGGTCGAGGATGGCCTTCGCCTCGTCGCGGAGGCGTCGCAGGGGACGGGCGATGGTGGCGGCCACGACGAACGAAAGAAGCGCCGCGACGGCGACGGAGAGGAGGACCACTTTGAAAAGGCCGAGGCGCTCGGCGTAGATATCTTGAAGGATACGGAATGTCGACTGGGAGACGAGAACGGCGCCGGCGATCTCTCCATCGCGGCGGAAGGGGACGGCGCTGTAGAGCGTGACGGATCGCTGTCCCGATGCGGAGACTCGAGTCGCCGAGCCGTACTTGCCTTCGAGGGCGGCCTGGATCTCGGGGCCGTCGAGGCGGCGGGCGGCGCCGTAGAACTCGGCAGACTCGAGAGTCGGCGTGGGCGGCTCGAAGATGCGGGCATAGATCCGGTAGAACCAGGCGCCCACGCGGTAGAGCAGCTTTTCGCGCGTGGGTTTCTTGCCGGACGAATATTCGTCGGAGGCGGGCGTGTCGTCGGGAGTCGGAGCGATGCGGCTCGAGTCGGCGAGCAGGTTGCCCCGGGCGTCGACCACGCGGAGGCGCGCTTCGAGGCGCCCCTGGAGGGATGCGATGAGGCGCTGCGCATCGTCCGCGTCGGTCTCCGTGAACGGTACCGTCGACAGCGCCGCGGCGAGCAGTCGCGCCTGCTGGACCATGCTGCGCTCCTGCGCGCGCAGGAGACGATGCTCCATGACATCGAGGTAGAGGAAGCCGAAGAGCGGCAGGAAGACGAGGAGGAGGTTGAACGCGAGCAGGCGGGGCCGGATGCCGGTGAAGATCCTCACGCGCCCTCGTCGCCCGCTTCGCGGTACCGGTACCCGAGGCCGTGGACCGTCTGGATCGCGTCGAAGCCCGGATTGAGATCCAGGAACTTCCGGCGCAGCCGCTTGATGTGGCTGTCGATCGTGCGCTCGCTGACGTACGCGTCCTCGGCGTAGCCCTCTTCCATGAGCTGCCGGCGCGTCTTGACGTGGCCGGGATGGCCCGCGAGCGCTTTCAACAGCAGGAACTCCGTGACGGTCAGGGGCACGGGCGCGCCGTTCCACTGCGCGGAGTAGCGCTGCAGGTCGAGAACGAGCGCACCGCGACGGAGGACCTTGTCGTCGTCCCCGTCTTCTTCGTCGGCGCGCGCCGGCGCCGACTCGAGGAGCGCGAGGCGGCGGAGCAGCACGCGCACGCGCGCCACGAGCTCGCGGACCGAGAACGGCTTGCAGAGATAGTCGTCCGCTCCGAGCTCCAGGCCGAGGACGCGGTCCAGCTCGTCGTCCTTGGATGTGACGAAGACGATCGGCAGCGCCTGGGACAGGGCGCGCAGTCGGCGGCAGAGCTCCAGGCCGTCCATGCCGGGCATGAGGATGTCGAGGACGACGAGATCGGGCAGGCCCTTCGTGGAGCTGAACGCGTTCCAGGCCGCGAGTCCGTCGGGATGCTCATCGACCGTATAGCCCTCGCGCCGCAGGGCGAAGGCGACGGTTTCGCGAATGTGCGGCTCGTCGTCGACGACCGCGATGGTCCGTGCGCCCTCCATCGACGTCGGCGGCATGGGCGAAGTCTGCCACGGCCGGGCGGGCCGGCCCCCGTCTCAAAGCGTCTGCCACGGAATTGCCACAACTTTCCTCGGAAGCTTCACGCCGGCGCCCTTCGCCCGCCCGGCGCGCGCGGTCTCCTCTCGTCCAAGGGAGGTACGCATGGGCAAACGCGTCGCGGCGATCCTGGTCATCTATGTGTGTTCCACGCTGGCCTGGGTCGTCCTGGGGGGCACGATCATGACCCGCACCTATTCCCTGGACGGCTCGCTCCAGCAGAAGGTCGCCTCGACGTGGGGAAGCCCGCAGACGCAGAGCCCGCCGGCGGCCTCGTTCGTGGTGACTTCGTACAAGGACGCCGAGTCGCTCGAGGACGGGAAAAAAGTCGTCCGCAAAGTCGAGGTCAAGGAGGAGAAGCTGCTCGCGCTCGATGCGAGCCGCGTGGACGTGCAACTGGATCTGGAGCCCAGGAAGAAGGGGCTTCTCTGGTACAGCACGTACAAGGTCGTGTTCGACGCGAAGTACACGTTCGCGCCTGTGGCCACTCCGGAGGAGGTCACGATCCGCCTTCCCTTTCCCGCGGCGCAGGCGCTCTACGACGATCTCGCCGTCAAAGTCGACGGCGTGCCGATCGCGGTGACCAGCGAGCCGGCGAGCGCGCCTTCTCCGGGCGTGACGTCGGTGGCCGCGGTCCGCGGGAAGACGATGGCGCTTCCGGGGATACCTCTCGTCGTCGACGTGCGCTACCGCTCGCAGGGCCTCGACACCTGGAGGTACGACTTTGGCGGCGGGGCCACTCAGAGTGTCGCTCAGGTGCGGGACTTCGAGCTGAAGATGGCGACGAACTTCGACGACATCGACTTTCCGGACAACACGCTCTCGCCGACCTCCAAGCGCCGGTCCGGCCGCGGCTGGCACCTCCTGTGGGACTACGAAAATCTCGTTTCCGGCTACTCCGTCGCGATGGCGATGCCGGAGAAGCTGCAGCCCGGTCCGCTCGCCGGTCGGATCAGCTTCTTCGCGCCGGTCTCGCTCTTTTTCTTCTTCTTCGTGATGCTCCTGATCACGACGCTCCGGAGGATCGAGCTGCATCCCGTGAACTACTTCTTCCTCGCGGCCGCGTTCTTCGCGTTCCACCTGCTGCTGGCCTACCTCGTGGATCACATCGACATCCACATCGCGTTCCTGATCAGCTCCGCGGTGTCGCTGGCCCTGGTGGTGAGCTACCTGCGCCTGGTCGTCGGAATGCGGTTTGCGGCCGTCGAGGCCGGGCTGACGCAGTTCCTGTATCTGGTGCTCTTCTCGTACGCCTTCTTCTTCAAGGGGTTCACGGGGCTGACCGTGACGATCGGGTCGATCCTGACGCTCTTCGTCGCGATGCAGCTGACGGGCCGGATCCGGTGGTCGGAGCGGCTTGCACCCGCGCCCGGCCTCGGCTTCCATAAGCGCATGAGCGCCCAGTACAACGTCTGGATCGTCACCGGCCTCCTCGCGCGGCTGAGGCTCCCGGAGGGGCCGCGGCGCACGGCCGCGCTCGCCGCGTGGTTCCAGGGCTTGTATCCGGCCGGCCGGGCCCCGGTCCTCGTCGGCGGGGCGGCGGCGCAGCTCCACGCTCGATCGGATTGCGCCCCGGACGATCTCGACTTCGTCGGCGACGTGACGCCGCCCGTCGCCGAGAGACTGCGGAAGGTGGGATTTCGCGAGGAGGGACGTCGCTGGCTGCTCGAGTCGGATCACGTCGTCCTGGACATCCCCGCGGCCGGTCTTCCCGATGGCGCGACATGCGTCGTCCTCGACATCGACGACATCCGCGTCCTCGTCGCGAGCCGGGACGATGTCCCGGAGCCGCGCCGGTGACGCGATTGGAGGATCGTAGATAATCGGCACCGCGTGAAGCCTGTCGTCTTGAGGATTCGGTTCGCCGCGGCCGCTGCGGTCGCCGCGGCAGCCGCGTCAGTTCTGGTTCTGTTCGGAAGCGGCTGCGCGTCTTCGACGAAGCCCGCGACCGCCACCGCCGCGTCGAAGTGCGAGGGAACGCTGGGTCTCGAGGCGGGCCCGGGCGCGGTCGTGACGGAGGTGTACGCCGGCGGTCCCGCGGCGGCCGCGGGCATCCAGCTCAAGGACGTCGTCCTGAAGATCGGCGACACGACGATCCAGTACGACTGCGACGTCGACAAGGCGGCCTTCAACCGCGCGTGCCAGCCGGTCAAGGTGGTCGTGCGGCGCGGCGGCGCCGAGGTCGACCTCACCCTCACGCCCGTCGACCAGATCGCGTTTCTCACCAAGGCCTGCATCGACGGCAACCCGAGCGCCTGTTTCCGGGACGCGTGGCTGCAGTGGGATCGTTCCCAGAACGCCCCCGACCTTTTCGCGACCGCCTGCAACGGCGGATCGGGCGAGGCCTGCGCCTACCAGGGTCTCCAGCTCAGCGAGAAGTCGGACACCCTCTCCCAGGCCCTGCCCGTGCTCGAGCGCGCCTGCGAGCTTCGGAGCGGCAGCGGCTGCGCGACGCTCGGTTTCCTCTACGCCACCGGCAAGTCCGTGACGAAGGACGACAAGAAGGCGACCGCCCTGTATCGAAAGAGCTGCGAGCTCGGCGATGCGCAGGGTTGCTACAACGCGGGCCTCATGGCGGACAGCGGCCGGGGCACGAAGGAAGACGCCGCGAAGGCCGCGGCGGATTACGAGAAGGCCTGCGATCTCGGAAGCTCGACCGGCTGCACGAACCTCGGGTTCCTCTACGAGCGGGGGCGCGGCGTGAAGGAGGATCGGGCGCGCGCCGTGGCCCTCTATCAGCGCGGCTGCGACGGGTCGTCCTGCTCGGCCTCGAACCTGGGCGGCTGCGTGAATGTCGGCCGCGCGTATCGGGACGGCATCGGCGTCCCGAAGGACGCGGCGAAGGCCGCCGAGGTCTTCCGCGCGGCCTGCGAACGCAGAGACGGTCAGGATGATCCGCAGGCTGTGGCGAACGGCGCGCGCGCATGCTCGCTCCTCGGCGGCCTTCTCATCGCGGGCGACGGGATTCCGAAGGACATGGAGCACGGCCGCGACTTCTCGATCCTGGGCTGCGACCGTGGGGATGCCTTCGGCTGCTTCAACGCGGCGGTCTGCTTCAACTCGGGTTCGGACACGGATCCCGCGAAGGCGGCTTCGTACTTCGATCGCGCCTGCAAGCTCGGCGACGGCGAGAGCTGCCACGAGCTCGCGGTCGCGTACCAGAACGGGAAAGGCGTCGAAAAGAACGCCGGGATGGCGACGGCCCTCGAGAAGCAGGCCTGCGAGCTCGGCTTCGCGGCATCCTGTCCCAAGCCGAAACCGAAGAAGAAGAGCTAGGCCCGGCCTTCCCCCATCATCGAGCGGGCGCGATCCCGGACGTCCTCCGGCAGCGCGCGCGCTTTGCGTGCCGTCGCGTCGAGGTGGACCGCGACGACGACCATCTTCGCAGCCACCTCGCCGGTGGCGTCGTTTCTCATCTCGTGCGCAAAGCGAAGAACCTTGTCTTTGACCTCGAGGATGGTCGAGGTCACGGTGACGACGTCGCCGGGGAAGAGCTCGCGCTTGTACTCGATGTGCTGCTCGACGCCCGCCATGCCCAGCTTCTCGTCGCGCAGCCGCGCCCCCGTGAGCCCCATGGCCGCGAACAACTGCCAGGTCGCCTCGTCGAACTTCGCCACGTAGAACGACACGTTCATGTGCCCCATGTGGTCGCATTGCGAGGGATAGACCGATCCCCGGTAGGTGACGAGAGGTTCAGCCATTGACGTCGCCTATTCACCGACCCAGAAGTCGATCTCGCGCAACGCGCGGCTGCCGGGCTTGAGGTAGCCGTCCTGCCAGGTCGCGGTGTCCTTGAGGCCCTTCCAGCGCTTCTTGACGGGCTGGACCTGCCGCCGGAACCGCCAGCGGTACTGGTTGTAGATGGCCATGATGTTGGCCGCGTACGCGGCCGCGAGGCCGGGCGCGTCCTCGATGATCAGGAGGTTCTCGTCGTTCGTGCCGCTGGCCTTCGGGCCGAGGTTGTGCGAGCCGGTCAGGAGAATCGGGTGCTTGCCGAACGGGTCGATGAGGACGACCTTGCTGTGGACCATCGCGAAGGTGCCGGGGAGCTTCTTCATCTCGCGCACGAAGAACTTCGTCGGCTCGTCGATCGCGGCCGGCAGCACGACCGCGTAATCGGCGTTCTCGAAGTTGCTCTCGTCGAAGAGCTTGACGGGATTCTTCGTCGTGCTCGGGTCCTGGTTGATGGCGCCGTGGATGTAGAGGCGCTTGCCGCCGACCTTCTTCTTCCGCGCCTTCTCGATGATCGAGTTCAGGAGCGAGTCGCTCGGCCCGGGGTTGAACATCAGAAAGAGAATCGCCTGCTTCGCGCCGAGGATCTTCTTCTTCGCCTCGTCGAGGTCGACCTGTCCGACGGTGGGCGTGAACCAGAGCCGCGTGTCGACCTTGCCGGTCTTCTCCTTGCGAACCTTCGAGTTGCTCGTCTTGAGATCCTCGGGCGTCGCGTCCAGGGCGTCGCGCAGGCGGTCCCACTGGTCGCGATACTTCGCCGCGAGGCCGGGGTCGTCGACGAGGATCGAATTGTTCGCCTGCGTGCAGAGGCCTGTCTTCGTCCAGTTCTGGCTGCCGGTCCAGACCCAGCGGGGCTTCTTGGCGCCGTCGCAGACGACCAGGAACTTGTTGTGGGCGAGCGCCCGCGGGGAGGTCATCCGATCGTGGAGATCGATCTTCCCGGCGAGCTCGCCGCGGGCTTCGTCGTTCTGGTCCTGACCCTTCTTCTCGACGCTGCCGTTGCCGAGAACGACGTGGGCCTTCTTGCCCAGCTTTTTCAGCGCCGCGATGAGCTGGGGATCGTCCAGCTCGTAGAGAACGGCGTACACGTGGCGCTTCTTCTTGCGCGTCTCCTCCAGGAGCGCGAACAGCCGGGCGCCGAGGGGTCCGGTGAGGTAGTTGCGAAAGGAGTCATTCGGCGTGGAGATGATCTTCCTGAGCTTCGCGGTCTTCAGATCGTGTGCGGTCACGCCGAGCCGGCGCGAGACCCACTGCGCCGCGACGATGCCCCGGTTGAAGTACGCCTCCATGTTCGGCGTGACCTCCGCGGAGAGCGTGATCTTCCCGGTCCAGTCGCTCGCCCGGGCCTCGTCGGCCTGCAGGTTCTTCTTGTCGGGGCCGACCATCGGGACGACGCGATACTGCAGCGTGTCGCCGGGCGCGGCCATGTAGTCGGTCCACTGGTACTTCTGGATCGGCCAGTCCGTGGAGGAGCGGCGCTCGCCCTCTTCCCACTCGTCATCCTCGAAACCGACCCAGGTCTTGACGGGCACCTCGACCCCGTTTCTGCGGCGGATGAGCGCGAAGCCGCGGCAGTCGGGAATCGGACCTGCGGGCTTCCAACCGATGAATACGTCGTCGCCGTTGTGGTACGCGCGGACCTTCATGCGAACCCTCCCTTTCGGAGACTTCGCTCGGGCTCACCGCGGGCGCGGGACTCGAGGGGAAGCGACGTCTCCTATGATCTCCCGTTCGGCCAGAACACGACCTTCATCGCGCGGCGGTCGTTGAGCAGCTCCATCGCGTCGTGAAATTGCTCGAGACCGTCGAACTCGTTGGTGACGAGGTCCTCGACGTCGAGACCCGCGCGGAAGAGGTCGAGCATCTTGATCCACGTTTCGAAGACGCGGCGGCCGATGATGGCGTGGATCGTGAGGCCCTTGAACACGAAGTCGTTCGTGTAATCGCGAATGGTCACGGCCTTCTCTCTCGGGATGCCGAGCATGGAGAGCACCGCGCCCGGGCGGGCGGCGGCGAGGGCGAGATTGATCGACGACTCGGCTCCGGAGAGCTCGAGCACGACGTCGGGGCCGCCTCCGGTCGCGTCCTTGAGGCTGCCCACGGGATCCTTGGTCCGGGAGAGCTCGAGCACCGTGACCTGGGAGAGCCCGCGCGACTTGGCCCACTTGCGGGCGTGCGCGGCGGCGAGGCTGTTCACCTCGGTGATCGCGATGCGCGCGGCGCCGGAGACCCGCGCGATCTCGGCGCACATGGCGCCGATCGGACCGTAGCCGAGGACCGCCACCGACTTGCCGGAGAGGTCGGCGACCTGCGTCGTGTGGACGGCGTTGCCGAGCGCGTCGAGAAACGCGCCGACCTTGGGCGGAATCATGGCGGCGTCGAGCGGCACGACGTTGAACGCGGGCACGACCACGTACTGCGCGAAGCAGCCGTTGCCGTGGACGCCCAGGATCCGGGTGTTCTCGCAGATGTGACGCTCACCGGTGCGGCAGGGACGGCACGCGCCGCAGGTCACGTGCATCTCGGCGGAGACGTACTGCCCGATCTCGAGGTGGGGCCGCTTGCCGCCGGGACCGAACGCGACGATCTCGCCGCAGAACTCGTGGCCGTAGATGCGCGGCGGCTGGAACATGCCCGCCATCGACGCGTCCCACTGGTAGATGTGTTTGTCCGAGCCGCAGACGGCGGTGGCGATGACCTTGATGAGAACCTCGGCCTGGCCGGGGGAGGGAACGGGGACGCTGCGGACCTCGGTGGCGGAGGGGCCGGGGGCGGCCTTGGTCTTGACCACGGCCGTCATCTTCGTCGGGAGGCGCGAGGCCATGAGGGGGAGGCGGGCCGCGCTCCGCGACTTCTTCGGCTTGCTCTTCATCGTCTTCTGCCTAATCTCCGGCCTGATCGTCGCGCACGAACCCGGTGCGGGCTCCGGCGGCGACCGCGGCCGCCTCGTACACCGACACGGGCTTGACGTACTTCGCGACCATCGCCCGCGAGTTCACGACGCGAAGCTTCTCGAAGAGGAACGTGAACTTCTCCTCGAGCGTCTCGCGGATGGCCTCTTTCGTGCCCTCGGGCAGGTTCCAGACGTTTTCCTTGTAAGGGCCGATGGCCTTCTTGCGCGTCTTGTAGAGAAACTGCGGCTCCGTCTCGCCCTTCTTGCGCTCCTCGGCGGCGTTCTTGTCGAGCCAGCGCTCGATCTCCCGCTTCATCGGCCACGGGAAGGCGGGGTGGTCGTAGACCGTGTTCATGAAGTCGGTCGCGAGATGGATCTCCGCGCAGTCGTGGTCGGGAAAGTGTCCGAAGTATTCCGGCGGCAGCGTCGACGCGCCGTGCTGGACCGCGCCGGCGAGACCGTACTCTTCGCGCGCGACCTTGGATATCGCCTTGATGACGTTGAAATCGATGGCCACGCGCTCGACGGAGCCGTCCGCCGCGACGAGCCCACCATGGGAGGAGCCGGTCTGGACGGACACCTTCTCGATGCCGTCGATGCCGGCCCCGCTTCCCAGAGCCCGCTTGTAGACGTTCATGTAGGCGCGGAACTCCTCGGGCGTCGAGTTCTCCTTGCCGACCTCGCCGATCTCGCCGCCCACGGAAACCGGCATGGACTTGGGCTGCTTCACGCGGATGAACTTGGTGAAGCGGGCGCAGAGAGTGGCGTTGACGTCCTGCTGGGCCTCGAGAGTGGGCTTGGAGAGGTCGACGAGCGTGGAGGTGTCGATGTCGATCTGCAGGAAGCCGGCGGGGATCGACTCCTCGATCAGGGCCTCGATCGCGGCGACCTCCTTCTCGGGAGCCTCCTTCATCTTCTTGGGGTTGGTCTGGAAGTGGTCGCCCTGGAGGAAGAAGGGGCCCTGCCATTCCTCGCGGATCGCGGCGGCGAGCATGACGGCCGCGTACTCGGCGGGCCGCTGCTCCGTATAGCCCATCTCGCTGCGCGCGATCTCGAAGATCACGGCGCCGACGTCGAGCTTGCGCGCGGCGCGCAGGGCGGCGCGGGCCGTGTCGTAGGACATGATCCGCACGTTGATCGCGGGGACGGTGAAGCCCGAAACTTCGCCGCGGCCACGCGCCTTGTAGAGCGGCAGGATCGATGCCGGCAGGATGCCGAGGGACTCGGCCGCCTCGCGGATCGCGTGGCGCCCGGCCTCCCGGGCGTCGCCCTTTCCGAACACGGCGGTCCAGACGAGGCTGTCGAGCATCTCGGCGCGAAAGCGGGCGGGGTTCGTGACGACCACGCCGCCGTCGAAACGGGCGGTGCCCGAGAGGATCAGCGCCTCTCGCAGCTCGAGAGCCGAGGAATAGAGGTTCATTGGAACGCTCCTGGAACGCGGGCGATTCTAATGCAGCCGTCATCCCGAGCGACTCCGATGGGCCTGTGCTACGTTCTTTCCGTGACGCCCGCGGAGCTCGCCAGAGCCCTTTCCCGGGCGCTGCCCGCGGAAACGATCTTTTCCGACGCGGCCTCGCTGGATGCCCATGCCCACGACGAAACCGAGGACTTGCGCGCGCGGCCCGGCCTCGTCGTCGCGCCCCGCACGGAGGAAGAGGTCCGGGCCCTGCTCGCGGCGGCGCGCGAGCTGCGCTTTCCCGTGACGCCCCAGGGAGGACTGACGGGGCTCTCGGGCGGGGCGCTGCCCTCGGAAGGCGGCGTGGCCCTGGACCTCCGGCGCATGAACCGGATCCTGGAGGTCGACCGCGAGAACCTCTACGCGGTGGTCGAGCCGGGCGTGATCACGCAGACGCTCCAGGAGGAAGTCGAGAAGGTCGGCCTCTTCTATCCGCCGGATCCGTCCTCGCGCGGTTCGTGCACGATCGGGGGCAACATCGCGGAGAACGCGGGCGGCCCGCGCGCCGCGAAGTACGGGACGACGGGACGGTACGTCTCGGGCCTCGCGTCGTCGTCGTGCTCCCAGGCGGGGCGGTCCTCGAGCTCGGGGGCAAGAATCGCAAGGACGTCGCGGGCTACGACCTGCTGCCGCTCTTCGTCGGAAGCGAGGGCACGCTCGGCGTCGTGACGCGGGCGACGCTGCGGCTCGTGCCGCTGCCGTCGCACCGGCGGCTCCTCTGGGCGTCGTATGCCGACGAGACGCTCGCCCTGGCCGCGGTCGCGCAGCTGTACGCGCGGGGGAGCGAGCCTTCGGCCTGCGAGTTCATGGAGCGGCGCGCCGCGGAAGTCTCGGCGGCCTTCCTCTCGATGTCGCTGCCGGCCGACGCGAACGCGCATCTCTTCGTCGAGGCGGATGGCTTTTCTGATGACTCCGTAGGTCAGGACGCCGAGAAGTTCGGCGAGATCATGCTCGCCTCGGGGGCCCTGGACGTCCGTGTCGCGATGGCCGAGCGCGAGGTGCGCGACTTCTGGAGGCTCCGGCGCGCGGTCGGCGAAGCCGTCAAGTCTCTCGGTCCCTACGCCGAAGAGGACTGCACCGTCCCGCGCTCGAAGCTGCCGGAGCTCCTCGCCGCCGTCCGCGAAATCGCCGCGAAGCGCCGGTTGGATGCCGTCTGTTACGGCCATGCCGCCGACGGCAACATCCACGTCAACGTCGTCCAGCCCCCGGGGGAAAAGGACCGCTGGCTGGCGGAGCGCGAGCTGGCCGTGGCGGAGATCTTCCGCGCGGTCGTGGCCCTGGGCGGCACGATCACGGGGGAGCACGGCGTGGGCGTGACGCAGCGGGCGTACCTGGCGCTCCGGCACTCGCCGGAGGTCCTCTCGGCGATGCGCGCGGTCAAGGCCCTGTTCGATCCGGACGGGGTCATGAACCCCGGTAAGATCTTCGCCGCAACATGATCCGCCTCTCGCGCACGATCCACTTCAACGCCGGCCGGTCCCTCTGGCGGCCGGAGTGGACCGCCGAGAAAAACACGTCTGTCTATGGCGTCGAAAGCCCGCACGGCTACGGCCACAACTACGAGCTCGAGCTCGCCGTCGAGGGGAAGGTCGACCCGGAGACGTCGATGGTGGTGAACCTGACCGACCTCGACCGGATCCTCAAGGAGGAGGTCGATCGGCCTCTCGACCACAAGAACCTCAACCGCGACGTGCCCGACTTCGCGAAGACGTCTCCGACCGCGGAAAACCTCGCGGCGTGGATCTGGAAGCGCGTCGCCGCGCGGATCGAGCGCGAGAAGTGGCCGTGCCGCGTGGTCCACCTGAGGCTGCGCCTGACCCCGCACTTCGCAGTCGAGATCGAAGAGTAGGCGCGCCGATGGGACCGGTCCTCGTCGTCGGCGCCACCGGCCAGCTCGGCACGGCGGTCGTGGACCGGTTGCGACAGGGGGGACAGCGCGTCCGCGCGCTCGTCCGCGCGGGGTCGCCGCGCGAGTTCGAGTCGGAAGGCGTCGAGCTCGCGTTCGGAGATCTGCGAGAGCCCGAGAGCCTCGTCGCGGCGTGCCAGGGCATGGCCACCGTCGTGTCGACGGCCAACGCGGTCGTCCCGAGGGACAAGGCGACGTTCGCCCAGGTCGAGGAGACCGGCTACGACAACCTGCTCGACGCCTGCCGCGCCGAAAACGTCCGGCGGTTCATCTTCATGTCCGTGGTGCCGACGCCGCACGACAAGAGCGTCACGACCTTCCGGCTGAAGCGCCGGATCGAAGAGCGCATCCAGGGGAGCGGCCTCGCGTATTCGATCTTCCGCGGCGATTTCTTCATGGACGACTGGTTCGCGCTGATGGGCAGCGCGATTCCGCTCCGCGGCGCGAAGGCGCATACGCTGCGGCGGCCCTTCTGGTTCGCGAAGGGATTCATGCGCTTCGCGGGGTCGTCGATCGACAAGCGCGGGATCGCGCTCGTGCCGGGCGACGGCCGATCCCGGCACACACCCGTCGCGCTCGACGACGTCGCGGCCATCCTCGCGGCCGCCGCGTCGGAGCCGGAGACCGGCGAGAGCGCGAACCTGGTCGACAACCTCGGCGGGCCCGAGATCCTCTCGTGGCATGACGTCGTCGCCATCTTTTCGCGCGTGCTGGGAAGGCCCTTGAAGATGATGCACACGCCCGCGAAGGTCTATCGCGTGGCCGCGGACGTGCTCGAAGCGCTCTCGCCTCCCGCCGGCAACCTCATGGCGATGAGCTGGGTGGCGTCGATGAGCGACACCGCCTTCGACGGGAAGCCTCTGGCCGAACGGTTCGGCGTGAAGCTGACGACCGCCGAGCAATTCCTGCGCGCGAAGGCGGCCCTGCCGCCTGAAGCCTGATGGGCCTCGCGCTCGGGCTGATTCTCTCGGCAGCGATCGGTCTGTCCCTCGGACTGGTCGGCGGGGGCGGATCGATCATCACGGTCCCGATCCTCGTCTATGCCCTGGGCATTCCGCCGCATCGGGCGATCGGAATGTCGCTCGCCGTCGTGGGCTCGACCGCCCTCATCGGAGCGATGCTTCATCATCGAAAGGGCTCGGTCTCGTGGAAGACGGGCAGCATCTTCGCGGCGAGCGGGATCCCGAGCGCGTACCTCGGCTCGAAGCTGACGCGCCTGGTGTCGCCGCCGGTCCTGATGCTCCTCTTCGCCGGGATCATGCTCGTGGCGGCGATCCTGATGCTGGCCCGCCGGCACCCCGAGAACGAGAAGCCCCACGTGCCGAGCCCGCCCCGGGAGGCGCTCGCGGGTTTCGGGGTGGGATTCATGACCGGGTTTCTCGGCGTGGGAGGCGGCTTCCTGATCGTTCCGGCGCTGCACGTTTTCGGGGGTCTGCCGATGAAGGCCGCCATCGGAACGTCCCTCTTTGTCATCGGGATCAACTGCGCGGCCGGCCTGATCGGCCACATGACCTCCGGCGCGGTGGATGGGAAGATGACCGCGCTCGTCACAGGACTCGCGGTCACAGGCGCGCTCGCGGGGACCGCCCTCTCGGACCGCTTCCACCCCAAGGGCCTGCGCCGGTTGTTCGCCTGGCTGGTTCTCGCGGTCGCCGCGTACCTGATCTACCGGAACTACAATGCGCTCTTTCAATGAATCCGAACGGCAACTCCGGGCGGCCGACAGGGCCGCCCCGACAAGCGGGAGCGTAGGAGCGGGGCGGGCCCCCCGCCCCGAAAACCGGACCATGCAATTCGAACAGTTTTATCTGGGCTGTCTCGCGCAGGCGTCCTACCTGATCGGTTCCGACGGCGAGGCCGCCATCGTCGACCCGCGGCGCGACGTCGACGTCTACATCGAGGCGGCGAAGGCGAAGGGCCTGCAGATCCGCCACGTCATCGAGACGCACCTGCACGCGGACTTCGTCTCGGGCCATCGCGAGCTCGCCGAGCGGACCGGCGCGAAGATCTACTTCGGCGCGAAGGCCGGCGCGAAGTTCTCGCACGTCCCGGTCAAGGACGGCGACGAGATCCGCGTCGGGAAGGTCCGGCTGAAGTTTCTCGAGACGCCCGGGCATACTCCCGAGTCCGTCTCCATCGTCGTGACGGACGAAGAGAATTCGCCGGCTCCCGAAGCGGTCCTGACCGGCGACACGCTCTTCATCGGCGACGTGGGCCGGCCCGACCTGCTGGGCTCCAAGGCGAGCCCCGAGGATCTCGCGAGCAAGCTCTACGACTCGCTCCACGAGAAGCTCCTCACGCTGCCGGACGCGACGAAGGTCTATCCCGCGCACGGCGCCGGCTCGCTCTGCGGCCGCAACATCTCGAGCGAGAGGAGCTCGACGATCGGCGAGCAGCGGAAGTTCAACTACGCCCTGCGTCCCATGCCGCGCGAGGAGTTCGTCAAGCTCGTCACGACGGATCTGCCCGAGGCGCCGGCGTACTTCTCGCGCGACGCGGCGCTCAACCGGGAAGGCCCGGGCTCGCTCGAGGCCCTGCCTCCGCCGCCCGCGCTGTCGCCCGACGACGTGGCCCTGCTGCAGAAGGCCGGCGCCATCGTGCTCGACACGCGTTCGGCCGCCGAATACGGCGCGGGGCACGTGCCGGGCTCGCTCCACATCGGACAGTCGGGCCAGCTCGCTTCGTGGGCCGGCTCGCTGATGTCGCCCCAGGGCCCGATCGTTCTCGTCGCGGAAGACGAGGAACGGATGGGGGAGACGCGCACGCGGCTCGCGCGCGTCGGCATCGAGAACGTGTCGGGCTATCTCGAGGGCGGCATCCGCGCGTGGGATTCGGCGGGGAAACCGCTGGCCCGGACCGAGCAGATCGACGTGGACGAGCTGGCGGCGCGGCTCGCCGACACACAGAGCGCGGACCTGCAGCTCGTGGACGTGCGCCGGCCTCCGGAGTGGAAGGACGGCCACATCCGGCAGGCGGCCTGGATGCCGCTGGACCGGCTCTCCGAGCTCGCGAAGACGCTCGACAAGAAGCGCCCCGTCGCGGCGATCTGCGCCGGCGGCTATCGCTCCTCGATCGCCACGAGCGTCCTCGAGCGGATCGGGTTCCAGAAGATCACCAACGTCGTCGGCGGCATGGCCGCCTGGACCGGCGCGAAGCACGAGATCGTCACCACAGGTTAGGAGGCCGGATGAGAAGGGCATGGGCCGCTCGCGGCGGCGCTCACGATCGGGCTATGCATGAACGGGGCAGGCCAGGAGTCCGACAAGAAGTCCGAGGGCTTCTGGGCTTCCAAGAAGTCGGCCTGGGTCGGGCTCCCGGCGGCGCAGAAGGATCAGGTCTTCAAGTTCGCCGAGGACTACAAGGCCTACCTCGCTGTCGCGCGCACGGCGGACACGTCGACGCGTGAGGTCATCCGGCTCGCGAAGGCGGCCGGGTTCTCCGAGTTCAAGGACGCCGGCCAGGTGAAGTCCGGCGCGAAGCTCTGGATCAACGGGAGGGACCGCGCGCTGATCCTCGTCGTCGTCGGATCGGATCCGATCGTCTCGGGCTCCCGGCTCGTCGGCACCCACCACGACAGCCCGCACATCGATCTCAAGGCCCGGCCTCTCTATGCTGTCGGGCGGGTTCGCTCTCTTCAACACGGTCTACTACGGCGGAATCAAGAAGTACCAGTGGGCGAACCGGCCGCTCGGCCTGATCGGCCGCGTCGACACGACCGAGGGCAAGCGGATCGACGTCTCGATCGGCTTCAAGGAGGGCGATCCCGTCTTCGTGATCGCCGACAACGCGCCCCACTCGGACAAGCCGCTGCGCGAGCGCAAGTACCAGGATGTCCTCTCGGGCGAAGAGCTGGATCCCGTCGCGGGCAGCATCCCGGGAGCCGACGCCTCGGTCCTCGCCCAGGTCACGGCGACGCTGACCTCGACGTACGGGATCACCGAGCAGGACTTCGTCTCCTCGGAGCTCGCCCTGGTGCCCTCGGCGCCGCCGCAGGACGTGGGCATCGACCGCGGGCTCGTGGGCGCGTACGGCCAGGACGACCGGCTCTCCTCTTACTGCGCGGCGCGCGCGGTGCTCGATCTGTCCGGAACGCCGAAGAAGACGGCGCTGGCGTACCTCTCGAACTTCGAAGAGGAAGGGTCGGTCAACAACACCGGCGCGGCCTCGCAGTTCTACAACAACGTGCTCGCGAAGCTCGTCGCCGCGGAGCGTGCCGACAAGTACACCGACCTCGACCTCCGCGAAGCGCTGCGGCGGTCGGAGGTCATCTCCGCCGACGTCAACGACGGCATCAACCCCATCTTCACGAGCCAGACGAGCGAGGCCACGAACGCGGCGCGCCTCGGCTACGGCGTGACGATCAAGAAGTACGGCGCGGGCTTCGACGCCAACTCCGAGTTCACCGCGCGCATTCGCGGCATCCTCGACAAGGGCGGCATCGCCTGGCAGACCCAGACGCCGAAGGTGGAAGGGTATTCCGGCGGCACGATCGGCGGCTTCCTCTCCGCGTGGGACATGGAAGTCATCGACATCGGCGTGCCGCTGCTCTCGATGCACTCGCCCTTCGAGATGTCGTCGAAGGTCGACGTGTGGAGCTTCTACCGGCTCATGTCGGCGTTCTACGGCTCCTGATCACGAGTTACTTCCAGTCGGCGGGCCGCTCACCGATCGGGCCGTGGCCGCAGCCGAGGCGGGCGGTGGCTTCCGGTTTCCACGCGGGAAGCGGATGCGTCTCGGCCGCGTCGGCCGGCAGGGAGCCGGCGTTCGAGAGATCCCAGAGGACAGCCTCCGCGCCTTTTGCACGGAGCGCCTCCTTCCGGCTTCCCATCCGACTGAGGTACCCGTCCACGATCTCGGCCTCGAACAGCTCTCTGTAGACGTGAGTTCGGACGACCCAGACGCGGGGTCGGCCACGGAAAGCGTCGAGCTCGCGGAGATAGCGGCGCGGCTCGCCACGGTGACAGCGACCGAACGAAGCGCCGTCGAGACCCAGGGCCACGCGCGGCCCGTAGAAGCGATAGGCCGGCTCGGCGGCGTAGTACACGTAGATCTCGTCGCCCGGAAGCCGGCGGCGCGCCAGGTCCGCGAGGACGGGGCGCATCTCTTCGGACCGATGAGGAGGCAGGTCGCGGACGACGATCGCGGCCAGGGCGAGCGCCGGAAGCGCCCATGCGACAGGGCGGGGGACGCGGATCCTCTCGAGCCCCTCGACGAGCCGGCCGGAACACTCGGCGACGGCCAGCGCCCAGACCGGCGTCAGGAACAGGATCGCCCGTCCGGAAAACGGGTAGAGATGGGTCCCGGCGGCCAGCAGCGTCACGGCCACCGGACCGAGCAGGAGGATCGCCGCCCGCCGGCTGCGGATCCAGAGAGCGAGTCCGGCGACGACCAGCAGAAGCCATGTCGTCGCCGATGGGAGCGACGGCTCCCAGACGCGATCGAAGTACTCGCGCATGGCGGGTGGAACTCGAGCGAGGCCGGTGGCGACCGCCGCGCCCGCGCTCGCCGTCCAGACGGCAACGACGGCGATGAGTCGCGGAGGCAGGCGCCGCGGGCGACCCGTGAGCGCCAGCACGACCAGGCTCGCGCCGAGTCCGGCCACCATGAACACGGCCGTCTGTGAGAACCAGACTGCGGCGCCTCCGAAGAGCGCGGCGCGCAGGAATCGGCCGGACGATTCGTCGCCGTCGGTGTCGGCATCGTGATCGGACTCGCCGAGCCCGAACGCGATGAGCATGAGCGCCACGGCTGCCGCGACGTCGGTCGAGTACGGCTTGAACTCCGCGCTGTAGCGCACGAGGGTCGGAGCCAGGGAGAAAAGAGCCGTCGCGAACACCGTAGATCCACGCCGGCTGGAAGCGGCGTGAGAGCCGCGGGAAGAGCGCGAGCGCCAACAGGCCGCTCGCGAGCGGGACCAGGCGGAGGGCCATCTCGCTTTCTCCGAAGACGGCCGTCGAAGCTTTGGCGAGCGCGAGGAAGCCCGGTGGCGCGACCTGGTCGAGAGCCAGCGGTTCGCGAAGGAGCGCCGAGAGCGGCCGGCGCAGAACGTTCTCCGCGAGTGCGATCTCGTCGATCCAGAGAGACGCGTTCGCGAAATACTGCCAGAGGCGAAGGGCCGCCCCGACGATGACCAGGGCGGTCACTGCCACCCTCGCGCTGCGGGGCATCGCTCGTCGCTCGTGGACGAGCTCATGGCGGCGTTCTTCGCGTCGTGAGAGCGGCCAGCGCGCCCGCGTAGTCCTCGGGCAGCGGCGCCGAGACGTCGAGGCCGAGCTCCTCGATGACGATGCGCTCGGCATGGAGGAGGGGCCGCGTGACGGCGGCGAGGGCGCGTCGCCGCCCGGGGTCGCGCACGCCGCGCCAGCGCGTCGCGCCGCCGTAGAGATCGTCGCCGACGATCGGGTGCCCGTGCGCGGTGAGATGCACGCGGATCTGGTGCGTGCGGCCGGTCTCCGGGAAGAGGCGCAGGTCGGCGATCGAGGGAAGACGCGCCAAAGACTCGTAGCGCGTGACGGCGGCTTTTCCCTCAGCGCGGACGACCTTCATCTTCCGCCCGTCCTTCGGGTCGCGGCCCAGCGGAGTCTTCGTAGACGCCGCGCGCGGGCACGGGATGTCCCCAGACGAGCGCCCGGTAGGTCTTCTTCGCCACGCGGGATTGAAACGCGCGCGAGAGCGCGCGGTGCGCCTCGTCGCTCTTCGCGAGGAGCACGACGCCCGATGTGCCGACGTCCAGCCGGTGCACGAGGAGAAGCGGCTCGCCGGGATCCTCGCCGCAGGCCTCCAGGAGCCTTGCGACCACCCGCGCCGCCGACTTGTCTTCGCGCGTCGAGGTCGCCATCGAGACGCCCGCCGGCTTGTCGAGCGCGACGACGAGGTCGTTCTCGAAGCAGCTTCACCGCTCGAACCGGTCGTACACCATCCGCGCGAGCTCGGCGCCCAGGACGAACGTCTCGTTGTCGGCGCTCGCGCGTTTGTCCTGGATGCGGCGCGCGCAGATGGCGAGCACGAACCGCGCCTTCGGCCCCTTGACGTACGCCGCGTCGTTGCGGACGTCGCCTTTGAAACCCTTCGCGTCGGGATTCTTTTCCTCGTCCCAGCCGGTCTTGTTGGCGACGAGGATGTCGCCTTTGTCGAACGGCAGCGAGCGCGGGATCATGGCGCGGTCCTGTTGCATCGCGAGGAGAGCGATCATCTCGTCGCAGGCCTTGCGCGAGACGACCTTGCCCTGGGCGATGAGCTCCATGAGCGTCGCGGCTTCGCGCGGCGTCGTGGAGCCGAGGCCGTACTCTTTCTCTTCCTCGGGCAGAACGTCGGCGTGGCCGTCCCGGAACGTCGGGCGGTAGAGGCGCGTCTTCGTCAGTCCGAGGGAGTCCAGGAGCGCGTCGACGTTCTTCGTGCCGACCTTCGCGACGAGGAGGTTCGTGGCCGTGTTGTCGCTGTAAGCGATCATGAACTTCAAGAGATCCGAGACCGTCAGGACCGTCCCGTCATGGAGCATGTTGAGCGGGACGGTCTCGTCGCCGGCCTTGTCCGAGTCGTGGAGAGTCACCGGCGTGTCCTTGCCGAACTTGCCCGCGCCCATCTGCCGGTACACCTCGGCCATCACGGCGACCTTGATGAGGCTCGCGGTCGGAAAGCGCTGGTCGGCGTTCACGGCGAAGACCTCGCCGGTGTCGAGATTCTTCGCATACACACCCATCTCGCCGTGGAAGGCGCGAACCCTCGCCGCCAGCTCGCTCTCGAAGGCGGCGGAGCTGGAGGTCACTGCGAGCATCGCGAACACGAAGGCCATCGGCCGCAGATGCTATCGCGCGCGATAAGCTCCGCCCGACATTTCAGAAGGAGACTCATGAAGAGGATGCTCGCGGCCGGGATCCTGGCTTGTCTCGTGAGCGCCGGACTCCGGGCCCAGGAAAAAAGCGCTCAGGAAAAAAGTGCCCAGGAGAAAAGTGCCCAGGAGAAGACCGGAGCGGAAGCCGCCAAGAAAGAGCCGCCCAGGGCCGAACAGTCGATCACGCAGCACACGGCGGTGATCGGCGGGTCTCCCGTCTCGTTCACCGCGACGGCGGGCACGCTCATCGTGCGCAACGACAAGGACGAGCCGTGGGCGAGCATGGGATACGTCGGCTACGTCCGGAAAGACGCCAGCACCGCGTCACGCCGCCCGATCGCGTTCTGCTACAACGGAGGCCCCGGCTCCTCCTCGATCTGGCTGCACATGGGAGCGCTCGGCCCGAAGCGCGTCGTCGTCGCGGACGCCGCCACGACGCCCCCGCCTCCGTACCAGGTCGTCGACAACGCCTACAGCCTGCTCGATCGGGTCGACATCGTCCTGATCGACCCCGTCGGCACCGGCGTGAGCAAGCCGGTCGGCGACTTCAAGAACCAGGACTTCTGGGGCGTCGATCCGGACATCGAGTCGGTTTCGCGCTTCATCAAGCAGTACGTGTCGGACAACGGCCGCTGGAACTCGCCGAAGTACCTGATCGGCGAGAGCTACGGCACGACGCGTTCGGCCGGCGTCGTGGACTGGCTCCAGAGCAAGGGCGGGATGGCCTTCAACGGCGTCGTGCTCGTTTCGAACGCGACCGACCTCGGCGCGATCTTCGCGATGCCGGGAGGATCGGATCTCCCGTACCCGTTCTTCGTGCCGAGTTACGCCGCGACGGCCTGGTACCACAAGGTGCTGCCGAATCCGCCGCAGGAGCTGGAGCCCTGGCTCACGGAAGTCCGCAAGTTCGCGGCGGGCGAATTTACGGCGGCGCTCTTCGAGGGAGACCGGCTTTCCGACGATCGGCGCGCGGCCGTCACGAAAAAGCTGAGCGAGTACACGGGGCTCTCGGAGGAGTACCTGCGCCTCGCGGATCTGCGTGTGTCGGAGGGCGAATACACGCAACAGCTCTTCCGCCAGAAGCGCATCACGGTCGGGCGGCTCGACTCGCGCTTCGTCGGCCCGACGGTCGACCCGCTCGCGAAGGAGGCCGAGGCCGATCCGCAATCGGACGCGATCTCGGCGGCGTACACGGCGGCCTTCCTCGACTGGTACAACGGCTCGTTGAAGTTCGGCGAGGGCAAGTCCTACGTGGTTTCCGCGGAGGCCTGGAAGACCTGGGACTTCCGCCACAAAGTCCCGGGGCTCCCGTTCCCGAGCCCGACCCTGACGAACACGGGCGTCGATCTCGCGCGTGCGATGGCCGCGAACCCGAACCTGAGCGTCCTCGTCCTCAACGGCTACTTCGACCTCGCGACGCCGTTCTTCGCGACCGAGTACATGATGGGACACCTCGGGCTCGAGAAATCGCTCCAGTCCCACATCGAGATGAAGTACTACCCGGCCGGCCACATGATGTACGTCAACGAGCCGTCTCTGAAGTCGATGAAGGCGGACATGGCCGACTTCGTCTCGAGGACGTCGAAGTAGCGCGCCGCCGGGTGTAGGCTCCAATCCGGGTTGACCCTGACCGCGGGCTCGCGCCTCGGCCCTACGAGATCCTCTCGCCCATCGGCGCCGGTGGGATGGGGGAGGTCTACAAGGCGCGGGACACGCGGCTCGACCGCGTCGTCGCGATCAAGGTGCTGCCCGAGAAGTCGATGCCGTCCGCCGAGGCGCGCCAGCGCTTCGAGCGCGAGGCGAAGACGATCTCGCAGCTCTCCCATCCGCACATCTGCACGCTCTACGACGTCGGACGAGAGGACGACGATCGAGTACCTGGTCATGGAATACATCGAGGGGGACACGCTCGGCGAGCGACTGGCGAACGGTCCTCTGCCGCTCGAGCAGACGCTGCGCTACGGCATCGAGATCGCGGACGCGCTCGATCGGGCGCACCGGCAGGGCATCGTGCATCGCGACCTGAAGCCCGGCAACGTGATGCTGACGCACGGCGGGAGTCAAGCTTCTCGACTTCGGTCTGGCGCGGGATTTCGCGGCGCTCGTCCTCCGGACCGGCCGCGTTTACCGGTCTGCCGACGGCAGCGCCGAACCTGACGCAGGAAGGCATCGATCCTCGGCACCTTCCAGTACATGGCGCCCGAGCAGCTCGAGGGCAAGACGCGCGACGCGCGGACGGACATCTTCGCGTTCGGCGCGCGTGCTCTACGAGATGGCGACCGGCAAGAAGGCGTTTACGGGACGCGTCCAGGCCTCGCTCATCTCGTCGATCATGAAAGAGGAGCCGTCGCCGATCTCGACGCTCTCGCCGATGAGCCCGCCGGCGCTCGACCGCGTCGTGCGGACCTGTCTCGCCAAGGATCCCGACGACCGCTGGCAGACCGCGCGCGACGTCGGGCTCCAGCTTCAGGGGATCCGGGACGACCGGTCGGCGTCGCAGCCCGCCGTTCTGCCCGCTCCGGGGCGCCGGCGGCGGACCGCGCTGCTGCCGTGGCTCCTCGCCGCCGCGAGCCTGGTGCTCGCCGTTTTCGGATGGACGCATCGTCCACCGCCAGGTCCCGGCCTTCCCGTGCTGCGCACCTATCTTCCGCCGCCGCCCAACGCCAGCTTCCACGCCCTCGGCGCGAACGTCGGGGGCATGGCACTCTCTCTCGACGGTCGCCGACTCGCGTTCGCCGCGCACGAGACGGACGGCATGCACCGGCTGTGGGTCCGGGACATGGACGCGCTCGAGCCGTACGCCGTGCCGGGGGGAGAGGAGGCCATCTTTCCCTTCTGGTCGCCGGATGGCCGATCGATCGGTTTCTTCGCCCGGGGGAGGCTCAAAGTGGTCGAGGCGTCTCCCAATCCGCCTCCGGCGCGCGAGCTCGCGGACGTGCTCGAGGCGCGAGGAGGGAGCTGGGGAGCGGACGGGATCATCGTCTACTCGCCGCAGAACTATCGTGGGCTCTGGCGCGTTCCCGCGGCCGGGGGCACGCCGGCGCCGGTGACCGAGCTCGACAAGACTCGCGGCGAGACGTCGCACCGGTGGCCCGTTTTCCTGCCGGGAGGCCGGCGCTTCCTCTACATGGCCCGATCGGCCGACCCCAAGGCGCTGATCGAGGTTCGCAACGCGATCATGGTGGGCTCGCTCGACGGGGAGAAGGCGCGCGAGGTGATCCCGGCGTCCATCGGGGCAACTCGGACGATCTATGCGCGTCCGGGGTATCTGCTGTTCCGGCGGGCGGGCAACCTGATGGCCCTCCCGTTCGATCTCCGGACGCTCACGAGCTCGGGGGAGCCCCTGCTCGTGGCGAAGGACATCCAGGGATTCTCCGCGACGGGCCTGGCGGTCTTCGACGTATCCGACGACTTGCTCGTCTACTCGACGCGCGTCTCGGATCCCCCGACGCGTCTGTCCCTGGTCGATCGCTCGGGCAAGGAGCTTTCGACGCTCATGTCCGAGGGATTGCTGATCCAGCTTGCCCTGGCGAGAGATGGCCGGACTGTCGCGGTCGCGAGAGTCGAGGAGCCTCTCCCTCCCGACCTCTGGCTCTCCGAGATCGGCGTCGGCCGGGAAATCCGCCTCATCCGCGACTCGATTCCGCAGGTTGCCCCCGTCTTTCAACCCGACGGGAAGCGTCTCTTCTACTCGTCGCTGTCGAACGGTCCCTGGGACATCTGGGAGATGCCGCTGCCCGGCGGGAAGGATCCCAAGCCGTTTCTGGAGTCGGAGACCACGAAGACGTGCTACGACACCTCGCCCGACGGCCGCTGGCTCCTCGTACCGGGAGTTCAACCCGGGAACGCGCGGCGATCTGAAGTACGTGGCGCTCGAGGGGGATCGAACGCCCCACACCTACATTGCCACGGCCGACGACGAGACCCACGGCGCGTTCTCTCCCGACGGGAATTGGGTGGCCTACGTGTCCGACGACTCGGGCCGCAAAGAGGTCTACGTCGCCTCCTTCCCCGATCCCGTGCGGCGGTTTCGGGTCTCCTCGGGAGGCGCCATGCAGCCGCGCTGGAGCCGGGACGGCAAGGAGCTCTACTACATCCAGGCGAGCCAGATGATGGCGTCGGTCATCGGGCGGCATGGCGACGATCTGACGTTCGGGCAAGGTCAGCCACTCTTCACGATGGCCTTCTTTGCGCGGATGAATCCCGGATTCGACCTCATCGCCCCATACGACGTCACGCCCGACGGAAAATTCGTCGTTTTCCTGAGGGCGTCGGAGGGCTCGAACCCTCCGCTGGTCGTGCTGCAGAACTGGAGAGCGGGCCTGAAGAAGCCGTGAGGTAGGCTTCTCTCAACTTTGACCCTTTCGACAGGTTCACGTCTCGGACCCTACGAGATCCTCGCGCCGATCGGCGCCGGCGGGATGGGAGAGGTCTACAAGGCGAAGGACACGCGGCTCGAGCGCACCGTCGCCATCAAGGTGCTGCCGCAGCATCTGTCCGCCTCGGCCGAGGTGCGCCAGCGGTTCGAGCGCGAGGCGAAGACGATCTCGCAGCTCTCGCATCCCCACATCTGCGCGCTCTACGACGTCGGCAACCAGGACGGGATCGAGTACCTGGTGATGGAGCTGCTCGAAGGCGAGACGCTGTCGGATCGGCTGGCGAAAGGCTCGCTCCCTCTGTCGCACACGCTGCGCTTCGGCGTCGAGATCGCCGATGCGCTCGACAAGGCGCACCGGCAGGGGATCGTGCACCGGGACCTGAAGCCGGGCAACGTCATGCTGACGAAGTCGGGCGTGAAGCTGCTCGACTTCGGCCTCGCCAAGGCGATGGCGCCGGCCGCTCCGCCCTCGGGCGCGACGTCGCTGCCGACCGTCATGGGCAAGGGCGGCGAGAACCTCACGCAGGAGGGGACGATCCTCGGGACGTTCCAGTACATGTCGCCGGAGCAGCTCGAGGGCAAGGAGGCCGACGGGCGGACCGACATCTTCGCGTTCGGCTGCGTGCTCTACGAGATGGCGACCGGCCGGAAGGCGTTCACGGGCTCCTCGCAGGCTTCGCTGATCTCCTCGATCATGAAGGAGGAGCCGGCGCCGGTTTCGGTGGTGCTCGCCGACTTCGCCGCCGGCGCTCGACCGCGTCATCCGGAAGGCGCTCTCGAAGGATCCCGAAGATCGCTGGCAGAGCGCGGGCGATCTCGGCAGCGAGCTGAAATGGATCGGCGAGGGCGGCTCGGCGAGCGGCATCGCCGCGCCGGCGCTTCCGGCGCGGCGGAAGCGGCTCGCGTGGTTGCCGTGGGCCGCGGCGCTCCTGCTCGCGGCGGGCGCGTTCGCCGTGGGCCTCCGGGCTCGCCGCGCCCCCGAGGCCTCCGTCACGCGCTCTTCGATCGAGCTTCCGCCCGAGATGGATCTGGATCGCTGGACTTCGCCCGCGATCTCGCCCGACGGCTCGACGCTCGTCTTCGCCGCGACGGGATCCGACCGGAAGCGCCAGCTCTGGGTTCGCCGGATGGACGGTTTCGCCGTGCAGCCGCTCGCCGGAACGGACGACGCCATGGGCCCGTTCTGGTCTCCCGACGGCCGCTCGATCGGGTTCTTCGCGGACCGCAAGCTCAAGCGCATCCCGTCCGCGGGCGGCGCGGTTCAGACGATCTGCGACGCGTCGGACGGCCGCGGAGCGCTCGTGGAGCGTCGACGACGTCATCGTCTTTGCGCCGGCGCTCCTTCGGAGGTCTGTTCGCAGGTCGCCGGCCACGGGCGGCGCCCCGGTGGCCGTCACGCGCGTGGAGGGCCAGGGCCGGACGAATCGCCTTCCGTGGTTTCTGCCGGACGGCAAGCATCTGCTCTATCTGGCTGGCACGCAGACCTCGGACGTCGACAAGCACACATCGATCCAGGTGCTCGACCTCGCGACCGGCAAGTCCACGCTCGTGGCCCGGGAAAGCAGCGAGGGACGCTTCGTCGAGCCCGGGTACCTCGTCGTTCGTGCGCGAGGGCAACCTTCTCGCGCAGCCGTTCGACCGCAAGACGCTGAAGACGACGGGCCCGGCGGTTCCGATCGCGGAAGGCGTGGCCTTCGAGGCGTTTCGCTGGGTCGGAAAGTTCGCGATCTCGAACACGGGGAGGCTCGTGTACCAGAGCAACGAGGCCATTCGACGAAGAGCCGGCTGACGTGGTTCGACCTCGACGGCAAGCCGCTCGGCAGCGTGGGCGAAGCGGCGAACTTCTTTACGGTCGCTCTGTCGCCGGATTCGCAGCGCGTCGTGGCGACCGTGCTCGGCGACAAGAACCACGCGGCCCGAGATTCGCCTCTACGATCTCGAGCGCGGCGTCGGATCCCGGTTCACGTTCGGCGAACAGGGCGCGAACTTCCCGTCCTGGTCGCCGGACGGACAATCGATCGCATATGGCGATCCCGGGCTCCGGCGTTCGCGTCAAGGCCGCCGACGGGAGCTCGGAGTCGAAGCTGATCCTCGCCGAGAAGACCAACATCTGGCCGCTCTCCTGGTCGGCCGACGGAAAGCGGATGCTGCTCCGGATTCAGGACAACCAGAGGCGGAGGCGTCGAGCTCTGGGATCTGCCTCTGGAGGGCGAAACGAAGCGGCGTCAGCTCTTCCCGACGGATCCGGACGAGCTCGAGAACGGCTCGATCTCGCCGGACGGGAAGTGGCTCCTCTACGTCTCGAACGAAACCGGGCGCCGCGAGGTCTACGTCGTGCCCTACCCGTCGCTCGGCGAGAAGCGGCAGGTGTCGACGGCGGGCGCCGACTCCGGAATATGGCTCGGCGACAAGGCGATCGTCTACGAGCAGCCGCCCGACGGCCGGCTCTTCGCGGTCGACGTCGACACCGAGGGCGGGGGACTGCGCCTCGGCGCGCCTCGACCGATCTTCGGCGGCAAGCCGCCTCCGCGCGGTCCCGTTCGACGCGACGCGCGACGGAAAGCGGCTCCTCTTCGCGGTCCCGGACGAGAGACGCTGCGTCGGCGCAGATTCGGTTCGTCTCCGACTGGCGCGCCGACCTCGTGAAGAAGTGAGGCCCGGAGGTCGTCTAGCTCCAGTCGACCCGAATCGCCGGCGGCTTCGACAGCGTCTGCATGACGACGCAGTACTGCTCGGTCTTCTCGGCCAGCGCGCGGAGCTGATCCGGCGTCGCGTCCGGCGCATCGACGTCGAACTTCAAACGGATCGACTCGAAGCCGACCGGAACCTCCTTCGAGATGCCGAGCGTGCCGGAGAGATCGAGATCGCCGTCGACCGTCACCGCGATCGATTTCGTCGGGATGCCCATCGCCGTGGCCACCATCTGGCACGTCACCTGCGCGCACGCGGCGAGCGCGCCGAGGAGCAGGTCGCCCGAGCACGCTCCGGTCCCCGCGCCGCCGACGCCCGCGTGCGCCTGCGCCTCGTAGACCGCGCGGCCGATGTCCACGGAGCAGGCGATCGGCGCGCCGGATTCGCCGCCCTTCGCGGTCAGAGTGATGCGGGAGGCCTTCGGGTCGGCCCGGTATTTGTCCTTGAGGGGTTTCTGAAGGGAACGCAGGTCCATGGAGCCTCCGCGCGGATTCTACGCGGACGTCCGTTGTACTCTCTGCGGCCGTGACGCTCGCTGCCGGAACGAAGCTCGGTCCCTACGAGATCGTCGCTCCCCTTGGTGCCGGCGGGATGGGCGAGGTCTACGCGCGCGCGATGCGCGCCTCTCGCGCGAGGTCGCGATCAAGGTGCTTCCGGAGAGCCTGGTGCGCGACACGGAGCGGCTGACCCGCTTCCGCCGCGAGGCGCAGGTCCTCGCGTCGCTCAATCATCCCGCACATCGCGGCGATCTACGGGCTCGAGGAGCAGGACGGCCGG
Source organism: uncultured Acidobacteriota bacterium (assembly GCA_963804915.1). Lineage (GTDB taxonomy): Bacteria > Acidobacteriota > Thermoanaerobaculia > UBA5066 > Gp7-AA6 > DAHUXD01. Next base: position 45,523 of record CAWDSI010000034.1, read on the forward strand.
GAGGCGCTGATTCTCGAGCTGGTCGAAGGCGAAACGCTCGCCGAGCGGATCGCTCGCGGAGCGCTTCCGATCGACGAGGCGCTCGAGATCGCGCGCCAGATCGCCCGCGCCCTCGAGGCCGCGCACGAGAAGGGGATCGTGCACCGGGATCTCAAGCCCGCGAACGTGAAGCTCGACCGGGCCGGACAGGTCAAGGTGCTCGACTTCGGGCTCGCGAAAGCGCTCGCCACCGACGGGTCCTCGCCGGACATCACGTCTTCGCCGACGATGACCGCGGCCGCGACGCAGGCCGGCGTCGTGCTCGGCACGGCCGCCTACATGTCGCCGGAGCAGGCGCGCGGCAAGCCCGTCGACGAGCGCGCCGACATCTGGGCCTTCGCGACGGTGCTCTACGAGATGCTCACGGGCCGCAAGGCCTTCGAGGGCGAGACGGTCTCCGACACGCTCGCGGCGATCCTCACGAAGGAGCCGGACTGGAGCGCGCTGCCGGCCGACACGCCGGCGTCGGTCCGCCGCGTGCTTCGCCGTTGCCTCGACCGGGACCCGAAGACGCGCATCCACGACATCGCCGACGCGCGCCTCGAGCTCGACGAGCCCTCGTTGCCGCCGGCCGGCCCGGTGCCGATCCCGTACCCGAGCTCTCGCATCCCGGCCTGGGGATGGATCGCCGGCCTCGTTCTTCTTCTCGCCGCCGGAATCGGATGGTGGCGGGCGCTGCAGCCCAAGGCCGCCGCCCCGCCGACCGAGATCACCGGCTTCGCCGTCGCGGTCCCGGGCAATGACCAGATCCCGTTCGACGATTCCCCGGTCCTCGATCTTTCGCGTGACGGAAGACAGCTCGTTTTCATCGGCGAACGCGACGGACAGACGACAGCTCTACGTTCGCTCCCGCGACCGGATCGCCGCGAGACCCGTTGCGGGCACGGCGGGCGCCTACAGCCCGTTCTTCTCGCCCGACGGTCAGTGGCTGGGCTTCTTCGCCGAGGGAAAGCTGAAGAAGGTACCGGTGGCCGGCGGTTCGGCGATCGTGCTCGCGGACGCGCCGAGCAACCGGGGAGGGGTCTGGCTGGAGGACGACACGATCGTGTTCTCGCCGGAATTCACCTCGGGGCTGAGCCGCGTGTCGGCGCGCGGCGGAAAGGTCGAGACGCTGACGACTCCCGACGCGAAAGCGGGCGAGCGCTCGCACCGCTGGCCGACGTATCTCCCGGGCGATTCCGCGGTGCTCTTCACGGTCGGACTGCTCTCGGCGCCCGGCAACTACGACGACGCTCGCATGGCCGTCTGGGAGCCCGCGACACGGAAGACGCGCATCGTGTACGAGGGTGGCACGCATGCCGCGCGTCGCCGGTGAGAACCATCTCGTCTTCTGGCGAGGCAACGCGATGCTCGCGGCCGGATTCGATTCGAAGACCCGGCGCCTGGTCGGCGAACCGGTGCCGCTCGCCGAAAGAGCGGCCGGCGATCCTTCGAGCGGAGTGGCCTACGTCGCCTTCGCGAGCCGACGGCACCTTCGCCTTCGTTCCCGAGGGGGCGTCCATCGAGCGCCGGCTCGTTCTCACCGATCGCACCGGAAAGGCCAGGCCCGTCCCCGGCCCGCCGCGCGAGTACCACTATCCTCGCTTCTCTCCGGACGGAACCCGTCTCGCCGTCTCGATCGGTCCCGGACACGGGCACTCCGACGAGGTCTGGATCTGCGACATCGCGACCGGCGCTGTCCGGCGTCTGACCTTCGGCGATGGAAACGGCAACTACTACGCGGTCTGGTCGCCGGACGGGAAACGCCTGGCCTACACCACGGACCGCGCGCATCAGGGAATCTTCTTCAAGAACGCCGACGGCTCCGGACAGGAGGAGCCGCTGCGGCCCGAGGCGCATGGGTGACACTCCCGCAGGACTGGTCGCGCGACGGCTCACTTCTTCTGGTCGACCGCAATCTTCCCGTCACGGACGTCCTCACGTATTCGTTGAAGGACCGACGCGAAACTCTCCTTGCGAAGTCGGCGGGCGCTGCCGTCTTCTCGCCGGACGGCCGCTGGGTCTCCTACACGACCTTCGCGACCGGAAGCAGCAGCAGCCGGCCGCAGATCGTCGTCCAGCCCGCGACCGGCTCCGAGGGGAAGGTCCAGCTCACTCCGGAATCCGGCTATTTCTCCGTCTGGACGGACCGCGAGCTGATCTATCTCGTGGATCGCAATGTCGTGGCGGTCGAGACGCAGACCTCGCCCACGTTTCGGGCGGGACCGGAGCGCGTCCTCTTCGAGATGCTCTACGACCGAGGGACGGAGCCGTTGCGCGAATACGACGTCACGCGCGACGGCCAGACCTTCGTGTTCGTCGGCGGCTCGGGCGAGCGGATTCGGAAAGAGGTCGACGTCGTCCTGAACTGGACGAACGAGCTGGCCCGCCAGTTGCCGGAGGGGAAGAAGTGAGCGCCCTGCTCATCGTCCAGCTCGTGTCCGTCTTCACGACGGGACTGCTCGCCGGAATCTTCTTCGGAGACCGGATGGGCAACAGCTATGCGCGGCCGAAGCTTCCGCCCTCGGCGTTCGTGACGTTCCAGCAGGTCCAGAACGTCCGCTTCGCGAGGATGATGCCGCTTCCGATCCTCGCCGCGCTCGTCTCCGACGCGCTGTGGATGGTGCTTCTCCGCGACCACATGGACACGACGGGCTTCCGGCTTCTGGCGGGCGGCACGCTCGCGCTGTTTCTGGCCGTGGTGCTCACACGTGTGGTGAACATCCCGATCAACAACCGGCTCGCCAAGTGGAGTCCCGCGTCGCCGCCGTCCGATTTCACCTCGACCTGGGCGCGCTGGGAACGGGTCCACACCGTGCGCACGATCCTCGCCGTGCTGTCCTTCGCCCTGGTTCTCGCCGCGTTCGGGCTGGAGCTTTAGGCCGTGACCGGCCGGGACGCTTCCTTGCGGGGATACTTCGTCGCGACGTAGTCGTCGACGAGGGCGCGGAAGGCCGTGGCGAGCTCCTCGTAGGTCCCTTCGAGCGTCGTGAAGTGCTGGCCGTCGATGTAGACGGGACAGTGCGGCTCTTCGCCGGTGCCGGGCAGCGAGATGCCGATGGAGGCCGCCTTGGATTCGCCGGGGCCGTTGACGACGCAGCCCATCACGGCGAGCGTCATGTTCTCGACGCCCTCGTGCTCCTGCTTCCAGACGGGCATCTGGTCGCGGATGTAGCCCTGGATGCGCTCGGCGAGCTCCTGGAACGTCGTCGACGTCGTGCGGCCGCAGCCCGGGCAGGCCGTGACCGACGGCGCGAAGGCACGGATGCCCAGCGACTGCAGAAGCTCGCACGCGGCGTAGACCTCTTCGCGCCGATCGCCTCCGGGCCTCGGCGTCAGCGAGATGCGGATCGTGTCGCCGATGCCCTCGTTCAGGAGCACGCCCATCGCCGAGGAGGACCACACGAGGCCCTTCATGCCCATGCCGGCCTCGGTCAGTCCCAGGTGGAGCGGCTGGTCGGTGCGCGTGGCGAGCTCGCGATAGACCGCGATCAGATCGAGCGGCCGCGAGACCTTGCACGAGATGATGATCTGGTCCTTGCGCAGCCCCGACTGCAGCGCGAGCTCGGTCGACTGGAGGGCGGAGAGGACCATGCACTCGTTGATGATTTCCTCGGAGGTGTGTCCGAGGTCCTTGTCGGTGTTCTCCTGCATCTTCTCCATGACGAGCTCCTGGTTCAGGGAGCCGCCATTGACGCCGATGCGGACGGGCTTGGCGTTCTCGACGGCGATCTTGCAGATCGTCGCGAACTGCTCGTCGCGCCGAACACCTTTGCCGACGTTGCCGGGATTGATCCGGTACTTGTCGAGGGCCCGGGCGCAGTCGGGGTACTTCGTCAGAAGAACGTGCCCGTTGTAGTGAAAGTCTCCGATCAGGGGCGCGTCGACCCCCGCGTCGAGCATCCGCTTCTTGATCTCGGGCACGGCGGCTGCGGCCTCAGGAATGTTGACCGTGATCCGGACCATCTCCGAGCCGGCCCGGGCGAGCTCGATGCACTGCGTGGCGGTGGATTTCACGTCCACCGTGTCGGTGTTCGACATCGACTGGACGACGACGGGGGCGCCGCCGCCGACCATCACCTTGCCGACGCGGACCCCCACGGTGGAGTGACGTTTGCGCTGACTCATGGACATTTCAATTTACCAGATGACCGGAGGTCTTTGAATCCCGCACACGAGCAATGCCGACACGCGCCGTACGAGGTCGGCAGCCGAAGACGGCGTCGAGTCGCGGTAGAATCGGGCTAAACAGAGGATGCCATAGAAGGACTGCGGCGCTGGTTCGGGGAGACTGAAGCCAGAAAGTTCGAGGAACGACTCGGCCGCGGATCCACTCGCTTCCAGCTCGGCCTCTCCACTTTCTGCATTCTGGCTCTGGAGCTCGCCCTCATTCGCTGGGTTTCCGGTCAGGTCAGGATCTTTGCGTATTTCGCAAACCTGGTCTTGCTGGCGGCCTTTCTGGGCATGGGGCTTGGCCTCGCGATCGGTCGACGGCGCCCGATTCTGGTGCGGGCGGCGCTTCCTGTTCTGGCGGTTTTTCGGCGATCCTCGCATTCTCAGCGGAGCTCGGGCTGCTCCACATGCGCTTCCCGGATCCGGCGATCGTTTTCTGGGGGGGAGAATCGGCCGTTTCCCTCTGGGCCTTCGTGCGGGGAGTTGTCCAGATCGCCGGGCTCTTCTCTCTCGTCTCCCTGATTTTCCTGCTCGCATCCTGCCCGTTGGGCTGGCTCTTCGGGCGACTGCCTCCTTTGACGGCCTATTCGGCAGATCTGCTCGGGTCGATGCTCGGCGTCCTCGCCATGGCGGCTCTCGCGGTGGCAAGCACAGGTCCCGTGGTCTGGATGCTGTTGGTGGTCTGCCCGCTCCTGTGGCTCGCGCCGTCGCGCATCGGGGTCATCTCCGCGCTCCTCGTTCTCGTGTTCGCGGCGATCTCCGTTCGCGGCGCGATCTTTTCTCCTTACAACCGACTCGATCTTCAGCCCCACAGCCTCGGGGACCCCGGAGACCACGGGAAAGAATGGATTCTGTCGACCAACCGTGACTTTTCGCAGCAGATTCTCGACCTGTCCTCGCAAGCCTCGAAGGACAGCCCTCACCGCCAGCCCTATCAGTCCGTCTACGAACTTCCATTCCGGCTGGGACGGCCCGGCGGCCGAGCCCTGGTCGTGGGCGCCGGAACTGGAAACGATGTCGCGGCCGCGCTTCGAGTGGGTTCCGCGCAGGTCGTGGCGGTCGAGATCGACCCCCAGATTGCCGGCATCGGCCGTCGGCTGCATCCCGAGCGACCCTATGAGGATCGCCGCACGGCGCTCGTCATCAACGACGCACGAGCCTACTTCGAACAACACCCCGACGAGCGATTCGACGTCGTCGCTTATGGGCTGCTCGACTCGCACTCGATGTTTTCCTCGATGTCTTCGCTGAGACTGGACAACTACGTCTACACCGTCGAGGGGATTCGCGCGGGGTGGTCCCACGTCAAAGACGGAGGGATCCTGTCCATCTGCTTTTCGATCGTGACGGGAAACGAATTCATTGCCGATCGCATGATCGGGATCATCCAGGAAGCGACGGGCGTCCGGCCCGTCGTCGTGACGCACGGAATGAACTACGGAATGACGTTCATTGCCAGCCGCAGTCCGGACCTCATGAATTTTCCGCCCGTGGTCGGCCGAGTGGTGAGGGACGCCGTGGCCGATCCCCGAGTTCGAATTCCCACGCGACGACTGGCCTTTCCTGTACCTGCGCCCCGGAGCGACTCCGTGGACCTACATCGCGGTCCTGGGAGTCATTCTTCTGATTGCCTGGGCCGGTATTCGCAACGTGTACGGGTTGGGAAAGGCTGGGGCGAAATCGTTCGATCCCCCTCTCTTCTTCATGGGCGCCGCCTTTCTTCTGCTCGAAACGAGAATGGTGACGACGTTGAGTCTCCTTTTTGGATCCACATGGGTGGTCAACGCCTCTGTCTTCTCCGGAATCCTGATGACCGCGTTCCTCGCCAATCTCGCGGCCATGCGCCTGCCCCGGAGAACGATCCTGCTTTCCTACGTTCCCCTGGCGGCCAGCTTGCTTCTCACCTGGGCGATCCCGCCGGGCTGGCTGAATTCGCTGCCACTTCTCTCGAGAGGAATCGCCGGCGGGACTCTCTATGCTCTTCCCGTCGCTTTTGCCGGCGTCATTTTCTCCGGGTTCCTCAGAGAGTCGACCCAACCGGCGGCCGCTCTCGGATCCAACCTTCTCGGCGCCGTCGTCGGCGGCACGATCGAGTACACCTCGATGGCGATCGGCCTTCGGAGCCTGACGCTGCTGGCGTTGGTTTTCTACCTGCTCTCGTATCTGTTCGTGTCGCGAGCGGCCAGGACCTCGCCGATTCCCGTGGCCTCTTAGTGTTCGTGGAGCGCTCTTCGCCGAACTGATTCACCGGCAACTCCGGCGGCACGAGAGGGGCGGCACGGCGGTCGCCGGCCGCGGGGCGATTCTGTATGCTTGGCGCAGACTCTTAGCGGCCCGCTCCGCGGGCCAACCGACGAGAGAGGGGACGTCGCTCTTGCACCCTCTCCCGAGTGTGAGTGAGATGCCGCTTTCCGCCGGGACACGCCTCGGTCCCTACGAGATCCTCTCGCCGCTCGGCGCGGGAGGGATGGGCGAGGTCTACCGGGCGCGCGATCCCAAGCTGAACCGGGACCTCGCGATCAAAGTCCTTCCCGAGGCGGTCGCGGAGGACCCCGAGCGGCTGGCGCGGTTCCAGCGGGAAGCCCAGCTTCTGGCCGCGCTCAACCATCCGCACATCGGCGCGATCTACGGGCTCGTGGAATCCGACGGGCGTCGAAGCTCTCGTGCTCGAGCTCGTCGAAGGGGAGACGCTCGCCGAGAGGCTCGCGGTCGGGGCGATGCCGATCGACGAGGCTCTGGCCGTCGCCCGGCAGATCGGCGACGCGCTCGAGGCGGCGCACGAGAAGGGCATCGTCCACCGGGACCTGAAGCCCGCGAACGTCAAATTGACGCCCGGCGGATCGGTCAAGGTCCTCGACTTCGGTCTCGCGAAGGCGTTGTCGACCGACGCGTCGGCGCCCGACGTGACGCGCTCACCCACCATCACCGCCGCGGCGACGCAGGCCGGCGTGGTGCTCGGTACGGCGGCGTACATGTCGCCGGAGCAGGCGCGCGGAAGGCCGGTCGACAAGCGATCCGACATCTGGTCGTTCGGGGTCGTGCTGTACGAGATGCTGACGGGCACGCGCTGCTTCGAGGGCGAGACCGTCTCGGACGTGCTCGCCGCCGTGCTGCGGCAGGAGCCGGACTGGTCGAAGCTGCCTCCGGACACGCCGCCCCAGGTTCGCGCGCTCCTCGGCCGCTGTCTCGAGCGCGATCCGAAGAAGCGGCTGCGCGACATCGGCGACGCGTGGTTGGAGGGCGGCGCCGCGCCGCCCGTTCCGGTCGAGCGAAAAGCCCCGGCGTCGCGATGGCCCTGGGTCGCCACGGTGTTCGTCGCGCTCGCGGCGCTCGCGCTCGGATTCGCGGCGGCCCGCTGGCTCGCGAGACCCGCGCCGGCAGCGAAGGCCGCCGCCATCCACTCGGTCGTCCCGCTCCCTCCCGGCACGCGTCTCTCCGGCTGGGCCTCGCCGATCGTCGCGATCTCGCGCGACGGCCGCACGCTCGCCTTCGTCGCCGAAAAGGAAGGGGAGCCGCAGAGACTGTACGTGCACCGTCTCGACCGGGACGATACGCGCGTGGTGCCCGACAGCGCCTCGGCCGAAGGCCCGTTCTTCTCTCCGGACGGGCAGTGGGTCGGCTTTGCGACGAACGTGTCGCAGGTATCCCGCACGGGCAGCGGAGATCTGAGGAAGTACTCCCTGGCGACGGGCCTCACGCAGAAGATCGCCGACATCCCGGACTTCTTCGGCGCGAACTGGTCGATCGACGGGACGATCGTCGTCGCCGTTTCGACCACGGAGGGCGTGTGGCGCTTCCCGCCCGGAGGCGGACCGCCCGACACCTCGGCGCAGACGATCGCTCGTGGACGGCAAGCCTGTCCGGCGCCGGCTCTGGTGGCCGCAGTGGATGACGTCCATCGGGCGTGCTCGTCACGGACGAGGGCGACACGAGCTGGGGAGGCGCGGCGGTGCTCGGACTTCCCGCTCGGACGTTGTCGAGTATCGAGAAGGACGTGCTCTTCTCGCGGTACGCGTCCAACGGATGCCTGCTCATGTCTCGCCGCGACCGCACGCTCTTCTCGGCTCCGTTCGATGCGCGGACGCTGCGCGCGAGCGGTCCTCCCGTCGCCGTGCTGCGCGAGGTCGCGTTCGGCTGCAACGGCGCGGCGGCGATGGCCGTCTCCGAGAACGGAACCCTGGTCTACGCGAGCGGCTACGTCCGAGGCAGCGGAATGGACCTCTCGCGTATGGCGCGCATCGGGTCGAAGGGCGAAGTCGAGATGCTGCCCTTCGACGCGGGATTCGTTCGGCCGCGTGCCCATGCCGTCGCCGGACGGCCGCTCTCTCGCCGTGATCACGTCCGACGGAGCGGTGTGGGTCTACGATCTGGCCCGCCGGATCCGCAGGGCCCTTCCGCTCGGGAAGCGCCGCTCCCAGGGCTACGCCGTCTCCTGGTCCCCCGATGGGCGCAGCATCGCGTACTCGGCGTCGTCCGAAGGGAGTCAGGGCTGGGGCATCTATCGGCAGCCTGCGGACGGCAGCGGCGCCCCCGAGGAGCTCGTGCCTCCCGGCGAGGAGGCCTACGCCCTGGCGTTTGCTCCGGACGGGTCGTCATTCGTGTCCGCGGAATTCGCGGCGCACCCGAGTCTCTCGCGCCGATCCCTGAATGGAAAGAACGAAGCCGCGAAGATCGTCGACGGCCTGGTCGCTGGAGCAAGCTTTTCACCGGACGGGCGATGGCTCGCCTACGACCTGCAGGTGTCCGACGGGTGGCAGGTCCTGATGATGCCCGTATCCGGCGACGGGCCTCGCGTGCCGCTCGCGTCGGGCGCCCGATTCCCTCGCTGGTCGCCGGATGGGCGAAGCGTCTATTGCCGACAGGGAGACGCGCTCATACGGATACCGATCCCCGCAGGCGACCACCCCGAGCCCGGCGCGCCCGAGGTGCTACTCAAGATGCCGATGCGCGGCTACTCCGTCGCGCCCGACGGCAAGGGATTCTTCGCGGTCGTCGATGCGGACGACTCCGGCATCGTGAAGGAGCTCCACCTCGTGACGAACTGGTTCTCGGAGCTCGAAGCCCTCACGTCGCCACCGCCGGCGAAGTAGTCAGTTTCCGGCGGCCGCGTTCTTCGCGCCGGGGGGCGGCGGATACTCGGCGAGGAGCTCGGAGACCGCCTTGTTGATGTCGCGTCGGAGCGCGTCGGGATTCGTGCCGAGCAGCGCCGACTTGAGCCCGCGCCAGATGAGCTTGCGCTCGGAGTCGCGGATGTTGATCCAGAGCGTGCCCCCCTGGCGGTACTTCGTGCTCGTGTCGTACAGGCCGCTCCACCAGACGTACCCGCTGACGCGTTCCTGGGACGAGGCGCCTTCCGCCCGCGTCGAGTAGGAGATGTAGATGTCGGGCGTGGCGCCGGCGGCCGCGGGCTGGACGCCTTTCTTCTTGAGGTTCTCGTCGATGGCCCTCCGAATGTTCTCGTCGATGAATTGCCCGTCGACGACCGCCCCGCCGCCGGGCATCTTGAAGTCCGGATCGTCGTACCACGCGTACGTCGTCGGGGGCGTGAAGCGAAAGTTCGGATCGAAAGCATAGTCGTACGTCGGCTTTCCGGCGCAGCCGACCAGGAAGCTCGCGGCGAGCGACAGGGAAACGAGGACTTTTCGCATGGGGCTCCTTACTGCGACGGCGTCGATCCGGGCGCCGGCGGGAAATGCGACAGCAGGACGTCGATTTCGTGGCGGATCTCGCGGCCGACCTGCGCCGGGATCTTCTCCTTCGAGGCGCGTGATCGAGCCCTGCCAGACGAGGGTCTTCGCCGGGTTGTAGATGTCGATGATGATCTGCCTCGACTTCTCGTACATGTCGTTCTCGTAGCCCGTGAGAACCGCGCGGTTCCAGTCCTTGACCTGGTCGGTCACGCGGGTGTCACCGGTGCCGTAGGAAACGAGCATCGAGGCCTGCGCCGCGTCGACTTTCTGAAAGCCGCGCTTCCCGAGCGACTCGTCCACCGCCTGCCGGACGGTCCGGTCGATGAACTGCCCGTCGATGATCGAGTCCCCGTGCGGCATCTGGAAGTTCGGGCCCTCGTACCACGCATACGTTTTCATCCCGGCGAGACTGCTCGTCGCGGCCTGGTCCCAGGCATAGATGGGCGCCGGATGCGTTCCGCGACAGGCAGCGCGACCAGCGCCGCCGCCGCGATCATCAGAGAGCAGGAGAGCCCGTCGTCTCATCGTTCCTCCGTCGGGGGTTTCACCGGGACATTACTATAGGCGACTCAGACTCTTGAGCGGCCCGCTTCGCGGGCCGACCGACGAGAGAGGGAAAGTCGCGAGACCCTCTCCCGGAAATGAAATGACGCTGCGCGGAACCAAGCTCGGTCCGTACGAGATCCTCGCGCCGATCGGCGCGGGAGGGATGGGAGAGGTCTACAAAGCGAAGGACACGCGGCTGGAACGGACAGTCGCGGTGAAAGTCCTGCCGCAGCATCTGTCCTCTTCCCCGGACGTGCGCCAGCGTTTCGAGCGCGAGGCGAAGACGATCTCGCAGCTCTCGCATCCTCACATCTGCGCGCTCTACGACGTCGGGCACGAGGGAGACGTCGAGTACCTCGTCATGGAGCTCCTCGAGGGCGAGACGCTCTCCGATCGGCTCGCGAAGGGAGCGCTGCCGCTCGAGCAGACGCTCCGGTTCGGGCAGGAGATCGCCGACGCGCTCGAGAAGGCGCACCGGCAGGGGATCGTGCACCGGGATCTGAAGCCCGGCAACGTGATGCTGACGAAGTCCGGCGTGAAGCTTCTGGATTTCGGCCTGGCGAAGGAGATCGGCGCGGCGAACCCGACCTCCGGCGCGACGTCCCTGCCGACCGAGCTCGGCACGGCGCAGAACCTGACGCGAGAAGGGCACGATCCTCGGAACGTTCCAGTACATGTCGCCCGAGCAGCTCGAGGGCAGGGAGGCCGACGGGCGGTCGGACATCTTCGCCTTCGGCGCCGTGCTCTACGAGATGGCGACGGGCAGGAAGGCGTTCTCGGGTCAGAGCCAGGCCTCGCTCATCTCGGCGATTCTCCGCGACGACCCGCAGCCGATCTCGCAGATTCAGCCGACCTCGCCGCAAGCGCTCGATCGCGTCGTCCGGACCTGCCTCGCCAAGGATCCCGAGGATCGTTGGCAATCGGCCGGCGATCTGAAGCGCGAGCTGCGTTGGATCGGCGAAGGATCGCAGAGCGGGGCGGCGATTCCGGCCGCGGCCGTTCCCGCTCCGCGCCGGCGCGGGAGCGGCCTCGCCTGGGCCGTCGCGGCGGCGGCTCTCGTGGCGGCGATCCTCCTCGCGTTGACCCTCGCGCGCGCGCGCTCCGTCCGACCACCAGCCGTGCACGCGTTTCTCGACCCGCCTCCGAAAGCCGCGTTCCAGCTCACCGGCGACGAAGGCTCGCCGCCCGCGGTTTCGCCGGACGGATCGAGCGTCGTGTACGGCGCCGGCGGACGGCTCTGGATCCAGTCGCTGCGCGCGGCGGAGGTCAAGCCGCTCTCGTCGGGAGGAAGCCGGACGGTGGCCCTTCTGGTCCCCCGACAGCCGGCGCATCGGCTTCTTCTCGGGCGGCAAGCTCAAGGTCGTCGACGCCGCGGGCGGGCCGGTCCAGGCGGTCGCCGATGCTCCCACGCCGCGCGGCGCCTCCTGGGGGCCCGACGGAACGATCGTGTTCACGCCGGACTTTCGCGGCGGGTTGATGCGCGTTTCGGCCTCCGGCGGCGTGGTCTCGCCGCTGACGACGGTCGACATGGCGCGGCACACGACGCACCGCTGGCCGTCCTTCCTGCCCGACGGCAAGAACGTCATCTTTCTGGCGGCCAATCACGGCCGGCCGCGATCGGACGAGTCCGGTATCTACGTCGTTCCGTTGTCCGGCGGAACACCCAAGCGCCTCCTGACGTCTTACGGCAGTGCGCAGGCCGTGAACGGATGGCTCCTGACTGTGCGGGAGTCGAGCCTCATGGCCGCGCCGTTCGACGCCGCGCGTCTGGCGGTGACGGGCCCTCCCGTGCAGGCCGCGCCGGAGGTGCAGTTCGACACGGGAACCTGGCGCGGCGTCTTCTCCGCGTCGCCCGGGATCCTGGTCTACCAGTATTCGCGAGACGGCGGCGGGGGACAGCTCGGGTGGCACGACGCCCAGGGCCGGCGCATCGCATCCATCGGCGAGAGAAGCCAGGGCTACGCGCTGCGACTCTCGCCCGACGGAAAAAGGGCTTCGGTGATCGAGGGCGATCCGAACAACGACATCTGGATCTACGAGCTCGAGCGGGGCGTGCGCACCCGGCTGACGAGCGATGCGCAGGTGCTCACGTCCCCGGTTTGGTCTCCGGACGGAACCGAGATCATCTTCGTCTCCGCCCAGGCCCCGAGCGGCGGCGACTATCTCCTTCAACGAATTCCGAGCGACGGCTCGGGGGTGGCGCGCACCGTCGCCAAGTCCCCCGAACGGATCGAGCCGACCGACTGGTCGCGCGACGGCAAGTACGTCCTGGTCGACCGCGGGCCCATCGGTGCGACGGACATCTGGGTCTATCCCATGGCGAAGCCCGACGAGCCCTTCCGATTGCTGAAGGCGAGCAAGGCGCTGGACACCTACGGTCAGTTCTCGCCGGACGGCCGTTGGGTCGCGTACGTCTCCCTCGACACGGGACGGTTCGAGATCAACGTGACGGCATTCCCCGGCGGCGGCCCGCGCGTTCAGGTCTCCCCGCGCGGCGGCACGCAGGTGCGCTGGGGCCCCGACGGCAAGACGCTCTACTACGTGTCCACCGAAGATGCGTCCCTCGTCGCGGCCTCGGTGGACGGTTCGGGGGCCCAGTTCCAGGTCAAGGGCGTGACGACTCTGTTCCCGTGAACGTCTTCCAGGGGCCGCGCGTGACGGGCAGTTTCGACGTCTCCGCCGACGGGCGTTTCCTGATCATCAGCGCGGGCGACGTCTCGGGATCCCGGGTCGCCGTCGTCTCGAACTGGACCTCCGAGTTGCCGCACTGATCCCCGCCCGGGGGCCCAAGAAGTTCCTCGCGATCCGCCACGCTCTGCGTCAGAATCCCCAACCTAGGAGCCTGAATGACAATTGAAGCGGGGGCCCGCCTCGGGCCTTACGAGATCCTCGCGCCCATCGGGGCGGGAGGAATGGGTGAGGTCTATCGCGCGAAGGACACCCGCCTTGGGCGCGAGGTCGCGGTGAAGGTGCTGTCCTCGCATCTTTCGACGAGCGAGGAAATCCGCCAGCGCTTCGAGCGCGAGGCGAAGACGATTTCGCAGTTCTCGCACCCGCACATCTGCGCGCTCTACGACGTCGGACGGGAGGGCGACACCGACTTCCTCGTGATGGAGCTGCTCGAGGGCGAGAGCCTCGCGGACCGGCTCGGCAAGGGACCACTCCCGACCGAGCAGCTTCTGCGTTACGGGATCCAGATCGCCGACGCGCTCGACAAGGCCCACCGGCAGGGGATCGTCCACCGCGACCTGAAGCCCGGCAACGTGATGATCACGAAGACGGGCGTGAAGCTGCTCGACTTCGGACTGGCGAAGCCTCTGATCTCCGCCGGAGCGCGGCCTGCCTCCGGCGCCTCGGTCCTCGCCGACGGAAGCGCAGGTCAGCGCGCCTCTCACCGAGCGCGGGACGGTCCTCGGGACCTTCCAGTACATGGCGCCCGAGCAGCTCGAAGGCGGCGAGGCGGACGGGCGCTCCGACATCTTCGCGTTCGGCGCCGTGCTGTACGAAATGGCGACGGGCAAGAAAGCATTCACGGGCAAGAGCCAGGCCTCTCTGATCGGTTCGATCCTGCGCGACGACCCGCCCTCGATTTCCGAAACGGCGCCGATGATCCCGCCGGCTTTGAACCGCGTCGTCAAGACCTGCCTGGCCAAGGATCCCGAGGACCGCTTCCAGACGGCGCACGACGCCAAGCTCCAGCTCGAGTGGATCGACGAGGGCGGCTCGCAGGCGGGCCTGCCGGCTCCCGTCGTCGCGCGGCGCAAGAACCGCGAGAAGCTCGCGTGGGCCGTGTCTGCGATCGCGATCGCCGCGGCGGGCCTCGCGTCCTACGGATATCTGCGCCGCGCTCCGAAGCCGCCGCGGACCGTCCGGTTCGAAGTCGCCATCCCTCCAAACGTCATCGCGATCGACACGCCCCGAATCTCCCCGGACGGCCGGATCCTGGCCTTCAACGCCACCGACTCGGGGGGGCTGACGCGGATCTGGATCCGTCCGCTGAACGCGCTCGCGGCCCAGCCGCTCCCGGGGACGGAGGGAACCACGCGCCCCTTCTGGTCGCCCGACAGCCGCTTCATCGGTTTCGTCGCAGGGCGGGAAGCTCATGAAGATCGACGTTTCGGGAGGTCCGCCGACGAAGATCTGCGACGCGCCGACCGGTTCCGACGGCACATGGAGCCCGGAGGGCGTCATCCTCTTCGACGGGACCGGCAACGATCCGATTCAGCGCGTCTCGGCCGCCGGCGGCACGCCCACCGTCGCCGTCAAGGCCGACAGCCTCGCGAAAAGAGACCCAGATCGGCTGGCCCGAGTTTCTTCCTGACGGCCGCCACTTCATGTACATGTCGATCAACCAGAAGGTGGATGACAGCGCTTATCGGATCGGCTCGCTCGACTCCTCGGACACGAAGTCGTTCGCGCCCGCGCAGACGATGCTGACCTACGCTCCGCCGGGCTATCTGCTCTTCGTACGGGACCGGACGCTGGTGGCCCAGCCTTTCGACGCGAAGGCGATGAAGACGACCGGCGAGCCCGTCCCTCTCGCCGAGCAGATCGGAACCGACGCGGTCGGGCTCGCTCGTTTCTCCGTCTCGCGCGACGGCGTTCTCGCGTACCGCACCGGCGAGTCGGGGAACCGTCTCGTCTGGGTCGACCGGTCCGGAAAGGAGCTCGACACGCTCGGTGACCCGGGCGAGTACGGCGAGCCCGACCTCTCGCCCTCGGGCGACCGGCTCGCATTCGACCTTGTCGACCTCCGCTCGAACAAGTCCGACATATGGATTCGCGACCTCGCGCGCGGCGTGAACTCGCGTTTCACGTTCGCCCCCGGCAACGCCTTCGCGCCCCTCTGGTCACGCGGAGGCGAGACCATCGTCTTCACGTCGGATCGCGAGGGAGCGCCCGGTCTCTACGAGAAGGCCGCGAGCGGCCAGGGTGAAGAAAAGCTGCTCCTCAAGGAGGAGGCGCTGGTCATTCCCATCAGCTTCTCCCCCGACGGACGCTTCCTCGCCTACCAGATGCGCAACCCGAAGACCAGCTGGGACATCATGATCCTGCCCATGACCGGCGAGCGAAAGCCCGTTGCCTTCGCCGCGGCATCGTTCAATGAGAATCAGGGGAAGTTCTCCCCGGACGGGCGCTTCCTCGCCTACATTTCGAACGAGTCGGGCCGCAACGAGATTTATGTGCAGAGCTATCCCGGCCCAGGCGGAAAGTGGCAGATCTCGAACGCGGGCGGCACAGACCCCCACTGGCGCGCCGACGGCAAGGAGCTCTACTACCGGAGCCCCGACCAGAAGCTGATGTCGGTCGAAATCCGGGGAGACGCCTCGGTCGAGGCCGGCATCCCGCAGCCGCTGTTCCTCGGGCGCGTCCACATTGGCACCGCCCGCAACAAGCTCGTGCCGGCGAAGGACGGCCAGCGCTTCCTCTTCGTCGCGCCGCTCGGCCGCGACGCCATGACGCCCACGACCGTCGTCCTGAACTGGTTCGCGGGACTGGGCAAGTGAACCGTCAGTGGAAAGGAACTCGATGAGTCTCGAACCCGGAACGAGGCTCGGTCCCTACGAGATCTCGGCGCCGATCGGGGCCGGGGGCATGGGCGAGGTCTACCGCGCGAGGGACACGCGCCTGGGGCGCGACGTTGCCGTGAAGGTCCTGCCGGCGCACATGTCCTCTTCGCCGGAGCTGCGCCAGAGGCTCGAGCGCGAGGCGAAGACGATCTCGCAGCTCTCGCATCCGCACATCTGCATGCTCCACGACGTCGGTCACCAGAACGGGACCGACTACCTGGTCATGGAGTTTCTGGAGGGCGAGACGCTCGCGGATCGGCTGGCGAAGGGGGCGTTGCCCGTCGAGCAGGCGCTTCGGATCGGGACCGAGATCGCCGGAGCGCTGGACGCGGCGCATCGGAGCGGGATCGTGCATCGGGACCTGAAGCCCGGCAACATCATGCTGACGAAGACGGGCGTGAAGCTCCTCGACTTCGGCCTGGCGAAGCTCGCGGCGCCGACGACGCCCGTGTCGCAGGCGACGAGCCTGCCGACCGCTCTGCAGGAGAGCCAGCCGCTCACGAGCCGGGGGACGATCCTCGGGACGTTCCAGTACATGTCGCCCGAGCAGCTCGAGGGAAAAGACGCCGACGCGCGCAGCGACATCTTCGCCTTCGGCTGCGTCCTCTACGAGATGCTGACGGGCCGGAAAGCGTTCACGGGAAAGAGCCAGGCCTCGCTGATCGGCTCGATCATGAATACCGAGCCCCCGCCCATCTCAACGATTCAGCCGATGACGCCTCCGGCGCTGGACCGCGTCGTCAAGGGATGTCTCGCGAAGGAGCCCGAGCATCGCTGGAGCACCGCGCACGACGTGATGCTCCAGCTCCAGTGGGTCGCGGAGGGAGGGTCGGCCGCGGGGCTTCCGGCGCCCGTCGCCGCACGACGCAGGAGCCGCGAAAAGCTGGCCTGGGGCGTCGCCGCCGCGCTTCTGCTCGCCGTCGCGGCGCTCGCCTACGGTTTCATTCGCCGGGCGCCGAAGCCACTGCGCGTCGTTCGATTCGAGGTCGCCAATCCGCCGGCCATCACCACGATCGACGCTCCGAAAATCTCCCCGGACGGAAAGACGCTCGCCTTCAATGCGACGGATTCGGGAGGCAAGACTCAGATCTGGCTCCGGCCGCTCAACGCGCTCACGGCGCAGCCCCTGCCCGGAACCGAGGGAACGCGCCGCCCCTTCTGGTCTCCCGACAGTCGCTATCTGGCGTTCATCGCGGACGGCAAGCTCAAGAAAATCGACGTCACCGGAGGTCCACCCACCAAGATCTGCGACGCGCCGACCGGAGTCGACGGGAGCTGGAGTCCCGAAGGCGTCATCCTCTTCGACGGCACGGGCACGGATCCGATCTACCGGGTCCCGGCCGCGGGCGGAACGCCGGTCGTCGCCGTGAAGGCCGATCCGGAGCACAAGGAGATCCAGGTCGGATGGCCCGAGTTTCTCCCCGACGGCCGCCAGTACATTTACATGGTCATCAATCAGAAGGCCGAGCTGAACTCGTACCGCATCGGCTCGCTCGATTCGAAAGAGACGAAGCCGTTCGCGCCCGCGCAGATCATGCTGGTCTACGCCCCCCAGGGCTACCTCCTGTTCTTGAAGGACCGGACGCTCATGGCGCAGCCGTTCGACGCGAAGGCGATCAAGACGACGGGAGAATCCGGTTCCCATCGCGGAGCAGATCGGCACCGACGCGGTCGGGCTGGCGCGCTTCTCGGTCTCGCGCGACGGCGTGCTCGCATACCGGACGGGAGAATCGGGTAACCGCATGCTCTGGATGGATCGGTCGGGGAAAGAGCTCGACACCCTCGGCGACCCGGCGGAGTACGAGGATCCGGATTTTTCCCCGGCGGGCGACCTGCTCGCGTTCGACCTCACCGACACGCGTTCCGGCAAGTCGGACATCTGGATCCGCGATCTTTCGCGAGGCGTCAACTCGCGATTCACCTTCGGCCCGGACAATTCTTTCGCTCCCGTATGGTCGCGGCGCGGCGACGCGATCGTCTACGCCTCGGATCGGGACGGGGCGTTCGCCATCTACCAGAAAGCGACGAGCGGGAACGGGGAGGAGAAGCTTCTGGTCAAGTCGGACGCGCTCCTCGTTCCCATGAGCTTTTCTCCCGACGGCCGTTTCCTCGCGTATCAACGCCAGGACCGCAAGACGAACTGGGATGTCCTGCTCCTTCCTCTGACCGGCGAGGAGAAGCCGGTCACGTTCCGCGCCACTCGCTTCCGCGACGTCCAACCGAGGTTCTCACCCGACGGCCGCTTCATCGCGTATGCCGTCAAATGAGTCGGGCCGCAACGAGGTCTACGTGCAGAGCTATCCCGGGCCCGGACGGACGTGGCAGATCTCGACGTCCGGTGGAACCGACCCGCAATGGCGCCGGGACGGAAAGGAGCTCTACTACCGCGGCCTCGACCAGAAACTCATGGCCGTCGACATCCGGGGCGGCGACGCGCTCGAGCCGGGCCTCCCGCAGGCGCTGTTCCAGGCTCGAGTCTCGATCGGTCTGCGGAGCACGAAATACCTTCCGGACCAGACAGGGCAGAAGTTTCTCTTCGTCGCGCCGCTCGGCCGCGATGCCATGACGCCCACGACCGTCGTCCTGAACTGGTTTGCGGGACTGGGAAAGTAAACCGTCGTTGAAAGGAACTCAATGAGTCTCGAAGCCGGAACGAAGCTCGGTCCCTATGAGATCTCGGCGCCTGTCGGCGCCGGAGGGATGGGAGAGGTTTACCGGGCGAAGGACACGCGGCTGGGCCGCGACGTCGCCGTCAAGGTGCTGCCCGCGCACCTGTCGGCGAGCGCGGAGCTGCGGCAGCGGCTCGAGCGCGAGGCGAAGACGATTTCGTCGCTCTCGCATCCGCACATCTGCATGCTCCACGACGTCGGCCACCAGAACGGGACCGACTACCTCGTCATGGAGTTCCTGGAGGGCGAGACGCTGGCGGATCGGCTGGCCAAGGGCGCGCTGCCGATGGAGCAGGCGCTGAAGATCGGCATCGAGACCGCGGGCGCTCTCGACGCCGCGCACAAGAGCGGCATCGTCCACCGCGACCTGAAGCCCGGCAACATCATGCTGACGAAGTCGGGCGTGAAGCTGCTCGACTTCGGCCTGGCGAAGCTCGCGACTCCGGACAAGCAGCGCCGTCTCGCAGGCGACGAGCATGCCGACGGCGCTGCAGCAGAGCCAGCCGCTGACGTCCCGCGGAACGATCCTCGGGACCTTCCAGTACATGGCGCCCGAGCAGCTCGAGGGCGGCGAGGCCGACGCGCGCAGCGACATCTTCGCGTTCGGCTGCGTCCTCTACGAGATGCTGACGGGCCAGAAGGCGTTCACCGGCAAGAGCCAGGCGAGCCTGATCTCCTCGATCATGGGCTCGGACCCGCCGCCGATCTCCTCGATCCAGCCGATGATCCCGGCCTCTCTCGATCGGATCGTCAAGGGATGCATCGCGAAGGAGCCCGAACAGCGCTGGTCGACCGCGCACGACGTGATGCTGCAATTGCAGTGGATCGCGGAGGGCGGCTCGATGGCGGGAGTGCCGGCGCCGGTCGTCGCGCGGCGGAAGAACCGCGAGAAGCTGTCATGGGCGGTCGCGGCGGCCGCGCTTCTCGCGGCGGCCGTCTTTGCGTGGGGCTTCGTAGGCCGGGCGCCGGTGCCGCCGCCGCTCGTCCGCTTCGAGATCCCCGTGCCCTCGGACGTCACGTCGATCGACGTACCGCGCATCTCGCCCAACGGGAAGATCCTCGCGTTCGACGCGACCGATGTGACCGGGAAGAACCGGATCTGGATCCGCCCTCTGAACGCGCTCGTCGCTCAGCCGCTGGCCGGCACCGAGGGAGGGGCCCGTCCCTTCTGGTCGCCAGACAGCAAGTACGTCGGCTTCGTCGCCGACGGCATCATGAAGAAGGTCGACGTGACGGGCGGTCCCCCGACCAAGATCTGCGACGCACCCGGTGCGTCCGACGGAAGCTGGAGCCCCGAAGGCGTCATCCTCTTCGACGGCACCGGCACCGATCCGATCTATCGGGTCCCGGCCAGCGGAGGTGCGCGCACGCCGTGGGTCGAGCTCGATGCCGCCCGCAAGGAAACGTCGGTCGGATGGCCGGAGTTTCTTCCCGACGGCAAACACTTTCTCTTCATGGCCAGCGGCGAGAAGTCGGAGGAAACGGCCTACTGGGTCGGCACGATCGACTCGAAGGAGCGCCGCAAACTCGCGCCCGCCCAGACGCTCGTCACCTACGCGCCGGGGTACCTGCTTTTCGTCCGCGACCGCACGCTCGTCGCCCAGCCGTTCGATGCGAAGGCACTGAAGACGCTGGGCGAGCCGACGCCGCTGGCCGAGCAGATCGGCACCGACGCCGCCGGCCTGGCGCGATTCTCGGTGTCCCGGAACGGCGTGCTGGCGTATCGCACGGGCGAGACGGGCGGGCGGCTGCTGTGGCGCGACCGCTCGGGGAAGGAACTGGAATCCCTCGGGGGATCCGCCTCCTATGGCAACCCCGTGCTCTCGCCCTCCGGCGATCGGATCGCCTTCGGCATCGTCGATGCCCGAAGCGCCAAGACGGACATCTGGGTGCGCGACGTCGCCCGAGGGGTCAATTCACGGTTGAGTCTCGGGGCCGGAAACAACTTCCGGCCGGTCTGGTCGGCCGACGGCGAGAAGATCTTCTTCACGACCGACCGTGAAGGCACCCTCGACCTGTGGGAGAAGGCAACGCGAGGCCAGGGCGTCGAGAAGGTCCTGTTCAAGAACGAGGAGATCAAGTACGCGGCGAGCGTCAGCCCCGACGGCCGCTATCTCGCATACGCCGCGCAGAACCCGAAAACAGGGTGGGACCTCTGGGTGCTGCCGACCTTTGGCGACCGCAAGCCGATCCCGGTCGCCGTTTCGACGTTTCAGGAGAACACCCCGATGTTCTCTCCGGACGGGAAGTTGATCGCGTTCGTGTCGGAAGAGTCCGGCCGCCCCGAGATCTACGTCCAGACCTTTCCGGACGGAACCGGCAAATGGCAGGTCTCCAACGGCGGCGGCATCGATCCCAGCTGGCGGCGCGACGGTAAGGAGCTGTACTACCGCGCCCCGGACCAGAAGCTCATGGCGGTCGATATTCGGACCGTGGGCGACTTCCAGGCCGGCATTCCGCAGCCGCTCTTTTCGGTCGCCGTCCGGACGGGCAACGCCCGAAACAAATACATGCCGTCGGCCGACGGCCAGCGGTTCCTCTTCGACGCGCCTCTCGGCCGCGAGGCCTTGAGCCCGACGACGATGGTGCTCAACTGGACCTCCAGCCTCGGGAAGTAGGCCCGTTGACCGCAACCGCGGAGCGCCGCTGGGGACTCGCGGCCGTGACAGCGGTGCTCGGATGCTTCGCCCTGCTGGCCGTGCGATCGTCCGCGGCTCCCGAACCGCGTGTGGGCTCGCTCCTGCTCGTCGCGGCCGCCCTGGAGTTGTTCCACGGCTTCCGGCGCTCGAGCGAGGCGGGCCAGCGCGAGGCCTGGACGGGCGGCCTGATCACGCTCCTGATGGGACTCCTGCTTCTGAATGCTCCGGACCTGGCGTCCGGGGC
The DNA here is from genome assembly GCA_963804915.1 of uncultured Acidobacteriota bacterium. Classification (GTDB taxonomy): domain Bacteria; phylum Acidobacteriota; class Thermoanaerobaculia; order UBA5066; family Gp7-AA6; genus DAHUXD01. Next base: position 67,072 of record CAWDSI010000034.1, read on the forward strand.
GCTGGTCGTCTTCTTCGGCGGCGGGTTCGCGCTCGACGGAATCCGGCACGCGAAACACGCGCTCGGCGCGCGAAAGGCTGGTCGCCCGTTCACCGCGCATGCGTGGGCGGCCGTCGGCAACTTCGCTCTCGCGGCGCTGCTCGCGGTGCTCGGCGGATGGGCGCCGGACTGGATGGTTCCGATCGCTGGCGCGCTCCGCATCTTCGGGACGGCCTGGGGCATCGCGATGGCTCCGGTCTTCGATGCGGCCGACGCAGGAGACACGGTGGTTCGCGACCTCGGCCTCGAAGATCGGCCCGAAATCGCGGCGCTCGCGGAGCGGCTCGAGGACGAGGAGGCCCACCGCGCGCCGATCGACCGGCACTGGATCTTCGTGCTGATCCTCACGCTCTTCGCGATCCACCTCGGGCGAATGGGATTCGACCGCACGGCCCTCGGCATCCTGGCGCCGGGTGTCGCCGTGCTCGGCGATCTGTTCGTCGGGCTCGTCGTGGGATTCCTCATCGTGCTGCCGGGGCGCCTGGCCTTGCTTCGGCTGACCGGCCCGCTCGCTCGGCGCGCCGCGGACTGGCGCGCGGCGGCGAAGCCCTCCTGGCGGTCGCGTCTGGTGGATCGCTGGCTGACCCGTCGGCTTCGCGCCAACATTCGCATGCGCGACGCGCGCTACTCTTTTGCCGCCGCCGCCTCGCGCAGTCTGCGGGTCGGCCTGCCGGTGGCGGCGGTCTTCGCGGCCACGATCCCGGTCTGGGGCATGAGCTGGTATTTCGACACGGAGAACTGGGCGTCCGGCGTCTGGGACTCCTGGGCCGAGGAGCGTACCGATGTGTGGCGCGCGGCGATGACCTCCGCGACGGCCGAAGGCGAGCGCGCCGCGGGGCGGCCGGCGGACTTCGCCGTGGCGCCGGCCGGGACCGGGAAAGACTTCGCGTTCGTGGTCGTCGGCGACACCGGAGAGGGCGACGCGTCGCAGCATGTGCTCCGCCGCTCGCTGCTCCGCGCCACCGCGCAGCCCGAAGTGAAGTTCCTCATCGTCTCTTCCGACGTCGTCTATCCCTCGGGCGAGATGAAGGACTACGAGCGCAAGTTCTGGCTGCCCTTCATGGGAGTCGAGAAGCCGGTCTACGCGATTCCGGGCAACCACGACTGGTACGACGCGCTCGACGGCTTTGCCGTGACCTTCTTCACGCCCGAGGCCGCGCGGCGAGCGCTCCGGGCACGCGCCGAAGTCCGACCACCACCTGACGACGACCACCGACGCCGAGGCGGACGCGCTCGTCGCCGAGGCAGCGCGGCTGCGTGCGGCGTACGGCGTTCCGACCGGACTTCAGCAGGCGCCCTATTTCCAGATCCAGACTCCGGACTTCGCCCTGATCGCCGTCGACACCGGCATTCGCCGCGCGGTCGATGCGGCGCAGCTCGCCTGGCTGCAAATCGGCGCTCGACGCCTCGCGCGGCAAGTTCACGATGGCGCTTCTCGGTCATCCTTTCTACGCCGTCGGCGCGTACCAGGGCGCCAACAGGGAGGAATTCGACGCGCTGCACCGCCTGCTGCGTGAGCACGGGGTGCCTCTGGTCATGGCGGGCGACACGCACGATCTCGAGTACTACCGGGAGCCGGGCGCTTCAGGTCGCGCGACCATGCACCACGTGGTGAACGGCGGAGGCGGCGCCTATCTGAGCCTGGGCACCGCCCTCGCGAAGCCTGAAAGCATGCCCACGCGGGAGTGGGCGTTCTATCCCTCGACCGCGCCCATCGTCGAAAAGGTCGTGACCAACAATCCGTCGTGGAAGCGCCCGGTCTGGTTGTGGGCCAGCCGCCTCGGCGGATGGCCGTGGTCGTCCGAGTGGCTCTCGGCCGCGTTCGACTACAACGTCGCACCCTTCTTCCAGAGCTTCGTCGAGGTCCGTGTCGAGCCCTCGGCCGGCCGCGTTCGGCTCCTGCCGTGGGGCGTTCACGGTCGCCTGCGCTGGTCCGACCTTCAGACCTCCGACGGGTTGCGTCCCGAGGGGGTCGCGCCGGACGCGCCGGTCGAGTGGACCCTGCCGCTCGGAGCGCCGGCGCGCTGAGGCCTCGATGACGCGAGCCCCTGGGCCGCCGCGCCGCTTTCCGGGAGGCCACCTTCTCGCGATGCGGCGCGATCCGCTCGCCTTCCTGACCCGGCTCTCGCGCGAGTACGGAGACGTCGTCCGGTTCCGGCTCGGTCCGGTCGAGATTCACCTGCTCAACCGGCCCGACTTCATCCGCGACCTTCTCGTGACGGACGCGGCGGCGTTCCACAAGGGACGCGGTCTCGAGCGCGCAAAGCGGCTCCTCGGCGAAGGGCTCCTGACGAGCGAGGATCCGGTGCATCTTCGCCAGCGGCGGATGATCCAGCCCGCGTTCCACCACGAGCGCATCGCGGGTTACGGCGAAGTCATGGTCGAGCCTGCGGAGCGGCTCTCGGGCCGCTGGCAGGACGGCGAGACCCGGGAGGTGTCGCTCGAGATGTCCCGGCTCACGCTGTCGATCGTCGGACGGGCGCTTTTCGACGCCGACGTCGAATCGGAAGCCGACGAGATCGGGGCCGCCCTCACGACGGCGGTCACGCTTTTCGGTCGGACCGTCACGCTGCCGTACTTCCACATCCTCGACCGCTTGCCGATTCCCTCCAACCGGCGCTTCGAGAAAGCGAAGGCGCGCATCGACGCGACGATCGCCCGGATGATCGCCGAACGGCGGCGAGCGCCGGCCGGGCGCTCGGATCTGTTGAGCCTTCTCATCGCGGCCTCGGATCCCGAGGGAGACGGCGGGAAGATGACCGACGCGCAAGTGCGCGACGAGGCGGTCACGATCTTTCTCGCCGGCCACGAGACCACGGCCAACGCGCTGACCTGGACCTGGTACCTGCTGTCGCAAAATCCCGACGTCGAGGCGAAGCTCCACGGCGAGGTCGACGCGGTTCTGGGAGATCGATCGCCCGGCGTCGCGGATCTTCCGAAGCTCGCGTACACGGAGATGGTGCTCGCGGAGTCGATGCGCCTCTACCCGCCGGCCTGGATCATCGGACGGCGGGCGCTCTCCGACTACGAGGTCGGCGGCTACGCAGTGCCCAAGCGTTCGATCGTCGTCGCGAGCCAGTGGGTGACTCACCGTGACCCGCGGTACTTCCCGGATCCGGAGCGCTTCGATCCCGAGCGCTTCCGGCCGGAGGCGAAGGCCGCTCGTCCGAAGTTCTCCTATTTCCCGTTCGGCGGCGGCCCGCGGGTGTGCATCGGAGAGGGCTTCGCCTGGATGGAGGGTGTCCTGCTCCTCGCGACGCTGGCCCGGCGCTGGCGACTGCGCCTCGAGCCCGGGCAGGTCGTTGCCCCGGCCCCCTCCATCACGCTCCGCCCAAAGCGTGGCCTGCGGATGACCCTCAGTCGGAGGCCCTAGGCAGGGGCCACGATGTATCCTTTGCGCGCCATTCGATTCCTTAAATGAGCCTGACGCCCGGCACCCGGCTGGGTCCCTACGAGATCCTCGCGCCGATCGGCGCTGGAGGGATGGGGGAGGTCTACCGGGCGAAGGATCCGCGACTTGGGCGCGACGTCGCGATCAAGGTCCTGCCGGCGACCTTTTCGCAGGACGCGGAGCGGCTGCGCCGCTTCGAGCAGGAGGCTCGGGCCGCGGGCGTCCTGAACCACCCCAACATCACCGCCGTGTACGACATCGGCACTCACGAGGGCGCTCCGTACGTCGTCCAGGAGCTGCTCGAAGGCGACACACTGCGCTCGGTTCTCTCGGGCGGGCGTCTCCCGCAGCGCAAGACGATCGACTACGCCCTCCAGATCGTCCACGGTCTGGCGGCGGCGCACGAGAAGGGGATCGTGCACCGGGACCTGAAGCCCGAGAACGTCTTCGTGACGAACGACGGCCGGGTGAAGATCCTCGACTTCGGCCTCGCCAAGCTGACCCACACGGAGGAGCGCGGCCAGGCGACCAACCTGCCGACCGCGACCGCGGGCACGGAGCCCGGCGTCGTCATGGGAACGCTCGGTTACATGTCGCCCGAGCAGGTGCGCGGCAAACCGGCCGACGCGCGCTCCGACATCTTCTCCTTCGGGGCAATCCTGTACGAGATGCTGTCCGGCAGGCGCGCGTTCCACGGCGACTCGGCGGCGGACACGATGTCGGCGATCCTCAAGGAGGATCCGCCGGATCTCTCCATCACCAACCAGAACATCCCTCCCGGCCTCGAGCGGATCGTTCGGCACTGTCTCGAAAAGAGCCCCGAGCAGCGCTTCCATTCCGCGCACGATGTCGCTTTCGATCTGGAAGCCCTGTCGGGCCTCTCCATGCCCCGGATCGAGCCCTCGAAGTCGCGTATTCCCGTCCGACTTCCCTCGCGCCTGGTGGCGGCGGCCGTCCTCGCGGCCCTCGCGGTCGGGCTTTTCGCCGGCCGCTTGATCTGGAGCGCGGGTCCTGGGTTCTCTCCGAGCTTCCACAGACTGACATTTCGCCGCGGGCCGGTCCAGAGCGCGCGCTTTGCCCCCGACGGAAGCACGGTCATCTATACCGCCGCCTGGGACGGCGCTCCGAAGCCGGAGCTCTACTCGGTTCGCGTGGAGAGCCCCGAGTCCATGCGGCTCAGCCTCCCGAATCGATTGATCGAGGCGATCTCCCGTACGGGCGAGATGCTCGTGCTGGACCCGCTCCCCTCAGGGGTGGGGTACTCCATCACCGGCACTCTTTCGCAGGCGCCTCTGTCGGGCAGCGCGTCGCGAGAGTTGCTCGAGGATGTCGGAAGCGCCGATTGGTCCCCGGACGGAGCGAGTCTCGCCGTCGTACGCGCGCCCCAGTTCCGCTACCGACTCGAGTTTCCCGCCGGCAAGGTCCTCTACGAGACGACCGGCTGGATCAGCCACCCGCGCGTCTCTCCGAAGGGAGACGCCGTCGCGTTTCTGGACCACCCGGTCCTCGGCGACGACCGCGGCTCGGTCGCAATCGTAGACCTCGCAGGAAAGAAAAGGACGCTGTCCGAGGGATGGGAAAGCGCACAGGGCCTGGCCTGGTCGGTCTCCGGCAAGGAGATCTGGTTCACGGCGACCCGCGCCGGCAACGCCCGCTCTGTCTACGCCGTGACGCCCGCGCGCCGCGAGCGCGCCGTGCTCGCGACGCCTGCAGGACTGGTGCTCCAGGACATTTCCCGCGACGGGCGCGTCCTCCTGGTCCAGGACAACGCGCGTGTCGGGTTCTACGCCGTGCTGTCCGGCGAAGCCAGGGAGCGGGACCTCTCGGGTCTCGAATGGTCGTGGGGCCCGCGCCTGTCCGCGGACGAGAAGTCGGTCGTCTTTACGGAAATGGGGGAGGCCGGCCTCGCGGGTTATTCCGTCTACATGCGCAAGCTCGACGGGTCGGCGGCAGTGCGGCTGGGAGAGGGAGCCGCGGTGGCGGCCTCGCCCGACGGGAAGTGGATCTTGACCCGCCGCATCCGAACGACACCGGCGACGTTCGTGCTGCTGCCGACCGGCGCCGGGCAGCCGAAGGCCTTCCCGAAAGACTCGATCGACCGGTCCGGCTTCGCGGCGTTCCTTCCCGACGGAAAGCGCATCGCGTTCAACGGCAACGAGGCGGGAAAGCCCACACGCGTTTTCGTCCAGAGTCTCGACGGAGGCTCGGCGCGGCCCGTCACCCCGGAGGGAGTCACCGCCAGGCTAATCTCGCCGGACGGCAAGTTCCTGCTGACCGAGACGGCAGGGCAGGGGTTCGGCCTGGCACCCCTGGACGGCGGCGGCCCCCCGGTACCGATTCGCGGTCTCGAGCCGAGCGACGACCCGCTGCGATGGACCGCCGACGGCCGTTCGCTTTTCATCCGCAGCTCGAAAGACTTTTTCCCCGCGCGAGTCTACCGACTGGATCTCGAGACGGGCCGCCGCGAGGTTTGGAAAGAGTTCATGCCCAGCGACCCAACCGGTATCACCGGCATGGGCCCCAATTCGATCTCCGCGGACGGCAACACCATCCTCTTCGGCTACAGCCACACCCTGAGCGATCTGTACGTCGCGGACGGCCTTCGGTGAGTCTCTCCTCGGGAACGAAGCTCGGTCTCGGACTCTCAGCGGCCCGCTGCGCGGGCCAACCGACGAGAGAGGGGAAATCGGGTGTGCACCCTCTCCCAGGGCATTCGAGATGACGCTCTCCGCCGGATCGAGGCTCGGGCCGTACGAAATTCTGTCGCCGCTCGGGGCGGGCGGGATGGGGGAGGTCTACCGGGCGCGCGATGCGAAGCTCAACCGCGACGTTGCGATCAAGGTGCTGCCGGAGGCGGTGGCGGACGGGGAGCGGCTGGCGCGGTTCCAGCGTGAGGCGCAGGTGCTGGCGTCGCTGAATCATCCGCACATCGCGGCGATCTACGGGCTCGAGAAATCGGGCCACGTCGAGGCGCTGGTGCTGGAGCTCGTCGAGGGGGAGACGCTGGCCGAGCGGATCGGGGCCGGACCGATCCCGGTGGACGAGGCCCTCGCGATTGCGCGCCAGATCGCGGACGCACTCGAGGCCGCGCACGAGAAAGGGATCGTGCACCGGGACCTGAAACCCGCCAACGTGAAGGTGACGCCGGAGGGCAAGGTCAAGGTGCTCGACTTCGGCCTCGCGAAGGCCCTGACGGGCGACCCCTCATCTGGGCGTTCGGCGCGGTCCTGTACGAGATGCTTGCCGGGCGCAAGGCCTTCGCTCGATCGCATTGCCGGAGGAGCAAGAAAGTGACCAACTGGACGGCGGGGCTCGAGAAGAAGTAAGACGTACCGCCAGAAAGCCTTCTGACGTGACTCTCGCCGCGGGAACGAAGCTCGGGCCCTACGAGATCCTCGCGCCGCTCGGAGCGGGCGGGATGGGCGAGGTCTACCGCGCGCGCGATACGCGGCTGGAGAGGACGGTGGCGGTCAAGGTGCTGCCCGAGCGCCTGGCCGAGGACGCCGACGCGCTGGCGCGCTTCGGGCGGGAAGCGAAGGCGGTCGCGGCGCTCTCGCATCCGAACATTCTCGCGATCCACGACTTCGGCCACGAGGGCACCGTCGCTTACTCCGTCTCGGAGTTGCTCGAGGGCGAAACGCTGCGCGAAGCCCTCTCGTCCGGGCCGCTGTCGTCCCGCCAGGTGCGGGATTACGGCGTGCAGATCGCGTTGGGCCTCGCCGCGGCCCACGAGAAGGGGATCGTCCACCGGGATCTGAAGCCCGACAACATCTTCATCACTCGGGACGAGCGCTTGAAGATCCTCGACTTCGGGCTGGCGAAGCCGAGCGCAGGCCCGTCCGATGCGCGCGATCAGACCCAATCCCCGACCGTCTCGGGCTACACGGAACCTGGAAAGGTCATGGGCACCGTCGGCTACATGTCGCCGGAGCAGGTGCGGGGCATCGCGGTCGATCAGCGGTCCGACATCTTTTCCTTCGGCGCCGTGCTCTACGAGATGCTTACGGGAAGCCGGGCGTTTGCGCGGGAGACGGCTGCCGAGACGATGACGGCGATCCTCAAGGAGGATCCCCGCGAGCCTTCGTCGGTCGGAGCGGACGCGGCGGCTCTCGTCCCGGTGCTGCGCCACTGCCTGGAGAAGAAGCCCGAGAAGCGTTTCCAGTCGGCGCGGGACCTGGCCTTCGCCCTGGAGACGGCTGTAACGACAAGCTCCGCCGCCGTGGCTGTCGCGCCGGCCGCTCCTCGCTCCGTGCCGATCTGGCGGTGGCTCGGCGTCGCGGCGCTCGCGGTCGCCGCGGCGGCGGCCGGCTACTTCGCCCGTTCCGGCGGTTCGGCCGAGGCTCCGCCGCCGTCCGACTGGAACGACGCGACGATCATGCCGCTCACGACGGATCCGGGTTACGAAGGCGAGCCGACGTTTTCTCCCGACGGACAGACGATTGCGTACGTGTCCGATCGCGACGGCAACTTCGAGATCTATCTGCAACAGATCGCGGGCGGACCCGCGATCAACTTGACGAACAATCCGGCGGCCGACATCCAGCCGTCGTTTTCTCCCGACGGCCGCGAGATCGCGTTCGTTTCGGATCGCTCGGGCGGCTCCGAGATCATTCACGCGGCTCCCGGCCTTCCGCGCGTCGGGGGCGACATCTGGGTGATGCCCGCTCTCGGGGGTCCGGCTCGACGAATCGTCGAGAAAGGGGACTGCCCGTCCTGGACGCCGGACGGCGCGAGCCTGGTTTACGTTCACGGCACCTACCGCAACGCCCGGATCGGCATCGTTCCCGCGGCGGGGGGCGAGAGCCGCGACGTGCCGATCGAGGAGCCGTTCTTGCAGCGGTACTTCTTCCCCAGCATCTCGGACGACCGCCGCTGGGTGCTGTACCAGAACGGCGGCCAGGTTGAAGTCGTTCCCGCGGAAGGCGGGAAGGCGAAAATCCTCGCTCGCGGGGAGTGGCCTTCGTGGGGACCCGGCTCGACGAGCGTTCTGTACACGAATGACACGCCCGGCAAGGGCCGCACTCTCTGGAGGGCGCCGTTCTCGCTCGTCCGAGGAGAGTTATCGGGACTGCCGGAGCCGCTGACCTTCGGGCGCGGCGGCGACCTGGGCGCGAAGTCCTCGCGGGATGGAGCGTCGATCGCATTCTCCGCCGTGCAGGAGAGCCTCAACCTCGAAGAGCTTCCGTTCGATGCAGAGGCCGGGCGCGTGACGGGACCGCTCCGGGAATTGACCACCGGGAACAACCGCGTGGGTTTCTTCGGCGTCGCGCCCGACGGAAAGGCGGTCGTCTTCGCCGCGGAACGCGGCGCCCGGTCGCATCTGTGGCGGATCGATCCGCCGGCACCGCCGGTCGAGCTCACACGCGATCCGAACTACTCGGATACGTCCCCCGTGTGGTCGCCCGACGGCGGCGAGATCGCGTTTTCTCGAGGGGCCGTCGGGGCGGGCCAGGGCGCTCAGGCTCTCTGGATCATGAGGTCCGATGGCACAAACCCCCGACGCGTCGCCGACTTCTCCGGACAGATGGTCTGGCTGCCGGATCGCAAGATGCTCATCCAGCGCGGCGACAGCCTCCTGCGGCTCGATCCCGCCTCGGGTGCCACCGAGCCATTGCCGGGAGCCAAGGCGCGGACGCTCCTGTCGGTCGATCGCACCGGGGAGTGGCTCGCGTACCAGAGTAGTGAAGGCGGGGGGATGAACGTCATGGCCGTTCCGGCCGCCGGCGGAACCCCTCGCCTCGTCGAGACCGCGCAGTACGATGGCTATCACCCGCTCTTCTCGCCGTCCGGCCGCTGGCTCTATTTTCAGCCCGGCCACAAGAACCTTTACCGTGTGCCCGGCCCGGCGCAGGGCTGGGCGACCGCCGCTCCGGAGAAGGTGACAGAGTTCTCCGGGCTCGACCTCTACATCGAAGATCCCAAGTTCTCCCGCGACGGTTCTCGCCTCTTCTACACGCGCGGGCGGACGACGGGAGACATCTACATTCTCCACTTCGGGAAGGGCGCAGAGCCGAAGGCCAGCCGATGACACCTGGCCGACCGAGGCTCGGCGAATGAGGGAGGTTGACATGGCGCCGATCAGGGTGTGGCTGTCCGCCGCGGCCGGATTGCTCATCAGCGTTTGCGGCTTCGCCGCTGGCCCGGACCCGGGTGCGTTTACAGTCGGCACGGCTTCTGCCAATCCCGGCCAGAAAGTCACCGGCATTCTCGCGGTTCCCGCGGGCTCCGACGCGGGACTCGACATTCCCGTCGCCGTGGTCCGCGGAGCGCGGCCGGGGCCGGTCCTGGCTCTCGTCGCCGGCGCGCATGGCACCGAGTACGCCTCGATCGTCGCGATCGAGCGCCTGATCGAAAAGCTCGACCCGGCGCAGGTCTCCGGCACGCTCATCCTGGTCCCGCTCATCAACACGCCGTCCTTCGAGCAGAAGGTTCCGCACCTGAACCCCGTGGACGGCAAGAGCATGAACCGCTTCTATCCCGGCAAGGCGGACGGGACGCAGACGGAGCGCGCGCTCTTCCTCATCACGCGCCAAATCGTCGAGCGGTGCGACTACCTGATCGACTTTCACGGCGGCGATCTCGACGAGGACCTGCGGCCCTACAGCTACTGGCTGAAGACCGGCAACGAGAAGCAGGACGCCGCCTCGCGCCAGATGGTCCTGGCGTTCGGCCTCGGCACGATCATCATCTCCACCGACCGCCCGACGGATCCCGCCGCCTCACGCTATCTCGACGCGACGGCCTCCACTCGCGGCAAGCCGTCGATCACGGTCGAGGCGGGCCACGCCGGGACCGTGGAACCGGCGGACGTGTCGGCCCTCGTCGACGGGAGCCTGTCCGTCATGCGACTGCTCAAGATGCTTCCCGGCACTCCCGCGATGGTCGATCACCCGATCTGGATCGAGTCGATCAAGCCGGTCGCGAGCGAACAGACCGGGATCTTCTATCCGCTCGTCGCGGGGGGAACCTACGCCGCCCGGGGCATGCTTCTCGGATACGTGACGGACTACGTGGGTCGGAAGACCTTCGAAGCGCGCGCACCGGAGGCGGGCATCGTTCTCTACATCTGCGCCGTGCCCTCCATGAAGAAAGGCGACACGATCGCCAATATCGGCGTCGTCGCCTCGTCGCCGCCATGAGTCTGGCGGCAGGAACAAAGCTCGGGCCATACGAGATTCTGTCGCCTCTGGGCGCGGGCGGGATGGGGGAGGTCTACAAGGCGCGGGACACGCGGCTGGAGCGGACGGTGGCTGTGAAGGTGCTGCCGTCGAGCATGTCGGCTTCGCCGGAGGTGCGCCAGCGCTTCGAGCGCGAGGCGAAGACGATCTCGCAGCTCTCGCATCCGCACATCTGTGCGCTCTACGACGTGGGGCGCGAGGGCGAGACCGAATACCTGGTCATGGAGTATCTCGAGGGCGAGACGCTCTCGGATCGGTTGGCGAAGGGTCCGATGCCGCTGGAGCAGACGCTGCGGTATGGCGTGGAGATCGCCGACGCGCTGGACAAGGCGCACCGGCAGGGGATCGTGCACCGGGACCTGAAGCCCGGCAACGTGATGATCACGAAGTCGGGCGTGAAGCTCCTCGACTTCGGCCTCGCCAAGGCGATAGCGCCCGCGGCGGCGAAGTCGAGCCTGACGTCTCTGCCCACGCAGCAGAGCCTGACGCAGGAAGGGACGATCCTGGGCACGTTCCAGTACATGGCGCCGGAGCAGCTCGAGGGCAAGGACGCGGACGCGCGGACAGACATCTTCGCGTTCGGCGCGGTCCTGTACGAGATGGCGACCGGGAGGAAGGCGTTCTCCGGGGCGAGCCAGGCGTCGCTGATCTCGTCGATCATGTCGGCGGATCCGCCGTCGATTGGGTCGACGCAGCCGATGTCGCCTCCGGCGCTCGACCGCGTCGTAAAAACGTGTCTCGCCAAGGACCCGGAAGATCGCTGGCAGTCCGCCGGAGACGTCGGCAAGCAGCTGAGGTGGGTTTCGGAAGGCTCCGCAGCCAGCGTCGCTCCGGTCGTCTCCGTCCGGCGCAAGCGGCGCGAAGCTCTCGCATGGGCCTTCGCTGCGGTCGCCGCGGCCGTCGCCGCGACAGCGCTGCTCTCTCGCCGTCCCGCTCCGGCGCGCGAGGAGCCGTTGCGCTTCACGATCATGCCGCCGCCCGGCCGGGGCTTTCTCGGCGCTCCCGTCCTCTCACCGGACGCGCGGCAAGTTCTCCTCTGGATGCAGGACGCGGGAGGCCGCACCTCGATCGCGACCCGCTCGCTCGAAAGCCTCGAGATCCGTGCGGTGCCGGGTACCGACGACGCCCGCGGCGCCTTCTGGTCGTTCGACGGCCGCGAGATCGCGTTCTTCGCGGAGGGCAAGCTCAAGCGAGTGGGTGTGGACGGCGGACCCGCTCAGGCGATCTGCGAGAGCGGAAGCGGCTTCTTCGGCGCCTGGGGCCGCGACGGCACGATCCTCTTCACGAAAGACTTCGGCACTCCGATCGTCGCCGTCGCCGCCTCGGGAGGCACGCCCCGCCCGGTCACGGCGATCGATGCGGGTCGGGGCGAGGTCGCGCACTTCCATCCGGGGTTTCTTCCGGACGGACGGCACTTCGTGTTCGTCGCGCGGAACATCGATCCGGAGAAGACCTCGGCCATGCTCGGTTCGCTCGACTCGAAAGACGTGCGGTCTCTCTTCCACTCCGATTCCGACGCGATCTTCTCGCCAGAGGGCTACCTGCTGTTTGCGCGGGACAGCGCCCTCTTCGCCTGGAAGATCGATCCGCGGCATCTGACGCTTTCGGGCCAGCCTGCACCCGTGATTGAGGGGGTCCGGTACGGAACCGAGGACAACCTTCTTGCGGTCTCGGCGGCCGGCGACCGCCTGGCCTATCTTCCGTGGACCGGGCGGCGCCGGCTGGTCTGGGTGGATCGGAAGGGCCGCGAGCTCGGCACGCTCGGCGAAGTCGGAGGCTACGAACAGGTCCGCTTCTCTCCCGACGGCCAGAGAGTCGCGGTCACGCGGCGCGATCCGGCACACGGCCAGAACCAGGACGTCTGGGTGCTGGACGTTTCCCGCGGGACGGCGACCAGGATCACCGCCGAGCGTACCGACGAATTCGGCCCGGCCTGGTTTCCGGACGGCGAACGGCTGGTCTACACCTCCGATCACCTGGGCTTCTACGACCTCTTCGAGCGCCCGGCGAGCGGAGGAGCGGAGAAGACGCTGATCGCCACCAAGGTGGACAAGATCCTTCCGACGGTCTCTCCCGACGGCCGGCTGCTGCTCTACGCCGCCGCGGAGGGCGGGAACTGGGCTCGGGTCCTGAGCCCGGTTTCCGGAGGCGGGGATTCCGTTCACCTGAGCGAGACCCCGCAGTTCTCGGAGGAGCATCCCGCGATCTCGCCGGACGGCCGCCTCTGCGCGTTCGATTCCGGCGAGTCCGGGCGAAACGAAGTCTACGTGCAGCCGCTCCCGAAGGGCCCCAAGCGTCAGGTGTCGATCGGCGGCGGGCAGATGCCGGTCTGGAATCGCGACGGCTCCGAGCTTTTCTACGCGTCTCGAAACGAGACGCTGATGTCCGTGTCCATCCGTTCTGCCGCGGGCCGTCTCGAGATCGGCGAGCCGCAGCCTCTCTTTGCCCTGGACCTTGGAACGAGTGGGCAGCTCGGGTTCGTTCGGCACCCTTACGACGCCTCCCCGGACGGGCAGCGTTTCCTCGTGATCCGCCGCGCGACGGACTCCGAGCCGGACGGCGCGGTCGTCCTCACGAACTGGACGAGCCTCCTCAAGGGCGGCGACGAAAGGAAGAAATGACACTTCGACCGAGTCTCATGCTCATGTTCGTTCTCGTCGGCTCTCCGATCCACGCCCAGGAGGACGTCGCCGCCCGCATCGCCGGCACTGCCATGACCGGCGGAGGCGCGACGGCGTTTCTCCAGCGCCTCACCGACGAGGTCGGCGGCCGCGTGACGGGCTCGCCGCAGACGCGCGCGGCTTCCGACCTCATCCTCGCCGAGCTGAAGAAGGCCGGTTACTCCAACGCACGCTTCGAGGAGTTCGACCTCGCATCGCGCTGGACACGCGGGCCCGCGAGCGGGCGGATCGTCGCGCCGATCGATCGCGCGATCCAGGTCGGTTCGTTTGCGTGGGTTCCGGGGACGTCGGGCGAAGTCGCGGCGCCGCTTCTCGATCTCGGATCTCCCGTCTCGGCGACGCTGCTGGCGCCGCTCGAGCGGTTCCGCGGCGCCTTCGTGCTGGTCGACCCGCAGAAGTCGGGCGTCGATCCGTCCTTCGTGATGCGCTCGCAGCTCGCGAAGACGCTCGCGGACGCCGGCGCCGCGGCGATGCTCATCCCGTCGGACAAGCCCGGGCGCATGGTCTACACCTCCGCCTTCGGTTTCTATCCCCGCGCGCCGCTGCCGGTCGTCTCCGTGGCGAAGGAAGACGCTGCGCTGCTGCGCCGGCCTTGTCACGGAAGAGTCCGGTGCGCCTCACGCTCGACGTGAAGAACACGTTCGATACGTCGCCGTACCGCGAGCGCAACGTCATCGCTGATCTGCCGGGCCGCGAGCCCGGCGAGGTCGTTCTCGTCGGGGCGCACTACGACTCGTGGGACGTGGCGCAGGGCGCCGACGACGACGGTTCGGGTGTGGCCGCGGTGCTCGAGGCCGCGCGGATCCTGAAGTCCCTCGGCGTGACGCCGCGCCGCACGATCCGCTTCGCGTTCTTCTCGGGCGAAGAAGAGGCGGCGCTCGGCTCCCGCGCCTACGTCGCCGCGCACGAGAAGGAGCTCGATGCGCTTCGGGCCGTGTTCATCATGGACTCGGGCGCGGGGACGCCCCTGGGGCTCGAGCTTCACGGCCGCGCGGACCTGGAGCCGGCGGCGAAGAAACTTCTCGCCTCGCTCGCGGGACTCGGCGCGAACGCGACGACGCTGGAGGCTTCGTTCGACCGCGACCATGGCCCGTTCATGGTCGTCGGCGTCCCGGCCGTGACGCTCTGGGTCGAAGCGGGGACATACGACGACCGCCACCACACGGTGATCGACACGTTCGAGAATGTGGACCCGAAGAAGCTGGCCACCGATACAGCGGTGATGGCGATCCTCGCGTGGCAGCTCGCGGACGCGTCCGAGCCCCTCGGCCGGCGGCTGAGCCCGTCCGAGGCCGCCGCACTTCTCGAGAAGTCGGGTGTGGCCGGGACGAAGGCCATGGTCTACGCCGGCTCGCCCCGCTAGCGGAATACTGGAGGCCGGACGATGAAGGGATTCACGACACTCCTGGAAGAAGCGCTGGAGTCCTGGACGTACGTGCGAGAGGGCGTCATCGACGAGCTCCGCAACATTCCCGAGCGCGACCTCGGGTTCCGTCCTCACCCGGAGAGCCGGACGGTGCGGGAGCTCGCGCAGCACATCATCCAGTCGGGGCTGCTGATGTCCGGCGAGCTCTCGCGCAAGGACGGCGACTTCCGCCGCAAGAGCTATGAAGCGTTGCTGCGGGAGCACGGTCCCGGCATGGAGCGGCTGCGGACGCGGACGGCGGTTCTCGCGGCCCTGGCCCGCACCCGCCGCGACGGCGAGCGCGCGCTCCTGCGGGCGGGGGAGCTGCATGCCCTGCAGACGATCCGCCGCTTCGACGGGACGATGGGGACGCGGCTCGCCTGGATGAACCACGGCATCGCCCACGAGGAGTATCATCGCGGCCAAATCGCGTTGTACGCGCGACTTCTCGGACGTGTGCCGGCGTTGACGCAGAAGATCCTAGGAGGCTGAAAATGAGGAAGGCAATTCTCCCGGTGCTCGCTGTGCTTATGGGTGCGGCGGCTGCTATCGTTCTCGCCCAAGTGTCCACGAAAGAATTGCAGTCCACGATTACTCCGGCCGAAGCCCTCAAGCGGCTCCAGGAGGGCAATGCGCGGTTTGTCGCCGGCCAGCCGAAGACCCGCGACTGGGCCGCCAAGGTCATCGCCACGGCCTCGGGTCAGTACCCGTTCGCCGCGGTCGTCTCATGCATCGATTCGCGGGCGCCGGCCGAGATCGTTCTGGATCAGGGCATCGGCGACGTCTTCAGCCTGCGGACGGCCGGGAACGTCGTCGACACGGACGTGTTCGGCGGGCTCGAGTTCGCGACGAAAGTCGCCGGGGCGAAGCTGATCGTCGTGATGGGACACACGGAATGCGGGGCGGTCAAGGGCGCGATCGACGGTGTGAAGCTGGGCAACCTCACGGCGCTCCTCGCCAAGATCCAGACGGCGGTGCGCGACTCCGGTCCCGGCACATCGAAGGACCCCGCATACGTCACGAAGGTGGTGAGAAGAACGTCCACGATTCCATCGACGAGATCAAGGCCCGGAGCTCCATCATCCGCGAGCTCGTCGACACCGGAAAGGTCGGGATCCAGGGCGCCATGTACGACGTGTCTTCGGGTCGTGTAAGCTTCCTCGCCGACTGATTCCGCCGGTATAGGCTTCCGGATCGTGGCTCTGGCTCGGATTCTCAGCGGCCCGCTGCGCGGGCCGACCGACGAGGGAGGGGAAGTCGCATGCGCAACCTCTCCCTAGCGATCTGACATGGCGAT
>CAWDSI010000035.1:0-117062 GCA_963804915.1 uncultured Acidobacteriota bacterium
CGTCCTTCTCGGGTTTCTTCTTCGGCGCCGGAGAAGACCCGGACGGCTTCCCGCGGGCGGGAGCCGGCGCCGCAGGCACGGTCGTCTTGCGAATCGAGAACTTGCCCGGGCCGGGGAGCTCGCGCACGATGGGCGGCGCGTCTTCCGGCGCGAACGGAATCTCGTCGAGCGAGATCTCGCCTTTCCTGGCCCGTTCCAGGTGCTTGGTGACGACGGTTCTCCGCAGGCGTTCCTTGGTCCGCCGGTCGCGCCGGCGGGCCCATCCCACCGTCAGGCGCGAGGCCAGGCCGGCGAAGCGAACCCGGAGCTTGAGGAAGACGTCGCCCAGCGAAACCTGCGTCGCCAGGGGCACGGCCAGGAGCACGAACGTGGCGGCCACGAGCACGGCGCCCGTCGTGCCGATGCGTCCCCGGAACGCGTCGGCGAGGGCCCGGCCGACGATGCCCCCGGTCTCGGCTTCTTCGCCGTACAACTGGCGCCGCCCGAACGCCAGCGAGAGAAGCATCGGCAGCGAAAAGAGCAGGAGCCCGATTCCCGCGGCCTTGGAGGCTGGATTCGGCAGGGGGCGTGCCCAGAAGCGGCGCCAGCCGAGCACGAGGACCAGGCCGGTGACGCCCCAGGCCGCGAGGCCGAAGAGCGCATAGAGGGCGGTGGCCAGCGAGGCGCCGAAACCGCCGATCCAGTTCCGGGGGTTGGCCGCCTCCCCGCCCGCGGTCCAGGAAAAAATGTTGGGATCCCGGGGGTCGAAGGACAGCAACGCCAGCGCCGCGAGCAGGCCCGCGAGCAGCAAGACGACACCGATCGCCTCACCGGCGAGGCGGCTCTTCCAGAAGGACCCTTCGCTCAATCCTCACCATTATGAGGTCGAAAAGGCGAAACGGGTAGGCGGACACGCGGAGGCACGGGCGTTCCCCGCGACCGGGGACCATCGCGCGAGAAGCGCCGGCGCCTCGTTTGGCCGAATCTCCTCGCGGGTCTGCTCCCGATGCGGGCCGCAGACTCCGGAATCATCGAGTCGCGAAAGAAGTTTAGCAAGGGGAGGTCGGACCGCGCTCAATGAGGTATAGAAAGACCATGCCTTCGGATCGTCGTCGGATTCTTTTTCTCTGCACTGGCAACGCGGCGCGCAGCCAGATGGCCGAGGCGCTCGCCCGCCTCGACTACGGCGATCTGCTGGATCCGGTTTCGGCCGGCTCGCGTCCTGCGGGATTCGTCCATCCGCTGGCGGTCCATGCGATCGAGGAGCTCGGCGTCCGCATGGACCACGCGCGCTCGAAATCCGCCGAGAATTTTCTCGAGGAGCCCTTCGACCTCGTCGTGACCGTGTGCGATTCCGCCGCGGCGGACTGCCCGACGTGGCCCAAGGCGCGCCACCTCGTGCACTGGTCCGTGGAGGACCCGAGCTTCGTCCGCGGGAGCGACGAGGAGCGCGCGGAGGCCTTCCGCGCAACGCGGGATGAGCTGCGTCGCCGCATCGATTCCCTGATGGAAGCCCTGCGCCGCTCCCACCCGAAGCGCACCGACGTCGATCTGCTGAAAGAGGGCGCGGGCGTGCTCGCGGATTTCATGGCCGTGCACGGTCTGAAACCGCAGGAGATCCGCGACGAAAAGATCGAGGGCCGCGCCACCGCCACGACCCGTTTCGCAAAGCGAAACCGGGCACTCGAGCTCCGCGTCCGCTCGGGAGTGACGATCGCCGTGTACTCGGCCGGCGACCGACAGATCCCGCATCCCGATTACATGGAGCGCCTGGGCGTCGCGGCCCTGATGCGCTACCCCGGCCTGTCGAAGGACCCGCTCGACACGTTCCGTCGCCTCCGCGCCGACCTGATCCGCTTCGCCCGGCCATTTCTGACGGGGAACGGTCTCAAGCAGTTCGCCCGTCTCGCGGCAAAATCGAACACGAAGGCGGCCGGGCCCAAGTCCGCCTAGGGCAAATGCGCCCGGGACGCGGCGGAGCGTCGCCGAAAAACGGCCAGACCGAGTGCGAGCGCGCTCGCGAGACCGGCCGCACAGCCGCCAAGGAATGAGACCGGCCGGTAAAGCAACTCCACCTCGTGCGTGCCCGCCGGCACCTCGACTACGAACGGCTCACCGGGGCGAGCGCCGAGAGGCGCCGACTTGCCGTCGACTCGTGCCGTCCAGCCCGGGAAGAAAGGGTTGGCGACAATCAGACGGGTTGCTTCCTCCGCGGCGACCGTGAAGCGCCACGACATGGGCCGCCGCTCTTCGAGCGTCACGCTTCCGGCTCCCTCCAACCGAGCCCGGGGCTGTACGCGCCGATTGACCAGGATCCGGCCGTCGGGTCCGGAATAGACCTCCTCGAGGTCCAGGCCCAGGCGCGCTCGGAAGGTCTCGGCGCCGAAAGGGAATCCGGGATGCAGCAGCAGGTACTTGATGTTCCAGACGTCGAGCCCTTTCCCGCCGGGAGCGATATCCCAGGGCTCGAGCACGTCCGTGACCGTGGGCGTCCGGATGAAGTTGCCGATCTCGCGCCGGCGCTCCTGCCAGCCTCGCGGAGCCAGCGCGTCGTACCCGCGGACGTCTTCCAGCGCGAACGACGTCGCCGACTCCGGCGGAAGAAAAGTGTGGAGCGGAAGGATTCGGAACACGCCGGGATCGGAGCGGAGGCGCTCGAGCAGCGGCGTCGAACGCCCGATGTCTTCCGGCCGCGCGTGGCCGTGAACTCCCTGCGCGCGGAGCAGCAACTCGCCGGCGGCGAGGAGAACGGCGGCCGGCCCGATCGCGGCGGCCACTCTCCCCCACCCCCGGCGCGCACACGCCTCGCGCAGCTCATCCGCCGCGGCCGAAGCGAGCGCGCCCAGCGCCAGCGGAAGCAGCAGGAGTGCGCGCGTCCAGTAGACCGGTGTGTGAAACGCGAGCGCTCGCGAGGCCGGGTTGTCGTACGTCACGAGGAGGATCACCGCGGCCGCGGCCGCCCAGAACCGGAGATCCGCTCGCCGCCGTAGCCAGAAGAGCCCGACGAGGGCGAGCGCGAGGGCCGCCAGCGAGATCGCCGCGGCCGCCTCGATGACGTTGGATCCCGGGACGCTCGGGAGCACGAACCGCAGCAGGTCTCGATGCGCCAGAACGAAAGGGTGCCGGCCCTCGCCGGACCATGCGGCGCTCAGGCGCAGGTATTCGATGAAGGGGAACACGAAGGGTGCGGCGAGTCCGGCACCGAGGAGCGAGGCGGCGAAGGCCGGCCCCGCGCCCCGGCCGCCTCGCGACTCCCGCAGCATCACCGCGGCCGCGAGCAATGCGGCCAGGAGAGCCGACTCGGGCTGTCCGCCGGCGATGACGGCATAGGTGGTCAGGGCGACCCCCAGGAAAGCGCCGGGCGACGGATTCCGGACGGCGCGCCGCGTAAAGAGCAGGAGCCACGGGAGCGGCGCGAGTGTCAGCGTTTCCGGATGTTCCAGCCAGGCGACGAACGGCGCCGAGAGTGCGAACGCCGTCGCACCGAGAAGGGCTCCGCTCTTCGAGCGGCCGAGATCGCGAAGCCAGAGAAAGGCGCCGACGACCGCGACGAGGAGCCGGAGCAGCAGCGACAGATTCCACCCGCCGGCCACGCCAAGGACGAGCGCCGGCCACAACAGCGGCGAGCCCAGAGCCGACTGACTGTTGCCCACGAGCGGGGCCCCGCCGTTCTGATACGGGTTCCAGAGCGGAAGGCGGCCCGATGCGAGCTCGCGGCGTGCGATCTCGATCCAGGGAACGAACTGCCAGACCGGGTCCGAGAGTGCCGGCGCCACGATTTCCTTCGCCGGAAACGCGGGCGCCCACGGCCATACGCGCGACTTGATGTCCTCGGAAAGCAGCACGCCGCGATGCATGCCCAGCCCGAACCAGAAAACCACGGCCGCCGCCACGAGCAGGCCCGCCGCCCGGAGAATGCGGCGGGAGCGACCGGTCGGAGCGCGCCGCGCACCGGCGGACGAATCGGATATCAGCATGGATCTCGGCTCGGCCGGAGACTCTATACTCCGTTGGGGATGGCGACCCGCGTCTCCAACCCGCCCAACCCCTGGCAGACGGTCCACGCCGAGTGGCTCGGTGAGCCGCCCGCGGCGGAGCTCGAGGTCTTCGAGGAACACGCGAAGTCGATCATCTCGGAGAACGACAGCCCCGACGTCGGTTTCCGTTTCAGCGTGAATCCCTACCGCGGATGTTTTCATGCTTGCAGTTATTGCTACGCGCGTCCGACCCACCAGTACCTCGGCTGGGGCGCGGGCACCGATTTCGATCGCAAGATCGTCGCGAAGGTGAACGCGCCGGAGCTGTTGCGCCGGGAGCTCCTGCGGCGTTCCTGGAAAGGCGACACGATCGTGTTCTCGGGCGTCACGGACTGCTACCAGCCGACCGAAGCCGTGTATGCACTGACGCGCCGCTGCCTCGAGGTCTGCGCCGAGTTCCGCAACCCCGTCGGCGTCGTGACGAAGGGCACGCTCGTGCGGCGGGACATCGACGTGCTCTCCCGGCTGGCCCGCGAAGCCGCCGCCGTGGTCTACGTCAGCGTTCCCTTCGCCGACGACGCCGTGGGCCGGGCCATGGAGCCCAACGCGAGCCTCGCATCCCAGCGGTTCGAGACGATCGCGCGTCTCTCCGAGGCCGGGATCCGCACGGGAGTCTCCGTCGCGCCGGTGATCCCGGGGCTCAACGACAGCGACATCGCATCGGTCCTCTCCCGGGCCCGCGAGGCCGGCGCCCGCAGCGCTTTCCTCACGCTGCTCCGCCTTCCGGCCGAAGTGCTTCCCGTCTTCGAAGAGCGCCTGCGCGAAGCGTTTCCCGACCGCGCGGCCCGGATCTGGTCCAACCTGGAGCAGACCCGCGGTGGAAAGCGGAACGAGTCGCGGTTCGGCGCGCGGATGGAGGGCGTGGGCCCCCGATGGGCCGCGATCGAGAGCCTCTTCGACATCGAGTGCCGGCGGCTCGGGATCAACCAGGAGCCGGGAGAAGAGAAGCCGCGCCGCACCACGTTTCGGAGATCCGCCGGCCTGCAGCCCGGGCTCTTCGACACCCTCTGAGCTTTGACGGATCTGGAGCCTCTCCGCCGCCACTTTCGCGACGCGCTCGCCGCCGATCCGCCCGGGGCGTACCGCGACTGGTTCCGCGCCCAGGAAGAGCTTCGCTCCGAGCGCCGCGACGACGCCTCTCGCGCTCTCGCCGACGATCTCTGGGAGCTCATCCCCGCGCTCGCTTTCCCGGGCCCGGAGGCACGCGCACGGTTTCTCCACAACGCCGCGGTTTTCTACGGAAGCCCGGGCCCGGCGGCCGACCTCGAGCGGGCGCGCCGCCTCTTCGGAGACGCTCTCGGCCACTTCACCGAGGACGGCGACGGAGGCTGGCACGCGCGGGCCCTGCACAACCTCGCGACCGCGCTGTCCAACCTGGGCGAATCCGAGAGCGAGCTCGCCGAGGCCGTGGTGCTCTTCGAGCGCGCGCTCGCCTGGCGCACGTCCGACCATGAGATTGCGCGCGGCGTCACGCTGCACAACCTGGGACTCGCGCTGCGGCGCCGGGCCGAGCTCGACCCGGAGCGGTGCGCCGACCACCTGGCGGACGGGGCGGCGGCCCTCGAGGAGGCCATCGCGATCCGGGAGCGCCAGGGGCTCGCGGACGGACTCGCCCACTCCCGCCGTCAGCTCGAGATCACGCGTGCGCGCCTCTCCGCCCTCGCCGATCGACCGCGATAGATTCCGTGCCGTGACGAAGCGCCGTTGGATCGAGTACGCGGTCGCGGTCCTCGTCGGAAACGCCATCTACTTCTGGGTCCTGCATCCCGGCCTGCCGCCGGCCCTGCAGAACCAGCCCTACCGCTTCGACGCCGGGCTCGCGATCGATTTTCTCTGCTGCATCCTCGTCTACATCGCGATCCGGCTCGGCAGCCGCCACGCGCGGCGCGCGAACGCCGGGACCCGCGGCTCCCGCTGACTATCTTCGAGGGAAGAACAGGATCAGCACGAGACCGAAGAGGAAGCAGTAAATCGCAAACAGGTGGACCTTCCGGGTCGAGACCAGCCGGATGAGGACCCCGATCGTGAAATAGCCCGTGATGCCCGCGATGGCGGCGCCGAGCAGGTACTTGCCGAAGTCCGGCGTATGGAAGAACGCCGGCCCCTGGTGCCGGAGCGCCGAGACGATCTCGAGCCCGGCCGCGCCGACGATGGCCGGAATCGCCAGCAGAAACGTGAAGTCGGCCGCCCAGCGCGCCGCGAGGCCCAGCAGCAGCCCCACGGCGATCGTCGACGCCGAGCGCGACAACCCCGGCAGCACCGCGAACCCCTGCGCCACGCCGATCAGGGCCGCGTCGAGATACGGCATCGTGTCGCGGTCCTTGCGGCCGTCCCGGCGCAACGCGGACAGCAGGAGGTAAAGCCCGGTCAGGATCTCCATGGCGCCCACGAAACGGGGGTCGAGCTTCGTCGTCTCGACGGAGGGTTTGAGGAGGAGGCCGATGATGCCGGTCGGAATCGTCGCCACCAGAAGGAGCGCCGCGAGCCGCCACGCCCGCCGCTTCTTCTCCGGGTCGGGCGCGACGAGACCGGACACCTCTTCCGCAAGGAGCGCCCGGTAGTAGATGACGATCGCCGTCAGCGTGCCGACGTGGACCATGACGTCGAAGAGCAGCCCGACCTGGCCGAAGCTGGGCATCAACATCTCGGCCGCGGAAAGATGCCCGTCGGAAGAGACCGGGATGAACTCCGTCAATCCCTGGATCAATCCCAGCAGAGCCGCTTCGAGCCAGGTCATCGCGGGCGCACGCTATCACCCACCATACGCCGATGACGCGAAGATGAACCACACGACGTTGGCCGCGAGAACGAAGCCGGCTTCCGTGACGAGCAGCGGGCGGACGAACCGCCGTGCGACGACGGCCACATCGAGCGCCGCGACGGCGAGCCACGGGCTCCAGTCCCACACGTACCATCCGGTCACGCCGCCCCAAACGCCGAAATATCGGCGCGTCGCGACGGCGAACACCACGGTCCCGGCCGCCGCGACGACGGCGGCGAGCGCGTGCGCGGGCAATCTTCGCGGCCGCGGCGAGATCCGCAAGGCGAGAGCGAAGGACAGCAGCAGTCCGAGGTGGACGGCGAGGAGAGGGCCGGGCGGACGGAGGAGAGACCAGCCCATGGCCCAGAAGGGCGCCTTGACGAGCGTGTAGGCGGTCTGCGCGAAGCCCGCGAGCCATCCGCCGACCGTCTCGGCGATGGCGGGCCGTTCGCGCTGCAGCTCGAGCGCTCCGCTCCCGATCCAGCCTCGAACCGCCTGGACCGGGAACACGAGCGCCGACGCGACCGCGCCCGCGGTGGCGGTCCCCCGCCGTCCTTCGAGCCACAACGTCGCGACCGCGAAGGCCGCAATCGGGAGGGCGGTCAGCTTGAGCAGCGGCCCCACCGCGAGCAGAAGCGCCATCCGCAGCGGGCCCGGACGCCGGTCGAGCGCCGCGATCACCGTCGCGGCCCAGAGGAACACGGCCGCGTCGTTGGAGCACCGCGCGAAGGCTTCCGCGGCGCCCGGGGAGAGCAAGGCGATCAGACCGGCGCAGGCGGCGGCCGGATGCCCCTCGAAGATTCGGCGCAGCGGACCGCAGAGCGCGATCGCGATCAACGCAACCGAGAAGAGGCGGGCGTAGAGAAGCGCCGCGGGCGGATCGGGGCGGAGGCCGAGCAGCCTCAACGGAAGTCCCGCGGCCAGATAGAAGAGCGGCGGCTGCTTGGATTCCTCGTTTGGAATCGGAGCCGCGGACCGCGGCGGCGCCGGGGGCGCCCGAAGGATATTGAAGCGACCGGGCATGGACCTGTAGGACGGACAGCCGATCTCCGGGCGGGGGCACGGGTGCGCCAGTACGGAGGCGACGATTTCCGCGTCGACCCACTTCCCCTCGAAGGCGACCGACCACGGCTGGCGCGCGAAGTCCCGGATGCGCGCCAGATGCTGCGGCTCGTCGGGCCCCTCGAACGCGGGCAGGGAGACCGCGTGAAACGCCATCCGCAGCACCACGGCCGCGGCGAGGAGCGCCTCGGCTCTTCTCAACAGCACCGGTCTCAACGGCGCCGTCTCAACGGCGCCGGCTCAAAGAAGGACCGGCACGATCACCGGTCGCAGCCCGAGCGCGCGGCGACAGGCCCGGCGCGCGGCGAGCACGATCTCCGCCCGCAGCCATTCCGAGTCGTTGCGCTCTTCGCTGGTCGCGCGGCCGAGCACGCCTCGAGCCGCGCGCGACACTTCCTCCGAGAGCGCCGCATCGTCGGCCGCCACGCCCCGCGACACGACGTCGACGTCCTCTCCCCGCACGAGCACGACGACGACGCCCTCGGCCGCGAGATGCCGACGCTCGCGCACGATGTCCGGGTCCACGGCCTCGGTCCGGTCGTCGAGGAAGACCGTGCCGCAGCGCACGGCGCCCGGCTCGACCCGCAGACGGCCGCTCTCGAGGACGAGCCGGTCGCCGTTGTCGAGAAGCGGGACGCGATCGCCGGACAGGCCCCCCGCGCGCGCGACCTCCGCGGCCGCGACGAGCATCCGCCGGTCGCCATGCACCGGAAGAACGGCGCGCGGGCGAGTGAGCTTCAGCCACTCCGCGATCTCGCCGGCGTGGGCGTGGCCGGAGACGTGGATCGGCGGCTCGGACTCTCGGATGATGCGCGCCCCGCGGCGCACGAGGTGGTCGCACATCCGGTTCACCGAGCGCTCGTGACCCGGGATCGTGCGCGCCGAGAGCAGGACGAGGTCGCCCTCCGCAAGCTCCAGATCGGCATGCTCGCCGAGCGCCAGGCGATAGAGGGCGGAGCCGGGCTCGCCCTGGCTTCCCGACGTCAGGCAGAGGAGACGCTCGGGATTTGTGAGGCGCAGATCCGCGGCCCCGAGTCGCGAGCCCATCGGGAGTCGCAGGCGGCCGAAGCGCTCGGCGATCTCGGCCACCGCTCGCATGCTGCGCCCGAGCATCGCGACGCGGCGCCCCGCCGACAGGCCGGCCTCGATTCCCTGGGAGAGACGGGAGACGTGGCTCGAGAACGTCGTGAGGATCACGCGCCCGCGGGCGCCCTGCATGGCCGCGCGAAGACCGTCGCCGGCGGCCCGCTCGGAGAGAGAGTGGCCGGGCCTCTCGGCGTTGGTCGAATCGACGAGGACGAGATCGACGCCCGCTCCCACGGCGGCCGCGATCCCTTCGCGGTCGGTCGTCTCGCCGTCGGGCGGATCGTCGTCGAGCTTGAAATCGCCGGAGTGGACGACGCGCGCGCCGCCCGCTTCGATGAGAACGGCCGCCGAATCCGGCACGGAATGAGAGACGCGGAAGAAGGTCACGCGGAAGGGACCGGCCACGATCGTCTCGCGGCCGCGGGCCTCGACGAGACCGGCCAGCGGGAGCGCGGCTTCCTCGAGCCGCCGGCGCGCCATCGCGAGCGTGAACGGGAGGCCGTACACGGGGGCGTCGCACCATTCGCGCAGATACGGGAGGGCGCCGACGTGGTCCTCATGGCCGTGCGTCAGAAAGACGCCCTCGATCCGCTCGCCCGTGATCGCCGCGAAGTCCGGCGCGATGCGATCGACGCCCGGGAACGTCTCGTCCGGAAACGACACGCCGACGTCGACGAGAATGCTCGCGCCTTCGCACCGCAGCCAGAGGACGTTTTTCCCGAACTCGCCGACACCGCCCAGCGGGACGATTTCCAGCGCGCCCTTTGGCGCGACCTCGAGCGAAGCGCTCAACGATCCGGGCTCCAGCTCCGGGCCAGAGAGAGAAAATCGTCGAGGGACAGCTCTTCCGCCCGGGCGCGCGTCGACTTCCCGAGCTCGGTCAGAGCCGCTTCCCATCGGGACCGCGGCGCCGCCGACGAGAGTGCGTTCGCGAGCGTCTTGCGTCGCGCGTTGAAGCCGAGCGAGGCGAGGGTCAACGCGCGACGGACCTGATCGGGCGGGGCCTTTCCTTCTCGCGGCGTGAGCTCGAGAACGCTCGAGGTCACCTTCGGCCGCGGACGGAAAGCTCCCGGGGGCAGATCGAAGAGGACCCGTCCCTCGGAGAGAGCGGCGGCGCGGACGGACAGGTAGCCATAGCCATCCTGTCCGGGCCGCCCGACGAAGCGGCGCGCGACCTCGCGCTGGACCGTCACGACCGCGCGCCGGATCCGACCCCCCGATTCGAGAGCCGCGAACAGGATCGGTGTCGCGGCGTTGTAGGGAAGGTTCGCCACGAGGAGGGCCTCGCCCGTGCAGCCGGCGGCGTCGAGCCAGCTCGCGATGGGCCGGCGCAGCACGTCGCCCTGGAAGATCCGGACGTGCGGCTCCGCCGCGTATTCCGCGGCCAGCTTTTCGGCCCGAAGCGGATCGATTTCGACGGCGGCGATGGTGCGCGCGGTCACCGCGAGGACTCGCGTGAGCGCGCCGTCTCCGGGGCCGACCTCGAGCACGCAGTCCTCCGGACCGACGTGAGCCGCTTCGACGATGCGGCGAGCGGTCTCGGGGCTCGCCAGGAAGTGCTGCCCCCAGCGCTTGCGGGCTGGAATCCGCGGCCGCGCCGGGCCGGGCTGCTTCTCGCCGCTCAGGGTTGCCTCTGACCGCTCATCGCTCATGCTGTGATGGCATCGGCGCGCTCCCGGACACGGCGACCGAGGCTATCAGATGGTAGAATTTTTTGGATCAGGATGGGTGCTTTGCAGGTCAATACGCTGGAGAACCGCCGACTCGAAAACTTTCTCGAGAGGCACAAGGCTTATTACGCCTACACCGGCGAGATCGAGATCGACCGATTCCTGCGCGAGATCCTCCAGAAGGCGAACGAATTCGTGCCGTCCGAGGCCGGATCGATCCTTCTCGACGATCCGATGACCAAAAACTCCGACGACCGCCTCGAGAACGAGCTGGTCTTCATCGCGACCTTCGGAGCGCACGGCGAAGCCCGGTTGGGCAAGCGCATGAACGCGCGCGTCGGCATCGTCGGCCACGTCTACGCCACCGGCGTGGCGTACATGACGGACGACGTCGTCGACGATCCGTTCTTCTACCCCACTCTCGATCTGAGCGACGGGTTCGCGACGAAGTCCGTTCTGTGCGTGCCGGTCCGGATCGAGTCTTCGGTCTGCGGCGTGCTCGAGCTCGTGAACCGGGCCGGGCCGGGAGGATTCCGCGAGAAGGACCGGCGACTCCTCGAAATCTTCGCGGACTACGCTTCGATCTCGATCCAGAACCTGCTCGATGCGCGGCGCGCGTACGAGGTCGCCAAGCGCGACGGACTGACCGGTCTCTACAACGAGCGTTACCTCCACCTCCGCCTGACGCAGGAGCTGTCGCGGATCTCGCGCGACGGAGGCGACCTCTCCGTGCTCTTTCTCGACCTCGACAATCTCAAGTCGGTCAACGACCGCCACGGCCACCTTGCGGGAAGCCAGGTGCTCCGGGAGGTCGGCTACATCCTCCGGCGCACCATCACCGACGAGCGGGCGACCCTGACGCGCTACGGCGGGGACGAGTTCGTCCTGATCCTCCCGGGCCACAACCTCCAGGAGGGACTCGAGGCCGCCGAAGCCATCCGCAGCGCGATCCGCAGCGCGACGTTCCTGTTCCGGCCCTACGGTTTCAACGAGCCGGCGCTCAACCTGCACGGCGTGATCACGGCGTCGCTCGGGCTCTCGTCGATCCGGTCTCACGCCACTCCGGGCGCTTCGGTCGAGCAGCAGAAAAACGAGCTCCTCCGCGCGGCGGACACGGCCCTCTACCGGGCCAAGGAGCACGGCAAGGACCGCTGCACCGCGGCGAGCCTCGAGGATGCCCGGATTCCGGCCATTCTCGGCTGATCCCTGGGGGCCCGTCCTCCCGCGAGCCCGACCTCCTCGGCCCCGTCCTCCCCGGATTGACGGGACGCGTCGCCTCCTGCTAGCTTTCCTTCTCCGACCCGATTTTTCGCCCTTTTTGCGCCTTCGAGGAGCTCACCCATGCCGACCCTGACCCGCGAGCAACTCTCGCCGAAGAACGTTCTCGACGTCCTCTCGCGCCACATCCTCGTGGACGGGTACCACGTCGTCATGGACATGGAGCGGAGCCGCGGCTCCTACCTCTACGACGCCCGGAGCGACCGGCCGATCCTCGATTTCTTCTCCTGTTTCGCGACGATTCCGGTCGGCTACAACCACCCGAAGATGCAGGACCCCGAGTTCCGCGAAGCCCTCATGGAAGCGGCCCTGACGAAGCCCTCGACGAGCGACATTTACACCGAGCATTTCGCGCGGTTCGTCGAGACCTTCTCGGACCTCGCCGTGCCCAAGAGCCACAGCGACCACATGTTCTTCGTCGAGGGCGGCACGCTCGCGATCGAGAACACGCTCAAGACGGCCTTCGACTGGAAGATCCGCAAGAACCTGGCGCGAGGCAAGGGCGAGAAGGGCACGCAGATCCTCCACTTCAAGAACGCGTTCCACGGCCGGTCCGGCTACTCCCTGTCGATGACGAACACGGCCGACCCGCGCAAGACGCAGTACTTCCCGAAGTTCGACTGGCCGCGGTTGAGCTGTCCGAGGCTTTCCTTCCCGGTGACCGAGCAGGTCGTGCGCGAGGTCGCCGCGGCCGAGGACGCCGTGGAGAAGGAGATCCGGGCTTTCTGCGCGGCGCGCCCCGACGACGTCGCCGCGCTCATTCTCGAGCCGATCCAGGGCGAGGGCGGCGACAACCATTTCCGCCCCGAGCTCTTCCGCCGCCTGCGCGCACTCGCCGACGAGCTCGAGTTCCTGCTGATCTTCGACGAAGTTCAGACCGGCGTGGGGCTGACCGGCTCCATGTGGTGCTGGCAGCAGATGGGCGTCGAGCCGGACATGTTCGCCTTCGGCAAGAAGACGCAGGTCTGCGGCTTCGCCTCGAACCACCGGATCGACGACGTGCCGGACAACGTCTTCAAGGTGTCTTCCCGCATCAACTCGACCTGGGGCGGAAACCTCGTCGACATGATCCGCTCGGCGAAGTACTTCGAGATCATCGCCGCGGAGAACCTGATCGAGAACGCCCGCGTCGTCGGCGAATACCTCCAGTCGCGCCTCGCCGAGCTCGCGACGGAATTCCCGGGCGTCATGACCAACGTTCGCGGCCGCGGCCTGTTCATCGCGTTCGACCTGCCGGACAAGGCCATGCGCGACCGCACGCTCGCGGCATGCCTCGAGAACGGGCTCATGGGGCTCGCCTCCGGCGCCAATGCCGTCCGCTTCCGCCCGCACCTCATCCTGAGCAAGGAAGAGGCCGACGAGGGCGTCCGAAAGCTCCGCCGGGCCATCACCGCCGCCCGCACCTAGGAAGCCCACCGCTTCGTGGTCCGGCGCCTCGCCCTGCTGATCGCCGCCGCGGTGGCTGCCGCGGCGGTTTTGTTTTGGGCGACGCTGCCGGACGTGACCCCGCTGGCCGCGGCCTGGCCCAGGACGACGGCGTTCATGGAGCGGCGCAAAGCCAAGCTCCTCCGCGAGGGCAAGAGCGCCACCCTCGACTGGAGGCCCGTGCCTCTCTCCCGGATCTCCCCCGATCTCCGCCGGGCCGTCGTGGTCGCGGAGGATTCCCGCTTCTGGGAGCACGAGGGCGTCGACTGGGACGCGATGCGCGGCGCCCTCGAGAAAAACTGGGAACAGGGCGAGCTCAAGGTCGGCGGCTCGACGATCACGCAGCAGCTCGCCAAGAACCTCTACCTCTCGCCCGCCCGGACCCCCTGGCGCAAGCTCCGCGAGCTCGCGATCGCCCGCCGGCTCGAGAGCCGTCTCTCGAAGAAGCGGATCCTCGAGCTGTACCTCAACCTGATCGAGTTCGGCCCCCGGACGTTCGGCGTCGAGGCCGCGGCCCGGCGCTACCTCGGCAAGTCCGCGGCGGATGTTTCCCGCGACGAGGCCGCGACCCTGGCCGCCGTCATCCCTTCGCCCCGGATCTACGACCCGGTAAAGCATCCCGATCGCGTGGCGAAACGCGCCCGGAGGATCCTGAAGTGGATGTGACTTCGAGGTTTGTTACCCTACCTCCCATGAAATTCCGCCCGCGCCCGCTCGGAGTCCTCGCGGCTGCTCTCGTCCTGTCGGGGGCCACGGCCTGCTCCCGCAAGCCCGCCACGATCGACATCTCGCCCAAGAAACTCACGATCTACGGCCTGGAACGCGGCCAGCGGTTGAACGTCCGCGTTCTGGATAAGAAAGGGAATCCGCTCGAGGCCCGATCCCCGAGCTGGGCGTCTTCGGACCAGGCGACCGCGCACGTCGACGAGGGAGGGCGCGTCGTCGCGAAGAAGGCCGGAAAGGCCATGGTCACCGCATCGCTGGAAGGGATCTCCGCGCAGGTCCCGGTGGAAGTCGTGGACGTCAGCGCCATCGAATTCGGCACACCGGAGCTTCCCCTCGTCGGGCCGGCCGGCACCGCCATTCCCCTGAGCTTCCGGGTCCTCGACTCGAAGCAGTCCAAGGTCGACATCGCGCCCGTGTGGAGCTCGGCGGATCCGAAGATCGCCACCGTGTCGGAAACCGGCGTCGTCACGTCCGTCGGCGCGGGAAAGACGAACATCCTCGCCCGCGTGGGGGACGTCCAGGGAGCCTGCGAGGTCCGCGTCGACCTGCGGGCGATCTCCCGCCTCGAGCTGCGCCCGGCCACGGCGCTGGTCCGCGTCGGCGACTCGCAGAAGTTCGTCGTCACGGCTTTCGGCCCGGATGGCCAGGCGATCCCCGAAGTCGCCGCCACGTTCCTGTCCACCGATCCGGCCGTCGCCAGCGTCGGCGCCTCCGGCATCGCGACCGGGCACAAGGCCGGGGCGGCCACGATCAAGGTCCAGCTGGCCGGAGCGAGCGCCGAGGCCTCCCTGCTCGTGAACTGAGAGGGGCCGGCGGGAGGATCCGCACCATGCGCGTCCGCCCTCCTGCCGTCGCCGGAGCTTTCTACGACGCGAGGCCGGATCGCCTCGAGCGGGACGTGCGATCCCGCCTCGCCCTCGCGCGCGGCGGCTCCGACGCTCCTTCGCAGCCCCGGGCGGCCTTCGGCGCAATCGTGCCCCACGCCGGCTACGTCTATTCCGGGCCCGTGGCCGCCGCCGCCTACGCGCGCCTGCGGATCCCGGCAGCGTGCGTGGTTCTGTGCCCCAACCACACGGGCCGGGGCGCTCCCGCCGCGCTCGATCCCTCCGAAGCGTGGAGGACGCCATTCGGCGACGTGCCGGTGGACCGCCGACTCGCCGGCCGGATGGCCGAGCTCGCGCCGTCGCTCGAGCTGGACGCCGAGGCGCACCGCCGGGAGCATTCGCTCGAAGTCCAGCTGCCGTTTCTGCAGGTCCTGCGGCCCGACGTCACCTTCGTTCCGATCAGCATCGGCGAGCCGAGCCTGGCGCTGTGCCGGGAGATCGGCGAGGCGTGCGCCACCCTTCGCGCCGAAGAGAGAGGATCCTCCGCTGCTGATCGCCTCGTCCGACATGAACCACTACGAGAGCCGCGAGATCGGGCGTCCCAAGGACGATCGAGCGCTCGCCCGGGTGCAGGCCCTCGACGCCGAGGGCCTCTTCCGGACGGTCCTGACCGAATCGATCTCGATGTGCGGCTTTCTGCCCGCCACCGCTCTCCTCTTCGCCGCCCGCGCCGCGGGGGCCGGCCCGGCCGCCGTCGTGGCGCGCCGGGACAGCGGGGACGAGACGGGAGATACTTCGAGCGTCGTCGGCTACGCCGGCGTCGTCATCGACGAAAAGGAGAATCCATGAGGATGGGAATCGGAGCGCTGCTCCTCGCCGTGTCCGCGTCCGTCGCCGCCCAGACCGCGACGAGCCCCGCCCCGAAGCTCGACGTCAAGACGATCCCGCCGCGTCCGGACGACGTCGCGACGATCGACGGCATGGTGAAGGCGTACTACGAGGTCGTCTCGGGCCCGAAGGGCCAGCCGCGCGACTGGGCGCGGGATCGGACGCTGTACATCAAGGACATCCGGTTCGTGCCGGTCGACGTCGCGAAGGACGGGACGATCACGCCGCGGATCGTCGATCATCAGGCGTTCGCCGAGAGCTTCGAGCGTCGCTCGAGAAGGAAGGCTTCTTCGAGGACGAGATCCACCGCGTGACGGAGCGATTACGGCCCGATCGCGCACGTCTGGAGCACGTACGAATCGCGGCGCACGCTCGACGGACCCGGTGATCCAGCGGGGCATCAACTCGATCGAGCTCTTCTGGGACGGCAAGCGGTGGTGGATCGCGAACGCCATCTGGACCGACGAGACGCCCGCAGAACCCGATCCCGAAGCAGTACCTGCCGGGCGCGAAGTAGCGGTTGCCGCTTCCGGACGGCGTCTCCTGCGGCCGGGGCTTCACGTGGTCGGACTACCGACTAGCGCGGCTCGGCCACGACCACGGCGTGGTACGAGGAGCCGGGATCGCCGGCGAGCATCCGCTCCTCCCGCGCGAGAAGCGATTCGACCGCCGCGTCGAACGCGGCTCGGGACGGGCCCTCTGCCTGGTCCGGACGCCGGAGGCTCGGGTAGATCGGAGCGAGGAGATTTCCTCCGTAGTCGCGGCGCGCGAGAACGCGAAAGTGTCTCTCGACCGCCGGCAGGATGCCCGAAGACTCGATCGCCTCGGTGGGATCCTCGCGGTTGATCGGCCGGCGGATGACTCGCGTCCGGCGCACCGCCGCCGGCAGACCCCGGTACAACCGGTTCCAGCGAAGCAGATGCCTCCACGTCCACTCCCCGCGCGCCGGACCGACGTACTCGTCGAGGTAGAGGATCCCGCGCGGGGAGAGCGCGGCGCGGACGAGGCCCAGGAAATCCGGAAGCCGGTCGAAATGGTGGAGCGAGGAATGGAACAGAACGGCGTCGAGCCCCCGCGCGCCGGCGAGAAACTACCAGGCGTCGGCGGCGACGTAGGAGATCCGGTCCGCGAGGCCCGCCGCGGAGGCCGCGCTCCGTGCCTGCCCGACGGCTTCGACGCTCGCATCCACCCCCGTCACGCGAACGGCGACGCCGAGCTCCACGAGCGACCGTTCGAGGTTTCCCAGTCCGCACCCGATCGAAACGGCCCGCCGAAAGGGCAGGCGGTCGGGCACGACGCGCGGAAGCCACTCGATCGGCCACTGTCCCGGATCGCCCGTCACGCGCCGGTTGATCCAGGCCCGCACGGCCGGATGGTTCTGCCAGAGCTCGTCCCAGCCGTGCTTCCCGGGATCGGACCAGTAGGACATGGGCAGCGCGGACGGCCCGGATCCTCCGCTAGGACGTGCCGTTCGGCGTTCCGGGAAGCAGCCCCTCGACCTGAAGCGTCCGCGGTCCCTTCGCGTCGCAGACGGCGTAGCGGACGCGGCGTCCCGTCTCTCCGGCCCATCCCTTCTCGTCGTCCTCGAGGGCGTACATGGCCACGCCCGCGAATTCCCCCTTCGCGTTGATGGCGTAGAAGTTGACGTTGAAGTTGGGATTGCCGGCGGAATTGAGGAGACGTTTCTCGATCGTGTTCGACTTGATGCGCTTCAAGGCCTCCATGCCCGCGTCCTTGGGGTGCATGCCCCGCCGCATGCACTCGACGATGTAGTAGGACGACAGGTTGTAGAGATTGGCCTCGCCGCGGCCCGTCGAGCCGGCCGCGCCGACCTGGCCGTCGACGTAGAGCCCGGCGCCCAGGATCGGCGAATCTCCGACGCGGCCCGGGATCTTGAAGAAGAGGCCCGACGTCGTGGTCACGCCGCAGATCTCGCCCTTGGCGTTGATCCCGTCGCAATTGATCGTTCCGTACATCTTGGAGGCCGGAAAAAATCCCTCCGCGGCCATCTGCCGGCGCGCCGCGTCCGCCATCCGGAGGCGCTCCTCGTCGTTGCGAAACACGATCTCGCGCGACTTCGGCGTCAGGTAGTGGCCGGGGTCGGTCCGCTGCTTCCACTCGAGCCAGAGCTTCAGGGAGAGCGGCGTGTTGAGATCCTCCTCGATCGTGAACCCCATGTTGCGCGCGAAGTTCTGGGCGCCCTTGCCGACGAGGAGATGATGGTCCGTCTTGTTCATGACCTCGCGCGCGACGCGCGAGGGGGTCTTCACTCCCTCGAGGGACGCCACGCCGCCCGCGCGCTTGAGGGGACCGTGCATGCAGGAGGAGTCGAGCTGGACGATGCCGTCGGCGTTCGGCACGCCGCCGTAGCCGACGCTGTAGTCCTCCGGGTCGAGCTCGACGATGTTGACCCCTTCGATCAGGGCGTCGAGCACGTCGGTGCCCGCCATCATCAGGCTGTACGCCTTCTCGACGCAGGTCTGTGAGCCGCCGTTCTTGAACCAGTTGCCGTTCGCGGACGAGATGACGACCGGCTGCGCCGCCCCGCTCGGAACCACCGCCGGCGCCCGGCCGAACGCTCCTCGCGTCGCCGTCGCCGCCGCGACTCCCGCCGCCGTGCCCGTCCGCACGAAGTCCCGCCGCGTGATCCGTCGCCGCATGTCGCCTCCTCCTGTGCGTGTCGTGACGCGCAGTCTATCTCCGGATCTCGCCGGCTCCCCATCTCGCCGGCCCTTGCCGAGTCCTCGCGGAGCGGCTAGGCTCGTGCTCTCACTCCATGGCGCCGATGGATTTCGAAGGCCACGTTCTCGCGGAGCCGGTGACGACGCTCCCCGGCGAGTACTACGTTTCGCCGGAGGTCTTCGCGCGCGAGGCGCGGACCATCTTCTCCCAGCGCTGGCTCTGCGCCGGCCGTGCGGATGCCCTGCCGGCGCCCGGCGACTACGCGCTTTTCGAAACCGCGGGCGAGAGCCTCATCCTCGTCCGAGGCAAGGACGAGCGGCTCCGCGCTTTCTTCAACGTCTGCCGGCACCGCGGGACGCGCCTCTGCGAGGCCGGCTCCGGACACTTCGCCGGAGGGATCCAGTGCCCGTACCATGCCTGGACCTACGGCCTCGACGGCGCGCTCGTGGGCGCCCCGCACATGGCCGACGTGCCCTGGTTCGAGAAGACCGACCACCCGCTGGTTCCCGCGGTGGTCGCCGAATGGGAGGGCTTCGTTTTTCTCAGCCTCGCCGAGCGGCCGCGCCCGCTGGAGGACGTCCTGCGCCCGCTCCTCGGCCGCTTCGCGCCCTGGCGGCTGGGCGCGCTCGTGTCCGCGCGGCGGATCGTCTACGACGTGCGCGCCAACTGGAAGCTCATCTTCCAGAACTTCTCGGAGTGCTATCACTGCCCGCCGGTCCATCCGGCGCTCGCGAAGCTCTCCCACTACCGGAGCGGCGCCAACAACCTCCGGGAGGGCGGAATCCTCGGCGGATACATGATCATCAACGCCAAGGGCGGCAGCCTCACGATGAGCGGCCGCCTGTGCGGAGCGCCGCCCGCCGACCTTCCCGAGGAAGAGCGCCAGCGCGTGTACTACTACTCCGTCTTTCCCTCGTTCTTCCTGACCGTCCAGCCCGATTTCGTCATGGTCACGCGCCTCTTGCCGCGCGCGGTGGACCGGACGGAGGTCGTGTGCGAGTGGCTCTTCTCTCCCGAGGCCGCCGCCGCGCCGGGCTTCGATCCCTCGGACGGCGTCGAGATCTGGGACGTCACGAACCGCCAGGACTGGCACATGTGCGAGCGCGCGCAGCAGGGCGTCTCCTCCCGCGCCTATCGCCCGGGCCCCTACTCGAAGGACGAGAGCCTCCTCGCCGCCTTCGATCGCGAATACCTCCGAAGCCTCTCCGGGAGCTAGGCCGCTCGACGTGCGGCGCTCGCTGACGTTCCAGGTGGTCGCCGCCCTCGCGGCCGGCCTCGCTCTCGGAACGGCCGCCTCGTTTTCGAAAGATCCTCGGTGGACGCGCCTCGCCGGAGCTCTCGAGCCCGCGGGGACGCTCTGGGTCAACGCCATCCTGATGACGGTGCTCCCGCTCGTCGTCTCGGGCCTCGTCGTGGCGATCGTGACGGCCGCCCGCACGGGGCTCGTGGGAAGACTCGGGGGAAGAGCCGCGGCGCTTTTTCTCCTGCTGCTCGTGCTCGCGACGGCGGCCGCGGCCCTCGTCGTCCCGCGGCTCGCGGCGGCGCTGCCCGTGAGCGAAGCGGTCGAGGCGCGGTTCCGGGAGAGCCTGGCCGGCGCGGCCGCCACGACCGTCCCGAAGGTGACCGTGGGCGACTGGATCGCCAACCTGCTTCCGTCGAACGTCTTCAAGGCCGCGGCCGACGGAGCGATGCTTCCTCTGGTTCTCTTCGCGATCCTCTTCGCGGTCGGCGCGAGCCGCGTGTCCGAAGGGCCGCGCGAGACGCTGGTCGGCTTCTTCCGCGGAGTCTCCGAGACCATGACCGTGCTGCTCTCGGGAATCATCCGCCTCGCCCCCGTGGCCGTCTTCGCGCTTTCGCTCGCCCTGGCGGCTCGCGTCGGGCTCTCCGCGACGGCCGAGCTCGGAGCCTACGTCCTCGTGCTTTCGGGCCTCTGCGTGGCGTTGATTCTGGGCCTGCTCCTCGTACCGTGGGCTCTCGCGCGCGTTTCGCCGGCCCGCTTCGCGCGCGCCGCGGCTCCGGCCCAGCTCGTCGCCTTCGCCGCGCACTCTTCGCTGGCCTCTCTGCCCGCGATGCTCGACGGCGCGGAACGCGTCCTCGGAATCCCGAAGCCCGTTTCGCGATTCACGCTGCCGCTCGCGGTTTCGACCCTCAAGGTCTCCGGGCCCGTCCACTGTCTCACCGCCGCCTATTTCGTCGCCCGGCTGACCGGCACGGCGATCCCGCCGGCGGAGCTCGTGTCTCTCGCCGTCCTGTCGCTGGTCCTGAGCTTCAGCCTCCCCGGAGTCCCCCACGGCGCGATCCTGGTCACCGCGCCGGTGCTCGCGGCCGCCGGTCTGCCGACGGCGGCGGTCGCCCTGCTGCTCGCCGTGGACTCGATCCCGAACGCGTTTCGCAGCGCCGCCAACTCCACGGGCAACATGGTTGTGGCCGCAATCCTCGGAGCTCGCTTCGCGCCCCCGCCGAGGACGGGCCCGCGGCGGAGCGCGACGCCGCGTCGGCGCCGGGCTAGATCGTGTCTTCGGAGACGATTCCCCGGGCCGCCCTTCGAATGTCCTCGGCCACGCCCACGGGACCGGCGACGACGTTGCCCCGCTCGAGATAGCGCGTCCCGCCGTCGAAGTCCGTCAGGACGCCGCCGGCCTCGGATATGAGCAGGGCGCCCGCCGCCACGTCCCACGGCGCGAGGCGGAACTCGAAGAAGCCGTCGAACACTCCGGCCGCGACGTAGGCGAGGTCGAGGGCCGCCGAGCCGGCGCGCCGGATCGCCCGGGCGTGCACGAACACGGCCTTGAAAAGCGCCAGGTAGGAATCGATCTTGTGGCGGTTGCGGAAGGGAAAGCCGGTCGCGACGAAGGCGCCGTCGAGGCCCGGCCGGCCGGTCACGGAGAGGCGCGTCCCGTTGCGCCAGGCGCCCCCTCCCCGCTCGGCGGTGTACATCTCGTCGCGCAGCGGATCCCACACGACGGCGGCCACCAGGTCGTCGCCTTCGCGGGCGGCGATCGAGACGCACCAGAACGGAAAGCCGGAGACGAAGTTGGACGTCCCGTCGAGCGGATCGATGATCCAGGTGCGGGAGCCGGGGCGGGCCTCCCCGCCTCCATGCGTTCCGCCCTCCTCGCCGAGAAACGCGTCCCCGGGAAACCGGCCGCGCAGGACGCCGACGATGCGCTCCTCGCTCTCCCGGTCGGCGAGTGTCACGAAGTCGTTCTTCTTCTTCTCCTCGACCGAGCCGTGCGGCAGGTTGCGCCAGTTGGCGGAAAGCACGCGGCCGCCGGCCACGGCGGCGTCGACGGCGGCGTCGAGAAGCGCGCTCACGGCGCGGCCTCGGCGATGGCGCGGAACCCGTCGAGAACCGCCTTCCGGGCGGCCGCGGCGTTTTCCGGCTCGAACCTCGCCCAGTAGACGCCCCGCCACCAGGGCGCGCCGGTCAGGGCGCGATAGCGCGCGCCAATCGCCCGGACGTCGGCGGTCGCGGCGCGCGTGACCACGACGGGCTTTCCCGAAAGCCGGCGCGAGAGCTCCGCGAGCGGCCTCGCCTCGGCCCGCGCGGCGTCCAGAAGGGCCGACTCGGTCACCTTCTCGCCGCGCGGCAGCGGGTCGACGAGCTCGACGCCGATCGCATCGAGGGCGTCCCAGAATGGAACGTACGTCGCCGTCGAGGGCGACGCCGCGTACGTCAGGGCGGCTCCCGTGGCCAGCCGCACGGCGGCGATCGCCTGTTTCCACTCGTTCTTCTGCTCCTCCGTCGAGGTCAGCCCGGCGCCCACGACGAAGAGGTCCGCTCCCGCCGCCTCCGCCACGACCGCTTCGTGGACCACGAACCGGCGGTACGCCGCGAACCATCCCGCCCAGGCCGCCTCGCCCGTCACGGCGATCTGTCCCGCCGGCACGCCGCCGGCCACGAGGAGCTCCGGCGAGACCGCCGCAGTCATGCCCGCGGCGTGCGCGTCGCCGATGGCGTGGAGGAGGCCCTCGTCGGTCTCGCCGCGCGCTCCCCGACGCACGAAGAGGATCTCGTTCGCCTCGGGTCCGCGCATGAGCGCGCCCGGCCGCAGAGCGATCGAGTTGAACCCCTCCGCGGCCACACCCGCGAGCGCCTCGCGCGAGCGCGCGGAGACGTACGCGTC
This sequence comes from uncultured Acidobacteriota bacterium, assembly GCA_963804915.1. Classification (GTDB taxonomy): domain Bacteria; phylum Acidobacteriota; class Thermoanaerobaculia; order UBA5066; family Gp7-AA6; genus DAHUXD01. Next base: position 22,546 of record CAWDSI010000035.1, read on the forward strand.
CTCGAGCGTCTCGGGCGCGGGATACGTCACGCCGCGCAGAAACCCTTCCGGCATCGGACGGCGCGCCGGAGGCTTGACGCTCTGGCGCTCGGCCGCCGAGCGCCAGCGGCCGAGGTTCTTCGCGAGGACCGCGTCGGCCTGTCCGAGAGACTTCTCGACGCCCGCCTCGTTCTCGAGGCGCGCCCCGGCGTCGAGCCAGGATGCGACGGTTCCGACGTCGAGAACCGGCGAGATCGATTCCGCCGACGCGAGCACATCCGGGATCGACGGCTCCACCCCCGCGGCGCGGGCGAACGCCGCAAACGTCTTGACGTCCCGGCCCCACCACCGGCCCGCGCGGCGAGCTCCCGCCGCCGCGAGCAGGACCGGACGCTTCAGAAGCGAGGCGTCGGCGAGGGCGAGACCGGCGGCGGCAAACACCGGGGTGACGAGATCGGGCTCCGCCGGCGCCGACGCGTCGACATCGATCCGAAGCGCGCCGGCTTCGCCGTCGAGGTCCGCCGGCCTGGCGGATCCGGTGAGGATGGCCTTGGTCACGGCGTCCGGATAGAGGCGCACCGTCAACCTGTCCTTGCCCTTCGGCTTTCCGACGAATCGCGCGGCGACCTTCTCCCACTGCGCCGCCGCGGGCTCCACGCTCTCGGGATATTCCCAGACGACCGCGCCGCGGGTCCGGCGCTTCAGCTCCGCCAGGAAGGCGTTGCGCTGGGCGATGCGGTCGCGGTCGGACGCAGGATCGACGTGGAGCCGGCCGTCCCGACGCTCGAACTTGCCCTCGCGGGACACCTCGCCCGAGATCACCTCGTAGTCGGTATCGCCGGGCGCGGCGAGCCACCGGGCCGCGAGGCTCAGCACCGCGGGAACGGAGTTGCCGAGCACGACGATCTCGGCGCGGGTCGACGTGGTCAGACGCACGGCCTCGTCCGAGCGGCGATACGGGCTGCCGTCGAAAACGAATCCGCCCGACTCGATCTTCACCGGGAACACCAGGACCGCGTCGCGAAACCGGTCCGAGGGTGGAAGCGTCGAGAGTCGGAGGAGGTCGAAGCCCCTCTGCACGGCTCCGCCCTCCGCCGCGATCTCCACTTCGACGCCCCGTGCCCGCGCTCGCGCCGCCAGATCCTCGAGCGCCGCTTCGGTGAAGTCCGCCGGAGCCTGGATGACGACCTTCCGGACGGGGGCGGCGAGGGCGGAGGAGGCCGCCGCGAGGAAAACCAGGGACGTGATCAGGAACCGGAGGAAGGAGCGCACGGCGGAAGGGCGGTGGGTCGCGGACGACTAGATCTCGGCCCTCTGCCAGATCACGGCGCCGCCGACGATCGTCGCGGCGGGAGCGCCGACGAGCTCCCAGCCGGCGAAGGGCGTGCTGCGGCCCTTGGAGACGAATTTGTGCGGATCGACCTTCCAGCGCGCTTCGGGATCGAAGAGGGTCACGTCCGCCGGCGAGCCCGGAGCGAGCGTGCCCGCCCGGAAGGCCGAACACGCGCGCCGGCCCGGCCGAGAAGAGGGAGACGAACCGGTCGAGCCCGAGGCGGCCGCGCGCCACGAGACGGTCATGGACCACGGAGGCGGCCGTCTCGAGACCGACGATCCCGAAGGGGGCCGAGTCGAAGTCCACGGCCTTCTCGTCGGCGTGGTGCGGCGCGTGGTCGGTCGCGATGGCGTCGATCGTTCCGTCCTGAATCCCCGCGAGGAGGGCCACGATGTCCGACGCTTCGCGCAGCGGCGGATTCATCTTGGTCCGGGTCGAGAAGCACGAGGTGGCGACCTCCTCGTCCGTCAGGAGGAGATGGTGCGGCGTGACTTCGCACGTCACGGCGATGCCCTCCGCCTTCGCCGCGCCGCACGAGCTCGAGAGCACGCGCCGTCGAGAGGTGGGCGACGTGGAGACGTCCGCCGGCGAGCTCCGCGACGAGCAGATCGCGCGCCAGCGGCCACCGCCTCGGCCATCGCCGGCTGTCCGGCCAGGCCCGAGGCGCGCCGAGACGGCGCCCTCGTGCATCGGCGAGTGGAACGAGAGGCGTCGGGTCCTCGCAGTGCTGGACGATGGCCTTCCGAAGAGACCGGCGTGCTCGTAGGCATGCCGAAGGAGCGCCGCCGTCGGCCAGCCAGTGCCCGTCGTCCGAGAACGCGACGGCGCCCGTCGTCGACGAGCTCACCGAAGGCCGTCATCTCCTGGCCCTTCTGCCCCATCGTGATGGCGGCGATCGGATGAGCCGCGGCCCGCCGAGCTCCCGGCGGCCCGGGTGCGAATGAACTCGCAGACCTCGCGGGTGTCGTTGACGGGAGACGTGTTCGGCATCGCGCACACCGCCGTGAAGCCGCCGGCGGCGGCGGCGGCGAGACCCGTGTGGATCGTCTCGGCGTACTCCCGACCGGGCTCTCGCAGGTGGGTGTGAAGGTCGATGAAGCCCGGGAAGACGCAGAGCCGCGACGCGTCGAAGACGCGGGCGTCGCCGGCCGTCGATCTCGTCGCCGACCTCGGCCACCGGCCGTCCTCGAGCAGCACGTCGAAACGGCCGTCGCGCCCGGCCGCCGGGATCCACGAGCCGCCCGCCGCGCACGAGCAGCCGGCTCACGACTCGCCCTCCCACGGATGCCCGCCGAGCAGGAGGTAGAGCACGGCCATGCGCACCGCGACGCCGTTGGCGACCTGGTCGAGGATGACGGAACGGTCGGAGTCGGCGATGTCGGAGGCGATCTCGACGCCCCGGTTCATCGGCCCGGGATGCATGACGATCGCGCCGGGTTTGGCGCGGGACAGGCGCTTCGCGTCGAGGCCGTAGAGGCGGAAATACTCGCGGATCGACGGGAAGAGGGACATGCCCTGCCGCTCGAGCTGCATGCGCAGCATCATGACGACGTCGGCGCCCGCGAGGGCCTCGTCGAAATCGGTCGTGACCTCGACGCCCATCGCCGCGATGCGCTCCGGCAGGAGCGTCGGCGGGCCGCAGACGACGACCTTCGACCCCATCTTCGTCAACAGCCAGATGTTGGACCGCACGACGCGCGAGTGGGCGATGTCTCCGCAGATCGCGACGCGCAGGCCCTCGAGACGGCCGAGCCGCTGGCGGATGGTCAGCGCGTCCAGCAGGGCCTGGGTCGGGTGCTCGTGCGCGCCGTCTCCGGCGTTCACGACGCCGGCCTTCAGGTGGCGCGCCAGAAAGTGGGGCACGCCCGGGGAGCCGTGGCGGATCACGATCAGATCCGGCGACATGGCCTGGAGATTTCTCGCCGTGTCGAGCAGGGACTCGCCCTTCTCGACCGAGCTCCCCTTGGCCGAGAAGTTGAGCGAGTCGGCGGAGAGCCACTTCTCGGCCGTCTCGAAGGAGAAACGCGTCCGCGTCGACGCCTCGAAGAAGAGATTGACGACCATCCGGCCGCGCAGGGCCGGGACCTTCTTGATGGAACGCTGGCCGATCGAGCGCATCGACTCGGCCGTGTCGAGGAGAAGCGTGATCTCGTCGGGCGTCAGCGACTCGATCCCGAGCAGGTCCTTGGAGCGCAGGCTGGTGGCCGTCAGGCGGGCCTCTCGAGGATCCAGACTTCGTCGGCGCGGTCGGTCTCTTCGAAGAGCACCTGGATGACTTCGCGGTTCGACGTCGGAACGCTCTTGCCGACGTAGTTGGCTTCGATCGGGAATTCCCGGTGGCCCCGGTCGATGAGGACCGCGAGGCGGATCGCGCGCGGCCGGCCGAGGTCGATGACGCCGTCGAGCGCGGCCCGGATGGTGCGGCCGGTGTACAGGACGTCGTCGCAGAGGAGGACTGTCCGTCCGTTCAGGTCGAAGTCGATCTCCGTCTTCTTGAGCAGGGGCTGGGGCGCCACCGTCGAGAGGTCGTCGCGGTAGAGCGTGATGTCCAGCGTCCCGACGGGAAAGCTCTGTTCGGGCACCAGGTCCGCCAGACGCGCCGCCAGGCGCTGGGCGAGCGGCACGCCCCGGGTGCGGATGCCGATCAGGGCCAGCCCGGGAAGGTCCTTCTGGCGCTCGGCGATCTCGTGCGCCATCCGGTCGATCATTCGCCGAATACGCTCGGCGTCGAGGATCTTGGCCTTCCTGGTGAGCTCGTCGGTCAAGGCCGCGCGAGTCTATGGGCTAGGTTCCGCCCCCGTCAAGAACTGCGGAAAGAAGGCTCCTTTGGAGCGAAACGGCGCTAAAATAGGCCGTACACCACCGCTGAGAATGGTCATCTACAACGCTGCCACGCGGGAGCTGACGGCCAAGATCGTGTACTACGGTCCGGGTCTCTGCGGAAAGACCACGAACCTGAAGGTGCTCCACGACCGCCTGGAGCCCGGAACCGCCGGCAAGCTCCTCAACCTCCAGACGCAGACCGACCGGACGATCTACTTCGACCTGCTCCCCGTCGAGCTCGGCGACATCAAGGGCTACAAGATCCGTTTCCAGCTCGCGACCGTCCCGGGTCAGACGGCGTTCAACGAGACCCGCCGTGTGGTGCTGAAGGGTGTCGACGGCATCGTCTTCGTCGCCGATTCCCAGTGGACGATGCTGCCGAAGAACCTCGAGGCCTGGCAGAACCTCAAGGACAACCTCAAGGTCAACAGCATCACGTTCGAGTCGATCCCCGTCGTCATCCAGTACAACAAGCGCGATCTCGCCGACATCCTCGCCGTCGACGCCATGCAGGAGGCGCTGGGCCTCTCCTCGTATCCGTTCGTCGAGGCCGTGGCCTCCGCGGGGCGCGGCGTCACCGAGACCTTCAAGCTGATCTCGAAGCTGACGTTCGTGGACCTGCTGCGGCGCCTGCAGGGCCGCCGCGCGGAAGAGGAAGCGCTCGAGAGCGCGCGCGCCGCGGAAGAATTGACCCGCGAGGACGATCTCCAGACCTGGAAGGACTCCCTCCTCAAGCGGGAGTCGCAGCCGGCGGTGGCGGTGTCGAGGCCCTCCCGGCCCCTGTCGCTCGTGCCCCCCGTGCTCGACGAGGCGCCGTTCGACACGACCGAGCTCAGCCGGGGCGTGGACGACGACGAGTCCGACTCGCCGTATTCGGTTCCGGCGCCGCCGGGGATGGGCATGACGTCGGAGCCGGAGATTCCCGAGCTCGCGAATCCCGCCGAGAATCCGGCGGCGACCGTCCGCATGGACGCCGTCGGTTTCGATTTCGACGCTCCCCCGTCCGCTTCGCCGGACATGCCGCCGCCGGAGGACGAAGCCCCCGAGGTGCTCTCCGAGGCGGATGAGATCCCGAACGAACTCGGCCTCGGCCTCCCTGAGGGGCTCGAGGAAGCCGTGCCGGAGCCCGAGAATGCGTATGAGGCCATGGAGGCGTTTTCGCCCTGCCGCGGCCGCGAGCCCGAGCGGAGCACGCCGCCGCCGCATCCGCGTTTCTTCCGCCCGACTCCGTGCACGACGAACGCGTCGACGTCCTCGAACAGCGCCTCCAGGAGCTCGACGCCCGGGCGGGCCGCGAGCGGGAGGCCGCGGAGAGACTGTCGGAGGTCGTCGCGGCCGCGGAAAGCCGGTTCGCGGCCACGGCCGAGCACCTCTCGGCTCTGGCCGAAAGGCTGGCCGCCGTGGAGCGCGGCGTCGGAGGGCTGCACGAGGCGCTCGGGTCTGCCCTGCAGCGGCTCGCGACCGTCGAAGGCACGGCCGGCCGCTCGGCCGAGCTCGAGGGAGGTTTCCGACGCCTCGAGGCGACCGTGGGCCAGCTCGAAGGCGATCTGCGAGGCGAGGCGGGCCGCCAGCGCAAGGACTCGGACGACATGACGATGGCCCTCTCCGCCCTGACGGAGAGGGCGCAGGCCGCCGAGCGCGAGCTCTCCTCGGCGATCGGCCGGCTCGCCGGCCACAATGACCGGCTCTCGGCCGTGGCGGAGCTCGCGGAACGCAACGAGGAGCAGCTCACCGCGCTGAAGAGCCTGGCGGAAAAGCTTCCGGTGTTCGAGGCTCAGATCGAGTCGATCTTCCAGGAGCACCGCGAGCTCCAGGAGGCCTTCGAGGAGAAGACCCAGCTCGGCCAGCGCGAAGCGGAGGGCCTCCGTTCGCAGGTCGAGTCGATCCTCCACGAGCACCGCGAGCTCCAGGACACGTTCGAGGAGAAGACCCAGCTCGGCCGCCGCGAAGCGGAGGACATCCGATCGCAGATCGCGCCGCTGCTCGAGGACCGCGTCCGCCGGCACGAGTCGGACGCGATGCTCTTCGGCGAGATGGAACGGCTGCGGGAATCGCTCGCGGAATCGCTCCACGATCTCGCCGAGCGCGTCCGGTCCCGCGTCCGGGAATAGCTGTCAGCTCTCGGCACCTTTTTCACCGTCATCCCGAGCGCTAGCGAGGGATCCCGCAATCGGCAGGCTTACGAGCCGTGCGGCGAGTCGAGTCTCGGGATCCTCGTTGCTCCGCTCCTCGGGATGACTGCTTGGCGAACGCGTACGCGCGCTGAAAGCGGATCGCTGACAGCCGATCGCTATCCCCCGATCCCCCTCAGCCTCGACAGAAACGCATCGTCGTTCCGCCAGTTCGGCTTCACGCGGACCGTCAGCTCCAGGTAGAGCCGTCGGCCGAGCTCCTCTTCGAGCTCCTCGCGCGCGGCCTTGCCGATGTCGCGGATCATCGTGCCGCCCTTGCCCACGATGATCCCCTTCTGGCCCTCGCGTTCCACGATGATCGAGGCGATGACGACCGTCAGGTTCTTGTCCTCGGCCTCCCGGACCGATTCGACGAGGACGGCGTGGGCGAACGGGAGCTCGTTGCGCGTGCGCTCGAGGAGCTTCTCGCGAATGACCTCCCCGATCCATTCCGTCTCGGGCGTCGAAGTCAGGAAGTCCTCCGGGTAGGCGGCTTCCCCCTCCGGCATCCGCGCCGCGAGGACCTCGAAGAGATGTTCCACGTTCTCCCCCGTGCGGGCCGAGACCGGGACGACGTCGTCGAACCGGTGCGCGGCGGTGAGCTCCTGGATCAGCGGGAGAAGCTTCTCCTTGCGAATCCGGTCGATCTTGTTCGGGACCAGCACGGACGGGATCCCCGCGCGGGCGACGAGATCGGCGATGTAGCGCTCACCCGGCCCGCGCTCGCCCGCGGCGTCGATCACGAACAGGACCAGGTCGGCGGAGGAGAGGGCGTCGGTCGCATCGTGCACCATCGCGGCGTTGAGCCGGTACTCCGGCTTGTGGATGCCGGGGGTGTCGACGAGCGCGATCTCCGCGCCCGGACGGCGGGCCACGCCGAGGATGCGCTTGCGCGTGGTCTGAGGCTTGTCCGAGACGATCGCGACTTTCTCGCCGACGAGGGCGTTGACCAGCGTCGATTTGCCCGCGTTGGGCCGGCCGACGACGGCGACCGATCCGGTTTTCAAGCCGTCAGCTCTTCAGTGTTCAGTTTTCAGCCTCGCGGATCCCACCGTTTCTGGCTGAGAGCTGAGGGCTGAGAGCTGCGAGCTCGGACTCGGCTCGATCTTGACGCGGTACACGCGCCGGCGGTCGGCCTCCTCCACCGTAAAGCGGAGGTCCGATTCGGCGTAGGTCTCTCCGGGCCGGGGGATGTGGCCCAGACGGCTCGCGAGGAAGCCACCGACGGTCGTGAACTCCTCCTCCTCGGGGCCCCGGCCGAAGAGGTCCCGGATGATCCCGATGTTGGCCTTGCCGGACACCGAGAACACGCCGTCCGCGACCCGCGAGACCGGCTCGCGCTCGTCCTCGTGCTCGTCGGAAATCTCGCCCACGATCTCCTCGAGGAGATCCTCGACCGTCACCAGACCCGACACGCCGCCGTACTCGTCGACGACGATCGCCATCCAGAGGTGCCGGCGCTGGAACTCCCGGAGCAGCTCCGAGACCTTCTTGGTCTCCGGAACGAAGTAGGCCTCCCGCATCAGGTCGGCGATCGACCGCTGCGTCCCGGAGCGAAGAGCCTGGAGCGTGTCCTTGACGTTCACGATCCCGAGCACGGTGTCGATCGAGCCCCGGACGACCGGGATGCGCGAGTACTTGGACTCGACGAACATGTCGAAGAGGACGGTGAGAGAGGACGCGACGTCGATGTAGACGACGTCCGTGCGCGGCGTCATGACCTCGCGCACGCGCGTGTCGCCGAAATCCACGATCGAGAGCAGGAGCTTTTCCTCCTCCTTCTCGAGGATGCCTTCCTGGCGGCCGACGTCGATGTACGCCTGGACTTCCTCTTCCGTGGCCTCCGCCGGCTTCTCGGTGGACACGGCCCGGCCGGCAAAGATCCGGCGGATCGGATACGCGATCGGCAGGAACAGCCACGAGGTCGGGGTGATCACCGGCAGCAGTCGCGCCACGATCCGCTCGGGGTCGCGTCCGGCGTCGGCGCGGATCAGCGCGATCTCCGTCAGCATCCAGCCGGCGAGAAAGAAGACCCCGCCCCAGAGCCAGGGCCGCGGAACCTCCAGGCTCTCGAGCACCGACACCGTCGTGAGCAGGCCGAGGATGAGCAGGACCTGGACGGTCACCTTGGTCGTCGTCCGGACGATCTCGACCTGGCCCGGCCCCGAGAGGATCCGGGCGCGCTCGGGGTGCTCCTCGAGGAGACCCCGCACCTTGATCGGCGAAAGCCGGTCGAGCGCCAGCGCGAATGTTTCGAAGAGCAGGAAGACGGCGTAGCAGACGCCGGCGGCGACGAGGGAGGCGATCATCGCGAGCGCCTCGCCCGGACGGGCCCGACGCGCCGGGCGGGCCCCTCAGCGGAATCGGCCAGGCCGAGCCGGCGGCGGATCCGAGCCTCGAGCGCGTCCATCTCGCCGTCGTCGGTCTCGTGGTCGTAGCCCATCAGGTGGAGCAGGCCGTGCACGAGGAGCCGGTCGATCTCCCGCGCTCCCGGCTCGCGGCGCCGCCGGGCTTCGCGCTCGGCGTACGGGACCGAGATCACGATGTCGCCCAGAAACCCGCTTTCGGAGTCGCCCGTCGGGAACGCCAGGACGTCGGTCGGGCGGTCCTGCCCGCGATAGCGGCGATTGAGAGCGCGCATCCTCGTGTCGGCGCAGAAGAGCACCGAGACCTCACGAGGCGCGCGGTCGGTCGCGCCACGAGGCGCGCGGTGGTCGCGCCCGACGCCGGCGTTTTCGCGGCGCGCGCCGCCCGCGACAGCACTCCCCGCACCCGGGCGGCCGGAGGGGCGCCGGCGGACTTCGCCTGGACGTCGACCCGAAGCATCAGACCGCCTTCGGACCCGCGGCTTCCGTGGGCGCCGGGGCGGTGCCGGTCGTCCGTCGGCGCGCCCGTTCGCGGTTGAAGTCGAAGCCCGGGTAGTCGATGCGATGGTGGAACACCGTCGTCACCGTGCGTTCGAGGGCGTCGGAAATCGTCGCGAGATCGCGCATCGTCAGGTCGCACTCGTCGAACTGCCCGTCGCGCAGGCAGTCGTCCACGATCGCCCGGATCATCGCCCGGATCTTCGCGGGCGTCGGCTCGACCAGCGTGCGCGAGGCCGCCTCGACCGCGTCCGCGATCATGAGGATGCCGAGGATGCGCGTGGAGGGCTTGGGGCCGGGATAGCGGTACTCGGTTTCCTGCACCGGGCCCTGGGCCGGATCCATCCGTGTCAGGGCCTTCTGGTAGAAGTAGCGGATCAGCTTCGTGCCGTGATGCTCGCGGATGGCCGTCACGATCGGCTCGGGAAGCCGCGCCTTGCTGGCCATCTCGGCGCCTTCCTTGACGTGGGCCGCGATGATGAGCGCCGACATCGAGGGCTCCAGCCGATCGTGGCGATTGAAGCCCTTCGGCTGGTTCTCGATGAAGTAGTCCGGCATCCGCGTCTTGCCGATGTCGTGGTAGTAGCCCGAGACCCGGGCGAGCAGCGCATCCGCCCCGATCGCCTCCGCCGCGGCTTCGGCGAGGTGACCCAGCATCAGCGAGTGCTGGTAGGTGCCCGGGGCCTCGAGGGCGAGGTTGCGGAGCAGCGGAAGGTTCTGGTTCGACAGCTCGAGCAGGCGGATGTCGGTCACGACCGAGAAGAGGTGCTCGAACACCGGCAGCAGCAGTGCGACGACCATCGCCACGGTCAGACCGCCGGCGACACCCGCGAGGGCGTCCCAGAGGAACTCCCAGCCCCAGGGCCCGTCGGACAGGAAATGGATGGCGAGAATGACCACGAGGTTGCCGGCACCGACCATGCCGCCCATCGTCAGCAGCACGCTGCGGGACCGCACCTTGCCGAGGCCGTAGATGCCGGCCAGCGAGCCCACGAGCGAGAAGAGCGCGAACGGAAACGAGAGTCCCATGAGGACGCCCGCGCCGACGGCGGAGACGATGCGCCACGAGGAGCGCCGGGCCCATGCCCGCGACGAGGCTCACGACGATCGGCCCGGCCGCGAAAGGAATCGCGTAGTTGACGGCTCCCGAAGCGGCCTCGAGCGAAGGCGAGAGGGCCTGCGCCAGGGCAAACGCTCCGCGGGTCACGAGGGCGAAGAGGATCCCGGTGGCGAGCACCGTCCCGAAGACGACCGCCGTCGAGCGCTCCCGCTTGCGGCGGCGCTGGCGCCGGGCGTCCAGCCAGAAGGCCAGGACCGCCAGGACCTGCAGCACCAGGACTCCCGTGACCTTGACCCACGAGGAAGGATCGGAGGCCGAGGCGCGCACCGCCGCGATCCATTGCGCGGCGCGGGGCGTGATCTCGTCGCCGCGGCGGACGATGACCTTGCCCCGGGGAATGCGCGTGAAAACGCTCTCGACCGAGCGCGCCGAGCGGTCCCGCCGTTCGGCCGTCTGCGCCGCGTCGTAGGTCATGTTCGGCCTCAGGATCGCGGCGAGGAAGGCCGCCACCTCGGCCCGTTCCCGCACCGACAGCGGACCGTCCACGAGCCTCGCAGCCACGGCCGACTTGGTTTCATTGCCGTACTCGACGGCGCCGGCTTCGCGACGGTTCGTCTCTTTACCCGTGGACGAGTCGCGCACCGTGATGCCGCGGGCGCGCCCTTCCGGCGGCAGGTCGCGGTGGTCCACGACGCCGACCCGGTAGAGGTCCAGGCCGATCGCGACGAACCGGTCCTCGAGCTCCTTAGAAAACCCCTGACGCGCCAGCGACTGGAGGGCTTCGTCGCCGATCGGAAGCGTGAACGCATCGCGCACGTCGGAGGTCACCGCGCCCCGGGGGCGCGCGCGCACCGCGGCTGCCCGCGCCCGATCGAACGACGCCCGGATCTCCTCTTCGAAGCGGGCCCCCGCGAGCGGATCGGATTCGTAGAGCGGCAGAACCTCGGCCGAGGCCTCGGCCCGCCGGCGCGCCGTCGCCTCGGGATCCGGCACGATCAGGTCGCGCGGAGCGACGACGTCGCGCGGCGCGATCGTGCCCGGCGTCATCGCGCCGCGGCGGAACGAGAGCGCCGGAGAGAAGGCCATCGTCGTCACGAGGACGTACGCCGCTCCCCAGAGCCAGGGGCGCAGCTGCTGCCGGCGCGAAGGCTCTCCCGTGACGCCGGTGGAGGTCGCAGCGCGGCCGAAATGGAACGTGCGGCGCCGTTCGGGCGCGTTGTCGCTCATCGCTTGCCCTCAGCGGCCGGAGGCGGGCCGGCCCGGCGTCGCGGCGGCGGCTTCCCGCACCCGGTCGAGTGCCTCGTAAGCCGTGATGATCGACTGGACGAGCGTGTGGCGTACGACGTCGCGCTCGTCGAAGAGCACGAATCGGATGCCTTCGATGCCGGTGAGGACCTGCTGCGCCTCGCGCAGGCCCGAGGTCCTGCCCTGGGGAAGGTCGATCTGCGTGATGTCGCCGGTCACGACGGCCTTGGAGCCGAAGCCGATCCGCGTCAGGAACATCTTCATCTGCTCGGAGGTCGTGTTCTGGGCCTCGTCGAGGATGATGAACGCGTCGTTGAGCGTGCGGCCGCGCATGAAGGCGATCGGCGCCACCTCGATGATGCCGCGCTCGAGAAGCTTGGCGGTCTTTTCGTAACCGAGGATGTCGTAGAGCGCGTCGTAGAGCGGACGCAGGTACGGGTTGATCTTCTCGACGAGATCGCCCGGGAGAAAGCCCAGCCGCTCGCCGGCTTCCACGGCCGGGCGGGCGAGGACGATCCGCTTGACCTTCTTCTCGAGGAGGGCCGCCGCCGCCATCGCGACGGCGAGATACGTCTTGCCGGTGCCCGCGGGGCCGATCGCGAACACGAGATCGTGCCGGTCGATCGTCTGGACGTAGATCCTCTGCTTGATGTTGCGGACCGTGACGACCGACTTGAGCGTCGGCCCGAACGGGCTGTCCGTGAAGAACTCCGTCAGCGAGACGGTCGGATCCTCTCGAGCGACCCGGATGGCCGTCGCGACGTCGGGCCCGCGAAGGGGAAACCCTCCGGCCAAAAGTTCGGACAGGCCGGCCAGGAGTCTCCGGGCGGCGTCCTGCTTTTCCCCCTCTCCGAGGACTGCGATCTCGCTGCCCCGGGCCTGAAGACGGACGCCGAAGGCGTCCTCGATAGCCCGGAGGTTTTCGTCAGCGATACCGAAGAGCGCGGTGAGGCCGGATTCGGGCAGGGTTACGGCGTGATTCGGTTCAGAAATCGGCTCTGCTCCTTGAGGCGGTAAACGGTACCACGACGGGGACCCGCCCGGGGGGGAGGGTCCCGTCGCTGATACTCAACCTCTTGAGCAGCAAAGGCTTATTGACTTAAGCTCGGCGGTTGCTACTTCCCCGCGGCGATGGACTTGCACATGTCTTCGAGGCCGTTTTCGACGGCGTCCGGGACCGTCGATCCTTTGGCCTTCTGCCGCAGCTCTCCGACGACCTCGCCGCTCTTGTTCTTGATCAGCAGCTCCAGGCCGACTCCCGGGTTCGCCGCCCAGCCGCCCCAGTACCGGGCCGCGCCGCTCGGCTCCCAGGCGTTGAACACGTTGCCTTCGACGATGAGGTCGGCGTTCTTCTCGACGACCTCGAAGCCCTCTTTCTCGAGCCACTGTTCGGCGTATTCCTTCCCGTCCCGCGCCGCGTCTTTGGAGTCGCGGCTCTTTCCGTTGTGCTCGAAGTCCTTGACCATGACCGTCTTGTACGTCCCTTTCAGGCTGCCCTTGGGGAAGTAGACCCAGTCGGCGTCCTTGCCCGCCACGAGCTTGTCGTAGTCGGGCAGGAACTTCTGTGGCTCGTCCTTCTCCTTGGCGTCGTCGGAGCTGGCGAAGGACTTGGGAGCCGCCAGAACGGCGGATACGGAAAGAAGCAGAAAGGCGGCGGCGAAGGCTGCAGTCAGTCTGCGCGAAAAAGCAGGCATATTGCGGAATCTCCTTCGGTGGAATTGTAGCAGGGCGGCGGACGACCGGGTGCGGCGAGGTCAGTCGAAGCGCAGGCGCTGGCAGACCGCGTCGCCGGCCTGGGACGTCGACAGCGAGCCGCCCACGTCGGCTGTCGCCGCCCCGTCGCGCACGCAGGCCGCCACCGCGGCCTCGACCGCGGAGGCCTCCGCGCCGCGCCCGAGGTGGTCGAGCAGAAGGCCCGCCGTGAGGATCGCGCCGAACGGGTTGGCCTTGCCCGTTCCGGCGTACTTCGGCGCCGACCCGTGCACCGGCTCGAACATGGACACACGGCCCGGATGGATGTTGCCGGACGCCGCCATGCCCAGGCCGCCCTGCAGCGCCGCGCCGAGATCCGTCGCGATGTCCCCGAACATGTTGTTCGTGACGATGACCTCGAACTGCCGGGGATCCTTGACCATCTGCATGCAGAGCGCGTCGATGTAGAGGTGCGACGCCTCGATCTCGGGGTAATCCTTCGCGACGTCGGCGAAGGCGCGCTGCCAGAGATCGCCGACGAACCGCATCGCGTTCGACTTGTCGGACATCACGACGCGCCGCCGACCGCGGGCGCGGGCGTACTCGAACGCGTACCGGATGATCCGCTCGACGCCCTTGCGGGTCGAGACGTCCTCCTGGACCGCGACCTCGTCCGGCGTGCCCTTCTTCAAGTGCCCGCCCGCCCCGACGTAGGAGCCCTCGGTGTTCTCGCGGAAGACCACGAAGTCCACGTCCTCGGCGCCGAAACCCTTGAGCGGGCAGAGGCGGTCGTCGAGGCAGCGGACCGGCCGGTAGTTGACGTAGAGGTCGAGGCGGAAGCGCGCCCCGAGCAGGATGTCCGCGGCGTGCTTCATGTCGGGCACGCGGGGGTCTCCGAAGGCGCCCATGAAGATCGCGTCGTAGTTCGAGGCGAGGTCGTCGAAGCCGCCGTCGGGAATCGTGATGCCCGTCTTCAGGTAGTGGTCCGCGCTCCACGGGAAGAAGACCGGCTCGAACGGGATGGCCCGGGCGCGGGCCACCCGGTCGAGAACCTTGACGGCCTCCGCGGTGACGTCGACGCCGATTCCGTCGCCCGGGACGACCGCGATTTTCATGCGACCGCGGACGATAACATGGCCATAGAATCCCGAAAGTGACCTTCGCCGAAGCCGTCCGGGAGGTCGTGGTCGAAGCCGCGTCGCGGGCCGAGCGGCCCACTCCGGGCGGACTTTGCGAGCGCATCGCCCGCGAGACCGAGCGCTACCTCGACCGTGTCCAGTTCTCGCGAGAGCGCTACATGCGCCACCCGATCCTTCTCTGGGACGACTGGGAAGTCATGCTCATCGCGTGGGAGGGGGGCCAGGTCACGCCGATCCACGATCATCGCGGCGTGATGGGCGGGATGGCGGTGCTCTCGGGCACGCTCGCGGAGGAGCGCTTCACGACGCCGCGCGACATCCCCGAGCTCTACGACAGCCAGGCGCGGCCGGAGGGCGATCTGTCGGACATCGGCCCGACCGTGCTCCACCGCCTGGCCCCGACGAGCGCCCGGGCCATTTCGCTCCACGTATACCGGCCGCCGCTCCGCACGATGGGCATCTGGGACGCGTCCGGACTGATCTCGGTCATGCCCTCGGCCTTCGACGTCGGGGAAGACGTCCTCTCGCGCGCCACGCGCGTTCCCGCCGACACCGTTCGCTAATCGGTCGCTGGTCATCGGCGCTCGCGCGCCGCGCTATCGCCGCGCGAAGATCACCGCCCAGGATTTCCCCCAGGGATCCACGATCCGCTCGACGGGACGCTCTCCGCTCCCCGCTTCGGTCCCCGGCGACACGATCCGCGCTCGCAGCGAGACCGGCCCGCGCGGTGCGGCCGCCCCATCCGCGCAGGGATCCAGCCGGAATCGGCGCACGGCCTCGATCGCCAGGCTCGAATGCCCGAGACCGCGCGCGATCTCCACGCTTCCGTAGCGATCCCAGCGCGCCGCCGCCCGGCCGATGAGCGTGTCCTGCCCGTGGAAGCCCCGGAACGTCTCGGAGTGTTCCGGCCAGAACCGCAGCGCCGCGCGCGCCGAGACGGCTCCCTCGACGGCGATCGCGCCGATCGCGGCCAGGGCCGCGGCGCGGCGAGAGCGCGGGGGCACCCGCCCGAGGATCCAGAGAATGCCGGCCGCCGCCGCCACGGCGGTCAGCGTCGAGAGATACGCGAAGCGCGAGCCGTTCGGATTGTCGGCCTGGCCCCCCGCGGCCACCGCCGCGAGGAACGCCGCCGCATGGGCGAGAAGCAGTCCGGAGATCGCGTCGCGCGGCCGCAGGAGCGCCCGACCGAGAGCGATCGCGACCGGGATGCCGAGGATCCATCCGAGGCGCGTGCGCCCGGGCAGGTCGTGCCGCGGGGTGGGATCGCCCAGGAGCCATGGCGAGACGAGCGCGTCGGCGACCGCTTCGACGGGCGGCCGCAGCGAGCCGGTGCGGCGGATCTCGAGCAGGACGTTGTGGTCCGCCGTCCTCGCGAAGTACGACGCGGCGCGCCCCTCGCGGAAGAGGAAGAGCGGCGCCGCGCAGGCCGCGAAGCCCAGCGCGAATGCCGCCGCACGGGCGATTCGAGCGCCGGCTCTCTCTCCGGCCTCGGCCGGCCAGAGCGCGAAGAGCCCGAGGGCCGCGCCGGCGGGCCAGGCCGACAGGTAGACGTGGGCGCCGAGCCCTCCGACGATTCCGGCGGCCAGCGCCCGCGGCAGGCTTCGCCGCTTCCGCGAAGAGAGCAGGGCCAGCGTCGCGAGATCCACGATCGGCGCGAGCAGGATCATGTTGAACGCCCAGCGGCTGAGGATGAGATGCCAGCGCAGGCCCGCGAGCACGAGAGCGGCGAGCATGCCGCCGCCCGCCGGCAGCAGCGCCCGGCCGAGAAGCGCCGCCGTGACGAGCGAGGCGGCGCCCGCGAGCGCCGAGGGAAGCCGCACGCCCAGGACGGTCGTGCCGCCGAGCGCGAGAGCGGCGCGGTAGCCCTCGAGGTACAGAACGCCGATGCTGCCGTACGGCTTCGGCACGCCGTAGGGCAGCGGACGGATCGAGTCCGAGAAATCCGACGGGCGTCCGGAGAGCTCGAGCGCCGGCCGCATCAGCGATAGATCGTCGACCCAGAGCCACTCGGGAACGCGTTCGAGAGCGGCGAAGCGAAGCGCCGTCCCGGCGAGAATCGCGAGCAGCGTCAGGGCCGCGAGCGTCGAGGGACGGAGCGGGATCGGCGCGAGCTCCTCCGCCGCCCCGCTCGAGCGCGCCCACGCCAGAAACCCGGCCGCCGCCATCGCGCCGGCCGCGGCGGCTCCGGCGGCGACGGCCAGACCGAGGAGCAGACGGGACGGCGCCCAGGAGGCCTCCGGATCCGCGAGGAGCGCCGGCCCGATCCGTCGCGCGAGCGCGATGGCCGCCACGAACGCCGCCGCGGCTCCGACCAGAAGGGCCAGGCGGATGCCCCGGAAGGGCCCCCGCGAGGCCTCCGACGTCACTTCTGGAAGAAGAGGAACAGGTTGACCGACGACGGCCCGAGCGAGAAGAAATCGCCGGAGCGCAGGGGCCGTGCGCAGTCGTCCTCCGAGATTCCGCCGAGATCGTCGGGCGCCGGAATCGGATCGCCGTTCAGGTATGTCCCGCACGTGGATCGCATGTCGACCAGCCGGTACAGCGCGCCTCCGGAATCCAGCCGCCGCACGACCTTCGCGTGCAGCCGCGAGACCTCGACGTTGAGGAACGCGTCGGGCGAGGAGACGCGGAAGCCCGAGACGGGCATCCCGATGCCGATGAACTCGGGCACCTCGCGGCCGATGAGGAGCTCGTCGAAGTCGAGCTTCACGAGGCCCGCGTTGTAGGGGCCGAGGCCCAGGAGGAAGTAGCCGGATGGCAGCTTGAGGAGCGTTTTTTCGAGTCGCGTCGACAGGCCCGCCATGCCGTTGTCGACGAACGTCCCCAGGTCGCGCTGACGCGATTCCAGCGCCTCACGGCAAATCGCCGAGTAAATGTCGTCTTTCATCGCATGAGATTCAACATACGGATTTTACCGCGCATTTCGGTCGGCGGCAGTGGTCCGATGCTCAGTGGACCGTCTCTTCGCCGGCCTGCTCGACCTCTTCCGAGGACGGCTCCCGCTCGATGGTCCATCTCTCGTAGACGTTGTCCGGCAGCTCGGCCACGAAGCGGGAAGGTTCCAAAATCACATCGACGCCGTAGCGGTCGCGGGCGAGCATCGGGTAGACCAGCGCGAGCTCGTTCTTGGCGCGGGTCACGGCCACATAGAAGAGGCGTCGCTCTTCTTCGAGACCCTCGTCGGTCGCGATCGAACGGTAGTTCGGGAAACGCCCCTCCGACAGGCCCATGACGATGACGCGGCTCCACTCGAGGCCCTTGGCCTGATGGATGGAGGAGAGGACGACGCGATCGTCGTCGGGCTCCCCCGCCACCACGTCCTCGCCCGAGAGCTCGTTGAAGAGCGTCACGTCCTCGAGAAACGCCGGCAGCGAGTCGTACGTCTGCGCGAACTGGGCGAACTGTTCGAGGTCGTCGAGACGGGCGTTGCCGTTGGGGAACTTGGCGCGGGCGTAGTCCTTGTATACGTCCTCGACGACCGTCCGAATCGCCTCCGCCGGAGTGGATCGCAGACCCGGCGAATCGAGCTGCGAGAGCAGCGTGCGGAACGGCCGGAGCGCGGTCTCCGAGCCGCGGCCGAGATCCACGGACTTCGCGTCGAGGGATCGGAAGGCTTCGAGCGGGTCCGGGCGGGCGCCGATCGCCTCCCAGACCGCCGCCGCGGATCGCTCGCCGACCCTCGGGAAGAGCTTGAGGGCCCGCTTCCAGGAGAGCTCGTCTTTCGGGTTGACGACGATCCGCAGGAACGCGAGCACGTCCTTGACGTGGCGCTGCTCGAAGAAGCGGGTGCCCGAGCGGATCTCGTAGGGGATCCCGCGCCGCGTCAGCTCGATCTGGAGCTCGAGCGCCTGGTAGTGCGCGCGGTAGAGCACGGCCAGATCCGAGAGCTTCTCGCCTTCGTCGTGCCACTCCAGCAGCCGCTGGCCGACGAACCGGGCCTGGTCGGGGATGTCGGGCAGCGCCACGACGGCGGGCAGCGCGCCCGCCTCCCGCGACGCGGCGAGCTCCTTCGGAAACTGCTTCTCGTTGTGGGCGATCGAGGCGTTCGCGAGCGCCAGGATCTCGGGCGTGGAGCGGTAGTTGCGCGTCAGGCGGAACGTCTGCGCCTCCGGATAGCGCTGGGGAAAGCCGAGGATGTTCTCGAACGAGGCGCCGCGGAAGGAGTAGATGGCCTGGGCGTCGTCGCCCACGACGGTCACGTTCTTCTTGAGCTTCGCCATGCCGTCGACGATCTCGCCCTGGAGACGGTTCGTGTCCTGATACTCGTCGACGAGAACGTGGTCGAAGGAGGACCGGAGCTCCGTGGCCGCCGCCGGGACCTCGTCGAGGAGCTTCTTCCAGAGCAGGAGCAGATCGTCGTAATCCACGGCGTTGCCCTGGCGCTTGCGCTCGCGGTAGCGCTGAAAGACCGAGACGATCTCGGTCTCGAGCTCCGAGAAATGGGGCGCGTGCTCGGCGAGGACCTCGGTGAAGGAGCGCCCGGTGTTGATCGTGTAGGAGTAGAGGTCCTGAAGGACGTCGCCCTTGGGGAAGCGGCGATCGAGCGTCGGGATCCGTCGATCCGAGGTCGCCGCCTCCATCAGCTCCCGGGAGTCCTCGGGATCGAGGATCGTGAAGTTCGAGGTCAGCCCGAGGCGCGCGCCGAAGCGTCGCAGGAGGCGGTTGCCCACCGAATGGAACGTGCCGCCGGCGAGCCGCCGCGTGTCCACCGCGAGGAGAGTCTCGACGCGGCGGAGCATCTCGCGCGCCGCCTTGTTCGTGAACGTCAGCAGAAGCAGGCGCGACGGGTCGTGCCCCGACTCGATCAGGCGGGAGACGCGATAGACGAGCGTCCGCGTCTTGCCGGACCCCGCGCCCGCGATGACGAGGATCGGGCCGCCTCCGGCGAGGACCACCTCCCGCTGCTCGTCGTTCAGCTCCCGGTCGTAGTCGACCCGGTACGACTTGAGCCGCGCGGGCGTCTTGAGGACGTACTTGCGCTCCACCCTCGCAGTTTAGACCGGGCGTAATCCAGACCGCTCCTGTCCGCGTCCAATGCGTGTAACAGGAGGATTCGATGTCCAGGCTTTCGGCTCAACGACACCGCTCTCTGACCCTCATGGCTGCCGCAAGCGCAGGCGCTCTGGCGCTCTCCGGCCTCTTCGCCGCGAACCTCGCCGCGCACACCCCGGGCAGCGGCGGCCCGCAGGCGGACGCCCACGCATCCGGCCTCGGCCGGACCGCACGGCGGCTCGGTCTCTCCGATGACCAGAAAGATCAGATCCGGGGCATTCTGAAATCGCACGCCACCGAGATCGAGACCCAGCTCGAGGCGTCGCAGACCGGCCGGACAGCTCTCCGCGAAGCCATGGGGGCGCAGCCGCTCGACGAAAGCCGGATCCGCCAGCAGGCCCTGGCCCTCGGAGAAGTCCGCGCGGACGGCGCCGTGCTGCGCGCTCGCATCCGTTCCGAAATCTGGCCGGTCCTCACCACCGAGCAGCAGGAGAAGGCGAAGCAGCTCCGGTCCATGAAAGGGAAGCGGGAGAAGCGCCGGATCGACGCTCTGGAGCGCTGGCTTCAGAACGGCTGATCTCGTCCCGAAATAGACTCTCCGCGTGCTGCGTCTTCTGACGGCCGGAGAGTCGCACGGGCCCCGTCTGACCGCGATCCTCGAGGGAATCCCCTCGGGGCTCGCGGTCGATCCCGTTTTCGTGGCCTCCGAGCTCGCGCGCCGCCAGCACGGCTACGGGCGCGGCGGCCGCATGAAGATCGAGAAGGACGAGGCGCGCTTCGAGGGCGGCGTCCGCGGTGGCGTGACGCTCGGCTCCCCGATCGCCATCGGCATCGAGAACCGGGACTACGCGAATTGGGAAGCCGTGATGGGGCCTCTCTCGGTCGATCCGGCGGCCGCGGCCGGCAAGCGCCTCACGCGCCCCCGGCCGGGCCACGCGGACCTCGCCGGCGGAATGAAATACGGCGCCTCGGACCTGCGCGACGTCCTCGAGCGCGCCTCGGCGCGCGAGTCGGCGGCGCGGGTGGCCGCGGGAGCGGTCTGCAAGCTCCTCCTGGCCGCCGGCGGCATCGAGGTCCGCAGCGGAGTCCTCGCCCTCGGTTCGGTCGTCGATACCCGTTCGCCACGGAGCTTCGCGGCGCTCACGCGCGTCCGCGAGGATTCGCCGCTGCGGGCGATCGACGCCTCGCTCGAGACGGCGATGATCGCCGCCGTCGACGCGGCGAAGAAAGACGGCGAGACCCTCGGCGGCGCGATCCTCGTCGGAGCCCGGGGCGTGCCGGCGGGGCTCGGCAGCTTCGCATCCTGGGACCGGAAGCTCGACGGCCGGATCGGCCAGGCGCTCCTGTCGGTGCCGGCGGTCAAGGCGGTGGAGCTGGGCGCGGCGATCGAGGCCTCGCGGGGTCCGGGGTCCTCCGCCCACGACGAGATCGAGCCCGGCCCGGACGGTGCGCTGGTGCGGCGCACGAACCGCGCCGGCGGCCTCGAGGCCGGCGTCACCAACGGCCAGGACGTTCTGGCGGTCGCGTACATGAAGCCCATCTCGACGCTCGCGCGCGGGCTCGACTCGGTCGACCTCGAGACCGGCCAGCCCGCCCGCTCGGCCTACGAGCGGAGCGACGTCACGGCCGTGCCGGCCTGCGGCGTGATCTGCGAGGCCATGCTCGCCTTCGTCCTCGCCGACGCCCTTCTGGAGCTGACGGGGGGCGACCGCCTGGAGGACGTGACCGACCGCCTGGCCGCGCACCGGGAGCGCGTGCGGCGCTACCCTCAACCGAAGCGCTGATTTCCGAGGAAAGACGGCGAAATCCGGAGCCGGACGCCATCTGTCCGGCCCGGCCCCGAGGATGTCTCCATGGGGATGGCGGCAGCGGCGGCGTCGGCCATATGGCATAATATGACCTGCCATGTGGCAGGCCTCGAGACACCCCGAACCGCCGCCGTCGCCATGAGCGGCACCGCCGACATCGTCCGGGCCCTCGGGGGTCCGCGCCTGGTTCCGGCGCGCTCTCCGGGCCAGCTCCGCGCGCTCGTGCGGGCGGGTCTCCCCTACGCCGCCCTCTCGGCGGTCGTCGCGGGATTCCGTCTGGGCGCCGCCGAGACCGGCACGGTCCTGCGCATCCCGGAGCGGACGCTCGCCCGGCGCCGGAAAGAGAAGCGCCTCTCGGCCGAGGAATCCGACCGGCTCGTTCGCCTGGCGCGCATCGCGGCGCTCGCCGAGGAGACGCTGGGCGGCCGCGAGAAGGCCGCGCGATGGCTGACGTCCGAGAATCGGGCGCTCGGCGGCCGCACTCCGATCTCCGAGCTCGACACGGACCTCGGCGCCGAAGAGGTCGAGGCCGCTCTCCAGCGGCTCTCGCACGGAATCGTCGGCTGACGGCAGACTCCCCCGGCCATGCGCGTCTTTCGAATCTGCAAGAAGGCACACGCGGCCTTCGACGGTGAGGGCGCGCGGCTCTACGGGGGACGCTGGAACCGCCGCGGCACCGCCGTCATCTACGCCTCGGAGAGCCTGGCGCTCGCCGCGCTCGAGCTCCTCGTCCATGCCGAGTCGGCGCTTCTGCCGGACGATCTGGTCGCGGTCGCGGCCGACGTTCCCGAAACCGTGAGCGTCGAATCCCTGGCGGTCCGCGAACTGCCGCGCGACTGGCGGCGCCATCCGGCCCCGGAAATCCTGGCCGAGCGCGGGACCGAGTGGGCCCGCTCGGGACGCACCGCGGTCCTCGCCGTGCCGTCCGCGCTGGTGCCCCGCGAGCGCAACTTCCTCTTCAACCCGGCCCATCCGGAATTTCGGAAGATCCGGCCGCACCCGCCGGAACCCTTCGCGCTGGACGCCCGCCTGCGTCCGTGACGAATCGGAGAACTACTGGCGCGCGATTTGTCGCGCCATCAATGGCTCGCGATTTGTCGCGCCACTACTGGCGCGCAATTTGTAGCCGGCTGTACTCCGACAGCGCCCTGCGGACGATGCGGCGGAGATTGCGGACTCGCCGCTCGGCCCGCGCGGTCTCTTCGGCGATGATCCGATGACGCTGCCGCCGCGAATTCCGCCGAACGACCTCGCGCACCAGGAGATCGACCGCCCGCTTCCACCGGGCATAGGCAATCGCTACGGCCAGGTCAAACGTCTCTGTCATAAAGAACCCGACTCGGGTCAAGCATAACGCCGCGCCGGATCTTTTTCCCCTAGGGAATCGGCAACGGCTCCACCGGCCCCGGGGCCGAAGTCGCCACCATCTTCTCGAGCGAGACGTCCGGCGGGCCGAGGCGGCGATCGAGCACGGCGAACCGGGGGTCGGTCGGCGCCATGCGGCCCTCCCGCTCCCGCCAGAACTCGTAGTGCAGCGACGGCGATACGACCCAGCCGGTCGCGCCGACCGTGCCGATGCGCTCGCCGCGCCGAACCCTCTGTCCCACTCGCGCTTCGATGCGGGCGAGATGGCCGAAGAGCGTCGCCTGCCCTCCCCCGTGCGACAGGATGACGAGGTTGCCGTACCGCCACAGACGCGAGTCCTGTCTCGCCCGCACCTGTCCGGCATACGCGACCGTGCCGTCCGCCGGCGCCACCACGGTCGAGCCCGCCGGCGTCGCGAGCTCGAGACCGGTGAAGAACTCCTCGGCGCCGGTCCAGGGCGAGACGCGCGGGCCGAAGACCGCGGCGGGCTCGAAGAGCTCGCTGGCGAGCGGAAGGATCGAGGGCGTCGCCGGCGGAAGACGCGGATCGGCGGCCTCCTTCTCGGAAATCAGGATGAGCCCCCGGTCCAGCGCGAGGAGAAAGCGCGGCAGTCCCGCGGCGGATGTTTCCGGCGCGCCGGCCGCGAGCACACCCGCCTCCGGGTTGAGCTCCCTCGGCCAGGTCGAAGGCGAGAGCCGATACAGGAACGCGATCCGAGCGATGAGGCTCGCGGCATCGCGCGCGCGGGTCGCCAGCGCCGCGGCGCGTCCCTCCGCCACGGCGAACGCCGCGCGGGCCGAGTCGGTCTCGCGGGCGAGAGCGTCCGAGGGCTTCCCCCGAAGGGCGCGGATCGCAACGGCCGGGACGGTGACCCAGAGCGAGAGCGCGACGATCGCCGCGGCTCCGGTCGCGAGGATCCCGGCCTTCTGTCCGCGGTCGCGGAGCTTCCAGCGCCGCACGGCGCCGCCGCCCGAGGAAGGATGAAACTGGAACTCCATGGAGGCCCTGAGGGCTAGTCTCCGGGAAACACCGCCACGACGCCGAGCTCGCGACGGTCCGCCGAGAGACCCAGGTGCTTGGGCACGAACGAGCGCGAGAGCGTGAAGCGGAACACGCGCGGCTCCCGCGGCCCGGCGGAGAGGCGCAGCGGCAGCCCCTGTCCCGGCGCGATCGTCCTGGAAAGCACCTCTCTTCCGTCCGCTTCCGCGATCAGATCGACGGGGCGGCCTTCCGGCGTGTAGTGGACGAGGCCCATGCGCAGCGTCTCGCCCGGAGGCAGCCGGATCGCAAAGCGGCGCTGGGTCCAGTACAACGCCTGGCCCCGGTCCTCTTCCTTTCCATGAAACCCCATGCCCCGACGGTAGCGGAACGCCTCGTCCGGCGAAAGCGTCGCGAGCGTGGCGGCCGCCGCGGCCGCCGCGTAGATGAGCACGGCTCCGCGTCGGACCTTGCCGGCCAGGGCGGATTCCGGCGCCGACGCGGTCCGCCCGACGCAGGCCGCGAAGAGGAAGAAGGCGAGCGAGACGTCGGGCGCGAACCAGTGCGAGCCCAGCGCGAGCGCCACGAGAAATCCGAGAGACGCCGCGCCGCAGCCCGCGATCAGCGGCTTCTCTCTCCAGGCCGACAGCGCGGCCACGGATTCGCGAGCGAGCAGGACCGCGAACACGGCGACCAGGAGGAATCCGATCGCTCCGGTCTCCGCGAGGGCCTGGAGATATGCGCTTCCCGGGTTGTCGCGGACCGGCAGCGAGCGCCCCTCCTCCGCCAGCAGGGTGGGAAGCTGCCACGAGTAGGCGCCGAGGCCGGCGCCGGCGATCGGATGCCGGCCGAAGAGCCGGACGGCGCCGGCCCAGAGCAGCGGCCGCGACGAGGCCTGGTCCGAGAGAGACAGGGTCGGGTCCATGAAGTACGCCAGCCGCCGGGCGATGCCGCCGCGGTCGGCCTGCAGCAGCAGCCCGGCGATCACGAGGATGCCGGCGGCCGCGACGAGACCGAAGACGAGCCGGAGGCGGCGAGCCGCCGGGAGCCGCGGAGCGCAGACGAGGGCGAGCATCCCGACCGTCACGAGCAGAAGCCCGCTTCGAGATCCCGAGAGCACGAGACCCGCCGCGGACCCCGCCGCCAGCGCGATCGGAGCGGCGCGCCGGACGCCCGCCGCGAGCAGCCACGCGGCCGCCGCGACGAAGGCCAGACCCGAAAGCAGGCCCAGCGCGTTGGGATCGATGGCGCCGCCCGAGAGCCGCCCGGTCATCCTCCAGAAGGCGCTGGTCTCGCCGGGCGGAAGACCCAGCCGCTCCGCGACCGCGCAGGCGCCCGACAGGCCGCAGCCGGCGAGCGCGGCGCGGAGGGCGCGCTCGCGCAGGGCGGCGCCCGAGCGGCGGAGGATGAAGAAGAACCCGACGCCCGAGGCCAGGGCGGCCAGCGAGAGCACGCTGTCGCGGATCGCGGCCGAGTCCAGCAGGCCCTCGACGTTGACCGCCCGCAGCCGCAGGCCGTGCAGGAGCGCCCACAGCGTCCGTCCCCTGGCGATCGCGGCGATCGTCGCGACGACCCAGACGGCGGAGAGCGCGCGCAGCGTCTTGTCCAGACGGGAGGGATCGGGCGTGTTCTCGAAATCGTAGAGGAACCGGAACGTCCAGCCGGCCGCGAACCCCGCGAAGAGGAGCACGGGCCAGGCGATCGCGTCCGCGCCGCCGAACGCCCGGTCCCCGACGCCCGAGAGCGGGAAGAGGAACGAGAACGCGACGAGGCCGCGAGCCGGATTCCAGGCGGACGCGAGACCGAGCGCCAGCGCGACGAGCAGGAGCGGCAGACGGTCGCGGGCTCCCGGAGGAAACCCGAGCGTGAAGACCGATGCGAATCCGAGGACGGTGGCGAGGAGAGCCGCGAGCCGCGGGGGACCCCCGGGACTCCGCGCCGGCTCGCCGCCGTTTCCCATCACCAGGCGCCCATCGCGCGGCGGCAGCGTCCCGCCGAGACGCGCGTCACGCCCGGTGATACTCCTGCAGCGAAGCGACTCCGGTCGCTTCCTCCTGCCACGCCCGGATGCCCTCGACGGCCGCGGTCGCGGCCGAGAGCGTCGTCAGGCAGGGGATCGACAGGCGCAGCGCCGCCGCCCGGATGGCGGCCTCGTCGAAGCGGGACTCGCCTCCGAGAGGCGTGTTCACGACGAGCTGGATGTCCCCGGCCTCCATGCGGTCGACGGCGTTCGGGCTGCCCTCGTTCACCTTGAACACGCGCTCCGCCTCGACTCCCGCCTCCCGCAGAGCCTCGCGCGTCCCCTCCGTCGCGCAGAGCGCGAACCCGAGGTCCCGAAGCTCCCGGCCGATCGGGATCACCGCCGTCTTGTCGTACGGATTGACCGTCAGAAACGCCCGGCCCGAAAGCGGCAGCCGGGTCCCGACCGCCTCGCAGGCCTTGGCGAACGCGTCGCCGAAGCGGGGCGAGATGCCCATGACCTCGCCGGTCGACTTCATCTCCGGGCCGAGCAGCACGTCTTCCCCGGGGAACTTGCGGAACGGGAACACCGGCGCCTTGATGAAGAAGTCGACCGGGTCGCGCTCCGGCGGCAGGTTCAGGGATTCGAGGCTTCGCCCCGGAATCGTCAGCAGCGCCGCCGCACGCGCCATCGGGACGCCGATGGCCTTCGACACGAACGGCACCGTGCGGGAAGCCCGCGGATTGACCTCGAGCACGAAGAGACGGCCGTGCTGGATGGCGAACTGGATGTTGACGAGACCGCGCACGGTGAGGGCCTCCGCGAGCCGGCGCGTGGCCTGCCGGATCTCGTCGAGAAGCGGGGCCGGGATCCTCCAGGGCGGGAGCACGGAGAACGAGTCGCCGGAGTGGATGCCGGCCTCCTCGATGTGCTGCTGAATGCCCCCGATCCACGTGTTCCGCCCGTCGCAGAGCGCGTCCACGTCGAGCTCGACGGCGTCGTCGAGGAAGCGGTCGATCAGGACCGGGTGCTCGGGCGAGCTCGCGACGGCCTGCTTCATGTACGCCGTGAGGCGCGCGTCCTCGAAGACGACGGCCATCGCGCGGCCGCCGAGCACGTACGACGGGCGCACGACCAGCGGGTAGCCGATGCGGCGGGCGGCGGCGAGGGCCTCCTCTTCGGTCCGCGCCTCGGCGTGGGGAGGCGCGGCGAGACCGATCTCCCCGAGCAGACGCCCGAAGCGGCCGCGGTCCTCGGCGAGGTCGATCGACTCGGGCGAGGTGCCCCAGATCGGGTAGCCCGCGGCCTCGAGAGGACGGGCGAGCTTGAGAGGCGTCTGGCCGCCGAACTGCACGAGGATCCCGTCGGGCTTCTCGTTGTCGAGCACCGCCGCGACGTCCTCGAGCGTGAGCGGCTCGAAGTACAGCCGGTCCGACGTGTCGTAGTCGGTCGAGACCGTCTCGGGATTGCAGTTGATCATGATCGTCTCGAAGCCGGCCTCCGAGAGCGCGTAGCAGGCGTGGACGCAGCAGTAATCGAACTCGATGCCCTGGCCGATCCGGTTGGGCCCGCCTCCGAGGATCGCGACCTTGGGTCTGTCCGTCCGGATGGACTCGTTCTCGTCCTCGTAGGTCGAGTAGAAGTACGGCGTCTGGGCCTCGAACTCGGCGGCGCAGGTATCGATCGTCTTGTAGACCGGGATCACGCCGAGCTCGCGGCGCCGGGCGAGCAGCTCCCCTTCCTCGCGGCCCATCCGGCGCGCGAGCGCCCGATCGGAGAGGCCGAGCCGTTTGGCCGTCCGCAGTCTTTCGCGGTCGAGCGTCTCGAGGCTCACACCGGCGAAGCTCTCCTCGGTCTCGACCATGCGCCGGACGCCGTCCAGAAACCACGGATCGATCCGCGTGTGCTTCGCGACCTGCTCGACGGTCATGCCCGCGAGGAACGCGCGCCGCAGGTGGAAGAGCCTCTCCGGCGTGGGCTCCTCCAGCCTCTCGAGAAGCTCCGCCCGCGGAAGTTGGCTGTTCTCGTCGCGACCGTCGTCGAGGCCGTCCCGCCCGATCTCGAGCGACCGGATCGCCTTGCCCAGCGCTTCGGGGAAGGTTCGGCCGATCGCCATGGCTTCGCCGACCGACTTCATCTGGATCGTCAGCCGGTTATCGGCGCGCGGGAACTTCTCGAAGGTCCAGCGCGGGATCTTCACGACGACGTAATCGAGCGACGGCTCGAAGGACGCCGGCGTCTTCTTCGTGATGTCGTTGGGGATCTCGTCGAGGTGATAGCCGACGGCGAGGAGGGCCGCGATCTTCGCGATCGGAAAACCGGTCGCCTTGGAGGCCAGGGCCGACGAGCGCGAGACCCGCGGATTCATCTCGATGACGACCCGCCGGCCGCTCTTCGGGTCCACGGCGAACTGGATGTTGGAGCCGCCGGTATCGACGCCGACCTTGCGGATGATCGCCTTGGCCTCGTCGCGCATGGCCTGGTACTGGCGGTCCGAGAGGGTCATCTGCGGCGCCACGGTGATCGAGTCGCCCGTGTGCACGCCCATCGCGTCGAAATTCTCGATCGAGCAGACGATGATGACGTTGTCCGCGGTGTCCCGCATGACCTCGAGCTCGAACTCTTTCCAGCCCTCGAGCGACTCCTCGATGAGAACCTCCCGAGACGGGGACTCGGAGAGACCGTGCCGGACGATCCGGCGAAACTCCTCGAGGGTCTTGGCCGCCCCGCCGCCGGAGCCGCCCATCGTGAAGGACGGGCGGATGACGACCGGCAGCCCGATCTCCTTCAGGGCGGCCTCGGCCTCGGCGAGCGAGCGGACCCGCTCGGAACGCGCCACCTCGGCGCCGATCTCGAGCATGGCCTTCTTGAAGAGGTCGCGGTCCTCCGCGAGCCGCATCGCCCGCTCGTTCGCTCCGATGAGCGCCACGTTGCGCCTCTCGAGGACCCCCTTCTCGGCCAGGGCGAGCGCGAGGTTGATCGCGGTCTGTCCGCCGACGGTCGGGAGGATCGCGTCCGGCCGCTCCCTCTCGACGATGCGCTCCAGGAACTCGGGCGTCAGCGGCTCCACGTAGGTCGCGTCGGCGAGCTCCGGGTCGGTCATGATCGTCGCCGGGTTCGAGTTGACGAGCACGACGCGGTAGCCCTCGCGCTTCAGCGCGCGGACCGCCTGGGTCCCGGAATAGTCGAATTCGCAGGCCTGGCCGATGACGATCGGCCCCGATCCGATGACGAGGATCGATCGAATGTCGTCGCGCTTGCCCACCCGGGGCGGGAGTATAGCTGGCGACTCTCAGCTGTCCGCGGTCCCGCTCAGCCTCCGGACTCTCGACTCTCCTCGTCAGTCCCGCGCGACTCCGCGCGGCGCGCGCTCCGGCGCGAGCGTGCACCCTCCGTCGAGGATCGCGCCCCCCCGCCCGAGCCCGAACAGTCGATCGCCGGCCCAGGCCACGCCGAAGAGATCGCTTCTCGTCCCGGATTCGCGCGCGCTCCAGCGCCGGCCATCCACGCTTTCGAGCGCGACGCCGTCGTCGCCGACGGCCTGATACGACGCGCCCGCCCACGTCACGGAGTTCAGCCGGGACGCGACACCCGCGGACCCCTCTGCCCAGACCGCGCCGTCGGCACTCGTCAGGACTCGGCCGCCGTCGCCGACCGCGAGAAACTCCGAGCCGTTCCAGACGACGTCGTTCAGGGGCGGCTCGTCGCCGTCCGGGTCGCGCCGCGTCCAGTTCGTCAGGTCCGCGCTCTCGTAGATCCCGGCCGTTCCGTCTCCACCGACCGCCACGTACGTGTCGCCGTTCCAGGCGACGGAGCTCAGGAGCTTGTTCGGCCCGGCCCTCCGGTAGCTCCAGGCCGTCCCGTTTGCGCTCGTGAGGACCGCGGATCCGCTTCCGACCACGACGAACCGCGCGCCGTCCCAGAGGACCGACGTCAGAGTCTCCGTGACACCGGAGTTGCGGGCCGTCCACGCCGTGCCGTCCCGGCTCGTCAGGATGGTGCCGGCCTCCCCGACGGCCACGAACGACTCACCGTTCCACGCGGCGCCCAGCAGCCACCGGCCGGTTCCGGACTCCTGGCGGATCCATGGCCCGTCGGCCGCGCCGGTCGCGATGAATCCCAGGGCGCCGACCGCCACGTACGTCGAGCCGTTCCATGCGATGTCGGAAACGGCAGAGCGGGGGCCCGGCGTGCGGGACTCCCACGAGGAGGCGTCCGCGCTCTGCAGGATCGTTCCGTGCTTGCCGACGGCGACGAACCCGGCGTCGCCCCGCGAGAGACCGAGGAGATCGAGCCCGGTTCCGGACTCGCGCTCCTGCCAGTCGATTCCGTCGGCGCTCGCCACGACGGCCCCGAAGTCGCCGATGCCGATCCATTCGGAGCCCGTCCACGTCAGGCGCCGCAGCGCCGAAGTCAGCCGGGTCCGCTGGGCGTGCCAGGATCCGCCGCCCGGGTTTTCGTAGACCGCCTGCGTGTACGGGAATCCCGTTCCGACGGCGAGCCACCGGCCTGCGCCCCAGGCGACCGCAAAGAGATGGTCGCGCGTCCCGGCGTCCACTCGGTTCCAGCGCACGCCGTCGGCGCTCGAGGCCGACGCGCCTTCCCGCCCGACCGCGAGGAACTCGTTTCCGTTCCACGCGAGGTCGTACCAGCTCGCGCCGTCGAACGCCGCGGCCGTTTGCCAGGCGATGCCGTCGGTGCTCGTGAGGATCGATCCCGCATCGCCCGCGACCACCCACCGCGACCCGTTCCACGCGGCGCGCACGAGATTCTCGGTCGCCCCGGTCAGTCGGAAGGCCCAGGTCTCCCCGCCATCGGTGCTCACGAGGACCGTGCCCGCGCCGCCGGCGGCCAGAAACTGGGAACCGTTCCAGACGACGTCGGAGAGATCGTGCGTGAGATTCGAAGGCCGTGTGGACCACGCGGCGCCGTCTGTCGAAACGACGATGGTCCCGGCCCGCCCGACGGCGACGTAGCGTCCTCCGCCCGCGGCCACGCCCTGCAGGGTGTTGCCCTGAGGCAGCGGATTGATCCATCGCCAGGACCCGCAACTCTGTCCGGAAACGTGCGCCGCCGGCAGGAGGAGAAGGAGGAGGAGGGAGAGCGCAGCGAGTCGAAACAGCCTCGACATGGCAACCTCGCTTGAAAGGATAGGGGCCGAGTATAGCGGATAGAATCGCGCCACTCGTCACGCATGATCGGTCAGACCGTCTCTCATTACCGGATCCTCTCGAAGCTCGGAGGCGGCGGGATGGGAGTGGTTTACGAGGCGGAGGACCTGAAGCTCGGCCGCCGCGTGGCCTTGAAGTTTCTTCCGGAGGAGACCGCGCCTGATGCGCAGGCCCTCGAGCGGCTGCAGCGCGAAGCCCGGGCGGCCTCCTCGCTCCAGCACCCGAACATCTGCACCATCTACGACGTCGACGAGCACGACGGCAAGCCCTTCATCGCCATGGAGCTGCTCGACGGCGAATCGCTTCACGACCGCCTGGTCGCCGGCCCGCTCAAGCTCGCGCCCCTCTTCGACGTCGCGATCCAGATCGCGGACGCGCTGGAGGCCGCGCACGCGCAGGGAATCATCCACCGCGACCTGAAGCCCGCGAACATATTCGTCACCAAACGAGGACAAGCGAAGCTCCTCGACTTCGGCCTGGCGAAGCAGACCAGCGACGCGGCTCCTCTCGACGCGGCCGCTCCCACGGCCGTCACCGAAGCCCGACTCACGAACCCGGGCACGGCGATCGGAACGGTCGCCTACATGTCGCCCGAGCAGGCGCGGGGCGAGACTCTCGACTCGCGCACCGATGTGTTCTCGTGCGGCGCCGTGCTCTACGAGATGGCCACCGGGCGGCAGCCTTTTTCGGGAAACACCACGGCAGTCATCTTCGACGCGATCCTCAATGGCGCGCCGGTACCCGCACACACGTTGAATCCGGCCGTGCCCGGAGAGCTCGAGCGGATCATCGGCACCGCGCTCGAAAAAGACCGCGACCTTCGCTACCAGGGCGCATCGGATCTGAGGGCCGATCTGAAGCGCCTGAAGCGGGACTCGGAATCGGCCGCGAGCGGCCGCGCTCCCGCGGCGGCGCCTCCTCCGCCCCGTCCCCGCACGCTGTGGAAGGTGGCGGCCGGTGTCGCCGTCCTCCTCGCGGCCGGGCTCGTCTGGGGAGTGATGCGTCGCCGCGGTCCCACGACCGCCGCGGCGGCCCAGACGGTGATTGCCGTTCTTCCGTTCGAGAACGTCCTGGGAGACCGCGAGATCGACTACCTGGGCCTCGCTCTTCCCGACGAGATCGCCACGACGCTGTCCTACGCCCCCGGCCTCGCGGTGCGTCCCTTCTCGTCCACCCGGAGATACGCCGGAAAAAACATCGACGCGAAGACCGCGAGCCGCGACCTCAACGCGTCGCGCATCCTCACGGGCCAGTTCCAGAAAGAGGGCGACCGGCTCCGCGTATCGATGGAGGTCATCGACACCGAGGGAGATCGCATCGTCTGGCGGGACACGACGACGACAACGGCCGCCAACATGGTCACGCTGTCCGAGAAGCTGCTGCAGAGCGTGCGCCAGGGCCTGCTGCCGGCCCTGGGCGCCGGCTCCGACACGAGCGGACCGGCGACGCACCCGAAGAGCCCGGAGGCGTACGACCTCTTCCTCCGCAGCAAGCCCTTCACGAGCGATCCCGGGCAGAACGAGCAGGCCATGGCGATGCTCGAGCGGGCCGTCGGGCTCGATCCGGCATATGCCCCGGCCTGGACGGCCCTCGGCCAGCGATATCTCTACGAGTCCCAGTACGGCCTGGATCGCTCGAAGGCCGCCGAGTACCTGCAGCGCGCCGCGACCGCGCAGGAGCGCGCCCTCGCGCTCGACCCGAACCTCTCGGAGGCCGAGGTCGGTCTCATCCTTCTGCAGTCCGAGCACGGCGACAATCTCGGCGCGTACGCGCGGGCACGCGACCTGGTCCGGCGCAGGCCCCAGAGCGCCCGCGCGCACTTCGCACTCTCCTACGTTTTTCGTTTCACGGGGCTGCTCGAGGAGGCGATGCGCGAATGCGATGCGGCGCTGGCTCTCGATCCCCACAACCGCAGTCTCCGCTCCTGCGGCAACGCCTTCCGTTACAGCGGCCAGCCCGACCGGGCGAGAGCTTTCTACCGGCTCGACGCGGGCTCGAACTGGGCGCGGACTTACGAGGGCTTCACGCTTCTCTGGGAGAAGAAGGTCGAGGAAGCGGCCCGGTCATTCGCATCGGCCGGCGAGGCCGGGCTCGCAGAGCTGCTCCTCGGGTCGGGAACACCGGACCAGCGCAATCGCATCGCGGCGAAGGTCGAAGCCGACGCCATCCAGGACATCGACGCCGAGCAGCGCCTCGAGGGCGCGACCGCCCTGGCGGCCGCCGCATATGGGCCGGAAGCGCTGCGCGTCCTGCGGAGCGCGGTCGACGCGAACTACGTCGCGTACCAGGCCATGGACCGCAACCCGTCCTTCGATTCGATCCGCAAGGACCCCGAGTTCGAGAAGATCCGCGCCGAGGCGATCCGGAAGCAGAAGGAGTTCCTGGCGAAGCGGGACGCGGCCGCGCCATGATCGGTCAGACGGTTTCGCACTACCGGATCCTTTCGAAGCTGGGCGGCGGCGGTATGGGCGTCGTCTACGAGGCGGAGGATCTGAAGCTCGGCCGCCGCGTGGCGTTGAAGTTCCTGCCGGAAGAGCTGGGCCGGGATGCGCAGGCACTCGAGCGGCTGCAGCGCGAAGCCCGCGCGGCCTCCTCGCTACAGCACCCCCACATCTGCACGATCCATGACGTCGACGAGCACGAGGGCAAGCCCTTCATCGCGATGGAGCTTCTCGAGGGCGAAACTCTGCGGGACCGGCTCGGGCCCGGGCCCCTCAAGCTCGAGACGCTGCTCGATCTCGGCGCGCAGATCGCCGATGCCCTCGAGACCGCCCACGCCCGAGGCATCGTGCACCGCGACATCAAGCCGGCGAACATCTTCGTCACGAAGAGGGGCCAGGCCAAGATTCTCGATTTCGGACTCGCCAAACAGACCGACCTCCCGGGCTCGGGTGACACGAAGATGGCCACCGCGATGCCCGAGGAACACCTCACGAGCCCCGGAACGGCCATCGGCACCGTGGCATACATGTCTCCCGAGCAGGCGCGCGGCGAGCCGCTCGACGCCCGCACCGACGTCTTCTCCTGCGGAGCCGTGCTCTACGAGATGGCCACTGGCCGCCAACCCTTCTCGGGAAGCACGTCGGCCGTCATCTTCGACGCGATTCTCAATCGTGCCCCGGTCTCCCCGGTCAAGCTCAACCCGGAGCTTCCGGCGGAGCTCGAGCGCATCGTCAACACCGCCCTCGAAAAGGACCGGGACCTGCGCTACCAGAGCGCGGCCGAGCTGAAGACGGACCTGAAGCGCCTGAAGCGCGACTCGGAATCGGCACAAGAGCGGGAAGACGGCGGCTGCGCCTCCGCCGCCGGCTCCCCTTCGGCGCTCCCGACGCGCGCCCCGCTGGATCCTGCTCGCCGGCGCCCTCGTCGCGGTCGCGGCCGGCCTCGCGGTCTGGATGACGCGACGTCCCGCGGGCGGGAGCTCCCCCGGCGCGCTGACGACCCTCGCCGTGCTGCCCTTTCGAAATCTCTCGGGCGACCCCAAGACCGACTATCTGCGCGCGGCTCTGCCGGACGAAGTCTCCACGACCCTCTCCTACATTCCGACGCTCGCCATCCGGCCGTTCGCGTCGACGCAGAAATACGCCGAAGGCAACATCGATCCCCAGGCCGCGGGGCGCGAGCTGCGCGTCGCCGGCGTGCTGACGGGCCATTACCAGACCGAGGGCGACCAGCTCCGCGTCACCCTGGAGATGATCGACACCGAGTCGAACCGCGTGGTCTGGCGGGACACCTCGAGCGCGGCCGCGAAAGATCTCATCGGTCTGCGAGAGCAGATTTCGCAACGCCTGCGCAGCGGTCTATACCCCCTTCTGGGTGGTTCGCGAATCGCGACCGAGGCGGCAACGCGTCCGAGAAACCCGGAGGCGTACGACCTCTTCCTCCGCAGCGCCCCCCTGACGAGCGACCCGGAGCCAAACCAGCGCGGCATCGAGATGCTCGAGCGGGCGGTCCGTCTCGATCCGGACTACGCGCCGGCGTGGGCCGCCCTCGGCAACCGCTACTACTACGTCGGCGGCTCCGGCAGCGGTACGGCATACGCCCAATCGCGCGCGGCGATCGAGCGCGCGCTCTCGCTCGATCCGAATCTGTCGGACGCGGCGGACACCTCTATCGTGCTCGAGACCGAGGGCGGGAGGCTGGCCGAGGCCGACGGGCGAGCCCGGGAGCTCCTTCGCAAACGGCCGAACGACGCGCATGCCCACTTCGCGCAGGCGTACGTGCTGCGCTACGCGGGCCTTCTCGAGGAAGCCACGCGGCACTGCGACGCGGCTCGAGCTCTCGACCCCCAGAATCGCGGGCTTCGCTCCTGCGGCGAGGCCTTCGCTCAGTTCGGTGACTTCGCGAAGGCGCGCTCCTACTTCGCGCTCGACGACCCGAGCTCGCTCTGGCGAAAGAGCCATGAGGCAGAGCTCCTGCTGCGCGAGGACAAGACCGAGGCCGGGTTGCGTCTTCTCCAGGAGAACCCCCGCTGGTCACCGTTGATCTCGCTCTTCCGGAAGACCGGGTCCCAGGCCGAACGCGACAGAACGGCGGAGAGCCTGGCCGCGCGCGCCCTCGGAGAGCGGGACTCCGAGAACCGCTACAAAATGGCCAACTTTCTGGCCTGGTGCGGATACCGCGACAAGGCCCTGCATCTCCTGCGCCGGGCCGTCGAGGACAACTATCTGTGCGTCCCGGCCATGGACAGGAACGTGCTTTTCGATTCGATCCGCAAGGATCCCGAGTTCGCCGCGACCCGCGAGGAGGCTGTCCGCCGGCAGAAGGAGTTCGTGGCGAAGCGAGGCCCGTCCTGATCGGCCAGACGGTCACGCACTACCGTGTCCTCGGGAAGCTCGGCGGCGGCGGCATGGGTGTCGTCTACGAAGCCGAGGATCTGAAGCTCGGCCGCCGCGTGGCGTTGAAGTTCCTGCCGGAGGAGCTCGGCCGGGACGCGCAGGCACTCGAGCGGCTGCGGCGCGAGGCGCGGTCCGCCTCCTCGCTCCAGCACCCCCACATCTGCACGATCTACGACGTCGACGAGCACGAGGGCAAGCCCTTCATCGCGATGGAACTGCTCGAGGGCGAGACGCTGCGGGACCGTCTCGGGCCGGGGCCGCTCAAGCTCGACGACGCTGCTCGAGCTGGGGTCGCAGATCGCCGACGCGCTCGAGACGGCGCACGCGCGCGGGATCGTGCACCGCGACATCAAGCCGGCGAACATCTTCGTGACGAAACGCGGCCAGGCCAAGCTCCTCGACTTCGGTCTGGCCAAGCAGACGGAGCCCGATGCCGGCAGCGTCGGGAGATACGGCCCTGCCCACGGCCATGGCCGAAGAGCACCTCACGAGTCCGGGCACGGCGCTCGGCACCGTGGCGTACATGTCGCCCGAGCAGGCCCGCGGCGAGCCGCTCGACGCTCGGACCGACATCTTTTCCTGCGGCGCCGTTCTCTACGAGATGGCGACGGGCCGACAGCCGTTTCCGGGCCAGACGACGGCGGTCATATTCGAAGCGATCCTGAACAAGACGCCGGTCTCTCCGGTCAAGCTCAACCCGGAGCTTCCGGCGGAGCTCGAGCGCATCGTCAACACGGCGCTCGAAAAGGACCGGGACCTCCGCTACCAGAGCATCGCGGACCTGAAAACCGACCTGAAGCGGCTCAAGCGCGACTCCGACTCGGCGAAGAGCGGGAAGACCGCCGCGGCCGCGCCGGCTCCGGCGCCGCCCGCGCGAGCCCCGCATTGGAAGATCGCCGCCGTCGCGGCGGCCTGCGTGCTCGCCGCCGCAGCCATCGGCTGGTGGGCGACGCACCGGCGCGGCGCTTCGCCTTCGGTCGGCGGCCAGACCACGCTCGCCGTCCTCCCGTTTCAGAACCTGGGAGCGGATCCGTCCACGGACTACCTGCGCCTCGCTCTCCCGGACGAGGTCATCACGACTCTGTCTTACATTCCGACGCTCGCGATTCGGCCCGTTCGCGGCGACGCAGAAGTACGCGAAGGGAGACGTGGACCCGCAGGCCGCCGGCAAGGAGCTCCGTGTGGCCGACGTTCTCACCGGCCACTTCCAGAAAGAAGGCGACCAGCTCCGCGTGACGCTCGAGGTCGTGGACACGGAGTCGAACCGTTTGCTCTGGCGCGATTCCACGAGCGCCGCCGCGACGGACCTCATCGCCCTTCGCGAGGGGATCTCCGGACGCCTCCGCCAGGGTCTCTTCCCGCTTCTGGGCGGCTCGGCCGCCGGGGCAGATACCGGAACGCGGCCGAAGAACGCCGAGGCCTACGACCTCTACCTGCGCAGCAAGCCCATGACGAGCGACGAGGAGCCCAACACGCGGGCGCTCGCGATGCTCGAGCGCTCCGTGGGTCTGGATCCCGATTACGCGCCGGCGTGGGCCGCGCTTTCCCTGCGCTACTACTACGGGGTGCAGTTCGGCGAAGGGTCGAAAGACGACCTGGCTCGCTCCGCGTCGGCCTCGGAGAAGGCATTGGGACTCGACCCCAATCTGACCGAGGCGTCGCAGCAGCTGATCGTCCTTTCCACGGAGAGCGGGAACCTCCTCGACGCCGACGCGAAGGCCCGCGACCTCCTTCGCCGCCGGCCGAAAGACGCCGAGGCGCACTTCAGCGTCGCGTACGTGCTTCGCTATGCGGGACTCTTCGAAGACGCGGCGCGAGAGTGCGACGCGGCTCGGGCCCTCGATCCCAGAAACCGAGCGTTCCGGTCGTGTGCGCTGCTGTTCGTCCAGCACGGCGAATATGCGAAAGCCCTCGAGTACGCGCGTCTGGATGCGGGATCGGCCTGGTCGACCGCCGCCGAGGTGGACATTCTCCTGCGACAGGGCAAGTCCGAGGCCGCGAGCGCCCTCATTCACGGCAACGCCAACCTCTTCCCCGGATACAGACTCCTGGACATGCCGCCCGGGTCGGAACGAGACCGCTTCGCCGCCGAGATGGAGCGAAAGTGGTTGAACACGACGGATCCCGAGAATGCCTATTACATGGCGGCGATCACGGCGAGGGCGGGATATCCGGACTCGACGCTGCGCCTTCTGAGAAGGACGGTCGACGGCAACTACCTGATCCACGAGAGCCTGGATCGGGATCCCGTCTTTGAATCGATCCGAAGAATCCCGGAGTACGCGGCCATCCGCGCCGAGTCGATCCGGAGACAGAAGGAGTTTCTGGCGAAGCGAGCGCCCTGAGTCCGCTACTTCGCGTTGGCTTTCGCGAGCGAATCCGCGACGGACTTCTTCCAGGCCGCCGGGGTCATGAGCTCGATCCCCTCGAGCTCGAGCTTGAAGCTGTTCCAGTCGGGGTTGTCGCGGAAGGGAATCTCGACTTTCTCGAGCCAGCCGCTCTTCGGGTCCCACCAGATGGTTCCCGTCGTGCCGCCGATGCCGGGACCGGAGATCCGGTACGACCGGCAGGTCTTGCCGTGGATCTCGTCCTCGCCCGTGTAGACGATGTGCGCGTCGCCCCGATAGAATGACGAGAGGGCCGTCCTTCTGGAACGTCGGGTCGATGATCCCGATCGTGAACGGCGCCTTCGGATCGACGAGGTGGCGCCACGCGAAATTCAGGCTCGTGAAGTCGAAGTTGTAGACATGAAACGGGAGCTGCTTCCAGGCCGCGCTCCCCTTCCGGTCGCCCACCGTCACGTCGACGGCCCCCTTCGCACGGTCCACCACGAACGTGGCCCTTTCCTCGACCGATCCGTCGAGGTGGATCACCGCCGCTTCCATCCGGTCCGAGGTGAAGAGCTTCCAGTCGAAGTGCGCGCGGACCCAGGCCGCGTCGTTGACGTCCTTCTCGACCTTGGACACCTCGAGGCGGTCGGGAGCGACGACGAAGATCGAGACCCGCGTCGGCTTGGATCCGTTCAGGTTCGACTTGACGTAGTGGGCGACCTCGTTCACCCGGATCTTCCCGGGCTGATACCGGAACTTCGCGAGGTCGGAAGCCGGGCGCGGCGGGTCGGGCGCGGCGCCCAGGAGCGCCAGGGACACGAGGACGACCGGAACGGCTCTACTCATAGCGAAGGGCCTCGGCGATGTCGAGCTACGCGGCGCGGCGCGCCGGAAACCAGGACGCGAGGAGGATGGCCAGGGCGGCGAAGCCCACGATCGCGGCCAGATCCTTCAGGCGCACCAGAAACGGGATGTAGGAGACGAAGTAGATCTCGGCGACCCCCGGCGGAAAGGAGAGCAGCCGGAAGCGGGTCATGACCCAGCAGACGAGGACGCCGAAGACGACTCCGAAGAGCACGCCCGCGCCGCCGAGGAGCGCCCCGAGGGCGAGGAAGACCCGGGAAAAGAACCGCGGCTCGGCGCCGAGCGTCGTGAGGACGCCGATGTCGCGCTTTTTCTCCTGCACGGTCATCACGAGCGTCGCGACGACGTTGAACGTCGAAACGGCCACGATCAGTCCGATGACCAGAAACAGCGTCGTCTGCTGGATGGCCAGCGCCGCGAAGAGGCCGCCGTTCATCGAGCGCCAGTCCGAGATCGAGTACCCGGCGCCCGCCGCGTCCCGGATCGCGGCCGCGACGACTTCCGTGTCCCGCAGCGAGTCCAGGCTGACCTCCACCACGTTCGCCCGGCCCTCCATGTGCGCCAGCTTTCGGAGCTCCTCACGGTCGATGAACACCCACTCGGTGTCGTACTCCGAGAAATTCGTCCGGAAGATGCGCGCGACCCGGAAGCGCCCGGTGCGCGGAACGAACCGCCCGACGCCGGGAGACGCGTCGGCCGCCGACAGCGTGATCGTGTCGCCGGCCCGGACGTCCAGCCGCGCGGCGAGCTCCGCGCCGATCGCCACGCCCGCGAGGACTCCCGCGCCGCCGCGCGTGATGGCGTGCTCGGGGTCGGGAAGGTAGGAGTCGAGGTCGGAGACGCGGCGCTCCGCGGTCGGGTCGATGCCCTTCAGCACGGCGTCGGTTCCGTCCGGCAGGGCGGCCGAGGCCGCCACCCCGGTCTGGTAGATCACCGAGGCCGTGGCCTGCACGCCGGGAACCGCGGCGACGCGCTTCTCCAGAGCTTCGGGATTCGGGTCGCCTCCGGGGATCAGCGGAAAGACGACGATCGGGGCGTTGGCGCCGATGAGCTTCTCGCGGATCTCGGTGCGATAGCCCGACAGGAGCCCCATCGCGACGACGAGGGCCGCCACGCCGACGGCGATGCCCCCGATCGAGAGGAGCGACACCGACGACACCAGCCGCGAGGGCCGCGACTTGAGGTACCGCAGGGCGACATCGAGCTCGATCGGCAGGCTGTTCAAGGCCTGGCCGTCTTGCCGCGCGCCTGCTCCATCGATTCGAGGAACGGGTGGAAGAGAACGTTGGCGTCGTGCGGGCCCGGCGAGGCCTCCGGATGAAACTGCGCCGCCGTGATCGGAAGACGGCGGTGGCGAAAACCCTCGAGCGTCCCGTCGTTCAAGTTCCGATGCGTCGTCTCGACGTCCTTCGGCAGCGTGTCCGGGTCCACGGCGAACCCGTGATTCTGCGACGTGATGATGACGTGGCCGGTCGCGAGGTCCTGCACGGGATGGTTGGCGCCGCGGTGGCCGAACTTCAGCTTGAACGTCGTGGCCCCGAGCGCGAGCCCCAGCAGCTGATGGCCGAGGCAGATCCCGAAGATGGGCTTGCCGGTCTCGATGAGCGCCCCGATCGTCCGGATGGGTCCCGCGAGCGCCGCGGGATCGCCCGGACCGTTCGACAGGAAGATGCCGTCGGGCCGGCTCTCGAGGATCTCCTCGGCCGGCGCCGACGCCGGGAACACCGCGACGCGGCAGGACCCGGCCTGCAGCAGCCGGACGATGTTGCGCTTCATGCCGTAGTCGACGGCGGCCACGCGATACTTCTTCTTCCCGCGCCCTCCCCGTTCGACCCGCGCCTCGCGCGACGACACGGCGAGCGCCAGGTCGCTCCCGACCATGCCCGGCGACGCGAGCACGCGGCGGTGGAGCTCGGCCGGATCCTCGATCTCGGTCGAGATCCCGGCGCGCATCGCTCCCTCGCTGCGGATCCGCCGGACGAGCGAGCGGGTGTCGAGACCGTGGAGGCCGGTGATCGCGTTCTTCTCGAGATACGTGTCGAGGCTGATCTCTCCGCCGGTGCCGCTCCACCGCGTCGGAAAGTCGCGCGCCACGAAGCCGGCCACGTGGACGCGGTCCGACTCCGCCTCGTCCGCCCGGATGCCGTAGTTGCCGACGTGCGCCGCCGTCATGACGACGATCTGCCCGGAGTAGGAGGGATCGGTGAGCACTTCCTGGTACCCGCTCATCGCGGTGTTGAAGACGATCTCGCCGAAGGACGTCCCCGGCCGGCCGATGGCGTCGCCCCGGTACACCGTCCCGTCTTCGAGGACGAGCAGTCCTCTCAGGGGTCCCTTCACGCCGTCCGGCCCACGACCGGCGCGAGCCGCCGCAGCTGGAGGACGAGCTCCCCGAACATCTCCGGCAGGATCGCCTGCGGCCCGTCCGAAAGGGCGTGCTCGGGCTCGTCATGGACTTCGATGAGCAGCCCGTCGGCCCCGACCGCGACGGCGGCCCGGGAGAGCGGCAGCACCTTGGCGCGCTTGCCCGTCCCGTGCGAAGGATCGACGACGATGGGCAGGTGGGAGATCCGCTGGACGTAGGGCACGGCGGAGAGGTCGAGCGTGTTGCGGGTGTGGTCCGCGAACGTGCGGATGCCGCGCTCGCAGAGGATGACGTCGTAGTTGCCTTCGGCGAGCAGGTACTCGGCCGAGAGCAGGAGCTCCTCGATCGTGGCCGACATGCCGCGCTTGAGCAGCACGGGCTTCTTGATGCGACCGAGCTTTTTCAGGAGCGAGAAGTTCTGCATGTTGCGCGCGCCGACCTGGAGACAGTCGGCGTGCTCGGCGACGAGCTCCGCCGTCTCGGTGTCGAGGACCTCCGTGACGATCGGGAGCCCCGTCTCCGCCCGGACGCGCGAGAGGATCTTCAGGCCCTCGGCGCCGAGCCCCTGAAAGGAGTAGGGCGAGGTGCGCGGCTTGAAAGCGCCGCCGCGGTAGAGGTTCGCGCCGGCCTCGCGCACGCGGCGGCCGATCTCGACGGCCCGCGCCTCCGACTCGATGGCGCAGGGCCCCGCGGCGACCGCGAGTTTCTCGCCGCCGACCAGCACGCCGCCGACCGAGACGACGGTGTTCTCGCGCTTGGCTTCCCGGGAGACGAGCTTGTACGGAGCCGAGACCGGTATGACCTCCGTCACACCGGGAAGGTTTTCGAACGCCCCGCGGTCGACCGTGCCGCGGTTTCCGGTGATGCCGATCGCCGTTCGCTGCGCGCCGGGAATGGGATGCGCCTGGAGACCGAGGCCCTGAACGGTATCGACGACGCGGGCAATGTCCTCCGCGGAGGCGCCCGCGTCCATCACGATGAGCATCGGGGTGCTATCATCTGAGCCACGGCTGACAGAGTCAAACTCGTTCCGGCGGACGCCGGAGGAGGTCCGCGAATCGTGAAAAAGAGCCTGTTTCTGGCACTCGCCGTCCTCATCGCCTTCTCGGCGGAGACCTTCGCCTACGTCATCAAACTCAAGGACGGCTCGCTCATCTTTGCGCGGACCAAGTACACGGTGAAGGGCGACCGCGCCATCATCACGCTCGAAAACGGCACGGTCACGGCCCTCAAGCTCGAAGAGATCGACGTCGAAGGCTCGGAGAAGTACAACAAGGAGAACTTCGGCAACGTCGTCGCGATCGACACGCCCGACAGCCGCAAGCCCACGCCGGCGCCCGAAGCGCCGCAGCCTCCGCGCATCCAGGACTACATCAAGCAGAACAAGCCGCGCATGGAGCTGCCCCCCTCCGCCAGCGACAAGGCCGCCTCGGCGTCGGGCTCCGGGCCGTCCTTCGGCGCGGTCGATCCGAACCTCCAGGGAGCCTTCACACGGATCTTCGACGGCGCGGGCATCACGCAGTACAAGCTGACGAACTTCCGCGGCACGACCGGCGTGCTCGTCACGGCGAACACCGAGGAAGCCGTGTTCAACGCCATCAACGCCACGGCGCGAGCCCTCTCGGATCCCGCCAGCCGCGGGAACCCGATCACGGTCACCGTCGTTCTCACGACGTCGTCGGGGGAGTCCGCCGGCCGCCTCGAGATGACCCCCGAGCAGGCGCGGATGCTGGTCAACGGCCAGACCACGGCCGCGGACTATTTCGTGAGGAACGTCGCGCTGTTAGCGTCAGGGTTCCGGAATCGGCGTCAGGTAGTACCGCGCGTCCTCGCCGACCGTCCGCTTGAAGCGCTCGGCGAACGAGACGAAGTCGCCGGCGCTCTCGTCCAGGAAGACCCTCTCCACGCGGTGCAGCGGGAAGAAGACCGTCGTCGGCAGGACGGTGACGGTCTCCTTGCGGGAAATCTCGTGCAGCCAGCCTTCGAACCCCTCGAGCGACAGCCCGCGAATGGTGAGACCGGAGCCGTCCCGGTCCTTGAGGAGGCCCCAGAACTTCTCGCGCGGGTTGACGAGCTGGACGAGCACGTACTCCCCGATCTTCATGGCGCCGTCTCCTTTCTCTCGGACAGCTCGATGAGCACGCCGCCGCCGGCTTCCGGATGGAGAAACGCGACGCGCTTGCCGTCGGCTCCGGGAACGGGATTCGCGTGGATCAGGCGGAATCCCCGCCGAGACAGGTCCGCGAGAGCGCCCTCGAGGTCCTCGACCGCGAAACAGAGGTGGTGCACGCCTCCTCCGCGTTTCTCGAGGAACTTCGCGACCGGGGAATCGGCGGAGGTCGGTTCGAGGAGCTCGATCCGCGACTCCCCCACCGGGAGAAACGCCACGGTGACCTTCTGGCCGGGCACGACCTCGCGCTTCGCTTCGGACAGCCCGAGCGCGCGGTAGATCCCGAGCGCCGAGTCGATCGAGGACACGGCCACGCCGACGTGGTCGAGCTTGTAGGCGGTCACGAGGCCGACCCCGCGGCCATTCTCGCGGCCCCCTCCCGGGCGTCGCGGACGAGGCGATCGAAGAGGCGGCCGGCCGCCGTGTAAGGATCCTCGCGCCGCGCCGTCACTCCCCGCACGGCCTCTTCGAGGCCGTCGGGCTCGGGAGCCCGGGCCTCGATCGTGCGCCGGAAGCGCTCTTCGAGGAGAGCCAGCAGGCGCGAGCGCGCCCGGACCGCGCGACGCCGCGCTCCCTCGGCGGACTGCGCCAGGTACGTGCCGTGGGATTCGAGGGCCTGGACGGCTTCGGGAACTCCCGCGCCCGAAGGGGCCGTGGTCTTGACGATCGGCGGGCGCCAGGTGCCCGATCCGTGCGCCGAGAGGTCGAGCATCATCGACAGCTCCGAAACGGCCCGGTCGGAGCCCTCGCGCTCCGCCTTGTTGACGATGAAGACGTCGGCGATCTCGAGGATCCCGGCCTTGATCGCCTGGATGTCGTCTCCGAGGCCCGGCACGAGAACGACCGCGGTCGTATCCGCGGCGCGCACGACGTCGACCTCGTCCTGGCCGACCCCGACCGTTTCGATGAGGATCACCTGGAAGCCCGCGGCGTCGAGGATGTCCACCGCGTCGCTCGTGGCCCGCGCGAGGCCGCCCAGCGTTCCGCGCGTCGCCATCGAGCGGATGAAGACACCCGGATCCGTGTAGATCTCGGCCATCCGGATCCGGTCGCCGAGGATCGCTCCTCCCGTGAACGGCGACGACGGGTCCACGGCGACGACCCCGACCGTGCGCCCCTGCCGGCGATACGCCTGCGCCAGCCGCAGCACGAGCGTGGACTTGCCGGCCCCCGGCGGCCCGGTGATCCCGATGATGCGCGCCCGTCCGGTCTCGCGGAAGACGCGACGCAGGATCTCCGGCACGTCGCCCGAGTCGCGCTCGACTTCCGAGATCGCGCGCCCGATGGGTCTCG
This sequence comes from uncultured Acidobacteriota bacterium, assembly GCA_963804915.1. Classification (GTDB taxonomy): domain Bacteria; phylum Acidobacteriota; class Thermoanaerobaculia; order UBA5066; family Gp7-AA6; genus DAHUXD01. The sequence goes on from CAWDSI010000035.1 coordinate 66,986, forward strand.
ACTTTCCGGCCAGCACTCCCCGCGCAAGCTCTTCGGGCGTCGGGCCTGGGGCCGACGCCCCGGTCATGGGCCGCCCGCGAGGAGCTGCTTTGCGATGACGAGCTTCTGGATCTCGCTCGTCCCCTCGCCGATCGTGCAGAGCTTGACGTCGCGATAGTACTTTTCGACCGGGAAGTCCTTCGTGAAGCCGTAGCCGCCGTGGATCTGGATCCCGAGGTCCGTGACCCGCACGGCGATCTCGGACGCATAGAGCTTGGCCTGCGCCGAGAATCTCGTGACGATCTCGCCGGCGTCCTTCGCGGCGGCGGCCCGCTGCGTGAGGAGGCGCGCCGCGTCGATCTCGGTCGCCATCTCCGACAGGTAGAACTGGATCGCCTCGAACTCGCAGATCGGCCGGCCGAACTGGCGGCGCTCCTTCGAGTACTTGAGCGAGGCTTCGTAGGCGCCCCGGGCCAGACCGACCGAGAGGGCGGCGATGGAGATGCGTCCCCCGTCGAGGATCTTCATGGAGTCGACCCAGCCCCCGCCCTCTTCGCCGAGCAGCGCGTCCGACGCGAGGCGGCAGTCCTCCATGACGAGGGTGCACGTATCGGACGCCCGCATCCCGAGCTTGTTCTCCTTCTTGCCGACGCGGATCCCCGGGTTGTCGAGCTCCACCACGAAGGCCGAGATCCCGCGGTTTCCCTTGGCGCGGTCGGTCACGGCCATCAGGATGGCGACCGCGCCCACCGATGCGTTCGTGATGAAGTTCTTCGAGCCGTTCAGCACCCACTGGTTGCCGTCGCGGACCGCCGTCGTCTTCGTCCCGCTCGAATCCGATCCGGCCTCGGCCTCCGTCAGGCCCCATGCGGCGAGCCACTCTCCCGAGGTCAGCTTCGGCATGTACTTTCGCCGCTGGGCCTCGGTGCCGAACTGGAAGAGGTGATTCGAGCCGAGGCTGTTGTGGGCCGCGAGCGAAAGGGCGATCGAAGGATCCACGCACGAGATCTCTTCGACGATGGCGGCGTAGTCCATGTAGGACAAAGCCGCGCCGCCGTATTCCTCGGGGAAGAGGACGCCGAGGAAGCCGAGCTCGCCGAGCTTGCGGAAGACCTCGACCGGGAACTCCTGGGCTTCGTCCCAGCGCATGACGTGGGGCCGGATCTCGGCCTCGCAGAAATCCCGAAGCGTCTGGATGATCGAGTCCGAGCTTCGCGGGCTTCCCGCTCGGCGGTGACGGTGTGCACGGGGGGATTTTATCGCGTCGACGGGGCCGGGGACGCGGTCACAGTGCTCGCGGCCACGATGTCGATGCCGGTGTAGTAATGCCTGAGGATCTGCTCGTAGGTCTGGCCCGCCAGGGCCATGCCGAAAGCGCCGTTCTGGCACATCCCGACGCCGTGCCCCCAGCCGCGGCCCAGGAACACGAAGTCCTTCTCTTCGCCGGTGCCGTCGACCCGGGTCACGGAAAACAGCATTTCGGGCATCTCCACGGCCTGGCGCACGTCGAAGCGCCGGAACGTCGCCTCGGCCAGGTCCGTCTGGACCCGCATCTCGATCGCCCGTCCCGTGGGGCTCCGCTGGGTGACGGCGATCTCGCGGACCTCGTTCCCCGCGACCCGCCCGCTCATTCTCCGCGCGAGCTCCCGGGCGCCGACGCGCCGCACCCACTCCGTCCACGCCGACTCCCGCTCATAGGTCGGACCGTCCGGGTCGAGCTCGACCCAGAACGCGAGCAGGCGTCCGCCGTCCTTGAACCACCGCACCCGATCGCCGGCGCGCAGCCGCAGACGCGGCGCCGGAAAGAACACGTCGCCGATCCGCCGCGCGAACGGCACCTCCGGATCCACCGGAAGACCGATGCGGCCCTCGGGCGCCTTGACCCAGAGGTTCGAGCCCTCGCGCGCGAGAAAGCGGCCGGAACCCTCCGTCACGCCGAGCGTGCGAAGCGCGATCGAGAACGCGAGCCCGCCGTACTCCTCTTCCGTGAGCTCGCGGTCCGCCGGCGGAAGCGCGTCGCCGGCGAAGCGGAAGCGCAACAGGAACTCGTAGGCCGCCCGAGACGCGCCGGTCAGGCCGCGCGACGCCGACGGGGGCTCGTCGAAGTACGCCTCGTCCCGGGCCGTCAGCTGGATCGTTCGGGCCTCCGTCAGCTCGAAGGCGCTGATGAGCGACGGATAGACCGCGGAGGGCGTCAGCCGCGGGGGCGGCGCCTCGCGCTTGCGCACTCCCGCAAGCTTCTGCGCGGCCTCCAGGCTCGCCGCGCGCACGGCGGCCTTCTTCGGGGCGAGACGGCGCAGAACGTAACCCCGCCATTCGAGCGACGTCCGCGGACCGGCGCCGTCGCGCGCCACCGGTGAGCCGGCGACCTCCTCGGACGCGAGCTCGCCGCACTCGACCGAGACGAGATAGGGCACCGGACCGCCCGAGAAGACGTTCTCCACGTTTTCCGTGACGCCTCCGCAGGTCGAAACGTAAAGGGCGTCGGCGAAATGGCCGTCGTGCGCGAGAACCAGGCCGCGCGTGCCGTCGACCGCCGCCGTCGAGAGCGGATCCTCCACCGACGCGCCGCCGTACGCCTGACACTTCGGGCCCGGGCAGATGTCGTAGCCCTCGGCCTCGAACTGCCCGCGGTGGGCCAGGGCGTACGTCCGCGCCGCCACGGCCTGCGCTTTCAGAGCCTCGATGGCGTCGAAACGCTTCGGTCCCATCTCGGCGGGCACGACCCCGTAGAGATAGTCCTCGAGGTCGACGCGGTTGACGACGTTCAGCGTTCCGCGCGGATTGACGAGGACGCGCAGGCTCCCCCGGTACGGAACGCCGTCCACGGCGACGCGGACTTCCGGAGCGGGACCGTAGAGGTCCACGGGCGCGGCGAGCGTGAGCGGAGCGCCCCCGGCGCCGGTCACCGTGATCGTGGCGGCGGCCGCGGGAGGAGCCGCACCGGCGGCGGGCTCCGGCGGGCGAGCCGCACCGGCGACGACGAAACCGTCCTGGCCCCGGGCCTTCAGCTTCTCGAGGAACGCGTCCGCTTCGGCCCGTGTGGGAAAGCTGCCGAGGAGCACGCGGTACAGCCCCCGGTCCGGCGCGAACGCCACCTGGCCGGCGACGCCCAGCTCGGAGGACAGCCGATCGGCGGCCTTGCGCGCGGGATCCTCCTGAGAGAAGGCCCCGGCCTGGATCTGGAAGACGGTCTCCGACGCGCCGCCGGCCGGGCCGCTCGCCGGACGAAAGACGACGGGCCCCTGGAGGAGCTCGGCCCGATCGCCGGACGTCACGATCCAGAGCGTTCCCGCCGATCCGATCGAGACATCGGTCAGGTCGCTCTTGAGGCCGAGACGGTAGAGGACTCCCGAACGCGCCGGCGTCTCGGGAGGCGCGACGCGCAGGGCGGGGACGGGCACGGGCGCTTCGGCCGCCGACGGCAGGGGCGCCGGGGCCGGGCGCGGGGTCGTGCAGGCCGTCACCGCCAGCAGGCCGGCGAGAAGTGTCCGCGCCGCGCGCTTGCGGGAGCGCCGTCTCAAAACCGGGACCGGATCCGCGTGCCCAGGACGTCCTTGCGGAAGTCACCGCCCCGCAGAGGAACCAGCAGGCACATCTCGTAGAGGCGGCTGCGCAGGCGATATCCGATCCGGTCCTCGAGCCGCTCGCGTTCGCCCGACGCGGGGTCGGGCTCGTCTTCGAAGTTGGAGGTCGCGATCGTGACTTTCTTGCGGTTGTAGCGCGAGTTGAGGAGGCTGTAGAGCACGTCGAGCACCCAGGCGTGCGGCTTGGACGCGCCGAGCTCGTCGAGCACCAGGATCTCGGCCTCGCCGTAGGGCGTCAGCACCGACTCCTTCGAGAAGTCCGCGTCGGGACGAAACGAGGTCTGGATCTTCATGAGGAGATCGGAGAAGTCGACGTACAGGCCGGTCGTTCCCTTCGTCACGACGAGCTCGGAGAGGATGGCGCACGCGAGGTGGGTCTTGCCCCGGCCCGACGGACCGACCAGCAACAGGCCCGCTTCGACCGCCGGGTACGCGTCGACGAACTCGCGCGCCCGCGCGCGCGCGTGCGTCAGGCTCACGGTGTTGTCCGAGAAGTTCTCGAGCGTGCAGTCGCGGTAACGCTGAGGAATGCCCGCCGAGTCGAGCCGCGCGCGGGCGATGGTCGCGGCCCGGCAGACACAGGGGTGCGCGCTCTTCTTCCCGCCGGCCGAGTCGAGGACCCAGCCCGCGCCTCCGCAGACTCCGCAAACTCCGGTTTCGACCGCTTCGACCACGCTCTCCTCTCGATTCCCTCGGCCCGCGACGCCTTCTCTCGACTTCTCTAATTCGTCGGCAAGCCGGCTTCGATCGTGATCCGCCGCCGGCGCGGCCCTTCGAGGTACTTCTTCAGATCCTCGAGGCTGGACTCCCAGCCCGACTCCGCCTCGCCACGATACTGCACGTAGGCAGGGCCCTGATCCGGCACGTCCTGGGCGACGGTCACGAAGCAGCCGCCCTCGCGCTCGGCGATCGTCAGCTCCAGACGGATCCCGGACAGCGGTTCGCCGGCGGCCGGCTCGTAGGAGATCTCTTCGACGACGAGCTTGCGGCCGCGCTCGAACTCCGCGATCTTGCCGAGAATCGTCGCCTCCGTCACGCCGCGCGCGTCGGTAAACCCGACCGCCCAGTTGCCGCCCGGGCGCAGTCCGACGAGTGCGCCTTCGCAGAGCCATGAGAGGAGCTCGGACACGCGCGTGAACGCGTCGAAGACGTCGGTCGCGGTGGCGTGGACTGTCACGGAGCGGACGACGGCAAGACCCACGTTCTAATACTAACGCCGGGACGGCGGAGGACTCCCCTTATACTGCGCGGCCATGCTGGCCCCCATCCGAGAGGCGCTCGCGTCGGCCGTCGCGGCCGCGGCGCGCGACAAGCTCGGCGCCGACGTCGCGGCCGAGCGCATCGTGCTCGAGCGGCCGCCCAGGATCGCGATGGGAGATCTCGCCAGCCCCGTCGCGTTCGACCTCGCGAAAACGCTCCGGAAAGCGCCGCGCGCGATCGCGGCCGAGCTCGCCGCGGCCGTGACCCTGCCCGCCGGCGTGCGCGAGGCGAAGGTCGAGGGCGGCGGCTACCTCAATTTCTTCCTCGACCGCGGGCCCCTCGTCCGCGCCCTGCTGTCCGGAGTCGCGTCGCCCGCGCCGCGCCCGGGAAAGGTCATCGTCGAGCACACCAACATCAATCCCAACAAGGCGGCCCACATCGGTCACCTGCGCAACGCCGTTCTCGGAGACGTCCTCGTCCGCGTGCTGCGCCGGCTGGGCCATGCCGTCGAGGTCCAGAACTATCTCGACGACACGGGCGTCCAGGTCGCCGACGTCGTGGCGGGCCTTCTGCACATCGAAAAGGTGACCACGCTCGAGGACATGCGCAAGGCCATTCGGGAAAGCCGCTTTCCCGGGGGAACCGCGAGTCCCAAAGGATTCGCATACCTCTGCTGGGACCTGTACGCCGAAGTCGGGCGGACCTACGCCGCGCGGCCCGAGGCGAAGGCCTGGCAGGCCGATGTGCTGCACGCGATCGAGGCCGGCGGCAACGAGACGGCCGCGATCGCGGCGGCCGTGGCCGAGGCCGTCTCCTCCGCCCACCTCGCGACCATGGGCCGCCTCGGGATTGCGTACGACCTGCTCCCGCGCGAGAGCGACATCCTCCACAAGCAGTTCTGGGCCCGGGCGTTCGAGCGACTGAAGGGGTCGGGGGCCTTCCATCTCGAGACCACGGGCAAGCAAGCCGGCTGCTGGGTCCTCCGCCTCTCGGAGTCGCCCGAGTTCGCGGGGCTCGAGGAGCCCGACAAGATTCTCGTCCGCTCGAACGGTACGGTCACCTACACCGGCAAGGACATCGCGTATCAGCTCTGGAAGTTCGGCCTCCTCGACGTCGACTTCGACTACACGCGCTTCCGTCCGGACTGGAATTCCGGGTCCGTCCGGGAGCAGGACGTTCCGGAAGCGGTGCGGGCCCATCCTCTCTGGAGGACGGCGCACAAGGACGGCGAGCCCGATGCTCCGTCCTTCGGCGGCGGGAACCGCGTCTACAACGTGATCGACGTGCGCCAGGCCTACCTGCAGAACGTGGTCCGCGAGGGCCTTCGGGTCCTCGGCTTCACGTCCGAGGCCGACCGCTCGATCCACTTCTCCTACGAGATCGTCGCGCTCACGCCGGCGGCGGCGCGAGAGCTCGCCGAGCGTTTCGGCGAGGAGTATCGCCTCTCGCCCGAAGACGAGAAGAAGCCGTACGTCGAGATGTCCGGCCGAAAGGGCCTGGGCGTGAAGGCGGACGACCTCGTCGAGCTCCTGCTGGAGCGGTCCCGGGCCGAGGTCGCCGCGCGCCGCAGCGGCGACGCGGACGCCACGGCCGCGGAAACCGATGCACGCGCCATCGCGATCGGCGCCCTGCGCTACTTTCTCCTGAAGGTCGGCCGGAACAAGGTCATCGCCTTCGACTTCGACGAGGCCCTCAACTTCGAGGGGGATACCGGCCCCTATCTCCAGTACTCCCTGGTGCGGGCGGACAACATCTTCCGCAAGCTGGCCGAGAGGGGCCTCGCGGCGAATGTCGACCCGGCCGATCTCTCCGGATCCGACGACGGATGGGATGACGAGCTCTGGGCCATCGTGCTCGACGCCGCGTCGACCCCGGACGTCGCCGAACGCGCCGTCGAAACGCTGGAGCTCGCGAGCCTCGCCCGCCACGCGTTCGGCCTGGCCCAGGAGTTCAACCACTTCTACCACCGGCAGCCGATCGCCCAGGAATCGGATCCCGCGATCCGGAACCGCCGCCTCGCCGCGGCGCGTATTTTTCGAAATGAGATGTCTTCCCTGCTCGGCCTCCTCGGAATCCCGGAGCCGGGCCGAATGTGACCGTGCGAGGCCTCCGGCCCCGCAGGTCATCCCGAGGCGCGGCAGCGCCGAGGGATCCCGCGACATACGGAGAAGAGGTGACGATGCACAAGGTCAACCTCCTCGAAAAGTTCGGCCTCTTCGACGAGCGGTTCCACCCGAAGATCGTCGGAGACCTGAACGACCATCAGGTCAAGGTCGTCAAACTCCTCGGCGAGTTCGTGTGGCATCACCACGAGAACGAGGACGAGCTCTTCCTCGTCGTCAAAGGCCGGATGCGCATGGGCCTTCGCGACGGCGACGTCGAGCTCTCCGAAGGCGAGCTCTTCATCGTTCCGAAGGGCGTCGAGCACAAGCCCTCGGCCGACGAGGAGTGCTGGATCGTCCTCATCGAGCCCGGCTCGACGCTCAACACGGGAAACGTCGTCGGCGAGAAAACCGTCGCGGAGCTCGAGAGGATCTAGCTTCTCTTGGCCAACCTCTCGTCGCGGCTCCCGGACAACGTCCCCGGCGAATTCTTCGTCGACGCGACGTGCATCGACTGCGACACCTGCCGCCGCGTGGCCCCCGCCGTCTTCGAGGAAGGCGACGGCCACTCGTTCGTCGGCGCGCAGCCGCGGGGCGTCGAAGAGCGGCGCCGCGCTTTCATGGCCCTCGTGGCCTGCCCGACGGCGTCGATCGGCACGTCTCCCAGGGCCGACGCCTCCGAGGGCGCGCGCGCCTTTCCCGAGCCGATCCACGACAACGTGTCTTTCTGCGGCTTCACCTCCGAAAGCTCGTTCGGAGCCTGGAGCTATCTCATCGAGCGGCCCGAGGGGAACGTGCTCGTCGACTCTCCCCGCGCGGCGGGCCCTCTGCTGTCCGCGCTCGAGGCGCGTGGCGGCGTCGCGACGATGTTTCTGACGCACCGGGACGACGTCGCCGACCATGCCGCGTTTCGAAAGCGGTTCGGCTGCGTGCGCGTCCTCCACGAGGACGACGTCACGTCGTCGACGCGCGACGTGGAGCGGCGGATCGGCGGGCTCGAGCCCGTTTCGCTCGCGGACGATCTGATCGCCATTCCCACACCCGGCCACACCCGCGGCCACGCGGTCCTGCTGTACCGCGAGCGCTATCTGTTCAGCGGAGATCACCTCGCCTGGTCCCGCCGGCGCAATCACCTCGTGGCGTTCCGCGACGCCAACTGGTATTCCTGGCCCGAGACCATCCGCTCGATGGAACGGCTCCTCGACTACTCCTTCGAATGGGTCCTGCCCGGGCACGGCGAGCGCTATCGCGCCGAGTCGCCCACAGCGATGCGCCGGCAGCTCGAGCGCTGCATCGCGTGGATGAAGGAGCGCTGAGAGCCGCGCCGTTCTCCTAGGAGTCGGGGCGGAGGACGATGAGTCCCCGGTTCTCCGGGGCGACGAGCAGGAGCCGTCCCTCCCGCAACCGGGTGAGGGCCTCGCGCACCGCCGGAGTCTTGTCCGCGGGAGACAGGATCACCAGGCAGCCTCCGCCGCCGGCGCCGCACGCCTTCCCCGCCCAGGCTCCCGCCTTCTCGGCGCTCGCGATCGCGACCTCCAGCGCCGGGGAGGATACGACCGGCGCCAGTCGCCGGCGGGCAGCCCATTCCCGTCCGAGCGCCGCACCCATCGCTCGAAAGTCCGCCTTGTCGACGGCTTCCGCCATCTCACGCGCGGCGGCGCGAACCTCCTCGAGGCGGGCGGCCACCTCGTGATCGCCCTCGAGCCGGGCGCGGAAGATCTCCCAGTTGTTCATGCCGGAGGAGTGCACGGCGCGGGTGTCGAAGAGCGTCAGGTGCCGGAGCCAGACGCCCGGGTCCACGTCGCGGCGGCGGATGGAGACCTCGCCGGGGCGGAACTCGAGCGTGTGGATCCCGCCGGAGAGGGGCGGGTAGTAGTCCTGGGTGCCGGCAGGCTTGCCGAGCACGCGCGTTTCGACGTCGCGGACGAACTCGACCCGGCCGGGGCCTTCGAACCGGCGATCGACGCTCGCGGCGAGCGCGGCCGCCATCGCGACGGTCAGGGCCGACGAGCCGCCGAGGCCCGAGCCGAACGGCACGTCGGACGAGAGCTCGATCTCGCGAGGTTCGCGAATCGCGAGGCCCTCGAGCACGGCCCCCGCGAGCGCGCCCCGCGGGTCGGCGAGCAGCTCGCCGGGCTCGGCCACGAGCCGCTCATAGCCGAGATCCGGGACCGTGACGCGGAACCCCGACGCGCCCGGCCGGACGCGGCACCGCGCGCGCAGGTCGATCGCCACGTTGATCGTGCACGAACCGGGATGAAGGACGTGCAGCGGCCACAAATCCAGCGTGCCGCCCGCCAGGTCGATGCGCGCGGGCGCGCTCGCCTCGAACCATTGAGACATTGGAGGGATTGTACGGGGAAGGCGATGAGCGGGCCTATTATCAGGGAGCGGATCTCGAGCGGAGCGAGTTCCGCCGCGACTCGGGTTGGCCCGCGAAGCGGGCCGCTCAGACGTCCGAGCTCGAGCTAGTAACCGACGCGGGAGGCCTGGAGGAAACCCGATTCCGGAAACGCGACGCCCTCGACGGTCACCGTCTGACCGACCGAGGCATTTGCGAACTCGCGGTCGGTGGTCATCATCCGCCAGCGCTCGCCGTTGTCGGCGCAGAAGCCGAGCTCGTGCACGGGCTCTTCGAGCGGACACACCGCCTCGGCATGCCGGGCCTCGCACTGGAGGCACACGAAAGTTCCCGTCATCTGGCGCGAGACCGGCACGACCCTCGGTCCCGGTCCGCCGATGGCGACCGTGGCGAGGGACAACGCGGCGGTCCTCGGTCCTCTCTGGTCGGAGACGAGAGGCAGGATGAGGAGGAGGATCGACGCCGCGATCCCGAGCGGCACGTAGCTGGGTCGGATCGGGGCGGTCAGCCGCGCATACAACCGCTCCCGGAGATCGATCGGCGCCCGGGCGTAGTCGAGCCGGGTCCGGAGGAGCTTGCCCAGGCGGCGGGCCGACTGGCCCCGCGCCGCACAGGGGCCGCAGGAGGCCAGGTGACGCTGGAGGGCCTCGGCGTCCTGCCGCGGGATTTCGCGGTCGAGGTGAGCGTAGACGAGGAAACGGGCTGTCGAACAGTTCATCGGGCCGGGAGGAAAAACGGCCTCCCCCGGCCCATTATTCCGGAACCTTTAGGAAGGGGGTCCCGGCCCCGGCCGCCAGCCTCAGGCCGGCTGAGGTTTGGGACGGGTCCGCATCTTGGTCGGCTCGGCCCCCCGGATGTACCCGTGCTTGCGGGCGTACTTGAGGAGCGCCTTTTCGAGCAGCTTCCGCCCGCGGTAGAGCCGGGACATGACGGTGCCGACGGGGCACTCCAGGATCTCGGCGATCTCCTTGTAGGAGAAGTCCTCGAGGTCCGCCAGGACGACGACCATCCGGTAGTCGTACGGCAGCGACTCCAGCGCCTTCTTGACGTCGTCGTCGAGGACGCTCGAGAAGAAGTCCGTTTCCGGGTCCGAAGGCGGCTCGGAAGCGTCGCGCCGGACGATGCGCTCGAAGGAATCCTCGATTTCGGCGAAATCGACGCTGCGCGGCTCGAGCTTGCGCTTGCGGTAGTTGTTGATGAACGTGTTCTTGAGGATCTTGAAGAGCCAGGCCTTGAGGTTCGTGCCTTCCTCGAACTTGTCGTAGTACTTGTACGCCTTGAAATACGTCTCCTGGACGAGATCCTCGGCGTCCTCCGCGCTCCGGGTCATCCGGTAGGCGGTGTTGTAGAGGGAGTCCACGAAGGGCATCACCTGGGAATTGAAATCCCACATCGAGACAGCCTTCGGGGTGCCCGTACCTTCCCCGAGGCTCGGAGCTTCCTGCACGTTTACCTTCGCCATGCTTTCTAGGAATCGCAAAATCAGTGCCCGACCGATTACAGCGGCATCCACCGCCGACCGGACCGGGCTAACCTCCGTTCTTTCTACGGTCTAGCTCGCCCTGCCGTTTGGGATCCTCACCAAAAATACGTCGAAAGGGCCGTCCGGGTTTCTTCCCGGGGGGTCAGCCTGTCTTCGGGAGAGGACAAAGAGCCGTCCGGGGGGCCCTTTCGAGCCCCCGGAAGCCTCAATTTCGTCCTACTTGTTGTAGATGAGGAAGCAGATCAGAAGCGCGTACAGGACCAGGGATTCGATCAGGACCAGTCCGAGGAGCGTCATTCCGCGGATGTCCTTGGCCGCCCCGGGGTTGCGGGACATGCCCTCGGCCGCCGCCGAGGTCGCCTTTCCCTGGGCCGTGGCTCCGGCCGCCGCCGCGAGCCCGAGCAGAACGGCGGCGCCGATCACGCCCCACTTGACCCCCGCCGAGGCCCCGCCGGCCGCCGCCGGTCTCCTGGGCGAGCGCGGGCATGGACACCACCAGGGCCAGCGCACACAACACAAGCGTCTTCTTCAGCATCCCAAATCTCTCCTTCTTTTCACGCCTTCCGAGCTTTCACGCCGTCCGAGACGGTCTGGAACGCGCCGTCCGGCGCAATAGTTTGCGAACCCTATCATGAGCGTCGGGGCTACCGATGAGCGACCCGCGATCAGTGCTCCTCGTGGGCGACGGCCGCGCCGACGTAGACGCCCGACAGCAGCGCGAATACGTACGCCTGCAGAAAGGCCGTGAAGATTCCGAGAGCCATCATCGGCCATGGCACCACCACGGGCACGAGGCTCGCGAAGACGTTCGTCGTCGTGTGCTCGCCGAAGATGTTCATGAAGAGCCGGAGCGAGAGCGACAGGATCCGGGCGAACGTCCCGATGATCTCGATCACGAAGAAGAGGGGCGCGATCCAGATCAGCGGCCCCATGAAGTGCTTGAGGTAGCCGCCCAGGCCGTGCTCCCGGATGCCCTCGATGTTGAAGTACAGGAAGGACACGGCGGCGAGGGCCACGGTGGCCGACAGCGAGCCCGTCGGCGGCTGCAGGAAGAAGAAAAGCCCGAAGAGATTGCCCATCGCGATGAAGACGAAGAGGGCGCCGACGATCGGCAGGTACTGGCGGATGTGGTGGTCGCCGACGGTCTCGGCGACGAGGCCCCGCAGGAAGGAGACCAGCATCTCGAGGAAGTTCTGCACGCCGCCCGGACGGTAGCGGTCGAACTTTTTCGCCGCCAGCGGGAAGAGGATCGCGATCAGCGTCATCAGGAGGAGGGCCATGATCGCCGCGTCCGGAAGCCAGGCCTCCTTCCCGTTCGGGAAGAAGAAATGGGCCATGCCGGGAGACAGCTTCTCGACCGGAGGCACGCCCAGAAGGCGGATCAACAGCGCATTGATCGGATGCCAGAGGATCGAATGATGCTCGACCAAGCTCCCCTACCTCCCCGCGTCCATCCAAAGCTCCGGAACGACCGCGAGAACGACGACCGACAGGCCCGCCGCCCCGGCCACCGGATCGAAACCCTTCCATCGCCACAAAACCACCCCGAGAAGCGCAAAACTCGCGAGGGTCACCAGCAGAAGGGGGATCAGGGTTCGGAAACCTGCCTTGCCCGTGCCGGGGACCAGACGCTCGGTTGCCTTTTCGAGGACCAGGAAGCTGGAAATTACCACGGCCGCGCAAATTGTCAATGAGACGCCGGCCGGGGGTCCGAACAGGAATCCCGCGACGATCGCGGCCGCCCCGATGGCGAAAGCCCGGCGCTTCACACGGCGGATGACGGCGTCCATGTCGCTCACTTCGAGACCCGCGAGGTCAGCCGCACGAGATGGACGAACGCCGAAACGAGCCCGAGGGCGGCCCCGATCCAGGCGGGCACGCGACCGAGCGACAGAGCGTCGCCGAGCCACTTTCCGAGCAGGTAGCCCGCCGCGGGACCGCAGAGGAAGAGCAGTCCCGCCGAGAGCGCTTCGCCGAGGAGAGCCGGGCGGGCCAGGGCGGCCTCTTCAGGGCTGCAGAACGCAGCTCTTGAGAACGGCGAGGAACGGCTGCGGCGCCACGCCGATGACGAGCGTGCCGAGCGCGCAGATCAGGACGACCGCGTTGAGGGTATAGGAGCTCTGGATCTTTGCGCCGCCCGCCGCTTCGGAGAAGAACATCGCCGACGCGATCCGGAAGTAATAGAAGAGCGAGACCGCCGACATCACGACCGCGAGGACGGCGAGCCAGGCGTAGCCGGCCTTCATCGCCGCGGTGAAGAGGTAGTACTTCCCGATGAAGCCGGCGGTGGGCGGAATCCCGGCCAGCGAGAGCAGGAACAACAGCATCACCATCGCGGCCGGCATGTTTCGCTGCGCCAGGCCGTTGAAGTCCGAGACCGACTCGCCCGCGTAGCCCTTGGTCTCGAGCAGGATCACGAGCGTGAACGCGCCGAAGTTCATGAACGTGTACGCCAGCAGGTACACGAGGATGCCCCAGAGCCCCCATTCCGTGGAAAAGCCCAGCACTCCGAGCAGGGCATATCCCGCGTTGGCGATCGACGAGTAAGCCAGGAGGCGCTTGACGTTGGTCTGCAGGAGCGCGGCGACGTTGCCGAGGATCATCGTCGCGGCGGCGACGAGCGCCACGACGAGCCCCCAGTCGGCGTGGAACTTGGGAAACGCCACGTAGAAGATGCGCGCCAGGATCGCGTAGGCCGCGACCTTGGGCCCGACCGAGAAGAACGCGGCCACGGGGGTGGGCGAGCCTTCGTAGACGTCGGGCGTCCAGACGTGGAAAGGGACGGCCGCGATCTTGAAGAGCAGGCCGGCCAGGATCAGGAGGATCCCGAGCATCAGCAGGTTCGAGCGTTCCGTCGAGGCGAGGAGCTTCGCGAGCTCCGGCAGGCCCATCTTCCCCGCCACTCCGTAGACGAGCGAGAGGCCGTAGAGGAGGACGCCGGAGGAGAACGCCCCGAGGATGAAGTACTTCATGGCCGCCTCGGTCGACTTGATCTCACCCTTGAAGTAGCCGGCGAGGACGTAGGAGGACAGCGCCATCGTCTCGAGGGCGACGTAGATGGTGATGAGGTTGTTGCCCGAGACCATGAAGAGCATGCCGACGCCCGAGAAGAGCAGAAGGGCGTAGTACTCGCCTCCCGGATACGGGGCGCGGCCGACGAAGCGGATCGAGGCGAGGATCGCGAGCAGCAGGGACAGGAGCACGAGGCCCTTGAAAAACAGGGCGAAGTTGTCGACGACGAAGGCCCCTCCGAGGATCGGCGTCTTCCGGTCCGGCCGCACCGCCACCCAGGTCAGCAGGGCTCCCGTGATCCCGATCGAGAGCGTCGCGACGAAACCCAGGAACTCTTCGCGAGCCTTGCCGAGAAACACCGAGATCGCGAGCATCAGCGAGCCCGGCGGCCGTCAGGAACAGCTCGGGCGCGAGCAGGATCCAGTCGGAGAGCTTCGTCGTGAACGTCACGGGCGGACGGCTCCCGCCGGCTCTTCGCCCGCCCCGGGGCCGCCGAACTGTCGTCCGCCTTCGAGGCCAGGGCGGGCGCTTCCGTTGTCGCGCCGCCCACGATCGCGACGATCTTTTCGGAGGGCCGCCGGATGACGTCGAAGATCGGCCGCGGATACAGGCCGATCCAGAGGGCGAGGATGACGAGGGGCGCGAGCGTCAGCTGCTCGCGGAACGTGAGATCCGCGAGCTTCTCGTTCGCCGGGTTCGTGACCTCGCCGAAGAAGACGCGCTGGTAGAGCCACAGAAGGTAGGCGGCGCCGAGGACGATGCCGGTCGCCGCGCAGAAGGCCCACCAGAAGCTCTTCGCGAAGGCGCCCTGGAGAATCGTGAACTCGCCGATGAAGCCGTTCAGCAGCGGCAGGCCCATCGAGGAGAGCGCCATGATCAGGAAGTAGGTCGCGTACACGGGCATCGGCTTCGCGAGGCCTCCGTACTCCGAGATCATCCGGGTGTGCCGCCGCTCGTAGATGATGCCCACGAGCAGGAAGAGCGCGCCCGTCGAGATGCCGTGGTTGATCATCTGGAGGATCCCGCCCTGGACGCCCGCCATGTTGAGGGCGAAGATCCCGAGCATCACGTAGCCGAGGTGGGAGACCGAGGAGTACGCGATGAGCCGCTTCATGTCCTTCTGGACCAGCGTGACCATCGCGCCGTACACGATGCCGATGAGCGAGAGCGTCACCATGATCCCGACGACCTTGGGGTGGCGCACGGCGTCGGGAAACATCGGCAGCGAGAACCGCACGAAGCCGTAGGTCCCCATCTTCAGGAGGATCGCCGCCAGGATCACCGAGCCCGCCGTCGGGGCCTCGGTGTGGGCGTCCGGCAGCCAGGTGTGGAACGGGAACATGGGCACCTTGATCGCGAAGCCCAGGAAGAACGCGAAGAAGAGCCAGATCTGCAGATGCGCCGGCATCTGCTGCGCCACGGCCGTCATGGTCTCGATCGCGAACGTCGGCGCGTGGCCGAGCCCCTTGTAACTCAGGAAGCCGGTCGTGTTGTAGAAGTAGAGCGCGATGATGCCGAGGAGCATCAGCACCGAGCCGGCGAGCGTGTACAGGAAGAACTTGATCGCCGCGTAGAGCCGGCGCTGGCCTCCCCACACGCCGATCAGGAAGTACATCGGCACGAGCATCACTTCCCAGAAGACGTAGAAGAGGAAGAGGTCCAGGCAGCAGAACGTGCCGATCATGAACGTCTGGAGCAGCAGGAGGAGGACGTAGTACTCCTTCTGCCGCTGCTCGATGGCCGTGAACGAGCAGACGATGGCGATCACGCCCATGAGGGTCGTCAGGAGAATCAGGACGAGCGAGATGCCGTCGATGCCGAAGTGGTAGTCGACGCCGAGCGACGGGATCCACGACGCCTTCTCGACGAACTGGTAGCCGTCGCGAGCCCGGTCGAACGCCCACCACAACGGGAGCGAGACGACGAAGTCCAGGACCGCGATGAAGGTCGCGAAGGTCTTGATCAGTCCCGGCTTTCTCCCTCGGCACGAGGAAGACGATCGCGAGCGCTCCGAGGAGCGGGATGTACGTGATGATCGACAGGATCGGGATGTGACTGAAGTCCATGCGCCTTCCTTATCCCTTCATCGAAACAACAGATAGACCGCCACGAGGCAGAACAGACCGCCGCCCATCACGAGCGCGTAGTTCTGCACGCGGCCGGTTTGAGCCTTCCGGAACACGCCGTAGAGGGCCTGGAGGGAGTTCGCGACGCCGTTCACGAGCCCGTCGACGACGTACTGATCGAAGGCCGCCGCGATCCACGAAACCCCTTTCGTGATCGCGCTCGCGCCGTTCGGGATGAGGTCGACGACCGTCGCATCCACCTCCCACAGGAGGTTGCCGCCGCCCAGCGCCAGGCCGCGCACGAACACCCGGTCGTAGGCCTCGTCGACGTAGTACTTGTTGGAGACCGTCGTGTAGACGCCCGGCCACTCGGCCGCGAGCTTCGCCGGCGTGCGGCCCTCGCCTCTTCACGTACCAGGTGTAGGCCAGGTACATGCCGATCGCGGCGACCGCCACGGCGGCGGCCATGAGCGCGAACTCGATCGTGAGCGACGCGTGATGCTCTTTCTCGGAAAGCCCGACGATCGGCAGGCGGATGCTCTTGAGGAACTCCCCGATCCGGTTGCCGCCGTGCACGATCGGGATCCCGATCCAGCCGGAGACGACCGAGAGGAAGGCGAGCACGATGAGCGGCACCGTCATCGACGCCGGCGATTCGTGGATGCGCGATTCCTCCTCGGGCGTTCCGCGGAAGCGGCCCCAGAACGTCAGGCCGAGCAGGCGGAACATGTAGAAGGCCGTCAGGCCCGCGGTGAACAGGGCCACGGCGTAGAGCAGTTTCGGCATCCAGGGAATCGCTTCGAATTCGGCGTGGAAGACGGCCGCCTTGATCGCGTCCTTCGAGAAGAAGGCCGCGAGGCCCGGCACCCCGGCGATCGTGAGCGTCGCGACGAAAAAGGTCCAATACGTCTTCGGGATCTTCGCCCGGAGCCCTCCCATGCGGCGGATGTCCTGTTCGCCCGCCAGGGCATGGATGACCGATCCGGACCCGAGGAACAGGCAGGCCTTGAAGAACGCGTGCGTGGTGACGTGGAACATGCCCTCGCTGAAGGCTCCGACGCCGCAGGCCAGGAACATGTAGCCGAGCTGCGACACCGTGGAGTACGCGAGGACCTTCTTGATGTCGTTCTGCGCGATGCCGATGGTGGCGGCGAACAAAGCCGTGAACGCCCCGACGACCGCCACGACGATCATCGCGTGGGGCGCGAGCCGGAAGAACACGTTGCAGCGGGCGACCATGTAGACGCCGGCCGTGACCATCGTCGCGGCGTGGATGAGCGCCGACACGGGCGTCGGGCCGGCCATGGCGTCGGGCAGCCAGACGTACAGCGGGAACTGGGCCGACTTCCCGCAGGCGCCGACGAAGAGCAGCAGGCACACGACCGTCATGTACGGGGCGTAGGCGGCGGGATTCTGCGACGCGGAGGAGAAGACCGTGGCGAAATCGAGCGTGCCGAAGAGCGCGAAGACCGCGAAGATGCCGAGGATGAAGCCGAAGTCGCCGATCCGGTTGACGACGAAGGCCTTCTTGGCCGCGTCGCCCGCGAACTTCTTCTCGTAGTAGTAGCCGATCAGGAGATACGAGCAGAGCCCCACGCCCTCCCACCCGACGAAGAGAATCAGGAAGTTCGCGCCCAGGACCAGGACGAGCATCGCGAACATGAAGAGGTTCAGGTAGGCGAAGAAGCGGCCGTAGCCCTCCTCGTGGGACATGTACCCGACCGAGTACACGTGGATGAGAAATCCGACGAAGGTCACGAAGGCGAGCATGAGCGCCGAGAGCGCGTCGAGGCGGAAGGCCACGTCGACGACCCACTCCCGCGCCGGGCCCGGGATCTCCCCGAGCGCCTGGTTCACGCCGAGCGGGATCCAGCGGTACAGGACGCGCGTCACCGACTCGCCGTGCGCGAACGCCTTCAGCCCGACGTCGAAAATGGCCCCGAACGCCAGGAGGCACGCGATCCCGACGCTGCCGACGCCGACCGCCGTGTGGAGGCCCTTGAACGGAATGACGGCGTGCGCTTCCCCGTGGCCGTGTCCGGTCGGAGGGTGGCTGCCGGCCACGGGCGGCACCGCATGGGCCTCCCCGTGCCCGTCCTCTTCGTCATGCCCGTGGCCGTGCCCGGGGGCGTTCTTGCTCCGGTGCGACAGGAGGTACACCAGGCCGTTGATCAGAAAGCCGGCCAGCGGCACCAGGGGAATGAGCCAGATGAGCTGTCGCACCGTCGTCCCTCAGCCCCGCATCGTGTCGGCTTCTTCGACGTTCAGCGTCTTGCGCTGGCGGAAGAGCGAGATCGTGAGCGCCAGGCCGATCGCCGCCTCGCCGGCCGCGATCGTGATCACGAAGACCGAGAAGACCTGTCCGGTCAGGTCCGAGAGACGCCGCGAGAAGGCGATCAGGTTGAGATTGACCGCGTTCAGCATGAGCTCGATCGACATCAGGATCGTCAGAAAGTTGCGCCGCGCGAGCACGCCGAAGAAGCCGATCGAAAAGAGCAGCAGCGAGACGATCATGTAATGGTTGATCGTGACGGTCATCAGTCCATCTTCTCGAGCGACCGTTTGCCCAGGACCACGGCGCCGATCATCGCGACGAGCAGGAACACCGACGCGATTTCGAACGGCAGCAGGTAGTCGCGGAAGAGCGACCAGGCCACCGCCTCGGTGTTGCCGGCGAGCTTGCCGCGGACCGTCGTGAAGGCGGCCGGATTGACCGGCACGTCGGGGAGCTTGTCCGTCCAGAGCACGTAGACGAACGGGAGGAGCAGGATCGGGAAGAGCAGGAGCGCCAGGTCCCACTGGTGCTGGAAGGTCTTGTCCGTCCGGACGGTGCGCGGGTTCACGAGCATCACGACGAAGAGGAAGAGCACCATGATGCCGCCGGCGTACACCAGCATCTGGACGGCTCCGACGAACTCGGCCTGCTGGAGGATGAAGATGCAGGCCACGAGCACGAACGAGAGCAGCAGGTAGAGCGCCGAGTGCACCGGGTTCTTCGCGACGACGACCGCGATGGCCGCGGCCAGGGCGAGCCCGGCGAAAACGACGAAGAGCCAGCCGGCCGTACCCGTCAGGAGCGCGCCGGCCACGGTCCTACCCTCGCTCCACGACGGTGAACGGCTTGACGTTCGGCGCGGCGCGCCAGTCCGTGAGCTTGCGGATGTCGAGATACAGCGACTCGTTGCGGTCGTAGGCCGCCATCTCGTAGGTCTTGGTCGTCAGCCAGATCGACTTCGGCACCGTGGGACAGGCCTCCTCGCAGAGCTGGCAGAACATGCAGCGCTTGAGGTCCACGTCGAACCGGTCGAGGACCTTCTCGTTCTTGCCGGCCTCGTTCTTCTCGTTGTGCCAGTCGATGTAGATGATGTTGATCGGACACTCGATCGCGCAGAGCGTGCACTTGATGCAGCGATCCTCGTCCAGCCGGAACATCCCGCGGAAGCGGTCCGACGGGAGTTTCTTCTGCTCGGGATACTCGATCGTGACCTTCTTCTTGAAGAGGTGGCGACCCGTGACCGAGAGTCCGTCAAACAGGTCCAGCAGCGTCAGCTTGTCGAGCCACTTCTTCAGCGCCACGGCCGGACCACCTAACCTTCCACCGTCTGCGGCACGGCCGCGAGACGGTCACGCTTCGCGAGCTTCTGCCGGAGCTTCGCGAGCAGATACATCACGACGAAGACGCCGCTGAACGCCCACGAGAGCCACACGAGGCCGGTGGTCCGTCCCGGGAAGAGGAGGATCGCGAACGCGACCACGAGAATGTTCGCGAGCGAGATCGGGATGAGCCACTTCCAGCCCAGCGCCATGAGCTGATCGAACCGGTAACGCGGAAACGTCGAACGGAACCAGATGTACGCGAAGATGAACCCGCCGACCTTGACGAGGAACCAGACCGCTCCGGGCACCAGGCCCAGGAACTGGAGCGCCTTCACGTGCGGGAAGGGCGCCAGCCATCCGCCGAAGAAGACCGTCACGGCGACGCAGGAAATGATGATCATCGCCGTGTACTCGCCCAGGAAGAAGAAGGCGAACTTGACGCCGGAGTACTCGGTGTTGAAGCCCGAGACGAGCTCGGACTCGGCCTCCGGAAGGTCGAACGGGTTGCGGTTGGTCTCCGCGACACCCGCGACGAAATAGATGAAGAAGGCGACCATCCCCGGGAAGAAGAACCAGAGGTGCGTGGCCTCCTGGCGCCGCACGATCTCGACCAGCGACAGCGACCGCGACATCAGCAGCACGGACACGAGCGCGAGGCCCATCGGCACCTCGTACGAGACGAGCTGCGCCGCGGACCGGAGCCCGCCGAGGAGCGAGTACTTGTTGTTGGAGGACCAGCCGCCCAGGATGATCCCGTAGACGCCGATCGACGTGATGGCGAGCAGGAAGAGGAGGCCGATGTTGATGTCGGCCACCCAGAGCGGGATCATGTTCTTCCCGATCCGCACCGGCGGCCCGAACGGGATGACCGCGAGCGCCGTCAGGGCCGGGATGACCGCCAGGACCGGCGCCAGGAAGTGCACGGCCTTCTCCGCCTTCGCCGGCGTGATGTCTTCCTTCGTCACGAGCTTCAAGAGGTCGGCCAGACCCTGCAGGACGCCCTGCGGCCCGACCCGGTTGGGCCCCAGCCGCGCCTGCATGAAGCCCATGATCCGGCGCTCGGCGAGGACGATGACGAATCCCACGATCGCCGGCACCGTCGCGACGAGCAGGACGACCTTGACGTAGGTCCAGAACAGAGGCGTGAGGGTCACCGGTCCACCTCTCCCAGCACGATGTCGATCGTGCCGATCAAAGCGACCAGATCCGAAACGAGATGGCCCTTCGCGAGCCGCGGCAGGGCCTGGAGATTGATGAAGGACGGCGGGCGGACGTGCATCCGGTACGGCTTGTTCGTCCCGTTCGAAACGCAGTAGAAGCCGATCTCGCCCTTGGGCGACTCGATCGAGGCGTAGACCTCTTCGGCGACCGGCTTGATCACGCGCGGAACCTTACCCCGGATCTCCCCGGGCTCGAGCTTCGCCAGGCACTGCTGGATGATGCGCACGCTCTGCCGCATCTCCTGCACGCGCACGATGTAGCGGTCGTACGTGTCTCCGCCCTGCCGTGTCGGCACCACGAAGTCGAGCTCCTCGTAGCACTCGTAGGGCTTTGCCCGGCGCAGGTCCCACTCGACGCCCGAAGCCCGCAGGATCGGGCCCGTCAGCCCCCACTCGATGCACTCCTCGGCCGAGATCACGCCGACGCCGACGGTCCGCTTCTTCCAGATGCGGTTGTCCGTGAGGAGCTGCTCGTAGTCGTCGATCCGCGACGGAACGTCGGCGATGAACTCGGCCAGCCGCTCGGTCCAGCCGGGGGTCAGGTCGAAGGGCAGGCCGCCGATCCGCATGCAGTTCAGGGTCAGCCGCGCGCCGCAGTACTCCTCGAAGAAGTCGAGGATCTGCTCGCGCTCGCGGAAGGCGTACCAGAAGGGCGTCACCGCGCCCAGATCGATGCCCGAGGTCCCGAGCCACACCAGGTGCGAGGAGAGCCGCTGGAGCTCGTCGAGGATGACGCGGATCAATTGCGCGCGCCGGGGGATCTCGACCTGCAGGAGCGTCTCGATGGCGATGCAGAAGGCATGGTTGCTCGTCGCGGCCGCGACGTAGTCCATGCGGTCCGTGTGCGGGATCCCCATCGGGTACGTCTCGGTCTCGAAGAGCTTCTCGGTGCCGCGGTGGAGGAAGCCCATGTCCGGCTTGGCTTCGAGGATCTTTTCGCCGTCGACCTTGAGGACGACCCGGAGCACGCCGTGCGTCGAAGGGTGTTGCGGGCCGAAGTTCAGCTCCATCTCCTGGACGTCGAAGAGCGTGTGGGCATCCTGCGTGCCGGACGCGGCGGACGCCGACGCGCTCGGCTGGGCGGAGGCCGACGCCTGCGCTTTCGCGCGCTCGGCGAAGTACGCGGCCTCGTCCTTCTCGGCCTGGGAGATCTTGTCGTCGCTCATGCGGTCATCTCAGGAAACCACCTTGCGGTTGGGATCGTCCTTCGGCGGCCCGCCGCCCTCCGGCCATTCCTCCGGATAGACGGCCGCGCCGGTGTCGATCCCCTCGAGCGGGAAATCCTTGCGGAGCGGGTATCCGTGGAACCCCTCCCACGTCAGGATCCTCCGCATGTCCGGGTGCCCGGAGAAACGGATCCCGAACATGTCGTAGGTCTCGCGCTCGCACCAGTTGGCGGCGAGAAACACGGTCGCGATCGTCGGGACTTCCTCCCCTTCCGCGACCCCGCACTTCACGCGGATGCGGTCGTTCTTGGAGAAGGAATAGAAGTGGTAGACGACCTCGAAACGCGGCTGGCGGTCCCGCCAGTCGACGGCCGTGACGTCCACGCAGTACTTGAAGTCCTCGGCGTCCTTGAGGTGCCGGGCGACGCGGGCGATCTGCTCGCGTTTCACGACGACCGTGATCTGGCCGACGAACTTCTTGGCGGACTGGACGGTGTCCGGCAGAGCCGCCCGGATCGACCGCACCCACGGATGCTCGGAAGCGTCGACGGCTTCGAGCTTCGGCTTGGGGGCCTCCTTGGGCTTCTCGGCCTTTTCCGTCGCACCCCCGTCGGGTGCCTTCTCTTCTCCCGCCAATCAGGACGCCTTCCGGATGACCTTCATCCGGTCGATCTTCTTCTGGAGGGCCATGATCCCGTAGATCAGGGCCTCGGGGCGCGGCGGGCAGCCCGGCACGTACACGTCGACCGGGACGATCCGGTCCACGCCCTGTGTGACGGCGTAGGTCCGGTACGGGCCGCCGCAGGTCGCGCAGGAGCCCATCGCGATGACCCACTTGGGCTCCGGCATCTGGTCATACAGGCGCTTGACGATCGGGGCCATCTTTTCGACGACCGTGCCGGCCACGATCATCAGGTCCGACTGGCGCGGCGTGCCCCGGAAGACCTCGGCGCCGAAGCGCGAGAGGTCGTGGCGCGCGTCCATGACGGCCATCATCTCGATCGCGCAGCAGGCCAGCCCGAACTGCATCGGCCAGATCGAGGAGCGGCGGGCCCAGTTGATGACCGAGTCCACCGTCGTCGTGACGATGTTCTCCTCGAATCGGTTGTCGATCAATCCCATGCGTTTTCCGTCCGTCCGCCGGAGGCGCCTACGCCCAATCCAGGGCCTTGCGCTTCCAGCAATAGAAATACCCGACGACGAGGATCGTCAGGAAAATCACCATCTCGATCAAACCGAACAGGCCCAGCCGGTTGAACATGATCGCCCACGGGAAGAGGAAGATCGTCTCGACGTCGAAGACGACGAAGAGGACCGCGATCAGGAAGTAGCGCACCGAGAAGCGGGTGTCGAACGCTTCCGTCGAGGGCTCGACGCCGCACTCGTACGGCTCGAGCTTCGCCGGATTGGGTCGACGCCGCTGCACCGCCCGCGCGACGAGGATCGTCCCGAGCGGCAGCGCCGCGGCGAGCACCGCGAATATCAGGATGGGGAAGTAGTGACCCACCGGTGCGGCATTCTATCGGACGGCCACGGCGAAACCAAACGGGGACAGCGACGACGTCAGAGCGTCGTGGTGCCGGTCGACACGCCGCGGGACTGCACCAGGACCGAAATCTCCTCGCCCATGCCTCCCGGGTCGACGAGCCGGAAGATGCGCCACTTCTCGGCGTCGTTGCGCGCGAAGTCGAAGATGCCGACTTCCGTGAGGAACGACCCCTGGCGCGCGAGGAGATCCGTGTGGAGCCCCTCCGACTCCCCCGCGGCGAGGAGCACGTCCCAGTTGACGTGCGCCGTGATGTCCCGCGAGCCCGGCGATTCGAGAGGATCGCCGCCGCGCCGGCCTCCGATGTGCACGGCGAGCGTGCCTTCGGGGCGCGCGAACGGATGGTAGAGGATCCGCGCGGGGTGGCCGTAGTCGAACGCGACGAGCCATCCGCGCGCGAGGGCCCGCGCGAGGCGGCGCTGGAGATCGGCGAGGCCCGGCGAAACCTCGCCCTTCTGTCCGGGCGAAAGGACGACGCCCTGCGCCTCGAGGTGCCGCCGGAGCGCCTCCTCCGCCGGCGCCGGGACCCACGCGAAGCGGCCGTCATGGACGCCGACGCGCAGCTCGAGCAACCCCTCCTCCGAGCCCATGACGCGGGCCACCGGAAGCGCGTCGAAGAGCTCGTTCGAGAAGATCCATCCCGAGACGGATCCCTCCGGGAGCTCCTCCGCGTTCGAAAGAATCCGCGGCGCCGGGGTGATGTCTCTGGATGCGAGAGCTCGTCGGCCGGCCGCCGAGGCTTCGACGGCCGTCACGCGGAGGCGAGCGTGAACGTCGGGCGCGAGGGCGGCGAGGGCCTGCGTGAAGTCCTCGAGGAAAACACCCTCTCCGGCGCCGACCTCGACGAAGTCGACCGCGCCCGGGACCTTTTCGGCGTCGAGCGCGAAGACACGGGCCAGCGCGGCCGCGAAGGCCGGCGAAACGTGGGGCGACGTCAGAAAGTCGCCGGGCTCGCCGATCGACGCGCCCCGAGTGTAGTAGCCGCCTTCGGGGTCATACAGAGCCGCGGCCATGAAGTCGGCGAAGGAGATCGGGCCCTCACGCGCGATCCGATCTGAGAGACGTTCCGGCAGCGAGGCCACGCGGCGCGGATTATAGTTTCGCGCGTGCGCAGCCGCAGTCCGCGATTCGGCGCCTTCGCGGCCGCGCTACTTCTCCTGATGTCCTGCTCGTCGCGCCGCGACGGAGCTCTCCCGACGTACGAGGACTATTCGGACGGCACATCGGTGTTCGCCGAGCGGCTTCTGGCGGGCTGGAAGGCGGGCAACGTCCCGGCGGAGCTTGTGGCCCCTGCGCTCGACTGGAGCGGGCCGTTTCCGGGGGAGGGCCTCGCGCCCGTGGGGTCCCGCCCTCCCCTCTCGATCGCCATTTTCCGGGCCGGCGCTCCCCCGCCGTCCGTTTCGGGGCAACACGAACCCGAAGCCGAAGTCTTCCGTCGAAGTCTCGCCGCGCTGCGCGAACCCTTCGCGTCGCTCGGACGCACCGAAGCCACGATCTTCCAGTTTCGCAAGCGCGGCGAGAAGCGCGAGATCCTTCTCGGGCTGTTTCTGAGCGGGACCGACCGCGCCGGCGGCCTGCGACAGACCGGCGGCAAGATCCGGATGACCCTGGCCCCGGCCGGCGGCCGGCGCCGCCTGGCGGATGGAGTCCGGCCGCGTCGAGAGCTGGCTGACCGCCTCGACACCCGAGCCCCTCTTCGAGAACGTCGCCGAGAAAGCGGGCCTGGCTCGGCCGCACCGCGCCTTCCTGCCGAACGCCGCGAAGAACATTCCGATCCCGGGCGAGCACATGCCGCCGGGCGCGGCCGTCCTCGACTTCGATCGGGATGGACGGCAGGACCTCTTCGTCCCGAGCGGCGACGGCAACCGCCTCTACCGGAACCGGGGCGACGGCACCTTCGAGGACGTCGCGAAAGCCGCGGGCGTCGCGGGCCAGGAGGGCGAGGGCGCGGGAGCGCTCGCCTTCGACTACGACAACGACGGCGACACGGACATCTACGAGACCTACCTCCTGCGCCCGAACCTCCTCTACCGGAATCGGGGCGACGGCACCTTCGAGGAGGTCGCCGCGTCCGCGGGAGTGGATCTCAACGACTACTCGACCTCAGCCGCCGCGCTCGACTACGACCGGGACGGCGACGCCGACCTTTACGTCCTGGTGTACGGCCGTCCCAACTACGGGCCCACGCTCAAAGGCGACAACGCTCCGCCCAACCATCTCTACCGCAATGACGGGAACGGGAAGTTCACCGACGTCTCGAACGCGACGCACACCGACGACCGGCGCTGGGGCCTGGCTCTCCAGTCCGCGGATCTCGACGGCGACCTCTGGCCCGACATCTACGTCGCCAACGACTTCGGCGACCACACCTACTTTCACAACAACGGCGACGGCACGTTCGAGAACGCCTCGAAGAAGGCCGGCGTCCTGGACCCGGCCTTCGGCATGGGCGTGACCGTCGACGACTACGACGGCGACGGCCGGCTCGACTTCTTCGTGTCGAACTACTCGTTCCCCCTCAACTGGTTCCTGAGCGACCCGCGCTACCCCATGCCGCCTTTCCCCTACTCTCTCGGCCGGCCGCTCGTCTGGCGGAGGCTGACGAAGCTCTCGCGCGGCTCGTCTCTCTTTCGCAATCTCGGCGGCGACCGTTTCACCGACATGTCCGAGGAGGCCGACGTCTGGGACACCTCCTGGTCCTGGGGCTGCGTCTTCGTCGACGCCGACCTCGACGGCCGGGCCGACCTCTTCGTCGTCAACGGCATGGTCACGGGCAAGAACGAGGCCGAGCGCGAGATCGACTTCTGGAACCTGATGTCGGTCGAGTTCCGCAACTTCGAGAAGGGCATCCCGATCGCCGAGTTCGGCGACGACTCGCTCTGGGGCCGGCTGCCGAAGCGTTTCTATCGGAATCGGGACGGCCGGCACTTCGACGAGCTCGCCGCGGCCACCGGCCTCGAGTCGATCGGCAACCAGCGGGGCGTCGTCGTGCTCGACGCCGACGGCGACGGCGCCCCGGACCTCTTCGCGTCGGGCTTTCTGCAGCCGAACGCCCTCTGGATCAACCGGAATCCGTCGCGCGCGAAGACCCTCGTCGTCTCGCTCGAAGGCGACCCGACGGCGCCCGGCCCCCATCGCTCCACCCGCGAGGCTCTCGGGGCGACGGTGACCGTCGAAGTCGCTGGCCTCTCGCGCACGCAAGTCGTCTCGGCGGGGTACTCGTTCCTCTCGTCCGGTCCGCGCGAGCTCTACTTCGGCCTCGGCGACGCGGAGAGGGCCGACCGCGTCAGTGTGCGGTGGCCCTCCGGCCGCGTCACCGAGCGGAGCGACGTGCCGGCGGGCAGCCTTTCGCTCCGCGAGTCGCCCTGATCCGCCTCACTCCTTGTCGGACGGATCGTTGAAGATCGTCGTCAGCCGGATGCTGCCGTGGCCCGACCTGCGGAAAGCTCGGCTGCGTCCGGTCGCCGGGATCCAGGTTCGACGCCGTGTCGTCCGGCGGGAAGAGCACGAGCGTGCGCAGGAAGTCGATGAGCTCCTGCTGCTCCTGATCGCTGCGCGCCGCGAAGGCGTCTCGCTCTCTCTGCGCCTCTCCCCCGTGCCTCAGGATGGCCTCGAAGAGGTTGATGCTGCGGCCGTCGTGGCCGAACGCGATCTTGCTTCCGACGCCCCAGAGCGGCCGCGTCAGGAATTCCTTCTGCGTCGTCCCGTCCCAGTTGCGCTCGTGAAACGCCGGCCCGAGGTCGTGGCGCTTGAAATCCGTGAAGATGTTCCGCACGACGAACGGCTGCCGGAGCGGCCGCTTCACGGGCGGAAAGCCGGTGCGCGTCGGCCACGGACTCGACGAGCGGCGTCGCCGTGGCGAAGAGGCCGTTCAGGATGCCCCGCTCCGGGTCGTAGACGGTCTCGACGTCCGCCACGCGGCGATCCTTCTCGATCGTGAATTCCGGCACGTGGCACGAGGCGCAGCCGATCTTGCCGGAACGTCTGCAGACCCCGGCGCGTCGCGTCGGTCTGCTTGTACGTCGCGGGCTTGAAGTAGTTGAGGAGGTAGAACTCGAGGTAGTCGACGATCGCCGTCGGCAGCTCGCCCCCGGAGACGTTTCCGTTGATGTCGCGGTAGGGATTGGCCACGGGCGGGGCCTCGATCCGGTCGGCCCGGCCGTCCAGGAGCATTCCCGCGGGCGTGATGATCCGCGCCCCCGTGCTCGCCGCCGCGGTGTCCGGATCCGCGATCTCGAGCCCCATCTCCGCGCGAAGCGCGCCCACCACGAACTCGCGGATGGAGATCGTCCCGCCGTGCGCGAAGAACGGGCGGATGCGGAGGTCCGCGTCCACGCCTTCGATCCCCGACTCGTCGAAGCTGCCGTCGGGCCGGGCCGTGATCGCGCCGAAAGACACTCCCTTCGCGACGAGCGGACGCGTGACGGCTGCGCCCGTGCGCCGGGCCTCGGCGCGCGCCTGATCGCGCGCGACACGGAGGCTGCGCGTCATCTCGTCGGCGAGCATCTCCTTGCAGGCCCAGGCCGAAGAGGTGGATGGCATCCCGGCTGTCGGGACGCGTGACCACGTCGCCTCCCGCTCCCGCCGACCCGCGCGGCCGGCCATGGCAGCTGGCGCAGCTGTCCGACAGGCCCGCGCCGATCGTGAAGGTCGTGTTGATGTCGCCCAGCCCGTCGTCCACACCGGGTCCTTGAAGCTGGATTCGCGTGAACTTGCGTTGAAAAAGCTGGCGCCCTCGCCGGATGGCGCGGTAGGGGTCGCGGCTGATCAGAAACGAAGCGGAATCCGGGGTGTTCCAGTCGCCCCGCCCGGCCCCGATCTGCTCCGCCAGCGACTTGGCGATGCCGTCGTTGGCCGCGTTGGGCGCCTGCGTGCGGTCGATCATCTGGCCCTGCGCGGCCGCGGTCAGGATGCCGATTCCACAAAAGAGGACAATGGCGAACCCTGGGGATCGAAGTTTCGTGGGCATGTAGGTGTGCTCCCTACAAAGGAGATCGGAAACAGCCCCCGAAACCCGACGCCCCATCCAAACGAACAGGGCCGGCCGAGTGACCGGCCGGCCCCGGACATCAGGCCGCCGCGATCAGTCACGGCCAGTGCAGGCCCAGCGCTTTGGCGAGGAACACCGCCATCTGCCCTCGCGTCAACGGGGCGTTGGGGCAGAAGTTCTCTTCGGTGCATCCGACGGTGATGTGCGACGCCTTGAGCGCTTCGATCCACTGGAAGAAGGGGTGATCCACCGGAACGTCTGCGAAGCTCGGGCTCGAAGGAGGCGGGCTGACCTGTCGGCGCCAGACTCACGGTAACGCCACCGAGGGCCAGGCGGCCGTCGCCGGTCTCCGTCATCTCGACTCGAAGGCGGTGGACGAGGTCCTCGTCGGTGCCGTCGCCGTCCAGGTCGGCCCACTGGCGGAACGTGTACCCGGAGGCACTGCATCCGACGCCGTAGCCGGTGTCGATATCGTTCTCGACAGGGCCCCATACCGGAACGACTGCCGGCCCGGTCGTGTCGTCCGCCAGCTTGATGGCGTCCAGGTACGTGGTCACTTTCCCGCCGGGAGCGGTGTCATAGAAGTACGTGCAGATCGAGAGGATTTCCGCCCCGGCGGGCAGGTCCAGCGGCGCCACGAAGACGCCCAGGAACGCGTCGTCCGTGTAGCTGAGGTAGCCGTCCACCGTCCAGTCGATCTCATAGGCGGAAATGTTGTTGAGGTGTTGAAACGCCGCCGCTCCGATATTGGACCTCCTGGTAATCCGGGCCGAACGCGTCGGCGGCGACGGCTTTCGCGCCCGCTCTCTGCGGCTGCCCCACGGCCACGGCGGA
This sequence comes from uncultured Acidobacteriota bacterium, assembly GCA_963804915.1. Lineage (GTDB taxonomy): Bacteria > Acidobacteriota > Thermoanaerobaculia > UBA5066 > Gp7-AA6 > DAHUXD01. The sequence goes on from CAWDSI010000035.1 coordinate 96,130, forward strand.
CGCCCAGACTCCGGCCGCCAGCAGGGCACTCACTTTTTGGATCGTCGACATGGTCTTCCTCCCTGCTCAGAAAGCGCGGTCGGAGGAAGAAAGGCGACACGGGTGCTTGCGGACGACTTCAGTACGGCCAGTGCAGGCCCAGCGCCTTGGCCAGGAACACCGCCATCTGCCGCCGCGTCAGGTTCGCGTCGGGGCAGTAGTTGCCGTCGGCGCATCCGGCGGTGATGCCGGAGGCGGCCAGCGCTTCGATGAACTGGAAACCCGGAGTCGCTCGCCGGCACGTCCCCGAACGTCGGCGTCGCCGGCGGCGGGCTGACCTGCCGGCGCCAGATGATCTTCACGCCGCCGATGGCGCTGTCCGGTGGGGACGATACGCGGGGAGGTAATGGTGAAGGAACACGCCATCCTCCGCGGCCGCCTCGGTGTAGGTGTAGGGCGGCGAGATGTCGGCGCACGTCACGCCGATATCCCGTGTCCCAGTTCGAGGCGACCGAGGACCGATGTCGACGACTCCGGGTGAGAGGCCTCCGGGAATGAGCCGCCCGGCCCGGAACTGGATTGTACGTCGGCGTCCGGACGGCTGTCGTAACACATACGCGCACAGCGCATGGATCTCGGCGCCGGGCGGCAGCGTCACCGGCGCCACGAAGCTGCCGAGTACTGCCCAGGTTATAGAGATAACCATCAGTCGATTCGTGACGAGGAGATCGAGGGGTGGAGTGGCTGAAACGCCGCGGCCCCGACGTGCAGTGTCTGAAACCCGAGGCCGTAGGCTTTGGGAACGACCGTCGCCGCCGGCGTCTGCGCTCGCAGACGCCCCGATTCCGGCGACGAACACCCGCAGATCACCAGAGCAGCCGACTTCATACTCACCTCAATTCGACCAATGCAGGCCCAACGCTTTCGAAAGGAACGCCGCCATCTGTCCGCGCGTCAGCGGCGCGTCGGGACAGAAGTTCCCGCTCCCGCATCCACCGGTGATGCCGGACGCCGCGAGCGCCTCGACATAACGGTAGAAGGAGTGGGACTCGGGAACGTCGCTGAAGCTCGGGGCCGCCGGCGCGTCGCTGACGTCGCGTCGCCATGTGACCTGCACGGCGCCGAATCCCAGTCCACGCTGGAGGTTGTGGTCGACTCGCAGATACCAGGCGACCGGATCCGGCACAGCGTCGCCGTCGACGTCATAGGAACGAGTCACCCTCAGGGTCAGGTCCTCGCAGTAAGAGTGATATCCCGGCGCCAGACGGGACTGGAGCGGGCTCAGCTCCAGCAGGGCGGGGATCTCTCCACCGTTCACGAGCTTGGCGAGCGCCACCGAGACCTTCACCTCCGTGTCATCGAGCCCGTCGTAAACCCACATGCAAAGCCTCGTGATGAGCGCTCCTTCCGGTAGCGCCAGAGGAGCCCAGTAGTGCCCGACGGTCGGGCGCCCGGGCGAGGGCGGCTGGTCCGCGAACCGATATCTCGTCGCGCCGTCGATCCAACTACCCGATCTCGAGATGTCCCCCTCGAACTCCACTGCCCCGATCGTCAGAACTTGGTCGAAAGGTCCGTACGTTTGCGCGCGTAGCGCTTCGACACCGAGGGCCGCGGCTGCGGCGACGATGGCCGCGATAGGGGCGAGGGCTCTCATGATTCCTCCTTGTCGGCCGGGTACGCTCAGTCCGCCCAGTGCAGCCCTAGCGCCTTCGCGAGAAACACCGCCATCTGGCCTCGCGTCAGTGGGGCGTCGGGGCAGAAGCCGTTGCCGCAACCGCCCGTGATCCCCGATCCCGCGAGCGCTTCGATGAACCCGTAGAAGGGATGCGAGGCCGGCACGTCACCGAACGTCGGCGTGTCGGGTGGCGGACTCACCTGGCGCCTCCAGGTGATCTGAGCTCCTCCGAACCCGAGCTTCCCCTCGCCCGGGTAGGGCAGGGAGATCGTCAGATAGTGGACCAGGGTGTCCAGGTCACCATCGCCGTCGACATCGGACTTCCCGCGGACGGTGTACGAGAATGGCGCCGAGCACCACGAACCGTAGCCGGCGGCGCCATTCGACTGCGCGGCCGCTCCGGGAATCGACACCGGGAAAGGCGTTTCATCGACCTCCGCCAGCCTGAGCGAGGTGAGATACGCGAGCACTCCGAAGTCCGAGGCGTTCGTGTCGTTGGCGAAAATGCACAACTGCTCGATGAGAGCCCCATCGGGAAGCCCGAGCGGCGCGATGAACTCCCAATTGTTCGACGGCTCGGCGTTGTAGACGTAAGTGTCCGGCTCGAGTCTCAAGTAGGCAAGGTCGAGGCCCTGGAACTGGGACACGCCGACCGTCAGCACTTGGCTCTGGTCGCCGTAGGACTGCGCCCGGGCGGCAGAACTGACCAGGAGCGCCGCCGCAGCGAGGAGCACCGAGCCGCTTCGATTTTTCACGAGTCCTCCTTCGTCGTCCGGACAATCCGCTCCGAACTGAAAAGCGCCGTTCGCCCGAAAAACCCGCCAGCAATAGACCGGGCCGGCGCGAGACCGGCCCGGTCTATCGGCAGCGATGGTCTTAGTTCGGCCAGTGCAGGCCCAGCGCCTTCGATAGAAAGACCGCCATCTGGCCGCGCGTCAGCGGAGCGTCGGGGCAGTAGTTCGCGCCGGAGCCGCAGCCCCCCGTGATCCCCGACTTCGCAAGCGCCTCGATGAACTGGTAGAACGGGTGGCCGTTCGGCACGTCGCCAAAGGTCGGCGTCGCCGGCGGCTCGGACACGGTCCTTCGCCACCAGACCTCGACGTAACCGAAGTTCGTCAGAGCCCCGTCCGCGGCCGCGCGCTCGACGTCGAGGATGAACGCGCGGTCCTTGTGGTCCGGGATCAGAATGCCGAGCGGCCCTCCGAAGTCCGTGACGAACCCCTCATGCGCGGGAAACGTGAACGCGACGAGCTGTGCCGATCCGCCGAGATGGTCCCGGAAATGGAGTGTCATACCGAGGGACCCATCGATATTCGTCTGGTTGTTGACGCCGATGAAATCGATGATCGCGCCTGCCGGGATGTCGAGCGTGGTGTACGTGTGGTCGGGTGCCGGGCAGTTGTCGCAGTAGCAGGTGTCAGACAGGGTCGCCGGATCGGTGAAGAAGCAGCCCGACGAGCGGAACTGAGTGCCCGAGAGGACTGTGATCGTGTAGTCCTGAACACCGAACGCCCGTGGATCGACAGAACCGTCCAGGAGCTGCTTGGGAAGCGACGCCACCGGCATCGGTGTCTCGAAGCTCGTCGGACGCCGGCTCGTCCAACCACCTTGCTCGGGAGACGCTTGAGCCGCCGCGGCGATCCCAAGACCAGCCGCAAGGATTCCCCACCTCATGCTTTTGGACATGTCGTACCTCCCTATGGATCGGAAAGCGCAACTTGCCGCCGGAAGACGACAAGCCTGGTCACGGTGGTTTCTAGTTCGGCCAGTGCAGGCCGAGCGCCTTGGAGAGAAACGCCGCCATCTGGCCCCGTGTGAGCGCGGCGTCCGGGCAGTAGTTCGACCCGTCGCCGCAGCCTCCGGTGATGCCCGAGTGCGGCCAGCGCCTCGATGAACTGGTAGAACTGATGGGAGGCGGGCACGTCGCCAAACGTCGGCGTCGCCGGCGCATCCGAGACGACCCGGCGCCACCAGATCTCGACGAAGCCGAAGTACTGGTAGTCCGCCAGGCCAGGAGGCGCACCTCGACGTCGAGAACGAAGACGCGATCGATGTTCGATGGGATCAGGATGCCGAGCGGGCCGTAGAGGTCCGTCGCGAAGCCGTGGCGCTGGAAACGAGGCGCTCGCCAGCTGCGCCGTACCGCCCAGGTTGTCGCGAAGATGGAGCGTGAAACCCATGGCGGCGTCCACCGTGGTGTTCGTGTTCACACCGATGAAGTCGATCACCGTACCCGCGGGAAGATTCAGCGCGGCGTACCAGTGATTACCGGAATCGCAGGGTGGCGGACAGAATACGGAGAGATTGGGGAGCGAGATCTCCGATGGGGTATGCAAACTTCGTCGCGGAAAGGACCGTCACCGAGTAGTCCTCGGTCCCGAATGCGCGCGGATCGGCCCGCTCCGCGAGGAGCGGCGCGGCAGACTTCTGCGGCCCTCTCCCGACCGGCGTTTCCGCGACGGCGACCGCAAGGCCGCTCCCGAGAACCAGACTGAGAGTCGTGATCGCCCTTCGAATCTTGAACACGGCTCACCTGACCTTTCTGTCGAACCGATCGATCACTGCGACCAGTGCAGACCGAGCGCCTTGGCGAGGAACGCCGCCATCTGGCCTCGCGTCAATGGCCTGTCCGGACAGTAGTTCCCGCCTCCGCAGCCGCCGGTGATCCCGGAGCTCGCGAGCGCCTCGATGAACTGGAAGTAGGGATGGGAGCTCGGCACGTCGCCGAACGTCGCCGTAGTGGGCGGATCGGAAACCGTTCGCCTCCAATGGATTTCGACGTACCCGAAGTAGGACAGCTGGTTGGTTATGGGATGCTCGATGTCGAGCACGTACGCGTGACCCGCGTTCTCCGGGATCGTGATCCCGAGGTAATCCGTGTAATCCGTCCGGAACTCCGTGTGGCCCGGGAGCGAGAAGCTCAGAAGCGTTGTGAGCCCGTCGTCGGCGTCGCGCTTGTGAAGGTGGAATCCGAGGGCCGCGTCCCCGGGCGTCGCGGAGTTGACGCCGATGTAATCGATGACCGCCCCCGCCGGAAGTTCCAGGCTTGTGTATTGGTGTTCGACTTCGCAGAACGGCTGGAAGCAAAGGATAAACGAGGCCGACAGCGTCGCCGGATCGGCGTACATGAACTGCCCGTAGAACTGCATCGCGGACACGACCGTGATCGTGTAGTCCTCGCGTGCCGAATGCCTTCGGCGGAATCGACGCCACTGAGCATCGGTTTTCCGGCGGCCGCTTCCGCCGTCGCCGCTACCGACGCGAGAAGCAGAACGCCGAGCAGTGCGCCATCTCTCATCGACTTGGACATGAGTGCCCTCCTCCGCGTTCATTCCGGCCAGTGCAGGCCCAGCGCTTTGGCGAGAAACACCGCCATCTGGCCTCGCGTCAGCGGTGCGTCCGGACAGTAGTTCGACCCGTCGCCGCAGCCTCCGGTGATGCCCGAGGCCGACAGGGCCTCGACGAACTGATAGAAGGGATGGCCGTTCGGCACGTCGGCGAAAGTCGGCGAGGCCGGCGGGTTCGAGACGCTCCGGCGCCACCAGACCTCGACGAAGCCGAAGTACTGCGGATCCTCGAGACCTGGTGACGATCTCGACGTCGAGCAAGAACTCGCGGTCGTGGTTGATCGGGGATCAGGATGCCCAGCGGGCCGGCGTAGTCCGTGAAGAATCCCCCGCCGACGTGCGTCGGCAGTGTCGCGCTCGCCAGCGGCGCGGATCCCCCGAGGTGGTCTCGAAAGTGGAGGGTGAACCCCATGGCGCCGAAGACGGTCGTCGCCGTGTTGACGCCGATGTAATCGATCACGGCGCCGGCGGGAAGTTCCAGACCCGCGTAGAAATGCACGCCACTCGAGCAGGTACCGAATTCGACGCAACATAGCAGGGAAAACGTCACGGGATCGATTCCCGCGGTTCTGTGCGACCGAAACGAGAGCGCTGAGAGAACGGTGATCGTGTAGTCCTGCGTCCCGAACGCTTTCGGGCGGACGGTGCCGGCGAGAACCGTCCTGGGCGCGGCCGCCGTCGGGGCCGGAGCCGCAGCTCCCACCCGGCCCCCCGCGGACTGCTTCCCGCCCTTTGGGGCGTCGGCGCGGCGGCCGCGGCCGTCGCCCACAGGGTGATGCTCAGGATCCCCCATCCCGCCCCTAGTCCTCGGCCATCATCGACCTCCTTGTCGGCGAGAGCGCCGTCGTCCCCTGCACGAGAAAGCGCGGATGACCGCCGAAAGCCGACAGCGCCGGCTCAGTTCGGCCAGTGCAGGCCGAGCGCCTTCGCCAGGAACACCGCCATCTGCCCGCGAGTCAGCGGCGCGTCGGGGCAGTAGCGCGAGCCGTCGCCGCAGCCTCCCGTGATCCCGGACTTCACGAGCGCTTCGATGAACTGGTAGAAGGGGTGCGTTGCGGGCACGTCGCCGAACGTCGGCGTCGCCGGCGCGTCGGAGACAACCCGGCGCCACCAGACCTCCACGAACCCGAAGTACTCGTAGTTGTGGCTCGGGGCCTGCTCGACGTCCAGGATGAACGCCCGGTCGTGGTTTCCGGGCACCAGGATGTTGAGGGGCCCCGCCAGGTCCGTCTGAAAACCGTGGGCGGGAAACGAGAAGGTCGCAAGGTTCCCGACTCCACCGAGGTGGTCGCGGAAGAGGAGCGAGAACCCCATCACGGCGTCGCCGGTGGTGGCCGTGTTCACCCCGATGTAGTCGATGATTGCGCCGGCGGGGATGTCGAGCGTGGCGTAGTAATGCTGCCCATAGTCGTAGCACCACCCCCAGCAGTAGCGCGACAGCGTGGCGGGATCGACCGAGGTGTGGAAGTCCGAGGCGAACGAGGTGAACTGTGCCGCGGCGACCACGGTGATCCGGTAGTCCTGGGTGCCGTAGGCCGGCGCCTGCACCGAGGTCAGCAGCGGCGCCGCCACCGTCGCCGACGTACCGGTCAACGACCGCGGAAGCAGCCGCTCCTCGGCCTGCGCCAGGCCGCCGGCGAGGCACAGCGTGACGAGAATTGCCGGGCGCAGTCGCGATATCGGCATCGGAAATCTCCTGCCACATAGAGCGCATCCCAGCTCAAAAAGACGACACGTCGACCGCGAGGCCGCCGATCCGTGGTGCTAGGCTTCCGCCACCAGGCCAGCAAATCCGTGGCGCCCACGATCTCCGTCCTCATCGCCTCCACCGAGTCGGGCGATCGGTCCGCGGCAGATGCCCTCTTCACGGCCCTCTACGGCGAGCTGCACCGGCTCGCCGAGCGCCAGCTCGCGCGGCGAGGGTCGGATCTGACGCTGGGCGTCACCACCCTGCTGCACGAGGCCTACCTCGACATGGCGCAGCGAGAGGGCTCCGTGTTTCCGGACAAGGGCCGCTTCATGGCCTACGCGGCGCGGGTGATGCGCTCGCTGATCCTCGACTACGTTCGGGACCACAGGGCGCAGAAGCGCGGCGGGGAATTTCAGATCACGACGCTGGATGAAGAGGAAGGCTCCGGCCGCCTCCGGTGCGACGGACCTCGAGGGGGTCGGCGCGGCCCTCGAGAAGCTGACCACCCTCGATCCGCCGCTGGCGGAGGTCGTGGACCTGAAGTTCTTCTGCGGTTTCTCGCTCGGGGAGATCGCCGCCATGCGAGGCGTCTCCGAGCGGACGATGCAGCGGAGATGGGAGAAGGCGCGGATCTACCTTCGGGGCGAGCTCCGGGACGCGAGCCCGGAGAGCCTGGCTTGAAAGACGAGCGCTGGCGGGACCTGGAGCCGCATCTCGATCGGCTCCTCGATCTCTCCGCGTCCGAGCGAGCCGCCGAGCTCGCGCGAGCTGCGAGTCGGAGGATCCGCAGCTCGCCGAGGGTCTCGACGGGCTCCTGGCGCTGCACGATGACGTCGCCCGCGAGAAATTCCTCGAAGACGCACCCGCAGCGCCTCCGCGAAGCGCCTCGCTCGCCGGCCAGACGGTCGGCGCGTACACGCTGATCGAGCCCATCGGCCAGGGCGGCATGGGCAGCGTCTGGCTGGCGCGGCGCAGCGACGGTCGCTTCGAAGGACGGGTCGCGGTCAAGCTTCTCAACGCGAGCCTCGTCGGCCGCGCCGGCGGGGAGCGCTTCCGGCGAGAGGGCTCGATCCTCGCCCGGCTCGCGCATCCCCACATCGCGCGCCTGCTCGATGCCGGCGTGTCCGAGTGGGGACAGCCCTACCTCGTGCTCGAGCACGTCGACGGCCAGCACATCGACCGGTATTGCGACGATCGGAGGCTCGACGTCGACGCCCGCCTCCGCCTCTTTCTCGACGTCGCGGAAGCCGTCTCGCTGGCGCATGCGAATCTCGTCGTCCATCGCGACATCAAGCCCTCGAACGTGCTCGTGGGAAAGGACGGCCAGGTCCGACTCCTCGACTTCGGGATCGCCAAGCTCCTCGAGGAGGGAGACGAGGCCGGGCCTCGAGACGGCGCTGACCCGGGAGGGTGGCCGGGCCTTCACGCCCGAGTTCGCGGCGCCGGAGCAGCTCACGGGCGGCGTGGTCACGACCGCCACCGACGTCCATGCCCTGGGCACGCTTCTCTATCTGCTCCTCGCCGGCGCCCATCCCGCCGGCGCCGCGCGATCGAATCCCGCGCAGCTCCTGAAGGCGATCGTCGACACGCAGCCCCGCCGGCCGTCCGAAGCCGCCACGCCGGCGGACGCCGCCGCCCGCTCGACGAGCGTCGAAGGCCTCCGCCGGGAGCTTCGCGGCGATCTCGACACGATCGTCGCGAAGGCTCTCAAAAAGGATGCCGCCGAGCGCTACCCGTCCGTGGATGCGATGGCCGCGGACATCCGGCGCTACCTGGCTCACGAGCCGATCGGAGCCCGGCCGGACACGTTCGGATATCGGGCCGCCAAGTTCGTGCGGCGGCATCGCGTCGGGGTCGCGCTGGCGGCGTTTGCGGCGCTCGCCACGGCGGCGGGGACGCTCGCCATCCTGTGGCAGGCGAATGAGGCGCGCCGGCAGCGGGACGACGCCGAGGCGCAGCTCGCCCGCGCCACGGCCTCCAGCGAGTTCCAGGCATTTCTCCTGAGCGCGGGCGCGCCCCCCGGGAAACCCTTCGTCCCCGCCGACCTGCTCCAGCAGGGCGAGCTCGTCGTCGAGAAACAGTTCGGGAGCGACGATCCGCTGCGGGCCGAGATCCTGGCGGGCATCGGGATGCAGTACCTCTCGGTGCAGCGATGGGAGAAGGCGCAACCCGTCCTCGAACGCGCCGAGAAGGTGGCCAGTCGGTCGAACGACCCCTCGCTGCGCGCGCGCGTGCGCTGCCCGCTCGCGCTGGCCTGGCTCGTCGCCGGAGAGCAGAAGCGCGCCGAGGCGGCGATCTCGGGCGCTCTCGCCGACCTGCCGCGGGACTCGCGACACGCATTGGCACGCGCGGAATGCCTCGCCCGCTGGAGCGAGTTCGGATTCTTCAACGATGAAGGCGAGCCCATGGTCCGCCACGCATCCGAAGCCCTCGACACTCTCTCGTCCGCCCGAGTGCCCGTGCTGCTGACGCGCCTCGACGCGCAGGCGGCCCTCGCGTACGGCTACTACCTGACCCGGCAGAACGCCAAGGCGGACACGGCGTTCGCCGAGCTGACGAAGAAGCTCGAGCAGACCGGGCGGGAGCGGACCCTCGCGGCCGCCGACGCGTGGAACAACTGGGGTCTGGTCCACTACCGGGGCGACATCCGCAAGGCGGAGCCGTTCTACCGCCGCTCGTTGGAGCTGCATCGGTCGATGGAGGGCGATGCCGTGGAGCCCGTCGTGCTCCACAACTACGCCGGGGTCCTCCACGAGCTGGCCCGATACACCGAGGCCGAGCCGCTCTTCCGTGAAGCCATCCGCGCCGCTCGCGACCGCAAGAACACATACGTCGAGATCCCGGCAACACTCGAGCTCGCCGCCCTGTACGCGGAGGCGGGCCGCCTGCCCGAGGCGCGTGCGACGCTCGCGACGCTCGACTCCTATCAAGGGACGCCCGCCTTCACTCCTCTGCGGCGGGCCTTCCTGGCGCACACCCGAGGCGTGCTGGCGTCGACGCAGGGCGACGCCGCCGAGGCGCGGAATCAATTCGCCGAGTCGGTCCGCCTTTACGACACGATCCCGGCGAAGGTCAGCTGGGGCGTGCTGGCGCTCGTGCGCCTCGCCCGCGCCGAGCTCGCCACCGGCCACCCCGAAGCCGCCGAAGCCGCCGCAAAGCGCGCACTGGCGCTCGCAGAGTCGTTCGTGGAAAAGGACGCGCCGTCATACCTTATCGGGATGTCTCTGGCCGCGCAGGGCGAGGTTGAGCTGGCCGGCGGCCGTGCCGAGGCCGGCAAACGTACCCTCGAGAAGGCGGTCGGGCATCTGCAGACGACACTCGGAGCCGAACACCCCGCGACGCTCGAAGCGCGCCGGGCGCTTTCATGAGCCGGCTCATGAGCCGGAGTGGTCGCCTGCTGCTCGCGTTGGCGGCGTGCATCGCCGCTTCGTGCGCGAGCAGCTCCGACAGCGACTCGGGCTGGGAGCTCCTGGGCTCCCGGACCGTCTCGAGCGGGGCCCAGTTCGCCGTGATCGCGGTTGACCCTCCGGCGGATTTCCGCGATCTGAAGCTCGTCGTGATCGGCCGCTCGCTGCGCATCTACGGAGCGACCGTCGAGCCCGCGGCCGCGGACCCTTCGGAGCCGCCGATCGGCTCCGTGGTTCCGGTCGGCGGAGAGGTCATGCTCTTCCAGGGCGGCGCGCCCCGACGCGTCGAGCGCGTCGTCTTCCACTACGACCCCGCGTCGCTCTACGACGCGGCGCCAACCCTGTCGCTGTACGGACGCCGGTAGCTCTTGACCGCTTCGCCCCGTTACGCGGTCCGGCTCGGAGCGATTCTCGCGGCGGGCGTCCTTCTCCGCCTGTGGGCGATCCTGGCGATCCCGACGCGCCCCGTGTCCGACTTCTTCGGATACTTCGAAGTCGCGCGGAATCTCGTCGCTACCGGCCGATACGAGACGGAGCCGGGCGTTCCGGATGCGCGCCGCTCCCCCGCGTATCCGCTGCTGCTCTCACTGGCGTTTCGCGGAGCGCCCGAGGGCTCGGCGCTGTCCGGCGCGAAGCTGATCAATCTTGCGCTCTTCGTTCTCGCGGGACTCGCCGGCGCGCAGCTCGCGCGCCGGCTCTGGGGAGATGGCGCGGGACTCTGGACGGCGGCGATTCTGGCTTTCCTGCCCCGATCCGTCCTCATGGCGGACCTGCTCGCGGCCGAGAACCTGCTCGCGCCGCTTCTTCTGACCTACCTCCTGCTCTGCGCGAGATCGTGGACAGAGGTGTTCTCGGCGCGCCGCGTCGCAGGCCTGGGAATCCTGGCCGGCCTTCTCTGCCTGACCCGGGCGGTTTTCTACTTCGTTCCGCTCGTCTGGCTCGCCGGCGCTCTCGCCGGGCGGCTCGGCCGGAAGCGGATCTGGCGCGAGCTTCTCCTGATGCTCGTCGTCGCGCACGCGGTCCTTCTGCCCTGGGCCATCCGCAACGGCCGCGTCTTCGGGCGATCCACGCCGTTCAACCTCGTGGGAGGCGTCGGAATCTTCATCGCCAACAACCCGAACGCGACGGGACAGTGGTACGCGTGGCCCGGGACTCGAGCGGCTTCGCCCCGGAATCCTGGCGCGCAGGGTGACGTGGCCATCGACGACGCCGCGCGAGCCGAGGCCTGGCGCTGGATCCGCGAGCATCCCGGCGCCACCGCTCGCGCTTACATCCGACGACTCGGCATCATCCTGAAAGACGACGCCTTCGCCGCGGAGTTCGCGATCTTCGCCAGATCGATCCCGCATCGCGGCGGGCCGCTCGCGGTCCTGCCCGAAGGCCATCCGCTCGACCGGCATCGCGGCCTCGTGCAGGCCGTCCTGAGGATCTCCGGCGTGCTGCTGGCCGCCGCCGCGTCTCGGGGGCTTCTGGCTGCTCGTCCGTGCACGCGCAAGGGCTCGCTTCGCGATCGCACCCTCGCCGCGGGATTCCTCGCGGCCGCCCTCTATGTCCCGCTCATCTCGGCGGTCATGGCCGTCAACGGCCGTTACCGCTGGGCCGCCGAGGACGTGATCGCGCCAGTCGCAGGACTGTTCCTTTCGCGAATGGGCAGCCGCTCGCGCCTACGGCCACTGGAGCCCGAGAGCCTTCGCTAAGAACACCGCCATCTGGCCCCGGAGGAAGACAGCCATCTGGCCGCGTGTGAGCGGGCTGTCCGGACAGAAGTTGCCGCCACCGCACCCCCCGTGATTCCCGAGGCTGATCGCCTCGATGAACTGGAAGAACGGGTGGCTGGTCGGCACGTCGGTGAACGTGGCGGTAGCGGGAGCGGGCGAAACGATCCGATGGTAGTAGATCTGCACGTTGTTGAACTTGACAGATCCGTCTCCAGGATTGCCCAGTAGAGGACGAGGTACAGGGGGTGATGCGCGCCCTGGCTGTAGGTGTAATCAAGGGGGCCCGTGGAGGCGTTGAAACACGGCGCGGAATACGAGACGGTGGTCAGCGTGGCAATCGGCACGCTCGCTGCGCCTGCATTTCCGTTGTCGTAGAGGCCCAGGACGAAGTCGCCCGCGGCCACGTGGCAAGCCGAGAACTTGACGAAGTCGATGACAACACCGTCGGGATCTGAACGGGAGCAGCCATGTACGGATTCACCGACAAGGAGAAGTACCGATAGCCGTTCCCGTCGTCCACGATCTGGTCTGTCGAGGTGCCCCCCTGAAAGGCGTACGCTTGCACCTCGACCGCGGTCACCGAGTCCGTTCCGAACTCGGGTGACTCTATGGCCTTCGCGTTCGTGTCCGGCCGGCCCGCCGCAATCCAGTCCTGGCGCACCTTGGCGAGGTGCTGATAGGCCGTCAACCTCTCCTCTCCTCGCGCCGGCGAAACCGCGCTCAACAGCAGGCAAAGCGCCGACATCAGCACAGTCGTCACCAATCCGCTTCTTTCACTCGCATCGTGACCTCCCTTCAGGAATTCCGTTCCTCGTTTCCCGCCGCGCGGCGTTCGCCGCCTACTGAAAAGAATCGGAAACGGAGGGGAAAAGACGACATCCAGCCTGGCTGGGCCTCGGGGAAGTGACGTTCGTTGTCACACCCAGGTGGTAGTCTGGTTCGAGAACCGGTGGCTTCCACGATTTCAACGCTCATCTTGTCCGCCGAGGAGGGCGACCGCTCCGCTGCCAGCGCGCTCCTCCGCGCTGTACGACGAGCTGCACCTTCTGGCAAGGATCCAACTCGCGCGGAACGAGCGGGCGCGACGATCGGGACGACGTCACTCCTGCACGAGGCCTACCTCGACATCGCCGATCGCGAAGCGGGTTTTCCGGACCGCGGGCGTTTCATGGCCTATGCCGCGAAAGTGATGCGCGGCCTGATGTCGTCGACTACGCGCGCAGCCGGCAAGCTCTCAAACGCGGCGGCGGATTCGAAATCGTGACGCTCTCGACCGAGCCCGAGGCGGGGGTGCCGGACGACGAAGAGCTGCTCCGCATCAGCCGGGCGATCGACGACCTCGCGGCGGTGGATCCCCAGCTGGCAGAGGTCGTGGACTTGAAATTCTTCGGCGGCTTCTCTTTCTCCGAGATTGGCGCCATGCGCGGCGTCTCGGAGCGGACGGCCCAGAGGCACTGGGAGGCCGCGCGCATCTACCTTCACCGAGCCGATGCGGCAGGCGGTACGCCTTAGCGAGCCTGTGCTCACTCAGGAGCACTGGTCCCGGCTGCGGCCGCGTCTCGACGAGCGCCCCCGCGCAGGAGGGACCGTCCCCCGTAGGCTCGCGTCCCTCTCGGCCGGCGATCCGTCGATCGCCGCCGAGGTCGGCGGAGCTCTCGAGGGGCAGGCGAGCTCGACCGGGAGTCTTTTCTCGGTGACGCTCCCTCCCCGTCCGCCACGGACCTCGCTCGCCGGCCAGACCATCGGCGCCTACACGGTCCTCGGGCAAATCGGTCAGGGCGGAATGGGCAGCGTCTGGTTCGCCCGGAGGAAGACGGCCGGCTCAAGGGCCAGGCTGGCGTAAAGCTCTTGAACCTGGGTCTCCTCGGCCGGTCGGGCGAGGAGCGTTCCGGCGCGAGGGCAGCGGACCGCCTGACCCACCCGCACATCGCGCGTCTGCTCGATGCGGGCGTCTCCTCCGCCGGCCAGCCTTATCTCGTGCTGGAGCACGTCGCAGGCGAGCACATCGACCGCTATTGCGACGGACGGCGGCTCGGCATCGCCGCCCGACTGCGTCTCTTTCTCGACGTGCTCGCGGCCGTCGAGCACGCCCACGCCAACCTGATCGTGAAACGGGACATCAGCCTGCGAACGTTCTCGTCGGCAGGACGGGCAGGTCAAGCTCTTCGACTTCGGCATCGCCAATCTCATCGTGAACGACGTCGGCTCCGGCGAGCCCAGGCGATGACGCGGGAAGGCGGGCGGGATCTGACTCCGGAGTACGCCGCGCCCGAGCAGATGACCGGCGGCAGAGTGCCGATCGCGACCGATGTCCATGCCCTCGGCACCTGCAATACCTGCTTCTGAGAGGGTGGCATCCGTTCGAGGCGGCGCCTCCCTCACCGGCCGAGCTGATGAAGGCCATCGTGGAGGTCGACCGCAAGAGTCTCCGACGCGATCGCGGACGCAGCCCTCCCGACCGAGAGCCGGGAGAGCCTCGACGCCGCGCGCTCGCCCCTCCCCGCCGGGGTTAGCCGCTCCCTAGAGGGTGACCTCGACACGATCGTCGGGAAGGCGCTCATGAAAGGACCCCGCGAAGCGCTACGCCTCCGTGGGCGCCTTCGCCGAGGACGTTCGCCGCCATCTCGAACACGAGCCGATCGCCGCCCATCCGAAACCTTCGTCTACCGCGCCAGGAAGTTTGCGCGGAGGCACCGGGCCGGTGTAGCGGCGGCCCTTCTCGTCCTGGTTGCGGCCGCGGCGGGCACGGTGGCCATCCTCTGGCAGGCCCGAGAAGCGCAGAGACAGCGCGACGAGGCTCGGGCGCAGGTCGCCGGGCGGACGCGGTGAAGGACTTTCTCGGGTTCCTGTTGAGCGCCGCCGCTCCCTCCGGGCGCGAATACTCGGCGAGCGAGCTTCTTGAGCAGGGCGAGGTCGTGATCGACCGCCATTGCAGGCGAAGACCGGCTCCCGCCGAGATGTTCGCCGCGGTGGTCCAACAGCACATGAACGGCGAACCTTCGTGAAGGCGGCGAAGGTGCTGCAGCGTTCCGCGACCATCGCCGAGAGGGCAGGCGATCCAATCTCGATCGCCCGGACCCGTCCTTGGCTCGCGAAGCTCGCCGCCGAGGCGAACACGGACGAGTCCAGGCGATGATCTCTCGGGCCCTGGCGGGGCTTAGGACGCCCCCCACGAGACCGCGGTCCGAGGCGAGAGCCTAATCCGTCGGGCCGCCTCGGTTTCTTCACGGACGACGGCGACGCCATGGTCCGAGACGCATCCCCGCCGTCGCTCTCTTCGACGCAACTCCGCTTCAGAACCTGTCGGCCCGGATCGACTCGCAATCGGCGCGGCGTACGGCTCTTGTCTGAGCCGCAGAACGAGAGGGCAGACCAGACGTACGGGCCGGTGGTCAGGCCGTAGAACGGGCGGGGCGGGCTCGAACCATCGCCGCGGCTGAGGCCAGGATCAACTGGGCCGTCGTCCCTTTCGGTGGGGACATCCGGAAGGTGGAGCTCCTGATGACGCCGCAGCTTCGAGCTCCACCGGTCGTCGAATCCGCGAAACCGTTGCGGGGACGTTTCTCTTAAACTTATTCCCGTACAGCACCCTCGCGGACTACGACCAGGACGAGGGCGTGTTCCGGGAGACGATACGCACGGCTCGCGACAGGGAAATTTCCCCCATCGAGGTCGACGCGATGTGCAGCACCGGAGTTGTCACCGACCGTGTCGAGTTTCGGGCTGCGGAGGAGCAACTCACCCTCCTGCTCCCCACCTGAGCCGGCCCTACTTCAATCCGCTCAAGAGGGCGCTGCTCGGGTACTAGCGACGTCTCTGCCCTAGGACAAGGCGATCCTCTGAAAGCCCGGAGCGAGCTCACCGGGTCGGTCGCCATTCGAAGCCGTGAAGGCGAAGGTTGCCCAGAACGTCCACGCTCTCGTCGCCTCGCCGCGCCCAGCCGCGCTGGGGGACATGCGGCGGCTGCGGTAAAAGCAAGGCGCGCGATCGCCCTCGACGAGACCATGGTCGAGAAGAGGGCACCGTCGTCCTCGTCGGATGTTCGAAAGCCGCGCACGACGAGGTCCAACTGGCCGGCGGGCAGACGCAGGGCGGGCGCGCGTCCCTCAAAGAAGCCGTCGCGCAAATGGAGCAGACCCTAGGGCCGAACCATTCCACGACGATCGCCGCCGCGCGGACGCCGTTCACTAGGCCACTGCAGCCCCAGCGCCTTCGCGAGAAAGGCCGCCATCTGCCCCCGCGTCAGAGGCTCGTTCGGGCAGAAGTTGCCGCCGCCGCACCCCGCCGTGATGCCCGAAGCCGCCAGCGCCTCGACGAACCGGAAGAACTGGTGACCCGTCGGAACGTCGTTGAACGTCGCAGTCGCCGGGGCAGGACTGACCTGGAGGACGTAGCCGAAGACAACCCCCGCGATCCGAAGGCTGGAGTCGGATGGCTGGATCAGGACGTAGTACGAATGGTCGAGGTTGTCGATCGTGATGTCGTCGGGCACGAGGTCCGCCGTCCGAAAGGACCAACCCTCGAATGCGTCTCCGGAACAGATCCGACCCCGATACCGCGCAATCCGCAGGCCCCGCTCCCGCCGCGGGGTCTCCGAGCAATCCTCTCCGAACGGGCACACGCGGAGGCTCGCATTGATCGAGGCGCCGCTGTCCGCGTCGTTAAACTCAAACCTCATCGACACGAGCTTCGCGCCCGACGGGAGGGATACGCTCGCGGCGAGAGTACCGCCGATCTCCTCGTACCGTAGGAAATTCGACGACCCCTGTCGTGTACCCGTCGGTCGACCGTGTCGGGTAGAAGTCCGTCGCGGGCACGCGGACATAGGAGACGGCCGTGGTCCCGTACGTTTCGGGCGGCGCGGCTCGGGCCGACCGCGCGAGTACGAACACGAGAATGGTGACCCCCGAAGTCTTCGCGTCCGTGTTCTCATGGCGGACCTCACTCCGAAAGCGGCAGCGGCCACTGGAGCCCCAGCGCCTTCGCCAGGAACACCGCCATCTGGCCGCGTGTCAGCGGCGCGTCCGGACAGTACGTGTCGAGCCCGCATCCCGCCGTGATCCCCGACCGGACGAGAGCTTCGATGAACTGGAAAAATGGGTGGTCGGTCGGCACGTCGGCGAAGGTGGCCGAGGGCGGCGCCGGCGAGACCTGGCGCGTCCAGCTCAGGCGCGCCTTGCGAATGCGGATCTCGTTCCCGCGCGGCGGCTCGCCTCCGTCGGTGAACTTGACTCGGAGCGAATAGCCGCACAGGGAGTTGTTCACCGTGTGCCCCGGTGTGTACGTCACCGCGTAGTGGAACTCGCCGTCCTCGAAGACCAGATCGCCCGAGTCGAGGATGTCGTTGACCGGCCCGCCCGGCGTCTCGCAGCTGGCGATCACCGCGTAGTGGAGGTCGCTGTCGGCAGACACGTCGTACGTCCAGAGATCGAGTTGGAGAAGAAGCGCCCCCTCGGGCGCCTGGATGCGGGCGTATCCGAGGCACTCGGCGTTGTCCGGCCCCTCGCACCAGGATCCCTGGCTCGCCCCGTTTTGGAGGGAGTAGGTGCCGGAATCTGCGCCCTGAAACTCGTAGTTCATGATCATCGTGTAGCCCGGCGCCGTCTCCGGTCCGCCTGGAGCCGCCGCCGCCCGATGGGGCGCGAGCAGGATGGCTCCGATCGAGAAGCCCGCCGCGAGCAAGGTCCGTTCGTTCATGAGCGCCTCCCTTCAATGGAGAGATCGGGATCCGTCGGCCGAACCCGACATCCCGCCCGCGCTGTGCTAGCCTCGAAACCGATCCGGCAGGGCCAAATCCCGTGGCGCCAACCATCTCGGGACTCATCCTTTCCGCCGAGGGCGGCGATCGATCCGCCGCGGACGCGCTGTTTGCCGCCCTCTACGCGGAGCTTCACCAGCTGGCGAAGCGGCAACTCTCGCGGGGACCGGGAGCCACGCTCGGGACGACGACCCTGCTTCACGAGGCCTACCTCAACATCTCCGGCCGGGAAGGCGCCCGGTTCCCCGACCGGCCACGCTTCATGGGCTACGCCGCGAAAGTGATGCGCGGACTCGTCATCGACTACGCGCGCAGCCGTCAGGCGCTCAAGCGCGGCGGAGGGTTCGAGCTGACCGCCATGGCCGAGGACGTGGCCACGCCGTTGGCCGACGCGGAGGAGCTCGAGCGCGTCGGCGAGGCGCTCGAGCAGCTCACGGCGGCCGATCCCTCCCTCGCCGAGCTCGTGGACTTGAAGTTCTTCGGTGGCTTCTCGCTCGCGGAGATCGGCGAAATGCGCGGCGTGTCGGAACGGACCGTCCAGCGGCACTGGGACAAGGCGCGCACGTATCTCTTTCGCGCGATCCGGCGGAGCTGAGCCCGTGAGCGTCCTCGATCCCGACCGCTGGCGCCTCGTCGCGCCGCTCTTCGATCGGGCCCTCGAGTTGGACGACGGCGAGCGCGCCGCATGGCTCGCGGAGATCCGACGCCAGAAACCCGCGCTGGCGAGGGACCTCCAGGAACTTCTCGACGCGCGGAACGCCCTCGAACCCGAGCAGTTTCTGGAGAGGCCGCTTCCGGTGGCGGGCTCCGCGACGCTGGCCGGCCAGACCTTCGGCGCCTACACGCTCGTCTCGCCGATCGGACCGGGCGGGATGGGCAGCGTCTGGCTCGCCCGGCGGAGCGACGGGCGCTTCGAAGGCGTCGCCGCGGTCAAGCTCCTCAACGCGCGCCTCGTGGGCCGTGCCGGCGAAGAACGCTTCCGCCGCGAAGGATCGATCCTGGCGCGACTCCGCCATCCCCACATCGCCCATCTCGTCGACGCGGGCGTGTCGCCGAGCGGCCAGCCCTTCCTCGTGCTCGAGCGGGTCGAGGGCGAGCCCATCGACCGGTACTGCGAGAGCCACGACCTCGGCGTCGGGCGCGCCTCGGTCTGTTCCTCGACGTCCTCGAGGCGGTCGCCCACGCCCACGCCAACCTGATCGTGCATCGCGACATCAAGCCGTCCAACGTCCTCGTCGCGACCGACGGACAGGTGAAGCTCCTCGACTTCGGCATCGCGAAGCTGCTCGACGAGGAATCCGGCACCGGAGAAGCGACGGCGCTGACGCGCGACGGCGGCCGCGCGCTCACGCCCGAGTACGCCGCGCCGGAACAGGTGACCGGCGGCGCGATCACGACCGCGACCGACGTCTACGCCCTCGGCGTCCTTCTCTATGTTCTTCTGACCGGAAAGCATCCGGCGGCGGAGTCGCTGCGATCGCCCGCCGACCTCCTGCGATCGATCGTCGAAACGGAGCCACAACGTCCCTCCGACGCCGCGCCGTCCGACCTGGTCCGCCGTCAGCTCCGGGGCGACCTGGACACGATCGTGGCCAAGGCGCTGAAGAAAGACCCCGTCGAGCGTTACGCGTCGGTGACGACTCTGGCTTACGACATCCGGAGATACCTCGGGCACCGGCCGATCGCCGCGCGCCCCGACACCCCCGCGTATCGCATCCGCAAGTTCGTCCGTCGCAACCGCGCGGCCGTGGGTTTGAGCGCGGCCGCGGTTCTCGCGCTGTGCGGCGGCCTCGTCGGAACGCTGACGCAGGCGCGCCGCGCGACGCGCCAGGCGGCGGCGGCCGACGCCCAGCAACGGCGGGCCGATCAGGAAGCTCGGCTGGCCGGCGAGCAACGCGATTTCGCCCTGCGCGAGCTCTCCCGCTCCGAAGCGATCAACGATCTGAACGCTTTTCTGCTGTCGGAGGCGGCCCCGTCGGGACAGGCCTTCACGGCCCGCGACCTGCTGGAGCGCGCGGAGCGCGTCGTCGATCACCAGCAGGCCGACACCGACGAAAACCGCGCCGAGATGCTCATCGCCATCGGAAGCCTCTACGGCGTCCGGGACGAGGAGGCCAAGGCGCGGGAGGTGCTCTCCAAGGCGTACGACATCTCGCGCAAGACCTCCGACCCGTCCATCCGCGCCAAGGCCGCCGCCGCTCTGGCGGGTGAGGTCGCGGCGGGTGGCGATTTCGAGCGGGCGGAGGCCTTGATCGGCGAGGCCATGGCCGAGCTCGGCGATGCGCCGCAGTTTGCGGTGCATCGCGTGAACTGCCTGCTGCGCGGCAGCTACGTCGCCACCGTCGCCGGCGATTCCCCGCGTCCATCGAGCGCGCCTTGACCGCCCGGCGCATCCTCGACGACTCGCATCAGGGCTCTCCCCTCCTCGACCTGCGCGTCTCCATGGACCTGGCCGAGGCCTACCGCATGGCCGGCCGCAACCGCGAAGCCGCCGCCGCCTTCGAGGAGACCTACGCGCGGCTGGCGGCTCTCGGCCGGGACGGGACCGAGCGCGCCGGCACGATCCTCAATAACTGGGCACTCGCCGTTCACATCCTCGGTCATCCCCTCGAGGCCGAGCGCCTGTTTCGCCGGGCGATCGCGATCTCCAGCGCCGACTCCTCGGAACGGAACGTCTCGCCGATGCTCCTCATCTCTCGCGCGGGTCTTGAACGAGCTCGCGCGCTTCCCGGAAGCGCGGAGTTACGCCGAACGCGCGTACGCGAGGCGAGGAAGGCCGGGGACGAGATCGTCGTCGGGCAGACTCTCTCGGTGCAGTTCGGCATCGCGATCGAGGAACACGATGCGCCTCGCGCCGCCGCGATCCTGGCCGAGCTCGGCCCGCGCTGGAAGCGGATGATGCCGCCCGATCACATCGCCTTCGCAGTGCTGCCGATCTACGAGGCGATGCTCGCCTCGGAGCTCGGGGATCACGCGCAGGCGGTCGCGAATGCCGACCGCGCGGTCGCCTCGTGGAGGCCAACGACCAGGGGCTGGATTACCTGCCGACGTTTCTCTTTCGGCGCGCTCGCGTGAACCTCCGCGCCGGACGATTCGATCAGGCCGCCGCGGACGCCCGGCGCGAGCTCGAGCTGGAACGGAAGGCGACCGGGGACGACGGCCACTACAGCGGCGTCGGCCGCGCGTACCTCATGCTGGGCCGCGCCCTGGACGGCGAAGGCAAGACCGAGGACGCGCGGGTGGCGTTCGAGGCCGCTCTCGAGCAGCTCGAGCCCTCGCTCGGCGCCGACCACCCCTGACGCGCGAGGCTCGGGACCGCGCCGTCGTCCGAGTCTCCGGACGCTGAGCGCGGCGCGTTG
>CAWDSI010000036.1:0-27005 GCA_963804915.1 uncultured Acidobacteriota bacterium
GCCGGCATTGCCCGTGAGTCGTGGGCTCATCCCAAGGACCTCTTCGCACTCTTCCAGGAAGCCTATCCGCAGACGAAGGAGGGTTTGCTGACCGTAACGCCGTTCGTGCCTTACCTGCAGTATGCGCCCGAAGACTTCGCGCTCATCTTGCGCTTTGCGGGCGGTGGCAACTACGCACCGGGCCGGGTGATGGGCTCGCAATCCAGCGCCGTGACGGGCATCGGCGGAGGCGTCGCGAAGTTCGGCCCCGACGGCGCCACGCTCTCGCCCCCGGTCACCGGCTTCATGGGTGCAGGGATCAACGGAATCGGCTGGGGCACCGCCGTGACGAAGGAAGACGTCTGGGCCTCGAGTTTCAACGGCAAGATCCTGGTGATGGACTTTCAGGGCCATCCGGTCGCGACCGAGCAGGACTTTCCGTTTAAAGAAAAGCTGCACGGCCTCATGGGCATCGGCGTGTCGGCGAAGGGCGATGTCTGGATCGCCGACGGCGAGGGCGATCAACTGCTCTACTTCCCGGGGGGTCGCGTGAAAGAGGGCAAAATCGTCAAGCCTGCCGGCCTCGCGAGCCCGTTCGATGTGGTCATCGATGACCAGGATCGCGTTTGGGTTTCGAATTCGCGATCGGATACCGTCAGCCGATTCCCGGCAAATGATCCGACCAAAGTGGAGACCTTTCGAGTCGGGGTGGCGCCCCGCGCCCTGGCCCTGGATTCGAAGAGCAATGTCTGGGTCGTCAGCTTCCTGTCTCCGGATTTTCCGGGCCTGAAGCCCCTCCCGCCGCACGCGACGATCATGGAAGAGTTCAAGGCGTTCCGCGCCCTCTACGCCCCACTCAAATCAGGGCAGGTGAAGTCCACGGGCTTTGTCAGCATGATTCGTCCGGACGGCACACAACTACCCGCGGCGGGCAGCGGCTACAACGGCGATGGGGCCATCAGCATTCCGTGGGGAGCCAATGTCGACGGCAACGACGACGTGTGGACGACCAACTGCTGGGCACTCCGGGTCGTGTACATGGCCGGCGCGGACACGAAGGGACATCCGGCCGGCACCAAGATCGGCGACGTTTTGCACGTGTTCAACAGCGGCGTCTTCGAGAGCATCATTGACCTATCCATCGACGCCGCGGGCAATGCCTGGTCTACCAACAACTGGAATGATCTTCCCGTCGCCACAGGCATCAATGACAACCCCGCACATTCCACGTGGGGCGGCGGGACCGGAATCAACGTCATCTACGGCGTGGCCGAGCCGGTGCAGCCGCCGCGCATGGGCAAGGTGCGACGGCCGTAGGAGCAGAACCGCAGAAGCGCGGAGGACAGTGAGGGAAGAACAACGACGGGGACACTCGCGGCTGTCCTCCGCAGCCGCGAAACACCCGGTCATCTCTTGGGCATGCGAACGTTGAACGCGGGCGCATTCCGCAGGCACAAGCACGCCGCGCTGCTGGCGCTGCTGCTCGTCTCCCTCGCGGTCCAATCCTTCGATGCCCGGCATGGCGCCCAGGGAACCTTTTCCGACGCTTGCCGCGCGATGCTGGGTGTGGCGATGCTGGTCGTTGTGTTCGAGAGTCCGCGCGAGCGCATGGCCGTGGCGGTCATCGTCGCAGCGGCCATAGCGATTGCCGCGTGGCGTGACCTTTCGGGGGCAAACCTCGACACCCGACTGTCCATCGTGCTCGCCGCACTGATCTCGCTGTTCAATTGGGCCGCGGTGTGGGTGATTCTGCGCGACCTGTTCCGCAAGCGGGCCGTCGGTGCCGAGAACGTGCTCGGCGCCATCTGCGGATATCTCATCGCCGGCGATGCGTGGGCGGCCGTCCACGGGGTCGTGTACATTGCGATGCCGGCGGCCTACAGAATCAATCCGGCGATCAGCGGGCTTCTTGCCGACTGGCACGGTCGCTACGCCGTGTTTTCGTACTACGGGTTCGCTCAAATGCTCACGCTCGGCTACGCGGACGTGACGCCGGTGCGCCCACCTGCGACGACGCTGAGCCTGCTCTGCGCATTGTTCGGGCTCTTCTATACGGCTGTCGTCGTATCGCAGTTTGTGGGTTTGGCGCAAAGGGGAGAGCGGTCGCCGGACGACCAACGCGAGCGCCGATGATCGAGATTCGTCATGCCGAGATTCCGCGAGACCTCGAGGTGGTTCGCGGGCTTTTTCAGGAGTACGTCGACAGCCTGGCCGTCGATCTCTACTTTCAGGAGCTGGATAAGGAGCTGGCCTCGCTGCCCGGCAAGTATTCGCCCCCAGGCGGGCGGCTCCTGCTGGCGTGGCGCGGGGACGAGCCGGTCGGCTGCATCGCGCTGCGGCCGATCGCTGACGCGACCTGCGAGATGAAGCGCCTCTACGTGCGGCCGGAGGCTCGTGGCGAGCAGCTCGGGCGCCGGCTCGCCGAGCAGATTTGTCGCGAAGCGAAGGACGCCGGTTACACGCGGATCTGCCTCGATACTCTTCCGAGCATGGCGGCGGCTCAGAAGCTGTACCAGTCTCTCGGCTTCGTCCCGATCGAGCCCTATCTGTTCAATCCCGTTCCGGGCACGAAGTTCCTGGCTCGGGATCTTTGAACGCGAGCCGCTGCGCATTTCCTCGACGAAATTCTTCTCATGGTTTGGACCAAGGTCCCATGGTCTCTCGACCTCGCGCTTAATAACCTGTCGCCGTGAGAGACGTACCTTCTATTGGTACGGTGGTGTCGGAGAGTGGGAACCCGATGGCGAGGGGGAGCAACGCGATGCGTCTGGGGGTCTGGCGGTCTCGGCGTTCGGAGCGGCTGTTACAGGGAGTCTCGATTTCCGTGACCGAGGTCGCCGCCGGAGTCGACCGCGAAGGGGGAACCACGGCGCTGCATTTTCGGGTGACCGGAAGCGACGCCGCAGGCCTCGACGTCCTTCGCGAGACGCGACGCGCGATGATCCGGGAGGACTGGACGCTGGGTCTCGAAGACGGCGAGCCGTCGCTCGCCGACGCGATGTTCACGTCCCATGACGTCTACTGGGACGTTCCGCTCGGGGAGCGGCAGCGGTGTCGCGAGAAGATCCAGGCGCTCGTCGTCCGCACGAATCGCCGGCTCGAGCAGGCGCGGGGAGTTCGCGAAGCCTCGGGCGGCTCAATCCGCTCGTAGCGCTTTCACCGGGTCGATCCGGGTCGCCCGCAGAGCCGGCACGACGCACGCGACCGCGGCGAAGAGAGCGAGCGCGCCCGCGGCTCCCGCCAGAGTCGCGACATCGTTCGCGGCCACGCCGAAGAGCAAGCCCGACAGCAATCGTCCGAGAGCCAGGGCCGCGGCGCCACCCGCCGCCAGGCCCGCAGCCACCGGCAGAAGTGACTGCCGCGCGATGAGGCCCAGGATCCGTCCGCGCGTCGAGCCCAGCGAGAGGCGTACGCCGATCTCGCGGGTGCGCTCGACAACCGAGAACGCAGTCACGGCGTAGATTCCGGCGAGAGCGAGCAG
Organism: uncultured Acidobacteriota bacterium; assembly: GCA_963804915.1. Taxonomy (GTDB): domain Bacteria; phylum Acidobacteriota; class Thermoanaerobaculia; order UBA5066; family Gp7-AA6; genus DAHUXD01. The sequence goes on from CAWDSI010000036.1 coordinate 3,461, forward strand.
GAGCGCGGCCGCGCCGAAGATTTCGAGCAGGACGGTCTGGAACCGCCGGTCGGCGAGTGAGGCGTCGATCGCGTCTTCCATGGGGCGAATGGCGGAGGCCGCGACGTCCGGATCCAGGGCGCGCAGCTCGCGCCGGATTGTCGGGGCGAGGAGGCCCGGCTCGCCGCGCGTTCGCACCGCGATGCAGAAGATGTTTGCGAGCCACACCGAGACCTGCGGCGGCGACTGGGTGTAGGGGACGTAGACGTCCGCGGCGCCCTCGGCATCGAGGCCCGTGAACTTGATGTCGCCGACCACGCCGACGATCTCGACCATTCGGAAGGGCTCGAGGTCGTCGATCCGCAGGCGCGTGCCGACGGGACTCCGGCCCGGAAAGTGGCGCCGCGCCAGCGTCTGGCTGACGAGCACCACCGGCACCGATTCGGCGGTGTCCTGTCGGCCGACGTCCCGGCCCTCGAGGAGGGGCACCTCGAGCGTCGAGAAGTATCCGGGCGCGACGGCCCGGTAGTTCGCGAGCGGCGCTTTGTGCAGGTCCTGGTCCGGGCTTCCCTCGATGAGAAAGGAGATGTTGGCCCGCCACTGCGTCAGCGGGTTCAGCGAAGCCGCCGAGACGGCCGCGACGCCGGGCAGGTTCGCGAGCCGGGCGGTCGAATCGTCGGCGTAGCGCGCGATCGCGTCGGGCGTCGCGTAGCGGTTCTTCGGCAGTGAGAGCTGCACGCTCAGGAGGTGGTCCGCCCGGAAGCCCGGATGCGTCTGCTGGAGCGTGTGCAGCGTCCGGAGCAACAGGCCCGCCCCCACGAGCAGGACGAGCGACAGGCCGACCTCCGCGGCGACGAGCACGGCGCGCGCTCGCGCCCGCCGCGGTCCGCCGGTGTTTCCGCGTCCGACGCCGCCGACTCCTTCGATGAGCCCTCGGCCGCTTCCCTGGATGGCCGGAGCGAGGCCGATCGCGAGGCCCGCGGCGATCGAGAGGCCCAGGCCGAAGGCCAGCACCGGCAGGTCGATCCCGATCTCGGCGGCGCGGGGAAGGCGCGCCGGACCCAGCGCCAGGAGCATCCGCACGCCGCCGTAAGCGAGGCCGAGGCCGAGCACTCCGCCCAAGAGCGCGAGCACGCCCGTCTCGGTCAGAAGCTGGCGGGCGAGGTCGCGTCTCCGCGCCCCGAGAGCCGCGCGCAGCGCGAGCTCCGGGCGGCGGCTCGCGAGCCGGGCGAGCAGCAGGTTGGCGAGGTTGGTGCACGCGATCAGGAGAACGAGCCCGACGGCCGCCTGCAGCACGAGGAGCATGCGTCGGAAGTTGCCGATCACGAGCTCCGCGAGCGGCTGGAGGCGCACACCCGACCGGCCGGCGTTCGTGTCGGGATATGTGGCCCGGAGTCGCGCGACGATCGTGTCGACGTCCCGCTTCGCGGCCTCCGGGCTCGTCGCCCGGACGCAGCCGGCCCACGACGCGCATGAACCCGGAGCTTCGGCGGGCGCGCCGTGGGTCGGTCTCGAGGACGAGTGGACTGACGAGCTGCGCCCGGGCTCCGAGAAACAGGAAATCCGGCGGCAGGACGCCGATGACCTCGTAGGGCTCCCCGTTGAAGGTGAGGCTCTTTCCGAGGATGGCGGGATCGGCGCCGAACCGGCTTCGCCACAACCCGTCGCCGAGCATGACCACGCGCGGGCGCCCGGCTTTTCCTCTTCGGTCCGCGGCGTGCGCCCGAGCGCGGCCCGCACCCCGAGGACGTCGAAGAACCCGCGGGACGTCCACTGCGCCGGAATCGAGACCGGCTCGTCGACGCCGGTGAGGTTCGCGCTCCAACCTCCGTACGCGACGAGCGCTTCGAAGCTGCGGTTGGCTTCGGAGACGTCGAAGAAGTCGGCGATCGGGAAGGGCTGGCGTGTCGCTGCCCGGCTCGAGGTAGTGGACCGCGACCAGCCGCTCGGCCTGCGCGTAGGGGAGCGAGCGCAGGAGCAGGGCGCGCACGACGGTGAAGATCGCCGTGTTCGCGCCGACCCCGAGCGCCAGCGTTCCGATGACCGCGGCGGCGAAGCCCGGGCGGCGAGCGATCCCCCGGAGAGCGAGGCGGACCTCGCGGAAAAAGTTCGAGAGCATGGGCTTTTCCCCCTCGCCGGGAGCGTCTGCCAGATACAATGTATTAGCAATGATGAATTTGAATGACTTGATCATCAGAATATATGAAGTGAACTGATGGAGCTCCGCCACCTGCTGACGTTCCGCGCGGTGCTGCGCGAGGGCAGCTTTCTGAAGGCCGCGCGCGCGCTCGGCCTGGCGCAGCCGACCGTGACGCTCCACATCCAGGAGCTCGAAGCGGAGCTCGGGCTCGAGCTCTTCGATCGGACGGGCCGCCACCGCCCGAGGACTCCCGCGGGCGAGCTCCTCGCCGAGCGGGCGCTCCCGATCCTCGAAGCCGTGGAATCGCTTTCGCGGAGCATGGCGGAGCTGCGCGACGGCCGGAGCGGGCTGCTGCGGATCGGATCGATCGAGCCTGCGGCGAGCGAGCGGGTCACGCCGCTTCTGGGGCGCTTGCGAAAGCAGCGGCCGGCTCTGCGCGTGCGGCTCGACGTCTCCGGGACCGGGGGCGTGAGCCGCGGCGTCGCCGACGGCGACCTCGACGTCGGTCTCTGCTCCGCGCCGCCGCTCGAGCTCGGTCTTCGCTTCGAGCCGCTCTTCGCGGAGGAGATGGCCCTGCTCCTGCCGCGAAGTCACCGGCTGGCGCGCGCGAAGCCGCTTCTCGCAAAGCACCTCGAGGGGGAGTCTCTCGTCATGACGGAGCAGGGCTGCTCCTACCGGCAGGCGGTCGAGAGCGCTCTGGCGAGCCGCGGAGTCCGGCCGCGATGGAGCTTCGAAAGCGGCAGCACGAACACGCTGCGCGCGGCGGTCCAGCAGAAGCTGGGGATCGCGATCCTTCCCCGGGGGGCGGCCTCGCCCGCGCCGCCGGGCACGGTCGTCCGGCGTCTCCACGATCTCGTCATCGCGCTGCCGGTCGGCCTCGCCACGCGCACCGACGCCGCGCCCGCGCCGCCCGCTCTCGCCGTGCTGGTCCAGGCCCTCCGTCGCGAGCTGGGCCGCTAGAAGCGGGACTCCTGGTCCTCTACTCGCTCCTCAGCACCCGCATCGGATCGACGGCGAGCGCGGCGCGCCGGAATCCAGCACGCGAGGACACCCGCGAGCAGGAGGACCGCCGCCACGGCCGCGAACGTCGCCGGGTCGAGGGGAGGGGTCTCGAAGAGCAGGCTCGAAAGGTACCGGACGGGGCGGCCGGATCGTCGTCGATCGCCGTGAGCGTGCGGCCCAGGAGGGGAGTGTCTTCGAGCACGCGGAAGAGATTCGAGGTCACCGTTCCCGCGGTGACGAGATCGGGCTCGCCGTGGCCGGTCAGCGTGTAATCGTGCATCCGGATCGCGGACAGATGCTCGAAGGATCTCGCGCGTCCCAGCCAGTCGGCGTAGTTCAGGTACGACGCGCCGTTGCCGCGCACCCCACGGCTCGGGAGCGTCTGGACGACAGCCACCAGCCGGTCCGCCGCGGGAAAGGGGAGAGGGCGCAGGAGCACGGCCTCGACCACGCTGAAAATCGCGGTATTCGCGCCGATGCCCAGCGCCAGGGTCGCGAGCGCCACGGCGGCGAAGCCGGGGCTGCGGACGAGAGAGCGTGACCCGAAACGCAGATCCTGAAAAAACTGACCCATCGCGCCTCCGAATCTCTCACGGAGACGTTCGTAGAGGGCCGGGGTTACGGCGTCGGAACAGCGCGCCCTATTCGCGCGCCGCGTCCCTCTAATAATGGAGTCGGGGTCGTGCCGATCGCCAGCCGTGCCACCGTGCTCGCGTTCTCGTCGACCCGGCCCATGACACCCAGCCGCCGGAGACCCGACGAGCGAAAGAACTCATCGCGGCTCTCCGACGGCACCTCGGTGGAACGCCTTACTGCGCCGCGTTCCTGGCTGCCATGGTCTCTTCCTGGAGGAGGTTCTCCTCCGCGGCGGTCATTTTTGGCGGCATCAGCTTGATGGTCACCTTGTTCAGCTTGCCGGTGAAGCGGAACGGCGACTGGTAGTCCTTGTCGTCCACTCCCGTGCGGGTATCCACCCCCACGTCGAACGTCTCGTCGATCGTCATGAGGGCCGGGATGGTGTGAGGGATGGACTTGCGGGCGACTTCCTTGCCGTCCACCGACAGGACACCGGTGCCGCCCTTGGCCATGCCGGGGCCGTCGTACTGGAAATCGAACAGGATCGTGTGCTTGCCGGGCGTGAGCGCCTGCGCGCCTTCCCAGCGGAAACGCTCCAGACCGAGCAGGTTGTAGGTGAAGACGGGCTTGCTCTTGAGCAGGTAGAGGCCATACCCCCCGAAGCGTCCTCCGAGCGTGTTGAGCATTCCCTCGGCGCCGCCCTGCGGAATCTCCACCTCGGCGACGATGGAGTAGGACTTGGAAAGCGTGTTGGGCACGCTTCCGTCGGGCAGGCCGACGATGCCATCGGAGTAGGTGAACTCGGTTCGGCCGGCGACCGCGCTCGGCCGCGGCGTGAGGAGGCGCTCGAGAATCGAGTTGTCCAGGGGGAGCACCTGATACTTCTTCGCTTCCACCATGAAGAGATCCTGCAACTCCTTCAACTTGGCAGGGTTTTTCGCTGCGAGGTCGTTGTTCTCCGAGAAGTCTTCAGCGAGGTTGTAGAGCTCCCATTTGTAGCCCGTGAGCACGTCGGGCATCTGGACCGTACCCATGAGCCAGGGGGGTTGCGGAGGGACGGTGGTGGCGATCCAGCCATCGCGGTACATCGCCCGGTTGCCGAACATCTCGAAGTATTGCGAGTCGCGCTTCGACGGCGCCTTCGCATTCGCCGAGTCGAACGTGTAGGCCATGCTCACGCCTTCGATCGGTCTCTGCGCGATGCCGTCCACCGTCTCCGGCGCCGGAATGCCCGCGGCCTCGAGAATCGTCGGCACGATGTCGATGATGTGGTGGAACTGCGGTCGAATGCCCCCCACATCCTTGATGTGGCCCGGCCAGGAAATGGTCATGCCCTGCCGCGTGCCGCCGAAGTAGGAGGCCACCTGCTTCGTCCACTTGAACGGGGTGTCGAAGGCCCAGGACCACGCCACCGACATGTGCGGGGTGGTCTGATCCGAGCCCAGGACGTCGTAGAACTTCAGTTGCGCGTCGACCGGCATGTCGATGCCCTGGATCGCGGCGAGGTCGAACGTCGTCCCGATCGCGGAGCCCTCGGCGCTCGTGCCGTTGTCGCCGCTGATGTAGATGATCAACGTGTTGTCGAGCTTGCCCAGGTCTTCGACCGCCTGAATCACCCGGCCGATCTCGTTGTCGGTGTAGGCGACGTAGGCGGCGAATATTTCCGCCTGGTGGGCGTAGACCTTCTTCTGGGTGGGATTGAGGGTGTCCCACTTCGGCAAGCTGTCCGGCCACGGAGTGAGCTGCGTGTTCGCGGGGATCACGCCGAGTTTCTTCTGGTTGGCGAAGATCTGCTCACGCAGTTGGTTCCAACCCCCATCGAATTTGCCCTTCATCTTCGCAATCCACTCCGGAGTCGGGTGATGGGGCGCGTGGGTGCCTCCGGGCACGTAATAGAGGAAGAACGGCTTTTCCGGCGCGGCGGCATTCAACTCCTGCATGTAGTTGATCGCCTCGTCCGCCATGTCCGTGATCAGGTTGTAGTCCTTCTTGCCCTGCCAGGGATAGATCTGGGTGTGATCGCGGAAGAGGTAGGGCGTCCACTGGTTGGTCTCGCCGCCCATGAACCCGTAGAAGTACTGGAAGCCCATTCCGCTCGGCCACTGGTCGAAGGGTCCGGACAGGCTGTACACATACGTCGGCGTGTTGTGGTTCTTGCCGAACCACGACGTGGCGTAGCCGTTCTCCTTGAGGATCTCGCCAATCGTGGCGCTGTTCTTGTCGATGATGGAGTCGTAGCCCGGGTATCCCGTCGATTGTTCCGAGATGACGCCGAAGCCCACCGAGTGGTGGTTGCGGCCGGTGATCAGCGCCGCGCGCGTCGGCGAGCAGAGGGCGGTGGAGTGGAACTGCGTGTAGCGCAGTCCCGCCTTCGCGATCCGGTCCATCGCCGGAGTCGGGATGACCCCGCCAAAGGTGCCCGAGACGCCGTAGCCCTGGTCATCGGTCATGATCAAGAGCACGTTGGGCGCGCCCTTGGGCGGCACGATGGTCGGAGGCCAATACGGCTTGGAGTTGACGGCGCTCGGGTTGATCACACCGCCGAACTTCGGGTCGGGCGGCGGGAGCTGCTTGCCGTCGATGGTGGTGGTGGCGCCGGGCGACCCGGGCGTGCCGGTGGTCTGGACCTGCGCGCTCGCGAAAGGCGCGGCCGCGACCACGATCGCCGCGACCGTCCCGCTGAGAAGAAGAAATGGCTTCGATTTCATCGCTGCTCCCTTCGATCCGACAGAGATTCCCTTCGATCCGGCCGAGATTTCATTCGCCCCGCGTCGGGGATTTGTGGTGGGTCTCCTGTGGCGGATTCTATGCCGAGCTGTTTCAACGAGAAATAGGTTGTGCCCGCAGCTCCGGTGGGTCTAAGCGACCTTGGTCTCACAGACCGCAGGGTTCATCGGCCGACGCTCGTGCGCCGGAAGAGAATCACGCAGGCTTCTCGCCGCCGTTCTCGAGGAAGGCTCGAATCGGCCCGTCGCTACTCGCGAGCCAGGTCTTCGTCCGGAGCGGATCCGTTTGCCACGCGCGAGGCCGCGCTCGGGCTCTCCTCGAGCCGGCCCATGACACCCCAGCCGCCGAAGACCTCGGCGAGCGAGAGGACGAGCTCGTTCCGGCCTTTCTTCAGCGGCAGGTAGAGCGTTCCCTGCCAGAAGCCGATGAGGCCTTCCTGCCTCGGGTTGTCGTGACTGTAGTGGGCGTCGCCCGAGAAGAGCGGCTGGCCGTTCAGGAAGACCGTGACCTCGTCGCTGAATCCGAAGTCGAAGCGCCGCAGGCGCGCGGACGGGGAGTCGATGACCAGGCGCGCGAGAACCGCCGGGCGCTCGACGTCCTTGGGCAGCCTCACGAACTTCTCCAGAACGACCAGGCCGGACGGCTCGGCCTCCACCTTCCGCCACCGGCCGCGAAGGGTGTCCTCGGGGAGCGCGCGAACGGGGCCCTTTGCGGGAACGAAGGGCTCCGAGATCTCCCATGCGGACACGACGCCCGGCGGAGGCTCGTTCTCGTGCATCGTCGATTTCGAGAAGTCGTACGGCACGTACCCGGGACGAAGGACGACGTTGGAGATCGCCGCGACGTGCTCGCCCTTGGGCACCGAGCCCGGCGGACAGCTGTCGGAGAACTCGAGGCCGCCGGCCTTCGGGTCCCGGCGCAGCCGTTCGACGACGAGCTGCGGCTCGGCGACGTCGCCGACGAACACCGCGGCCTTCGTTCCCGAGAGCACGATCCGGATCGGGAACCACTGGTCGCGCGGGTACAGGGCCTTCGCCGTGAATCCGGGGCCGTGGTAGAGCTGCCAGCCTCCGACGCCCTGGTAGGACGGGACGTACTGGATCGCGTCGGGGAGCTCCGACTTGTGCGTCCGGAAGTAGAACTCCTCGTATTCGCCTTCTCCCTGCCGCCGCAGCCCGACCATCGGGAAGTTGCGCCGCGTGGAGACGGCCACGTCGAACTCGAGGGTGCCGTCGAGAAACTGCACGTCCTTCGCGACGACTTCGGCGTTGCACATGCGCAGGGCCGGCCGTCCGAGGAAGGTCTCGAACTTCGCGTCGCCGCCGAGCTCCCAGTGCGCGGCGTCGAGAGGGATGCGCAGCGGTTCCGCCGCGCGCGCCTCCGTCGCGAGGAAACCGACGAGCAGACCCGCCAGCAAGATCCTCATACACCCCCCACGAGCCGCCAAGAACCGCAGTTTCGGCTGGCAGTGGGTACGAACCCGGTCGGGGAGGGTTGCCCTTTCGTCCGCGCCGGCGAGGCGCTCGGCACCGGCGGGAAGCGCGAAGCGCTTAGGCGTGAGCCCGGTGATGGTGCCGGAGCTCGCGAAGGCGCTCCAGATCGACGGACCCTCCGACGAAGAGCGCCGCGACGAGCAACCCGCACACGGCGAGGATCGCGTCCACGAGAAACGCGTTGCCGATGCCGACCGGCAGCGAAGCCGCCGAGTCCACGATGGCCGTGTTGAGCCCGAGGCCGATCGAGCCGCCGCCGATCTGGAACATGTAGACGACGCCTCCGGCGAGGCTGGCGCGCGAGGGATCGAGGGCCGTCACGGCGGCCGTCGTGATCGAGGAGTAGAAGAGGCCGATCCCGATGCCGAGGACGACCATGCCGGGAACCAGCGCCGCAAATGGGGACTCGGCTTCGACCCGCGACAGCATGTACATCCCCGCGGCGAGGAAGGCCGCTCCGCCGCACACGATGCGCTTGGGACCGAGACGACTGTAAAGCGGTCCCGCAGCGAAAGACGTGGCCGCGAAGACGCCCATCATCGGCAGCAGGCCCGCTCCCGCCTGGAGCGCCGAGTAGTGCAGGATTTTCATCATGAACTGCGGGACGTAGAGGAGCGCGGCGAAGAAGATGGCCGACATCAGCAGCACCGTGATGCACGCCGCGAAGAAGGCCCGGTTCTGCAGGACGTCGGGCGGGATGAGGGCCTTCGCTCCGGCGCGCCGCTCGACCAGCACGAAGGCCGTGAACGCGATGGCGAAGAGGACGAACTGCGCGAGGATCCGCGGATGGGTCCAACCGTCGTCGGAGCCCTGGTCGAGAGCGAGCAGGAGCGAGAGCAGGCCGATGGACAGCGTCGCGACGCCGAGGTAGTCGAGCCGACGCTCCTCGGTCGAGGGCGCGTCGGGCGCCACGACCTTCCAGGTCACGAGGATCGCGAAAGCCGCGATCGGCAGGTTGAGAAAGAAGATCCATCGCCATCCGAGCGTGTCGGTGAGGATGCCGCCGATGAGCGGGCCGACGGCGTTGCCGAAGCCGGCGGCGCCGAGGATCAGGCCGCCGGCCAGGCCTTCCTTGCCCTTGGGCAGCAGAGCGTAGGTCATCCCCATGATCGCGGGCCACATCATCGCGCCGCCGATTCCCATCACGGCGCGCGCGCCGAGGAGCGTGCCGACGTTCGGAGCCATGCCGCCGACGAGGGAGAACAGGGCGAAGAGGGCGCAGCCGAGGAAGAAGATGCGGCGTCGCCCGAACATGTCGGCGAGCCGTCCGCCGGTCACGATCGCGACGCCGAAGACCAGGGCATAGCCGTTGATGACCCACTGCGCGGTCGTGACGTCGGTCTTGTACGTGGCCTCGATCGCGGGGATGGCCACCGAGAGCGCCGTGAAGTCGTTCGCGATGACGAGGACGGCGACGCCCATCGCGGCGAGCCCGAGGCGGGCGGCGCGGTCGAGTCGGGGGAGTCGAGTCGGGGGCGCCGAGTCCGGGGGCGGTCGGAGTCATCGAGTGGGCGCAGTATCCCACGGCCGCGGGCCCGAACCTTTGCCGAACTTCCTCGTAGAATCGGGGCGGAGGGTTTGATGGCCACACGTGTACGCGCCGCCACCGTTCTCGCTTCCTTTCTGCTCTCGTCCGCCTTCGCGTCCGCGGAGGAGCCGCTCAAGGGCATCGAGCTCTCCGACATGGACCGCAGCGCCGACGCCTGCACGGATTTCTTCGAGTTCTCGAACGGCGCCTGGCGCGCCGCCAATCCGATTCCCCCCTCGATGTCCCGCTGGAGCCGCCGCTGGCAGGCGGGCGAGGAGTCCAAGGAAAGGCTCAAAGGGATCCTCGAGGAGACGGCGACGAAAAAGGGAGCGCCGAAGGGGAGCGTGGACCAGCTCGTCGGCGACTACTACGCGGCCTGCATGGACATGAGCGCGCGCAACGCCGCCGGAGTCCAGCCGGTGCAGCCTGACCTCGCCGGGATCGCCGCGATCAAGACGACCGCCGACGTCGGCCGCGAGATCGTCCGGCTCCACGCGATGGGCATCCCGGCGCCCTTCGGCGTCGCGGCGGGCTCCGACAACCACAACCCGAACGACGTCATTGCCCAGATCTACGCCAGCGGCCTCGGGCTGCCGGACCGCGACTACTACTTCAAGACCGAGCCCCGCTTCGTCGAGGCGCGCGCGAAGTACGTCGCCTACGTCCAGAAGCTCTTCGAGCTCGCCGGCTGGAGCCCGGCGAAGGCGAAGGCGGGCGCCGCGACGGTCTTCGCGATCGAGAAGAAGCTCGCCGAGGTTTCGCTCGACAGGGTCGCGCTGCGCGATCCGAAGGCCACCGACCACAAGACCACCTGGGCCGCCCTCCAGAAAATGACTCCGGCCTTCGACTGGACGGGGTACGCGAAGTCGGCCGGATTCCCGCAGGGCGACGTCAACGTCAACGAGCCGAAGTTCATGGCCGAGGTCCAGAAGCTCCTCGTCACGACGCCCGTCGCCGACTGGAAGACGTACCTGACCCTGCAGGTCCTCGACGCGGCGGCGCCGTCTCTCTCGGACCCCTTCGTGCAGGCGAGCTACGAATACCAGGGCGCGTTTCTTCGCGGCGAGAAGGAGATGAAACCGCTCTGGAAGCGTTGCGCGGAGTCGACGGACCGGCAGCTCGGCGAAGCCCTGGGCCAGAAGTACGTCGAGAAGTACTTCCCGCCCGAGGCCAAGGCGCGGATGCTGGAGATGGTCCGGAACCTGCAGCTCGCCATGAAGGAGACGATCGAGGGCCTCGACTGGATGAGCGCCGAGACGAAGGCGAAGGCCCTCGAGAAACTCTCGACCTTCAATCCCAAGATCGGCTATCCCGACAAGTGGAAGGACTACAGCCAGGTCCCGATCTCGCGAACGGCGTACGTGAGCGACGTCGTCGCGGCCCGCAAGTTCAACGTCGCGGACGACCTCGCGCAGATCGGCAAGCCCGTGGACCGCGGGCGCTTCGGCATGACGCCGCCGACCTCCAACGCCTACTACAACCCTTCACTCAACGAGATCGTGTTCCCCGCGGGGATCCTGGTGCCTCCGGCCTTCAGCCTCGAAGCCAACGACGCCGTGAACTATGGAGCGATCGGGGTGGTCATCGGCCACGAGATCAGCCACGGCTACGACGACCAGGGCGCGCAGTACGACGCGCAGGGACGTCTCAAGAACTGGTGGACCGACGAGGACCTCAAGAAGTTCCAGGCGAAGACGCAGTGCGTCGCCGATCAGTACGACCACTACGAGGTCGACCCCGGCGTGTTCCAGAAGGGCAAGCTGGTCACCGGCGAGTCGGTCGGCGACCTGGCGGGAGCCCGGATCGCCTACCGGGCCTTTCAGATCGCGCAGAAGGGCAAGCCGCCGCTGCCGACGATCGACGGCTTCACGCCGGATCAGCAGTTCTTCATCGCGTGGGGGCAGTTCCGCGGGGACGCCGTCACGCCCGAGCTCGCGCGGACCATGGCCCAGGGCGATCCGCATCCGATCGGGAAGTACCGCGTCATCGGGTCGGTCTCGAACCTCCCGGAGTTCGCGGCGGCCTTCGGCTGCAAGCCCGGTTCGGCGATGGTGCGCCCCGAAGCCCAGCGCTGCGACGTCTGGTGAGGAGGCGGGAGCTGAAGAGAGTCGCCTAGGGGGCCGGGTAGCCGGGGCTCGCCGATCCGGGGTTCATGCGCCTGGACGGTGGCGGGCGCCGGGGGCGTGGACGTGATCTCGCCGCAGCGTCCAGCTCTGGCCGTTGTCGAGGATGACGACGCGCTCGCTTCATGGTCGGGCTGAGCGGCGACCTCGTCGACGAGGACCGCAGGCAGGGCCGCCTGGCCGCTCGGCCTCCGCGCCGTTGGGGAAGGTGCCGAAGTGCATCGGGATCATCGTCTTCGCGCCGAGGTCCCGCGTCGCCTGCAGGGCGTCGTCCGGGCCGATGTGCTGCTTCCGCTGGTACCACTCCGGCATGAAGCCGCCGATCGGAAGGATCGCGACCTGATGTTCGGGAAGCGCTTTCCGATCTCGGCGAAGTGACGGCCCCAGCCGGTGTCGCCGGCGAAGTAGACGGACCCGAAGGCCCGGTCACGACGTAACCCGCACCAGAGCGTCCGGTTCTGGTCGAAGAGGACAGCGATTGGAGTGGTGCCGCGCCGGAACGGCGGTGATCGTGACGCCGGGAGCGATCTCCACGGACTGCCACCAGTCGAGATCCTGGTCGCCTCCGAACGCCCTTGCGCGCCAGAAAGACGCGCTTGCGCAGGCCCGACGAAGACGGCAGGCTGGTAGCTGCTTCGCCAGAGCTGGCGCAGCGACGGCAGGTCCATGTGGTCCTGGTGGTTGTGCGAGACGACGACGCGTCGATCTTCGGCAGGTCCTCGAATCGGAGCCCCGCCGGCCGGTGGCGCTTGACGCCCACGGTCGGCACGGAGCGCTCGGCCCAGATCGGGTCGGTCAGGATGTTGATGCCGTCCATCTGGATGAGCAGCGTCGCGTGATTGATCATCGTCACGGCGATCTCGCCGTCGCACACCTTCCCGGCCGGCGCCGCGCCAGGGGCAGCTTCAGGAATTTGGGCCAGGGGCCGCGCTTCGACGTCCGCTGCCTCTTGGCCCAGTCGCCGAGAGCGATGCTCGACGGGCTCGGGCTGGTGGAAGCGCATGTCCGTCGAACGTGCCCATGTAGTCGGCAGCTCGGCGGCGGGTGAACGGGCGCCGGCGAGGGAACCGGAGGCGATCCCGCCAGCCACGCGCCATCGGGGCGATGGAGGAAGCTTGCGGAGCATCAGAACAGGTCATGGGGTAGGGTGGAGAGGTTGGAGTTGCTCGGTAAGGCCCAATAAGGGTACCAAAGAATCGCTGTAACAGGTTGACTGGGCTCCGTATTCCGATATCATGCGCCGTTCCTGTCGCGGGGTCGTAGTTCAGTTGGTTAGAACGCCGGCCTGTCACGCCGGAGGTCGCGGGTTCGAGTCCCGTCGGCCCCGCCATAATGGAACAGCACGAAACGGCACCGGCTCCGACGGAAGGGCCGCCAGTATTGATGATTTCGGCCCCTCTCGGGCGGCCGGTCCCGAGCCGGGTGAGGTCCCGCGAGGTCTCGTCGCGCCCCGGTGTCGTGCGCCGAGGAGATAATCCGGCATGCTCTCGAAGCGGTCGACGTGAGAGAGGATCCGCCTCCGCGGGGGAGCGTCGAACGCGAGCTCGACCTGTCGGTCGCCACGCCGTCCTCTCTCCGAATCCTGCTCGCGGCGACGATCGTCGTGGCGCTCGTGCGCATCGCGTTCACGTATCCCGTTTTCTTCCAGACCTGCGACGAGCCCCATCACTTCGCCTGCGGAATGGTGTGGATGGACCTCGGCCGGACCGCCGACCAGCGGGAACGGGATTCCCAAACGTGCATCGAGGCGGCGCCTCTGCCGAACGCCGCGGCGGCAGCTTTTCCGTATCTCGCCGGACTCCGGTCTCGCGGACTTCCCGGAACGGACAGCGCGGGCAATGCGATTCTGCGCTCCGCCGGTTCCTACCTGCGGAACCTGACGCTCGCACGGATCGGCATCCTTCCCTTCTTCGTGCTCGCCGCCGGAGTCGATCTGGGCATGGGCTCGACGGCTCTTCGGCGACCGCACGGCGCTCGCGTCGGTATTTCTGTTTTGCGCGCTGCCTCCCATCCTGGGACATGCCGGCCTCGCGACGACCGACATGGCGATCACCGCGGGCCTTGCCGCGGCCGTGTTCGCATTCGAGGTGTGGCTGGGGAGGCCGACCCTGCGACAGAGTGCCCTCCTGGGCGTCGCGCTCGCGATCGCGGTGCTTTCCAAGTTTTCCGCGCTCCTGTTCCTGCCGGTCTGCCTGGTCTCGCTGCTGGCCCTTCGATGGGTTCTGCAGCGCCCGACCGGCGCGGAGCTTCGCCGGGGCCTGAAGAGCCACGTCGGTCCGGGCGCTCTCGCGCTGATGACCGCCTTCTGGTGATCTGGGGCGGCTACCGCTTCACCTCGGCGCCCCTGACGACGGCCGCGGAGCGACCGCATTTCCGAAGATCACCGCGCGTGACGCGGTTTCTCGGAGACCATCCCCGGTGGCAGGGTGTCGTCGACCGTCTCGCCGAGGCTCCGCTGCCGGCCGGCGACCTGATCCGCGGCGTCTTGAAGGTTCGAGCGCACAACGCTCGCGGACATAACGGCTACCTGCTCGGCCATTACCGCCGCGACGGCTGGTGGTACTTCTTTCCCGTCGTTCTCGGGGTCAAGACGCCTCTGGCCTTCCTCCTGCTCCTCGCTGCCGGAATCGGCGCTCTCGCGAGGATGCCGGGCAAGAGACAGCCGGAGCGGTGGTCTCCCGTCGTCTGCGCACTGGCGATCCTGGTTGTCGTGCTTCCCAGTCGAATCACGATCGGTGTGCGCCACGTTCTTCCCATCTATCCATTCCTCTCGATCACGGCCGGATTCGGGTTGGTGGCGCTCTTTCGACGCGGTCGCTCGAATCGATGGATCCAGGCCGGCACGCTCGCGCTGCTCCTCTGGTTCTCGGCGTCCTCCGCGATGGCTCATCCCGACTACCTCGCGTATTTCAACGAGCTCGGAGGGGCACACCCGGAACGAATCGTCGTGGACTCGGACCTGGACTGGGGGCAGGATCTCTGGCGGCTGAGTCGGCAGCTCCGGGAGGTGGGAGCGCCACTGGTAACGCTCGACTATTTTGGTTCCGAGGACATTTTCGACCAGGGCCTTCCCGCGGTGCGACCTCTCCTTCCGTACCAACCGGCCGAGGGATGGATTGCCATCAGTGAGTTCAGTTTGACCGTCGGTGCCGAGGACCTGCGGAAGGCGGCGCACCGGGACGATCATCCCTATGCCTGGCTTCTGGACAGGCCGTACACCCGGGTCGGCAAGTCCATACGTCTGTATCACGTGGTTCCGGGCGACTGAACTCCCGAAAGCCCGTCGGCCCCGCCATAAAGACCCTGCCGTAAAGACCCTGCCGTCGTCTCCTTCGCTGGGGCTGTGATTCCTGTGGCGCTCTGGCGCAGGCGAGTGGATCTAATAGACCCACCATAACTTCCGGCCTTCTTCTTCGTTTCCTGATAAAGAACGGGGCTCGAGGCCCGGTTCGATTTGGAAACCCAGTTCGATTTGGAAAGGAGACCCCCATGGCCGGAAACGTGAAACCGATCCCCGACAACTACCACACCGTCACGCCGTACCTCGTCGTCGACGGAGCGGCGAAGGCGATCGACTTCTACAAGAACGCCTTCGGCGCGACGGAGCTGATGCGAATGCCTGCGCCCGAAAACAGGATCGGGCACGCCGAGATCAAGATCGGGGATTCGATCGTGATGCTCTGCGATCCGATCGGGGAAATGGGGCACAAGAGCCCGAAGACTCTGGGCGGCACGCCGATCACGCTGCTGATCTACACCAAGGACGTCGACGCCACGGTCGCCGGAGCGATCAAAGCGGGCGCCCAGGCCCTGCGGCCGGTCGAGGACCAGTTCTGGGGCGACCGCATGGGCGGCGTCACCGATCCCTTCGGCCATCAGTGGTTCGTGGCGACCCACGTCGAGGACGTGTCGCCCGAGGAGATGAAGAGCCGGATGGAAGCGATGGCCGGCGCGCCCAAGTAGTCCGCTTCGAGGGGATGCGGTGCGGCGCTCCCTGGCGAAGCCCGTGCGAACGGGGCGCCGGGAGCGCCACGCGCGTCTTCCATCTTCCGCCAATTGGAAAAGTCTGAATTCCCTGGTCGTCGGTCGGTAAACGGTAGACGGTCGACAGTAGACTGGCCGCGTGCGGATCGGCGTCAGCTCGGTCGAGGCCGTCGAGTCTGATCGCGAACGCGTTCGCCTGACGGCGTCCGTCACTTACGAGTCATCGCCGGGCTCCGAAGCCTACTGGTACGAGGTTCCGGCCGCGCTCGCCGGTGACCTTTCGCGCGACGGCAACCCGTGGCTGGCGCTCATGCTGCCCCTGGCGGCGGCGCTCGGCGAACCTCTCGAATGGGAACTGCCGGTCGACCGTCCCCTCCTCGACGGCGCCCACGAGGTCCTCCGCGTCTGGCGGTCCTGGTACGGGCACACGAGTGTCGTCCCGTTGAGGGGTCCCGTGACCGAGGCTCCCGCCGGTCCTCCTCCGCCGCGGAGCTGCGCGTTCCTCTCGGGCGGCGTGGACTCCTTCTTCACGGCTCTCGATCACGGTGACGGGAACGGCCTCGAAGAGCGCGGGCCGATCGACGAGTTTCTCTTCGTCGCAGGCTTCGACCTCAGCTCGACCGGCGAAGAAGCGATCGACCGCGTCCGGCGCTCTCTCGAGGAGGTCGCCGGTGCGCTCGGCCGCCCTCTCGTCTCCGTGCGCACGAACATTCGCGAGCCTGCGATGCGGTGGAATCGGAGCGTGGATTGGGAACACGTGGCCCACGGCGCGGCGCTCGCCTCGGTGCCCCTCGCCCTGGGACGCCGCTACGGGCGGGCGTTCATCCCCGCGTCGAACGTCTATTGGGTCCAGGCGCCCTGGGGGAGCCACCCGCTGACGGACGCCTTGTTTTCGTCCTGGACGCTGCGGATCCGCGACGACGGCGCCGCGCACGATCGCCCCCACAAGGTCCGCGCCATCGCCTCCTCCGAGCTCGTGCGGCGCCATCTGCGCGTGTGCTTCAAGTCGACCGACGGACGCAATTGCGGCCGGTGTCAGAAATGCCTTCTGGCGATGCTGATGCTCGACACGCTCGTGGGCCTGCCCGCCTGTCCGACGTTTCCCGATCGTCTCGATGTCCGCCGGGTCCGGGCCCTTCGGATCGACACGCCGTGGGACCGCCGCCACCTGAGACACCTCCGGACGATGGCGGTCGAGCGGGGACGCGGCGATGTCGTCCGGACGATCGATTACCTTCTCGGTTGGCGGAGCCGGATGCGGCACGTGGCGCGGGCCGGCGTGGACGGCGTCTTTGGACGGCGGTCGCTCCCTCGCCGGGCCTGGAGGAGGGCGATCGACATCGTCCGGTCGGGCTTGCGTCGCGACAAGGCGAAGCGGCTTCCGACTTTTCCTAGGGGATCTGGAACGTCTTGACTACGAAGATCGCCATCTGGCCCCGGTTGACGCTGGAGGTCGGGCAGTAGAGCAGGGGAGACGTGGAACAGCCGCCCGTGATCCCGAGCGTGTACAGCCATCACCCCGGCATGATGCCATCAACTGGCGATATCGTTCGGGCATGAAACGAATCGTGGCCGAACGCCCTCGGGCTCGCATCCTTCCTGGCCGCACTCGCAATCGCGTCTCCGGCAATCGCCGCCGAACGGCTCGCCGCGGACACGCCCCAATCCACGGTCGCCGGCAACACGTTCATTGCGCCTGCCGAATGGAGCGTGTCCGTGCGCGGTCCCGCAACCATCCTCGAGCCCCCGGAGGGCCAGGGCGCGATCGCCCTCGTGGACGTCACGGCCCCGGATGCCGACGCCGCGGTCGCCGCCGCCTGGAAGGCGTACAAGGCGGATGCGTCGTGGCCGCTGAAAGTCACGCATGACCGGCCCGACCGCAACGGCTGGTCGAAGCAGAAGTCCTACGACTACCAGACCTCGCCCAACGAGAAGCGGGACGTCGGCGCGATCGCGTCGTTCGCGGACGGCCGGTGGACCGTGGTGATCTACGACATGGCTCAGGCAGTGGGGGAGAAGCGCGGCGCGCAGGTCGCGCTGATTTTCGACCGTCTCCTGCCGAAGGGCTACGTCCGCGAGACGTTCGCGGGAAAGAAAGCGCACAAGCTCGACGCGGCGAAGCTCGCGGAGCTCGGCCGGTTCATCGAAACCGGCCAGAAGGAGCTGGGGATCCCGGGCGTGTCCGTCGGCATCGTCCAGGACGGCAAGGTCGTTTTCTCGGGGGGCTTCGGCGTGCGCGAGCTCGGAAAGCCGGAGAAGGTCGATGGCGACACGCTCATGATGATCGCCTCGAATACGAAGGCCCTGACGACGCTGCTCCTGGCGAGGCTCGTGGCCGAAGGCAAGATGACGTGGGACACGCCCGTCACGAGCCTCCTGCCGAGCTTCAAGCTGGGCGACGCCGACACGACGAAGAAGGTCAACGTGCGGCAGCTCATCTGCGCGTGCACCGGGCTGCCGCGGCAGGACCTGGAGTGGCTCTTCGAGTACAAGAACCTCACCCCGGAAGGGGCCCTCGCGACGCTCGGGACGATGCAGCCGACGAGCAAGTTCGGCGAGCTCTTCCAGTACTCCAACCCGATGGCCGGCGCCGCCGGCTTCACGGGCGGCCACGTGCTCTACCCCGACATGGAGCTCGGCGCCGCCTACGACAAGGCGATGCAGACGCAGGTGTTCGATCCGCTCGGCATGAAGTCGACGACCTTCGACTACGCGAAGGCGCAGGCCGGCGACCACGCCGCCCCGCACGCGCCGACCATCGACGGCAAGCCGGCGCTCGCGGTGATGGAGGCGAACTACTCGATCATTCCGCTGCGCCCCGCCGGAGCCGCCTGGAGCAACGTGAACGACATGCTGCGGTACGTGTCCATGGAGCTCGCCAACGGAAAGTTGCCGGATGGAAAGGCCTACATCCCGAAGGAGCCGCTCCTCGAGCGGCGCGCGCCGCAGGTCGCGATCGGCAAGGACGAGACCTACGGCATGGGACTCATGGTCGACACCGAGTACGACATCCCGGTGGTGCATCACGGCGGCGACATGATCGGGTATCACAGCGACATGATCTGGCTGCCCGATTCGAACGTGGGCGCCGTGATCCTGACCAACGCGGATCCGGGCTGGATCCTGCGAAGCCAGTTCCGGCGGAGGCTGCTCGAGGTGCTCTTCGACGGAAAGCCCGAAGCGGCGGCCCAGGTCGCGGCGGCCGGCAAGTCGTTCTATTCGCAGATCGCGGCCGAGAGGAAGCTCCTGACCGTGCCGGCCGACCCGGCCGAGAGCGCCAAGCTCGCGCCGCTCTACGCGAATGCCGCCCTGGGGGAGATCGCCGTGAGCCGGGCGAACGGGACGACTCTGTTCGACTTCGGCGAGTGGCGGAGCGAGGTCGCCTCCAAGAAAAACCCCGACGGAACGATCTCGTTCGTCACGACGGCGCCGGGCATCTCGGGCTCCGAGTTCGTCGTGGGCGCGGGGCCGAAGAAGACGCTCGTGACGCGCGACGCGCAGCACGAATACGTGTTCGAGGCGAAGTAGACGAGTCGGCGTTTATCTCCGTAGCTACGGATGGTGCGGAAAAAGTGCGGAATCCTTACGCGGCGGCGGGGCCCGGTCGCGCTACCGTGATGCCGTGAGGATCCGGGCGGTTTTCCTGGCCGCGACGCTGGCGGGAGCGTCCGTCGCATGGGGGGACGATCTCGTCTGGACTCCCACGGGGGCATTCGAAGCCGCGAGCATCCTGGCGCTCGGCGCGGATCCGCACACGCCGGGCACCCTCTACGCCAGCGTCCACCAGGAAGGGTTTTTCAAGAGCACGGATTCCGGTGTCACCTGGAGCCCGGCCGACGCCGGTCTACCGATGACTTCAGGACCCGTCATCTCCATCGCCTTCGAAGCCGCATTGCCGGAGGCTGTCTGGGTCGTCGCGGGCGAGCGGCTCCACAGAAGCGTGGACGGCGGCGCGACGTGGACTCATGTGCCCCTGCCGACCGACTACGGCGAAGAGTACATCGACCTCCATGTGATGAGCGTCGCGACGGACCCGAACGTGCCGGATCTCGTCTATGCGGACGTCTGGCTTTCGGGACTGAACAGCATCTACCCCGAGCACGCGGTGAGGAGCGCGAACGGCGGCGCGGACTGGTCGGTGCTTCCGGTTCGCACCTACTCCACGGCCTGCGGCGGCATCCGAGTGGATCCCTTTTCTTCCGCGGTCCACTTCGCGGACTCGTTCGTGAGCCACGACTTCGGGGAAACCTGGACAGCAGACGACGGTATCAGCTGCGGCGCTTTGGCCTGGGACCCGTCCGACCGCTCGATCCTCTACCGCGGCAGGTTCGAGGGTGTGGACCGCTCGGTCGACGGCGGAGCGACCTGGATCCCAGTGAACGAAGGGCTGAACGGTCTGGGGGTCGGCTCCCTCGCCGTGGACCCCTTCGATTCGACCCGCGTCTATGCCGGCACGGGCTCCGGGATCTTCACGCGGATTTTTCCGAAGCGCGCCGAGCCGACACTCGTGCCGAGATCCCGCCCCTATCCGCGACGCGCTCTCGAAAGACCCTGAGCGCCGCTCCGGGCCGACTGTTTCCGCCGCGGTCCGGTTCTCGCGCAAGCCGGGAGCGACGCGGAACGCGCGTCGGTAGCGCGTGATACGATCATTTTCTCCGACATCTCCTCCGACGGCCTGTCGTCCTGTCTGTGACGCCCGTCGCCGGCCATTTCGGCAAGAAAGGTCTGTGATGGACGACGGCACGAATCGTTCGATCCCGTCCGCGGGCGTTGTGTCCCGCCCGAAGACGACCCGCATGAAGACGCAGCAGATCTTCTCCATCGTGTTCAGCCGTTTGCCCAAAGTGGACGACTTGCCGGGGCTCGTTTCCCTGACCATCGACTCGACCAACGGGGCTCAGCCCGGGAGGACCCTCGGCTCCCTCAGCGATGTCGCGCTGCGGGGCCGGCTCGCTCACTGGGACCTCCACTCGGCCATCGAAGTCGCCGGCATTCGGCGCGCGCTCGGACCGGACCATGGGCGCGCCACGGTGCACGAAGGCTGGCCGGATCTCGGCAGCTGCATCCGTTTCTGGCACGACTTCGCAGGCTCGACCATCCGGCCGGTCGAGTGGACCTGCGGACGCTGCTCTGCGGTTCACAAGGAGGAGCTCGGCGCCAGCGTCGGCGAGACCCTCTCGCGCCGCTGCAAATGCGGCACGATCAAGCGCCTGACCATCGCCGCGCACCTTCCGCGCCTGGTCTAAGGCCGCCTTCCGGCGCGGTGAGCGCCGCACGCCTCCGATTCCCCCTCGCGTTGTAGGATCGCGCCGATCGCAACGGGAGGAGGCCCAATGCTCTACGTGCTCGCGTTTCTCATCGGGGTCGCGGCGGGATTGCGCGCGATGACGCCTCCGGCCGCCGTCTGCTGGGCCGCCCGGCTGGGCTGGCTGAAGCTGCAGGGAACGCCGCTCGCTTTCCTGGGCGCACGCGGTCACACCGTGGATCTTCACGGTCGCGGCGATCGGAGAGCTGATCAACGACAAGCTGCCGAAGACGGGCGAGCCGCAAGGCGCCCCCGCGTTCATCGCGCGGATCGTGATGGGCGCCCTCTGCGGCGCCGCGCTCGGCGCGACGGCCGGGGCGCTCGCGGGCGGCCTGATCCTCGGGAGCGATCGGCGCGGTCGTCGGAACGCTCGGCGGCTACGAGTTCCGCTCGCGTCTGGCGCGGGCGAGCGGCGGCAAGGACCTGCCGATCGCGCTCCTCGAGGACGCGATCGCCATCGCCCTCGTCGTTCTGGGTCGTGACCCGGCTGCGCTGACGCCGAGCGGCGCCGACGCGCCGTCAGGCCGGCGGAGCTCGCCGAGCACCGTCGGCAGGAGCTCCGACACGGTCGGGTGGATGTGCATCGCGCGCTGGATCAGCGTGTAGGGCGCCGCGCGTACATCACGTCGAGGATCGCGTGGATGACCTCGTCGCCGCCGACGCCGAGGATCGCCGCGCCGAGGATCTGCTTCGTCTCGGCGTCGACGACGATCTTCATGAAGCCCTGCGTCTCGCCCTTCTCGACCGCGCGCCTGACCTTCGTCATCGGCCGCTTGCCGACGAGGATCTCTGCCGGCCGGCCTTCGCGCGGCGGCCTCGGTCATGCCGGCGCGGCCGAGCGGCGGATCGATGTAGAGCGCGTAGGTCGTCGATGCGGTCGCTGACCCGCCGCGGGTCGTGGTCGAGGAGGTTCGCGGCGACGATCTCGAAGTCGTTGTAGGCCGTGTGCGTGAACGCGCCCCGGCCGTTGCAGTCGCCGAGCGCCCAGATGCCGTCGACGTTCGTGCGGAGCTGGTCGTCCACGTCGATGTAGCCGCGCGCGTCCGTCGCGACGCCGGCGCGGTCGAGCCCGAGGTCGTCCGTGTTGGGCCGGCGGCCGACGGCGAGGAGCAGGTGCGTCCCGTCGACGACTGGCGGCCCTCCTCGCAGTCGACCCGGACGCGCACGCCCGACGGCCCCTTCTCGAGCGCGATGCACTTCGCGCCCGTGCGCACCGCGATGCCCTCGCTCTCGAGGATGCCCGCGGATCGCCGCGGAGACGTCCTCGTCCTCGCGCGCGATGAGCCGCGGCGACATCTCGACGACGGTGACCGTCGGCTGCCGAACCGCCGGTACATCTGCGCGAACTCGAGGCCGATGTAGCTGCCGCCGACGATGACGAGGTGCGGCGGCACGAAGTCGACGTCCATCATCGAGGAGTTCGTCCAGTACGGGATCGCGTCGAGGCCCTCGATGGCGGAGCGGCGTGGCGGCCCGGCCGCCGACGTTGATGAAGATGCTGCTCGGCCGTGAGGACGTCGTCGCCGACGCGGACCTCGCGCGGCGACTCGAACCGCGCGTGGCCCGCGTAGACGGTGCCGTTCGCGAGGTCCGCGCAGCCATCTCCTCGACGCCGTCGCGCGACGTCGCCGGAGATCTGGTCCTTGCGGGCCTTGACCTCCTTCATGTCGACCGAGACCGGGCCCGCCGGCGGAGACGCCGAACTCGGAGGCCCGGCGCACCGCGCTGCGCCGCCGCCGCGCTCGCGACGAGCGTCTTCGTCGGGATGCAGCCGGTGTTGACGCAGGTCCCGCCGAAGAACTCGCGCTCGACGATGGCGACCTTCATGCCGGCGCCGGAGAGGCGCGCCGCGAGGGACGGGGCCCGGCCTGGCCGGTGCCGATGACGATCGCGTCGAAGGATTGGCTCGCGGCGGCCATCGCCTACGGAGCGTCCGGAAGGGCGATCGAGGCCTGACCGAAGACGTAGCGCCAGCCCTTCGGGGTCTTTACGTAGGTATCGCTGAACCAGAGCTTGCGGTCGGAGGTCTTGCCCTCGGACGTGCCCTTGATCCAGAGAAGCGCCGTCACGACCACCGTGTGGTCGCCAAAGACGCGGACCTTCTGCTCGAGCTCGTCCTGCTTCTCGTAGGTCGTCGACTTGTCGCGGGCGTCCTTGAGCAGGTCGGCCCTGGTGAACACCTTGCCGCGCCCCGTGATCAGGACCATGTCGTCGGCGAGGATGCGATCCATCGCGGCGTCGTCGTTCGCCTTCACCGCGGCCTGGTATTCGGTATCGAGCTTCGCGACGATTTTCTCGATCTCTTCGGCTTCGTCGCAGTTTCGCCGGAGGCCAGCGCGGGCAGGGAGGCGAGAGCGAGAGAGCCGGCCGCGCGGAGGAAGATGGATCTCTTCATCGGAGTCTCCTGCCGGCGCAGGCTATCACCCCGCGGCGTCAGGTTTCGAGAAGCGCGACCGTGCCGAGACCGCCGTCGGCGCAGACGCTCACGATGGCGCGCGAGCCTTTCGGCATCGCCGACAGCTCGCGCACCGCCTGCGAGAGAATCCGCGCGCCCGTGGCGGCGAAGGGGTGTCCGAGCGCGACGCTGCCTCCGTTCGGGTTGATGCGGCCTGCGCGCGCGGGAACGGGCCGAAGGTGTGGGGCACACCCGCGCGGCTCCGGACGTATTCCGCGTCTTCGAGGCCCTTC
>CAWDSI010000037.1:0-18807 GCA_963804915.1 uncultured Acidobacteriota bacterium
GGGATCCGAAACGACTCGGTCGTGCAGTTGGGCGGACACGGCACGCCGAGGGGAAGGCCTCCGATCGAAAGTTCCACGTCGATCGGCTCGGTCGCGACGTTGGCGATCTCGAACTCGGTATTCCAGCTGCCCCACGAACCCGGCCCCGGCGACGATCAGGAGTCGTCCTCGGGCGAGGACCGGGAAGGTCGTGAAAACGGCCAGCAGCGAAGAAGACGAAAAGCGCGATTCGTTTCATCGGACACCTCCGGGAAGGGTTGCCATATCAAGGGACATGCCGGGCGTCGGAGCCAGGAGCTCCAGCCGCCCGTCGGCAGTTACGTTTGCGAGCGTAGCCTACAAAAGGCCGCTCGGGGACAGCCACCTGATCCGGATCGAGCCTGTCGAACCCGGCGAGTGCGGCCATCATCCCCAGGTCCGGCTCGCCGAAGCATCACGGCGCTTCGCGAACCACGACGCGCGGCGTCCGCCTCGGGTTGCAGCGCGCGGGACCGCCGACGCACTGCGACGGCGGCTCGAGCTCGGAGCCCGGAGGCATGAGGCGGGTGAGCACGTTGTTTTCGTAGGTTTCCACGACGCCCCAGAAGAGACCCGAGCGGGGAATGCGCTCACGCGAATCCGTCCGTCGAAGTCTCCGAAGATGTCGAGGTCGGACAGGAGCTGATCGAGCACGAGGACGCCGGCCAGCGGGACTTCGACTTCGGTCGATGCGACGACGTCGCCCTCGGAGTTGAGCACATCGATCTCGAGCTCGAGGGGACCACCGTCCTCGGTCTCGATCGCCGCCAGGACGAGGGTCGTCTGGAAACCCGTCCGGCGGCGGGCCGGAAAGGTCAGGAAGGGCTGGGGCCCGTTGCTTCCCCGGGCGAGCGGGGGCTGGAGCGTCGCAATCGTCCAGTAGCTGACGAGCGGGACCTCGATGCGCGTCTCGGGGCGATCCTCGTCGACGACCCAGGCCCGCGTCTCCGGCACGTCGCTGATCTCCGGCTCGATCCCGGTCACATAAAAGAAACGCTGGCCTTCGGCGTTCGGCACCTCGCTCGCCGTCGCCTCGACCTCTCCGCGCCGCGGCACGACGAGCTTGATGCTCGTCGGCACGATGCAAGGCGCCGGGCACGGCCCCGTATAAGGCCAGCCGAGCCTCGCCTTGACCGCATCGTTGCCGGAGTTCGAGAGCTCGAACTCGGTATCCAGCGTGCCCTCGTGTCGGGCGCCGAGGGCGAAGAGATGATTGTCCGAAAGCTTGCCGACCCGCCGATTCGTCCCGTCGACGTACCAGATCGACATCGGTCCGAAAAAGAACTGGCCGTAGTCGATCACGAGGCTCTCGGGCTTCGAGGTTCCCGGAAGCGGGAACTCGTGGAAATCGCCGTCGATCGACATCCAGCCGAGCTTTCCGGCGTTGCGCTCGGTGAACCAGACGGCCTGCTCGACGTTGTCGAAGACGAGGTCCGTGGGACTGCTGTTGGGCGTCGGGATCGCGCGCTCCGTCACCTGGCCGGTGATCGCGATGCTCCCGATCATGTTTCCCCGGGCTTCGGTGAAGTACATGAGCTCCTGGCTGCCGTCGAACCCGCGGACGATCGCGGTCGGGCCGCTGTCCGGCGTCGGGATGTCGAACTCCGTGATCGCGCCGCTCGCGTCGATGCGCCCGATCTTGTTGGCCAGGTTCTCGGTAAACCACATTTCCGAACCGCCCGGCCCCGGCGCGATCCCGAGAGGGCCGGACGCGAACGTCGGGATCGCGAACTCCACCATGGAGCCCGGCGAGCCCGCCTGAAACCGTCCGATCCGGTTTCCGTCGTACTCGGTGAACCAGACGAGGTTGGGGCTCGTGATGCCCCGCGGGTTGCTCGCGGGAGTCGGGACGTCGTACTCCGTGAGAGCGCCGTTCGCGTCGAAGATGCCGATCCGGTTCGTGCCGACCTCGGTGAACACGAGTCGTCCGTTGCCGTCCTCGCGCGAGATCGCGAGGGGCCGGCTCCCCGAGGTCGGAACATTCCTCCGGGTCAATGAGCCGTCGTCGTTGATCCGCGCGAGCGAGTCCGAGTTCGGCTGCGGAAACCAGATCTCGTCGTTGACCGTGCACATCTGGACTGCGCCGCTGGCGTCGGGAGCGGAGTACAGATGCACGACGGCGTTCGCATCCGTCGCGAACGCGAGCGAGCGGACCCCCAGCCCCAGAACGGCGACCGTAAGCGCCCGCATGAGCGCCCCCTTTCGATTTCTATGCGGATGCTATCAGTGCATGTCCATCGAGCCGGTCGAGGACGCCGTCAGCCCAGCTGGATCACCGAAAAGAACGCCCCCTGCGGGTCCTGGATCGCCGCGAAGCGGCCGACGTTCGGGACGTCCATCGGCCCGAAGCAGACTTTCCCACCCAGCGATTCGGCCTTTTTCGCGGTCGCGTCGCAGTTGGCCACCTGGAAATAGATCCCCCAGTGCGCCGGCACCTCCGCGGGCTGCCCGTTCAGGGGTCGGATGCCTCCGATCCCGACGGATCCGCGGTGGATCTCGTGGTACGCCGGGTCGGTCGTCTTCACGTTCCACCCGAAGAGGCCCGAGTAGAACGTCCCGGCCTTCGCCGCGTCCCGGGTCGAGAGCTCGCACCAGCACATCGTGCCGGGCTCTTCCACGCGCTGCACGCCCGTGTGCGTCATCGCCTGCCAGATCGAGATGATCGCGCCCTCGGGATCCTGGATGACGGCCATGCGTCCGTAGTCCATGACGTCGAAGGGCTCGGCGATGATCTTTCCCCCGAGACTCCTGGCCTTCTTCGCCGTTTCATCGGCATTCTCGACGGCCACGTAGCACATCCAGTTCGGCGGCACGCCCTGCTCGGCCTGCTCTTTCATCAGCTGGTACAGCGCCGCGACGTCCTTGCCCCCGATCTGCAGGAGCGTGTAGACGAAGCCCTCGCCCATGGGGTTGTCCTTGATGCTCCACTCGAACAAGCCCGTGTAGAACTTCTTGGCGGATTGCGGGTCGCTGGTCGCCAGCTCCGCCCACGAAAACGATCCGGGCTCGTGCTTCGTCACTTCGGTCATGAGTCCTCCTCTGTTCGCGCACACTGCGCGCCTCGGTTCTTATTCGGAGGTGGGACTCAAAGGTTTCGCAGTTCGACGAAATGGCGCAGGGGTCGCCGGAAGGGCTTCCGGCTGGGCTAGGATCCGGGACGTCGGCAAAAGGAGGTTCGCGTGAAGAGCGTGAAGAGACTGTTGCGAGCGATCTTGCTCCTGTGGCTGGCCGCGTGCGGAGCGGTCCTGGCCCAGGCTCCCCCGTGCCCCTGCCCGGAGCCGCCGCCTGCTCCGGACCCCTGCTGGTTCGGAAAAGTGAACTTCTCGTTCCTGTCCACTTCGGGCAACACGGACACGACGTCGATCGGCGGCGCCGCCGAGCTGAACTACAACCCGAAGCCCTGGCTGTTCACCTTGAAGGGCGGTTACCTCTACTCGCAAACCGATGGCGTCGTGACGGCCGAGTCGTCTTTCGCTTCGCTCCGGGCCAACCGGGACATCACCACTCGGTTCTACGTGTTTGCCGGAGGCGGTTACCTGCGCAACACGTTCTCGGGCATCGACGCCCTCTGGAGCGTCGATGGCGGCGCGGGCTTCAAGCTCCTCGATGGGCCGTCGCAGTTTCTCAAGGCGGAAGGCGGCGCGGGCTGGACGAACGAGAAGGACATCATCCCGGTCATCATCAACGGAGAGCCGATCAACATCATCACATCACGGGACTACGCTAACGCGCGCGCCGCCCTCTACTACAAGTGGCAGTTCACCAAGAGCGCGGCTTTCACGAACGACTTCACCTACCTCCTGGACCTCGACAACACGAAGAACTACTTCATCACCAACAGGGCCGCGATCACGGCCGACATCTCGAAGATCTTCGCGCTGCAGGCGTCGTGGACGCTCCTGTGGCGCAATCAGCCGGTGCCCACGTTCGGCCACACCGACACGGCGACGGCCGTCGGCATCGTGGCGAGCTTCTAGAGCTCCGGCGGTCCGACGGTCTCGAGGAGCGGCCTGACCGGCCGCTCCTCCGCTTCTGACCGCATTGTCGGACGGGCATACAATCGCGCTGGTCCAATCGTCTCCGAAGTCACTCCGGTTGACTCTCGAAAGGGCAGAGGGCCATGAACCTCGCCCGGGAACAGGGTCTTCGGCGGGACCGAGCGCTTTCAAGTCCAGCGGCGCCTCGGCGCTGGAGGTTTCGGTGTCGTCTATCAGGCGCTCGACCGGGAGCGCAACCAGGTGGTGGCCCTCAAGGCTCTTCGCGACGGGAACGTGGAGGCGCTCTTCCGGCTGAAGCGCGAGTTCCGGGCCCTCGCCGACATCGCCCACACGAACCTCGTCCGATTGCACGAGCTTCTCGCGCACGAGGATCAGTGGTTCTTCACGATGGAGCTCATCGACGGGGTCAACTTCCTCGAGTACGTGCGCGGCACGCCCTTTCCGGAACCCGTGGATTCCGTGGAGCGGACCGAGGCCGCGGCCGAGCCCGCCGCATCTCCCGCCCTCCCCGGGCAGGTGCCGAGCGACGCCGCCCGCCACCTCATGGCCCTGGCGCTCGAGGCGTCGCAGGATCCGGAGTCCATGGCTCCGCCGCCGCTCGATTCGGACCGGCTCCGCGAGGCCGTGCGACAGGTGGTCGCGGGGATCGGGGCTCTGCACGGTGCCGGGCAGCTTCATCGGGACATCAAGCCGTCCAACGTCCTCGTATCGCGCGAGGGCCGCGTGATCCTGCTCGACTTCGGAATGGTGACCGACCTTTCCGTCTCGGGATCGAAGCGGAGCATTTCCGTCGTCGGAACCCCGGCGTACATGTCGCCGGAGCAGGGCTCCGCCCGTCCGCTCTCGGAGGCGACGGATTGGTACAGCCTGGGAGTCATGCTCTTCGAGGCTCTCACCGGACAGTGGCCGTTCACCGGCACCTTCATCGAGATGATGTGGGACAAGCGAAACAAGGACGCGCCGGCGCCCCGCGACCTCGTGCCCGGGCTGCCCGACGACCTCAACGCTCTCTGCGTCGACCTGATGCGCCGAGAGCCGTCCCGGCGGCCGGGGGGCAAGGAGATCCTCGGGCGCCTCGGTGCCCGCGCAGTCGGCGACCTTCCGACCGACCGCCACCCCGACGACGCTGCCGCCCGAGTCCACCTTCGTCGGACGCGGGGAGCATCTGGCCGTGCTGCGGACCGCGCTCGATTCGACCCGCGCGGGCGCCGCCGCGGTCGTTCGCCTGCACGGCCCGTCCGGCGCCGGCAAGACCGCCCTCGCGCGTCGTTTCCTGCAGGGCGCGCGCCGGTCCGGCGCCGTCGTGCTGGCCGGACGCTGCTACGAGCGGGAGTCCGTCCCCTACAAGGCGCTCGACAGCCTGGTCGACTCTCTCAGCCAGTTCCTGAAGAAGCTTCCGGCGGCCGAAGCCAAGGAGATCCTGCCTCGAGACGTTCTCGCGCTCGCGAAGCTCTTTCCCGTGCTCCGCCGCGTCGAGTCCGTGGCGGGCGCCCGGCGACGCGTTCTCGAGATCCCGGATTCCCAGGAGCTGCGCCGGCGCGCGTTCGCCGCTCTGCGGGAGCTGCTCACGCGGCTGGCGGAACAGAACGACGTCATCCTCTTCGTCGACGACCTGCAGTGGGGAGACGTGGACAGCGCGACCCTGCTCGCCGATCTCCTGCACCCTCCCCGGCCGCCTTCGCTTCTCCTGATCGCGTGTTACCGCGCCGAGGACGCAGCGACGAGCCCGTTCCTGCAAAGCTTCCTCTCGCCGGGGGGAGCCGGAGGCGGGCCCGACGCTCTCGATCTGCCGGTCGGCCTCCTGAGCG
Organism: uncultured Acidobacteriota bacterium; assembly: GCA_963804915.1. Classification (GTDB taxonomy): domain Bacteria; phylum Acidobacteriota; class Thermoanaerobaculia; order UBA5066; family Gp7-AA6; genus DAHUXD01. Next base: position 5,825 of record CAWDSI010000037.1, read on the forward strand.
AGCGCGAGGCGCGCGAGCTGACGCTCGCCCTGCTCGGACGAGGGGTCGGAGAGCGGCGCGCTCGAGATCGCCCGCGAGTCGGGCGGCAACCCGTTCTTCCTGTCGGAGCTCGTCCGCTACGCGCAGGCGGGATCGATGCCGCGGAAGCCGGTCGGAGCCGGACGCGGGGCGGCCGGCGCGACGACCCTCGAGCAGGTGATTCGCGCGCGAATCCTTCGCCTGCTCGAGCCGGACCGGCGGCTGCTGCGAGTCCTCGCCGTCGCCGGACAGCCCCTGCATCCGGCCGCCGCGCGTCACGCCGCCGGACTCGAGGGCGACGACGGAGGCGTCGAGCGCCTCCGCTCGGAGCACCTCATACGCACCCGCAGCTCGCAGGACCGCGACGAGATCGAGCCGTACCACGACCGGATCCGCGAGGCGGTGGTGGCGCAGCTCTCGCCCGAGGAGCTCCGCGCCGAGCATCGGAAGCTGGCCCTGGCGCTCGAAGGCTCGCGCAGCACCGATCCCGAGGCCCTCGCCCTCCATTTCCAGGAGGCCGGCGAGCCCGAGCGGGCGGCCGAGTACGCCGCGATCGGCCGCCCATCGCGCGGCCGAGGCCCTCGCCTTCGATCGGGCGGCGCGGCTCTACCGGCTCGCGCGAGAGCTGCGCCCCTCCTCCGACGCGAGACGCGCGCCGGCGGTTGCTCAGCGTCAAGCTCGGGGACGCCCTCGTCAACGCGGGACGCGGAGCGGAAGCCGCGCAGGCCTACCTCGCAGCCGTGGACGGATCCGCGGCCGACCGAGGCGCTGGAGCTTCAGCGGCGCGCCGCCGAGCAGTACTTGATCGAGCGGACACATCGAGGAAGGCGTCTCGACGCTCCGCACCGTTCTCGCGAAGGTCGGCCTGCGAATGGCCAGGATCGCCGCGGGCGGCACTCTTCTCGATGATCTTCCGGAGGGCGATCCTGCGCCTGCGTGGCATCCGTTTCCGGGAACGCGATCCGACCCAGATCCCGGCGGCGACGCTCACGCGCATCGACGTTTGCTGGTCGGCGGCCAAGGGACTGATTCTGTCGGATCTGATTCGCGGCTTCGACTTCCAGGCCCGCCACGCTCTGCTGGCCCTGAGGGCGGGCGAACCGTACCGGGTGCGCGCGAGCTCTCACGATCGAAGCCGCGAACTCCGGTCAGGGAGGCGGGCGTTCGCGCGCTCGAACGGCTCAGCTGCTCGATGCGGCCACGGCGATCGCGAATCGAATCGATAATCCGCATGCGATCGGATTCGCTCTGTCCGTGGCCGGGGGATCGCGGCTTCCTCGAAGGGCGCTGGAAGGATCGCCCGGGACTTCACCGAGCGCGCGGGCTCGGTGCTTCGCGAGCGGTGCCGAGGAGTGGCCTGGGACCTCGACAACACGCACTACTACTCTCTGCTCGTCCTCTTCTATCTGGGCGAGCTCAAGCAGCTCGAGGAAGCGCTCCCGGGCCTTCTCAAGGAGGCCGAGGACCGCGGTGATCTCTACGCCGTCACGAGCATGCGGACGCGCCTCTCCTACCTCGTTCGGCTCGCGAACGACGAGCCGGAGAGGGCGCGACAGGAGCTACGCGAAGCGATCGCGATTTGGCCTTCCGACGTGTTCCGCCTTCAGCACTGGTACGAAATGATCGGGCAGGTGGAGAGCCTCCTCTACGCCGGTACGGGGCCGGCGGCCTGGCGCCTGGTCGGAGAACGCTGGCCTTTGCTGCAACGCTCCTTCATGTTGCGGACGCAGTCCATCCTGATCAACTCGCTCTCTTTTCGAGCCCGTGCCGCGATCGCCGCGGCGTGCGACGGCGGCGGCGATCCGCAGGAGATCGAGGCCGCCGAGAAGGACGCCCGGCGCATCGAACGCGAGCGCATGCCGTGGGGCAACGCGATCGCGACGCTTCTGCAGAGCCGGCGTGGCGTCGGTGCGAGACGAGAAAACGTCGGCGGCCGCGCTCCTCGACTTCGGCCGAACGCGCAGTTCACCGCCACCGACATGGCGCTCCACGCCGCCGTCGCTCGCCGGCGCCGCGGCGAGCTTCTCGGAGGGTCCGAGGGCGCGGCGCTCGTCGCCGAGGCCGACGCATGGATGACCGGTCAGGGCATCCGGAGCCCGAGCCGCATGGCGGCGATGCTCGCCCCGGGAACGTGGTCCTGAAGCCGCCGGTCGAGGGCGCCTAGCGCAGGCCGTCGACGGCAGAACAGCTCGGAGAGCGCCCGGTAGTACGAATAGGCGTACGCGCGCCCGTCCGCCGTCATGCGCACCGACGGCAGACCGTGCACACCCGTGCCGTCGGCCACGAGGAGCTCCTTCCAGATCTCCGCTTTCCCGCTCTCCGGATCGATGCGGAGCACGCGGGCGGGCCAGTCCGACGAGGCGGTAGGCGAACAATCCGCGGCTGTCCGCGGTCCACGCGATGGGAACGACGCCGGGCGGCAGGTTCGGAATCGGCCGCCCCTCCCCGCCGTCGGTCGAGAAGACCGCGAGCCGCCCGTCCGATTGGAGCGCGGCCACGCGCCTCCCGTCCGGCGAAACCGGGACGCCCTGATAGTGATCGATGAGAATTCCTTCGGCGCTGATCGCCCGGATTTCGCCGCTCTCGGGCTCGCAGACGTACAGCCGGACGCCGTGCCCGGACTCGGTTCCGGCGACGACGATGCGGCGGCCGTCCGGAAACCAGTCGGCCCAAGCGACCGCCTCCAGCCCGCGCGGTGCGATCTTCATCGGCTGGCCGGCGCTGACGGCGGCCGGACGGATGACGAGCTCCGGGAGTCGCGGCGGGAACGACCGCGAGCACCCGAGTTCCGTCCGGAGAAAGCGCCTGGGCGAAGCCCTCGCCGACGAGCATCGGGCTCGATTCCTCGAGCTTCCGCACGTAACCCTCGTAGGTCGTGTCGACCGACGATCCGAACTGCGTGAACAGGATGCGCCGCCCGTCGCGCGAGAGACCGGTCAGGAGCGACCGGTCGAGCCACGAGACGTCCGCTCGGCCTCGCCCGTCCGCGCCCGCCATGATCCCGAGCCGCCAGGCCTCGCGCGTGACGAGCGCGCGGCCCCGCGGGGAAATGTCCTGGAGCATCAGGTCGCCCGGGCCACGAACGACGACGCGTCTCTTTCCGGTGAGCGTCACCGCGTAGATGGAGTGCGCTTCCCGACGCGGCGCCGCGCCGAACCAGATCTCGCTTCGCCGTGGGATGCCACGCGAGTCCCTGCTCCGCGGCCCACTCCTCCGTGAGCGTTCGCTTGCGCCCGGCGCGATCGATCACGGCGACGGTGCCGCGATTGTCGATTCGCCCCGGATGGTCCAGGAACGCGACGAGGTCGCCCTTCGGGGAGACGCGCGGGAACGTGATCAGACCGTCCGTTTCGTAGATCTTCTTGCCGACCGGGAACTCCAGAACCGTCCGGCCGTCGACCAGCCGGGCCACCGCCAGCTCCCTCCCGTCGGGAGACCAGTCGGCGAAGAGCACGTCGGTCTCGATCTCGCGGGGAGCGCCGCCTTCGAGCGGCGCGACGGCGAGCGTTCCGAGCGTCACTCCCCCGGGAGGGATCCCGAATCCCCCCACGGCGGCCGCGAGCTGGCCCGAGCGCGAGATCGCGAGGAGGTTGGCATCCGGAAAATCCAGGGCGCTCGACGCGACGCTGTGCGGCCCCTTGCGATACAGCCGGAACGGCTCACCGTCCCAGGCGGCGCCGTAGATCACCGACTCTCCGTCGGGGCGAACCGGGCGGTCCAGACCGATCCACGGCGAAACGTCAGCTGTTCGAAGACCGGCGAAGGCGGTGGCGGCCTGCCAGCGCGTCGTCACGAAGGCGCCGAGGCCCGCCGCGAGACGCGAGCGCGGCGGCGGTCGCGAGGATCCGGCGAACGGAGACGCCGCTCGAGGCTCGGTGGTCACTGCAGAGCGGCCGACAGCGAAGCGGTAGAAAGATGACCCCACAGGCTCTTGATGTCGGACGCCAGATCCCGCGTCGAGGCATACCGTCCCGTCGGGCTCCTTGACCAGGCAGCGCTCGACGATCCAGCAGAAGGGCGAAGGGAGAGTTCGGCCTCCGATGCGAGCGGGCTCGGCTCGTCGCGAAGGATCGCCGAAAGCGTTTCGATCGCCGAGCCCCGATCGAACGCCCTCCGGCCGGAAGCCATCTCGTAGAGCACGACACCCGAGGAAAACTGATCGGAGCGAAAGTCCGCGGGCTCCCCGCGCGCCTGCTCCGGCGACATGTAGCCGACGGTTCCGAGGATGGTGCCCGGAGTCGTGAGGGAAGGGTCCGCCGTCCGCGCAGCCGTGGGGTCGTGTCCGCCATGGGCTGGTGCGCCGCGGCAGTTTGCTCCCTTCCGGCCGCGTCGAGCGGCCGCCAAACCGCCAGGCCGAAGTCGAGGATCTTGACGCGTCCCTCGGGAGTCACCATCACGTTCTGGGGTTTCAGGTCGCGGTGGACGAGACCACGGGCATGCGCCGTCGCGAGCCCCTCCGCAATCTGGCCGCCGATCTCGAGCACCTTCCGCAGGGGAAGCGCTCCGCTCGCGAGCAACTCCCGCAGGTTCTTGCCCTCGACGAGCTCCATCGCGATGAACGAGACCGATTCCGACTGCCCGACCTCGTAGACCGTGACGATGTTCGGGTGGTTCAGAGCGGAGGCTGCGCGAGCCTCCTTCTCGAATCGCTTGAGACTCTCGGGGTCGGCCGCATATGCCGGGGGAAGGACTTTAATCGCGGCTTCGCGGCCGAGGCGCGGGTCGCGGGCACGGTAAATTTCCCCCATCGCGCCTGCGCCGAGTGGCGACACGATTTCATAAGAGCCGAGGCGCGTTCCCGCGCGGATCGTCACAAAGGTGCTCGAACTGTGACGATTCTAGTGCCGTTTCCGTTCAGTCCGTCTTTCGATAGATCTCCGCCCCGTCGGCGACGAACTCGCGGGCCTTGCGGGCCAGGCCCGCCTCGAGGGCCTTCTCTTCCGCGATCCCCTCGGCGGCCGCGAACTCGCGGACTTCCTGAGTGATCTTCATCGAGCAGAAGTGCGGGCCGCACATCGAGCAGAAATGCGCGAGCTTGGCGCCCTCGGCCGGCAGGGTGGCGTCGTGGAAGGAGCGGGCGGTCTCGGGATCGAGGGCGAGGTGGAACTGATCCTCCCAGCGGAATTCGAACCGCGCCTTCGAGAGGGCGTCGTCCCAGTCGCGCGCTCCGGGGTGGCCCTTGGCGAGGTCCGCCGCGTGAGCCGCGATCTTGTAGGCGATGACGCCGTCGCGGACGTCCTTCTTGTCGGGCAGACCGAGGTGCTCCTTGGGCGTGACGTAACAGAGCATCGCGGTGCCCATCCACCCGATCATCGCCGCCCCGATCGCCGAGGTGATGTGGTCGTATCCCGGAGCGATGTCCGTCGTGAGGGGCCCGAGCGTGTAGAACGGGGCCTCGTGGCAGACGCGGAGCTGCCGCTCCATGTTCTCCGCGATGAGATGCATGGGCACGTGGCCGGGCCCCTCGATCATGACCTGGCAGTCGTGCGCCCAGGCCGTCTTCGTGAGCTCGCCGAGTGTGTCGAGCTCCGCGAACTGGGCCTCGTCGTTGGCGTCGGCGGTCGATCCGGGCCGCAGGCCGTCGCCCAGCGAAAACGACACGTCGTACTGCGCGAGGATTTCGCAGATCTCCTCGAAGCGGTCGTAGAGGAACGACTCGCGGTGATGCGCGAGGCACCACTTCGCCATGATCGAGCCGCCCCGCGAAACGATGCCCGTGACCCGCTTCGCCGTCAGCGGCACGTAAGCGAGTCGCACGCCCGCGTGGATGGTGAAGTAGTCCACGCCCTGCTCGGCCTGCTCGATGAGCGTGTCGCGGAAGATCTCCCAGGTCAGCTCCTCGGCCTTGCCGTCGACTTTTTCGAGAGCCTGGTAGATGGGAACGGTGCCGATGGGAACCGGGGAGTTCCGCAGGATCCACTCCCGCGTCTCGTGGATGTTCCGGCCCGTCGAAAGATCCATGACCGTGTCCGCCCCCCAGCGCGTGGACCAGGTCATCTTCTCGACTTCCTCCTCGATCGTGGACGTGACCGCGGAGTTTCCGATGTTGGCGTTGATCTTGACGAGGAACCGGCGTCCGATGGCCATGGGCTCGGACTCGGGATGGTTGATGTTGGCGGGAAGGATCGCCCGGCCGCGAGCGATCTCGTCGCGCACGAGCTCCGGCGCGACGCCCTCGCGGATCGCGACGAACTCCATCTCGCGGGTGATCTCGCCCTTCTTCGCGTAGTGCATCTGGGTCACCGGGCCCCTCCCGCGCAGGACCTGCCGCGGCCGCGCGAGGTTGAGGGCGAGGGGCGCCGCGTTGGTCCGCCGGGGCGTCGCCGCCTCGTACGCTCCGCGCTCCAGGATCCAGGGACGGCGGAGCTCCGGCAGGCCGGCTTCGAGATCGATGGGGACGGCCGGATCCGTGTAGGGCCCCGACGTGTCGTAGACGCGGAACGGAGGATTCATTTCGGTCTCGCCCCGCAGGCCGCGCGTGGGCGAGAGGCCGATCTCGCGGAACGGGACGCGCATCCCGCCCGGACCGGGAACGTAGACCTTGTGCGATCCGGGAAGGGGCGAACGGTCCAGCGACGATGTGGACGGGAGCGTCTCGCGACGCAGGCTCATGTGACCTCCCTACGGCGGCATTACCCGCATCAGGTTCGCGGGGTCTCCGACGCCATGTGACGCCGGACTCTCAGCCGTCCGCCGATGGCGGAGTGGGCTCCCCCGTTTCCGCCTGCAGTCTACTCCCTGCCGCCGCAGCCCGAAGGGCTGGGGCGAACGACCACCGCCGTAGCCCGAAGGGCGAAGGCGACCAAGGGGCAGGACATGGTCTGTCCGCCGATTGCGATAAAAAGGCAGCGACCCATGCCCCGGAGAACCGAACAACCCTATCTGCCCTTCGAAGACGCCGCGCCCGCGGCGCGCTCGGCGTCGCCCACGAAGACGCCCGCGCGGCTGATCGACTCGCTCGCGCGCGCCTGCCGCGATCACCCGCTGGAGGAAAAGGTCCTCGTCGCGCCGTCTCTCGCGATCGGACATACCTTGATCGAGCGACTCGCGCGCGAGGGCCAGACCTGGATCCACCTCCGAGTCGAGACCGTCCGCACGATCGCGCTCCGCATTGCGGGGCCGGACCTCTCCCGCGAGGGCTTGCGGCTGCTCTCGCGGGCGCAGGCGCTGGCTCTCGTCGAGCAGGCCTGCGCCGAGTTTCTCAAGCCGAACAGCTACTTCGGCGAGCTCCGCGATCGCCCGGGCTTCCACCGGGCTCTGCAGCGCACCTTCGAGGAGATCCGGGCGGCGGGCCTGACGGCGGCGGCGCTGCCGGCCAAGGCTTTCGACGATCCGCGCAAGCTCCGGGAGCTCAAGGGCATCCTCGCCCGCTACGACGAGGACCTCGCCGCGGGGCGCTTCATCGACTCCGCGACTGTGTTGCGCCGGGCGGCCGCCGCGTCGGCGCGCGAGCCCGGCGGCGCCCGGTACCTCGTCGTCGACGATGCCGACCTGACGGCCGTCGAGCGCGAGATCCTCGAGAAGGTTTCGGGCGGACGCTACGAAGTCCTCCCTTCCGAAGCCCCGGAAAGCTGGATCGAGAACGCGTCGCAGGCCCGGCTCCTCCGCGCCAGCGGCGAGGAGAACGAGATCCGCGAAGTGTTCCGGCGCGTTCTCGAGAACCGAATCCCCTTCGATCAGGTGGAGGTCCTCCACACCGACGCGTCCACCTATCCGGCGCTCGTCTGGGAGCTCGCCCGCGAACACGACATCCCGTGCACCTTTTCCGGAGGCGTCGCGGCGACGTTTACCCGGCCGGGCCAGGCGGCGCTCGCGTTCCTCGACTGGATCGCCGCCGGCTTCGAGGCCGAGATCCTGCGCGCGAGCCTCGCTTCGGGCGCATTGACCTTCGACCGTGTCCCCGGCCGCGCCCGGGAGGCACCGGGAACGCGGGCGGTCGCCCGCGCTCTGCGCGAGGCTCAGATCGGCTGGGGGGCGGGACGTCACCGATCGGCCATCGACCGCCGGATCGCGGAGCTCGAAAAGCCTGGCGGCCCGGGACGGGAAGCGGACGACGAAGGAGAGCGGGAGCTCGCCGAGCGAGCCGAACGGCGGCGGCGGCGGCTGCAGGAAGCGCGAGCCGCGCGGGCGTTCGCCATCCGCGTGCTCGAGCTCGCGGAGTGCGCCGGCGCTCCGGCATGCGACCTGCGAGCTCTGGCCCGGGGCTGCCGGGATTTCGTGAGCGAGTTCGCGCGCGTGGCCGACCCCATGGACGCCTCCGCCCTGACCGCGCTCGAAAAACTCCTCGAAGAGCTCGAGATGCTGCCGGCGACGAAGCTGCCTGCGGCCGAAGCGGCGGCGCGCCTCTCGGACGCCGTACGCGCTCTCTCGGTCGAGGCCGAACGCGCGCGACCCGGCCGGATCCACGTCGCGGACTACCGCGCGGGAGGGTTCTCCGGCAGGCCGCACACCTTCCTGCTCGGGCTGGACGAGGCGCGGCATCCGGGCGCCGACCTCGAGGATCCGGTGCTTCTCGACGCGGAGCGCCGGCAGATCAATCTCCTTCTCGCGCCGCTCGCGCTGCCCCTGTATCGCGAGCGTCCCCGGGAATCGGCGCTGGCCCTCCAGAAGTGCGTCGCGCGTCTGGCCGGCGGACTGACGGCGAGCTATCCGAGCTGGAACCTGCGCAGTCTCGACCAGCAGAGCGAGCAATTCCCCTCCCCGTTCTTCCTGGATCTCTACCGGGCCAGCTCCGGCCGCCCCGAGGCCGACTACTCGGCGCTGCTCGAAGCGATTCCGGAAGCCGCGGGGTTTTTCCCGGGCGTCGCCGCCGCCCTCGACGAGACCGAGTGGTGGCTCTCGCGGCTCGAGGCGGCCGGACCCGCCGGCGCGGCGGGAGCCGCGGCGCCACGCGTCTTCGACGTCTATCCGCACCTCGGGGAAGGCCGCCGGGCGGAGCAAGCGCGCGCCTCCGAAGATTTCACGATCTGGGACGGATGGGTGCGGGCCGGAACTCCCGAGCTGGACCCTCGCTCGAGCGGCGAGCCGCAGTCGGCCTCGCGCCTCGAAACCCTCGCGCAGTGCCCGTATAGATACTTCCTCAAACATGTCCTTCGCCTCGAGCCCCCCAAGGAGCTCGAGCGCGATACGACCGAGTGGCTCGACCCCATGACGGCCGGCTCGCTTCTCCACGAGGTCTTCCGGCTCTTCTTCGAACGCATCGTCGGCGCCGGCGAAAAGCCCGAGGCCTCGAAGCACGCGGCCCTCCTCGAGGAGATCGCGAGCGCTCAGATCGAGATCTGGAGGGAGAAGGTCCCTCCCGCGAGCGAGCTCGCGTTCGGCCAGCGGCGCGACGACATCCTCATCGCCTGCCGCACGTTTCTCGCTCTCGAGGAGCAGCACTGCCTCGAGGTGACGCCCCGGTGGTTCGAAGTGCCGTTCGGGCTGGCCCGCGCCGAGGTCCGCGCGACGATCGCGAGCAAGGCGCCCATCTCGATCGAGGTGGCCGCGGGCTCCTCTTTCCCGCTGCGCGGTTCGATCGACCGCGTGGACGAGGCCCCCGACGGTACGTTCCATGTCTGGGACTACAAGACCGGCGGCACGTGGCGCCACAAGGAGAAGCGGGGTATCCACGGAGGCCGCCAGATCCAGCACGCGCTCTACGCGATGGCGCTCGAGGTCCTCCTCGGCCGGGCGGGCATCGCCGGCTCGGTGTCACGCTCGGGTTACTTCTTTCCAGGGCGGAAGGGCGAGGGACAGCGCATGCCGATGACGCTCGACCTCGCCGAGACGCGCGACACCCTCATGCGTCTTCTGGATCTGCTCCGCGCGGGGACGTTCCCGCACGCGACCGACAAGGAGGACTGCCGCTTCTGCGACTACGAGACCGTCTGCGGAGGCGCTCTCATCGCCGCCGGACGCTCGAAGGACAAGCTCGCAAAGTCGGCCCTGCCCGTGCTGCGGGGATTCCGGGAGATCCATGGCGAAGGCTGAGCCGCGGCCCGTGCCGTTGCCCGATGCCGAGGCGCGCCGCGCGATCCGCGAGGACCTGGGCGTCTCGCTCCTCGTCGAGGCGGCCGCAGGCACGGGCAAGACGACGAGCCTCGTCGAGCGGATGACCGAGCTCATCCGCAAGGGGACGACGACCGTCGACCGGATCTCGGCGGTCACGTTCACGATCAAGGCGGCCGCCGAGCTGTCGGAACGGTTCCAGACGAGCCTCGAAGGGGCGGCGCGGGATGCCGCGGGAGACGAGAAAGCGAGGCTCGAAGCCGCGCTCGCGCGCCTCGACTCCGCCTTCGTGGGAACGATTCACGCGTTCTGCGCACGCCTCCTGCGCGAACGGCCGGTCGAGGCCGGCGTCGACCCGGGCTTCGCCGAAATGGACGAGCCGGAGAACGCCGCGGCCCGGCTGGAAGCCTGGGAGCGCTATACCGAGCGGCTCTTCACCGACGAGAGCCCGATCCTGCCGCGCCTCGTCGCACTCAACGTCCGACTCGAGGAGCTGCGCCAGACCTACGAGACGCTCTCGGACAACGAGGACGTCGCGCCGGCGATCGGGCCCGAGCAGCCGGCGCCGGATTTCGAGAAGGAGAGGGCCGCCGTCCAGGCGTTCCTGGATCGCGCCCGGCCGGACCTGCCGGCCGACATGCCCTCCGGAGGCTGGAGCGAGTACCAGGAATGCGTGCGGCGCGCCGCACGCCTCATGGCGCTGCGGGACACCTCCGATGCGCCGGCCTTCGTCGCCGTGCTCGATGCGCTCGCCCGGGTCAAGAAACCGACGGAGGCCGGGCGCCTGCGGTTCGAATACGAAACGCTGTGCCGCGACGTCCTCGAGCCGGGACAGGCGCGCTGGCGGCGCTATCTGCACCCGATCCTGATGCGCGCCGTGGCGCCCGCGTCGGAGGAGTTCGCCGCGTGGCGCCGCCGCAACGGCCGGCTCAACTTCCAGGATCTGCTCCTGATCGCCCGCGACCTGCTCCGCGACCATCCCCGCGTCCGCAAGGCCTTCCAGGAACGCTTCCTGCCCATTCTCGTCGACGAGTTCCAGGACACCGACCCCATCCAGGCCGAGATCCTCTTCTACCTGACGGGCGAGGACACCGAGGAGAAGGACTGGCGAAAGCTCTCGCCGAAGCCCGGCAGCCTCTTCGTCGTGGGCGATCCCAAGCAGTCCATCTATCGCTTCCGCCGCGCCGACATCGAGACCTACGGCGCCGTCCGCGACCGCCTCGAGAAGAGCGGCCGTCTGCTGAAGCTGACGGCCAACTTCCGTTCGACAGGGCGTCTTTGCGGGTGGGTCAACGGCGTCTTCGCGCAGCATTTTCCGGAGACCGCGACGGCCCGGCAGGCCGCCTGGGTGCCGCTCTCCGCGCAGCGTGAAGAGGGAGCGCCGGGCGTCTTCCGCCTTCTGACGCGGACGCCGGGCCCGTCCCGGGCCGCCGTCGTCGATCAGGACGCCCGCCGGATCGCGAACGCCATTGGCGCCGCCGTGCGCAAGGGCGAGAGACGCCCGGACGACTTCCTCGTGCTGTTTCGCACGCGCAAGTTCATGTCCGAGTACGCGCGCGCGCTCGAAGCACGCGGGATCCCCTACGAGCTTTCGGGAGGCGGAGCCTTCAAAGACTCCGAGGAGCTGAAAACGCTCTTGCCGTTGCTCGCCGCGATCTCCGATCCCGACGATCCGGTGGCGTTCACGGCCGTCCTCCGCGGTCCGCTCTTCGGCGTCGACGACGAGGCTCTGTACGGGCACTTCCGCGCCGGCGGACGCTTTTCGTTCCGCGCCGCGCCGCCCGAGGGCGCCGATCCGCGCATCGCGCTGGCCTGCGAGCTTCTGCGCGAAGGCGAGGCGCTGGCCGCGGAGCTGCCTCCGGGCGCCGCGATCGCGCGGATCTGCGCGCGGCTCGGCTGGACCGCGTACGCGGGGGCACGAGAGCTCGGCGACAGCCGCGCGGGCAACCTCCTGAAGGCCATCGCCGCCGCCCGCACGTTCTCCGCCGACGGCCTCGACTTCGGCCAGGTCGTCGCGGAGCTCGAGCGCCTGACCAGCGCCGGCTACATCGAGGAGATGAGCGCCCGACCCGGGCGGGCCGGAGCGGTCCGCCTGATGACCGTCCACGGCGCCAAGGGTCTCGAGGCCCCGGTCGTCTTCCTGGCCGACCCGCGGCCGGAGCGTGACAAACCGGTCCGATTCTCGATCGACCGAACGGCCAAGAGCCCGCGAGGACACTGGCGGGTGATCCGCGAGACCGAAGGCTTCGGCCTGGTGGAAATCGCGGAGCCGGCCGGCTGGGAAGAGATGCAGGCGCGTGAGAGCGAGTTCGACAAGGCCGAGATGTCCCGGCTGCTCTACGTCGCGGCGACGCGGGCGCGCGACATGCTCGTCGTGAGCGTCTGGAAGCAGGGAAAGAGCGAGAACGCCCAGGGCCCATGGAGCGCGCTGGCGCCGCTTCTGACGGAAGAGTTCCCGGAGGCCGCCGCTCCGGCGTCGGAGGCGCCGGCCCCGCCGCTCGAGAGCATTGCGGACGAGCTCGCCGCGTTCCGCGCCGAGGCGATCCAACGGCGTGCGTCCGCCGCCGCGCCGACTTACGCCGTCGAGACCGTGACGAACGTGGCGCACGCGGCGGGAGAGAAGCCGGCATGGGAGTCGACCGGCCGCGGCCTCTCGTGGGGCCGGGTCCTGCACGCGGCGCTGGAGGCCGCGATGCGCGACCCGGCGCTCGACCTCCGCCTGCACGCCGCCAATCTCCTCGCCGCGGAGGAGCGCTCGGCCGGCGAGGTCGACGAGGTGGTCCGCGCCGTCGAAGCCGTTCGGACGTCGCCGCTGTGGACGCGTGCCCTCGCCGCGAAGCGGACGCTCGTGGAAGTTCCATTCGCCCTCCCGGTGGATCGGAAGGAGGCCGGGCTCGGAGACGGTCCTCAACCCACCGTTCTCCAGGGCGTCATCGATCTCGTGTTCGAAGAGGAGGACGGCTGGATCCTCGTCG
>CAWDSI010000038.1:0-17371 GCA_963804915.1 uncultured Acidobacteriota bacterium
TCGAGGCCGGCAAGATCACGGCGGTCGGATCGACCGCTCCGTCGCGATCCCGCCCAATGCGACAGGTGCGTGGACCTCTCGAAGAGGACCGTCCTGCCGGGCTTCTTCGACGTCCACACGCACCTCTGCCTGAATCTCCGGACGCAGGGCGGCGCCGGCCTCGGCGAGCTGCTTGTCCGCGTCTCCTCGCCGCGACCGCGATCGAGACGACCAGCTACCGCGCGATCGAGGGCGTGTCGAACGCGCTCGAGATGCTGCGGTCGGGCTTCACGACCGTGCGCGACGTCGGCAATGCCGGCAACTACGCGGACACGGCGCTGCGGCGCGCCATCGAGGACGGCCTCGTGCCGGGACCGACGGTCGTCAACGCCGGGCGGATCATCGCGCCCTACGGCGGCCAGTACCACGGCATCCCGCCCGAGCGCGCCGACATCGGCATCCCGGAGTACCTCTACGCCGACACGCCCGACGAGATGCGCAAGGCCGTGCGCGAGAACGTCACGTTCGGCGCGAAGGTCATCAAGATCGCGGTCGACGACCAGCCGTACCTCTACTCGGTCGACGACGTGCGCATCTTCGTGAAGGAGGCCGCGGCCGCGGGCGATCAAGGTCGCCGCGCACTGCGCCACCGACGCGGGCTCGCGGATCGCCGCGGAGGGCGGCGTCGCCTCGGTCGAGCACGGCTACGACGCGTCGACGCCGACGCTCGAGCTGATGAAGGCGAAGGGGGTCTACCTCGTCGGCACCGACTTCACGACGCAGGCCTCGCACGAGATGGGAATGGACGAGTACCACGCGATGGTCGTCGCCCGCCTGAAGCGCGCGTACCAGGTCGGCGTGCCGGTCGCGTTCGGCACCGACGTCTGTCTTCGTCAAGGAGGGCGAGACGCGCGGCACGCTCTCGATGGAGTTCGTCACCAGCTTCGTCGAGGCGGGCGTCGCACGCCGAAGCAGATCCTGCAGGCGATGACGGTCAGCGCCGCGAAGCTCATGGGCATGGAGAAGGAGCGCGGCGCGATCGCTCCGGGCTTCGCCGCCGACATCGTCGCGACGCCCGAGAATCCGCTCCAGAACATCGACGCGGTCCGCCACGTCGCCTTCGTGATGAAGGGCGGGCAGGGTGATCCGCAACGACTGAGTCCGGTTAAGGCCCGATCGAGTTCGCGGGGGCAGCCCGACCGGCTCGATTCTTGAAGCCGTCGGTGGAGGGACTGCATGAAGCTCAAGGTGTCGCCGTCGCGGCGACGCGAGAGCCGTCATCCCGAGCGGAGCGAGGCAGCCGACCACCGACCCGACGAAGAGGCAAACCCACGGGCAGTAGAGAACGCCGTCCGCAGGACGGCAGTTGATCTCCAGGAACGAGACCCCCGGCAGTGAGGGCGACGTCGTGCGAAGCGCGGACGTTCATCCCGTCCTGTTACGCACGGGACCGTCGCTGAGTTCCTGCGGGATCAAGCGACTACGGGCCAGGAACTACGCGTCCCGATCCTGGGAGAATTCTTGGAGATCCTTCGGGTTTCGCCGCAACATCCGTCTCGCCGTCTTCGTACGAACCTCTATTCGCACAACCCTGATCTTCATGACTCGCGAAGGAGGAGACGATGCGGACGGAACGTATCCCTTTCTGTTCTCTTGACCTTAGGCGTAGCGGCCGGTCTGACGCTGGTCCGGCTGTGCCAAGAAGGCGGCTCCCGGCGCCGCGCCGTCGATGGGTCGAGTCCTTCGGCGGGCGGACGACGGCAAGATCCCGATCACGACCGTCCCCGCGGAGGCGAAGGCGGAGTTCCTCCAGGGCCGGGACCTGGTCGAGAAGCTGCAGATCACGACTCGCTCGGCGCACTTCCAGAAGGCGGTCGAGCTCGACCCGAACTTCGCTTCGGCCGAGCTGAAGCTGGCCAGACCTCGGCGCCGACCGGCGGGGAGTTCTTCGAGCATCTCCACAAGGCCGTGGCCCTGGCGGACAAGGTATCCGACGGCGAGAGGCTCCTGATCCTGGCCACAGCAGGCCGGCGCGAACAACGACCTCGTCAAGCAGAAGGAGTAGCTCGACCAGCCTCGTCGCGGCGTATCCCGAACGACGAGCGGGCCCACTTCAACATGGCCGCCTGGTACTTCGGCCAGCAGGATTACGCCAAGGCGATCGAGCACTACAGGAAAGCCACGGAGCTCAACACGACCTTCTCGACCGCGTACAACCTCCTGGGCTACGCCTACCGGCAGAACGCCAATTACTCCGACGCCGAGAAGGCGTTCCAGAGGTACATCGAGCTGATCCCGAAGGATCCCAATCCGTACGACTCGCTACGCCGAGCTGCTTCTGAAGATGGGCCGGTTCGACGACTCGATCGCGCAGTACCGCAAGGCGCTCGCGATCGATCCGAACTTCGTCAACGCGTACCAGGGCATCGCGATGGCTCTGCTGTATCAGGGAAAGCCGGAGGAGGCCGCCGGCGGAGCTCGAGCAACGTCGCGTCGAAGGCCCGGACCGACGGCGAGCGCCGCACGGGCCTGTTCGCCGAGACGGTCGTGCACGTCGACAGCGGCAAGACGGCGAAGGCGCTGCGCGAGCGTGGACGAGCAGTACGCGCTGGGCGAGAAGACCAACGACGTCGGGGCGATGGCGTTCGACAGCGGGCTGAAGGGAAACATGCTGCTGGACATGGGCAAGCCCGATCAGGCGAAGAAGGAGTTCGAGCGCGGCGTCGCAGCTCGTCCAGGGCTCCGAATCTCTCCCCGGAGATCAAGGCCAACGACCGGCTCGTCGTCCACTTCAATCTCGGCGCGCGTGGCGCTCGCGAAGAAGGACCTCGCGGCGGCGAAAGCCGAGGCGGAGGAGTTCCGGACGGGCGCCGCGACCTCGAAGAACCCGCTTCCAGGCGAGCAAGCCCACGAGCTCGACGGGATCATCGCCCTCGCGCGAGAAGGACTAGGACGAAGGCGGTCGCCGAGCTCGCAGCAGGCGAATCTGCAGAATCCGCAGAACCTCTATCGCCTGTGCCAGGCCTACCAGGGGAAGGGGGACGCGGCGAAGGCGGCGGAGTTCTGCAAGCAGGCGGCCGACTTCAACTCGCTGCCGAACCTCAACTACGCGTTCGTCCGCACCAAGGCCAGAACGTCCTAGCGTCGTCGACCACCTCGCGGAGTCGCCGAAGGGCGGGAGCCATCCCGCCCTTCTCGCGTTTCGGGGTTCGGGGGTCCTTGGCCCGATTCTTGAAGCAAGCCTCCGGCGGAGGTCGCGATGAGGACGAAGAAGGCCTTTCTGGTTGTCGTTGGTCTGACCCTGGCCCTGTCGACCGCCCGCGTTCGCCCAGGAGGAGCGGCCGGACGAGGGGCAGATCACGAAGATCGATGCGGACGCGAAGATGATTACCGTCAAAGACGAGCTGGGAGACCAGTGGGATCTCTTCTGGTCCGACGCGACGCAGGCCGATGAGAGCGCCGGCCTTCTCGAGCTGAAGCCCGGCGATTTCGTGCAGTTCTCCTACGAAGATCGCGAGGGCCGGAAGGTCCTCACCGACATCCACCGGCGCTCGAAGGCGAAGTGGCTCAAGCTCGTGGGAGACGTGAGCCGGCTCGTCTGATCGCGCTCACTTCTCGAGGAACTGCTCGATGACCTCCATGGTCCTCGAGGTCTCCTCGATGAAGGCGAAGTGACCGCTCTTTTCCATGACCACAGTTTCGGCCGAATGCGCGTGCCGCGCGATTTTCAGCGCCAGCTTTGGAAGCACGACACCGTCCGCGCGGCCGACGATGATCAGGATGGGCTTCTGGAACCGTGACAGGCCGTCTCCGAAGCTGAGGCGAAGCATCTCGGGGCCCAGCTGGAAGTCGGCGTCCGGACCGCAAATGGCGTAGTACTCCTCGGCGTTGAACGTGTGCTCGTCCCAGACGATCTTCGCGGCGTTCGCCGGATCGTAGAAGTAGAAGAGCTCGAGCATCGTCGCGATGTTCCCCAGATAGACCTCCTGCAGCTGCGGAGAGCTCGACACCAGGCCCTTCGCGCGCGCGGCCTCGACCTTGCTCCACAGCTCCGGCAGGAATTCCCGGAGCTCACGATTGAAGTGCTCGTTGCTCTCCTGGTAGTCCGCGCCGCTGACGAAGGTATTCGCGAGGACGAGCTTCCGGATCGCGTCCGGGTATTTCAGCGCGTACGCCTCGGCCACGAGGCCGCCATACGAGTGACCCAGCACGTGGACCTGGCCCAGCCCGAGCGCCTTGCGCAGCGCCTCGACCTCTTCCACGTCTCGCGCAAACGAATACTCGGTGGGGGCATTCGCGCGATCCGACTTGCCGCGCCCGAAGCCGTCGTAATAGACGACACGGAAGGAGCGGGCGAGAGCGGAAAAGTACGGGTGGTAGTAGTCGTGAGAGCCCCCGCCTCCGCCCGGGATCAGCAGCAAGGGCTCGCCCTGGCCTTCGACCTCGTACCAGATCTTCGCCCCCATCACGGTGACGAACTTGCCCGCGGGGTGCGAGAGCTCGGCGGCGTGCGCGCGGCCGGCCGCGACGAGGAAGGCCGTCGCCAGAAAGAACAGTGTCGAATGCCGTCGGGTGTTCATCGGACTCCTCACATCTGCCGGTAGCCGCCGTCGACGAAGAGCGTCGTTCCGGTCGTGTAGGGGTTTCGGATCAGGAAGAGGACCGCGTCGGCGACGTCCTCGGGCCGGCCGATCCGGCCCGCGGGGAGCTTCGCCGCCGTATCGGTGAAGAGGGCTTGCCGCTCCGTCGACGACACGATGGACTCCCAGATGGGCGTGTCGACGAGGCCCGGCGAGACCGTGTTCACACGGACGGGCGCGAGCTCGACGGACAGCGTGCGGCTCAGCGCCTCGACTGCGGCGTTGATCGCGCTCCCGCAGGAGAAGCCCGGCGAGGCCCGGCTGCCCGCGGCGCCGGAGAAGAAAGTGATCGAGCCGCCGTGCCGAATCTGCGGAGCTGCGCGACGGGCCACGGCGTAGGGCCCCCAGAACTTGGACTCGAAAAACCGGCGAGCGTCGGCCGTGTCGATCTCGAGAAACCGGCCCAGGGCGGCTCCCGATGCGGTGATCACGAGATGATCGAGGGGGCCGACCTCGCCGAAGAAGGCCTCGATCGATGCGTCGTCTGTCATGTCCAGCCGGCGGGCTTCGATCGGCGCATCGACGGCGACGGCGACAGATCGCCGGGCCGCGCTCAGCCGCTCCTCCGAGCGGCCCGCGATGACGACGCGCGCGCCCTCGGCGGCCGCGGCCGCGGCGCTGGCCAGGCCGATGCCCGAGCTCCCGCCGACGATGACCACCGTGCTTCCTTCGAGCGACATCCATCCCTCCTGCGCGGCCATCGTCCCGGATCTGCCGCTCCGCGGGAAGAAGGCACTTTCGAGTTATGGACTAACCCGGGAGTTCGTGGGACGGACGGGGATACTCGAAGGACCGCGCCGCGGCTGGTTAGAATCGGCGCGACATGGACGGCGCTCGCAACGAAGGTCTCTGCCGCGCGATCCACAACACGCGCGAGGTCCTCGATCTGATCACCGACAAGTGGGTGATCAACCTGATCTACGCGCTCTCCGGAGGGACCCAAGCGCTTTCGGCAGCTCGAGCGCGAGGTCTGCGGTGTGTCGCAGAAGATGCTGACGCAGACGCTCCGCGGACTGGAGCGCGACGGGCTGATCGCGCGCCGGGTCTACCCGGTCGTCCCGCCGAGAGTGGAGTACTCACTGACGGCCCTCGGGAAGACGCTCGTCGGGCCGCTGATGGCTCTTCGCGACTGGGCGGTGAAGCATGCCGGGCAGGTCGACGCCGCGCGAGACCGGCAGGCCGGGGTCGAGGAGGGGTCGCCGCAGCTCGTCTGATCCGTCCGGGTCTCAGGCCTTCTCTTTCAGGTACTTCTCGAACCAGCGCGTCACCGCGACCGCCGAGCGGATGCGGTTCGGCGTCTTCCGCCAGCCGTGTCCCTCGTCGGGGAACAGCACGTACTCGACGGGGATGCCGCGCTTCTTGAGGCTGTCGACGACCTGCTCGGCTTCGACGACGGGGACGTTGGTGTCGTTGGCGCCATGGAGGACGATCGTCGGCGCGGTGACGCGGTCGACCTTGTGGATCGGGGAGAGGCGGCGCAGCATCTCGACCTCCTGGTCCGGGTCGCCGTACTCGATCTTGGAGATCGCCGCCATCCAGGGCTCGGTGTGCTTGAAGAACGTCTCGAAGTTGACGACGCCGAAGAGGTTCGCGCCGGCGGCGAAGAGGTCGGGGTACTCCGTCAGGCCGGCCATGACCATGTAGCCGCCGTACGAGCCGCCCATGATCCCGATCCGCCCGGGCGCGGCCACGCCCGCGCGGACGACCGCGTCGACGCAGGCCTCGATGTCGTGGACGCCGTTGACGCGCAGCGCGCCGTTGTCGAGGTTCACGAACTCTCTTGCCGAAGCCGGAGGAGCCGCGCACGTTCGGCGCGAAGACGGCGATGCCGCGCGACAGCAGCGCCTGGTAGGTGCTGTTGAAAGCCGGTCGCTCCTGGCCTTCGGGCCCGCCGTGAAACGACAGCACCGTCGGATACGGCGCCTGGCCCGAGCGGGACGATAGAGCCAGCCGGACAGCGCGAAGCCCGTCGTGCGCCGGGAACTTGACAAGCTCGGGCCGGACCAGCTTCGCGAGGTCCACGCCCGGCGTGCGGGCTGTGCGTCACCTGGCGGAACGCGCCGGTCGCGAACGTCCAGGATCCAGATGTCGGCCGGGGTCGCGGCGCCGGAGACGACCAGCGCGAGCGACTTGCCGTCGTTCGAGAAGTCGAGCCCGCCCGACGATCTCCGCCGGCAGCTTCGGGCGTGCGCGTCGTCTTGCCCGTCTTCAGGTCCATGAGCTCGAGCTCGCTCCGGCCGGCGACGTTCCAGAGGATCGCGGCCGTCGTGCCGGCGTCGTCGAGCTCGAAGCTTCCGAGCTCGGCGTCCGGACGCTGCGCCAGCAGCGTGACCTTGCCGGGCTGCCGGTTCCGCTCCGCGCCGAGCTCCATCCGCGCGAAGGCGATCTGATCGCGGTCGTCGTTGGTCTCGAGGTAGACGGCGCGGCCGTCTCGCGCGAACTCGCCCGAGAAGGAGCCCGGGCCTTGTGCGGCGTCAGCAGCGTCTCGCTGGCCGCTCGCGAGCTCGACCAGGTAGAGGTTGTTGTCGCCGCGGTTGACCAGGCGGTTGAGGAGCCGCGCACTTCCCGTCGCGAGAGAGATCTTCGAAACGCGCCGATGCCGCGGTTCTCGGGCCGCCAGCTTCGAAGTTCCCGCGGCGACGTCGTACACGTAGGCGTCGATCGCGGCGCCGCTCCCGCGGTTGGAGCCCATCGCGAGCATGGCGCCGTCGTCGGCCCACGGTCCGAGGCGGTTCGTCTCCTTGCCGCCGTCGGTCAGCCGCTTCAGACCGGTGCCGTCGGGACGGACGAGGTAGACCTGCTCGTTCATGCCGCCGCCCGGCGCGAGCGTGAAGGCGAGCCACTCGCCCGTCGGGCGACCACTCGACGAACCCGACGGGATCGTCGAATGCGGTGACGAGCTGCGGGTATCCGCCGGCGGCGTCGACCGTCCAGACCTGCGGCAGCCCGCCGAGGTTGGTGACGAAGGCCAGCGTGCTTGCCGTCCGGCGAGAACGACGGCGAGCTGGCGCTGCCGATTCTTCGCCATGAGCGCCACGGAGCGCTCGAGGTCGTCGGGCGCGGCCCCGCAAAGCGCCGGAGCGGTCCTGGCTGCGACCAACAGAGCGGACGCGAGCAACGCGCGAATCGTTTTCATCGGGGAGTCCTCCTCGGGTGACATCTAGCCTAACTCCGACGCGCCGTACTTAAGCGCCGTCTAAATGAACAGCGTCTAAAGGCAAGGCGATTTTCAGGCTCCGTGGCACCCCCATTGCGTCCGCGAGCATGACGTGTCCAGGCATTTCAACCACGGAGGTATTCTCATGATCCGAAAACTTCTGTTGCCGGCGGTCGTCGCTCTTGCCGTTCTCGCGAGCGGCGCGTGCAACGACAGCAACAACGTCACCGGCCCGAATCCGACGCTGACGCCGACGCCGCCGACCGGCGGGTCCACTGCGACCCCGACACCGCCGACCGGACCGACCCCAACCCCGCCGGTGGGCGCGACCCACACGGTCGACGTGGGTCCGGGAGGCGGCATGACCTTCGTCGACCGGCAGAGCAGCTCCAGCACGTCGACGATCTCGGTCGGAGACACGATCCAATGGGTGTGGGTGAGCGGGGTCCACTCGACGACTTCGGGGACCTGCACGACGACCTGCGCCGAGGACGGAATCTGGGATTCAGGCCAGGGCAGCGGGATGACGTTCAGCCACACGTTCACGCAGGCGGGCACCTTCCCGTATTTCTGTGAGGTGCACGGCGCGATGATGCAGGGCACCGTCATCGTCCAATAGAGGCAGTCGGAGGTACCTCCCCCGGGGGGCCTCGCGCCCATGCCCCCTCTCCGGTAATGGAGAGGGGGCGCCCCCCGGCCGGATGGGCGACATCGACCATGCACCATCGACCATCGACCGGTTCGAATTTTGTACTGGCGGGCGGTCGGCTCCCGAGGGAAAGTACCCCCGTGAAAACCTACGGCCAGTACTGCCCGGTGGCCCGCGCGCTCGAAGTCGTGGGGGACCGCTGGTCGCTTCTGATCGTTCGCGACTTGCTTCTCGGGGACCGCGGATTCAACGAGCTCGAGCGGGGCCTACCCGGAATCTCTCGCTCGTTGCTGGCTCAGCGCCTGCGGTTGCTGGAGCGCGGCGGCGTGGTCACGCGGGAGCTCGGCGAGGATGGCCGGGCCCGGGCCTACGCCCTCACCGAGGGGGGGCGCGAGCTCGCCCCGCTCATCGATGCCGCACGCATCTGGGGCGGGCGGTGGGCGTTCGAGGACCCGCGGCCGGGCGAGATCGATCCGGCGTGGCTCCTCACGTCGATGCTGCGCCGGCGCAAGTCCGCGGCGCTTCCCAGGCGGCGGATCGTCGCCGAGTTTCAGGTGCGCGGCGGACGCCGGCCGACGGTCTGGCTCGTGCTCGATCCGCGCGGCGGGAGCGAAGTGTGTCTCAAGGATCCGGGCTTTCCCGTCGATCTTTTGATTTCCGCCGAGGTGCGCGCGCTGTTCCGCGTCTGGCTCGGTCGGCTCCCGCGCGCGGAAGCCGAGCGGCGCGGCCTCTTCGCGATCGAGGGGACCCGCGAGCTCGTCCGCGCGTTTCCCGCCTGGTTCCAGTGGCCGCAGGTTCCGCAGCCGGCGCTCCGAGCGACGTCCGTGAGGGTCGCTGGCGCCCGCGCCGCAGGGAGGTCGTCATGAAGATCGCCCGTCTCCGTGTGCTTCGCCGTGGCCGTTTTTGCTTTGGCGCTCGCCGCGGCTCCGCTGGGCGCCCAGGAGGAGCACCATCACACTCACGGAGACGGCGGACAGTTCGGCGCCGTGAACTTTCCGGCATCCTGCCAGGCCGACGTCCTGCCCGACTTTTACCCGAGCCGTCGCCCAGCTCCACTCGTTCGGGTACGAGGAGTCCCGCATTTCCTTTCAGGAGGTCGTGAAGGCCGACCCCGACTGCGCCATCGCGTACTGGGGGATCGCCATGACCTACTACCATCAGTACTGGGCGCCGCCCAATCCTGAGGAGCTCGCGGCCGGCCGGGCCGCGGCCGCGAAGGCCGCCGAGATCGGTGGAAAGACCGAGCGGGAGGCGGCCTTCATCGCCGCCATCGGAGCCTTCTACCGGGACTCCGAGAAGACGCCTCATGGGCCGCGCGCTCAGGCCTACAGCCGCGCCATGGAAGACGTCGCGCGCCGCTTCCCCGAGGATCACGAGGCCGCGATCTTCTACGCGCTCTCGCTTTTGGGCACGGCGCCGCCGTCGGACACCACATACGCCAACCAGAAGAAGGCCGCGGCGATCCTCAACGCCATCCTGCCGCTCGAGCCGCAGCATCCCGGCATCGCGCACTACATGATCCATTCGTTCGACTATCCTGAGCTCGCCGCGGACGCTCTTCCGGCCGCGCGGGCGTATTCGAAGATCGCCCCGTCCTCGCCGCACGCGCTCCACATGCCCTCGCACATCTTTACGCGACTCGGCCTCTGGACGGAATCGATCGACTCGAACATCGCGTCGGCGGAATCGGGGCGGCAACTCGTCGCGAAACGGCATCCGGGCTCCGTCTCGTTCGACACGCTCCACGCCCTCGACTATCTGGAGTACGCCTACCTGCAGATCGGCGACGAGGCGAGCGCGCGCAAGGTCCTCGAGGAAACGGCGGCGGCGCGCCGGTTCGACGAGGCCAACTTCGCGGCCGGCTACTCGATCGCCGCCGTTCCCGCCCGCTGGACCCTCGAACGGCGGGACTGGAAGGGCGCGGCCGCGCTCCGGCCCTCCGAGGCGGTAATGCCCTGGGACCGGTACGCTTATGCGCCCGCGATCCCGGAGTTCGCGCGCGTCGTCGGGGCGGCGCGCTCCGGGCGGCCGGACGACGCGCGAGCGCCTCTCGCGAAGCTCACCGAGATCCAGGCGGGCCTCGCGAAAAATCCGGTGCCGGGCCCTTATGACTGGGCGGCGCAGGTCGAAGCCATGCGCCTCGCCGCGGCGTCCTGGCTTGCCTTCGCCGAGGGGCGCAAGGACGAGGCCCTGGCCCTGGCACGTTCCGCGGCCGAGCTCGACGAGAAAGCCGGCAAGCACCCCGTGACTCCCGGCTCGATCCTGCCGCCGCGCGAGCTGCTCGGCGACATGCTTCTCGAGATGGGCCGGCCCGATGAAGCGCTCGTCGCCTACGAGGCGTCGCTGCGCGAGGCGCCCGGCCGCTTCAACAGCCTTTACGGCGCGGGCCGCGCGGCGGAGGCTGCAGGCCGGAGGGACGTGGCGGCGCAGATGTACGGGGAGCTGGTCGCCCAGTGCGTCGCCGGTTCGCCGCGTGTCGAGCTCGCCCAGGCCCGGAAATTCGTAGCGGCCACGGCCGCTCTTTCAAAGTAGCGGCCACGGCCGCTCTCACAAATAGCCGCCACGGACGCTCTCTGGAAGTCGCGGCCACGGCCGCTCTCGGAAATCACGAGGTCCCCCCACCGGGGCCTCACGCCGCCATAAAATCCGCGCGTGCCGGATCTCCTGACGATTCTGGGCCTCACGGCCTTCGTGCTGCTCTTCGCGGGCCTCTCGGAGGGATTCGTGTCGCGGGCGCCCCTGTCGTTTCCGATGCTGTTCCTGGGACTCGGCTATCTCCTCGGAAGCCGCGGCATCATCGACCCGTCCCCGGAATCGAAGACACTCGAGGCCGTCGGCACGGTCACTCTGGCCCTGGTCCTGTTTCTCGACGCCGTGCGCATGAAGTTCGACCGCTCGCCGAGCGAGTGGCTCGTCCCGTCGCTCGTGCTCGGGCCCGGGACGATCCTGACGCTCCTGCTCGTCGCGTTCGCTGCGCACTTTCTCCTCGGACTTTCTCTCGCGTCGGCGTTGCTCGTCGGGGCGATCCTCTCCTCGACGGATCCGGTGGTCGTCCGCGACATCGTCCGCGACAAGCGCATCCCGGGCGCCGTCCGGCAGTCGCTCAGGACGGAGGCGGCCACGAACGACGTCGTGGTCCTGCCCGTGGTCCTCGTGACCATCGCCATCGTGAAGTCCCAGGCCTCGACTTTTGCCGGCTGGGCGCTTCTCCTGGGAAAACTTCTCGTCCTCGGGCCGGCG
This sequence comes from uncultured Acidobacteriota bacterium, assembly GCA_963804915.1. Lineage (GTDB taxonomy): Bacteria > Acidobacteriota > Thermoanaerobaculia > UBA5066 > Gp7-AA6 > DAHUXD01. The sequence continues at coordinate 11,666 of CAWDSI010000038.1, forward strand.
GTCGGGTTCGGCATCGGCGCCCTGGGCTCCTGGCTCATGTCCCGCATGGATCGCAAGTTCGGCATTCGCCGGGAGTACCAGTCGCTCTACGGCATGGGCCTCGTCTTCGCCTCGTACACGGGAGCGGTGCTCGTCGGGGGCGACGGCTTCCTCGCCGCGTTCGCGGCGGGAGCGGCGATCGCGGCCCTCGACATCGAGCTGTGCGACTGCTTCCTCGAGTACGGCGACGCCACCTCCGAGATGATCATGTTGTTCGCATTCATCCTCTTCGGCGCCGTTCTCTCGACGATGGTCGGGACCGTGCCTCTCGCCGCGGCGCTCGCCCTGGCGGCGGTCACGTTGTTCGTCGCCCGGCCCGCGGCCGTGGCGATCGTTCTGCGCCACGCGGCCATTTCCCGGAGCGCCCGCGCCTTCATCGCCTGGTTCGGGCCGCGCGGCCTGGCGTCGCTCCTGCTCGCCCTCCTCGTCGTCCAGGCGAGGCTGCCCGGCTACGAGGCGATCCTGGCGATCGTCGGAGTCGTCGTCACCGTGTCGGTGATCCTGCACGGTGTGTCCGCCACGCCGCTGGCGGCGGCGTATGCCGCGAAGGTGGCGCGGGAGACGCTCCTGGAGGAGAGACTCAGCAGCGCCGGGGAGCTCCTCAGATCCGGCCGCATCTCCCTCGACGGACCTCCGCTCATGGAGATCGAAGACCTGCTCGCCCGGCAGCGCACCGACCGGCCCCCGCTCATCCTCGACGTGCGCTCGCGCTCGAGCTACGAGAAGGATCCGGCCGGAATACCCGGAGACGTGCGCGTGCCTCCCGACGAGGTGGAGAGCTGGGCGGCGAAGCGGGTCCGCGACCAGGCGATCGTCGCCTACTGCACCTGACCCTCCGAAGCCACCAGCGCCCGTGTGGCGCAGACGCTGCGGAAGATGGGATTCGAAGCGTGGGCCCTGAAGGGCGGGCTCGAGGCCTGGCGCGCGGCGACGAGCGGCGAGCGCGCGAAAGACGCGGAGCTGGCTCCCATAGGATCCGGGGCATGACGGGGACAACGGGAGGGCGCGTCGCGCTCGTGACCGGGGGCACCCGAGGAATCGGGGAGGCGATCGCGCGCCGGCTCGCCCGGGACGGATTCTCGGTCTTCGTCTCGGGGCGCACCGTCGAGTCGGCGCGTTCGGCGTCCGAGCGGTTCGCGTCGGAGGGACTCTCCATCCGCGGCATCGCCGCGGACGCGCGCCGGGAGGACGACCAGAAGAGGCTGGTCGAGTCGGTGGCCCGGGAGGGCGGCCGCCTCGACGTCCTCGTCAACAACGCCGGGATCGGGCACTTCGGGCCGGTGGACGAGCTCTCGTCGGAGCGTTTCCGCGAGGTCCTCGAGACGAACCTCTTCGGGCCCTTTTACGCGATCCACTACGCCGCGCCTCTGATGAAGAAAAACGGCGGCGGCTTCGTGGTCAACATCGCCTCGCTCGCGGGCGTCAACGCGTTCGCGGGCGGGGCCGCGTACAACGCGTCCAAGTTCGGCCTGCTCGGCTTCTCGGACGCGTCGATGCTGGACCTGCGCCACCAGGGGATCCGCGTCGCGACGGTGCTGCCGGGCTCCGTGGCCACGGACTGGGCGCACTCGCACGGAAACCAGGACGCGTCCTGGATGCTTCGCCCCGAGGACGTCGCCGAAGCGGTGGCGGACCTCGTGCGTTTTCCGGATCGCGCGATCGCATCGCGGATCGACCTGCGGCCGTCGCGGCCTCCGAAGAAGTAGCCTCGAGGCTAGTCTTTCCCGGCGTCTTCCCGGGTTCTCTCCGAGATGATGCTGGAATCCGTGGGATTCCCGGATCGGTTCACCGAGCCCGCGCCTCCGAACCCGCTGCCGGTGTGGACGTCTCCGCCTTTCGGCGCATTGGGATAGCCGCGATATCCGCGCTTGCGGTGCTTGCGGGTGTCCGACGTCCCCTCCGGAGGTCGCTCGTTCGGGTTGGACGTTTCGAGGCGTCTGCGGATCGGCCATGGAAGGCTCCTTTCCCGAGTTTTTCTTCCCTCGGGCCAGAACCTCGAGTCGGACCGATCTATTCGCGGGCCGCCCTATTCGCGGAGCCGCTCAGTACCGCCAGCTCTTCAGGTCCGCACCCGGGGGCGCGCTCTTCTCGATCCGCTCCACGATCTTCGGCGCGAACATCTGGTGGTAGCGCAACCTCGAGATGGCGTTGGGCTGTTTGTGGTCGCCGTTCCAGCAGTGCTCGGCGCGCGGGCCGTAGTCGATCTCGCCCGCGTAGTAGGGATCCGTCGTCCGGAGGAATTCCTCGGCGAGATAGACCGCGTTGTTCAGGTAGTAGTTGTCGGCCTCGCCGACGTAGATGTGGATCTTGCCCGCGAGCTTTTTTCCGAGCCCCTTGTCCCAGTCCCGCTTCATGATGGAGACGAGGTCGTAGTTCTCCTTCCAGAACGCCGCGACCTCTTTGTCGATGACTCCGGTGTGCTTGTCCCAGATCGGCTTCGGGTAGCCGTCGGCGCCGACCGGAGAGTAGACCGCCTGCCAGACGTCCCACTGGCCGCCGGAGCGGCCCTTTGTGCCGAGAACGAGCTCGAGGCGGTTGGTCTGCTCGACGGTCGCCTGGAGATGCCCGAGGTAGTTGCGGTGCGCCGGCGTGTCGACACGGGCGAAGGGGCCCTTCCAGAAGTACGCGTTCTCGTCCTCGTAGATGTTCACCACCGTGTACTGGCGGAAATCGATCGGGTCGGGGCACGCGGCCCAGCAGCCGTTGTACTCGTCCGGATAGAGGACCTGCGCCGCGAGCGCCTCCCATCCGCCGGTCGAGCCGCCATACATGAACCGCGCCCAGCCGGCGCCGATCGCCCGGTACTTCTTCTCCAGGTAGGGGATCAGCTCGTGCGTGATGGCGTCGCCGTACGGGCCGAGGTTCTGCGAGTTCACCGCGTACGAATCGTCGTAGTACGGGTTGGCGTGCTGAATCTCGACGAGGAGGTAGCGCGGATAGTCGGGGGCGGTCCAGTCCTTGTAGAGCTGATAGGCCAGCTCCTGCTCGGTGCGGTTGTAGCCCTCCCGGTGAAACCGCTCGGAGTACTTGGGCGCCAGATTCGGGTCCGCCGGCTCCTCGCGCCACCCGCCGATCGTGTCCGGAAAGTGACCGTGGTTGAGGACGAGGGGATAGCGGGCGTTCGGGTGCGTGTCGTAGCCCTCGGGCAGCAGGACGTGCGCGCCGAGGTACATCGGACGGCCCCAGAACTTCGAGAGCCGCTCGGAGAGCAGCTTCTCGTGCTTGACGTACTTCGTGCTCGCCGGCTCCGGGATCGGCGGGATGACCTGGTCGAGGACGATCGCGATCGTCTCGGCCTTCGCGGGATCGATCGCGACCTCTTTCGGCGTCGAGTAGAGGTTGCCCGGAGCCTTGTTCCACTGCTGGCCCTCGCCGCGATCCATCGGGAGCTTGACGACGTGGCCGTCGCCGCGCCGGAACGTCTCGTAGCGATGCAGGAGCGCCTGGACGCGGTACTTGCCGGCGGGGAGATCCTCCAGGCTGCGCGCCGGAAAGCCGAGCACGTCGCCCTCGAAGACGGCGGGCGCGCCGGCCTTCCAGCCGTCGACGTCGACGCCGAAGATCTGCTGGCTTCGCAGCGCGCTGTCCGTGATCTGGAGGCGCGGCTCCTCGGCGGCGTCCTTCGAGATGAGAAGGAGCAGCCGCCCGTCGAGCGGCGTGGCGCTCGCCGCCGCGCCGTAAGTTACGGAGAACCGCACCTTCGGACCCTCAGCTCGCGGGGCCAGGGCGACGAGGCTTCCCAGGGCGATGGCGACCGTGAGCGCGGCGGCTGCGATCGCGCTCGATGCGCGCAGGAATCTCATGAACGACTGCCTCCATCGGTGGGCGAAGCATATCCGCTCGAGGACACTCCTAACTTTCGTGAGCGCGACGGGAATAATCCAGGCTCGCGCGACTTTGCGCCCTGCGCGGTCTGGCCCCCGGTTTGCACCTTTCTCCGCACTGGAGGCAGAAGATGAAGAAATCTTTCTTGCTCGCAGCGATCCTGGCGGGCGTCATCGGTCTGGCCGCTCCCGTGTCCGTCGCGCAAGCCGACGTGGCTGTGAGCTTTTCGTTCTTTCACGACAACCTGGCGCCGTACGGCCACTGGGTCAGCGTGGGTTCGTACGGCCGCTGCTGGTATCCCGCGGGTGTCCCCGCCGGATGGCAACCGTACACGGTGGGCCACTGGGGCTACGGCGACTACGGTTGGACGTGGGCCTCGTACGACCCGTGGGGAGACGTGACCTATCGCTACGGCACATGGACGTTCGCGCCGCCGTACGGCTGGGTGTGGGTGCCCGGCTACACCTGGGCGCCCGCATGGGTCACCTGGTCTTACACCAACGACTACATCGGGTGGGCTCCGATTCCGCCGTCATTCTCCTTCTCGGTCGCCGGCTACTTCGGCTCGCCCGTGATCGTGAATCGGAGCTGGTACTGCTTCGTGCCGACACGTCAGTTCGCGTCGGTCAACGTCGTGAACGTGAGAGTGCCCGTGCATGAGAACCAGGTGCTCCTGGCACGCAGCCAGAACGTGACCCGTTTCCCGGTCTCGAACGGCGTGGTCCGGAACTCGGGCCTGGAGCTCCGCCACGTGGAGCGGGCATCGGCAAACCGCGTCCAGCGCGTGAGCGGGAGAGACCTCCGCACCGCGCCCGCGCGGATCGAGACCGCCCGCATGAGCGGGCGGCGGGTCGCCGTCGCGGAGCCGGCCTCGTCCCGGTCGGTCGAGCCGACGCGGTCCGCGCGCGCGTCGAGGGACGAGTTCCGCGAGAGTCCCTCGAAGCCGTCCAAGTCCAACACGTCCGTCAAGTCCGACAAGCCCGACAAGTCCAAGTCCTCGAGCTTGAGCGACTGGCCGGACGCGAGTCCGGCTCCCGAGCCCCGTTCCGAGAGCCCGCAACGCAGCGAGATCTCCGGTCCGTCCGCCCCGAAATCGAAAAACCGAGCGTCCGCCTCGAGCTCGTCCCGCTCAACGAAGCCGAAGCCCCCGAAACCGTCGAAGTCTTCGCAACCGCGTGAGCCTGGAGCGAACGCGGCCTCGCGATCGAACGAGAGCACCCGCGTCGCAGGGCCGAGCTCGAGCGCGCACGATCTTCCGGAGTTCCGGTCGAAGTCGAAGGCGAGCTCGAGCGCTCGCGACCCGGAGGAGTTTCGATCGAAGCCGAAGCCTCAGGCCAAACCCTCGTCACATCACCCGGAGGGGGAACGCGGTCGGGGCTGAAGCTCCCTACGGCGTAAGCGCAGACCGAGCCGGCCACCAGAGGTAGACGCCCAGCAGTAGGCAACGCCGAGCTTCAGGCTGGCCGATGTCAGCCTGGCTCGGCGGAACGAAATACGGGGGGCCCGTAAAGCTGTAGACCGAAGGTCTTCACCAGGAACGGAGCCATCTGCCCGCGGGTCGTCGGGTCGCGCGGGCAGTAATTGGCTCCGCCGCATCCCGCCGCGATCGCCCGCACCGAGAGCTCTTCGATGAAATCGGTGAAGAGGCCCGGGCACTCGACGTCGTCGAAGATCCCCGAGCAAGCCGGAGGAACGTAGGTGGCGCCTTCGAGAGTGCGGAGCAGGAACACGGCCATCTGGTCCCGGAGCACGGGGGCGTCCGGGCAGTAGTTCGGCCCTCCGGGGGTGCCGGCAGCGGCCACGACCCCCCGGCGGAAGAGCTCCTCGATCCAGGGCGCGAAG
>CAWDSI010000039.1:0-14829 GCA_963804915.1 uncultured Acidobacteriota bacterium
GATATGGGGTGCAATCCACGAGCCATGGTGGAATACCATCCAAATGACTGATACAAAGCGGTTTATGGGATACGGCGGGCTGCGGCATGACAGTGGAAAGATGTGCGGGCTCCCACATCCCGGACAATTTCTGACAGCCGTCCGGCCGAGCCGCAGGGGCCGCGGGAGAGAATCCGGACCGTGGGCCGCGAGGGTGCATTCAAGGATCGACCGCTCTGGCGACGCCTCCAGACGATCCACCACGAGATCAAGGAGGGCCGCTTTCCGAACACGAGCTCGCTCGCGGCCGAGCTCTCTGTCTCGACCAAGACGGTGCAGCGCGACCTCGACTATCTTCGCGACGAGCTCGAAGCGCCGATCGAGTTCCGCCGGGAGGAGAACGGCTACGCGTACTCGCGCGACGACTACGTGCTCCCCTTCCTTCCGGTCGACGGCGCCGACCTCTTCGCCATCGGCGTGGCCGCGCAGGTGCTCCACCTCCTCGGCGGCGCCCCGCTCGCGCAGACGCTCTCCTCGTGCTACGAGCGGCTCGCCCGGCTCATGCCGCCGAGCGTGCGCCTGAGACCCGAGATCGTCCGCGAGATGCTGACGCTGCGCTCGGTGGCCTTCCGGCCGGTGCCCGAGGAAACCTGGCTCGCCGTGTCCGAGGCCCTGCAGAGGGGCGTGGCGCTCTCGATTCAGTACCGGCACCCGGGAGAGAGCCCCCGGCGAGCCGCGGACGATCCGTCCGTATGCGCTCGTGCTCGCGGGCCGCGACTGGATGATGCTCGCCGAGGACCAGTCCCAGATCAAGAACTTCTACCTCGGGCGCATCGCGAGCGCGCGCGTGACGAACGAGCGGTACGCCATCCCGAAGGACTTCGACGCCGACACGTTCTTCCGCAACACCTTCGGGCTCTTCGTCGGAAAGGGGCCGGCGTTCCGTTTTCGCGTCCGCTTCTCACCGGAGGTCTCGGGTGAGGTCCGGGAGATACGTGGCACCCGAAGCAGAAGATCGAGACGGATGCCGCAGGCCGGGCGATCCTCGAGCTTCCGGCGGAAGCGCTGCGCGAGGCGCGACGCTTCATCCTCGCCTACGGCCGGCACGCCGAGGTGCTCTCGCCGCCCGAGCTGGTCGAGGAGATGCGGGCCGAGGCCAGCGCACTGGCACGGACCTATGGCGTCGAGTCGGCAGGTCGGCCCCGCACCGCGGCGACCACTAGCGGAAACCGGAAGAAGTCGGGCTCCGCCCGGCGTTCTTGAGGCAGCCATGAAGCCGACGACGGGTGTCCTTCTCCTGGTTTGTCTCGCGTGGGCGGGTCTCGGCGCAATCGGATGCGGTCCCGCGCCCATACGGCCGGTGTCTTATCCCGACCCGAACGTGAGTTGCCCGGCGGGGTTGATCTCGTGGAATCTCGACATCCAGGATCGCCGGGCGCATCCGGAGGAGAGCGAGAAGATGATCGCGTCCGTCCGCGACGGTGTCCAGAGCTCCTTTCCGGGATGCCGCTGGACGGCGGGCGCGCCGCCCGAGGGCAGCAGTGCGGCGACGATCACGATCAACGTTCACCGGCTGGGCGTCGAGGAGCACGACCGCTATCAGTACGCGGCGGCGGAGTGGACGGTGACCGCCTCGACCGCCAACGGAAGCACGCTGACCAGCTTCGACGCGGACGAAGAGGAATCTCGCCCCGCCTACAGCGGCGCCGACGAGGAGGCCCTCAACGAGGCCTTTCGCAAGGCGTTGCAGCGCACCGTCCGAGGCCTGGCGGCGATGCAGCCACTCGGGTCAATGCGTCCCCCGGGGGGGACGTTCCTGGCGAGGCGATCCGCCGAGGACGAGCGCGATGTCCCGGCTGTAACCCGATGAGGGGCCGCCGCTTCTCCGAGCGCCGCGCCCGCCGCGGGCGTGCGCGCGACTGCTGGAACGGATCTCGCTACACACGCCTGCCGGAGGAATCATGAGAACGTCCTTGGCTCCAAGAAGTTTCATCCGGGCGCTCGGCCTCGCCCTCGCGCTTCCCCTGACCTTCGCCGCGAGCACGCCGCTTTCCGCCGCGACGCCCGACAAGATCTACGAGATCGCGTCCATGCTGCAGGGACGCTTCGAGGGATCGACTCCGGGCAACGGTCTCGTCCTCAACATGACCACGATCACGATCGATCCGGCACACCCCTGGGACGTTTTCGTCCAGGTCACCGGCCGCTTCGAGAAGGACAACGTCCGCCAGCAGGGAGTCATCCGTCTCGAGTCGCAGGGCGAGGACATCTACTTCACGTACATCCCGCACTTCAATCCCGCGGTGACCGTGCTCTCGAACGACGTCGGCAGCTTCACCGAACGGGAGCTCACCTCCGCCTGCAGCTTCACGATGAAGCCGGCGGGCGACGGTTTCGCCGGCGAGACGCTCGGCATTACGGCCTGCGCGCTCTCGATGCGCGGCGCCATCGGCAAGTGGTCCGTGGAGCTCGAGCCCGGCGGCATCCGCCTGCAAAGCGTGAAGACGGGAGAGACGCTGAGGTTCACGCAGACGCAGAAGGGAAAGAAGTCGTAGCCGCAGGAGCCGGCTTCGCCGTCCCGGCGGTCCAGGCCGGCGGAAGTGACTTAGCCGCCCTCCGGCAGAAATTTCCGCGCAATCTGCTTCACGGGCTCGGAGAAGTCGCCCTTGATGATCCACTTCAGAAACCCCGGCTCTTCGCGGCTGATGTCCTTGAGCAGGCGGCCGCGGTTCTTGCCGAAGTTGACGGTGGGCTCGCCGTTGACGAGGCGGAACCGACCCTCGGGGTCCAGATCCTGGTCGAGGCCGGCGCAGAACATCTCGTGGAGCTCCGGCACCGACCGCGGCAGCTCCGCGTAGCGGGCGAGCTGCCCGGCGAAAACACGCAGCGTCATCTCCGCATCGGCAAGCGCGCCGTGCGCTCCGTTGTGCTCGGCCTCGCAGTAGAAACGCGCGGCCGCCGCGAGATGCCGCGGCTCCCGAGAGAAAAAGATGCGCTGCGCGTCCACGAGCCTCCGGTCCGAAATTTCAAACGGGACGCCGGCGCGCAGGAACTCGGAGCGGAGGACGGGAATGTCGAAGCCCGCGATGTTGTATCCCGCGAGATCACAGCCCTCCAGGAACGTCGCGAGCTCGGCGGCGGCGTCGCGAAACCGCGGCGCGTTCGCCACGTCCGCGTCGCCGATCCCGTGGATCGCGGTCGAGGCGGGAGGGATCGGAACCCCGGGCTGAAACCGCCGCACCCAGTCTTCCCGGCGGCCGTCGGGATGAATCTTCAGGCAGGCAATCTCGATGATGCGGTCCGAGCGCGAATTCGTCCCGGTCGTCTCCGTGTCGAAGACGACGAGGGGCCGCTCGAGCGGCAGAAGGCCCTGAAGCATTGGCGGGATCCTACCCGAGTCCGGCAACGGTCTTCCGGGCTTTCCAGAGACAGCGGAAAAGCGCCGCTCCTCAGGGGTGGCACTCAGTAGTTCTCGGAGAACAGCCAGAAGAACGTCTCGCCGATCCGCGGAAGGAGGCCCCGCCTCTTCCACTCGCGCAGCGTCAGGACGTCGCAGCGCGCGAGGTCCACGTCGATCATGGTCTCCACCTCCGCCGCGAAGCGCTGGTCGTAGATCGCGATGTTGACCTCGGCGTTCTTCTTCATCGAGCGGTTGACGAAGTTGATCGAGCCCACCGTCGACCAGATCGTGTCGACGACCATGACCTTGTTGTGCATCATCGTCGGCCGGTACTCGTAGATGCCGATGCCGGCCTCGAGAAGCTCGCCGTAGTGGTAGCGCGAGGCCGCGCGCACGTTGGGACTGTCGGTCTTCGCGCCCGGCACGATGATCTTCACGTCGACGCCGCGTTTGGCCGCGGCCACGAGGGCCTGGCGGATCTGCCGGTCCGGCACGAAGTACGCGTTCTCGATCCAGATGCGCCTCCGCGAGGCCTGGATGGCCATGTAGAGAACGAGCTTCGACATCGAGATGGAATCGGCGCGCGAGGCGGCGATCACCTGGGCTTCCATGTCGCCCGCCGGCATGATCCTCGGGTACTGGCGATCGCCATTGAGGACCTCGCCCGTCGTATGCACCCAGTCCTGGGCGAAGACCTGTTGCAGGTGGGCGACGACGGGCCCCTCCACTTCGATCATGGTCTCGCGCCATTCCTTCCAGCGGTCGTCGAGCCCGACGCCGCCGCAGAACCCGATGCGCCCGTCGATCGTCAGGATGCGGCGGTGCGTGCGGTTTCCGATCGTGTCGATGGAGTAGACCCGGAGGGGCTTGTAGACGCGAACCCGAGCGCCCGCCTTCTCGAGCTCCTCCGCGAGCTTGCCGAGCGAGCTTCCGAATCCGTCGACGAGGATGCGCACCTCGACGCCCGCCCGCGCCCGCTCGACGAGCGCCCGGGCGAATCGCGATCCGGTCTCGTCGTCCCGGAAGATGTAGAGCTCGAGGTTGATCGAGGTCTGGGCGGAGCCGATGGCCTCGAGCATCCGAGGAAAGATCCCGCCGGCATCCTCCAGCAGGGCGGTCCGATTGCCCGGCACCATCTCGGTTCCGAGAGCGTCGAGCGAGCGCCGGAACTCGGGGCTGTCGACGCCATAGTCCGGCTCGTACTGATACACGGTCCGCTTTTCCGAAAAGATGTACATGCAGCCGCTCGAGGCCAGGGCGGCGGACAAGGCCAGCACGGCCGGGAGCGCGGCGCGCGAAATTGAGGCAGAAACCTGTACTAGTGCCGTGACAATTCTCGTCAGGCCGGCCGAGCCGTACTTTGCTAAGTATTTTGAAAACAAGCGTTTAACTCTGCGTACCCGGATTGGCCGCGCGATTGCTATTCCGAATCGCGAGCAAAGGAACCTCAACCTCCTCCTTTCGCCCCCCGGGCGGCCCCACCCCGACCCGGGGCTTTTTTTTGCCCGCGAAAGGCTCTCGTCCGGTGCGGCACGCGGACTCTAAGCCACATCCGTGCCGTCCGCTTGAAGCCGCGGGCCGGCGAAACGACCTCTGCTAGCGTTGCCTCGATGCGAATCCTCGCGGGGGACGTCGGCGGAACGAAGACCAGTCTCGCGATCTTCGAAATCGGCGCAGGCCGGCGCTCGCTCGTGCGCAGCGAACGCTATCCGAGCGGCGCGTACCCCGGCCTGGAATCGGTCGTGGAAATCTTCCTGCGCGGGGAGCCCGTTCCGTCGGCCGCGGGATTCGGCGTCGCGGGTCCGGTGCGCGACGGCGCGGCCAAGGTCACGAACCTTCCATGGCGCATCGAGGAGTCGCGGCTCGCGCGCGCCACCGGGATCTCCCGCGTCGTCCTGCTCAACGACTTCGTTTCGAACGCCCGGGGTCTTCCGTACCTGACGTCCCGCCAGGTCGTGACGCTGGCTCGCGGCCGGCCGGAACCGCAGGGTCCCATCGGCATCCTCGGCGCGGGCACGGGCCTCGGCCAGGCGTGCCTGGTCCCCGCGGGAGACCACCACGAGGTCGTGCCCTCCGAAAGCGGGCACGCGGATATCGCGGCGCGCGACCCACTGGAGGATCGACTCATCGTGTTTCTTCGGCGCCAGTGCGGACGGGCGACGCGCGAGAAGGTGCTTTCGGGCCGGGGGCTCGTGTATCTCTACGAGTTCTTCAAATCCGAGCGGGTCGCGCGCGAGAGCCGCCGGGTGCTCCAGGAGTTCGAGAAGGCGGACGATCGGGCGGCCGTGATCAGCCGCTTCGGCCTTTCCCGGCGGGACGCACTCTGCCGGCGTGCGCTCGACCTCTTCGTTTCCATCTACGGCTCGGAGGCCGGCAATACCGCGCTCGCCTACCGCGCGACCGGAGGCGTTTACCTCGCCGGCGGCATCGCGCCGAAAATCCTGCCCGCCCTGCGGCGGCCCGCGTTTCTCCGCTCGTTTCGGAACAAGCCCCCGATGGATGGGCTGCTCGAGAAGATTCCGGTGCGTGTGGTGACGGAGGCGGGACTGGGCCTGATCGGGGCGGCGGCGGCCGCTTACCGCATGACGGCGATGGAGACGAGCCGTTCCTCCTGAAATATCAAGTGGCGGTGAGCGCGGTCGTACGTCCACCGCACGCTCTTGACGCCGTCGACGACTTCCTTCTCCTTCGAATCCGGGTCGCCCAGCAGCTCGACCACCTCTCGCGACGTCATCCCTTCGCGAAGAGACCCGACCGGCAGCTCGGTCTGCTCGCTGATCGCGGCCGAGGCGTCGCCCACGACCCGGTTTCGCTCCGAGCTCTTGACCGCGGCGCGGGAGCCCAGTAACGGATCCGTGATCGTGTCGATGATCCCGGAGGCCGTGGGCCGATCCTTGTAGATCCAGTACGCCACGCCGGCCACGAGGGCGACGAGGACGAGGTTCCGGACCTTGCGACTGCTCATCGAGAAGATTGTACGGTGACCGGCCGCCGCCGCTCGCGTGTCACTGGCGGACGGGCAGCTCGACGCGGGCGCGGTTGGCCCTCTCGGCGAGCTCCTCGAGCTTGGAGCGCGAGGCGCCCACCGCGGAGGCCGGGACCGACCAGCTCACTTCGAAGGCCGTGAACACCGCGTCCTCGAGGGAGGGCTCGTTCTCGTCGAGACCGCGCGTCCACTCCTCGCGGAGCATCGCCCGCCGGGCGTAGCGAAGTGCTTCGAGGCTGTCCTGATCGGTCGTCAGGAGCCGGCAGCGGAGCGTCACGGTCGGCTCGGCGAGGCGCGGGGCCGCGGAGTCCCCGTTGAAGGACACCGGGTCGGTGGCCTCCTCGATCTCCGAGAATCGAATGTTTCGGGACATTTGTCCGGGAAAGTAGCGAACCGTGCGCCAAGCGAACGCCCTCCGCGTAAAGGGCTCGAAACAGTGCGATTTCGGGGGGCCGTCGAACGGAGGGAGAAGACGGTGGCGGCCGAAACTGTTACCGCCGGTAACGCCCTCGGCCGGCGCGGATCTCCGTCAGGGCCCGGTTGGCTCTCTCCACGAGCTCCGCCAGCTTGGTCCGGCAGGCCGACACCTGCGACGCCAGCGGGAACCAGCGGATCTCGGTGTTCGTGAGCGTGGGATCTTCCATCGAGGGCTCGTCCCAGCCGAGGCCTCGGGTCCGCTCCTCCCGGATCATCGCGCGGCGGGCGTAGCGGAGGGCTTCGAGAGCATCCTCGTCGGGAACCTCGAGAGCGAACCTCAGCCGGACTCTGCGGGACGGATCGACGCGGAGCGCCAGCGAATCTTGCGGCTCTCCCGAGGCGGGCGTGGTCCCGGTCGTTTCCCGGAGGCGGATCAGAGGCGCTGCGTCGATGCGCCGGATCTTAGCAGGTCCGCGGCCGGGTGGTCACCCGTTCGAACGCAAAATTCCGGTCGTCGGATCGAACATGGCGCCGGCGCGGGACGCGAGCGCCACGGGCCGGAGGATGTAGTCGTCGCGGCGGGCGTTGTGCTCGCACATGGAGACCGGTCCCTCGGACGTCATGATCATGAAGGCGCAGTTGCGAATCCGCTCCGGATCCAGGACCCCGGCGTCCATGAAGGCGTGGACGAAGAACGTGATCTTGCCGACGCGCTCGCGCCTCCAGAGCTCCCGCCGGACCGACCAGAGCCGGCGCGCGAGGAAGACGCTCCCGCGCGCCAGCCAGTAGGGATGGCGAAACGCGGAGAGGACCACGCTGCGGGCGGTCCGGAGGACGTGGCGGCGGTCGAAGGCGACGTGGCGGAACTCCTGGAGAAAACGCTCGTACAGCGGCGGATCCGAGAGCACGTCGATCGCTCGGCCGCCGACCGTCGCGAGCATCGTGCCGCGGTTGCAGCTCGGGTGGCCCACGAGGGCCGTGTCCCATGCCAGCCTCGGCAGGCCCACGCCCTCGCGGATGCGCTCCCGGATGGCTTCGGAGGTGACGTGCGCCGCGCGCTCGCGCCACTCGCCACGGCCGGTCGCCGCCTGCAGCTGGAAGGACGCCATTCCGACGACGTCCGAGTGCTCGAGAAAGAACCGCACGAGCATCGGAACCTCGTCGAGGTTGCCCGCGTGGATCGTGGTGTTGAAGATGACCGCGATCGGCAGGCCGCGCGCCCGCTCGATGTATTCGCGCCGCACGGCGTTCAGCGATTCTTCGTTCCGGTATTTCTTGAAGCGCTGCGTCGTGTCGACGTGAAATGCGACGTCGAAGAGACCGGCGCCCGCGAGCTCGGCGAGGAGGTCGCGTGTCGCGCGGATGCCGTTGGTGAACAGCGAAGGGCGCAGACCGCGCTCGGAGAGGCGGCGGACGATCGCGACGAGCTCCTCCCGCGGACGCAGCGTCGGGTCGCCGCCCGTGACCTGCACGCCGATGCCGGGGCCGTAGGTCTCGCGGATCCTGTCGATGCGCTCGAAGACCGCTTCCAGCGGAAGGTCCTTGACCGACTCCGAGCTCTCGGAGAGATAACAGAGCGTGCAGTCGAGGTTGCAGCGTTGCGTGATCTCGAGCGCCACGCAGCCGATCGTCGAGCGCCTCCCCAGGACCTGGTTCGGCGTGCGGAACTGCGGATCGAGCCTTTCCCAGGTCCGCCGGAGCAGCTCTTCGCGCTCGGCAAGGTCTTCGGCGTACACCGGAAGCGGCGGCCCCATGGACGGATTCTCTCGCTCCTCGGATGCCCTCGACGGAATTTACGTTTCTCCAAGGCGGCGGATCTCAGGGCCGGAGGACCTCGTAGAGCCTCGCGGGGCCGTTCTCCGCGACGGGCGAGAGACGGTCGCTGAGACTCTCGAGGACCGGGAAGGGCACGCGGTCGGACCGCCAGATCACCGCGGTGATCCCCAGAGCGTCCAGCCCCCGGCGCCACGCGGACGCATCTCCGCCCCAGGCCGAGACGGGAAGGTACTCGGCGCGCCACACGACGCTGGCCGGGAGGTGGAAACGGTCGTTCTCCCCGACGATCACGACGCGGTCCTCCGAACGCAGTCGCTCCGAAAACGCGACCGACGGCAGGCGCGCCGCGAGCGCCTCCTCGCGGGAGACGAGCCCGAGGGCCGCCTTCCATTCGAGACCGCTCGAGCCGAACTGCACCGGGAACGCGGCGGCCGAAACCAGAACGGCGACGCCCCCGGCCCGGCCGGACGCTCCCATGAAGCGCCCCGTGAAGCGCGAGAGGCCCTCTGCCGTGTAGACCGCGTAGAGCGGAAAGACCGGAAAGAGAAAGCGCATCGACGGGTGATAGAGAAGAGACCACGGCACGAGAAAGGGCAGCGCCGCCGCCAGAAAGAGGAGGTTGCGGCGCGCGTCCCAACCGGCGAGCCCGAGCAGGAGAAGCAGGACGAGCAGACCGTTGTAGCCGTCGCCGTTCGGCTCGAACAAGCTCGAGTGGAAGACCATGTCGTAGGGAAGGCGGAGGAAAGCGGCTGCGCGGCCGCGGAGGCCGGGTTTCGTTCGAGCTTCTCCGGTCGCCGGAGAACGCTCGAAGTAATGGCCGCTCGAAACGCGCGCGAGAAGCTCGCGCGGCGAGGCCGCATAGGGGGTCGCGATCGATCCGGCGTGCACTTGACTCCAGAGAAGCCACGGGGCGAGCGGAATCAGAGCGCAGAGCGCCGCGGCGAAGAGCGGCGCCCGGCGCGGCGTGTCGCGAGGCTTTCGCAGCGCGAGAACGAGGAGCGCGGGAGCAGCGAAGACGGCGAAGACCTTGATGGCCACCGCACCGCCGAAGAGAAGTCCCGCGACCCGCAACCGTCGGGCATTCCCCGGATCGGCGGCGAGCTGCGCGGCCGCCGCGGTGACCGCGAGGGCCGCGGGCCAGTCGACATAGGCCGAGTGGAGCTGCAGCATTGCGGTCGGGAGGCCCGCAAGCGCCAGGACGACCAAAGGTCCGACGCCTCGCGCGCCCAGCCGTCGGGCGAGTGCGAGGGCCGCTCCAAAGACGCAGAGACCCGTCCCGTATTGGAGAAACTGGATGATCCTGGCAGCGCTTTCTGCGCGCCCGCCGCTCTCGCCGCCGAGGAAGAAGGCCAGCGACAGATAGGCCTCGTGTGCGCGCCAGAGAACCGTTTGGGGCGCGAGGTCCGCAAGCAGCCGCACGCGTCCCGACACCGCGATGTCGCGAGCCTCCGGGAGGTGGTACATGAGGCCGTCCCAGGAGAAATCCGGTGCCTGTGCTCCGGCCCAGGTCGCGAGAAGGAGAAGGCCGGCGAGCGCGAGCCACGAAGCTTCGAGGCCGCGCGGGGCATCCCCCCGGGGGAGGTGCAGCACGCCGCGCGCAAGCCGGACGAGCTCCGGAATTCGGCGCGCGCGCAGGATGACGACGAGCACAGCCAGGACGGCAAGGGCCGGTGCGCCGAGCCGACCCGTGAGGTCCAGAAAAACGACGAGCGTCCCAACGGACACGGCGCCGGCCGCAAAGATCGCATGCAGGTCGCCATCACCGGCGTCGGCGCCGGAGAGCAGCCGGAAGACGGCGTCCCCGAGCAGGGCGGTCGTCGCCAGAATCGCGGCGGCCGCGAGCAGGGCCAACGTGTTGCCCGACAGAACCGTCATCGCCAGGGCGGCGGCGCCGAGGGCGCAGGCGGCGATGCCCGGCCGTCGCTGCAAGGCGAGTGTGAGGAGAGCGAACGCCAGAAGACCCGCGAGCGCGGCGGCCGCGAGCATGGGCAGTGAATGCTGTGCCGACAGCTTGAGGCCGTAGGCTCGGATGAGCGGGAGGGCTCGAAGGACCAGGATCCCGCCGACGACGGCGACGACGAGGCCGCCAGGCTTGCCGGGCTCGCCTTTTCGCGGCTTCTCCCGCTGTAAACCCGAAGGCATGGCGATCGTCGAAAGTTCCGGAGGCAAGATACATGAAGAGAAAATCGAGTTTCGCCCTCGCATTCGGATCCGCCGCGGTCCTCTCGCTGGCGTTCGCGGCGCCGGCCGAAGCCGGACACATCGGCAACCGCCAGGAACGCCAGCAGCAGCGCATCGCGGGCGGAGTCTCGAGCGGCGCCCTGACCGCGCGCGAGACGGCGCGCCTCGAACGCCGCGAGACGGGCCTCAACCGTTCCGTCGCGAGAATGCGGAGCGACGGTTCGCTCTCCCGCGGCGAACGGGCGCGCATCGAGACGAGGCAGGATCGGATCTCCCGGGGCATCTACCACCAGAAACACGACGGGCAGTCGCGTTAGAGCACCGAGCGGCCCCTTC
Organism: uncultured Acidobacteriota bacterium; assembly: GCA_963804915.1. GTDB lineage: Bacteria > Acidobacteriota > Thermoanaerobaculia > UBA5066 > Gp7-AA6 > DAHUXD01. The sequence goes on from CAWDSI010000039.1 coordinate 11,076, forward strand.
CCCTTCCCGGGCCCCGCCTCGCGCGGGGCTTTTTTCTTTTCGGGGCGCAGTGATTCAATGCGCCCGTGCCGCCGTCCGAGGATCGCACCCTGGAGCTGACGGGAGACGCCCTGCGGCGTCTCATCGACGAGGCGGCGCGACGCGTCGTCGCCCACGTCGATTCGCTTCCGCGTCAGCCCTCCGCGGACGTCGAAGGCGGCGCCGCCCTCGCGCGCTCTCTCGTCGAGCCCCTGCCCGAAACGGGCCGGCCGGCGGAAGAGCTCCTCGATCTCCTCTTCGAACGCCTCATCCCCAAGAGCTTCAATACCGCGGGGCCGGGCTACCTCGCCTACATTCCCGGCGGCGGACTTCCGCAGTCGGCGGTCGCGGACCTCGTGGCCGACGCCACCAACCGCTACGTCGGCGTCTTCGCCGCAGCCCCCGGGCTCGCCCAGCTCGAATCCAACGTCGTGCGCTGGTTCTGCGACATCGCGGGACTTCCGCGCGAGGCCCGCGGGATCCTGACGAGCGGCGGCTCGCTCGCGACGTTCTCCGCTCTCGTGGCGGCCCGGCGCGACCGGCTGCCGGAGAACTTTCTCCAGGGGACGATCTACGTCTCCGACCAGACGCACCACGCCATCCAGAAGGCCGCGATCCTCGCGGGGTTTCCCGAGGACCGCGTCCGTGAGATCGCGACGGACTCGCGCTTCCGGATCCGCCTCGACGCGCTCGCGGACGCGCTCGCCGCGGATCGCGCCGCGGGCCGGACGCCTTTTCTCCTGGTCGGCAACGCCGGAACGACGAACACGGGCGCGGTCGACGACCTGCCGGCGCTCGCGGATCTCGCCGCGCGCGAGCGGCTCTGGTTCCACGTCGACGCGGCCTATGGCGGGTTCTTCCTGCTCACGGAGGAGGGTCGGCGGACTCTCGCGGGGATCGAGCGCGCGGACTCGATCGTCCTCGACCCGCACAAGGGACTCTTCCTTCCGTACGGCACCGGAGCGCTCCTCGTCCGCGACGGTGAGACGCTGAAGCGCGCCCATGCGCTCTCCGCCGAATACATGCCCACGATGCAGGAGGCCGCGGACCTGACCGACTTCAACCTCCTCTCGCCGGAGCTCTCCCGCGACTTTCGCGGGCTGAGGATCTGGCTGCCGATCCGCATGCACGGCATCGCGCCGTTCCGGCGGAACCTCGAGGAGAAGCTGGAGCTCGCCCGGTGGGCCGCGGACCAGCTGCGCGAGATCCCCGGAATCGAGATCGTGGCCGAGCCGCAGTTGTCGATCCTGGCCTTCCGGCGCACCCGGCCCGGGGCCGACGGCGCCGCACTCGATCGCGAGAACCGGCGCATCCTCGACAGGATCAACGCCCGCCAGCGCGTCTACCTGACCGGCACCGTCGTCGGCGGCCGCTTCGCGATCCGGATCTGCGTCCTCTCATTCCGCACGCACCGCGATCGTATCGAACAGGCTATCGAGGACATCCGCATCGCCGTGCGGGAAACCGAAGGAGATCGCCCATGACTCCCGCGCCCGTGAAGCCGCCGATCGCGTTCTCGGCGATCGAAGCCGTCGACATCCGCGTCGGCACGATCGTCGCCGTCGAGGACGTCCCCAAGTCCGACAAGCTGCTCCGCCTGATCGTGGACTTCGGGGACCACACGCGGCGCATCCTCGCCGGAATGAAGCAGGAGAGGGCGAACCCCGCGGAGATCGTCGGCCGGCAGGCCCTCTTCGTCGTCAACCTCGAGCCGCGCCGCATGATGGGCGAGGTCTCCGAAGGCATGCTGTTCGATCTCGGCTACGCCGACGGGGTGACCCCGGCCCTCGCCGTGCCCGAGCGACCGGTTCCCAACGGGACGCGCGCCGGATAGGCTTCCGGCCGGAGGAATCTCCATGATCGTTCGGAATCGTCGACTCGCGGCGGCCCTGCTCTTCGCGGCGGCAGCCGCGGCCGCCGCTGCCCTGCCCGCGGCCACTCCCGCGAAGCCTTCCCGGGAGTACACGATCGAGCAGTTCCTGTCGACGACGGCGATCACTCAGGCTTCGTTTTCCTTCGACGGCTCGAAGCTCCTGTTCTCGTCGAATGCCACCGGGATCGTGAACGTCTACTCCGTTCCGACGGCCGGCGGCGAGGCCGCGCCCCTGACGAAATCGGACACCGCCACGACGACGTCCGTGTCGTACTTCCCGTCGGACGACCGCTTCCTGTTCACCCGGGATCAGGGCGGCAACGAGCTCAACCATCTGTTCGTCCAGACGCCCGCGGGCGAGGAGAAGGACATCACGCCCGGCGAGAAGCTGAAGGCCGCGTTCGAGAAGTGGACCCGCGACGGCCGCGCCTTTTACGTGCGGTCCAACGAGCGGGATGCGCGCTTCTTCGACGTCTATCGATACGACGCCGCGAGCTTTGCGCGGACGTTGTTCTACCAGGATGAGGTCGGGTACGACCTCGGCGACATCTCCGACGACGCGAAGTGGATCGCGTTCCAGAAGATCAACACCACCGCCGACAGCGACATCTACCTCTGGAGCGCGGTGGCGAAGACCATGACGCTGATCTCGAAACACACCGGGACGGCGAGCTACGAGCCGGCGTGCTTCGACGTCGACTCGAAGTGGCTCTACTACCTGACGAACGAAGGCGAAGGCGACGGCGGGTCCGAGTTCACGCGGGTTCGCCGTTACGAGCTCTCGTCCGGCAAGTCCGAGGACGTCGAGAAGGCCGACTGGGACGTCGCGTGGACGTTCTTCTCAAAGAACGGAAAGTACCGCCTCTCGGCGGTGAACCAGGATGGGCGCAGCGTCCTGAAGCTCTGGAACGGCCGGACCGGCGCGCCCATCGCCCTGCCGGCGTTTCCCGCGGGCGAGATCGTCGGTCCGCGTCTCGAACGACGAGACGAAGCTGGCCTTCCAGCTGGACTCGGACCGCGGACCCAACAATCTCTACGTCTACACCTTCGGGTCGGACGCGCCGCGCCGACTGACCGACACGATGACGAAGGCGATCGATCCGACGGACCTCGTCGAAGCGCAAGTCGTGCGCTTCCCCTCCTTCGACGGCATGGCGATCCCGAACATCTTCTACAAGCCCTGGCAGGCGTCTCCTCAGGCCAAGGCCCCGGCGGTCATCTGGGTGCACGGCGGGCCCGGCGGGCAGACCCGGCAGCAGTACAACCCGTACATCCAGTACCTCGTGAACCACGGGTACGTCGTCCTCGGCATCAACAACCGCGGCAGCTCGGGTTACGGCAAGACGTTCTTCACGGCCGACGACAAGAAGCACGGCCGCGAGCCGCTCTGGGACTGCGTCGCCGGGAAGAAGTACCTCCAGAGCCTGTCGTACGTGGACCCCGCCCGCATCGGCATCCTCGGCGGAAGCTACGGCGGCTACATGGTCCTCGCGGCGCTCGCGTTCCAGCCGGAAGAGTTCGCGGTCGGCGTCGACATCTTCGGCGTCTCGAACTGGCTGCGCACGCTGGAGTCGATGCCGAAGTGGTGGGAAGCCCAGCGCGCCGCGCTCTACAAGGAGATCGGCGATCCGCAGGCGGATCGCGCCTTCCTCGAGGAGACCTCGCCTCTCCTCCACGCCGACAGGATCCGCAAGCCGCTCTTCGTGATCCAGGGCGCCAATGACCCGCGCGTCATCCGCGGCGAGTCCGACGACATCGTCGCCGCGGTCAAGAAGAACGGCGTTCCCGTCGAGTACGTCGTTTTCGACGACGAGGGCCACGGCTTCACGAAGAAGAAAAACCAGATCGAGGGCTGGAACGCCA